>NZ_SEBR01000031.1 GCF_004295795.1 Flavobacterium sp. | reverse complement strand
ACATTCGAGAAAAAGTTCCGGCGAGTTCTTTCATTTGCGGAATTTGCAAGGCTGTCAGGTCGCCAAAATCGGTCGTGCCGCGAGCCTTTTTGTTACTTTTGCGGCGAGGCAAACCGAGGAACGAGGTTCACTGACCCGAGCGTAGCGAACTGGCGAAGCAATCCTTTAAAAAACAATAAATATCAATGAAGTAAAAGTAAGCCCCGCTGGCAGGCGACGAATCAAAATCAAAGCACGCGACGGCGCAGCCGGCGAAAAGAAGCAAAAAGCGCAGCTTTTTTATTTAGGCTTCGAGAGTGAGATAATTTCCATAAACACAGAAATAAAAAACAAAAAAAAGGATCGTCTTACGACAATCCATAGCCCGGATGACGGCAACTAGCCTTTTGCAGAAAAAACCGCATTTTTCTAAGGTTGCGACAGCGACCGAAGGAAGCTCGTTGCAACCTCTAGAAAAACCGGTTTTTGCAAAAAAGCTAGTGCCAGTTAGCCGGAATCAGCTTCAAAAAAAGAAAACAAAAACCTCCTAAAATGCAAAAAAGCTATCCACAAAAGTGGAAAGCTTTTCATTGGTCTAACTACTAAACCTGACGCTTTCGCGTCGAAACAACACAACTGCTTTCAAGGTGTCAAATGAGAACTGTTAAATTCTCGAACCTCAATTGGGCAAAAAAGCACTTTGTTTCCAAAGTGCTTTCCCAATTTTCGCGGTCTGGACGGGACTCGAACCCGCGACCTCCGCCGTGACAGGGCGGCATTCTAACCAACTGAACTACCAAACCTTGCGCTGAATTGCGAGTGCAAATATAGGATGGTTTTTCGTTTCTGCAAGCCTTTTCGCAAAAAATATCAAACTTTTTTTTGCCGTTTTAACCAAAAGCTTGTTTCTCAACGAGGTATGTCGTCATAATTTTTTCGAAGTCCGGGCCGACGTTTACCGGAACGTATTTGATTCTGTTTTGGGCGCACGTCATAGCGAGCTTTTTGAAATAGTCGGACGCTTGTTTTTCGTAAGCCGATTTCACGTTTTCGGCAAAAATATTGATCTCCTCTCCCGATTCCAGGTCGATGAATTTGCGCGGCGCATTGTCGAAATCGAACGACAATTCGGTTTTTTGGTCTATCACATGGAACAAAACGACTTTGTGTTTGTTGTGCTTCAGATGCTGTAAGGCGCTGAACAATTTTTCCTCGTCACCCGTTTGGAACATATCCGTAAACAAGATTATCATCGAGCGGCGGTGCATTTTTTCGGCGATTTCGTGCAGGTATTTTACAGTGTCGGTTTTCTTGGAAATTTTGGAGTTTTCGAGCAAGCCTTCCAATTTGTCGAGCAACATCCGATGGTGGCGATCGCTGCCCTTTTCGGGGGCGAAATACTCATAGGAATCTGAGAAAACACTGAGTCCGACGGCATCTCGCTGCTTTTTGAGCAAGTTCATCAGAACAGCCGAAGCCAAGACCGAAAATCCGATCTTGTTGTAGAAAAACGGCTCGTCGGTCAATTTCGGGTAATGCATCGAACTCGAGTTGTCGACGATCAAATGACAGCGCAGATTCGTTTCTTCCTCGTATCGTTTCGTGTAAAGACGGTCTGTTTTGGCGAACAATTTCCAGTCGATGTGCTTCGTACTTTCACCCGCGTTGTAGGTTTTGTGCTCGGCGAATTCGGCCGAAAAACCGTGAAACGGACTTTTGTGCATGCCTGAAATAAAGCCTTCGACAATCTGGTTGGCCAGCAATTCGAGGTGTTTAAAACTCGAGATTTTCTGTATTTGTGAATCGATCTTCATTCTGTAAATATAGATAATAGATGACAGACGATGGACTGTTGCCGCGATGAAAACCCAGTTCCTATTACCGAAACATCTATCGTCTTTCCGCCTATCATCCATCCATGTAAAAAAGTAAAGGCCGGCTACCACGACCGACCTTTCCAACAACGACCCGAAAATCCGGGCAACCTAATTACTTGTTCCCTAAACTCAACCTTTGATTTTTGCTTCGATGGCTTGCAGTCGCACTTCCATATCGCTTACTTTTTGCTCCAGAACCGCATTTTTCGCTTTCTCGGTTTCTATGATTTGCTGTTGTTCCTGAATGGCTTTGACCAAAGGCACAACGAATTCGGCATAGCGCAGTCCGTAGAAGTCGTTGGCGTTTTTGGGTCTGTCGATGCCACTGAACTCGAATCCCGACGCTTTGGCCGCCGCTTCGACTTCCTGTGCGATGAATCCGGTTTGGAGTTGTTCGGCTTTCAAGGCTTCCGATTCCGGTTTACGCAGATTTTCAGGTGTTTTCAGATGAGTAGCTATCGCATCCGGATTCAGGCGATATGTGACCGGACGCAGTTTTTGGATGAAGTCCAGTCCGACGACATCAGCTTTTACATCGGTTTTGAAACGCGCATCCGAGACGGTTGTCCATCCGACCGATCCGCCGATGCTCATCACGCCCGCGTCTCCCAAACGGATCTGGTTGCTTGCGGTTACTGCCGATGCGTCTCCGATGGCCACGGAGTTGTCGAAATTTCCCGTCGAATAAGCGAATGCCCCGAGCGCTGTATTGAAATAACCCGAGGAAATCGATTCGGCAGCACCGAAACCGACTGCCGTATTTCGCACGCCGTTCGTATTCGAACTAAGCGATCTGCATCCGAAACCTGAATTCCTGTTTCCTGCCGAATTCACGCGCATGCTCATCGATCCGACGGCTGTGACGCCATATCCGGTATTTGCCGCAGCAGTCGTCGATCCTCTCAAGGCTTCGAATCCGACGGCGGTGTTGAAAGTATCGAAAGCTGCCGTTGCACTATTGGCGTATTCCATCGCACTTCTTCCGAGGGCAACCGTTTTCGATCCTGCGACATTTGACCGCAACGCATTTTTCCCGAGCGCCACATTATCTGCACCAATCGTGTTGTCGTAAAGCGCTTCCGATCCGAAAGCCGAATTGAAACTTCCCGAACCGTTCGAATACATCCCTCGAAAACCAAGCACAGTATTGTCATTTCCGGAGGAAATTGCCTGAAGTGCTTCGTATCCTGTCGCTGTATTTCGCAAGCCGTTGTTGTTCGGTCCTATTCCACTTCCGAAGTGTTCGCCAAGCATCGCATAAGTTCCCAAAGCAGTGTTCGTATTCGAAAAGACGCCCGCCGGACCCGAATACCAGTACATCGACAAATTTCCTATCGCTACACCGCCGCTTCCCGCTGTCGTCCTGAAAAGCGCGTAATTGCCTATCGCAATATTGGAACTTCCGGTCGCGTTGCCGTAAAGTGTCGCGATTCCAAAGGCGCTGTTGGACGAACCTGATGCGACGTTGAACAAAGATTGGTAGCCCAAAGCGTTGTTCGACGTTCCGGTGTTGTTGGCCAAAGTCGTCGATCCTCGTAAAGCGCTGTTTCCGAATGCTGTATTCGACGTCGTCGCAGCGGCCATTTGCCCGAGTGAATTGTAGCCGAGCGCCGTATTCGATCCTGCGTTTTCGACTCTTCCTGCGGTCACGTTGAAAACCCGAAAGTGTAGCGGTTGGTTGTCGGTCGTACCGATGAAATTCACCGTAGGACTCGTTCCCGAATTTCCCGTTAAAGCCCATCCGCCTAAACCGTTTGGCGAGACCCAGTTTACGTTTCCGGCCGCATCTGTTTGCATGATTTGGTTGGCAGTTCCTCTTGAAGCCGGCAAAATGTAGTTGTTTGTGGCGTTTGTTCCGATGGAAAACCGTCCGAGGAAATAACCCGAAAAACTGTTCAGTTTGGACACATCCGAATAAACGCCGTATTGCACATCTGTGCCGATATTCGCCTGAATGCGGTTGTACGAACCGTATTTTAGACCCGCACCGGTGTTGTTCAGGTAATTATAGGTGCCGTATTGCGTTCCGGTTCCGTCGCCCGAAAGCCAATTGTAAGTCCCGTAATGTGCTCCGCCGCTCGATCCTCCCAAATAATTGTGCGTGCCTGTGTGCGTGGAATTGGCCGGTGTAAAAACCGTAAGCGAATTGTACACGCCATATTGATCGCCTGTGCCGTTGCCCATGATTTCCGACATCGTTCCCATGTGCGTGCCCGAACCCGATCCGTCAATCTGGTTGTAATTCGAATAGAAATTGCCGTCTCCGGAATTCCTGATCTCGCTGTAGTTGTTGTATATGTTGCCCGATCCCGCACCCATGTACTTCGCATAAACGCCATATCTGTCGCCCGAACCGATTCCGCTGAACAGGTTCCTCACGCCAAAATGATCACCCGAGCCGCTGTTGGAAATCGAGTCGCGAACGCCTACTTTAATTCCGTTGCCCGAATCGGCTATGATGTTGTTGATTCCGTAAGTCGCTCCAACGGGCAATCCCGAAAACGTGTTGAAAACGCCCATTTGAACAGTCGTCGAAGGCGACGAGAATGTGTTTCTAATTCCGTAAAGCTGACCAGTTCCCGTTCCCGAAAATGTGTTTGAGACGCCTACTTTTATCCCGGTTCCGGTTTGCGTAAGCGCATTCCGGACGCCCATCGTCTCATCGTTGCTCGTTCCCGACAAAATATTCGAAACGCCAACACCTTGCACCGAATTCCCAACCGTGACGCGATTGTCGGTCGCCGTCATGACGCCCGTCGCCAAGCTTCCTGAATTTATGGTGTTTCGCAAAACCTGGGAAATTCCGCCGGGATTCGAGTGTGTAAAACTGACCGCGATGGCTTTTGAATTGCTTGTTTCCTCGACATCCAACTTTGTCGCGGCGGTGGTTTTCCCGATTCCGACATCGCCCGAATGATACATGGCGTCGTTGATGTTGTTGGGAGCTATGGTACTTCCGACCTCGTAGAAATCGGCATCCGCTCCAGATGGATTCGAAATTCCTTTCCAGCTTGCGGTCGCATTTTCCCAGTAGTAAAATCCGGGTTGGTTTGCACCGGCGACGGTCGTGAGAAAAACCAGCATGCCGTTTTGTGCCGATGTCGGATTTATGGCCGGAAAAGCATCGACTTTCGGAATCAGGATGCCGTCGGTATTTGTCGGATTCGCCTGATTTGTCGACCTGATATCGAGTTGGGCGTTTGGCGAAGTCGTGTTCACGCCAACTTGGGAGAAAGCCGTGTATCCGAATAAGATCAGCAGTTGTAGCATTCGTTTCATTGTCATCGGTTTACGCCTTTATCGGACTGATTCAGAAACAAATATCGACCGTAGGCACCAGCAAAAAAACGCCCGATCGACGAATGGCCTTTTAAATATACCAATGTTCGCAAAACGTGCTTTTTGTCTATATTTGGACAAGTAAAAACGCCATGGGAAGCCTCAAATGCCTCATTCTCGACGACGACGAACTCGACAGGCTTTCTGTGCTTTCGAACGTGAAACGATATCCCGAGTTTGAGATTTTGGGTATTTTTGGCTCGTCGGCCGATGCTTTGAAAGCGTTGCAGAACCTCAAGATCGACGTGCTTTTTCTCGACATCGACATGCCGGGAATGAACGGACTCGACTTTCGGAAAGCTGCCGAAAATGTTCCGGTTTGCGTTTTCATCTCGGCACATCCGGAACACGCGGTCGACTCTTTTACGCTTGATACGCTTGATTTTATCGTAAAACCTTTGAAGTCGGAACGCTTTGGCCAAACCGTGCAAAGAATTCACGATTATATGGAAATGCGCGAGAAGGCGAATTTGTTCGAATCGAGTCTTGGCGCCGACGTCGTCTACATCAAGGAAGGTTACGAACAGACCAAAGTGAAATTGCACGACATCTTGTATCTCGAGGCTTTGAAAGATTACACCAAAGTCGTGACGCGCACCAAAAAGCATTGCGTGTTGTCAAACATCGGAACACTTTTGAAAGAAAATGCTTTCCGTTCTTTTGTTCGCGTGCATAGAAGTTTTGCCGTCCAAAAGCAATTCATCGACAAAATCCATCCGAATGAGATCGTTTTGCACGAGAATATCGTGATTCCCGTCGGACGCAGTTACCGCGACAATCTACTTTCGATCCTGTGAGATATGAAGCGATTCCTGACTTTGGTTTTTGTGACTTTTTACGTTGTCGGATGGTCGCAAAACCAGTCGCAGCGAGAGATTGACTCACTGGTCAAAATAGTTTCGGCCAAAAAATCAGATACTGCGAAGTGCACTTTGCTCAACAGGTTGTCCCGGCTTTACATCTACAAGAATCCCGAAGTGGGAATTTCTTACGCGAATTCGGCTTTGGCGCTTTCCAACCGTCTCAAATTCGAGGACGGAAAAGGCGTTGCTTATCTGAATCTTGGCATGCACGAAGTCTCGAAAGGGAATTACGACCTGGCGCAATCGCATCTTACATCGGCCGAAAAAATCCTGAGCAAAACCCAAAACGTCGCCTTTTTGGCCAGAACCAACAACGAACTCGGGATTCTGAAGGCGAATCAAGGCAATTTCCCGGTTGCGCTCGACTACTTTTTCAAGGCTTTGCGCCTTTACGAAAAACTCGATCCAGAAAAGTCGGCTTTCAGTCGCGCGAGCAGTTATGAGAACATCGGAACGGTTTACAATTTGACCGAAAGTTTCCCAAAAGCGATCACGCACTACAAAAAAGCCGTGAAATTGCTCGAAACGCTTCAAGATCACAAGCTCGAACTCGGGCTCAACCTCGCAAATCTTGGCACGATTTACCAACGTCAGGGCGATTTTAAACTTGCTTTGAAAACGTATTCCGACGCATCGAAAATTCTCGATCGCGAGCACGACGTTTTTGCCAATGCGTTCGTCAAAAGTTGGACAGGCTCGGCTTTTTTGGAAATGCGTGAATTCGACAAAAGCCTGGCCGAATCGAAATCGGCATTGGTCGATGCCAAGCTTACGAAAGACAAGCAATTGACGACAACCACGATCCAGAACATCGGGCGCGCTTATCTTGAAAAAGGCATTTTCCGAAATGATCCAAATGCGCTCGATTCGGCGAAAGCCAACCTCAAACTTTCGTTGAAAATGCACAAAGAACTTGGCAACCATGAAGGTTTGATCAAAGATTACCTGTATTTATCGCGTTATTTCAAATTTGGGAACGACTTCAAAAACGCGCTCGATGCTCATGAGAAATCGGCGGCTTATGTGGATTCGGTATTCAATTTCAAGAACAAGCAATCGCTGCAAAACCTCGAAGATCAGCGCACGATCGAACTTCGGAACAAGGAAATCCAAATTTCCAAACTCGCCATCGACAACAAGGAAAAGCAAAAATGGTATCTGATTGCCGCAATCTCGTTGTTGGCCGTCATTGGACTTTTGCTCTACAACCAAAGCCGAAACCGTCGAAAAACCAACCAAAAACTCCAAACGCTAAACGAAAATCTACAAGAGGCGAACCGCGTCAAGACGAAATTCTTCTCGATTCTGAACCACGATTTGCGCGCGCCCGTCGCCAGATTGATCAGTTTCATGCGACTGCAAAAAGAAAGTCCGGAACTTTTTGACGACCAAAGCCGTACGCGCCTCGAAAACCAAACGATGACGTCGGCCGAAAACCTGCTCGAATCTATGGAAGACATGTTGCTTTGGGCAAAAGGGCAAATGGAAAATTTTCATCCGAAATCGAGAAAAACAGCCGTCTCGCAGCTATTTTCGGAAGTCGCGCAACAGTTCGGCGACGGCAAAACCAAGCTGGCTTTCGAGCACAACTCACTGTCGGTCGAAACCGATCCGGATTATCTCAAAACCATTATCCGAAACCTCACCGCGAATGCCATAAAGGCACTCGAAACTACCGAGAATCCAAAAATCCAATGGGTTGCATTTGTGGAAAACGGCCAAACGAAGCTTTCCATTTCAGACAACGGCCCGGGCGCGAGTCACGAACAATTCAAGGCTTTGTATGATGAAAAAGAGGTGATCGGAATCAAGTCCGGACTCGGGCTGCATTTGATCCGCGATTTGGCAAGCGCCATAAATTGCACGATTTCGGTCTCTTCTGAACTTGAAAAAGGCACGACTTTCAAGCTTTCCTTCGCAAATTTACAAGTATAAAAAAGCCCGAAGTTTCCCTCGAGCTTAAGTATTTTTACGTGAATTCGCTTATAGAGCGGCGTTCAACGAATCGGCATAAGTTTGTTTTGGAGCCACGCCAACCTGACGGTTCACGACCTCGCCGTTCTTGAAAGTCAAAACGGTAGGAATGTTTCTCACGCCATATTTTGCGGCGAATTCCTGGTTTGCGTCAACGTCGACTTTACCGATCACGGCTTTGTCCCCGAATTCCTCACTGATCTGGTCGATGATTGGAGCGACCATTCTACAAGGTCCGCACCAAGCCGCCCAAAAGTCTACCATTACCGGTTTTTCTGATTTCAACACTACCTCTTCGAAAGTAGCGTCTGTGATTGCTATTGCCATATTATTTTAAATCTAAGTTGTTTTTACGATGCAAAAGTAGGTATTTTAAAGATAACGATTTTAACTTTTGGGATTGGAATTGGCTATGCTAAAATTGTCTGAAATTATTTGTCGAGTGCCAAGGTGAACGAGAATTTCTGATAAGTTTTATTTGAAGCAAAATCCCGCTAACCGCTTTTAGCTTTCTTGCAACCGCCGGCTTTTGTAAGTCTTGGCGAGAGCTTCCTTCGGTCGCTTCGCCAAGCCAACAAAACCAAGGCGCTTGCTGCAAAAGGCTAACCGCTTTTATCGGGGCTAGGTTTTGTAGCTGCGGGAAATTCCGATTTCTCAGTGGCACTGTAATTCGAAACTGATCATTTCAGAAGCCGCGTCATAGAACACGTAAACGCAACCCGCGTCGCCCCACATCAAATCTGCTAGTTCTTCCGAATCAATCTGGAACAACAGCGGAAGTTGCGTACCATCTTCGAGAAGCGAAGTCGATTCACCCTGAACCCATTTCGGATAGCCGCCCAACTGGCTTTGATAATCGTCCTGGCCCGTAATTTTTTTCGCCGCCAAGTCATAAGCTTCCCAAGGTTCGTCGTCGTTGATCTGGGCTGAAAGTTCGGCCGCCTTTTCACTCCAACCCTGGATGCCTTCCCAATCCGGAAGGGACATAACTTGCTCGAATTTGATCTTACAGTACTTCAGCTCTTGACCAGAATCGTATCCCTCGCGCAGTTTTACCTTCGAAGCGTCGAGTTTGTCGTAAATTTTCACGAGCCAACCGTCGTCTTCGGTAGACCAAGGCGAAAGTTCGAAGTCGTAGAAAAACTGGACCAGCTTGATTTCCTTCGGGAGGTTTATTTTTCCGTCGTTGAAAATCTGGAAGACAAAAGTAAGCGCTTCCTCAGCTCTATTTCCTGGCCAGTGATGTCCTTTCTCGAAATATGGAACGCCGCCAAAATGTGAGGTCAAGTGAGAATCCGGTTCTCTCGTCGCGGGCTCAAGCACGAGCTTGGTTGCAGGCTTGACCAGTGTTTTGAGAATGTTCTCGAGTTCTGACTGTTTGTCGTTCGAACCGAAAAGCTTTTTAAATAAGTTCATAAAATTTGCGCAGTATTTGTTTGATTTTGGTCAATGATCGTTTTCAATACATCATATAAAATTGCTGCGTTCCAATCTTCGTGAAAATTATAGCCTCGGTTTCTCGACCTTGCGTCGGTCGTATCGAAAATCGAAAAATAGCGGTAGTAAAGCTTCAAACCTACATTTTTCCACGGCACTTCGATGCGCTTTTGAGAGGCAATTCCGCTAACGGAAAACGAAACGCCATCAAGATCGACACTCACATCGCCTATTTTCAAAGTTTCACCAGCGTTCATCCTACGAACGAAATCGTCGTGAATCTCGTCAAAATATTGCCGATTCAACGCCTTAATTATTTCCACATATTGTCCGTGAAGCGCGTTCACCTTTCGCCGGAAATACGACTTGAACGTAATTTTGATGATTTTCCCAGATTTGTCGCGGATAAAAATCTGGTATTCGCGCCCGTAAGTCAATTCGAAACGAATCCAGCGAATCCCGAACCGAAATTCGGCTATGTCCTTTTTTTTGAATGTCGTAAACTCATGCCCCAAATGATCGCCACTTTCGAACGACAGAGCTTCATCGGTCAAGATCAACTGGCGTTTTTTGGCGTCCGAGAAACCGCGTTTGATTAGAAATTGCTGCACTGACTGACTTTATTTTCGTTTCGGCATCTGCTTGTAGCGCTCGAAATTCACAGGAAGTTCGCTTACGATATTAGCTTTGTTCGAAGTGAGCGTTGGCTTGACTTCAATGATTTTCGTGTCATTGGCTACGTCAATTTCATGCTCGCTGCGCATTTTCACCATGTCTATATGTTCTACTTTGAGTTTGTGTTTTCCGTCAGGCAGAAAAACCACCGCATATTCGCCAACCCGAATTTGTCCGACCGCCAACCCGTCAATCCAAACATTCACGCGGGCGGTATTGTCTATTTTGTTGAAAAATCCGGCGCCGTTATAAAGCAGCACTTTTCCGTTACCCAAAGAATTCAGCGTGATCGTTTCTCCTGAAGTGTCGACGACAGTGTGTTGTGTGGCAACCGCACTCAAAGCGCAAGAACTAAAGATCAACGCGCAGATAGCGAAAATGCAAATACCTATTTTCCTCATAAAACTCAATTCAGCTTAAACTTCACATCTAATTTTTCCAATTCCAAAAGCAACTCGGTACAGATATTCACCTTGAGTTTCTTGCTCGACATGGAAAGTTTGGTCACTAAAACGGTTTCTTCGACTTCCGTCGGAATTTGGACGTCGGCGGCTTCGATTGTCGCGTCTTCTTCTGGATTTACTTCTGATTCCTCTTCGCTCACGACGACCGCTTGAACAATCTGTTTCTTCACGGTTTCGGTCTCGACAATATCGAAATTCACCGGATTCACGCCCGAATTAAGCTGGAACAAATGGCTCAAATGCGTGATTAGGTCCGACTTCAAATCTGAAATATTCAAATTCAAGGTGAGTTTTTTGGCTTGGGAAGTCAAGACATCCTGAAGCATCTTGACCTCGAGAAACTGCAATCGCGGGTCGGATTTTTTGCCCGTTTCCTTATTCGTCCAGCCTTCGCGAACGTTGACCTTGAAATGCAGGAATTGGTTTTGCGCCAGATAATGCCTGAACTTGAGGAATTCCTCGTCGAACATCTTGAACTCGTATGTTTCGTCGAACCCTTCGAGCGTGAAAATGCCCCAATCCTTTCCATTTTTGGCCGTCCGATATTGTACGTTGGTGACGATTCCGGCGAACGTGAGCGCTTTGTTGACGTGGGCTTCGAGGTTTTTCAGATGTTCGAGTCTCGACGAACAGAAGTACTTCATCTCGAACCTGAAATCGTCAAGCGGATGTCCTGAAATGTAAATCCCGACGACTTCTTTCTCGCGAGCCAGTTTCTCCATCGTGCTCCATTCCTCACAAGGCGGAACCAAAGGCTCGGCGATCTGGACTTCGCTGGCTTCCCCAAAAAGTGAAACCTGTGACGAGTTCTCGTTTTCCTGGAACTTCGATCCGTAGCGTATCGCTTTTTCGAGGAAGGTGATGTTTTCTCCGCCGTCATTGTGGAAATATTGGCCGCGGTGTGTGTCCTCGAAAGTGTCGAATCCGCCGGCGAGCGCGAGGTTTTCGAACGCTTTTTTGTTGGCCGCGCGCAAGTCTATCCGTTTGGCCAAATCGAAGATCGACCTGTATTTTCCGTCTTTTCTCGAATCGACGATTGTTTCTACCGCGCCGCCTCCGACGCCTTTGATTGCGCCCATTCCAAACCGAATCGCGTATTCTTCGTTTACCGTGAATTTGTAGTACGATTCGTTCACGCATGGCCCGAGCACTTCCAAGCCCATTCGCTTGCATTCTTCCATGAAAAATGAAACCTGCTTGATGTCGTTCATGTTGTTCGAAAGCACGGCCGCCATGTATTCTGCAGGATAATTCGCCTTGAGGAACGCGGTTTGGTAAGCGACCCAAGCGTAACAGGTCGAGTGCGATTTGTTGAACGCATATTCGGCGAACGCTTCCCAGTCTTTCCAGATTTTCTCGAGGATTTTGGGGTCGTGTCCGTTTTGTTCCGATGCCTGACCGATAAATTTCGGCTTCATCTTATCGAGAACATCCTTTTGTTTCTTACCCATCGCCTTTCGCAATACGTCGGCATCACCTTTGGAAAAGTTGGCCAATTTTTGCGACAGAAGCATGACTTGCTCCTGATAAACCGTGATTCCGTAGGTTTCTTTGAGAAGTCCTTCGCACGCTTCAAGGTCGTACGTAATTTCCTCTTCTCCGTTTTTACGTTTGATGAATCCCGGAATGTAAGCGATCGGACCCGGACGATACAAGGCGTTCATCGCGATCAGGTCGGCAAAAACCGTCGGACGCAATTCCTTCATATACTTTTGCATTCCGGGCGATTCATACTGGAAAATCCCGACCGTTTCGCCTCGTTGGAAAAGTTCGTAAGTCTTGATGTCGTCAAGCGGAAAAGTGTCCGGATCGAGCTCGATTCCCGTTCGGTATTTCACGAGTTTGACGGTGTCTTTTATCAGCGTGAGCGTCTTCAGACCCAAGAAGTCCATCTTCAAAAGTCCGGCAGATTCCGCGACGGCGTTGTCGAATTGGGTCACGTACAGATCAGAATCTTTTGCGGTCGTCACCGGAACGAAATTCGTGATATCGTCTGGTGTGATGATTACACCGCAAGCGTGGATTCCCGTATTCCGAAGCGATCCTTCAAGCACTTTGGCCTGTTGGATCGTTTCCGCGGCAAGCGACTTTTCCTGAGCCATCGCAATCAATTCCTTGACGCGATCGAATTCCTCGGTGCGCAAAACCTTTTTGACTTCGGATTCATTTTCAGAAAGAAAACGCGCCAGATTCCACTTGCCCGGCATCATTCCCGGAATCAATTTCGCGATCCTGTCGGCTTCGAACAACGGCAAATCGAGTACGCGAGCCGTATCGCGAATCGCCGATTTGGTCGCCATTTTACCGTAAGTGATGATTTGGGCAACCTGGTTCGATCCGTATTTCTTGATGACGTAATCCATGACGCGACCGCGACCTTCGTCGTCAAAGTCAATATCGATATCGGGCATCGACACACGATCCGGGTTCAAAAAGCGCTCAAAAAGCAAATCGTATTTGATTGGGTCTATATTCGTGATTCCGAGGCAATAGGCAACGGCCGAACCTGCCGCCGAGCCACGTCCCGGACCGACCGAAACGCCCAATCTTCTAGCTTCGGCAATGAAATCCTGAACGATCAAAAAGTATCCGGGATAACCCGTTTTCTCGATTGTCGCAAGCTCGAAGTCGAGTCTTTCGCAAACTTCGGGCGTCAAACCTTCTTTGGTGTAGCGTTTTTCGGCTCCGACGTAAGTCAAATGGCGCAAAAATTTGTTCTCGCCTCTTTTTCCGCCATCGGCTTCATCTTCAACAAATTGGAACTCGGTCGGAATGTCGAATTTCGGAAGCAAAACGTCGCGATAAAGCGAATAAACCTCGATTTTGTCGATGATTTCGGATATGTTCGCGATGGCCTGAGGCACGTCCCTGAACAAGGTTTTCATGTCGTCCGCCGACTTGAAGTAGTATTCCTGATTCGGCAAACCGTAGCGATAGCCGCGACCGCGACCAATTGGCGTGGACTGCTTTTCACCGTCTTTCACACACAACAAAATGTCGTGGGCGTTCGCGTCAGGTTGGGCGACATAATAGGTGTTGTTCGTCGCGACGACTTTCACGTTGTGCTTTTTGGAAAACGCCAGAAGCGTCTGGTTCACGCGGTTTTCGTCTTCCTGTTTGTGGCGCATGATCTCGAGATAGAAATCTGGTCCGAATTGTGATTTCCACCACAAAAGCGCTTCTTCGGCTTGGTTTTCACCGATGTTGAGAATCTTGCTCGGAATTTCGCCATACAGGTTTCCCGACAACACGATCAAGTCTTCCTTATAGTGTTCGACAGCCTTTTTGTCAATCCTTGGAACGTAGTAAAAACCTTCCGTGTATGCCATCGACGCCAATTTGGCGAGGTTATGATAGCCTTTTTTGTTCTTGGCCAAAAGCACGACCTGGTAGCCGTTGTCCTTTCGCGATCGGTCGAACCTGTCTTCGCAGATGTAGAATTCGCATCCCACGATCGGTTTCATCTCGACTTCGGTTGGTATTTCGCCTTTTTCCTCGGCTTCCTTGTTTTTGGCTGCCGCCGACTTGTTGTGGTTCATCACCGCCGACACGAACTGGAACGCGCCCATCATATTCCCGACATCGGTCATCGCCACAGCCGGCATTTTGGCTTTGGCCGCGGCCGCAACGAGATTCGGAACGGAAATCGTCGACTGCAAAACCGAAAATTGGGTATGGTTGTGCAAATGGGCGAAAACCGAGCTGTTCAAATCGACCGAAGTCGCTATGTCATCGAGGTCGAAATCGTTGGCATCCTGTTTTTGGTTCAGGCGCTCGCGGATCGCATCGGAAGCTTTCTTGAGGTTAACGTGACGCAATCCGACCGACTTGATCTCGTCCGGATTCTGGCTTTTGAAGTATGTGTAATAATCGGCTTCGACGCCCAATTCTTCTTTTTTGAAAATCTCGCGTCGGATCAATTCGAGGAAACAACGCGTCGTGGCTTCGACGTCGGCTGTTGCGTTGTGAGCCTCGGCAAATGGTGTGTTGAACAGATATTGGTGCAATTCGGTAAGCGTCGGAAGCTTGAATTTTCCGCCTCGACCTCCCGGAATCTTGAGCAATTCGGCCGTGACTTCGGTACAAGTGTCCAAAACCGGCAATTGCGTCAATTGGTTTCCGATGCCCAAACGATAGAACTCGCAACCCATGATATTCACGTCGAAGCCCACGTTTTGCCCTACGATGAATTTGGTTTTGGAAAGCGCGATGTTGAATTTCTCAAGCGCGTCCGACAGCGAAATTCCGTTTTCCATCGCCAATTCCGTAGAAATGCCGTGAATGCGTTCGGCGTCGTAAGGAATGTTGAATCCGTCAGGGCGAATCAGGAAATCCTGATGCTCGACGAGATTTCCCCATTGATCGTGAAGCTGCCACGCGATCTGTATGGCGCGCGGCCAGTTTGACGTGTCCGAAATTGGGGCGTCCCAACGCTTCGGCAAACCGGTTGTTTCGGTATCGAAAATTAAATACATAGCTGTAAACGTGGAAGTTCAGTGCGTTTGGAATCGTAAACGCGGAAAGTTCAAAAATAGGTTTTTTGACGCTTCTGAAAAAGCCAAAATTATCAACAGTTTGTGTTAACGGAATCAGTCCTTGCTGCCGAATCCACCTTCAAAAAACCCCTAGCGAAATCTCCAAAAACAAAAAAACCGCCCAAATTGGACGGTTCTGTATCGAAACGAAAAACGTTTACAAAACGGGATAGACCGGAACTTTGTAAAAATGTCCTTCGATAAAATTCATGGTTTCGGCCGCCGTCGGATCTTGCGGATCTACTGCGTCGTCGTCGATCGCGTTGAAACGAAAAGTTCCAGTAATCGTCTTTTTCACCTCGTCGTATTCCTCGACGATGATTTGCCCGTTGCCGACTCCGGTTCCCGTTTGGAAAGTTTTTGTAGAAGCATCCTCGATCACGACATAGGTGACTTTGGCGTTGTTGTTGGTTCCCAAAGTATAATTCGCCGGATTCGCCGTGGGCAGCATCAACGTAAGCGTCTCGAACTGGTTTCCTCCGGATAGCGTCACAGATCCGTCAGAGGCAAGTCTTGCAACCGCACCTGGCGCTCTCCAACGGCTTCCGTTTCTCAACCCTTCGAGTGTCGGGTTGTTGTCGCGAAGGTCTTCTGTACAAGAACTCAAAGCGATGGCCGTGAACAGCAACAAAAATATCTTCTTCATAATGTAGGTCTTATTTGTGTGACAAAAATAGTTTTTTGATTGAGAGTGCGCCAAAATAATCAAAAAATTCAAAGCAGATTTATTTTTAACTTCCGAAAAAACAAAACCTAACTTCTTTGTTTTCAAAAAAAATGTATCTTTGCCGCCTTAAATAACCCGGGTCGAGAACCCACTTTTAATCACAGCAATTATGCCAGTAAGAATTAGATTACAGAGACATGGTAAAAAAGGAAAACCTTTTTATTGGGTCGTAGCGGCTGATTCCCGCTCAAAAAGAGATGGTAAATACCTAGAGAAAATCGGTACTTACAATCCAAACACGAATCCTGCGACTATCGATTTGAACCTTGACAAAGCTGTCGAGTGGTTGCACAACGGTGCTCAACCAACTGACACGGCTCGCGCCATCCTTTCTTACAAAGGAGCTTTGTTGAAACACCACCTTGACGGAGGTGTTCGCAAAGGAGCATTGACTCAGGAAGCTGCCGATGCTAAATTGGAACAATGGCTTGACGATAAATCAGGAAAAGTAACTGCCAAGAAAGACACACTTTCGTCTGCAAAAGACAAGGCCAAAGCCGACGCTCTTGCCAACGAGAAAAAAGTGAACGAGGCTCGCGTCAACGCTGCCAAACAAGCAGAAGCTGATGCTGCCGCTGAAACTGCAGCCGCTGAAAATGCTGAAACAGAAGAAGTAGTAGAAGCTATCGCCAACGAAGGTGAAGAAGCTCCAGCTACAGAAACTGCAGAAGGTACAGAAGAAAAAGAAGCTTAATTTACTCGGCGAATGCGCAAGGAAGAATGTTTCTACTTAGGCAAAGTCGCCAAAAAATTTAGTTTCAAAGGTGAAGTCCTTATCTATTTGGATAGCGACGAACCTGAAATCTATGAGGGAATGGAATCAGTTTTTGTCGAGATCGGCAAAAATCTGGTTCCATTTTTTATTGAAGATGCCCGACTGCACAAAAACGACTTTTTGCGCGTAAAGTTCGAGGACGTCGACTCAGAAGGCGATGCCGAAGCCTTGCTCAACAAGGCGCTTTACCTTCCGCTTGATTTGCTGCCCAAACTCGAAGGCAACAAATTCTACTTTCACGAAGTCATCGGATTCCACATCGAGGACAAACGCCTCGGGAACGTCGGGACGATCATGTCAATCAACGATTCGGCGGCACAACCGCTTTTCGAAGTCAAAAAAGGCTATACCGAAATCCTGATCCCGATGATCGACCAGTTCATCGTCGAGGTCAATCGCGACCAGAAAAAGGTTTTTATGGATTTGCCGGAAGGACTTATTGAAATGTATCTTTAAAACGGAAAATTCCAAAATTCCAAATTCCAAATTCCATATTCCAATCGGGATTAATCACTACTTTTTGTAAATTCGGTTCTATTTATAAGCCGAAAATAATGTACAAGCCTTACGATTTGGAAGAGCGGACATATCTGTTCGCCAAGAATTGTAGAATTTATATCAATTCTCTCTCAAAGTCAACAACGAATTTTAAAGACGGAAACAGCTGGCGCGATCATCCGGTTCGATTGGAGCAAATTACATTGAAGCGAATGAAAACTTGGGCGTAAAAGATCTCGCCATGCACTTGAAAATCTCCCGCAAGGAAGCGAAAGAATCCAAATACTGGCTAACTTTACTTCAGGATTTGAATCCGCAACTCCATTCTATTTCTTCAGTTTTAATTTCTGAATGCGAAGAACTTCGGCTAATATTTTCCTCAATTATCAATAAACTCTAAACCTATTTCCGAAGCCATTGGAATTTGATTTTTGAAATTTGGAATTTTACCTATGTTCAGATTTAAACAATTCACCATAAACCAAGATAAGTCGGCGATGAAAGTCGGAACAGACGGCGTATTATTGGGCGCGTGGGCAACAATCGACCACAATCCCTACTCGATTCTGGACGTTGGAACCGGAACCGGATTGATTGCGCTCATGCTGGCCCAACGCACG
The DNA here is from genome assembly GCF_004295795.1 of Flavobacterium sp. Lineage (GTDB taxonomy): Bacteria > Bacteroidota > Bacteroidia > Flavobacteriales > Flavobacteriaceae > Flavobacterium. The sequence goes on along the minus strand of NZ_SEBR01000031.1, from coordinate 18,425 downwards.
CTCGCAGAACAGATCGAAGCGCTCGAAATAGACGAAAATGCATTCGAGCAAGCCGTCGACAATTTTGAGGAATCGCCCTGGAACGATCGCCTTTTTTGCTATCACGCGTCTTTGGACGATTTTATGGACGATCTCGAGGACGAGGAATACGATCTTATCGTTTCCAATCCGCCGTTTTATAGCGAGAACGTTTCCTCAGGAGACGAAAGTCGCGACAAAGCCAGGCAGAATCAGTCGTTGCCGTTCGAAGATTTGATTGAGGCGAGTGCTGTTTTGTTGTCCGAAATCGGGATTTTGTGCGTGATCATTCCGTTCAAGGAAGAACAAAGATTCATTGCGCTGGCCGAACTTGAAGGTTTGTATCCGACGAGAATCACACGCGTAAAAGGCAATCCGGAATCGGAAACCAAAAGAAGTCTGCTGGCTTTTTCCAAACAAAAATCCGAAGCCGAATTGGGCGAACTCGTGATCGAAACCGCAAGGCATCACTACACGCAAGACTACCGCAACCTGACTTCGGAATTCTATCTGGACAAGAACTGACCTAGTTCGCTTCCTCGACCTGGAAACGCTTCATTTCTTCGAGAGGCTCGATCGATCCGTACTTCGTCCAAAGCGACGGGTCGTATTTCTTGATTTTCTTGTAAGCGAAATCATCTTCTTTCACGTCGGCGAAACCACCTTCTGAAACTTCCGTGCGCGACATGTTCACGAACTCTCTTTTGTCGAGCATATCGCCTTCGATTTTGAGGTCGAACGCCACGACGTCCTTGTCTTCATCTGTCAACTCGATGAATTTTATCGGACGATTCAAGTATACATATTGACCTGTCGTTTGGGATGCGTATTGCAGATAATAGCCATCGCCAAGCGGATCTTTCTTGTAAATCACCGTTCCGGAACCAACGTTCTCGGCCATTTTGACGCCAAGAAGCAACTTGAGGTTCACGCCTTCGACTTTTTTGCCCGGAACGAGTTCGTAATCGGCGCGCAACACGGCGAAATCCGAATCGGAAACATAGATCTTCCCACGGTAAAGCGCGCGGCTTTTTCTCGGCTCGAATTTGAGTACATAGGCATAAGATCCGTCAGAAAGCACGACCGAACCTTCGTAAGTGTATTTGTAAATCTCGGCTTGCGTCACGAACTCGAGTTTTTGCGAATACAGGAAATTCGTCTCGGTCTTGACCGAACTGAAACGCGTTTTGGCTTGCGTCACATTTGTATTTACCGGTTTGGCCTTTTTCTTTTTGTTGAAATCTTTTCGCAAGGAAAGCGTATCGTTCGATCCGAACCAACCACTTTTGATGCGATAGTATTTTGTCGTGTCAAGGTGTTTCAGAAACATTTTCGTGGCCGAAGCCTGCATTTCGTCAAGCGAGGCAGAACGGCTTTCGTCCTGTAATTTCGTGGCTTGCACTACATCCAACTTCGAATAATAGTTTGTCGTTTTGTCGTCTTTTTTTGGCGAAGTGTAGTAATTCCCGAGCACGTCGTTGAATTGTTTTGGCGGATGCGACACGATGTTCGAGGTAAATTTCCCGATTTCGGCGTTTGCTTCCTTCAGGCTCTGTTTCGAAAATCCGGTAGATTTCGTGATCTCGATATTGAGTTTCGACGGCTTGAACAAAGTCGTCTCGCGCAGGAACAAAACGTCTTTGGCCAAGTTCGTATTCAAGGCGTAATTCGATTTGAGGTTCTGTTTTACCGCGGCCATGATCGACGCTGCTGTCGGTCGGTCGGCGAGGTTGACGTTGTCCAGTTCGTAGTTGGCAAAATCGAGCGCCACGACGAGATCTTTCGATTTCAGGCCGCCAACGGTAAGCTGTTTTCCGACATAACCCATACACGAAATGACGATTTTGGCGTCGTCAGAACTATTGGCATCGGAAATCGTAAAATAACCTTCGGCATTCGAGATCAGACTTTCGGAATTGTTGACCACGACATTCGCGTAAGGAATCGGTTCTTTTGATTCGACATCGACGACTTTGGCGCGAATCTGGGCATTCACCATCGGACTCAAAACCGAAAAGGCAAGCAACAGGTAAAAATTTCTCATGATTGATTGATGTGTTTGTTTGATAGACGAATCACGGACGCATTTCGTTGCATGCAACTTAAACTTTTTTTTGTTCCGATTTGGCATCGCTGGTGCGAACGGTCGAAAATTTCGAGTGAATGTCAGCAACTGCGGTCATTTCCGCTTGACGGGCAAAAAACGAAAAAGCCCGAAAAACATGGAAATCGCTACAACGAAATCGGTTTCGTAAATTGCCAGTCCCAAAAATCTCCCTACTTTTGCCGCGCTTAAATCACGTAACCCATGAAACCAGACTTGTTCCAAGCGCCTGATTATTACCTTCTCGACGAATTGTTGACAGACGAACACAAACTCGTCCGCGACTCGGCAAGAGAATGGGTAAAGCGCGAAGTTTCCCCAATCATAGAAGAATACGCCCAAAAAGCCGAATTTCCAAAACAGATCATCAACGGACTCGCGGAAATCGGAGCTTTCGGACCTTACATTCCGGAAGAATACGGCGGCGCCGGACTGGATCAGATTTCCTACGGATTGATCATGCAGGAAATCGAGCGCGGTGACTCTGGCGTTCGTTCTACGGCGTCGGTTCAGTCTTCTTTGGTAATGTATCCGATCTGGAAGTACGGAAACGAGGAACAACGCATGAAATGGCTTCCGAAACTTGCTTCGGGTGAATTCATAGGCTGTTTCGGATTGACCGAACCTGATTTCGGATCGAACCCAGCCGGAATGGTCACGAATTTCAAGGACAAAGGCGACCATTATTTACTGAACGGCGCCAAAATGTGGATCTCGAACGCTCCGTTTGCAGACATCGCCGTCGTTTGGGCGAAAGACGAGACGGGCCGCATCCACGGACTTGTCGTTGAACGCGGCATGGAAGGTTTCACGACTCCGGAAACGCACAACAAATGGTCGTTGCGCGCATCGGCTACGGGCGAATTGATTTTCGACAACGTGAAAGTTCCAAAAGAGAATTTGCTTCCCAACAAATCTGGTCTTGGCGCGCCACTTGGCTGTCTTGATTCGGCTCGCTACGGAATCGCCTGGGGCGCAATCGGTGCCGCGATGGATTGTTACGACACGGCTTTGCGTTATTCCAAAGAGCGCATCCAGTTCGACAAACCTATCGGAGCGACGCAATTGCAACAGAAAAAACTGGCCGAAATGATTACCGAGATTACCAAAGCGCAATTGTTGACGTGGCGTTTGGGCGTTTTGAGAAACGAGAACAAAGCGACATCGGCACAAATTTCAATGGCGAAACGCAACAACGTGAACATGGCCGTCGAAATCGCACGCGAAGCACGTCAAATGCTTGGCGGAATGGGAATCACGGGCGAATATTCGATCATGCGCCACATGATGAACCTTGAATCTGTGATCACTTACGAAGGCACACACGACATCCATTTGTTGATTACGGGAATGGACGTGACAGGATTCGCGGCTTTTAAATAAGATTTTATTTTAGATATCGGAATCGGGAAATGCTTTTGTGTTTCCCGATTTTTTTTGCGCGACATTTAACAAAAAGTACGGATTTTCTGTAAACGACTTATTTCGGAAATTCCGATCTTACCTTCAGGGAAGGGGCGAATGTTTATCCCTACAAAATTCCGCGTTCAATCGATTACAGAAAATCTGTAAAAATTGTTAAACATAGGTTTAGTGATTTTCCATCCACTTAATTTTTAACAAAAACTACAGATTTCCTGTAACCGACCTGTTCCGGAAATCCCGATCTTACCTTCAGGGAAGGGGCGAATGTTTATCCCTACAAAATTCCGCAGATACTTGATTACAGAAAATCTGTAAAAATTGTTAAATGAAGGTTTTGAACCTCACGCATTTTTGAGTCCTCTTGATTCACAATTTTTGAAATAGACCCGCAACCTAACTTTTGGCTTTTTTGCAAACACCAGCTTTTGCAAAACAACCCCAAGAGCGTCCTGCGTTCGTTTGGAATGCGACCAAAACCAAGCCTTTGTCGCAAAAGGCTACCCGCTTGCATCGGGGTTAATTCCGGATCGAAATTCGACATTCGTTGTTCGTTGTTCGTCATTTCCGGCATCGGCTCGTGTCCACAATCACAAATCGACAAACCCTTACCCTGCAAAACTTCGTATATGTAAAAACCGCAAATTGGCGTGCAAGCCAAGAAAACGATATATGTTAATCCTGACCTCGCGTTTTCGTTTAACCGCAGCCTTTGCTTACTTTTGAAACCCTGTTCACGCCAAACGAACATAAATGCCACTTTAATGACAACTCTTGAAATCAATCAGGCGATTTTGCCTCAAAAAGAAATCCTTTTGCAACATTCGCTTTACGAGAAGATAAAAACGGTAGAAGATCTGCATGTTTTTCTCGAAAATCACGTCTATGCGGTTTGGGATTTCATGTCGTTGCTCAAAGCTTTGCAACAAAAACTGACTTGCACGACCACGCCTTGGTTCGCCTCGCAAAACCCCGAAACGCGTTATTTGATCAACGAGATCGTATTGGCCGAAGAGTCTGATCTCGCGCTTGATGGAAGCCGCAAAAGTCACTACGAAATGTACTTGTCAGCCATGAAATCTTGTGGCGCCGACGTGTCTGACGTAGAAAAATTCATCTCGGACATTTTCTCACTAAACAACATCTTCGTCGCGATCCGCCGCAGTGATTTGCATCCGCAGGTAAAAGCTTTCCTCGAATTCACTTTCAGGGTCATCGAGGAAGGAAAAGCCCACAAAATCGCCGCTGCGTTCACTTTTGGACGCGAAGACCTGATTCCGGACATGTTCACGCAGATTCTCAAGAATTTCCAAAAGCAATTCCCGGAAACAGATTTGTCGGAACTTGTGTATTATTTCGAACGCCACATCGAACTCGACGCCGACGAACACGGACCGATGGCCATGAAAATGATAGACGAACTTTGTGCGCAAGACCAAATCAAATGGCGAGAAGCCGAGGAAATCTCGATCGAAGCCCTCGAAAAACGCATCGGTTTGTGGGATGCGATCGAAGATCAAATCTTAAAGCCAGAATTGGCCTGATCTGGCCGCAACATTACTACCGTTTACCTCAAATACCAGTATGGGATCTGATTTATTTCAGGGCGCGATCTATTTTCGCGTCCGTCGATAAAAATCGGGATTCGGTCGCAAAAACCGGGTTGTCTGCATACTTCGATTTTCAAAATGCCCATGATCTGATAGGTTTGTGTGCTAAAAAACTAAAATCCACATGAAAAAAATTACCCTTTTGGCGATTGCCTTTTTTGGCTTTGCGTCGGCACACGCCCAAACCGGACGTGAAATCTTCGGCGAAAGCCTTAAAAGCGTGAACGCGAAAAACGGTTTGGTGCGCTGCGTTTCCGATGAATACGAGGCTTCACTGCAAAAACAATATTCGACTCGTGCCAATTCGGAAGCCTTCGAAAACTGGATCGCCCCAAAAGTCGAGGCTGCGAAACAACGCTTGCTTTCCTCGAGAAGCACCAATGTCGTGGTGACGATTCCGGTTGTCGTGCATGTAATCCACAACGGTGACGCCGTCGGATCGAACGAAAATATTACCGAAGCACGCATCTTGTCGCAAATCACGGCGTTGAACAACGATTTCCGTCGCATCCTGAACACTCGCGGGTACAATGCGAATTCGGTGGGTGCCGATATCGAAATGGAATTCTGCATGGCGCAAGTGAAACCTGACGGAAGCGCGACAAACGGAATCGATCGCGTGAACCTCGGCGTGGCCAATTGGTCTAGCGAAACCGGCGTCGAAGGCACTTTGAAGCCGCAAACGATTTGGGATCCGACGCAATATTTCAACATTTGGGTTTGTCAGTTCAGCTCGACTTCGGGCGATCTCGCAGGCGTTTTGGGTTACGCCCAATTTCCCAGCAATTCGGGTCTTGGCGGTTTGGATGCCGATGGCGGACTCGCGACCACTGATGGTGTGATCATCGATTGGCGTTGCTTCGGATCATCTGATTATTCTGCCGGAAGTTATTACACCGATTATGACAAAGGCCGAACGGCGACTCACGAAATCGGACACTTTTTTGGACTGCGTCACATTTGGGGCGACAACTCGTTCTGTACCGTAAACGCAACCGACAGTTTCAACGATTATTGCCCTGATACACCCGCGGCTTCCCAGGAAAACTACGATTGCGACGCGGTTTACAATTCGTGTACTGCCGCGGCCGGAAACGACATGGTCGAAAACTACATGGATTATACCAACGACGTTTGCATGAACGTCTTCACATTGAACCAAAAAGCCAGAATCCTTGCGGTTTTACAGAATTCCGTGCGTCGGTCTACGCTTACGACTTCTACGAAATGTACCGCTTTGGCTACTCCCGATTTCGACAAATTGCAAGGCTTGAACCTTTATCCGAATCCGGCGAATGACTATATCGCGATTTCGGTTTCGGGCGACTTGCCGCAAGCTTACGCCATTTTCAACACTTTGGGACAAACCATCGCCGGCAAGAAAATCACTTCGGATTCCGATTTGACGATCGCGACTTCAACCTTTTCGAAAGGCGTTTACTTCGTGAAAGTAAGCAGCGGATCGGCCACGAAAACACTGCGTTTTATCAAGCAGTAATTTGATTGGTGCATTTTGGAAAAGGCGGGCATTTGTTCCGTCTTTTTCTTTTTCGGACAATCCGGATTGGACTTAACTTCGTACATTTCAATATGAAACGATTGCTTTTTCCCTACCTGGTTTTGTGTGTGACGTTCTTTTCCTGCGGATCGGACGATGGAAATGTCGTGTCCCAGAATCCGACGAACCCAAACCCGACGAATCCCACGAATCCAACCGACACTATTCCGACGAACCCAAATCCCACAAATCCGTCCACAACGTTGAAATACCTGGCTTTGGGCGACAGCTATACGATTGGGCAAAACGTGTGCGAAACGTGCAGATTTCCCGCGCAACTCAAGACTGCGCTCGAAAATGCGATGCCGTCGACCGCGATAAATTTGTCGGTAATCGCCACGACAGGCTGGACGACGACGAATCTGATTTCGAACATCCAAACCCAAAATCCGGCCAACGATCAGGATTTGGTTACGCTTCTCATCGGCGTCAACAACCAATACCAACACAAACCGTTTTCGCTTTACGAACAAGAATTTCCGCAATTGGTTGCGACCGCGATCGCTTTGGCAAAAGGCGATAAGGATAACGTGATCGTCGTTTCGATTCCTGATTATGCCTTTACGCCTTTCGGTCAAGGTTATTCCAATCCGAGTCAAATCACGACAGAAATTGCCCAGTATAATACGTTCGCCCAAAATTATTGTCAGACACAAGGAATCGTATTCGTGAACATAACCGATATTACCCAAAATGGACTGCAAAATCCGTCGTTGGTCGCTTCGGACGGGCTTCATCCCTCGGCTTCGGCTTACTCGCAATTCGTCCAACGATTGCTTCCGAAGGCACTTTCGACGCTTCCGTAATCGATTTCACCGCGGTTCGCCTCAACATTTTTCGCGTTTACCTCAATTGTATAAATCGTACAATTTTTGTTCGTACGTTGCGGTTATATAATCAGTCCGACAGTTGAAAACATTCAGCCAACGGTCACAAAACCAAGCCATTTACCCGATTTCATAAAGTTATTTGTTGTTGTTGTTTTTATTGAATTTCGGAGCGATCACTTAAAATCGAACCGAAAGTAAAAAGCGGGATGTGAGGAATCCCGCTTTTTTATTTTTTGGACTTCCAGATGAATCCGTCGAGTAGATAATGCGTGAATTGCGGAACCGTGAGCAAAGGCACGAGTAGGATTTGCCAGTCGGAAGTATTGATTCCAGACGAGAAATGGTCGTTCCACACAAAAATCTCCCAAAAGTATTCCTCGAAAAACGCAATCCCGACCAAAATTCCGACGTAGATCGAAATTCCTTTGAGCATTTGAAGCCAATTGCTCGCGGTTCTGGATTTTTCGGTTCCAAAGAAAACCAGCGCCATATAAGGAATGCCGTGAGAAACGACATTGAGCAGCGTAAAAACCAGATCGTTGTTGAACCAGACGATACCCAAAAACCATGAAAGCGCCGTCCCGACGATTATCGCATTCTTCGGAACGTTGAACCATCGGAATTTTATCCAGACATAAATCGTGCGAACGACATAAATCGCCATTACAACAACATACAAAATGAACAGGATTTTCACGGCTTCTGCACTTTCTACCTGAAAAAATTCGTCTGGCACGAACCAGTTGAAATTGCGATTCGGAGATAAAAACCAGTATAGCATCGGGAAACCGGTCGCGGCGTAGATCACGAGATTGTCGAACCACTTCACGCGCAACGGAAAGGTCTCGTTTCTCGAGTAAAGCCGCATGAAACCGTATTGCTGCCGGATGAAATGGAAAACGGCGATGTAGGCCAAAACGCTCCAGAACACCGTGCTTCCGAACGAGAACAAGAGCAATCCGATCGCGAAACACAAAATCGGCAAAATGACCAAAAGCATTCTTCTTTGAGAGAATTCCGATTTGACAAAATATGTTTTGAACAAAGTCGCGTAAACGTGGGCGACGTCGACGAAAACGATCAAAAACAGCCAAGTGTAGAACGAATGTGAATCCTCGATTTTGGCGAGCCAACTCTGGAAAACAATCGCGATCGCGGCCACGAAAAATGCGGGCGACAAGATAAAAATACCGTCGGTTGCGGGTTTATGAATCCAGGGTTGTCTCATGCAAAAGTTCGTTCACGGCTTTGATGCCTTGGTGAAAAGCTTCCTCGAAAACCGAAATTCCCGAGAGATCGGAATGCGCAAAATAGATTTTCGAGTCTATATTCTTAGCCGATTCACGCCTCGCCTTTCCCCAAATGAATCCGGGTCTCGGGCTGATCATTCCGTGGCCGAGACGGTGAATGTGGATCGATTCGGTAATTTCTTCAATGTCCGGATGCGCTGTTTTGAGATCGTCGAACACGACTTTTTCCCAATATTCAGATGATTTCGAATAAAGTTCGCGCCTCGATTTTTTGGTGTCCGACGAAGGAAAACTGCGATAATACGTAATCACTTTTTTCTGTTGCAGTTGCCCGATCGATTGGTGTTGGTCGTAAATGTAGCCCAAACCTTGACTCGCCTGGATCACATTGTCCCAACTCAATGGAAAACTGCCGTTGTCGCCCAAATCTGACAACGTCAAAGTCGCCAAAAGCCAAGGTGCATAAGTGAATTCGGACGCGAGATCTTTGCGATTCGGAAGCAAGTATTTGTTGACGAATTGAGGTGCACAAACCACGATTTTGTCGGCAATGATTTCTACTGATTTTTTGTTGGACGCGTCGTAAGCGAGCACTTTCACCTTTGCATCAGAAGCTGAAATCCCATACGCCAAATGGTTTTTCAAGGTCTTGTCTTCGGAGTATTTTTTGAGGTGAGACGCGAGTCTGGCGTTGCCTTCGGGCCAAGTAAAAACGCCGTCGGTTTTTTGCTTGGTGGCATCGAATTTTCTAGAGGCGAAATAATGGATTCCGGCCCAAGCTGAAACTGCTTCAATACCGAATCCGAAGTCGTCCCGACAGCAATAATCGACGTAAACCGCGAGCATTTCAGACGAAAATTCGTTTTGGGAAAGCCAGTCCTTCATCGAAATCTTGTCGAAATCACGCGCTTTCTCATCGGACGAAGACCAATCGACAGGCAAGTCGAACCAATATTTTCCGTCCTGGCCTTTTTGGCTTCGGAAGTTTTGCATCTGACCCAAAAACCGTTCGAATTCCGATTCATCGTTTGCCGACATTTGCTTCGGAATCAAACCGTCTTGCCACGCATTTCGGTAGAACAGACGCTCATCCGGATCAAACGAAAGTTGGGTTTCGTCGAAAATCGGATAAATCCCGTCGTAACCCGTGATGATTTTGGCTTCTTCCAAAAACGCCAGCAATTCCTTGTCGTGAAAGTTCGGAAGCGGCAAATAGTGCGCGCCAAGCGGATATTTCGAGAATTTGTTTTCGCCAGATGATGAATTTCCACCTATATGACTTTCCATTTCCAAAACCAAAAAATCTGCAATTCCTTTTTTGGAAAATTGGCGCGCAGCAGACAATCCGGAAATGCCACCGCCGATTATCAAATACGGTATGTCAATGGTCTCGGACGGTTTCGGAAAATCTTTCGCCCAAAGTTTATGACCCAAAACGTGATTCGTTCCCGTGAGTTTTATCAGGATTTTGGCCGCGGTTTTCTGGCACGCCTTGAGCATCGGCGCAAGCAGTAGAATCGCGCCGACACCTTTCAGGAAATTGCGCCTGCCGCTAGAGTTTTCCCCATTCCTCATCAAAATAGCGCACTAAAATTTGGTTGTCGAGCCGATTGATTTCGACGTCGTTGCGGATCATGTCTTTGGAAAAAGTGTGGAGTTTCCCAAAATCGTACTCGTAAAATCGGAGTCCATCCACTTTTCGCTTGACCGATGAAAAATTCGCCATCGGATTCTTGGAAACGATCGTGTAACCCCATTCGCCAAACGACGGAACGTACACGTGATATGCGTCGGTTTTCGGAAAAATCTGAGCCGTGGTTTTGTTGATGCACCAAAATGATTTGGGCGCGAAGTAAGGCGAAGTCGTCTGGATTACGGCGATCGCGTCGTTGGTCATGATCCGCGAAAGCGTCCTGTAGAAATTCACCGAATACAATTTCCCCAAACTGTAATTCGAAGGATCGGGAAAATCGACGATCACGGCATCGAATTTTTGGCTGCAATTTCTCGCCCAAACGTAGGCATCGGCATTGATGACCTTGACTTTTGGCTGCGTGAGCGAATTTTGGTTGAGTTTCGTCAACACGATATTTTCCTGAAAAAGTTTGGTCATTCCTTCATCAAGATCGACCAAAGTGATGTGTTCGACGTCTTTGTATTTGAGGATTTCTCGCACGGCCAATCCGTCGCCTCCGCCTAAAACCAGTATGTTTTTGATGGATTTGGATGCGGCCATCGTCGGATGCACCAACGCTTCGTGATAGCGATATTCGTCGGCCGAACTGAATTGCAGGTTGTTGTTGAGATAAAGCCGATAATCGTTCTTGTTGTGCGTCATCACGATGCGCTGATACGGCGTTGTGTGCGTGTAGATGATGTTTTCGCCGTAGAGTTTGCCTTCTGAATACGAAAGCAATTTTTCTGAAAAAATAAAAACGACGACCAAAAGCAAAAACGTAAAAATCGATTTGAACTGCAGCATTTTCGCGCGTTTCAGATGACTTTTGAGCGCAAAACAAAGCACGATCGCGATCGAGACATTAATCATTCCGAAGAAAAGTGACGTTCGCATAACGCCCAGATTCGGGATCAGGACGAGCGGAAACAAAACCGAAGCCAGCAAAGCTCCGATGTAATCGAAAGTGAACACGTTCGAAACCAATTCGCTGAATTCGACGCGGTCTTTTAGAATGTTCATCAACAGCGGAATTTCGAGCCCGACCAAACATCCGGTAACGAAAACCAGAAAATAGAGCACGAATTCAAAATAGTCGACCGATTCGAACAGCATGAAAAGCACGACCGAACTCAGTCCGCCAACCAAACCGACGAGAATCTCGATTTCGACGAAAGTGTCGATCAGGTTCTTTTTGATGAACTTCGAAAAGTACGATCCGATTCCCATCGAAAAAAGGTAAACTCCGATGATGAACGAGAATTGGCGCACCGAATCGCCCAAAAGGTAACTCGCGAGCGTTCCGGCTACGAGCTCGTACACCAAACCGCAAGTGGCGATGGTGAAAACGGCAAGCAGCAACAGCAATTCGAACCTCGGCAGGCGTTTACCCATGAATCGCGGCGCTGATTATCAGGGAAAGTCCGATGATGAACGCGGCAAAAACGATAGCGACGGCCGTGTTGTTCTCGCTCGAAATCTTTTTCCAGGTGTTTTCGGGCGTCAATTTCTCGATGATGATGTAGCCGACGAGCAAGATCGCGATACCCAAAAGCGAGTAAAGTACCGAGTTGACGATGGGTTGCATGTGGATGTATTCCATAGTTATTTGTGATAAAATCGGTTAACGCCCGCACGCGTTGTGGTAGAGCTGTATTTTTCGGTTTTTTCGCAATCGCAGATTCGGTTTCCGGCGACTGTCGAATACACGTAATAGACGAAAAAGCAAGAAGCCACGCCCAGCACGATATAGTTTTTCCGGATAAAATCTGACACTTTATTCATAATCAGAATAGTCGCTTTCCGACCAGCGTTTTTTCTCGAATTGATAGCGGATAAAGTAAATGACAGCGACAAAAATCGCCATGAACAAAGCCGTGAACCAAACGTTTCGCAACGAAGGTTGGTTCCAGACGACGTTCACGCCCATACTTCCGGCAGGCTGCGCGCTTACTTCTTTCATGGGCGAAAGCACCAAATGGTATTTTCCGGCTCCGACGCCACAAATGTTGAAGTCTTCAGACTGCGCGCCCTCGCTCCAACTTTCGCCGTCGGTGTAACCGTGATAATATTCGACATCTTTGCTCGCTTCGATTTCGTCGTTGGATTTTTCGTCGACCAAAACCACACTCAGGTTTGCCCAAGAATTGTCGACCGGAGCCGAAATCGCGATCGACAAAGGCGCTGATCCGCCGACCAATTCGAAACTTGGGCTCGTGAATTGTTTTCCGTCGAAATCAGAAAACGGCAATTCGGTAGCCAAAATGCTTTGCTCCGATTGGTTTCTGTAAATGAAAATGTGAAGAATTCCCGTTAGAATAGCTGTGGCGCAAAGTGTAAGGATCAGGTTTTTCAAGTCGACCGGAAACGGTTGGATCATCCCGACTCCTGATTTTACGGGCATGTCGAAGTTTGGGAATGCTTTTTTTATCTGGCGTCTCGAAACGTGCTCGCCTTTGTAATAGCGGTTTTCGTTGTTACTGCGTTCGATCGAGATCGTGTATGGAGGCGCGATGTATTCCATCATCTTGACTTCAGCCGTTGGAAGTTCCTCGTCGAAAAATCCGCTGGCATCGACGATTCGCGCTTTGGGTTTCTCGTAGATTTTGTACTCGATTTCTTCGTGTGTGATGTGATGGCGGCCATCGAATGGGAATTTGGCCTCGATTTCCTGTAGCAATATAAAATGTCCTTCTGATTGCGAAAGGTAGAAAAAACTGCCTTTGGCGTCGACGAGCGTATATTCTTCCCAGTAAAATTGTCCGTAAACCTGCTTTGTGACCGAGCCAGTGACTGTCAACTCTTGTCCTTTGAGAAAACCTTTTAATCCGATGTCCAGTCTCGTGTGGACAGTCGTTTTTTCGAATTGTTTGCCCAATCGGAAACCTTCTTCGCTCCAGAAATAACTTTTCCGGCAATTCGGACACACGAATTGTTTGGCCGTAATAGGCGCATTTACTGTCGTCACCGCGCTACATTCTACGCATTTGAAGTCCATATCAGCGCCAGATTTCGTTTTCGTTTACGACTTGAGCCGAAAAATATCCGACGTAAGCGCTAGCCACTTCCCTAACCTTTTGCGAATTGTCCTGCAGATAATTGCACAGATAAACATCCAAAGTAAGTTGGGAAAATTCAGGCCAAGTGTGGATGCAGATGTGCGATTCTTTCAAACAGACGGCCATCGTAAAGCTTCCGTTGTCGAAAACGTGAGACGAAACGCCCACTTCCTCGAGTTCGAACTGTCGCAAAACCGATCGCGTAAAGTCGAGAAACGCATCGGCCGAAACCAATTTATCGTTTTCTTGAACGCTCAGCGTCAGCAGTTTGTGCAAGCCCGCAGAATAGGAATGCGCCGTCATTTTCTATGGTGTAAGGTTTTGTAATAATACGAAAGTTGCGGAAATATCCGACAGTAAAATGGTCGCGGAAAACCCTTTAGCTCAAAAAATCGGAGTTACGATTCGGGCGCGAGTTCAATCGCCAAACCTTCGATTTCCGGCGTGATCGCTATTTGACACCCCAAACGGGAATTGGCTTTTACATTAAACGCTTCCGATAGCATCGCATCTTCATCGTCTGAGATTTCGGGCAATTCGACATCGTTCAATACGTAACATTGGCAAGACGCGCACATCGCCATTCCGCCGCAAATCCCGATTGTTCCTTCGGGAGCGAGTTCGTAGGCGCGCACGAGTTCCATGACGTTCATGTTCATGTCTGTGGGCGCGTCGACTTCGTGGGAAATGCCTTCGCGGTCAATGATTGTGATTTTGATGTCTGACATGGCGCAAAATTTGGCGCGAAGGTACGGCATAAACACAAAACGCCAAAAAGTTAGGCTTTGCGGTTTTGGGTCAATATTTCGGATTTCTGTTTCTCCGAGACTTGAACGAAATTCGGCTACCTAGGTTTAACATTTTTTACAGATTTTCTGTAATCGAGTCGTCGCGAAATTTTGTAGGGATAAACACTTTCCCCTTCCCTGAAGGTAAGATCGATTCCCGAAATACGTTGGTTACAGAAAATCTGTAGTTTTTGTTAAATGTGATCGTATCGACAAACGTGAGCCACACTTAGGTTTAACATTTTTTACAGATTTTCTGTAATCAAGTGTTCGCGAAATTTCGTAGGGATAAACACTTTCCCCTTCCCTGAAGGTAAGATCGCGATTCCTGAAATACATTGGTTACAGAAAATCTGTAGTTTTTGTTAAATGTTGCCGACGCGGAATCGAATAACCGGTCTTGATTCGCGCCACTTACAAACAAGCTCGCCAAGGCAAGCCGTGAATTTCGAAAACAAAGTAAACCGATGCGGAAATAACCACTTTTCCTTAGTCAATTGCTTTAACCACAGCTTTCTCCGCCTCTTTGCGCGTTCCATCGAAACCGTCAACGCCAGAAACCGTCGTGTATTTCAGCACATATTTTTTGCCCGGATTCATGCGTTGGTAAACCGATTGGCACATCAAAGTCGCCTCGTGGTAACCGCACAGAATGAGTTTCAATTTTCCAGGATAGGTGTTCACGTCGCCAATGGCGTAAATGCCGGGAATATTCGTTTGGTAGTCAAGCGCATTGTTGACCTTGATCGCGTTTTTCTCGATTTCCAAACCCCAATTTGCGATTGGGCCGAGTTTTGGCGTGAGTCCGAAAAGCGGGATGAAATGGTCGGCGGGAATGTTTCGGTGTGCGCCGTTTTCCTCGATGTCGATCGATTCTAGTTTTTCCGAACCTTGTAATCCGATGACTTCTGCCGGCGTGATCAGCTTGATTTTGCCTTGGTGTTTGAGTTCCTGTACTTTCTCGACAGAATCGAGTGCGCCACGGAATTCGTTTCTTCTGTGGATCAAAGTCACTTCGGATGCAACATTCGACAGGAAAATACTCCAATCTAAAGCCGAATCGCCTCCGCCGGCAATCACGACTTTCTTGCCGCGATATTTCTCCGGATCTTTCACGAAATATTCAACGCCTTTGTCCTCGTAGAATTCCACGTCCTCGATTTGCGGTTTTCTTGGCTCGAAACTTCCGAGTCCGCCGGCGATCGCGATCGAGTTTGCGTGAACTTGCGTGCCTTTGTCTGTGGTAACAATGAACGTTCCGTCTTCTTGGTGCTCGATCGTTTCGGCTCTTTCTCCCAATGTGAATCCGGGTTCGAACTGCTTGATCTGTTCCATTTGGTTCTTGATCAGGTCGCCCGCCAAAACCTCCGGAAAGCCCGGAATGTCGAAGATTGGTTTTTTCGGATAGAGTTCACTCAATTGCCCACCGATTTGCGGAAGCGCGTCAATAATATGGCATTTGAGTTTGAGAAGGCCGGCTTCGAAGACGGCAAAGAGTCCGGTTGGTCCGGCTCCAATTATGAGGATGTCGGTTTTGATCATATTGGGTACTGAAGCTTCTTCGTTCGTTGTTCGTTGTTCGTTGTTCGTTATTCGTTATTCGTTGTTCGTTGTTCGTTGTTCGTTATTCGTTGTTCGTTATTCGTTATTCGTTATTCGTTATTCGTTATTCGTTATTCGAAATTACTGTGATGCTAAACTTTGCGCGGACTTCATCCGATTTTTTTTTGCCTCGAATGCACGGATTTACACGGATTCCACGGATCTTTCCTTCGCTTCCCTCTGGTTTCGGATGCCACGGATTTGACGCTTCGCATCTTTATTTTTAAGATTTCCGGTCTTCGGCAATTGGCCACGAATTCACGAATCTGGGCGATCCTTATCGCTTTGGACTTCTCCATTCTGGCTCAAATGTTGAACGAAGACCAACGAATGACGAATGTTGAAGTTAAGAGATTGCGTGAGGGATAGCAGCGGCATCCTTTTGCCTTTCGGGATTTGTTTCGACCGAAAAGTTGCTGGCAAAAGATATAGCGGATAGCCCGACGGCGGCTTCCAAAAAAATCTGTCATGAAACCGACCTGCCACTGCAACTGCATTTTGCAACTGCGAAGCACGCCGCCGGCACGCCCAAAAAAATCAGGCTACGTTTGTGACCGTCTCAATTTGGGGCGCGTATTTCTTGATCGTGGTTTCGACTCCGGCTTTCAGCGTCATTTGGTTTACGCTGCAATTCGTGCACGCACCTTGCAGGCGAACCGTGACGTGCTTGTCGTTTTCTATCGATACGAGCGAAATGTCGCCTCCGTCGCTGTGCAGGAACGGGCGAATTTCTTCGAGCGCTTTCTCTACGGTTTGCGTTAGTTCTGTTGTGTTCATTTTTTATTTCAAGATTTAACGACTGAAAAATCGAAATTGACCGCGATCAACCCCAGCTCTCAACCATCTAATTTTTTGATCTTATTTCTTTTTTACCGCCGAACATCCGGCCATTGTCGTGATTTTCACTGCTTCGGTCGGTGGCAAATTGTCGTTTCGATTGACGGTTTCCTGCACGACATTTCTCGTGATTTCCTCGAAAATCGCTTCGATTGGCGACGCGGTTTGCATCGCCGCCGGACGTCCGAAATCTCCGGCTTCGCGGATCGATTGCACAAGCGGCACTTCGCCAAGGAAAGGCACGCCCAAATCCTGGGCAAGGTTTTGCGCGCCTTGTTGTCCGAAGATGTAATATTTGTTGTTCGGCAATTCGGCTGGCGTGAAATAGGCCATGTTCTCGATGATTCCCAAAACCGGAACGTTTATCGCGTCAGAAAGGAACATCGAAACGCCTTTCTTCGCATCGGCCAAAGCTACAGCTTGTGGCGTACTTACTACGACCGCGCCCGTAATTGGCAAAGATTGCATGATCGACAAATGGATGTCGCCCGTTCCCGGTGGCAAGTCGAGCAATAGGAAATCGAGTTCGCCCCAATGTGCATCGAAAATCATTTGGTTCAATGCTTTTGCAGCCATCGGCCCGCGCCAGATCACGGCTTGTGACGGTGCGGTAAAAAATCCTATCGAAAGAATCTTGATGCCGTAGCTTTCGATTGGTTTCATTTTGGATTTTCCGTCTATTACTTCGGAGATCGGTTTTTCCATTTCTACGTCGAACATGATCGGCATCGACGGCCCGTAAATATCGGCATCGAGAATTCCTACCTTGAAACCCATTTGCGACAAAGTCACCGCAAGGTTCGCCGTTACCGTAGATTTTCCTACGCCGCCTTTTCCGGACGCAACCGCGATGATGTTCGAGATTCCCGGAATGTCTTTTCCTTTGATCTGGTTTTCATTATTCTTTTCCGGCACTTCAACCTTCGAGTTCACTTTGACCGAAGTCACCGATGGGAAATTTTCCTGTACGATTTTCTTGATGTCTTCCTCGGCCCGCTTGCGGATGTGCATTGCAGGCGTTGCCAAGACCAAATCTACGACGACCTCATCGCCGAATGTGAGCACGTTTTTTACGGCTCCGCTCTCTACCATATTCTGGCCTTCGCCGGCAATCGTAATGGTTTCGAGAACGTTGAGTATTTCTTTTCTGTCGAGTTTCATAATAATTGGAGCAGCCTTGTTTAGACTGATTTCAGATTGCAAAGATAATCGGGAATTGACAATTGGCAATGGTTTTTTGTTGATTAGAGTGCTCGGATTGGGGTAAAAATTAGTTAATTCTTAAAGTTTGGTTTTGGTTTTGGTTTTTGGAGCTTTTTCCGGCTAACTGGCATTAGCTTTCTTAAAAAAACCTGTTTTTCTAGAGGTTGCAACGAGCTTCCTTCGGTCGCTGTCGCAACCTAAGAAAAAGGCGGTTTTTTCTGCGAAAGGCTAGTTGCCGTTATCCGGGCTATTTTTCTTTTAGCCGCGAAATCTTTTTCCTTTATTACTTTATGTGTTTACCGAAATAGTCTCACTCGCGGAGCGTAAATAAAAAAGCTGCGCTTTTTTTGGTGTTTGCGGCAGCTTCGCTGCCGGATGTTGTAGTTCGTCGCCTTCCGCGGGACTACTTTTGCCTGGCCGCAAAAGTAGCAAAAAGGCCTTGCGGCTGAACCAAAAACGCGACCTGACA
>NZ_SEBR01000010.1 GCF_004295795.1 Flavobacterium sp. | reverse complement strand
GCAGATCGGCCCCTTAAGACCTCTTCGACACAATGGAGCTTAAAATCATAACTGTGCTTTACTTTTCTTTCCATAGGATACCCCAAAATTGTGTCTAACTTTTTGGGTGCAGTTCAAATGTGTGTGAGAAAAAATATTTTTGAAAAGTTCACACAACTTTCGTGGCGAAAGAGGCATTTCTTAATTTCTCATATACTTTTAAAAACACAATAGTAAATTGCAAAAAAAGCTACGACAAGAACTAATAGCGCGGCAAGAATTATCAGGGAAGTCGAGTAATCCTGACCGATGGTAACATTTTCTTTTTCAGGACTCAAAGTTTCCTCATTTTCACAGAGGTGAATTAAATATAACTTATCGAATATTTTTTTCTTTTGATGATTGGATAGGACATGATACGCCTCTTGAATCGCAATAAACCTATCATTTGCAAAAGTATCGCCGTTATTTTTGTCAGGATGGAATTCAACCGCTAATTTTCGGTAAGATCTTTTGATTTCTTGCTGAGTCGCGTCAGTTTTTATCTTTAATGTTTCATAATGGTTTTTCATGCATTTGATGGATTCAAATTTGATACGTTACTCACACACAGATACGTGTTTCTCTACTGCACAAGGTTACACTATTTCACCTATTACAAATATCAAGAATAGCCAATTAAATACTACAATTCAAGTTAACCAATTTAAGACGATTAGTCCGGCTTTACTTAATCTCACATACTCCGCTGCATTGTAAGTCTCTAATATCGGCGGAAACGCGCTTTTCCGTGACCGGATCAATGATGTCGGCTCTAGGGTGGCTCAAACAGCTTCCATTTGCGGGAATTTCCAAGACGTCAGGTGCCCGCCAAAACGCTGATGCCGCGACTAATTGGAAAGTGTTTATTGATTTTTGGCTTGCGCGCTGCTTCAAAAATGTGTCCGCTTGGAAATTTTTTGTCTTTACATTGGTTTTTTTTTTCACGAACACTTCTCTCTCCCACGCCTGACCTTTTGAGTTGCGATTGAAGTTTGTTTCCGCTCGGGAACTCTCGCGGTATGCTTTGTATGACAAATTTTATACTAGGAAAGTTTACACAGATTTTGTGTGAACTATTTTATTTTTAGAAAAGTCACACAAAATTTGTGCGAAATAAAAATTTTTTAGAAAACTCACACAGAACTTTTGAGTTGCGATTGCGGGCGCTACTGAGCTAATTTGCTATGCGCTTTCCCCATCCCGATTGTTGGTAACTTACCACCAAAGCCAACCCGCAATTTTTTTATATTTACCGAAACAAACACCTTCACCATGGAAACGCCTTCTAAATCCCACATCGGCCGTAAAATTTCCCGCATCCGCGAACTGCGCGGCATGAAACAGGAAGCGTTGGCTCAGGCTTTGGGCATGAGCCAGCAATCGATCTCGAATTTGGAGAATAGTGAGGAGATTGATGAGAAGCGTTTGAAGGATGTCGCGGAGGCGCTTGGCGTTAGTTTGGAAACATTAAAGAATTTTAGCGACGAAAGTGTGTTCAATTACTTCAATAACTTCTACGATCACAGTTCAGGTCAAGTTGGCAATCACCACTGTACTTTCAATCCTTTGGATAAGATAGATGGAGTTGGTTGAGGAGAATAAGAAGCTTTATGAGCGGTTATTGGCTGCTGAGAAGGAGCTTAGTTCTCTTTTGAAGAGTGTGATAAAGTAAGATTTACTGCATCATGTCTTAATGCTTCGAAACGCGGCTTTTTTGTTTTACGCGAAACATATTGTTTTCGGTAAAGACTTTTATATTTGTTCGAGTAAGAATATTAACTTTCTCTCATCATCTAGTTAGTAGTTAATTTACGTTTCCATCGCGTGAAGGAGAATCCTTTTAGAACGCCAAAACTTCTAAAAATGTACAACACCATAGCTCCCACATCCTCTAGAATAATAAATCGATTAATAATCTTTCTATCATTATTAAGTTCTCTGTGTGTGCATTCATTTGCGCATAAAGATGTTCTAATCGAAAAGACATATGGCAACGTCAATCTTTTATCGTTCACTCCATATTACACAGAAGATTAACACAAACCTAATTATTGCCAAATATGCAGAGTCATTATTAAAAGAATTGAAGTACAACGAGCCAATATATATTTGGCTTAGAAATAGGCATTCTAGCGAAATAAGAGTATTTAACCAACAGACCCAAACAGAGCGCAAAGGCTTGACCTTTATCATCGATATAGAACACCATGACATTGCCAAAACATTGAGTTTAATTGAAATTTCAGTAAAAAATTTTAAGTACTTAAAAACAAAGAAAGATGATTTCGAAAAGTGGTACACGTCCAAACCATCCAAATTAGTTAGACTTCTTTTGAATCGTAAAATTGAGCGACCAGATGAAGTTCAAGAATTGAAAGGATCCAGGATGTTTGGCTACTTTTTTCAAGATAGTGTTTATCATATCTACAAGTGGGAAAACCGAAAGCCTATCGAAATCATAACGCTAAAAAGAATTGTGCAATTCAATGTTATGAAGCATGATCTACTCTCAGTAATAACATCTAGAGATTCTATTCAAGTCATAGAAACACAACAGACATCCAATTTTGAATATTATCCGAAGTGCAACTTTTCAAAATTTAAATTGGAGTCAACTTGGCCATCTTCTGAGCTTTATAGTGTAAAAATGCTTGGTCAAGACATAATTGCTTATGAAGGCTTTTGGTCGAAAAAAGTCTCATTATTCCACGTTCAGAAGAATAAATTGATTTTGGATTTGGAAGAGTATCTTCAGAAATAGTTAAGTGCCTCACTCAGTAAAAACATAGGTATTTGGCTCTTGTGCTATTGATACTTATGGAGGTAGCTAAAACGTCGCCAACGGAAAGCCTTAAATTTCTAATGGAAAGACTTTTATTTTTGCGAGATAAGTGTGGTCATTTTTATTTTCCAACTTATTTTATTTTCGATTACAAATTCAGTCAAACTCATTATGAAATCACTAATTCAAATATTTCTGATTATGTTTTCCTTGGCCAACTATGCTCAGGAAACAAACTCCAACTCGAACACCCGAAAATTTATTGACAATGCAGAGTTTATCCAAGTCAATAGAGACTGGAGTGTAAAGGCCCAACTTACTTCTGGAATTGGAGAAGTTGTCTCATTTTTCCCTATCGAGGCAACTAATCTGAAGTCTAACTTAAAAATCAAGGCTTTGCAAATGGATATGACAGTCAACGAAGGAAATAAACCATATTTTAAATCGTCTTGGATTGACCTAAACGAGATCGATGAATTCATAACTTTCTTAGACTCCTACGTTGTCCCTAACCTTAACGACAAAACAGAAAAGAAACAGTCAACTACGTATATTTTCAATACGAAAGAAATTCGGTTTAGTTTTCATATCGGGCAAAACTCTAAACGCATATCTATATTTTTGAAGGATAACGGAAGCATCGATAATTCCCATTACTTTTGGACTGAGAGCCAAAATAATAAGATTCCAGATTTGTTAACCATACTTAAACAGATAAGGTAACCGTTACCAACCTTCACGTCGTCGAAATCTTGCTCTAGTAATTTTCGAACTTTTCACACTGGAATTCCATTCGCGAAAAACCTTTCCATAAGAACCAAGACTCCCCGAGCGAGCCCATTTTTGTCGCAGCGCGCAAGCCAAAGATCAATAAAAATATCCAATTAGTCCTCGGCATCAACGTTTTGGCTGATACCTAACGCCTTGGCAATCTGCGACCCGACAAACGCGAACGGACGGAACTTGCATAGTAAAATAAAGGCTATTTGAGAGAACCGAAACACAACAGTTTCGACGAAAGTTTCCGGCGCGTGCAGCACTTCGTGAAAAAAAATCTCCCTGTAAAAACCAAAACTCCCCAGGCGAGCCCATTTTTGGCACAGCGCGCAAGCCAAAAATCAGTAAAAAAAGTTCCAATTAGTCCGCGGCATCATCGTTTTGGCGGGCACCTGACGCCTTGCAAATTCGCGAAATTAAAGGCTGTTTGAGCGGCCTAAAGAGAAAGTCATTTCGAAAGAAGGTTCCCGCGAGTTCCTTTAATTTCCGAATTTGCAAGGCTGTCAGGTCGCCAAAACGGTGTGTCGCAAGGCATTTTTGCTTCTTTTGTTACCAGACAAACCGAGGAACGAGGTTCACTGAATCCTTTAAAAAACAATAAAAATCAATGAAGTAAAAGAAGTCCCCGCCGGACAGGCGACGAAAGAAACTAAAAGCCAACGGCGGCGCAGCCGCTGCAAAATAACCAACATAAGCGAAGTTGGCTTAAAAAAAAGATGAGAGCGTAAGCTCTCAACCTATATCGGGGAGAAATTTTAACGATGTTGATTCTTATAAGAATCACAATCATTGATCTCTTAACCTTTTCAGTATTATTGTTAGCCCGAATATAGACTAATCGCTTAAACCGCAAATGTAACCTAACGCGAAAAAAGGCTATTCCGCAAAGGGTCGACTACGTCCAAAGATACCACTTTGCAAACCGACTGATTAAAGACCGCAACAAGAGGGATAAGTCGCAAACCCTATAAAAAACGAAACCCGTTAGTTTGGACGAGCCCAGGGACTAACGGGAATAAGATTAGGCAAAGATATACATTATCAACGTGACAAACAAGTAATAAAAACGTGACAAGCAATCGAAAAGTAAATAGTTACAGTCAAAGAACAAATTAACAGCATGAGATTTCAAGACTTCGAAAATATAATGTCAGCAGCCAGAATGACCCGATATTACACAGCCTGTGGAAATACCAGAAAGGCTATGACGTTATATCGTCTAAATCTCCGCCTATCACAGGAACTTTTTACAATTATCAGTTGTTTTGAAATTGCATTAAGAAACAGGATTGACTTACACTACACAGCCAATCTTGGCTCGCATTGGCTACGCGACGCTGCCGTTCCAGGTGGAATCTTCAACAATAACAAATGCAGACTAACTGCTCAAAACATTAACGATGGAGTTGCAAAATTAAAGCATAGCTACACCCATGACAAGCTTGTAGCCGAACTTGGATTTGGATTTTGGAGATTTATGTTCGCTCCCAATCAATATTCTGCGGCTGGAAAAAACTTGCTGAAAATCTTTCCGGGCAAACCCACCAGTACTGCCGCAGTCCAATACAATCAAACATTTGTATTCAATCAGTTAATCCAGATCAATAACCTGCGAAACAGAATTGCGCATCACGAACCTATCTGTTTTAGCGCAGGAAACTCTATTAAAGCTTCTACATACGCTCGACAACAGTATGGCCTCATAAAACAATTATTTCAATGGATGGGAATCGACGAAGGTGCATTACTATATGGCTTAGATCACATAAATCATATTTGCGGCCAGATTGACAAGTTGTAGTGAAATACCCGGAATAGATAATCTAATCCGTTCAACATAAAAAAAAGCAAGAAACAAGATCGAATCGCATACACAAAACGAGCTCTTGCCTCCTACTCATTCCTCTAAAAACCTAAGCCTTCTTCAACAAAACCTTCTCCTGCGTAAACTGAAAAGCCGCCTCCAAAAACTCCACCATCTTAGACCAATTAGCATTAGGCTCGTAATAATTCGTATAGTATTTATTGGTCTTAACGACAAGTTTAGTACCATCAATTTTAGCCGAACTAACAAACCCACCAGCAGAATTCACGACATTCTTGTTGAGTTTGTCAATTCCGGTAACGGTGTAACCTGACGGAATCTCAAACTCGATCTCATTGGCGAAACTGCGAGGAAACGACATATAAACGTTGTTCGTACGCTTCTTGTCCTTGGCATCAAGCGCCACTTGTCCGCCGATGATTTTACCCACTTCCAGTACGTAATTCTCTCCCGCTTTCTTCATGAACGCGTCTTTGAGTTCGAATTTTTCCTCGACTTCCATGGCCGAACCTTTTCCGTAACGGCCGCTGTTCAGTACCGAAAATTTGTAATCTGTCGGTTTGATGTCGAATTCATCCTCGACCATTTTTTCGAGCGCTTCTTTTTGGTTGTCGCGCGATTTGTTTACGATTGCCGCGTATTCTTTTTGGAATTTTTCCTGTTTTTTGTCCGAACGGATCAAATCTTCGAGCTTTTTCGTCTGATATTTCTCGTAGTCCGCATCCACATAATCGAAGAAATACAAACGTCTTTCCTGCTCGTCTTCCTTCAAATGTCCTAGGAACTTGAGTTTTCTGTCGATCGAAAGTCCTTTCATATCTGCATCGGTCTTGACTTTCAGTATTCCGATGGATGCGTTTTCCTCTTTCGTCGTGCCCGGAAGCGTGACTTTCGTGACATCGGTAACTTTTTTGTGCCTTGCCAGATTCAACACGAAAGCCTCGGTATTCTCGAGGTTTTCCTCGAACTGATCCGGACTCGTGAACGCCGAAAAATGTTGCAGATACATCGGTTTTGCCGTGTTCGCGCGAATGATGACCTTGATGTCTTTCTCGATCAGCAAACCCGAGATCGGGCCATCGTATCTCGGCATGCACAAAATGATGTCGTAATCGATCTTGTTGTCCTTCATGAACGCCATGAAATACTTGATGAACGCTTCTTCGTCGCCCAGAAATTGCGGCACCATTCCGTAAAGCTGGAAAGCCGGGAAAATCTTCGACTGTTCGGCCACGATCGCCTCGAGATAGCGCGTGTAATACATGTGACGCGTGAAATAGTACACCTCGCGCAACTTTTCCTCGTCGCTTTCGAACTTTTTGTCCTTGAGGAATTTTTCCACCTGGCCCAAATCGCCGAACGGATAATATTTCTTGTTGTAGAAAGTCATGATGTCTTCCTTGGTCACGTCTTTCTTGATGATTTTTTCGCTTTCCGGAAGGAACGCCATCGCCATTTTCTCGAACTTGCCCGAGCGCGCAAAATACACCTGGAACTTGTAGCAAGGCAATTCCACTAGCGGATAAAACCAGCGCGGAAAGTCGTTTTTGGGAATTTCGGAGGCGACCAGTTCGTAGCGTCTGTCGTTGCTTTTCCCGGTTTCGATCTGCTTGAGTTCGGGCGCTCCGTTAAACGTGTTGAAGTTGACGAAAAAGTCGTTTTCAGTGTTGAAGGCGAGTTTGAAATCTTTTATCGGATATTCGTCTCCCAAAGTCGTTTCCACCGGATCGAACCCAAACGCATACATCGACTCGAACGGCTCGAATCTGTACGAATAAAAGTCGATGATGTCGCCCACTTCAAGGTTTCCGATGGCGATCTTGTTTTCCTTATCGACTTTTTTGGACTCTTTTTCCACGTCGACGATCACTTCTTTTCCATCGGGTTTCACGATTTTGATCCCGACGGTATTCGTGCCTTTTTTGTACTTGAAACCTTTGTCGGTTACGAATCTTTCCTCGAACGAAAATTCAGAAAATTCCTTCACGGCCGCCGCATCCTGAAGTTTGATTCGCTTTCTGGCCGCGCTCACATATTTGACGCGTTTGCCGAATTTGTGGTAATCGTAAAACTGGTATTTGTACAAAATGACCGCCGATTCGTTGTTCCATTTTTCGGGAACGTCTTTGGCCGACTTGGCCGGATCGTCTTTTCCCCAAAAAAATTCCCGCACTTCCTCTTTGTCCTGAGCCGAAGCCACGAACGAAAACAGCGTAAATAACGCAATGTAAATAGTCCTCATTTTGATGTTTGGTTAGATCTTGTTCAGCACGATTTGCTGTTTGTAAATGTCGTTGAGTTTCTTTTGGGTGTCGTTCCAGGTTACGAAATCGCTCGAGCGGATCACGCCATTCCTGAACACGAAATTCTTTTTGCAGATGATTTCCTTCGGAGTCTGGGTAAACGTGACAGAAATATCGTAATCCTTGGAGCTGACCGTGAGATTCTCGGGCAATTTCGAAACTTTGTAACCCGACGGAATCGCGACCGTAATCGACGAATCGTATTGGTTCTTATAGTCGAATTCGTAGTCGGTTTTGCGCTCCTTGAAGTCGAATCCGCCGTATTCCCGCACGAAATCGAGGTCGACGTAAATTTCCCCGTCAAAGCTTGAGACTTTATTGGCGACCAAAACGTCGTAATCGAGTTTAAGTTGTTGCTCGCGGTTCAGAAGATCGGTCGTGACGACGTTCGAAACCTGGATATTCTTGTCGCGAAAAGACAGGTAGCGTTCCAGCGCATCTTGCTTGCGTTCGAGTCCGAAGCGGTTGTATCCGTAAAGGAATTCCGAACAGCTTTCGCCCAAAAACGTCTTGGAACATTTGCCTTTCAAAGTCTCGTTCTCGATGGCAAGATTGATCGCGTAGGATTCTTTGTTCGACTGCGTGTTCGCCGCCGGAATTTTGTCCAGAATGAATTTTTCGCCGTCTTCGATCATGACTTCTTTGCCCTGGATTCTCTCGGCATTCACACCAAAAGCGCCGTATTTCTCTGTTCCGTCAAGGAAATATTTCTTGCCTTTGAACAGCAAAGTACAGATCATGTGATTGTCGACGGCAAGCGACGGCACCGAATAATCGTAGGAGATATGTTTGGTTCCGATCCACGTCAAACGCGCGTCATAGCCCGCAACTTTGAGCATTTGTTTGATCAGGTTCGCCATTCCTTTACAGTCGCCATAGCGTTTTGTGAACACGTTTTGGGATTCATCCGGTTTGAAACCTGCGATGCCATCTTCGAATGCGATGTATCGGATGTTGTCCTGAACCCAATAATAAATGGCCTTGATCTTGTCTTCGTCAGACTTTGCCCTCGCTGTAAGTTCGTCCACTTTCGGCTTCAATACCGACGCGTCATCCTTCATCATATCGACCAAGGACTTGTACCATTTATAAAGATCTTCCGACGAGGAAAACAAACGCGTCTCCTTTCCGTCCTTATTATAGGATTTGGCCAAAACGAGAATGTGCGGATAAATATAGGTTCGCCCCGGCGCATTGTCTTCCTTGTAGAGCGCCGACACGTTCTTCATTTCGTAAGAGAAAACCGTTTCCCCGTCTTTGTTCGCGGTTTGATTTTTCTTGATGTCGTTTCCGGCAAAATTGAATTCGCGAAGTTCGACATTGAGCCATTTCGGGACCGTGATCTCGATTTTCTTGGTCACGACCGGGAATTCGTCGTTGAAATAAAGCGACGTGAAGTACTTGACGTCGTTGTACGTCTTGTCCATTTCATAATTGTACATATAACCTTGCACCGGAAAATCGACTTCCATGTGCTTCACGCGCGCGTCGTTGTAGAAAAGATCGCGGTCTTTGTAGAATTCGTCCTTTACGGCAAATTTTGCGTTTTTCTCGTTTCGGAATTTTAGGTTGAAGTTGTCGATCTTCGATTCGCTGTCGTAAAATTCGTACTTGTAAATGTCGGCGCGATGGTTGATGTTCATCAGCTTTTCGCGGATCTTGTTTTGGACCGTGACTTTTCCCGCCGATTTATTGAGCCCGAAACTGACGATATCCGAACTTTCAAGGATCGCGACGTCATGTTTGGCGTATTGTTCGCGCAATTTTTTGGCAAGCGACACATCTTCATCCGTCGGATCGATTCCCTTTTGGGCAAACACCGAGACGACACAAAACATTAACAAAAAATTGATAAGATTTTTCATTGTGGAATTTTCGCGAAATATAGTAAAATCGATCGCCGAAAAAACTTAACAAACTTTTTTTTCGATTTTGTAACTTTTTGCGCCAACCAACCGTATAACAACTGTATCTTCTTAAAAAAAAGGGAATCATTACATGAGACAACTTAAAATTACGAAGCAGGTTACCAACCGGGAAACAGCTTCATTGGACAAGTACCTTCAGGAAATTGGGAAAGTCGACCTCATTACCGCCGACGAAGAGGTGGAACTAGCACAAAAGATTAAAGCCGGAGACCAAAGAGCACTTGAAAAGTTGACGAAAGCCAATTTGCGTTTTGTGGTTTCGGTAGCAAAACAATACCAGAACCAAGGTTTGACACTTCCCGATTTGATCAACGAAGGAAACCTTGGCCTTATCAAAGCCGCGCAGCGTTTCGATGAAACTCGTGGTTTCAAATTCATTTCTTACGCCGTTTGGTGGATTCGTCAGTCGATTCTTCAGGCTTTGGCCGAACAATCGCGTATTGTGCGTTTGCCATTGAACAAGATCGGATCGATCAACAAGATCAACAAGATGTATGCTTTGTTGGAGCAATCGAACGAGCGTCCGCCAAGTGCCGAGGAAATCGCGAAAGAACTTGACATGACGGTCAATGACGTAAAAGAGTCGATGAAAAACTCCGGACGTCACCTTTCGATGGACGCGCCTTTGGTAGAAGGTGAAGATTCAAACCTTTACGACGTTTTGCGTTCGGGCGAGTCTCCAAACCCGGACCGCGAATTGATCCACGAATCTTTGCGCACCGAAATCGAGCGTTCTTTGGAAACTTTGACGCCACGTGAAGCCGACGTAGTTCGTTTGTACTTCGGATTGGGCGACCAACATCCGATGACTCTCGAAGAAATTGGCGAGACTTTTGATTTGACACGTGAACGCGTACGTCAGATCAAGGAAAAAGCGATCCGTCGCCTGAAACACACCTCAAGAAGCAAGATTCTAAAAACATATTTGGGATAATCGAATCCATGCGTTTGTTGAATAAAACAACGCGTAGTGATGTTAATCCTGAAAAAGTTAAATTTAATCTTGAAACTTGCATTTCCAAAATTATCCGTATGTTTGGAATTGAAACAATGATGCCATTTTCCCTTGCGGAAATCGCTATAGCAACAACAGTCTGATTAACTGTTCGTTTTTTGATTGATGATTGAAACTCCGGCTGATTACCGGAGTTTTTTATTTTCAGGCGGTACCTGAAATTAAAAATTCCATAATTAAGTTTCTCTTTTTCGCCGACCAATTGCTCACTCTCGAAACCTCGATAAAAAAAGCTGCGCTTTTTTTGTGTTTGCGGCAGCTGCGCTGCCGGATGTTGTTGTTCGTCGCTTTCCGCGGGACTACTTTTGCCTGGCCGCAAAAGTAGCAAAAAGGCCTTGCGGCTGAACCAAAAACGCGACCTGACAGCCCCAAAAATTCGGAAATGAAAAAACTCGCGGGAAAGCTTTGCCGAAACGACTTACTTTTTGGGTCGCTCAAACAGTTTCCATTTCAGCGAATTTTTGGGACGTCAGGTGCCCGCGTTTTGTGCTTAGGCCGCGGACTAATCGGAAGCGTTTATTTGCTTTTTAGCTTGCTTCGCTGCGCTAAAAATTGTCTCTGCAGGAAAGTTTCGGTTTCGAGAACCTCTCGTTTGTCTCCGTAGCGAAAAACGGGTGTGTCTTTGACGGAACAATCGGTTGGCTTTGATTGGGAATCTTGGATTTTACTTCAGCACAAAACAACTATTCGGCCTGAATACATTTAACATTTTCTACAGAAAATCTGTAACCAACTCTCGGTTTTTTCCCCGAACTTCGGCCAGACCTAACAAATCTCCAAGATTTGTTAGGTCCTAGGAAAATGTGGCTTCCAACGGACTTTCGAAAGGTTTTCTGACGTTCTGGAACGCGGGTTTTCGAAGCCAGAAGTTTCCGACGACGACGTTATGGAAATGATATTGGTGATTGGAAAAAAGGTGTTTCGGAGACACATTTTTCCAAAGCGGCAGCGGAGGAAAAATGTCAATAGACACTTTCCGATTAGTTGCGGCATTAGCGTTTTGGCGGGCACCTGACGTCTTGAAAATTCGTGAAATGAAAAACTGTCTGAGCCAATAAGAGTTTCCGGTTAAAAAGCATTCTCCGCGAGTTTTTTTTATTTCCGAATTTTCAAGGCTGTCAGGTCGCCACAAACGGTCTGCCGCTGGGCATTTTTGGTTCTTTTGTTGCCAGACAAAAGAACTCCCCGCCGGACAGGCGACGAAAGAAAATCGAAGCCTGCGGCAGCGCAGCTGCCGAAAAACCTAAAATAAGCGAAGCTTATTTTTATCACGTCTCGAGAGGAAAAAGAAGTTTCCGAAAAAAAAGAATTTCTTAAAAGAAAAAAGGATCGTCTTACGACAATCCATAGCCCGGATGCGGGCAAACTAGCCTTTTGCAGAAAAAACCAAATTTTTCTTAGGTTGCGACAGCGACCGAAGGAAGCTCGTTGCAGCCTTTAGAAAAACTGGTTTTTTAAAGAAAGCTAGTGCCAGGAAGCCGGAACCAGCTTCAAAAAAATCCCCGTACCTTTACAAAAACAACCACTAAAACAAAATGAAAAACACAATAATAGCACCATCAGTGCTAGCCGCTGACTTCGCCAACCTGCAAAAAGAAATCGAAATGATCAACGCATCCCAAGCGGATTGGTTCCATATCGACATCATGGACGGCGTTTTCGTGCCGAATATTTCGTTTGGAATGCCGGTTTTGGAAGCCATCGCAAAACACACCAAAAAACCGCTTGACGTGCATTTGATGATTGTCGATCCGGATCGTTATATCAATACTTTCGCCGATTTGGGCGCAAATAACCTGACTGTTCACTACGAAGCCTGCACGCATTTGCACCGCACGCTTCAGGCGATAAAGGCCGAGGGAATGAAGGCTGGAGTCGCGTTGAATCCGGCGACTTCGGTTCGGGTTTTGGAAGATGTGATACAGGACGTCGATCTGGTTTGCATGATGAGCGTGAATCCCGGATTTGGCGGACAATCGTTTATCGGCCACACTTACGCCAAAATCCGTCAGCTCAAACAAATGATTACAGAAGCCGGCGCGTCGACGCTGATTGAAATCGACGGAGGCGTGAACGACAAAAACGCCATGTCGCTCGTGGAAGCCGGAGCCGATGTTCTGGTAGCCGGAAATTTTGTCTTCCGGGCCGAAAATCCTACGCAAACGATAAGCGATCTCAAACAACTTTTGGCCTAAATAAAAAAATCCCTCAACAAACGCTGAGGGATTTTTTTTTGGAGTGTTTCGAACTTAGTTTCTTTCGAAAACCAAATAATCGGATGGGCCGTCGTCGTCAAGATCCTGAAGCTCGATGCGCGTAGCTGTGTAAGTTGCGATGTCCCAATCTTCGTTCAGCACGCGGAAAGCCGTCGGGGTTTGGAAGAAAATATTGAAGTCGAGGTTCGAATCTTCGGGCGTGTCGAAATCGTCATCTGAAACAATTGACCACGTTCCGGAAATCGTTTCCCCGTTCCCGTTCACGGCAATCACATTGTCGTTGTTGAACGTAAATGTGTAGCCTGTAAAATCGGCGGTTTTGTCGACGCCGTTGTCGACGAAATTAGTGATCGACCAATTTCCTTGTGTTACGACCGTGACTGCGGGCGTCGGATCTTGATTTGGGCGCGGTCCGTCGTCGTCGCTGCTGCAAGAAACGGTGAATAGCGAAAGTGTTGCGAACAAGGCTGGTAAAAGGAACTTTTTCATGGTGTCAAAATTTAGGTTTTACGATTTTAGTTTGAATTTCCGGAAAGCTGCAGACCTTCCGTTTTGGGCATAAGCCGTATTTTTGGATTCCGACAATAGAATCCCGACGAAAAGAAAAACCCTACCAAGAATTTTTATTTTTTTTCTCGGTAGGGTTTTCCCGACTGTCGGGGTTAGCTAAGAACAAACGAAAAAATATGTCCGAAACATGCGAGACATGCGAGCCAAATGTGTTCGCACGATTCTTTAAAAGCCAGGAAAAACACCTTCGGAATTTTTTGTACTACAAATTCGGAAGCGAGGAACAAGCCAACGACGTCGCACAGGAAGCCTTCATAAAATTGTGGCAGAACTGCGAGAAAATCCCATTCGAGAAAGCCAAATCGTATTTGTACACGGTCGCTTTCAAGAAGTCGCTCAAGGCAATCGCGCACGAAAAAGTGGTTTTGAGATACGCAAAGTCGAAAGTGATTCCCATCGGAACGAACGAAAATCCGGAATTCCTTATGGAAGAAGACCAATTCAAAACGAAATTATTGTCGGCGATAGAAAATCTGAACGAAACCCAAAGGGTCGCGTTTTTGATGCATCGGATCGACAAACTCAAGTATGCCGAAATTGCCGAGCGCCTTGGAATATCGGTCAAAGCCGTCGAAAAACGCATCCATCAGGCCATGCAGTCGCTCAAACAACAAGTCGAATATCTCAGATAATTTGCCATGAAAAAAGAAAATCACCTCGCCCACTTTCTCGATGGGAATTTGAGCGAAACCGAAATTGCCGAAATGAAAAAATCGCCCGATTTCGATCTGTACGAAAAGATAAAATTGTTTACCGAAGCTCTCGAAACGCCTTTGGACGAAAAGCCCGAAATGTTGCACACAATCGTATCGGCAGAAAAAATCGCTCCCAAAGTCATCTCGTTCAGACAGACGATGATCTGGGTTTCGGCCGCGGCTTCGATCGTGCTTTTGCTTGGCGTCGGATACTGGCTCACGTTCGCGCAGTCGGCACAATTTCGCACCGGTTACGCCCAATTCCAGAACATCACTTTGCCCGACGGCTCTCTAGTGACATTAAATTCGGACGCATCGCTGAACTTCAGGAAATTCAGTTGGGAACACAACCGCAACCTCAACCTGGAAGGCGAAGCTTGGTTTCGGGTCGCGAAAGGCGAGAAATTCTCGGTTTACACACCTACTGGAATCGTATCGGTCTTGGGAACGCAATTCAACGTGAAATCGCGAGACGGCAAAATGGAAGTCGCGTGTTTCGAAGGCAAGGTTTCTGTCGACCAGCTCGGCAAAAACGTAATTTTGACCAAAGGCGAATCGCTCGTGATTGCCAACGGCGAATGGATCGAATCGCAAGTTTCTGAGGCCGAACCCAATTGGATGAACCGAAAAATCAGTTTCAATAGCGCATCTTTGCACGAGATGACGGCCGAATTGCAACGCGTCTACAACATCAGGATCGACTCGAAACTGCACATCGAACAAACGTTCACGGGCGTTTTGCCGGCAGACAATCTTGAAACGGCATTACAGATCGTCGAAAGTGCTTTCAAAGTCAAACGCGTCGAGACCGAAAAAGGAAAATACACGCTAAAAATGCAATAATTGGGTTTCAAAATTGGGTTTCGTGTTTTGGTTTTGCTGTTCGGATGCGGGCTTCTCGCTCAAAAACCGGTCGGCAAAATCCCATTGCGCAAGTATCTGAAACAACTCGAAACCACACATAAAGTCCATTTCGGATTCATTGATGAAGACATTTCGGGCGTTTCATTGGTTCCGAAATCGGATGGAGATCTCAAAGAAAAAGTAGCGGAAATCGAGAAAGCAACGAATCTCGTCTGTGAGTTCGTGTCCGAAGATTATGTCGTGATTCGCAAAGAATCGGCCGAACTTGTTTTTTGCGTGACCGTAATCGATTCCGAAACCAAAATGCCTTTGCCGTTCGCGTCGGTGACTTCCGGTAAAATGTCGGCACAAACAGATGAAAACGGAAAATTCTGCGCGAACACGATTGCTGTTTTCACGATTTCTTTCATCGGATACGAAACCCGCGAATTCCAGATGCAAGGCCAAAAAACGCCGCCGATAATCGCGCTCGACATGAAACGCGAAATCCTTGAGGAAGTGACCATTTCGCATTTGCTCACGCGCGGCATAAGGCAACTCAAGAATGGCAGTTTCAACATACAATCCAAAAGTACAGGTTTGCTTCCCGGATTGACCGAACCTGACGTTTTCCAGACTATGCAGCAACTTCCGGGCGCGGTAAGTTTCGACGAGACGATCTCGAACTTGTCGATTCGCGGCGGAACACACGACCAGAACCTGTTTTTTTGGAACGGCATCAGATTGTTCCAGACCGGACATTTCTTCGGACTCGTTTCGGCCTTGAACCCAAATTTGTCGCACTCGATAACGGTTTACAAAAACGCGACGCCGGCCCAATATGGCGATGCGGTTTCGGGAACGGTCCTGATCGAGACTTTGCCTGAAACCGGCAGTTATTACGAGAATTCGATTGGCGTGAATATGCTCAATTTTGATTTCAACACGGCTTTCAAAACGTCCGACAAAACGAGTTTCCAGTTCAGCGGACGCCGTTCGACAACAGATTTTTACAACACGCCAACGTACAACAGCTACTCAAAAAGGATTTTCCAGAACACCAAAGTCACCAACCTTTTCCTGGACGAACAAGTCGATTACAGAAGCGGAGAAAAATTCTATTTCTATGATTTCACGGGACAATTCCGACAGAAATTTGGCGAGCGATCAGAGCTTCAGGTGAACGCAATTTTCATCGAGAACGAACTTGAGTTGTACCAAAGTCTTTCTTCGGACACGATCCGCAACGACGAAAGCGAGCTAAAACAGCAATCTTTGGCCGCGAATGCCGTTTTTCGAACCGATTGGAATGCGCGCCATCACAGCAGTCTGTCTGTTTTCGGAACACGTTACAGAGTGGATTCAGACGACAGATCGATCGGCAATAACGGACGCAATTTAAGGCAGGAAAACGTGATCGTCGAGAAAGGTCTTACCGCGCGCCATACTTTTCGGGCGAGCGAAAATCTCATTTTTAAGTCAGGTTATCATTTGTCTGAAACAAGTGTCGTTGACCACAACGCCGACAATTTGGGCATGAAAGAGGAAGAAAGCCGATTTTTGCTAGCTCACACTTTGTTTCTGCAAGCGGAATTCCAGTGGAGAAAGTGGTTCTTTTTTGGCGGAATCCGTCAGAATTATTTTCAGACATTGGACAGATTCAGGACCGAACCCAGAATCGTCACGACTTTTGACGTGAACAAAAACCTGCAATTCTCGCTTCAGGGCGAACTCAAAAGCCAGAGCGTGCAACAAACCGTAGACTTGCAGCAGGATTTCTTCGGACTCGAAAAAAAGCGGTGGACGGTCGCCGACAATCTCGAAACGCCGCTGATCACGTCCACGCAAACCTCGTTTCTAGTGTCGTACAAAAAAAATCGCTGGTTGCTTTCTGCCGAACCTTTTTACAAGAAAGTGCGCCATATCACGAGTCGCAGCCAAGGTTTCCAGAACCAGTTCGAGTTTGCCGACGCCGTTGGCGAATATCGCGTGTACGGAATCGAATTTCTCGCCCAAAAGCAATGGACGAACGTCACGGCCTGGCTAAACTATCAGTTCAACAGAAATCAGTATCACTTCGATTCGTTCACACCTACCGAATTTCCCAACATTTACAGCATTCCGAACGCGCTTCGATTCGGAGCGGTTTATGACGATCTGAAATGGCAGTTTGCGCTTGGCGCCAATTGGCTTTCGGGAAAATACTACACGGGAACAACATCTCCAATCCCGATTTTCGATGCGAACCAAAACCTCGCGATCGCGTACGCAAAGCCGAATGCACGCCAACTCGACGATTATTTGCAGACGAACTTCTCAGGAAGTTTCAGCCGCCAGCTTTCGTCCAAAATCAAAGTGAAAATCGGCGCATCGGTACAGAATATTTTCGACCGAACCACCGAAATCAACCGAAGTTATCGCATCAACCAAGTCGACGCGACGATCCAACAAGTTAACATTTCGTCTCTTGGCCGAACTTTCAGCGCGTTTCTGAGGGTTTTCTTCTAGCCGATTTCAAAATCCGATGGGAATTCAGCGCGAATTGGCCAAAATCCTAATATCAGGCACTTCGAGCACGTGTTTTTGGAAGCCGCCGAGCGTTGCATTTATCATCGCTTTCCCGACTTCATCGATTCCCAAAACCTGTTTCGGAGCGAAAAAGTGCATGGCATTTCCGATCCATTTGTAAACCGTTTTCCAGTTTTTCTGGCCTTTCGTGGGAAGCATCACGCCGGGACGGAAATTGAAAACGGCTCGGAACGGCATGCGCATGAGGTCATTCTCGGTTTTTCCCTTGACGCGCGCCCACATGATCTTGCCGTTTTCGGTACTGTCAGTGTGGCTTCCCGAGACGTAGGTGAATACCGAATTCGGGTTTGCCGCGATAAATGCCTTCGCAAAATCGAGCGTCAGATCATAAGTGACTTTGGTGTATTTTTCTTCGGACATTCCAATCGAACTTACGCCGGCGCAGAAAAAGCACGCGTCGAAGCCTTCGATTTGGGTTGAAGATTCTGATAGTTTTGAAAAATCGGATACGACCAATTGCTGTAATTTCGGATGTTGCAACTCATATTTTTTGCGGTTTACGATCGTGATTTGCGACACTTTCTCGTTGCGAAGACATTCCAGAAGTACGCCTTCCCCGACCATTCCCGTCGCTCCGGTAATGATTACTTTCAAGCCCATGACACTGTTTTTTCTTAAAGTTAGGTTGCGGAAGAACACAAAACAATCAAAAGCGAAATCTTAACAAAACGTTTTGCGGCTTCTATGCACTTTTACTGTTTTGGCCTCGCAAATTGGCGATGGTTTCCAAGTAGCGGATTTTTTCCTTTTCCGTTTCCAACAAACGCTCATACAAAGAATATTTCTCGTCGTGCAGCCTATTGTTTGCCTCGAAAGCTTCCAGCAGGCGATGAAAAAGCTCGTTTTGCGCTATCGGAATCGAATTTTCTACAGACAGATTTCCTAGTTTGTCGAAATAGTCGAGCAGCTTTCTTTCGTCGAAATTCTTCAGCACGTTCGGGCTCACTTGCAGCGCATCTGCGAACAGCAACACTTTTTCATCGTCTACGAAAGCATTTTTCTCGATTACGGAAACCGACTGCTGGCTCAATCCCACAGACAAAGCCAATGTTTCCTGCTTGATGCCGAGAAGTTCGCGTATACGACTGATATTGCGCCCGATATGTCGCTCATGCCCTTGCATGTACATTCGATTAAGTTGTGTAAAAATGAGGTGATTGCAGTGAGGAAAGATACAGGCCAAATGGCTATCTTCGCGATAATCGTTACAGCGAATGTACTAAGTAATGATTGATAATTCACAAAAAAAGAATATTTGTTAATAAATTTATTTCCGCCATGCAACAAGACATTTCCGCCGAAGACGTAAAATTCATCCGCAAAAAACTCAAGGAAACCCAAGCTGAATTCGCCCAAAGAATCGGCATCACGCGCGAGTCGATCGTGAAATATGAAAAAGGTTCGATCATTCCCGAAAGCCGACAAGTCATGCTGCGACAACTATTGGATGAAGTGACAGAAACCGAAGAAAAAAAAACGCTGGTTCCGTATTTCAATTCCGAATTCGCAGATGACAATCTTGTCTCGGAAAAAATCCAGTCGCTGCGTCCCGATTATTTCATGGACATTCCCGAGTTCGCCGGATGCACCGCGTTCCGAACGTATTCCGACAGCATGGAAAGCAAGATCAAGAGCGGAAGCATTCTGTTCGGAACCAATATCGCGAACTGGCGACAACACCTTGAATACGGACAGATTTACGGAATCGTGTGCGAGGACGGACGCAAATATCTCAAGTACATCCGCCGCGATCCTGAAAATCCTTTCTCGAATTTTCTGCTGCAATCTGAAAATCCTACCTATGACGATTTCTCGATTCCCAAAGACGTCATTTCGTCGATTTGGCTCATAAACGGCTGGCTCAACAAACAAACCTGACATATTTGCAAAAAAAAACCTCGCCGGTCAAGCGAGGTTTTTGGGGTTTTGGTCAAATCAGAAATAATCTCCGGAATTCAGGTCGTCAAGCAAACCGATGTGTTTCGGTTGCCAACCCAAAGTCGCGGAACTTTTCTCGCTCGAAGCCGGACAATCGATGGACGCGAAATGTAGAAACCAACCAAAATGTGCCTCGGCACTGGCTTTGTCTTGGCTCACGACGGGCAAATCGAGTTCTTTCCCGATGCTTTTCGCGATTTCCCCAAATGCGACGCCTTGTTCGGCAACGGCGTGGAAAATCTTTTGCTGCGGCTGTTTTTCGACGATAAGCCTGTACATCGAAGCCGCGTCGAAACGGTGAGCGGCCGGCCAGCGATTTTGTCCGTCGCCAACGTAAACCGATTCGCCTGCCTTTCGTGCCATATCGGCGACCATCGCGACAAAACCGTGATCTCCGATGCCGTGCGTAGATGGCGGAAGGCGCAAAATATAGCAATTGACACCTTTTTGTTGCAACGCGATCGCAGCTTCTTCGGATGCGGCTCTTGGAACGATCTCAGAACTTGGGACGCTGTCGTCCTCGGTCACGATCCTTCCCAAACTCAACAATCCGACGCCGGAAGTCACGACCAAAGGTTTGCCCGAATTCCCGATCGCCTCGCCCAAAGCCGCGATAATTTGCCGGTCTTCGTCGCAACTCAATTTGTATCGGCTGAAATCGTGGTTGAACGCCGTGTGGATCACCGCATCGGCTTGAGATACGCCAGACTTGAGGCTTTCAAGGTCTTCGATATTGCCGCGGTGCACTTTGGCTCCGGCCTTTTCCAAAGCCTGGGCCGATTCTTCCGAGCGCGCCAAACCAAGCACTTGATGTCCGTTTTCCAAAAGGTCTTTTACAACTGCGGAGCCAACGAATCCCGAAGCTCCGGTAACGAATACTTTCATAATACTGTCATTTTGATAGTACAAAGTTGCCGAAACGCATGCCGAAAAACGTGGTCATTTGTCCACAATCACTTGTGCAATTGGGCGTGTCTGATCCGCGTAAGGGTTTTGACCGACATGCCTAAATAAGACGCGATCATGTGAAGCGGCAAACGCGAAAGCAAACTCGGGAAAAGAGTCACGAATTCTTCGTATTTGGCTTCTGGTGAAGCGCTTATTGCCGTGAGAATGCGCTGTCGGCTGTAGTAAATGTTGCGCGAGATGATTTGTTGGGACAAACTTTTGAACTCGGGAATTTCATGGAGCAATGTGTCGAAGTCTGACTTTTCCCAAACCAAAACATTGCTTTTCTCGATTGCGGCAATGTTGTAGCGCGCGGGCGTTCCGTTGTCGTAACTTTCCACGTCAAGCGTCCAGGTATTTTCGGGCGTGAACTGCAAAATGTGTTCGCTTCCGTCGTCTGTAAGACCGAAGTTGCGCAAAAGTCCTTTGCACACGAAAATCTTGTTGCGCGAAATTTGTCCTTGCTCAAGCAGAAATTCGTTGCGCTGGAATGTCTTCGCATCCGCGGAAGCGAGAATTTTAACAAGATCGGAATCTGAAATCTGCGAATTGGATTTTATGTAGCGGATGAATTCGGTCATAAAGCCAAATTTAAGGCTTACGCAAATACGACCGACGCTCTTTTTTGAAATTACACCAGCAATTCGCTCGGCGCGATCCCGAACTTTTTCTTGAACGAATGCGAGAAATGCGACAAAGTCTCAAAACCCAGATCGAGGTAAAATGTGGAAGGTTTCGCTTTTTTGCGCTCGATCAATTGGCGCGCCTGATTCAATCGCGTTTCCTGAAGCCATTGCCTGGGCGACGTTCCGAAAATCGTTTTGAAATCGCGTTTGAAAGCGGCGAGACTGCGTCCGGTGAGTTGGGCGAATTTTTCGACGCTCATGTTGAAATGGTAATTGCTGAGCATGAATTTTTCGAGGTCGATTTTATGTGGTTCGGAAAAATCGAACAAAAAGGTCGCAAGTCTCGGATTCGAGCGCAACAGCAATCGCACGGCTTCGCGAACCTTGCCTTCGCCCATTTCGGCCGTGATTTTGTCCGAAGCGTTTATGTAAGGCACGATCGACTGGAAGAACGCCTTGATGAAATCGTCGTTCGGAATAAGCAAATTGGGCGGGCCGTGATACTTTTGGGTCGAATCGATTTTTTCTTCGTGGGCGATTTTCCGAAGCACATTATCTTGTAAAATCAGCACGAACGTTTGGTAGTCTTGTCCCGGCAACGGCGTTTTTGTGATCGTTCCGAGTTGGTTTTTCCGTATCAGAAGCAATTCTCCGCTCGTCATCGTGATCTTTTCGTTGGCCGTTTCCAAAGTAAAATGTCCGGCAACTTGCATCACCAAAGTGTTATGGCCCAAAAATCCGACTTTGTCCTTTCGAACCGTCGACAGATAGGAATAAAAAATGACGCCGGGAATGATCTCGTTCGGATTTTGCATAGGATCGGTTTTCAGGTTAAAGATAAAAAAAGCCGAGACAAGCCCGGCTGTTTTCTAACGCTGTAAATAAGTGCTTCCCAAGATTGCGCCCGGGGCAAAATGTTCGTTCAGCGCATTCATTTCTTCGTTTGCAAAACTGATTTCCATCGCTGCCAAATTCTCGGCAAGTCGCGCTCTGCTGTTGATGCTGACCAACGGAACAATGTGTTGGCCTTGCGAATTTACCCAAGCGATGGCGAGTTGCGTTGGCGTAAAGCCTTTTTCGGAAGCCATTTCTTTGAGCAACTCCACTTTCTCAAGATTCTTGATCAGGTTTTCGCCCTGGAAGCGCGGAAAGTGGTTTTGGTAAGCATCGGCAGCGAGCGGCGCTTTGAGATTTCCCGTGAGCAAACCTTCGGCCGTGTTGGCGAATGCGACAACTCCTATTCCGAGTTCTTTTGCCGTTGGAAGCAGGTCGCTTTCGATTTGTCTGTCGGCTAACGAATACCCGATTTCGAGTGCCGTCACACGATGCGTTTCATTAGCTTTCCTGAGCTGTTCCGACGTGATTTCGGACACGCCCAAATGCCGCACTTTGCCTTCCTTGATCAATTCGCCAACCGTTCCTACGATGTCTTCTACCGGCACGCTTGCGTCCATTCGGCAAGGTTGGTAAAGGTCTATCGTGTCGATTCCGAGTCGCGTTAGTGAATAGTTGACGAAGTTCTTGATCGCTATCGGACGCAAATCGAGACCGATCCATTGGTTGTTGTAAAAAATCGCGCCGAATTTTACGCTGATAAACGCTTCATCTCTTCGGTCTTTGATCGCTTTCCCGATAAGCATTTCGTTGTGACCCGATCCGTAAAAATCGCCCGTGTTGATAAAATTGATGCCGTGGTCGAGAGCCGCGTGAATCGTTGCAATGCTCTCGTTTTCGTCTCTTGGCGCGCTTCCCCAAACCGGCGACATCCGCATGCAGCCCAAACCGAGTTTCGAAACCAGCGGACCGTTATTTCCCAAATTGATTTTCTGTATCATTTTTCAAGTTTTTGATAAGACAAAGTTCGTGTGTCAATCGCGTTTGTAGTTTGTCCGTCCGGCTCAAATTGCTTGCTTGTACGGCTCAAAAATCGAATCGGTACAAGTTGTGAAATAGCCTACTTTTGCATCCGATTTCATCCTGACAACTTCCGCAAGTGAAAACCTACCTCAACCTTTTCGATTTCAAACAGAAAGTCAATTACAAAAACGAGATTCTTGCCGGATTGACCGTAGCCATGACGATGATGCCCGAATCGCTTTCGTTTGCGATCTTGGCCGGATTCCCTCCATTGACCGGACTTTACGCCGCTGTTATCATGGGTTTGGTCACGGCGATTTTCGGAGGAAGACCCGGATTGATCTCAGGCGGCGCAGGTGCAACGGTAATCGTACTCATCGCACTGATGAAATCGCACGGCATCGATTATGTTTTTGCCGCGGTAGTGCTCGCCGGAGTGATTCAGATAATCGTCGGGCTTTTCAGATTGGCGAAATTCATCCGGCTTGTTCCGCAATCTGTGATGTACGGATTCGTCAACGGTTTGGCCGTCGTCATTTTTATGTCGCAACTCACGCAGTTCAAGACTTCGGACGGTGCTGATTGGCTCGTCGGAACGCCTCTTTTTACCATGTTGGGATTGGTTTCGCTTACGATTCTGATCATTCTGGTTTTCCCGAAAATCACAAAAGCCATTCCCGCATCGTTGGTAGCGATCGTAGTGATTTTTGCCGTCGTGCTGATTTTTGGCATCGATACGAAAACCGTCAGCGACATTGCGTCGGTTTCCGGCGGCTTTCCTCCTTTTCATATTCCGGATATTCCTTTGGATTTCGATACGCTGTCGATTGTCGCGCCTTATGCGATCGTTATGGCCGCTGTCGGCTTGACCGAAGGACTTTTGACGCTCAATCTCGTCGACGAAATCACCGACACGAAAGGAAACGGAAATCGCGAAAGTTTGGCGCAAGGTTTGGCCAATATGCTGAACGGCTTCTTTTTTGGAATGGGCG
The DNA here is from genome assembly GCF_004295795.1 of Flavobacterium sp. Taxonomy (GTDB): domain Bacteria; phylum Bacteroidota; class Bacteroidia; order Flavobacteriales; family Flavobacteriaceae; genus Flavobacterium. The sequence goes on along the minus strand of NZ_SEBR01000010.1, from coordinate 130,794 downwards.
GCTGTCCTATGATCGCGCAAACGCTCGTAAATCTGAGCGCCGGAGCCAGGGCGAGACTTTCGGGAATCGTCGCCTCGCTGACCATTTTGTGCATCGTTTTGTTCGGTGCCCCGATTATCGGGAAATTGCCGATGGCCGCATTGACTGGCGTGATGATGATGGTCGCCGTCGGAACGTTCGAATGGTCGAGTTTCAGGATCATCGACAAAATGCCGAAACAGGATATTTTCGTGGGAATTCTGGTGGCCGCAATTACGATTTTCCTGCACAATCTTGCGCTCGCCGTGTTGATTGGCGTGATTGTTTCGGCTTTGGTTTTTGCCTGGGAAAGCGCAAAACGCATCCGCGCAAAAAAATACGTGGACGAAAATGGCGTAAAACACTACCATATTTATGGGCCGCTTTTTTTCGCTTCCACAACAGCTTTTACCGAAAAATTCGACGTGGCGAACGATCCGGAAACTGTCGTGATCGATTTTGGGGAAAGCCGCATTTCGGATATGTCTGCCATTGAAGCCGTGAACAAACTTACCCAACGATATCGCGTTTTGGGCAAGACGGTCCATTTAAAACACTTGAGCGAGGATTGCCGCAAATTGCTTCAGAACGCCGAAGCCGTGATCGATGTGAATTTTGCCGACGACCCGGAGTATCGCGTGGCGGTGGAAAATTCGGGCAAATCTCTTGGCAATCGCTAAAGGATTGAAATCCATCCGAAGAAAAAATCAATGGAACGTTTGACGGAAGGCCAAAGGCGACAAATTGGTCTTGCGCTTGAAGAGCTTGTTGAACGATTGCGGATATTCGAATCCCAATTGATACGCGATTTCGGCCACGGACAAATTCGTCAGCGACAGATACTCCTTGGCTTTCTCGATGCGTTTTTGCTGAATGTGCTGCTGCGCGCTTTGTCCGGTAAGGGAGCGCAAAAGATCACTGAGATAATGGGGTGAAAGATGTAGTTGATTGGCGAGGAATTCGACAGTTGGAAGATTGGGATTTGGCTTGCTGAAATGTTCGTCCAAAAGCGATTCCACCTTGGTCAAAACGTCGTGATTCACCTTTTTTCTCGTGATGAACTGGCGCTCGTAGAATCGGTTGCTGTAGTTGAGCAGTAACTCGATCTGCGACAAAATAATGCCTTGCGTGTGCTTGTCGATGTGTTGGTATTCGCGGTCGATTTTCTCGAAAATATCGGCTACGTCTTTTTCTTCCTTTTCGGATAAATGAAGGGCTTCGTTGATCGCGTACGAGAAAAATCCGTAGTTCTTGATTTCGGTTGCGAGTGCGTGTCCGTAGAGAAAATCCGGATGTACGAAAAGCGCATAACCCGAGGCCGGACGCAGAATGTCGGTTTGGGATTCGTCGAGCGACATCACTTGTTTGGGCGCGATAAACGTCATCACGCCTTTGTCGTAGTCGTAGTATTTTTGGCCGTATCTGGTTTTTCCGCCGACGTTTTTCTTGAGCGAAATGCAGTAAAAATCGACCGAAAAATGCTTCCAGATTTCAGGATCCGCAAAGCGCACGTCAGAAATCCTGATCACGCTCACAAGCGGATGCATCGGTTCGGGCAAGCCGACGAGGCGGTGTTTCTCTGAAATTGATGTAATGATTTTCATGCTACAAGTTAGGAATTAATGGGCAAGTGCTGTTGGTTTTTGTTCGGCGGTATTCGAATTTGGGTTTTGGATTCGTCGAGCGACATCACTTGCCTGGGCGCGATAAACGTCATCACGCCTTTGTCGTAGTCGTAATATTTTTGGCCGTATCTGGTTTTTCCGCCGACGTTTTTCTTGAGTGAAATGCAGTAAAAATCGACCGAAAAATGCTTCCAGATTTCAGGATCCGCAAAGTGCACATCGGAAATTCTGATCACGCTCACAAGCGGATGCGCAGGTTCGGGCAAGCCGACGAGGCGGTGTTTCTCTGAAATTGATGCAATAATTTTCATGCTACAAGTTAGGGATTAATGCGCAAGCGCGGTTGTATATCGGATTGGGATTTGAGATTTGGTCCCGATAGCGATCTGGATTGGATTTTGGATTTGAGATTTGGGATTTGAGATTTGAGATTTGGAATTTGGAATTTGGGATTTGGTTCCGATAGCTATCGGGATAGGATAGGATTTTTAAACGTATCCCACCTTCATTTAACAAAAACTACAGATTTTCTGTAAACGATGTATTCCGGGATTTCCGAACTTTGCTTCTATGGGGAGGGGCTGGTGCATTTCCCTACAAAAAACCTGACAAACCCAATTACAGAAAATCTGTAAAAATCATAAATAGCGGTCTCGAAGTATCTAATTGTAAAATGGATCCTCAAATTTGTTGCACCTCCATTTAACAAAAACTACAGATTTTCTGTAAACGATGTATTCCGGGATTTCCGAACTTTGCTCTATGGGGAGGGGCTGGTGCATTTCCCTACGAAAAAGTCGACCCGTTCGGCTACAGAAAATCTGTTAAAATTGTTAAAAATTCAATCCAAAAACTGCTTCTTGATTTCCTTGCGAAAAGCTTCCGACCCAAGTTCCGATCGGCGTTCATACATCGCTTTTGAATCTTCTCCGGCCACATACCGAATTTGATCTTTGCCGTCAGTTGCAGCTTCGTACACGATTTCGGCAATCGTTTCGGCAGATGTGGCGGCGTCCATCATAGCTACGGTTGCGGCAAACAATTTGTCTTCGAGATTTTTGTAAGCCGGATGCAGATTTCGGTCGAGCGAGCGGTTCAGGAAATCGGTTGCGATTCCGCCAGGCGCAATGGTTTTGATCCCGATGTTGTGCAAAGCCAGTTCAAAAGACATGCTTTCCGACCAACCTTCAACCCCGAATTTGGCCGCGTGGTAAATAGAATGCAACGGAAACGCAAGAAATCCGCCCATCGAGGTCGTGCTGATGAAAAGTCCGCTCCGTTTTTCACGAAAATGCGGCAGAAACGCCTGTGTTACGCGAATCACGCCCAATAAATTCGTGTCGAGTTGACGTACAATCTGTTCGTCGGTAGACGCTTCGAGCGCGCCCATCAGCCCGTAACCTGCGTTGTTGAATACGACATCGACTTCGTGCACGGAAATCGCCTTTGATACGGTCTCGGCGATTTGGGTCGCATCGGTTACGTCCAACGGCAAAACCGTGACGTTTTCGAGTTGGGTCAATTCGGTTTCCTTTTCGGGATTTCGCATAGTGGCGATCACGTTCCAGCCTTTCGACTGGAACAATTTGGCGCTGGCTTTTCCCAAACCTGAGGACGCGCCTGTTATGAATATTGTCTTGCTCATTTGTAGTCATTTTAGATCACAAAGGTCGTATTTGGATTTTCCTGTCGCGTTTCCAAATCGTGGGAAAACGTATCCGGATTGGAGGATTTCGCGTCGTTTTGAATAGAGGGAGCAAGTTGGATGTCCGGAGATCCGGGACGGCCGTTGAGATTTGGAAACGTCTCAGCTTAAACAACGGTATTTGATACTTCATTGATAAGTTTCACTATTTTTAAATATCCCTAAAGCAAGGGATACCCTATTTATTTTAAGACCGTTAGCTTTGAGACTTAATACAATAAGTAAACAGTATGAGAATCTCAAAGCTAATTTATTTTGTTGCGATGTTGGCTGCTTGCATTGGTTGTAGTGAAGAAGAATCACTCAATTCCAATCATCGGCATGAGAGCAAGGCGACCGTTAAGAGGATTACAATCGACGATGTTAAAAATCAGGCTGTGGTGGACAAGCTCCTCAATCCGCAAAGCCGCACAGGAAAGAATGTCGTTTACGACTCCATCAATGATTTCTGCATTGATATGGACTATGGAACGTTTGTAGAGAAAGGCGACTATCATTCCTACACCTTCAAAGTGCTTCGAGCGAAGCCCGACCCAAATCTTTTGGAGAATTTGGTCATAAGCAAACTCGCTCCCGACGTTTACGAAAGTTTGCTATATCAATATAAACTCAGCGAAGAGGAAAGAAAATTGATTGAGACGAATCAATACGTAGACCTCAGCGGTAAAGTGTCGAAAATTAAACTTGAAAATCTAAGTTTCATAAAGGACATTACAGGGAAATATTACTTTAATGGAAACTGCTATGAAGATAGTTGGGTTCAGGTCAACAATACTATTTGCCCAGAGGGAATCCATAATCTATCTAATTTTAACAGTTGTTGGTACTACTCACACAACGAATGGTCTCCCTCGATTTATTGGACAGTAACAAGTTCTCTGGTTCCATGCGATACAGATGGCGGACCAATACTCACTATAAACAATCCAACCCATAATTCTCAAGGTGGCTATGGAGGGCCTGGTAACAATAATGGAACAATTACCGTAATTACGCAAGAAGATGCGGGCAAAAAAATGGTCAGGGACTTCCTTGACAACTTAAGTGAGGAAGACGAGGAATGCTACAACGGTCTCGCCAATAAACAGAAGCAAGACATTCGGGCTTATATAGCTTCTCTAGCCTACCCTGAAATTCTAAGTGAGGGCGACACCCCGAGTTGTGACGCATCCCTGACAGTTGCCGAGAAACAGGAAAAAGCAAAAGAACTTTTTAGAGAAATATGTGATAAGCCGAACGTCGATTTTTTCTTATCGATGGATTCACCAGCTTTAATAGATTTTTCCCTCATTGACAACGCAACGCCTGAAGGACAACGTTTCCGTTGCTTGTATACAAAATTAATGACCTCGTGCGACTTTGAAGGATTATACAACAACGTATTTGGAGGAACTCGAACTAAAGCAAATTTAAAGTTCGAGGTTGTACCATCATTTCCTTCACCACATCAAAATGCAATTGCAATTACAAGCACAACAGCAGATGCCAACAATAATATTTCGACAACGATAAAATTTCAAAAAAAATTCTTAGATGGAACTTCTGCTCTTTCAAATATTTACCTTGTCAAAACTATAATGCACGAAATGATTCATGCACAACTGAATATGTTAATTGGCGAGACTACTCAAAATCTACCAATTTTAGAGGGACTTACACTTGAACAATTAACAGGATATTTAGAAGAGCCTAATTGTACTATTTTCACTAATTCAGGCGGTGTTCTTTACAATCAGGGTCAGCATTCATTCATGTTTGATAATTTAGTGCCCGCGATGCAACAAATATTGAATGAAATCTATCCAAGTTTAATTTCGCCGTCTACGATAAATCAGCTCTCTAGTACCGCAATAAATGTTAACGGAGTTTCGTTACCTTGGAGCTGGACAAAGTTTAATAAATACCTCGCCATGACGGGTTTACATAATAGTCCCGCGTTTACGGATTATATGAATCAATACCCGAGTCAATCTATTGAATACGATAATTACACCAACTATGCTACAAATATTACGAAGACTTGCCTTTAGTTCGATTCTGCTACTTTTCTTGACGGCAGTTGGACAAAAAAGCCATCGGTATATAAAATTTAGTTTTGATGTTCAGAATAAAGGTTTTAGAACAATTACCACGATTAGCAAAACTTTTGATGCGAATAAAAAAGAGTATTCCTATTACATTGAGTATCCCTATTCACAGTCACTTAAAGCAATATGTGAACTACCAAAAATTGTCGACGAGGCAACAAAGGACAGACTACTCGGGTCAAACATGCTGTTGAATTTTGAAGAGTTTGCCGATTCAAGGTTAACCTCGAGATTTTTGGAAACTTCTAAATATGAATATTATTTGATTGAGCAAAAAAGTGATTCTTTGTATTACATCTTTCAAGTAAAATCCCTGTTATATACATCGAATACTCAGGAATAGGTTTACTCAGCGTTAAACCGATTTATTCCAACAGACATAATGAAAATGAGGAAACTAAAAATCAGCAACGGCGACACAGCAAGATTAAATGCATTCAATCTAAAATCCATATGGAAAAAGCGAGTTTCTGCAAGAAAGGTTGTTAGCGTTCTGCTCTTGATTTTGTCTATTGGTGCTTTTAGCCAAAGTAAAAACAAATATGTGTACTTCGAGTTTGGTGAATATAATAATGCTAAAACCAGCCGCTTTGTGTCATGACGAAAAAAATTCCGTTTTTACTGGCATTCTTTGTTGCTTTCAATAGTTTGTATTGTCAGACTATCAGCGAATCGACTTCCACAAATGGCAACGAGGAATTTCTTTTCCGGAGTGTCGAAAAATCAATGAAGTCAATAAAAGCATCCGACATCGGAAACTATAAACTGATTGACACAATCAATAAACTTGACGTTTATTCGGACAAAAAAACAGCGCCAATCGCAGTCGCCATAACAAACCCGGAAGTTTATCTGATTCAGGATTTCGACAACAGCATCGGGACAATTTCGATTGCGGTTAAAGACAGTGAAACGTTCAAAGTTTATGAGTTGTTTTCTGACCATCAAGCTGTCGGAAATCGCGTTTCGGATACCTTAAATCCAGGCAAACTGCGTCATCTGGACATAATGTCGGCACCTAAACTCAAGATAAAGGCGCTAGAAAGAATAAAGCTCGACAATTTCAAAAGTGCAGAATTGGTGCTGAAATTTTCGTATCAAACGATCGGCTGTCCAAATTGCAACCAATCGCAAGCGCACACAACAAACGGCTATCTGCTATTCGACTTTGATAAACTCCAGGTTTTAAAGCTGATAAATTTTGATGCGACAAGTTTAGCGCAACAATTGGACTATCTTGAAAACGCTGAAAATTTCAAAATTGAATTTGGGAACAACTACGTTAAAATTAAAGGGCGGAACTATCGCTATAATCACAATAGGTTAGTTTTGAAATAAATTTTGAAGTCACAGATTTGTCTTATGAAATCGACGTTTTCCATACTCCTGATTTTTAGTTTTTGCTGTTGTTTCGGACAGAATAAATTGTATCCATTTCCACTCCCGGACACGAAAGAGCTGAAATTCTCCAGCGTCGAAAATTCCAAATTTGAAATAACGAAGGAACAACTGAAGGATTTCAAAGTAATTGACACAATAGCAAACCCATACAGTTTTTTGGTGAGCGACAATTTTTCGGTTTCGATTGCAATCGCGACTTCCAACGGATATGATGTTTACAAGCTTTCGGAACTATCCCAAAACAACCGACGCACCTTAGAGGAAATCGGTGATCCCCGAAATCAGTGTTCAGGGTATCTTCAGATATTGGATAGACAACACATCGGTTTGGACAAATCTGGAAACAAAGAACTGATCCTGAAATTCCTCAAGAATACTTATTGCTGTCCAACGTGTGCCATCCCGTTAAATTACCGATCTTACGAAGGCTACGTTATTTTTGATTTCGATAAATTGATAATGTTGGAACTTACGACCCGAAGTAGCATGTTTGTCACCAGTGACGGCGTTCCCGCGAGCGAAAGGGTTGCCAAATTCGAGAAAAATTACCTAAGGGTCGGAAAGCGCAAGTATTATTATCGCAACGGCGCTTTGGTGAGAAAGTAATCTGAGACACAAAATCATGAACAAAATATCGTCATATCAAATCATTTGGAAAGGCTACTTTTGGATCAATATTCCGGTAATGATCATCCTTTTGTCTTCCTTTTTCGCGCTCGTCTCATTCACCAATTTGAACGCGTCGTCTTGCATCATGCTCGGAGCTTTGGTTGCTTGGATTTACTGGTCGTTTATGATTTCGAAATGGATCCGATGGGCTTTAAAAAACAATGTCGAGCCCAAAACGCTGCATAAATTGGGAGTTCGTTCGCTGCTGCTTTGGCCAAGTGACATCAAAAAAATCGAAAGGATACAAGCCGAAATTGTTGGAAAAAAGAAGTAGGAAAAGCTGCGACTCCATCAACCAAACTAATTTTAGGCCTAACTTGCATCAAACACAAGAACTCGAACACGATGAGAAAGTTTCGCATTTTATGGGTGCTCTTATTCCTTTTGTCCGAAAATGGATTCGCTCAAGAAACGGATATTCTGCAATCAAGGCAAAGAGATTCGATTTTTGTCGAATCCAGGAAAGCCGATGGCGTAAAAATCATTTTGGTTCGCGATAAAAAATACAAGGTCTGGACGAAAAAATCAGGGACAGGTAAAATAAAACTGCTTCTTTTGCATGGCGGTCCGGGAACATCTCCGGAATACTTTGAAAACTTCCCCGCAAATCTGGGAAAAAAGTACACGGTTTACTTTTATTCCCAACTTGGCACTTATTTCTCCGACATCCCGAAAGACAGCACACTTTATACTGTCGAAAACTTTGTAAACGACATCGAAGAAGTGCGCCAGTCTCTTCATTTGGACAAGTTCTACATTTTGGGACATTCCTGGGGCAACCAACTTGCGCAAGCCTACGCTGCGAAATATCCAACTCATTTGAAAGGATTGGTTCTTTGCAACAACATCAATGAGAAGGACGATATCTTGGAGAAGTATCAAACGCAACTTTACGCCGATATTTTGGACGACATTCCTGAATTTGCGAAGTATGCCGATTCGCTGAGATTCGGATTCACAGGAAAATTCACTGATTTCAGCAGTCCTGAAGCTTTGGGTTTTCAGATACGAAAAAAAGCTTGGCCGATCATGCTGAAAAAACACTACGCTCGGGTCGCTGATCCGATGCCGAAAGCACTTTCGCTGTCAAAAGAACATTCTACCGGAAGGCTGATGTCTGAGCTCGGTTTTACCGACAGCATCAGTGCAACAGATTTCAACGCCTACTTGATCGAAATAAAAATCCCGACTTTATTCATTGGCGGAAAGTACGATTTTATTCCGCCTCCCTATTATGTGAAAATGCGGGAACGAATGAGCAAGAATGCAAACGTGGATATATTCATTTGTCCCAACGGAAGCCATTTTCCTATGTGGGACGATTCGAATAATTTCTTCGAAGCGCTGAACAAATTCATGCTGAAAACAGAAAGTCGAAATAAGAAAACGTAGTTCTTTTGTAATTTTAGCAAAAAAAATCAGTGGTTTATCGTTGGTTACAACCTTGAAATTTCAATAGAGTCGCCCACAAGGTTAGCCGCCTACATCAAAATGTCCAAAGAAATGAATTGGGAAGATCTTAAATACTACAAGCCTATCGAAAAAGCCGAACTGGCAAAAGCCAAAAAAACAATCGAGAATGTCATCGCTGCAAACCTTGCGCCTTTCGGATTCCAGAAATTCGGACGGAAACTGATCCGAAAATCGAATGATGTCATCCACCTGATCCACTTGGATTCGCGAGGCTCGTGGAGCGGTTCTTCCAACAGCATGAAAACGGAATTTGCCGTGATTTCCATTTACGACACCGATATTCTCGTCAAAAACTACGAGCCTATTTCGGGTTCGCGCATCGAGGATTTAGCGCCCAAGCTCAAAAATTACTACCAGATCACACAAGAATTCGAGCTGTTTGCCGACTATCTGAGTAAGAAAATAATAGAGATAATCGTGCCTTATTTCGACAAGTATCGCAGTTCTGAAGATGTCCTTGCAAAAGGCATAACTTTCGGCGCAACCAAAAACCTGATGCAGTTGTGTTTGGCATCCGACGCAAAAAATCCTGATGACAATGCGGATTTGAAAGTCAGGAAAGATGCCGTGTTTGGAAAATTCAAATTTCGGGAGTGATACTGAATAGATTGCAGGGTGCGACTACTCAACTTTCGTGTACGAAGACATCGCCTTTTTACATAAATTCGTCCGCGACAGGCAATTTCATCGATCAAAGGATTTTGCAGCAATGATCTGATTACCGATGCCAAAAAGCATTCCAACCAACCAACCAATACCGAACATGAAAAAAATTACACCGATCCTTTTCCTGCTGAGTTTGATAAGCTGCGGCGTCCAAAAAGATTCCATCGTAGATTACACCAACAAGAAAAAGTCCTACACAAACGTGATCTTCGTTATGCCCTATCGCAAGTTCGAGACCAAAAATTACATCAATAACCTTAAGGAAGAGCTCGACAAAATTTTCGCCTCAAACCAAAAGAAAGTCGAGATAATCACTTTCGAAAATGAAAAAGAAGGCCTGAAATTGAATCAGGATTCGCAAATCCAGGAGACGATAAATGCCAAAATCAAGGAAGACGCCAAAGATCTGTTGCTGATTTTACGCCCGACAAATATGATGTTCACTGACGGAGCGTTGCAGGACTTCGAATACGAGATCGTCGGCATCGATACGAGCACTAAAAAGGAAGTCTGGAAAGGAGAGTTTCGAGTAAGAGGGCAGTTTGGTCCGTCCACATTCCTGAAAAAATCGGCCAATGGCATTTATGAGGAACTTGTTGGGAAATCGATGCTTTAGCGTTTTGATTCTTGTTGACCTTAATTGAGTCACACCAACAGCCCGCTGATTACGGCAACCGTTGTTACGGACAAGACTTATTCCAATGGACATGGTCAAAAACAATTCATGGCACTTGAACACAGTTAGGAAAAAATGAAGCCAAACAGCAGAAAGAATAAATACTTAAAAATATCAGCGATCACATTTGCATCGGGCTTTGTTTTGTCTGGACTCGCTTTTTCAGTTTCGGGCCCCGATTTAAATACATCTTGTCTGATTCTGGGCTTGGTTTCATTTGCGCTTTCATTGGTGTATTTCTTTTTGGCCGTCGTGGAGTAAAGGCTGCGTCAGAAATTCTTTCCTAATTCCTTTCGCTCAGCGGCTTTTTCGAGACCGGAAGTCTTTCTTTGAAACCCGCCATTTTTCGATTTCCTAAGTCGTCGAATTCTTATAAGCCGTTGCTTTCATGCGGACATTTTTCGCACTTGCTTTTATTGGCTTTTTGCTCTCCGAACTTTCTTGGTAGACTTTGTGTGAGTTTTAGGATTTTATGCTTTTCACACATTTTTGAACTGCACCCAAAAAGTTCGACACCATTTTTGAAAATCCTGATTTTGTGACTAGGCAACAAGCCAGAACTGAGACTTTACAATAGTCATTCGGATTAATTCACTTTTGTTGTCCTCGAACCTTGTTTGGAAATTATCTTAAATAATTCATTACGAACTACCAGTTACGGATTTCCGTAACGCTACTAGTAATTATTGGGTTAATATTGGAAAAATAAAATTTGAACTATGGTAGATTTCGATGAATCTGATCTTGTCAATCAAGATTATGAAAACACGACGACCCCGGGCGACGATCCGAATTACACGGCCGCAAGAGACAGGGAGAGAGTCAATAAAAGAGAACAATATGAGGTGGTACACTTCATTAAGGAATTTATGAAGAAGCACGATCTTACACAAAAGTCGAGCTTTCAGAAAGTCGAGAAAATCATCAGGCTTAAAGAAGCAAGTGACATTGTGATGCGCGATAAACTGCTAGAATTTGTCAAAAAGCAATGGAATAAATAATTTCTATTCTAAAATCATACCGTGTCCGAGATTTTGTATTTATGTGCGCTTTGCGTTGGCTAATTGAGAGAAACATAAGTAGTCAGCGTGCTCCTATCCCAAAGTCAAAAACGGCTTCAGGTAAGATTCTGGTATTTGGCCAACTCATGAAATATATTTCGGACTATGGTCGAAACTTTTATTCATCCACAAAGTAAGAAAACCCTACACCAGCATATGAGAAATTTCTACTTTCAGCTTGTATTCCTATTCCTAATTTGTAGTAAAATATTTTCGCAAGAACTTATCCAAGTAACTGATGAAACTCTCACGGTAAATTCTGTTTCTGCAATAAATGGCCACACAAGAAATACCGCGGAAATAACTTTACCTGAAAAAACCAAAGGCTATATTTATCGGATTTCGGTTACTCCAAAGGGTTCAAACGCTTTATCGAATTCTTTGTTTGATTTATTGCAAACAATCGGCTCCACAAATATCTCGCTGACAAGCTCATTTGCAAAGTATGCCATTAAAAATGGCGATAATAACTCAGTCGATGCATTTATCTTTGACAATGTAGTCGATGCTAATAATTTTCTAAACAAAAGAGATGGACATTGGTCTTTATGTAAAAGTATGTTGAATCGGGTAAGTTGCTGTTTCGCCAGTCAAGAGTGTATTGGCAGGAAAGTATATTTTGGTTTTAGAAACAACAACGCTATGCAGGGATTGAATGTAAGATTAGAGATTGTTGCATTAGTAGACCAATCTTTAAGCGCCAACTATAAATACTCTTATCCTATAAGCAATACGACTGACAAAGAAGTAAGATATTTGATTAGTACCGACAATATAAATTGGGAGGAAATTCAGTTAAGAAATGGCTATAAATTCAGTCATCTTGTAAGTGTTGCGGAACTTTACTTTAAAATCACTACGCTAAGAAAATCAGTAGCCTACAAGATTACCCCAAACGAGCGCTATAAAATTTACTGGAATACAAATGGTTATCTAGATCTCACTAGATATTAAACAATAGCTAGTTCGGTATTTTCGCATTATAATCGTCAATCCTTAAAATCCCTATATTTACAAAACAAACATTTACCTATGGAAACTCCTGCAAAACCCCACATCGGACGAAAAATTTCCCGTATTCGCGAATTGCGCGGCATGAAACAAGAGGCGCTTGCCCAGGCTTTGGGCATGAGTCAGCAGAGTATTTCTATTTTGGAGAATAGTGCTGAGGTGGATGAGAAGCGGTTGGCGGATGTCGCGGAGGCGCTTGGGGTTAGTGCTGAGGCGATAAAGGCATTTACCGAGGAAGCAATCTTTAACTTCTTCAATACCATTACGGATAATGAGTTTACAAATACTCAGGTGGCATTTGGTACTGGTGCTGTTTGTAATTTTAATCCTTTGGATAAGGTTTTGGAGTTGTTTGAGGAGAATAAGCGGCTTTATGAGCGGTTGTTGGAGGCTGAGCGGGAGAAGTTGGTTTTGATGGAGAGGTTGTTGGGGAGGTGAGTGATCCAGGCGCTTTGTCAATTCGTAAACTAGCATCATAGATTAAATTTTGTTATAGGACAATCTGTTCGCAGATTGATTCGAGAATTTGCGCACCATATGAACGGCTGTGGTGGCAGTTCTATAACGCGCATTATAAAAAAACAGATATGAAAATTGATTTCGTAAGAATAAAAAATTTCAGAAAACTAAAAAATTGTAAAATTGAGTTTTCAGAAGAGGAAACTATATTTGTTGGAGCAAATAATAGCGGAAAAACAACCGCTATGGACGCGTTAATAATTTTTTTAGAAAAAAAGGATTTTAAAACCCAGGATTTCACAATCACGAACTGGAAGGAACTAGATAAGGTTGCTGAGGAGTGGGTGATAAATGAGACCTTAAATGATGAAGCTGGAATTGATAAACTACTCGAACCTCACCTTCCATCATTAGATTTATGGTTTAAAGTAGATATTTCAGAATTACGATATGTAAGTCACCTTATACCGTCACTCGACTGGAAAGGCGGTTTATTGGGTCTGAGATTAGTTTTACTACCTCGAAATCTCAAGACGTTAATTGAAGAATATATTCTCGCAAGAAAAAAGGTAAAAGATTTAAAAGCGAAATCAGGCAGAGCTGTAGAACTTTGGCCTGTAAGTTTTTGGCAATTTTGTGAAAAGAAGATAAATACATTGTTTGAGATAAAATCATTTTTACTTGATCCCGACAAGTGGAATGAAGATCAAGTACTATCGGAGCATAGTGCAGCACTCGAAGGGAATCCTTTAAACGGTTTGATAAAAATTCATACAATAAATGCTCAGCGTGGCTTCAGCGATGCTAATTCAGATAGTCCGGCATCTAAGGATGCAAAGTCATTGTCCTCGCAACTTCGCTCGTATTATGACAAACATTTAAACCCGTCCATCGAACCTAATGAAAAAGATTTAGAAGCGCTTGAAAAGCTAAATGAAGCACAAATTACGTTCGACAATAATTTGACATCAAGTTTTAAAGCACCTCTTAAAGAATTAGGTGACTTAAATTACCCCGGATTTGGCAATCCTCAAATAACGCTATCGTCTCTTATAAAAGCAACTGACGGCTTGGATCATGAGTCCGCCGTAAGATACAATCTGGCAGAAGGTCTTACATTACCAGAAAAATATAACGGTTTAGGTTATCAAAATTTAATCTCTATTGTTTTTAAGCTAATCCGATACCGTGATGAGTGGATGATGGAAGGCAAAAACATTACGGGAAAGGATAATGCCATTGAACCAATACATTTAGTTTTGGTGGAAGAGCCCGAAGCCCACCTTCACGCACAGGTGCAACAAGTTTTTATAAAAAAAGCATACGAAATCTTAAGATCTCATAAAAATTTAGGGATTAGAAAAGATTTTACTACGCAGCTTGTAATCAGCACCCACTCAAGTTACATCGCTCATCAAAAATTTGAAAGCCTAAGATACTTTAAGAGAGACATCAACAAAAACGTCACGCCCACGTCTGAGGTTTTAAGTATAAGGTCAGTATTTAATTCAAAACTGTCAGATGAAAAAGAAACTGAGAAATTTGTTACAAGATATTTAAACACAACCCACAATGATTTGTTTTTCGCAGATGCAGCAATTCTAGTTGAAGGCCCTGCCGAAAGAATGCTTCTACCTCATTTTATCAAAAATCATCACAAAATTCTCGATAGTTGTTACGTAACAATTTTAGAGATTGGGGGAAGTCATGCACATAGATTAAAACCGCTACTCGAAAAGCTTGGACTAATTACATTGATAATTACAGATTTAGATTCCCAGGAAAAATTCTCTGATACTTCGCAAGATCCGCCAAAAGATAAATTCAGAAAATGTCAACCAAAATTATATTCAGACCAAGTTACGAATAACGACACATTAAAAAAATGGAACCCGAAAATGATAGAAGTTGACAAGCTCGTCAAACTAAAATTCGAAGAAAAACTGTTGAAAAATTATCCCATCAGAGTCGCCTATCAGACAGAGCTAAACCTATCAGGTGTCAAAGTATATCCGTACACATTCGAAGATGCATTAGTTTTAGAAAATACTGAAAAGTTTAAATTGATTACTGCCACGGCAGGTTTACTGAAAAAAATGGTTCAAGCTTCAAAAGAGCCTGATTTAACCAGCGTTGCTAAAAAGGCCTATGCCGCTATTAATAGTGACGGTATAAAAAAAGCCGAATTTGCACTCGATGTTTTATATTTTGAAGCTCCGGAAGAGTTGATAGTACCAGAATATATTAGAGAGGGATTAAATTGGATGGAAAGTGCGCTGAAACCTGTCAAAAACATTGTCAAACTCGAGAGTTAATCAAAATGATAGCTAAAGATAACGATATTGACCTCCAAGTCGACGAAGACATTTTTAGATGTATCAATCCTAGACATCCGAAAAGTTTCTTCCTATTTGCGGGCGCAGGCTCTGGGAAAACTCGCACATTGGTTAACGTTTTAACCAGGTTCAAGACGGATTTTGGACACGAGTATAAACTAAATAATAGAAAAATTGCGATAATAACATACACAAATGCTGCCGCCGACGAGATTAATCACAGACTCTCCTACGATACAATTTTTGAAGTAAGTACGATACACAGTTTTTGTTGGGCGTTGATTAAAAACTTTACTGCAGATATAAAAAAATGGGTGGATAAAAACACAAAAGAGTCGATAAAAGAGCTAGAGGACAAACTATCAAAGGCTAGAGACCCTAATAACAAGACGGCCATATCTAATAGAAAAAAATTAGAGTCTAAGAGTAAGCGATTACTCGCACTGCCATCGATAAGTAAGTTTGTGTATAATCCCAATGGCGACAATTACACCAAAGCGTCGTTAAACCACTCCGAAGTGATATCAATCGCTTGTAGCTTTTTAGATTCAAAGCAATTGTTTAGGCAGGTTTTAGTAAACCAATATCCAATTATTTTTATCGATGAAAGTCAAGACACTAAAAAAGAGTTGATTGAGGCTCTTTTCAAAACCCAATCCATATACAAAAAATCATTTTTACTAGGTTTGTTTGGTGACACTATGCAACGTATATATAGTGATGGCAAAGAAAAACTTGGAGATGAACTGCCGGAGGACTGGCTACGACCTGTAAAAAAAATGAACCATAGATCAAAATCGAGAATTATTGAATTAAACAATAAAATTAGAAAAGATATCGACGGTCAACAACAGTTGGCTCGCGTAGAAAATTCTGGAGGACATGTAAGATTCTTTATCGCCCGAAATGAATTAGAGAGACAAGTTGCTGAAAATACAGCGAAAAATAGAATGGGTGTACTCACCGCAGACGTTGAATGGGAGAATACACATTCTGTCAAGAGTCTAACTTTAGAGCATCATATGGCGGCGACGCGCAAGGGTTTTGCTACTTTTTTCAGTCCTTTATATCAAGTTGACAGGCTTAAACAGGGTCTATTAGATGGAAGTTCGCCCTCTCTCAATTTTTTGATAAAAATAATATTGCCTTTATATAATGCAAACAAAGCGGGCAACAAATTTGAGGTATCGAATATTGTAAAACAATACTCACCCTTATTTGACAAAAGTAATATACGGGAAGACTTCGACCCCAAAGATATTTTAACCAAGGCTAATATTGGTGTTGAAGGTTTATTAAGACTATGGGAAGATGATAAGGAACCAAAGATAATTGACATCCTTTTAGAAGTTAGTACTTCACAAATATTCCTGCTGCCACACGAATTGCAAATATCTATTCAACGAAGGAGAAGTTCCGGTGAAGAAGAACATAAAGACGATGACGACGAAACATTATTAGCATGGGACATTGCAGTAAATGCAAATTTCAATGAAATAATAAATTATAATGAATACATATCGGACAATTCAAATTTTGGAACTCATCAAGGAGTTAAAGGCTTAGAGTTCGATAGAGTTTTGGTAGTAATTGATGACGAACAATCTAAAGGTTTTATGTTCAGTTACGACAAGTTATTCGGCATAAAAGCACTTACAAAAGGCGATGACGAAAATATGGCATCAGGAAAAGAAACCGGGATTGATCGCACATCCCGTCTTTTTTATGTGGCATGCAGTAGAGCAAAAGAGAGTTTAGCGATAGTTGCGTACACTGATAGTCCGGAGCAGTTTAAAGCCAATTTACTTAGATTGGGTTGGTTTAGTGAAGAAGAAATTGAGATTATTAATTAAATTTCTTGTAGTGGTGCTTACAGCCTATGCCGCGATCGGAACAGCCATATTTTTATCTACTCGCTTAAGTTAAATAAAGGTAACAACCATTAAAGTAACTAGGCAATACATAGACGCAAATCATAAGTAGATAGTTTCGCTAACAACCCCCATCGGAATCCCGAATGAGGACTGCGCTACGCGCGGTCCTTGACAGCTCCGCTGTCAAAGTAGAAAAGCCAAATGGAAAAACGTTCAAGCGGAGCTTGCGTTTTTCCATTTGGCTTTTCTACTCATTCGTGATCCCGAGAGGACTCGAACCTCCATCATCAGAACCGGAATCTGACATTCTATCCGTTGAACTACGGGACCGATATTTTTTTGGACACCTTGACCTTGTGGTAGCTTACGCCAAAAGACGCTTCACAACAAGCGAAATGGTCTTCCCATCAGCTTGCCCGGCCATTTTCTGAGAAGCCAAGCCCATGACTTTGCCCATGTTTGCCATTCCAGAAAGATTTCCTTCAGAAATGATACCTTCCACGATCACCTCGATTTCCCGTTCTGACAATTGCGCCGGAAGGAACTTCTCGATTACCGCCGCTTGGTCGATCTCGGGTTGTGCCAAGTCTTCGCGGTTTTGTTGGATGTAGATCGCCGCGCTGTCTTTGCGCTGTTTCACCAAACGCTGCAAGATCTTGATTTCTTCGTCTTCGCTCAAATCTTCTTTGGCGCCGCTTTCGGTCTGGGCCAAAAGGATTGCCGATTTTACTGCGCGCAATGATTCCAAAGCCACTGTGTCTTTGGCTCGCATCGCATTCTTGATTTCGTCGTTGATCTGGGCTTGTAAACTCATGTCGTGGTTTTTTAAGTCGTGCGAAGGTAAAAAAATAACCCGAAAACTCTTGTGGAATTTTCGGGTTACAAAGAAAAAATGGTTTAGGTTAGTCTACATTGTCGTGTAGAAAAGAGTTGTTCGATCGCAACTGGATGTCGTCGTTGCTATCGGTTCCCAGCGACATGCGCGAATTGGCATTGTTGATAGGATTTGAGCTTATGTCGATGCCCGAACGCTTGTAAGCGGGCTCTTTTTCGAATTCGTCGATTCTCGCGTTGTGGAACTTGTAGTTGAACTCTTTCAACTTGCGTCTTCTCTCGTCGGCGCGGTGTTTCAAGGTTTCCTCGATCGACATTTCCAAAGGCGAGACTTCTTCGTAAGCCGATGAGAAGTTCGACGTCGGGATTTGCGTTTCCACGTGTTTCATCTGAATGTCGAGTTCTGGCTCTGTCGGAGCGACAACCGCAACCGGTTTTGAATCCACGAGGCTTTTCTCGACTTCCATATATTCCTCAAGCGAATATTTCACGATGCCCGTTTCGTTCAATTCGGTCATCGGAACAACCTGAACCGGATCGTTCACTTTGATATCGCGGGTTTCCTGAGTCAATTCGAACAAAACGCGTTCTTCATTCACAACGGGCGAAGTCTGGATCGGAAGATCGAAGCTGATGGCCGCCTGTTCTTGTTTTTGGACGAAAATCGGCTCTTGTACTTTCATTTCCTTGACTTCCGGAGTCGTCATGAAAAAATCGAAATCTTTCACGGCAGAAACCACTTCAAAGGTCACATCGAGGTTTTTGATGAATTCCGATGTCGGAACCAGATCCATCTCGAAAACCGGTCTTGATGGCGTCACAGGAACGAAAGGTTCTTGCACGAAAACCGGAGCTACGGGCGCAATTGGCGCGGCAGCGATCGTCGGTTCTTCTTCCGTCAGTTCAAAAACGACTTTTTGGGCAACTTCTTCAACGGAGTTTTGAGGAGCGCTTTCCTCAACTTTCAAAAAATCGACAGACGGCAGAACATTTCCTTTGGAAAGATTGTGTTCCATTTTCTGCTCACCATCGAGTGAATGGATGATGCGCTTCGGTTCTGTATTTACGATTTGCGTTTGTTGGTCAATGTTGAAACCTGTCGCGATGATAGTCACGGCGATTGATTCGCCCAAAGTCTCGTCTTCGCCTACACCCATGATGATGTTGGCGTTATATCCCGCTTCGGCTTGGATGTAATCGTTGATTTCCCCAATCTCGTCGATCGTGATTTCACTTGTTCCCGATACGATCAAAAGCAAGACGTTTTTCGCACCGGCGATTTTGTTGTCGTTCAAAAGAGGAGAATCCAAAGCGGCAACGATTCCTTCTTTTGCGCGGTTTTCACCCATTGCCACAGCCGATCCCATAATAGCGGTTCCGGAGTTCGACAACACGGTTTTCGCATCTTTCAAGTCGATGTTTTGCGTATAGTGGTGCGTGATGACCTCGGCGATTCCGCGGGATGCGGTTGCCAAGACTTCGTCAGCTTTCGAGAATCCGGCCTTGAAACCGAGATTTCCGTAAACTTCGCGCAGTTTATTGTTGTTGATGACGATCAAGGAATCGACTTGCTTGCGCAGACGCTCAACGCCCAACAAAGCTTGTTCCTGACGCACTTTTCCTTCGAATTGGAAAGGGATCGTCACGATTCCGACAGTCAAAATGTCTTTTTCCTTTGCCAACTGAGCGATTACCGGAGCCGCACCCGTTCCCGTTCCACCGCCCATTCCGGCCGTGATGAAAACCATTTTGGTGTTGCTGTCGAGCATTTTTTCGATATCGGCTACAGACTCGATTGCCGATTGTTGTCCAACTTCGGGATTCGCGCCCGCGCCCAAACCTTCCGTCAGGTTCACACCCAACTGGATCTTGTTCGGCACCGGACTCATCCCCAACGCTTGGGAATCGGTATTACAAACGATGAAGTCAACACCTTTGATGCCCTGCTTAAACATGTGGTTGATGGCATTGCTTCCGCCGCCTCCAACTCCTATTACCTTAATGACATTCGACTGATTTTTTGGTAAGTCGAACGAAATGCTTCCGAATTCTGAGTTGCCTGTCATACGTTCTGGTATTAAATTCTTGCTTTGTCTTTGTTTTGTTTTTTTACGCCTTGCATTCTGCTCCCGTCGTAGTTTCTGCGTTCTGCTACTGCTTTCTGCTTCTGCAACTGCTTCTGCAACTGCTCCTGCTGCTGTCTTCTGCAACTGCTCCTGCTACTGTCTTCTGCAACTGCTCCTGCCTTCTGCTTCTGCAACTGCCTTCTGCTCCTGAACTACTCCGCGTTGTCAAGGAATTCCTTGATCTTTTCGACATACTTGTCGAAGAACGAACGACGAATTTTTCCTTCTGTCGTTTGCGGCTCTTTTCTCACCTCGACGTCGACGACTTCCACTCTTTCGAGGATTCTTTCCTCTTTGATTGTCTCGGGTTGCGCGAAAACCGCTTGTTCCTGAGCTTGCGTCTGCATCGGTTGCGTGTATTGGAACGGATTGTGCTGTTGCGCCGGCTGTTGTCTGAAAATCGGCTGAACGACTTGCTCAATGTGCACTTTCACGGCACTCTGGGTTTTGTTGTTCACGCTGTTCATCACGAGTCCGACGGCTGTCGCGTACATTGGCGACGACATGTCCTCGTTCGAATTCCCGGCCAAATGCTCGTTCGGATACCCGATGCGAGTGTCCATTCCCGTAATGTATTCCACCAATTGCTTGATGTGTTTCAATTGCGATCCGCCGCCCGTAAGCACGATTCCCGCAATCAATTTCTTGCGAGGATCTTCGTGTCCGTAAGCTTTGATTTCGGCGAAAACCTGCTCGATGATCTCCACAACTCTCGCGTGAATGATTTTCGACAGATTCTTGAGCGAGATTTCTTTCGGCTCACGTCCGCGAAGACCCGGAATCGAAACGATCTCGTTGTCTTTGTTCTCGCCCGGCCAAGCCGATCCGAATTTCACTTTCAGCAACTCGGCTTGTTTTTCGATGATCGAGCAACCTTCCTTGATGTCTTCGGTAATCACATTTCCCCCAAATGGAATGACTGCCGTGTGACGGATGATGCCATCTTTGAAAATCGCCAAATCGGTCGTTCCGCCACCTATGTCGATGAGCGCAACGCCCGCTTCTTTCTCTTCCTGGCTCAAAACTGCATCCGATGAAGCAAGCGGCTCAAGCGTCAAGCCCGAAAGCTCGATTCCGGAACTTTGCACGCATCGGCCCACATTTCTGATGGAAGAAGCCTGACCGACGACCACGTGAAAGCTCGACTCGAGTCTTCCGCCGTACATTCCGATCGGCTCTTTTATTTCGTTTTGTCCGTCGATCTTGAATTCCTGCGGCAATACGTGGATGATTTCCTCACCCGGAAGCATCGCCAGCTTGTTCACCTGATCGATGAGCAATTGTATGTCTTTGTCGCCGATTACCTCGTCAGGATTGCTCCTTGACACATAATCAGTATGTTGGATGCTGCGGATGTGCTGACCCGCGATTCCCACGACAACGTCTTTGATTTTGTAACCCGAATTGGCCTCGGCTTCCATGATCGCTTGCTGGATCGATTGGATCGTCTGGGTGATGTTGTTCACCACGCCACGCGCCACACCAAGGCTTTTGGATTTTCCCATTCCGAGGATCTCGAGCTTTCCGTACTCGTTTTTCTTGCCGATCATGGCGACGATTTTTGTCGTCCCGATGTCCAAACCTACTGCAATGTTCTCTTTTTCCATATCCGAATTATTTGGAGCAAACCACCTGTTGCGTGAATCTCAGATTGATGCTCTTATAGTTGTTAATCGTACTGTCTTGCTCGGCTTTTTGATAAAACGCCTTGTAATTCCTGAACTTCCTTTCTATGTTGACGGGTTTTCCGAAATCGATTTCATATCCGAAATTCCTATTCTCCATCACCAAAGCGCCGTTTGGCAATACCTTGATCCCGATGATGTTCTTTTTCAAGAAGTCATCTTCGAAAATCGCACGGAATACTTTCATGAGTTCCGAGTTGTTCGCATCCACTTTGCCTGTAACCAACGGCACTCTTGCAGTGTAGAGCGTCGATAGTGGCATCTTTTTCCCTTGTTGATCAATATAGAAAGAACCGGATTCGTCGAACACTCTCACAACGGGAGTTTTCTGTATCACTTTAGCTTTCAGTACACCGTCGACTCCCACGTAAACTTCTGACCTTTCGACCATTTCGTGAGCATTGACGGTATTTTCCAACTTATTCAAATCTAGATTTTCTTTCGCAACGGTTTCGGAAGCCCTATTTTTTTCTATTAACAATTTATTAACCGCTTCGGCCGACAGAAACAGGTCGTCGATGCGATCGAATTTTACTTCGGATTTTGCCAAAGCCCTATGTTCATTGCGGTTTGCACTAAACGCGTACAAAAAACCTATCCCAATGATAATCAGCAGCAAACGGATATTTTCCCAGTTGAAACGCTTCATGACAATGCCTTTTTTATTTCGGGAACCAATTCCCCAATGTCGCCTGCGCCTATCGTCACGATCACATCTGCGCCAGCCGCAAGAATTTCGTGGATAAGTCCGGTTTTCGACACCAATTTTTTATTCGGATTCTCGATTTTTGAGAGCAGCCATTCGCTCGTCACGCCTTCCATCGGAAGTTCTCTCGCCGGATAGATATCCAGCAACAGAATTTCATCGAATTTGGAAAGACTTTCGGCAAAACCATCGACGAAATCCTTGGTTCGGCTAAAGAGATGCGGCTGGAAAATCGCCACCACTTTCTTGCCCGGATACAATTCGCGAACGGCTTGGTGCACGGCGTTGATTTCTGTCGGATGGTGCGCGTAATCATCAATGTAAACGCATTTATCCGACTTTAATTGGTACGAGAAACGACGTTTTATCCCTTTGAACGAAATCAGTCCGTTGCGAATCTTTTCGGCCGAAATCCCAAATGTGCGCGCCATCGCCAAAGCCATGACTGCGTTGCTCAGATTGTGCCAACCCGGAAGCGAAAAACGCAAATCCGGAATGATTTCGTCTGGCGTTTGGACGTCGAAAAGATATTCGCCTTCGACAATCCTGATATTGAATGCCTTGAAATCGGCTTCTTTGTTTACCGCGACCGTTTTTCCGTCAAGCGGAAGACCATCGGCCACGAAAATCATTCCCTTGTCATCGACCTTGTCGGCGAATTCGCGGAAAGACGCTTCGATCGAGGCTGAATCTCCGTAAATGTCCAAATGGTCAGCATCCATGGAAGTCACGCAAGCGATGTTCGGATGCAGATGCAAAAACGACCTATCGAATTCATCGGCTTCGACCACGGTGACTTTCGTACCGTTTCCGATAAGGTTCGAATCATAATTCTCGACGATTCCGCCAAGGAAAGCTGTCATATCGACCCCGGCTTCGAACAAAACGTGTCCCAGAATGCTCGATGTCGTGGTCTTTCCGTGTGTTCCGGCAACGGCGAAACAAAATGTGTCTTTGGTGATTATTCCAAGAACTTCCGCGCGTTTCTTGACCGTGAAACCGTTGTCCAAAAAGTAATTCCACTCTTTGTGATTTTTGGGAACGGCCGGCGTCACTACGACAAGCGTATTTTCTTTCGTGAACGATTCCGGAATGAACTGCAAATCGTCTTCGTAGTGAACCTCGATGCCTTTTTGCTGCAATACAAAAGTCAGTTCGGTCGCGGTTTTGTCGTATCCGATGACGTTTTTGCCCGCGTATTTGAAATAGCGTGCCAAAGCGCTCATCCCGATACCGCCGATACCGATGAAATAGACATTATGTATTTGGTTCAGATTCACTTTTTGTTGCTTTATAACTCAGTCTCAGACTTTACTTTTTTAACATTTTTTACAGATTTCCTGTAAACAACCGTGGGCGGGAAATGCGATCTTCGCACAGGGAAGGGGCCAAATGTTTATCCCTCCAAAAAAATTCGATCACCCAGTTACAGAAAATCTGTAAAAACTGTTAAATCGCACCATCGCATCCTGTCGGAAGCTTATTTCCCAATCAGCTTGACAATTTCCTCCACAATATCTCTCGTGGCATTTTCCTTGGCCAACTTTCCGATGTTGTCGCCCAATTTCTGCTGCAGATTTTCATCGGACAGCAAATTGTTGAACGTCTTCTCGAACTTCGTATCGAGCTCAGATTCTTTCATCAAGATCGCGCCATCTTTGTCTACGATCGCCTTTGCGTTTTTCGTTTGGTGATCTTCGGCCACATTCGGTGACGGAATGAAAATCACGGGCTTCCCGACGAGACAAAGTTCTGAAACCGACGACGCTCCGGCTCTCGAGATCACGATATCCGCGGCAGCGTAAACCAAATCCATGCGATCGATGAATGACAAAACCTGAACGCCTTCTTTCTCTGAAAAATGTTTGTATTCGTCGAAATACAGCTTTCCGCATTGCCAGATTATCTGGACGTTTTGAGCCGAAAAGTTCAAAAGTTCCTTGGCGATGAGTTGGTTGATGCGACGCGCACCGAGACTTCCGCCCAAAACCAAAACCGTTTTCTTGTCGGGATCGAGTTGGAAATACTCTCTCGCTTCTTTCTTCTTGCCTTTCAGGTCGATCAGATCCTGACGCACCGGATTTCCCGTCAACACTATTTTTTCTTTTGGAAAAAACCTTTCAAGACCTTCGTAGGCCGTGCAGATTTTCCGCGCTTTACGTGAAAGCATCTTGTTGGTGATTCCGGGATAGGAATTCTGTTCCTGAACCACAGTCGGAATGCCAGCCAAACCTGCAACCTGCAAAAGCGGACCGCTCGCGAAACCGCCTGTCCCGATGGCTACGTCCGGCTTGAAATCGCGAACTATCGAACGCGCGCGCAACAAACTCGAGATCAATTTCACCGGAAACATCGTGTTGTCGAGCGTGAGCTTTCGCTGCAAACCCGCGATCCATAAACCTTTGATTTTGTATCCGGCCTGAGGCACTTTCTGCATTTCCATTTTGTCCTGAGCGCCGACGAACAAAAATTCCGCTTCGGGGAAACGGGCTTTGAGTTCGTTCGCAATGGCGATGGCCGGATAGATATGACCTCCGGTTCCGCCTCCGCTCAATATGAATCTTGGTTTTGTCAATGCCAAAAACTTCGTTATTCGTTATTCGTTATTCGTTATTCGTTATTCGTTATTCATTGTTCGACAATCCGGTTTTCAACATTTCGTCGTGCAACTACTTTCAGTTCTCAAATTTTCCCGCGAACGGCATCCATAGGATTTCCGGCAGGCGTCGTCGCGTCTTCTATCGAAAAATCGATTCCGTCGGCCAAGGCCAGCGCGCGTTCCTTCATCATTTTCTCGGCTTCGTCCTCTCGCGCTATCTGTTGGTCTATCAATCTTCTCAAAGCTTCTTCGCGTTTTTCCTTATCGGAAACTTCCTGAGCGATTTCCTCTTCTTTTTTGGTCACGCCGATGATGATTCCAAGTGCGATGCAAGTCATCCAGATCGACGAACCTCCGGACGAGATCAGCGGAAGCGTTTGCCCCGTGACCGGAAGCAGATTCACCGCAACGGCCATGTTGATCATCGCTTGGAAAACGATCGGGAAACCCAATCCCACGACCACGAGTTTGCCAAAAACCGACGGCGCTTTGTGGGCCGCGACGATGAATCGGAAGAACAACAGCAAATACATGACCATTACTCCTACGCCACCGATCAATCCCCATTCTTCGACGATGATCGCGTAGATGAAATCTGAAGACGATTGTGGCAAAAAGTTCTTTTGGACGCTTTTTCCGGGTCCGAGTCCATATGGACCGCCGGTTGCGATTGCCGTTTTGGCCAGATCTGTTTGGTAATGTTCGTCTGATGTGTCGCGATTTTCGGTTCTTTCGCCAAAACTCGAGATTCGGTTTTCCCAAGTATGCACGCGGTTGAAGAACTTGGCTTCCGGAAACGCGTGCGCCATGGCCACGAACATGACGAGTGCGCCAACGCCGGCTCCGATGATTATGCCAATGTAACGCAATGGATACTGTCCGATAAAAACCAACATAATCACCATTGCGAACATCAAGGCCGCCGTCGAAAAGTTGGCTGGCAAGATCAATCCGATGGTAATGAAAACCGGCAACCACAATTCGTATAGCGATTGCTTGAACGTGATAGGCGTCTCGCGTTTTTTCGACAGGTAACGCGCCACGAAAACCATCATGGCCAATTGCGCCAGTGTCGAGGTCTGGAATCCGATTCCAATGAACGGGATTTGGATCCAACGCGCGGCATTTGCTCCAGCGATTACCGTCCCTTTGACCAGCGTGTAAAGCAACAAAGCCCAAACGATTGGCATGGCGATCATCGAAATTCCCTTGAAATAGTGATAGGGTACTTTGTGAACCCAATAAATCATGAGGAAACCGATCGTGATGTGCAAGGCGTGTTTTACCAAAAAACTCACGGTGTTGCCCGAATTCTGACCGATATAAGCCAAATTCGAGCTCGCGCTGAATACAGGCATGAACGAAAACAACGCCAGCAAGGCGATGAACGCCCAGATGACTTTGTCTCCTTTTAGGTTATACAGCAGGTCTTTCACTTCAACATTCGTTATTCGTTGTTCTATTGTTCGTTGTTCAACATTCGTTATTCGTTGTTCAACATTCGTTATTCGCTGTTCAACATTCGTTGTTCTATTGTTCGTTATTCAACATTTGCCTTTCGAACCAGAACTATCTATTATCTATCCGTCTATTATCTATCCGTCTATTATCTATCCGTCTATTATCTATTTTCTCAAAGATTCTGAACCGCATTCTTGAACTGCTTCCCGCGGTCCTCATAATTCTCGAACAAGTCGAAACTCGCGCAGGCTGGCGAAAGCAGGACCGTTTCTCCTCTTTCGGCCAAACGTGACGAGGTGCGAACCGCTTCGGTCATATTGTCGACTTCTACCATTATGTCTACCACGTTTCCGAAGGCATCGATAATTTTCTTGTTATCGACGCCCAGGCAAACGATCGCTTTGACTTTTTCGCGAACCAATGGCATAAGTTCCGAATAGTCATTTCCTTTGTCGACGCCACCAACGATCCAAACCGTTTGTGATGTCATCGAGTCGAGCGCATAAAACGTGGCGTTCACGTTCGTGGCTTTCGAGTCATTTATATATTGTACGTTCCCGATTTTGAGGACTTTTTCCAAACGATGTTCGACGCCCTGGAAATTAGTGAGGCTTTCGCGTATCGTCGCCTTGCGGATCTGCATCAGCTTTGCCACCGAAGCAGCCGCCATCGCATTCTTGAGATTGTGCTTGCCTTCAAGAGAGATTTCTCCTGTTTCGATGATGAATTCTTCTTCGTTGATGTTGATTTCCATTTTGTTTTCGTTTAGATAGGCGCCTTTTTCGAGAGTTTGGGTAATCGAGAAAGGAATCAATTGTGCTTTTGTCTTGTTGTTTTTGAGCCAGTTTACGATCGCTTCGTCGTCGGCGTCATAAATCAGGTAATCGTCTTTTGTCTGGTTCATCGTGATGCGGAATTTGGCATCGATGTACTTTTCGTATTTGTAGTCGTATCGGTCCAGATGATCGGGACTAATATTTGTGATGACCGCGATGTGAGGCGCATATTTCACGATTCCGTCGAGTTGGAAGCTTGACAGTTCGAGTACGTAATAATCGAAGTTGTCCTCGGCCACTTGCCAGGCGAAACTCTTTCCTATGTTTCCGCCGATCCCGACGTTCAGTCCGCCGCTTTTCAAAAGCCAGTGCGTCAACATCGTCGTGGTCGTCTTGCCGTTGCTTCCGGTTATCCCGATGGTTTTTCCCTTGGCATACTTGTTGGCGAACTCGATTTCCGAAATCACCGGAACGTCTTTCTTCAACAGTTTCTTCACGATGTCGGCTTTGTCCGGAATTCCCGGGCTTTTCATCACGACGTCGGCGTTCAGGACTTTTTCCTCGGTGTGTCCGCCGTCTTCGAATTTTATTCCATTGAGTAAAAGAACTTCCTTGTAATTGTTCTGGATCTTTCCGAAATCGGACAAAAAGACCTCATAACCTTGTTTCTTCCCGAGAATCGCCGTTCCTACGCCGCTTTCTCCTCCGCCTAAAATCACGAGTCTTTTCATCGAACTATCTTAATTTCAGCGTTACGATCGCCGTAATGGCAAGCAAGATTCCCGTGATCCAGAAGCGCGTCACGATCTTGCTCTCGTGGTAGCCTTTTTTCTGATAGTGGTGATGCAATGGCGACATCAGGAAAATCCGTCGGCCTTCGCCATAGCGCTTTTTCGTCCATTTGAAATAGCTCACCTGGATTACCACAGATGCGTTTTCGACGAGAAAAATCCCACACAAAAGCGGAATCATCAATTCCTTGCGCACAGCGATTGCCAAAACCGCGATGATTCCTCCAATCGTCAAACTTCCGGTATCGCCCATGAAAACCGCAGCCGGATATGAATTGTACCAAAGGAAACCAATCAGCGAGCCCACAAAAGCCGCGATATAGACCGTCATTTCACCCGAATTCGGGATGTACATGATGTTGAGATAGTTCGAGAAAATGATGTTACCCGAGACGAAAGTGAAAATCCCGAGCGCGAGTACCGAAATCGCCGATGTTCCCGCCGCGAGTCCGTCGATTCCGTCGGTCAGGTTCGCTCCATTCGAAACCGCCGTGATGATGAAAATCACGACCGGAATGAAGATCAGCCACGCCCAGTTTTGGTAGCCGTCGCCCATCCAACTCAAGGCTTCGGCATAATCGAGCTCGTTGTTCTTGAAAAACGGGATGGTGGTCGTAGTCGACTTTTCTTCGACCGGCTCCGGATAAATCGCGGTCTGATTCGGGTTTTGGGTCGTAAAAATATTAGTGTATTGCGTATCGGTACGAACCGTGACTTGCGGGTTGAAGTACAAAGTGCAGCCAACGATCAATCCCAGACCAACTTGTCCGATCACCTTGAAAATACCTTTGAGTCCGGCTTTGTCTTTCTTGAATATCTTGATGTAATCGTCTATGAATCCGATAGTTCCCATCCAAAGCGTCGTGACGATCAGCAAAATGATGTAGATGTTGTTCAATTTGGCGAGCAACAACACCGGAATCAACGTCGATATGATGATGATAAGTCCGCCCATTGTAGGCGTTCCGGCTTTTTGCGTCTGACCTTCGAGGCCGAGTTCGCGAACCGTTTCCCCAACTTGCTGGTTTCTCAAAAAGTTGATGATCTTCTTTCCGTAAATCATCGAAATCAACAGTGAAAGCAAAACCGCCAAGCCCGATCGGAATGTGATGTACTGGAACACGCCCGTTCCCGGAATGTTCATCGACTTATCTAGATATTCGAACAAATAGTACAGCATTGCTTATTTATTGAGTTGTTGTAACAATTCTTTCGCGATGGCCATATCGTCGAAATCGTAGCGCACGCCTTTGATTTCCTGATAGGTTTCGTGTCCTTTTCCCGCGATCAGGATGATGTCGTTTGGCCCGGCCAATTGGCAAGCCGTCTTGATCGCCTGTTTTCTGTCGACGATCGCGACCGTTTTCTTATAGTTGATCGGTTGCACGCCTTTTTCCATGTCAGAAATGATGGCTTCCGGTTCTTCGCTTCGCGGATTGTCTGATGTCAAAATCACCTTGTCGCTCAAAATCGACGCGATGTCGGCCATGACGGGACGTTTGGTCTTGTCGCGATCGCCGCCGCAGCCCACCACCGTGATCAATTGTTCGTTTTTGGTTCGGATGTCGTTTATGGTCTTGAGCACGTTTTCGAGTGCATCCGGCGTGTGCGCATAATCGACGATCGCCGTGATTTGTCCTTCGGATACGATAAACTGGAAACGTCCTGAAACGCTTTCCACTTCTGACAACAAGCGCAAAACCTCGAGTTGGTCCAATCCCAAATTCACCGCAGTTCCGTAAATCGCCAGCAAATTGTAAGCGTTGAATGTTCCGATAAGGCGCACCCAAACTTCGTTGTCATTGATCTTCAAAAGCAAGCCCGAGAGCTGGTTTTCTAGAATTTGGGCGCGATAATCGGCATAAGATTTCAGCGCGTAAGTCAACTTTTTGGCGATCGTGTTCTGCAACATCACAAGTCCGTTCTTGTCGTCCAGATTCGTGAGCGCGAACGCCTGACGCGGCAAATGGTCGAAAAACGACTTCTTCACGTCGCGGTATTCGCCAAAAGTGTCGTGATAATCCAAGTGGTCGTGAGACAGATTCGTGAATACGCCGCCCGCGAACTGCAAGCCTTCGGTGCGCTTTTGGTGAATGCCGTGAGACGAGACTTCCATAAAGCAAAAATCGACGCCCGCATCGACCATTTCGCGCAGGTATTTGTTTATCGTAAGCGAGTCCGGAGTTGTATGAGTAGCTTTGTACTCGATTTCGTCGACCATGATTTTCACTGTGGAAATCAGTCCGGTCTTGTATCCCGCTTTTTTGAAAAGCTGGTACAAAAGCGAGGCGATCGTGGTTTTGCCGTTCGTTCCCGTAATGCCCGTGAGCTTCAGGTTTTGTGACGGATTTCCGTAAAAATTCGCCGATAGGAAAGCCAAAGCCTTGTTCGTGTCTTTTACCTGTACATAGGTGATTCCGGTGACGATCACATCTGGAAAAGTATCGCAAACCACGGCAGTCGCGCCTTGATTGATCGCTTTTTCTATAAAGTCATGGCCGTTTGAAACGCTTCCGCGGATGGCCACGAAAACATCTTCCTCTCCAATTTTGCGCGAGTCGAAGTCGATGTTTCGCACGGCGATATCGGTCGAACCCTTTACGGCCTCAATCGAAACTTTGTACAATAGATCCTTCAATTGCGTCATGACAATTCCAATGTAATTACGTCGTTTTCACCGAATCTTTGTCCGGGTTGAATCGACTGTTTCTTAACTTTTCCAATTCCGATGACTTTCACCTTCACGCCGAGATTTCCCAGCAAAGTCACGGCGTCCATTCCGGCCATTCCTTTTACGTCCGGAATCGTTTTTTCCTTTACGTTCTGGACTTTAGTGAGGTAATCGTTGTAATTCTTCTCTTGTTTCTTGGTCTTTTTCTCGAGGTTTTTCACTTCGTTGGTCGAAGGCGCATCGGTAAAGATCTTTTGGGCGATCCTTTTGAAAACCGGCCCGGCTACGTCGGCGCCATAATAATTGTTCTTGGACGTATTCGGTTCGTGAACGACGACGATGCAAGTGTATTTCGGATCGTTCGCCGGGAAATACCCCACGAAAGACGATACGTAATGCTTTGATGTTCCGTCTTTGCGGTTGTAGTTCGCTTGAGCGGTTCCGGTTTTTCCTGCCATTGGGAAGTTTTTCGAATAAAGACTTCTGCCCGTTCCTTTCTTGACGACATTCTCGAGGCAAGCCTGCAATTTCTTGACAGTTGCGTCAGAACAAATCTTCGGATTAATGACTTGCTTGTCGAATTTCTTGATGGTCTTGTTCCACTCGCGTATTTCCGAAACGAATTGCGGCTTGACCATTTCGCCATTGTTGGCCACGGCGTTGTAAAAGGTCAAGGTTTGCAAAGGCGTGATGGAAACTCCGTATCCGAAAGCCATCCACGGAAGTGCAATTGCGCTCCAATTGCGTCCGCCCTTGTGTGGAATGAACGGCTGGCCTTCGCCTTCGAACGGCAATCCTAGTTTTTTGTTCAATCCGAAATCGTCCAAATGATCCACGAATTGCATCGGATTGTCCTTGTAGGCATTGTAAACCGCCTGAACCAAAACCGTATTCGACGAAACTTCGAAGCCGCGACCAAGCGAAATCTTGCCGTAACCGCCTTCGTGCGAATCGCGAACATGACGGCCGCGAATGATAAAATCGCCACCTTTTGAATCGTAGATGTCGCTCGTGTCGGCTTTTTTGTCCTCGAACAACGCCATCATGTCGGCGAGCTTGTATGTTGAACCCGGTTCGTGCGATTCGGAAACCGCATAATTCACGCGCTCGTAATAAGTGGAATCTTCTTTTTTGTTCCGACCCAAATTCGCGATCGCTTTCACGTAGCCTGTTTTGGTTTCCATGACGACTACACAACCGTGATCGGCGTCGTATTCCTGCAATTGTTTCAGAAGTGCATGGTGGGCAATGTCCTGGATGTAAACGTCGATCGTCGAAATGATGTCGTAACCGTCGATAGGATCTACTTCGTTTACATCGCGGATTGGTTTCCACTGACCTTTCGCGATTTTTTGTTTGAGGATTCGTCCGTCTTTTCCGTCGAGATATTTCTTGTATGCGCCTTCGATTCCTTTGGCGTAATGTTTTCCGTCTGCGCGGACTTCATCGTACCCGATCGTTCGCTTGGCAATCATTCCTATCGGATGTTCGCGCACAGTATATTGTTCGGTGATGATTCCGCCTTTGAACGCGCCTTTGCTGAACAGCGGAAACGACTTGATGCGAACCCATTCGGTATAACTCAAACCTTTCGCGATCAGGTAATAGCGACTTTTCGTGTTTCTCGCCTTGGTCAGTCCGGCGTAATAATATCCGGCAGGACGACCAAGCAAAACCGACAGCGAATCGGCTAGTGCCGATAAATTCTGACGGAAATCTTCCTGCTTTGGAGCGACGGCGTCGAATCTCACATCGTAATTCGGAATCGAGGTCGCCAACAAACTTCCATCGGCTGAATAAACATTGCCTTTGTTGGCCGGAATCACGAAATTCTTCACCGTGCGTTCTTTGGCAAGCGCGCGGTAATGGTCGCCTTCCACCCATTGGATGTTACAAAGTTTCACCATAATGGCCATCGCGATGATGAAAATCCCGAAAGCGAAAAGGTAAATCCTATACGATATGTTTTTTTCCTCTACTGCCATAATCTCGAGAAGAAGCCTGTGTCTTCTGGTTTTTTGACTTTTATTTTTTGTGGAGGAACCGACGATGGCACGATTCCTCTTTCAAGCATTTTTTGTGAAACCGTCGATTCCATCTTGAGTTTCATGAGTTCGGATCGCCTGTCGACAAATTCCGAACGCAATTCCTTGACCTCGTTCGTAAGCGCCACGATCCTGAAGACCTTGCGTTCGTAATTTTGTGTGTTCGCGATCATGATGATGGCCAAAACGATGAGAAACACGATAAAGCGCCAGTTTTTGGTCGCGTCTTCGTTGATCAGGAATCTCGCCTTGAGTATGCTGTATACGTTCATGGTCTAGATCTTTTCGGCTATTCTCAATTTGGCGCTTCGGGCACGGTTGTTCTCTTTTATTTCTGCATCCGTTGGAACGATCAGTTTCCCGACGGTTTTCATCGGTACCGAAAAATTCCCGAACATGTCGCGTTCCGGCTCGCCTTCGAACATCCCGTTCTTGACAAAGCGCTTCACCAGGCGGTCTTCGAGCGAGTGATACGAAATCACGCTCAAACGTCCACCGGGTTTCAGGACTTCGACGGTTTGCTCGAGAAATTCCCGGAGCGCATCCATTTCGTGGTTCACTTCTATCCGGATCGCCTGATAGATCTGAGCCAGAATTTTATTGCTTTTGTGTGCGGGCAAAAAGCGGTGTAATATTTTCTTTAGTCTTTCGGTATCGCGGATGAGCGATTCTTCGCGGGCTTCGATGATCGTCCTCGAAAGCGCCGGAGCGTTCTTGAGTTCACCGTAATCGAGAAAAACGCGTCTCAGGTTTGCATCGTCGTAATAGTTCACGACTTTGAAAGCGTCGAGTTCGTCTTTCTGGTTCATGCGCATGTCGAGCACGCCTTCGAATCTTGTCGAAAAACCTCTCGCCGGAACGTCGAATTGGTGGGATGAAACGCCAAAATCGCCCAAAATCCCATCGACTTCGCGAACGTTGTGAAATCTCAGGAAGCGTTTTATGAAACGGAAGTTCTCGTTTATGAGCGTGAATCTTTCGTCGTCTATCGCGTTTTCCAAAGCGTCCGTGTCTTGGTCGAATGCGAGCAATTTCCCTTTTGGCCCAAGGCGTTTGAGGATTTCTTTTGAGTGTCCGCCGCCTCCGAAGGTTACGTCCACGTAAACTCCGTCGGGCTTTATGTCAAGTCCGTCGACAGTTTCCTTTAATAAGACAGGGTTATGATATTCCATTGTCGCCATCATTCATGTTTCCCATTACATCTTCGGCCAGATCGGCAAAATCCATTTCACTGTTGTCAAGCGATTTCTCGTAAAGCTCTTTATCCCAAATCTCGACGATGTTCACCGCCGAGGCCAAAACGATGTCGCCTTTGACTTTGATCTGGGCAAATTGCTGCAAGTCTTTTGCGATGAGCAAGCGTCCGGCCGAATCGACTTCCACCAATTTCACGCCTGCCGTAAAGCGTCGGATGAAATCGTTGTTCTTCTTCACGAACCTGTTGAGCTTGTTGATTTTAGCCATCATCGCGTTCCATTCGCTCATCGGATACAACTCAAGGCACGGCTGAAAAACCGAACGCTTCAAGACGAAACCATCCTGAAGCGACGCAGCCATTTGCTTCTTCAAAGGTGCCGGCAAGGCCAGTCTTCCCTTCTCATCTGCTTTACATTCGTATGTCCCTATAATTGCGTCCAACTGCAGTTTTGGATTTGATTGTAGCAAAAATATAACAATTCCTCCCACATCTTACCATTTTTTCCCACGTGTTGATAAGTTTTACCATTTCTTCACCCACTTGCACACCTATCGCCCAAATCCAAGAGCCTTAATTGTTTAACGAATTATTAAGATTTTAAAATATTTTAAAAATTAATTTCGGTAGAAGTCGATTTCCGGTTTGGAATTTTACGGATTTTAGAATTTCCGACGAAAATCAAATAGGCCCGAAAATGGCGGGATAATGTTGATAATTGACTGATTGTCATTCTTGTGGAATCAATCGATCGGACACGTCAAAAAATCAATTGCCTAACATCAAAACTCCTATCTTTGCACTCGACCTGAACAATGAAATTTTAATGGATAACGATCTTATCAAAGAGGGAAAATACAAGTACACCGAGGCCGGCGAAGGCACGCCAATCATCGTTTTGCACGGACTGATGGGCGGATTGAGCAACTTTGGAGGCGTTTTCGACTATTTCCCCGAGCACGGATACAAAGTTGTCATCCCGGAATTGCCGCTTTACACCCAAAACATCCTCAAGACCAACGTGAAAGCTTTCGCGAAATGGGTCAAGGATTTCATTACTTACAAAGGTTTTGACCGCGTGATCCTGCTGGGAAATTCTCTTGGCGGACACATTGCTTTGTACCATGCCAAGGCCTATCCGGAGAAAATGTCGGGCTTGATCCTGACCGGAAGCTCTGGTTTGTACGAGGCTGCAATGGGCGACAGTTACCCGCGCCGTGGCGACCGCGATTACATCCAGAGAAAAGCTGAGGAAGTTTTTTACGACCCTAAAATCGCCACTCCGGAATTGGTCGAGGAAGTTTATCAGGTCGCCAACGACAGACTCAAATTGGTCAAGACGCTCACGATTGCCAAGAGTGCGATTCGTCACAACATGGCCAAGGATTTGCCCAAGATGCACATTCACACTTGTTTGATTTGGGGCGCCGAAGACAAGGTTACGCCGCCTGAAGTTGCCGAGGAATTCCATCAGTTGTTGCCGCATTCTGATCTATTTTGGATCGAGAAATGTGGGCACGCCGCGATGATGGAGCATCCGGATGAGTTCAATCGGATCATGCACGAATGGCTTAAGAAGCAGCATTTATAATAGGTCCGAAAGGACTTTTTTTTTGGAGTTTTTGGATTGAGAATGTTGGTGGATTTTTTGGTTGGGTTGATTTCGCCGATGCACTGAATTGGAGGTGATTTTTGGGTTGTGAATTAGCCGATTTTATTTGAGTGATTGGTCTACTTTTGAACGATTTGGCGACTCACCTTCATTTAAGATTTTTTACGGATTTTCTGTACTTGAACCGCCCAAAATCCCGATAAATTGCGGGCGGGTGGTGGTGGTATTTTTTCTACCGGAGTCAAAAATAGCTGGCTTGCCGATAACCTTTGGGTTAATTAACTGGCTGATCTCACCTGAACGACTAGCCTACTTTTGAACGATTTGACAACTCACCTTCATTTAAGATTTTTTACAGATTTTCTGTACTTGAACCGCCCAAAATCCCCATAAATTGCGGGCGGGTGGTAGCGGTATTTTTTCCACCGGAGTCAATTTAGCCAGCTTGCCGATAATTTTTGGGTTAATTAACTGGCTGATCTCACCTGAACGACTAGCCTACTTTTGAACGATTTGACAACTCACCTTCATTTAAGATTTTTTACAGATTTTCTGTACTCGAACCGCCCAAAATCCCAATAAATTGCGGGCGGGTGGTGGTGGTATTTTTTTCTGCCGGAGTCAAAAATAGCTGGCTTGCCGATAATTTTTGGCCCTGTGAACTGGCTGATCGCACCTGAACGACTAGCCTACTTTTGAACGATTTGACAACTCACCTTCATTTGAGATTTTTTACAGATTTCCTGTACTTGAATTGCCCAAAATCCCGATAAATTGCGGGCGGGTGGTGGTGGTCTTCTTTTCTGCCGGAATCAAAAATATCGGCGACTTCCCAAAGATTTCAATATCCAATCCAAGAGTTCATTTCTTTAAAAGTATCTTTGCCAGTCAAAACGATTCAAATGAAGATCAACACTGCAGAATTCGTCATAAGTAATTCAGACCCGAAAAAATGCCCGAACGAACCGCTCCCGGAATACGCATTCATCGGACGCTCGAACGTCGGGAAATCGTCGCTGATCAACATGATCACGAACCACAAGCACTTGGCCAAAACCTCCGGCCGACCGGGGAAAACCCAGCTAATCAACCATTTCAAGATCAACCAGAATTGGTTCTTGGTCGATTTGCCCGGCTACGGATACGCCAAGGTGTCGAAAACCATAAAGTCGACTTTCCAGAAATTCATTACCGAATATTTCGAGAAACGCGAGAACCTAACATGCGCTTTTGTCCTCGTCGACATCAGGCATGAAGTCCAAAAAATCGATTTGGAATTCATCAATTACCTCGGCACGATCGAAGTTCCGTTTTGCATCGTCTTCACCAAAGCTGACAAAATAGGAAAAGTAAAAGCCCAAGAAATGGTCGCCAATTACAGAAAGGCCTTGCTGGCCAACAATTGGGAAGAAATGCCCCAGCACTTTATAACTTCGTCCGAAGACAAAACCGGCAAAGATGAACTTTTGAGTTTTATTGACGATGTGAACAAGCAGGTTTTCAGCGAGGGATTTTAATCTGCGACGAGTAAACAACTACACAATTCAAAGCATAAAAAAAGCGACCATTCCGGGTCGCTTTTCCATTTTTTAAATAGTCGATCAATTGTAATTGTGGTTTTGCAACTCCAATTTGAAGAAACCGGCGTCTTCCATAATTTGCCCAATCTCGTCGCTCCAGAAAATGTATGATTCGTTTGCGGCTGTCGAAGTCGTGTACTTGTAAACCTTGCAGTGAAAAGTACCGGCCGGAACTGTCACAGTCGAGTCCATATTGACTACTTCGTGAGTGATCACGCGTCCATCGGTTCTGGTTTCAGTCCAGATATCGCCCAAAGCCGCGTTCTTTTTGTAAAGTGTGGTGATGTCGATTCCGTCAGAACCAACGTCGTTTTTCACGAAATTTCCGTCCTGGAAAATAAGATCGCTTGTAGTGGAAACCACGGTTCCGTTTGGATCGCGCATCTCACGTGTGGTGACAAATCCGTCACCGTTGCAGTTTCCGAAAGACATTTTCATCGATCCGGCGTCGAATCCGAATTGCGACAATTTGTAGTCAACGAACTTGCCCGATTGCAACCAAGCCACGTCAGTCTCGCAAC
Organism: Flavobacterium sp.; assembly: GCF_004295795.1. Lineage (GTDB taxonomy): Bacteria > Bacteroidota > Bacteroidia > Flavobacteriales > Flavobacteriaceae > Flavobacterium. The sequence goes on along the minus strand of NZ_SEBR01000010.1, from coordinate 93,131 downwards.
TTCCGTTTGCCGGACTTCCCGAATCGTCTCCGCTACAGCTCATCATCACCGCCGCCAAAGCCGCAAGCGTGATTTTAGTAAAATTCTTCATTTATTGGTGTTTGGTTAAAGGTTGCTATTTCTTGGACAGTTCCATCTTCTCGGCAAAATATTCGCAGAAATCACGCATGGAATCGGCCATTTTCTCGTCATCGGTGGCACGTTGGAACGTATCCGACAAAGCGACCAGCGTCTGGTGGAAAAATTTCTTCATTTCATCTACCGGCATGTCTTTCGTCCAAAGGTCGATGCGAAGCGTTTCCTGGGTTTTGTGATCCCAAAGCGACAACAACATCGCCTTGGCCCTTTCGTTTACGACGCCACCGTCCTGGGCCGACCAATACATCTTTTCAGGCACGTGGTTGTCGTCGAGTGCAATAGTAACTTTTATTTCGGAATTGCGAAGCTTGCTCATGATTTTTTTGGTTTGTATCTCGATTTTTCAAAAATGGTTCGCGCATCGGTCTTCAAAAGATCCTGAACCGACGCTTTATTGTTGTCTATATAACTTTTCACGATTTGCCAGCCGATATATTGCCCAACGCGCCCAGGACTTTCATTGTCGATCTCGAGATAGAACTTCGAGAAAGGCGCCTGTGCGAGGAAACGTTCGGCCAGTTTTTGGTCGGTGTCGTACAAAGTTTGGCTCTCTATAAAGTAAGACCAGATGTAACCTTCATTCTCATTACACCAGTCGTATTGCGGTTGGGAATAGCCTATTTTTTCATTGTCGGCAACATCAGGCAGGAAAATATCCTTGAGGTAAAGTTGCTTTCCGAAGTAGACCATCTGACCCAAAAACGTATTGTCAGGCGGAGCGATCTTGAACTGCGACCAAGCGTTCACGATATCGGGAAGCATTTGTTTTTCGTCGAAATTGCGGCGCAGATATTCGGGAAATTCGCCGGTATAGAACTTATGGTTTTCTCCTAAATAAAGTTCGAGCGAAACTACCAAAGTATCGTGTTTGAACAGCACTTTGTTCGAATAATCCATGTTTCCGATAACCGTGAAAACCGTCGGAGTGTTTGTTTTTGGGAAGTAATACTTGAAGTGCTTGAAAAGATCCTCGATTTTTTGTTGTTCCGATGCGAAGTTTCCGAACTTTTTTTCGGTCTCCGAATAGACTTCCTTCCAAAGCGGATCGTTCAGTCTTTCGACATAAGGCGCGTTAGAAGGATCTGGAAAGAAAAACGGATACTCATAGCGCAAGTCCTGTATTTCATCGGGCTTCGACCCAAAAAAAGCCTTATCAAAGCGAACGACCTTCATATTCACAGGCGTCTCTTCGACTTTTTTCTCAATTTCCGACCTCTTGTCGCACGAAGCGAGAAGCACAATTAAACTTAAAAATGTAAGCAGATTCCTCATTTGTTGATTAAATTAGCGCTACCAAAATCCGGGTGCAAATATACCGGAAAAAACCACAGCAATATGCCCAAAAAAAGCTCGATTAAGGCAGCCGAAACAGTTGAATATATAGTGAATTGGCTCAAGACGTATGCCGAAAACGCGAAAGTGAACGGTTTTGTTGTAGGAATTTCCGGCGGAATCGATTCGGCAGTCACTTCATCGCTTTGTGCTAGAACGGGTTTCAAGACGTTGTGCGTCGAAATGCCGATCCATCAGCCGCCACATCACGTAACGCGCGCCCAGGAACACATTTCGCGGTTGAAGGAAAAATTTGACAACGTATCCGATGTGCGTACCGATTTGACTCCCGTTTTTGAGACCTTCAAAGCTGCGGTTCCAACTTCAAGCAACGAACACGCGCTGTTTCTCACTTTGGCCAACACAAGAGCGCGACTGAGAATGTCTACTTTATACTACCACGCGGGAATTCACGGGCTTCTGGTAGCGGGAACCGGAAATAAAGTCGAGGATTTTGGCGTAGGATTTTTCACGAAATACGGAGACGGAGGCGTCGATTTGAGCCCAATTGCAGATTTGATGAAGTCGGATGTTTATGCATTGGCGGAATTTCTGGGCGTTCCCGAAGCGATTTTGGTCGCTCCGCCGACGGATGGTTTGTTTCAGGACGACCGTTCTGACGAAGACCAACTTGGCGCTTCCTACGACGAACTCGAGTGGGCAATGCGTGAATCTGAGCAAGGAAAGACATCGGAAATGTTCGCAGGACGCGAAAAAGAGGCGTTTGAAATCTTCCAAAAATTCAATAAGTCGAACAAACACAAGATGTTGCCGATTCCCGTTTGCGAGATTCCGATAAATCTTAAGTAAGATTTTAACATAATTTTTTAACGGAATTCATTTTTTTTCTACATTTGATTACCCCAAGAGGCGTTTAATAATTAAAAATTGTTGTTATGATCAATGTTTGTTTGGCCGACAATTATCCGGTGGTACACTTTGGGGTAAAATCCTATTTCAAAGATCACCCCGAAATCCATATCGTTTCCAACGTTGGGAATTTCTTCATGATTCCCGAGGCGCTCCGCAACAAACAAATCGACGTGTTGATTCTCGACCTCGAACTCGACGGATTGACGAGTATTTATGAAGTGAAATCGATCATAAAGAACAATCCGAAAACAAAAATCATCATTTTCACAAGCCTTTCCGAGCAAATCTACGCTCCGAACGCAATCAAGTCCGGCGTCTCCGGATTCGTCCACAAATCCTCAAAGCTCGAAACTTTGGGCGTGACGATCCAAAAAGTACACAACGGAACGATCATGCTAAGCGATTCCATCAAGAAAAACCTCGCCCTTATCGCCAAACAAAACAAGAGCGAGCGTTTGTATAGAAAATTGTCGAATCGTGAAATTGAGGTTTTGCGCTATTTGAGCGACGGTAAGAAAAACAACGAGATTTCGAAAATCCTGAATCTGAACGAAAAGACGGTGAGTACTTACAAACTGAGATTGCTTACGAAACTCAACGTAACGAATCTTGTAGACTTGGTCAACAAAGCCAAAACGCTCGAAATTGTCTAACTGTAACGCGTCATGACTCTTCCCAATTTTTTCGAGAACGAGTTTATAAGCGCGTAATAATCCATGGCCATCGACAGTGATTCCGAGTTGTCAGATTCGGCTTCCTGAGACAAACCATTCTTGAGTTCATTTATGATACGGTCTACGAGAAACCATCTCAAAGTCAGGATGGTTTCAGACACGTATTGTGAAATCGACTGATCCTTCAATTTGACGACAATGTTCTGCGAATCCCAATTGTGGAGTTGTTCGCGTTCGTCCACCATTAAAATATCGGTAACTTCTGACGAAAATTCAGGCGGAAGTTGCGCTATATATTGATCGGGCACAAACTCATCGTTTTGCTGATAAAAGGCGATCAGATTGTCATAAATGCCCTTGAACTGCGCATTTCCCAATTCGGTTTCGTCTTCCTGCAAACTCAGGAAAATGCGTTCAAAAACCTTGTATTCTTTCTTTATCGGCACTTCTTTGATTTCGCCTTCCTCGTTCGCCTCGAAAACAACGTCGTCGAATTCTTCTGTCTTGTGTCCGTAAAGCAGCAACATCTCTAGAATTTTGCGCTCGAGCTCATACAAGACGTCGACTTTTTCGTGAACCTGTTCGCCTTCTTCATTCCTAACGACTTCGAAAGCTTTCTCCTTTTGGTCCTGTTTCAGCTTTTTGCCCGCGTCTTCAATGTCCTTTTGGACGAGTTGCGCCAAAGTGCTGACCAAAACCTGTTCGGAAATATCCATGATGCGGGCGCATTCCTGAATATAGATTTCCCTTTGGATGCGATCTGGAATCTTGGAAATACTCGTAACCATATCACGGATCAATCCCGCCTTTTTCACCGGATCGTTCTGGGCTTCGTCCACAAGCAAAGTTGCCTTGAACTGGATGAAATCCTTGGCGTTTTTAGCGAGATATTCCACCAAATCACCGTGAGGCGTCTTGCGCGCGAAACTATCCGGATCTTCACCGTCGGGAAACGTGCAGACTTTTACGTTCATGCCTTCTTCAAGGATCAAGTCGATTCCTCGAACCGAAGCTCGCAAACCGGCCGCGTCACCGTCAAAAAGCACTGTGATGTTTTTCGTCAGACGGCTTATCAGACGGATTTGGTCTGGCGTCAAAGCCGTTCCCGATGAAGCGACGACGTTCTCGATTCCGGCCTGGTTGAACTGGATGACATCGGTGTAACCTTCCACAAGATAACAATTGTCGAGTTTGGCGATCGCTTGCTTGGCCTGAAAAATCCCGTAAAGCACTTTGCTCTTGTGATAAATGTCAGATTCGGGCGAATTCAGGTATTTGGCGACTTTTTTGTCGTTTGTGAGGATGCGTCCGCCAAAACCGAGAATGCGTCCGGACATACTGTGGATCGGAAACATCACGCGGTGGCGGAACCGGTCGATCGTTCGTCCGTCTTCGCGCACGATCGTCATCCCTGTCTTGTCCAGAAATTCGAGTTTGTAGCCTTTTCCGAGTGCTTCTTTCGAAAACGCGTCCCAAGCTTCAGGCGAATATCCGAGTCCGAATTTGTTGATCGTTTCGAGGTTAAAACCGCGTTCCTTGAAATAGCTCAAGCCAATCGCTTTTCCTTCTTCGGAATGGAGCAAAATGTCGTGAAAGTACTTCTGGGCGTATTCCGTGACGAGAAACATCGACTCGCGTTGGTCCATGATCGCTTTATCTTCGTCTGTCCTTTCGGTTTCCTCGATCTCGATGTTGTACTTTTTGGCGAGATATCGGATGGCTTCCGGATACGTAAAATGCTCGTGTTCCATCAAAAAAGCCACGACGTTTCCGCCTTTTCCTGACGAAAAATCCTTCCAGATTTGTTTCACCGGAGAAACCATGAACGAAGGCGAGCGCTCATTCGTAAACGGACTCAGGCCTTTCATGTTCGATCCGGAGCGCTTCAATTGCACGAAATCGCCAATGACTTCCTCAAGGCGTGCGGTTTCGAAAACGGTATCTATGGATGCTTTTGAGATCATTTGGTCGAAGGTCGAGTGCCGGGAGACAATGACTTGCGGGAATTGGACGCGAAAGATACGAAAATGTTCTTTTTTTGGTGCTTAGCTGTTGGGTGAACTGGTTGCCTTTTGGTTTGGGCGCGAAGTTTTCAACTTCGCGACGCGTGTGGCCGAGTCTGTGACTCGGAAAAAACACCTTCACTCCGTCACTTCTAACACAATCGTTCCAAAAAACAAAAAACGCCTTGGTTTCCCAAAGCGTTCCTGACTTTATAACTAACTAACCTTTTAATTGAAATCCCAGCGCACACCAAACGAAATGTTGTTTTGGTCGACTGCATTGTTCTCGAACACTGGATTCAAGTCGTATTTGCAGTACAAACTCATCGATCTGTAACCCACATAACCACTGACTCCGTAGACAAAATCGTTCACATTGTAATCGCCGATCGATTTTTGCGTGGTCTCATTTCGGTTCGAATCCCTGAATTCGATGACGCGTTTCGATCTCACGTTCGCTCCGGCATATCCGCCAAGTCCAACCCTGAAACCGCGGTGCGTGTAAAAACGTCCATACTTGTCTTTGCCAGAAAAATCAAACTCCAAATGCACCGGCGCAACCAAATTCACGTTTCTGAAACGAGAATCTCCTAAGTTGATCGGACTGTCAACCAAAACCGTTTGATTGCCGACTTCCTCATAATAGCGATTGTCCGTTGGGCGAACCGTGTTCCATTGCATCGAAAGTCCGTATTTCAAATGAAGTAAATTGTGGTTTTTGAGCAAACGCGTGTTCATCGTAAGTCCGAGTTCGTAAAAATGCGATCCCCAAACGCGATAATCCGAATGTGCCATCGCTCCGTCAGTCAAAAAGTGGTTCAATCCGAAGGCGAACACCAATTGCGAAGTCGTGCGGTTCTCACCCTTCATGGTATCTCTTGGCTTGCTCGTATTTTCAAAGTTGAAACCGGTTTTCGTACTGGCCGATATCTTGAACTTTCTGGTGGTATCTTTTTCGACGACGACACCGTCCACTTTTTCCTGGACGAGTTTCTTGAGTTCTTCCTGAGCAGCGGCGGTGCGTCTTTCGATGTTGGCCGCGCGGAATTCGGCATACTCGATTTTCTTCTGATCGGCTTGATCCTGCGAAATCGTGCCGTCGTGAAGTTGTTTGTTCACTGCGTCGACTTCGGTTTTCAACGCCTCTTTTTCTTCTTTCGTAATAATAGAAATTTTGTCGGAAATGATCTTGATCCGATCTTCAAAAGTCTGTTGGGCCGAGACTTTGCTCGCAACAAGGCATAGCAATGCCGCTACGTAAAAAATAACGTGTTTCATGGTGTTCGTGATTTAGTGATGATTAATGCGATTCTTCTATGTTGCGGTTCTCGACGGCAACTTTCACTTGCTGGTAATTTCGGTTCAAGGCGCGCAGTGCACGTTGGCGAGGTGTGAGTTTTTCCTCGGCCTGGTTGTCGACCTCGAGAAGCAGTTTTCTCGCGTTGACCTTTGCGCCACTTTGGTTGGTTTCCCGTTTTGCCTTTGCCGCCGCCAAAAGTTCGTCAACCGAGGCGTCTTGTGCAACTTGTGAATCCTGATTCAACTTGTCCGTTTTTTGATCGATGATCGGGTTTGATTGATTGCGATTGATGATGATGTTGCTATTGCTTGCCAATTGGCGCTTTTTGTCAAACGTGATCTTGTTCACTTTCTTGACGATTTCGGGCTTGTTGGTTTTCGCTTCCGCGGATTCGGCTTTCTCCGAAATACCGGCGATTTGTGGTTCCGATGAAGTGCTTGCCGATCCCGTCCTGTTTTCATCGGACACACCCGATTTCCCGCTTTCCACAACCTGATTTTGCGCCGGAATCACGTTCTGTTTACCCGTGTCTTGTCTGAAAAACAAACTTCCGACAAGCAGAAATCCCAAAAAACTCGCGGCCACATAAAGCCATTTGAAACTTCTTTTGCTTTTTACGACTTCCGGTTGTGCTTCCGATGCTGTCAACATCGCATCAAGCCTGTCCCAAGCGGCGTTGCTTGGCTGTATTTCTCGTTGGTTGAGTTTATCTGAAAACTCCTGCTCCATTTTATTCCGTCCCATTTTTATCTGTTCGAGTTTATTTTTCATTTGTCAGATGAAGAACCCTTGAATCCATCACCTCGTTTCAAAATTCAAAATCCGGTCAAGGGTTTTTCATAGTTGCTTAATTCGACAATTTTCTCCTGCAAAATGCGTCTTGCGTGCGACAACTGCGATTTCGACGTGCCTTCGTTTATGCCTAACATTTCGGCGATTTCCTTGTGCTTGTAACCTTCGATGCAATACAGGTTGAAAATCATCTTGTAACCGTCGGGCAAACTGTCGATCAGGCTCTGTATGTCGTCCACATTCAATCCTGACTCTATATCGTTGAAACCGTCTTCCTTGTAAAAAGTGTCTTCCATAAAGTTCACTTTTTTCTGGACGCGTAGCCAGGAAATGCACTCGTTTACCATGATTCGGCGAATCCAGCCTTCGAAACTTCCTTCGTGCTTGAAATTCTTGAGATTCGCGAACACTTTCATAAATGCCGTGATCATCAAATCTTCGGCGTGGTGCACATCTTTGGCATATTGTCGGCAAACGCTCAACATTTTGGGCGTATATTGAGCATAGATTTTTTGCTGTGCATGCCGATTGTTCTCGACCGCCAAAGCGATGATCTCGTGTTGCTCTTGATGTAAAGCTATTACCTTCAAAACTGTTCTATAGTGTTTCTATCAGCATAGACGACGACACTTGAAAAAGCGTTGCATCTGATGCCAAAAAAAGTTTGGGAAATAAAAAAGTCCTGCATTTACAAGACTTTACAGAATATAAAATTTTTATTTTTTTCGTTCGATGACGTAATTGACCATCAATTCCAAGGCGCTTTTGAACTCCGATTCGGGATATTTCTTGAGCAAAATTAAAGCTTGTTGGCGGAATTCTTCCATTTTCGCTTCGGCATAAGCCAGGCCATTTTTTTCCTTGACGAAATTGATGACTTGCTTGACGCGCTTTTTGTCTTTGTTGTGGTTTTTGACCGAATTGATAATCCACGATTTTTCCTTTTCGGAACAAGTGTTCAAAACGTGAATCAGCGGAAGCGTCATTTTTTGCTCCTTGATGTCGATCCCAGTTGGTTTTCCGATGGCTTCTTCGGAATAATCGAACAAATCGTCCTTGATCTGGAAAGCCATTCCGATGAGTTCGCCAAAAAGACGCATGTTTTCGACTTCAGACAAATCGTCGGTCACCGAACGCGCGCCCAAAGCACAACAACTCGCAATCAAGGTAGCGGTTTTCTTTCGGATGATTTCGTAATAGACGTCTTCCGTAATATCGAGCCTTCTCGCCTTTTCGATCTGCAAAAGTTCACCTTCGGACATTTCCCTCACCGCAACCGAAATGATCTGAAGCAAATCGAAGTCGCCGTTGTCGATCGAGAGCAAAAGCCCTTTGGAAAGTAAATAATCTCCCACCAAAACCGCAATTTTATTCTTCCAAAGCGCGTTTATGGAAAAGAATCCGCGGCGACGGTTCGAATCATCGACCACGTCATCGTGCACCAAAGTGGCGGTGTGGATCAATTCTATGACTGACGCGCCTCTGTAAGTTCTTTCGTTCACTTGTTCGCCGATCATTTTGGCGACCAGGAACACGAACATCGGACGCATTTGCTTGCCTTTCCGATTTACGATATAATACGTGATTCTGTTGAGAAGCGCAACTTGAGAAGACATCGATTCGTAGAACTTCTTCTCGAAAAGTTCCATCTCGGGTCTGATGGGTTGCTTTATTTGCGCGCTGATGTTCATTTGCCTTCCAAAGATAGGCTATGTTTGCAGAAGTTCAAACCAATTTGCGCAATGCTTTTTTCAAGGAAAAGTTAAACCAAATCGCGATTCCGAAGTCATTACCTTAAACCGAAAAACCAAAAATCTATGAAAATCAAACTATTAGCGACTATCGCGCTTCTTTCTATCGGATTTGCGAGTTGCACGAAGGATGAAGATGAAGCTTTTACGGCGAGAAACGCCAGAACGAGCAACGAAATCGATCGCCTCACCGACGACGTTTCGATCATAGCCGAAGAAGAATATCAAAACCAACTTGCCGCCGCCGGAAGACCGCTGCCAAGTCAGGCTTTTCTCCCGACTTGCGCCACAGTCACGACAACTGTCGCAAACGAAATCTGGACGAGCGTGATCGATTTTGGCCAAACCGGATGCCAATTGCCGAGCGGCGCACTTGCCACCGGACAAATCATCGTAAGTGGCAACACCGATTTTACAACAACGTCTCACGAAGTCAATTACACTTTCAACGACTTTTTCTACAACGACAGAAAAGTCGAAGGCAACCGACACGTGATGTTTTCGTGGCAAAGCACAACGGCTCAACCCGAAGCGCACACGGTCGCAAACATCGATCTCGATTTGACGGTAACGTATCCGAACGGAAATGCATATCACCGAACCGGAAGCCGCACGCGCGAATTGATTCAGGGTTATGACACGCCTTTGAACTGGCTCGACAACGTTTATCAGGTAACAGGTTCGTGGCAAACAGTCGGTCCTAACGGCACTTGGACGACTTCTATTGATATGCCTTTGGTTTGGTACACGACTTGTCCTTATGTAGGCGCGGGAACGCTGACATTTTCGGTTGCAAACAACACTGCCATTTTGGACTATGGAGACGGAACCTGCGATTATTTCGCGACGCTCACTGTGAACGGAAACTCAGAAGCGACGGTTTTGCTCAATTAGGAAAGTCGATTCAATTATAAGAACGCTTCGGGAAACCGGGCGTTTTTTTTTGTGCCTGAGCGACGAGTCCCTGAGTTTTTTTTCCGAGTCACAGACTCGGTCACGCGCTGCGCGGAGTTAAAAACTCCGCGCCAAAACCAACCCAAATTCTCACATCCACTCAATCCAAACCAAAAATTTCCCGAACTTCACAAAAAAAGCCATGAGAAAAATAACTGTCCTGTCAATGATTTCCCTAGACGGTGTAATGCAAGCGCCCGGCGGACCGCAAGAAGACACATCTCACGACTTCAAATTCGGAGGCTGGACCGCGCCGTTCAGTGACGAAACCTATGATGCTGCCGTCCAAAAAGAATTGTCGCGACCGCACGACTATCTTCTTGGAAGAAAAACTTTTGAAATCTGGGAAAACTATTGGCCCGAACACGGCGATTTTTGGCCCGGGATCAATTCGGGAACCAAATATGTGTTATCCAAATCGAGAAATGCATCCAACTGGCAACATTCGGAATTCGTCGAAAATGTATCCGAAATTGAAAGGATCAAAAAATCTGATGGAAACGACATCCAGGTTTGGGGAAGCAGCGAACTCGTACAATTGCTGCTCGAACACGATCTGGTCGACGAGATCCGACTCAAAATCCATCCGATACTTCTTGGAAACGGGAAAAAACTGTTCTCGGACAGCGCGGTTCCATCGGCTTTCGAATTGACGGAAAGTATCGTGACGGCAAAAGGCGTAATCATCGCCGCCTATAAGAAAAATGACGTTGTGAAAACAGGTGATCAAACGAAAAATTGACGCTTATTCGCCTTCCTTGTTCGCGAGTTGTCCGCAAGCCGCGTCTATATCTTTTCCACGACTTCTGCGCACTTTTACCACGATGTCATTTCGCTCAAGCGCTGAAATATAAGCATTCGTAGCTTCTTCGGACGCTTGCTGAAATTCTCCGTCACCAATCGAGTTGTACTCGATGAGATTGACTTTGCAAGGCACATATTTGCAGAATTTCACGAGTGCCTCGATCGACTTCCTGTCGTCGTTTATACCTTTCCAAACCACGTATTCGTAGGTAATCCGGCTTTTCGTTTTGGCATACCAATATTCCAGCGACTCCCGTAAATCCGTAAGTGGAAAATTGTTTGTAAAAGGCATGATTTTGTTGCGGATTTCTTCCACCGCCGAATGTAATGACACGGCCAACTTGAACTTCACCTCGTCGTCGGCGAGTTTTTTGATCATTTTCGGAATGCCTGATGTGGACAACGTAATGCGCTTCGGCGACATTCCCAAACCTTCTTCGGACGTAATCTTCTCGATCGCCTTCATCACGTTCGGATAATTCATCAAAGGCTCGCCCATTCCCATGAAGACGATGTTCGAAAGCGGACGGTTGTGGTAAAGTCGGCTTTCTTTGTCGATTGCCGCCACCTGATCGTAAATCTCGTCCGGATTCAGATTCCTCATGCGCTTGAGTTGCGCGGTCGCACAGAAATTGCAGTCGAGCGAACAACCAACTTGACTGGAAACGCAAGCCGTCGTTCTGGTTTCGGTCGGAATCAAAACCGACTCGACGAGCAGACCATCGTGAAGTCGGACGGCGTTTTTGACTGTTCCATCTTCGCTTTTCTGCATTTTGTCGACCTTGATGTGGTTGATCACAAAATTTGTCTCGAGCATCGCACGCGTGTCTTTGGAGATATTGGTCATGTCTTCGAACGTATGCGCGCCTTTGCTCCACAACCATTCGTACACCTGATTTCCGCGAAACGCTTTGTCTCCGTTGGCTACGAAAAAATCGCGTAGCTTCTCCTTAGTTAAGGCTCTGATGTCTTTTTTTTCGATTTCCACGGCGCAAAGATACGCTTAATGTTCAAGAGTTCAAGTGTTCATGGATTTTGGGATTTCGAGCGCCGGATTTTTCGCTTCCGATTTGGCGCTTTCGCCGATTTGGGAGGTTTTTTGGGTAATTGCATGGTGGAAATTGTAAGAAGTCCCGCCTCATCATTTCCACATCAAAAAAGGCGTTTAAAAGACCTAACAGACTTGCAAGTCTGTTAGGTCTTCAAAGTTCGGCTCAAAAAATCAAAATCCATTACAGATTTTCTGTACTTTTTGTTAAAAGTTTCAAGAGAATTTCCGAGACGGAAAATCCCAAAAAAATCAGCCGGACAATTATCGCCAGTACAAATCTGCCGAACCAAATCAGCGATCGCCAAACCAAATACGACTTTTCAAAACCAACGCCAAAAAAACATTCGTATTTTTGGAAAAAAGCGCCATGCCAACCAGAATAACTCTAATCGCACTTTTCATTTTCGTGTCAGCATTTTCTCAAGTGCAAAAAGTAGGATACGACGAAAAGAACAATTTTACCTTGTTGTATTATTCGGTTAAAGGAATCGACACCGTGAAAATTCCCGGAAATTGGGAACGCGACAAACGCGATCTCGCAACATCCGTTTACCTCAAAAATCCTTACAACGAGATTGGCTTTTACATCGACACCAAGTCGAAAAAGTACAAATCAGCGGCGACCGAAGCCGAAGCAATGAAGCTTTATTCTACGAACAGGATCAAAAAAATCAAAAAAGCATGGGAAGTCGATTTGCTCGCTACCGACAACGAATCGTACCAACTCTACAAAATCAGGAGCGCGCGCCATCCTGATGGCAACCAGATTGGGTTATTCGGGACGCGCGGGAATTATGTTTACAATATTGTCTGTTACGGCGCGATAGACGACAACCTCAAAATCGAATTCCTCATAAAATTGTTCCAAAATACCAAACCGTAATGCATTTCATTTCCGAAGAACTAGAAAATTATACCGAACGACATTCGCAACCTGAGCCGCAACTTCTGGCCGAACTCAACCGCGAAACGCACCAAAAAATCCTGCAGCCGCGAATGCTGTCGGGTCATTTGCAAGGACGGGTTTTGAGTATGTTGTCGAAGATAATTTCGCCCGAAAACATTCTCGAAATCGGAACGTTTACGGGTTATGCGACGCTTTGTCTGGCTGAAGGCCTGAAGAAAAACGGAACGATCGACACGATTGACAACAACGAAGAACTGTTCGGTTTCCAACGCAAGTATTTCGACAAGTCGTCATGGAAAGACCAGATTTTTCAACACCTTGGAAATGCCTTGGAAATCATTCCGAACCTTGGAAAAAAGTACGATTTGGTATTCATCGATGCCGACAAACCCAATTATGCCAATTATTTCGAAGCAATCGTACCAATGATGAACCAAGGCGGCATCATCCTATCGGACAATGTTTTGTGGAGCGGAAAAGTACTCGGGGAAATAAAACCGAACGACAAAAGCACGATCGCGCTACTCGATTACAACAAAATGATAAACGAAGATCCCAGAGTGGAAACGGTGCTATTGCCCATCCGCGACGGGCTCACTGTTAGTCGGTTGATCTAGGTTTTCTTTTTGCTCGGGGAAAAATCGGTTTCTCAGATAAGCGTACAAATATGTCATAAGAAAGCCCATCAAAATTCCCCAAGTGTAACCCGCGAGAATGTCGCCGGGATAGTGCAATCCGAGGTAAATTCTGCTGTAGGCGAAAATGAGCGGCCAAAGGAAAAAGAATCCCATGTATTTAATGTAAGGATGCAGAACGCGATAGCAGAAAAACGCCACTGCCATTGAGTTCGAAGCGTGTCCGGAGATAAAACTGAACGAACTTCGCTTTTGTACAGCGCGGATCAAATCGGCGATTTCAGGATTGTTTCCGGGGCGCAAACGCTGGAAAACATTCTTGAAAATATGGTTTGTTGTTTGATCTGTAATCGTGATGAGAAGCGCGATGCATCCCAAAATCAGCAACGCATGTCGCCAACCCAATCTTTTGAAGACCAAATAGAAAATAATGGCAAAAATCGGGATCCAACTCCAAAATTTCGTGATTGCAAGCCAAAATCCGTCGTAAGTATCAGAACCAAGACTGTTTAGCCAAACGAATAAATCGCGGTCGAGTTCGATCAGTTTTTCGATCATCTTCCCTGACGTTTAATCGGACCCGAAGTAATGTCCTCGATTTCCTGTCGCGTCTTTTCCAAATCTTCCGAATTGCTCATCAAACCTTCTTTTGCCTTATCGATTTCAGACGTGATGCTGCTTTTTACGTCAAAAAGGGACTTGTCGAGTCCGTTGGCTTCGGCACCTTTCTGGATTTCACTCTTGATGTCGTTGGTCGCATCTTTCAACTGACGCATTCCCTTGCCCAGCGCGCGCGCCATTTCAGGTATTTTGTCCGATCCGAACAACATCAAAACAATGAAAATGATGAAAATCAACTCGCCTCCGCCTATTCCGAACATGGTAAAGATTTTAGTATTTTACAAAGGTACGAAGTTGAGCGCCTTTGCGGTTTTGATTAACAAAATTTTCCGTCAGTCGAATTTCGATTTTGCCACTTCTTTTGGCCAGACATTGTTGGTAAGATCGACATCGGCCGTTTCTTCTTTCGGATCGAGCTGAATTTTCGTCACAGGTTTCTTTGTCGCAAAAACTCTCACGGCTTCCAAATCGTTTTTTCTCCAGATTTGAGGCGGAAAAGTATAAGTATCCGATGTTCCGTCTTCGTAATTCAGCTGTGCGATTATCGGCATGACCAAACCTCCGGGCTTGTTGAACGTGATTTCGTAGAAGTATTTCGGACTGTCGAGTTGCGCTCTTTGTTCAGCCGAAAAATTCGCCTCGAGATATTCGTTAAGCGGTTGGACTTCCTTCGGATCGAACGCTTTCTTGAGCGACGGCTTGTAGTTCGGATCGCCTTCGGTCACCATATAAACGAGCGGTCCGGCCATATTTCTGCGATTTCTGCGGTCGACTTCGGGTTTGTCGAAATCTTTAGGTTTCTCGCCCGACACGTAAAACTGTTTGACTTCCTTGATTCCGATGTCGGTGTAATCTGTCGAATAGAACCAACCTCTCCAAAACCAATCGAGATCAGTTCCCGACGCGTCTTCCATCGTACGAAAAAAATCTTCCGGTGTCGGATGCTTGAATTTCCAGCGGTTCGCGTAAGTTTTGAAAGCGTAGTCGAACAAATCGTGTCCCAAAATCGTCTCTCTCAAAATGTTCAAGGCCGTCGCCGGCTTGCCATAGGCATTGTTCCCGAATTGTTTGATACTTTCGGAATTGGTCATGATCGGCTCAAGTCCTGACTGCGCGCCGCTCATGTAAGGCACGATTTTCTTGGCCGGACCGCGGCTCGACGGGAAATTCGGATCGAAAGAAGTTTCGGCCAGATACTCCATGAACGTGTTCAAGCCTTCGTCCATCCACGTCCATTGGCGTTCGTCGGAATTCACGATCATCGGGAAAAAGTTGTGTCCGACCTCGTGAATGATTACGCCCAACATTCCGTATTTGACACGATCGGTGTACTTTCCGTCTTCGTCCGGACGACCGAAATTCCAGCAAATCATCGGATATTCCATACCTTGATCTTGCGCGTTTACCGAAATCGCTTTCGGATAAGGATAATCGAACGTATATTTCGAATACGATTTCAAAGTGTGGGCAACGGCACGCGTCGAAAATTCTTCCCAAAGCGGATTGCCTTCCTTCGGATAAAGCGATTCGGCCATCACCGTTCTTTCTCCAAATTTCACGGCCATCATGTCGCAAATGAACTTTCTCGAAGTCGAGATTCCAAAGTCACGAACGCTTTCGGCCTTGAATTTCCAGGTTTTCTTTTTGTCCGAAAAACCTTTCTCGATTTCAGTCGCTTCGGCCTGCGTTCTAATGACTACCGGTTTGTCGAACGATTTGGTCGCGAGTTCGTACCGCTTCATTTCTTCGGATGAATAAACGTCCTTGCGATTCTGCAAAACGCCCGTCGCATCGAGGAAATGGTCGGCCGGAACAGTAATGCTCACCTCGAAATCCCCAAACGGAAGCGCGAATTCGCCCGATCCCCAAAACTGCATATTCTGCCAACCTTCAACGTCGTTGTAAACCGCCATTCTAGGGTAGAATTGCGCCAGAACATAAAGTTTGTTCTTGTCTTTTTCGAACAATTCGTAACCCGAACGTCCGCCGTCTCTCATATAATTGTTGACGTTATACCACCATTTTATAGAGAACGAGATTTTTTCTCCATGCTTCAAAGGCTTTTCCAGATCGATCCGCATCATGGTTTGGTTCACGGTGTATTTCATCCCATTTCCCTTGGAATCCTTGACATATTCGATCTTGAAGCCACCGTCGAATTTCTCCTCGAGATATTTTCTTGAAAAACCGGAAACCGAGATTGCCTTATCGGCCTTCGTACTTTCCTGAAGCGGACTCAAAGACGTTCTGGACGCCTGATTTTGGTCAAGTTGCATCCACAAATACTCAAGCGGTTCCTGCGCATTGTTGTGATAGGTCACGACTTCCGTTCCGAACAATTTCGCGTTCTTGTCGTCGAGCTCCAAATTCATCTTGTAGTCGGCTTTTTGCTGATAATACGCCGGACCGGGCGCGCCGGCTGCCGTTCGATACATGTTGGGAGTCGCCAGCAAATCGTACATCTGACGGAATTTATTATCGTCCGTATGACCTTGCTCTTTGACTCTGGGCGTTTCCTGGGCAAAAGTCGCCACGGCGGAAAGCAACAGTAAGCTTGTGATTTTTTTCATGGGATGCAAAACGGCAATTTAAGTTTTTTCTGTCAGAAATTGAGTTTTCCCGACGGTTCGTCGAACGTGAGCAGCAAACTTTGCTTGTTTCCGCCAACATTCGTTTGTATGATATTTTGCTGTTCGGTTACAAAATCGAACAGGATTTTATTTGTGATTTGGAGCGAGTTGACTTGGGAAACATCGGTAATCCGCAAATAACAAATCAACACATTGTCTTCCACTTCGCAACTGCGGTAATCGAGCACCTGCGGTTTTCCGTTGATTCCGATCTTGAAGTTGTCCGAAATGTATTTTTTCAACGCGTCGACCTCATCTGGCGGAACATTCTTATCGCCAAAATGGAATTTTTTTTTGAACTTTTTGCCAAGCGCATTGTTGAGATCGTCCACGAAAATCCTCGAAGTGATTTGCAGCATTTTCTTGTCAGATGCAAAATTCATCTGATAAATCCCAACGTAAAACTTGTGCGAAAAAGACGAAATGGCCAGCGCCAAAACAATCAGAAAACCAAAAATCCCGAGTTTTTTCATGTGGCAAAGTTAAGGCTTTCCTTCTTTTTCCTCGACGGCGATAAGTTGATTGTAAATAGGCGCAAGTTGAAAAATGCGTTGTAACAAAGCCGCTTTGTTCTTGAGATTGAGCGCCTTTTTGACTTCGTTGTCTTCCACGCAATAGTACTGAAAACCTTTCACGTAATCAGCCGGAATTCGCAGTTTGGTTGTGTAAAGCGAATCGGGAAACTGATATTGCAATTTTTCCATAAAAGCTTCTTTTTTCTCGATGACGGCTTGTTTCTTGAGCATTTTCGTCCTGCCCGAAATCGCGTTTGCCAAGACATCGACCGGACCGGAAGTCGCCGTGTAAATCTTGCGCTCGGCCGCGGTGTACTGTTTTTGGCCCTTCGGAACCAAACCCAAATCTTCGGGATTCATGTCTTTGAGTATCGTAACCTCGTCGAGTTCGATCGGACGCGGAATCAACACGATTTTCACGACTTTTTTCTTCAGGTCTTCTTCGGTAATCAAATACCGTTTGTACTCGTAATTTTCTGCCGGAAAAACGAGCAGCTGATCGGCTTTTACGTCCATAAAGAATTCTCCCGAACCGTTGCTCACGGCGGTTTTCTCTGTAACAAGATTCACGACTTTCACGTTTACGGCAACAAGCGAATCGGTCGAAACCGTGCGGAATTTGAGCTGTTGGGAATTCGCGGATCCGAACACGAGAAAAAACACGAAAAAGGCAATTTTATTTGGATTCGGTCGCATGCAGTTGATTGTATTTTTGGGCCAATCCGACGAGGCAAAAATCGAGTTTGGCCTTAACTCCGGAATTTATCGCGGCAATAAAAGCCGAATCCTCGA
The DNA here is from genome assembly GCF_004295795.1 of Flavobacterium sp. Classification (GTDB taxonomy): domain Bacteria; phylum Bacteroidota; class Bacteroidia; order Flavobacteriales; family Flavobacteriaceae; genus Flavobacterium. The sequence continues at coordinate 75,359 of NZ_SEBR01000010.1, read as the reverse complement.
CCGCGTAATATTTGAAACCTTCGACGAATTCGGGATCGATTTTGAGTTTTTCGGTGTAATAGTTCGGTTCGTAAATGGAATTCAGTTTCTTGAAATGCATTTCCTTGCGTTCGGTCTTGACGTCTTTCTTGAGCATTTTCGTGCGACCCGTGATCGCGTTTATGATAGGATCGATCGGGATCGAAAGTCCGGCGACCATTCCCACGAACAGTTCAGGCTTGAATTCTCCGGCCTGTTTGAGACGTCTTTCGGCGACCGTATATTGTTTTTGGCCTTTCGGAACGATTCCCAAATCTTCGGGATTGACATCGTAGTTGATCACAACTTCGTCGAGTTCGATCGGTTTTTCGACCAAAGCCAGTACGATCACTTCTTTTTTCAAATCCGATTCATCGACCAAAAAGCGCTTGTATTCGTATTTTTCTGACGGAAAAACCAACATTTCATCGGCTTTTGCCTCAATCGAGAATTCGCCATTTCCGTCGCTGACAGCCGTTTTTTCGTTGGAAATATTGATGACCTTGACATTCATGGCCACATTTCCATTCGCCGTCAAGCGGAATTTGAGCTTTTGCGCCTGAACAAAAAATCCGACCAAAAGGAAAAGCGCGAGTATGTATTTATTTGGTTTCAAGGGCGACAAGTTCGTTGAATTTCAAAGCGTGAGAGGCCATTTCGAGCTCGATTTGCTGTTTGTTCGCGGTATCCAAAATCCTGCCAAAAGCGTCGTTTTCGGCCGGATAATATTCGGTAACCGAACAATCGATGGCCTTGAATTTCGAGTCGTTCGATAGAAATCGATTCGTTAATGTTCGCGATGACTTCTTTCGTCTGAGCCATTCCGACCCAGAAAACCAAAAAGAAAGCCACGGAAAGCGCACTATTTTTTCTCACTCGTCAACGTTTTTCTGTAACGCGTGGCCAAAACCCCGAGTTGCAGTTGAATTTGCTCCTCGTTATCTGTATCGAGCGCCGTCACGAACTTTTTGTCGTCTACGGCGTAATACAGAAATCCGTCGACGTGCGAAGCCGGAATTTTCAAGGTGTCGATGTAAAACGCTCTGTCATAACGCGATTCGAGTCGTTCTTTGGCCGATATCTTCTTTTCTACAGCCGCTTCTTTCTTGAGCTGTGCAGTGCGTCCGCTCATGGCGTTAAGTGCACCATCGGTTCCGACCGCGGTGTATGCCTGATTTTCCGGACGTTGCGCTTTTGTAGTTGTGGCGCTTTGCAGTTTTCTGTCGGCTGGCGTGTAGGCTTTTCCGGTTGGGATTCCCAAACCTTCAGACGTGATTTTGCTGTTGTCGACTTTTACTTCGGCCAAAGCTTCACCTGTGCGTTTTACGTTCACGAGCAGTGTTTCTTCGTCGAGATCGAAAGCCGTGATCACCATTTTCCGCGTCACGATCTCAATGCCTTTATACATCAAAGTATCGCCTTTTCTCACGTTCAAAGTATAAAAACCGCCCGGAGTCGTCGCGGCCTTTTCGCCTGTGGACAAGTTGGTGATCTTGACTTCGTTGTCTTCGGCCGGCGCTTCGTTTACCGTGACCTTTCCGGGTAGCGGTTTGCGTTTCTGGGCTTGTAAAGTCAGACAAAAAATAAGGCTTAGAAAGAGGGCGAAGCGTTTCATGATTAGGCGTTTGAGAGTGTTTCGGTAAATTTATCAGACACGGGCTACAAACGCTCACAAGGGAATGTTAATAGTTCGCGCGTGAATTCACTTACATCGTTTAGACGCATAAAACTCCAAAAAGGTTGCCTCACATCTGTTTTCTTCCGAACTTCGGGCATCAAATTCGGAATTCCATGAAACGCCTTATCATCGCAAGTACTTCAACGCTTCACGGCGGCAATTATCTCGATTATCTCATGCCGGAATTGGAAAAGTTTTTCGACGGAAAGAAATCGCTGTTGTTCATTCCTTACGCGCGTCCGGGCGGAATTTCCCACGATGATTACACCGCAAAAGTCAGGGAAACTTTCGCCAAAATCGGAATGGAAGTTTCGGGTTTACACGAATATGAGAATCCGGTCGAAGCGGTAAAAAATGCCGAAGCGATCTTCACGGGCGGCGGAAACACGTTTTTGCTCGTGACGCAATTGTATTTCAACCAAGTTATTGGCGCTGTCGCAGATGCGGTAAAATCGGGAACACCTTATTTGGGAAGCAGCGCCGGAAGCAACATCACGGGATTGACGATGCAAACCACGAACGACATGCCAATCGTTTATCCGCCGAGTTTCCAGACCTTGGGATTGATTCCGTTCAACCTGAATCCGCATTATCTCGACGCCGACCTGCAATCGAAACACATGGGCGAAACCCGTGAAACCCGAATAAAGGAATTCCACAAGTTCAATTCGGCTCCGGTTTTGGGCTTGAGAGAAGGCAGTTGGCTCGAAGTGAAAGGCGAAAAAATTACGCTTAAAGGCGATTTGACCGCGCGCCTTTTTCGACAGGGCAAAGAGGCCGAGGAATTAGAAAGCGGAAGTGATTTGGGATTCGTGAACTAAAGACTGTTCATGGCTTTTTAATTTCTTGAACCCTGTAGTTAAGTACTGCCGGCAGGGAAACTTTTACATCGACTGATTTGCAGTATTCCAATTTCGAAATTCTTGTTCCAGAAAGATTTTTGCTTGCCGCATATTCGACGAGCCCGATTTCAGCGGTATTCAGTTGGTAAAAACTTTAATCGGTTGGCGTTCGACGTGATTCAAATTCGCAGGTAAAATTACTTCAAGCGCTACAATTTCGTCGGAAATTAACCTGCAAACCATTCCCGATGTTTCGTTCACCGAAGATTCCACGATGCCCGGAATCTCGCTGTCGAACGCAACTTCGGACTCGTTCGGATGAAAACAACAGTAACGGTATAACGCGAACCGCGGACTTTCGGCCTTATTGAATTTGAGCGCTATGCGTGATTTCGGTTTCTTTTTTTTCTCGTTTTTGTAAAGCAACAGGTTAACTGTCGATTGCGAACTATCCTGAACCAAAGTTTCGAACGCGAAGTACGTTTTTTCGGGAATTGGCCAATTTTTGTAACTCTCGGTTCTCAAATAGGTGAATTTCATTTCTTTTTTCCCTTTTGTGTTTTTTGTCTCCTTGACATTGAAGTAATGGGAAATGCGTTTGTCCATTTCGTCGATCGCCGCTTTGAGTTCGCTTCCTTCTTTGTACAGACGCATAAAATAACTGGAATTCCCTACTTTGGAAAGTGCGATTCTATCTTGTTTGATTTCTTTACGGCTGACGTTATAAGTCGTCAGCCTATCGAACTGGAAAGTCTGCGCGGACACACCAAACCACATAAGCAGAAAAACGACAGCAGTTTTCATTTGGGAAGATTTGTCGCAAAGTAGAGAATTGCGACTAAAAAACATATCCCTGAAAATAGTGATTTTACGCCTCCGCGTTAAGGATGTAAGCATTGTCTAAGCTCACGGCCGGGCGACAGACAGGGACGTAGCGAGTGCTTACAGCCTGACGGCAGCCTTTTTAAAAATTTGGCAGTTGCATAAAAAGTGCAGTCGTTTGTCCAGAAATTAATTTGGAAAAGAATTCGCTGCCGGAACGCCCAAAAAACAAAAAAGCCTCATCATATCGACAAGGCTTTCAAAAGAAGAGCGGAAGACGAGGCTCGAACTCGCGACAACCAGCTTGGAAGGCTGGAGCTCTACCAACTGAGCTACTTCCGCATTTGCAAACCGTTCTTACAACTTGTTTGCGGGTGCAAATATACAGCATAAGAAATCTTTCGTGCAAGTTTTTGATCAAAAAATTTTGAAGTTTTTTCGGTTGACAAATCGATGTTAACGCTATTTCCTTGCGGGCGAATTTGTTATACCTTTAATCAAAATCCCAAACAACCATGCCTGAAATTCGCGAAATCGCTTCGGCCGAGACTTATGCGGTGCGCCAACCTGTGCTTCGTCCGGGGAAACCTGTCGAAACTTGCCGGTTTGACGGGGACGATTTGCATTCCACGACACATTTCGGATTATTCGAAAACGACGAACTCGCCGGAATCGCGTCACTTTTCCAGGCAAAACACCCGGCTTTTCCAGATCATCGGCAGTTCCAATTGAGAGGAATGGCGGTTCTGGAAGATTTTCAGGGACGAAAATTCGGACAGTTGTTGGTCGAGGCCGCCGAAGACAAAGCCAGACGCGGAGCCGCCGAAATCATTTGGTTCAACGCACGCGAGATCGCCGTAGGATTTTACCAGCGAATGGGCTACAAAATCACGGGAAAACCTTTCCAGATTGGCGACATCGGGACGCATTACGTCATGTTCAAAAGAATGTAGCCGATGCGAAAACTTGTACTTTTTATAGTGTTGGGATTTTTCGTCTCCGGATGCAACAAAGATCCGAAAGCGACCAAAGACGAGCGTCCGAAAGAAAAGGGCGAACCCGGAAGCGTGGCTTTCGACTCGACCGAAGTCGTGAAATTGGGCGACAAACAACTCACCGCGTTTTATAGAAGCCAGGATTTCCACACGTTTTGGGTAACATCCGAAAAGCGCAAAAAGACCGAAGCAGTGCTCGAAACTGCCGAAACATACGGTTTAGATCCGAAAGATTACTATTTGGAAAAGATCCGCAAGTACGAGAAAAAGTACCAGGATTTATCCGATGCCGAGAAATTGACTTATGATTTCCTTCTGACGCAATCGGTGCGTAAATTCATGATCCACGTCTCAAGCGGAAAACTGAATCCTTACCACATTTACCCAAATTGGGATTTGGCGCAACCGAGTTTTAACGTAAACAAAACCTTGACAGACGCGATCTCAGGCGATTCGCTCCAAAAAGCAATTGCCAAAATAGAACCGCAGCACCTCGTTTACAAAAGACTCAAAACAGCACTCGCCTATCTCGATTCTTTTGGGAAGGACACTTTGAGGCAGATCGTTTTTTCGCAGAAAATCCGTCGTGGCGATTCTTCCGAAACGGTAATCCGAATCAAGAAACGCTTGCAATTTTGGGGCGATCTCGAAAAATCCGACAGCTTGACAGCTTGGTACGACAAGAAAACAGCCAATGCCATGAAAAAGTTCCAATTGCGCCACGGACTCGTTCCTGACGGCGTCGTCGGCGAACGCGGAATTACGGCTTTGAACTTCACCAAAATCCAAAGAAGGCAACAAATCATCGTGAATCTCGAGCGCTGGCGTTGGTTTCCGCACGAAATGGGAAAACAATACGTGATAGTGAACATTCCCGATTATCGTTTGAGAGTCATCAAAAACAACGATACAGTCGATACGAGAAAAATCGTCGTTGGAAAAGAAAAGCGCAAAACACCCGTGCTTTCATCGGCTTTTACAGACATTATCCTGAATCCGACCTGGACGCTTCCGCCAACGATCATCAAGGAAGATTTGGGTCCGGACGCGGCAAAAGACACGAATTATTTCAGGAACCGACGCCTAACGATTTACAATTCCAAAGGACAGATCGTTCCCGCATCGAAATGGAATTCGGCCAAACCGAACAATTATCGCTACGTGCAAGATCCCGGAGATGACAATTCGCTTGGCAACGTGAAGTTCAATTTCAGGAATCGGTTTACGGTTTATCTGCACGATACGAACCATCGCGATTACTTCAGCAGGAATTACCGCAGTTTGAGTTCGGGTTGTGTTCGGGTTGAAAATCCGCTTCCTTTAGCCGCTTATCTCATTGCGGATTCGGTAAGATGGAACATCGACAAAATAAATGAGGTGGTCGCCACGAAGGAAACCACCTATATTAAGTTGCGTCAAAAAACGCGAGTGCATCAATTGTATTGGACGGCTTGGATGAACAAACGAGGCGAACTCGAGTTCCGAGAAGACATCTACAATTACGACGCCGATCTTTTCAAGCGCTTAAGACAATAATTTCGAGAAGTTCTTTTCTCCTGACGGATGATAGATGAACAACAAAGACTTGCCTTTGATCGCATTGATGATGTCGTGGGTAAGCTCGACTGGCAACGCCGGACAGCCTTGGCTGCGACCCAAACGGTGATGTGCAGAAATGAACGATTCCGAAACGTAGTCAGCGGCGTGCATCACGACTCCGCGGGAACGGGCGCGATCGTTTACGCCTGCCTGCAATCCGTCGAGTTTTAGCGATTGACCGTGTTTGCCGTTGTAGATTTCGCCCGTAGCGTAGAATCCTAAACTGCTCATGAACGATTCAGATTTGTTCGAGAACTTGGTCGCGAATTCGTCTCCGGTGTTGCGTCCATGGGCGCAAAGCGAATTGAACAAGATCGTGTTCGTGGCCAAATCGACTACCCAAAGTCGTTTGCTGTTAGACGACATCGTAAAATCTACGACCGTCAGGATGTCTTTTTGGATTGTTCCGCTGGCTTTCAGTTTGTAGAAACCTTCTAGCGCTTTGTAAAAACTTTGTTTCGTCGGAAGGGAAAATTTTCCCGCATCAAGCGTTCCGTACACATTATCAATCTTCATTTCCATTGCCGACTTTGCGCTGGCGGCAACGACCTTCTTCACGGGTTCTTCTGTCTTGGTCGGAGTTGCAGCTGTGAATGCAAAAGCGGCTATCAGAAGCACGGGGAAAATTCTGTAAATCATTGAACTTGTTGGTTTTAAAATTAGATTCAGGGACGCCAAAAATAGGGATTTAAAACTAGCAACCAAATTTTTTTGCAAAAAATTGTCGATTAACGGCAAAATTCGTCGACGAAAAGCATTTCGTAAACGGCTCTCGATTTTGCCGAGACAGTTTTTAAACCAAAATTTCAGGAGTGAGGAGTTATAACGGATTGAATTGCATTTTATTGTAAACAAATTGTTATTTCGGATAAAACATTAAATTTGTTGAACCAAACGTCCCCAATAAATGACCCGGCTTGCAGTATTCATAGTGTTTTCCACATTTTTCTTGTGCCAAACGGCTGTGGGTCAAAAAAAAACCTTGCAAGCTGTTTCTGTAACCGAAAACATTTCGATTAACGGAAAACTCGACGAACCTATTTGGCAAAACGCGCCTGTCGCTTCCGACTTCATCATGTTCGAGCCAGACAACGGCAAAGCGATAGATCAGAAGAAAAAAACCGAGGTCAAAGTCCTGTATGACAATCAGGCGATTTACATCGGAGCAATCATGTATGACGACGAACCGTCCAAAATGCTCAAGGAAATCACCGAGCGCGACGACTTCGGAACGTCTGAACACTTTGGCGTTTTCATAAACGGATTCAATGACGGACAACAGGATTTTCGCTTCTTCGTAAGTGCGGCTGGCGTTCAGATGGACGCTTTGGCCACAGAAAACAACGAAGATTTCTCGTGGAATGCGATATGGAGCTCATCTGTTGAAATGACAGATTTCGGTTGGGTTGTCGAAATGCGGATTCCTTATGCAGCTTTGCGTTTTTCCAACGAATCCAAACAAACCTGGGGATTAAATTTCTACCGCGAATTGCGCCGTTACAGACAAAAATACAGCTGGAATCACATCGATACTAAAATCGGGGCCGTCATTCCGCAAGCCGGAATTCTCGAAGGCATCGAAAACATCAAACCGCCGACACGCCTGTTTTTCATTCCGTACGCTTCCTATTATTACGATTACACGGATCACAAATCGAACAATACGGTAAAAGCCGGACTCGACATTAAGTACGGAATCAACGATTCTTTTACTTTGGATGCGATTTTGGTGCCTGATTTCGGTCAGACACGATTCGACAACGTCGTTCTCAACCTCACGCCTTTCGAGCAGCAATTCAACGAAAACCGACCGTTTTTTACCGAAGGCACAGACTTGTTCAGCAAAGGATCGCTTTTGTACTCAAGGCGGATCGGCGGCGCGCCATCGACTTATCCGGTAACGGCTGCAAACGAAGAAGTGGTGGAATATCCGAATGCCGTCGACCTGATCAATGCCGTGAAGGTTTCGGGAAGGACAAAAAGCGGACTCGGAATCGGATTTCTCAATGCCGTCACCGAAAAAACGACCGCAACAGTTCAAAATACGCTTACAGGCGAAAGACGAGATGTCGTCGTTGAACCTTTGACGAACTACAATTTGCTCGTTCTCGATCAGCGCTTCGGCGGAAATTCCTCGGTTTCGCTCGTAAACGCGAACACAACCAGAAACGGCGATTTTCGCGACGCCAACGTCTCTGCTTTGGTTTGGGACCTGAACACAAAAGGCAATACATACAAACTCGCGGGCGATTTCAAATACAGCACGATCCACGAAAATCCGCAAGGTTACGACGGTTTCAAAACCGCGCTCAATTTCATCAAAACGCACGGCAAAAACCGATACGATTTGCTGGCCAAATACATTTCGCGGGAATACGACATAAACGACCTCGGAATCGCTTTCATCAACAATTATTACAACTTTTACGCGAATTACAATTACCGGATAATCAATCCGACAAAGAATTTCAACAGTTTCCGATTCGACCTTTCGACATCGGTGGAATTCCAGAACCAGACCGGAAAAACCCAGGATTATTATTGGGTTGCCTCGACGAATTTCAACACGAAAAAGAACGATTACTTCAATTTTTCGGTGAACATGCGGCCGATGATCACATACGATTTTTACCAGCCAAGAGTCGACGGACGATTTTCGTACAACCCGCGCGCAGCCTCAGTAAGCGGATTGGTCTCAACGAACTACAACCGAAAGTTTGCCATCGACATCAATCCTTATGCGAGTTTCATGGACGAGCCCGATCGCAACATTTTCGAGTTTTACGTGAGTCCGCGCTATCGCATAAACGACAGGATTTTGCTCATTTTGTCCGGCGACTATGTTTTTCACACCAACGACCGCGGATTCGTCGACAACGACGGCACGAACATCCTTTTTGGAGAACGCGACCGCAAGACTGTCGTGGGTGAACTTTCGGGCAGATATTCGGTCAACAACCGCATGACTTTCAACATCACGGCTCGCTATTACTGGAGTTACGCCGAATATGACGAACTTTTTACGTTGAAAGACAATGGCTTTTTAGCGTATCAGACGAATGATCCGACTTTGGTTTCTCCTTATGACGAAAACCTCAATTTGTGGAACTTCGACCTCACGTATTCGTGGTGGTTTGCACCGGCGAGCCAAATCTCAATTTTGTATAGAAACAACGCCACCGATTATCGCTCAAGCATCGAAAACAGCATCGGGCGTAACCTCGACAATCTGTTCGGGAACAACCTCAATTCGGTGTTTTCTGTCAGTATCCGCTACTTCATCGACTACAATTCCCTGAAGCGCAAATCTTAACGAACTATTTGCAGACACGCTTTCAACGCGGTTTTCAAATGTTTTATCTTTGTTGAAAATCAAAAAGACCATGAACAATAAAGTTATCCTGATGATTCTGGATGGTTGGGGAATTGCGCCCGACAAGAAAGTTTCGGCTCCAGACAATGCCAACGTTCCATTCATCGATTCGCTTTCCCAGAAATATCCGCATGCCACGCTTCGCACCGACGGACTCAACGTAGGACTTCCCGAAGGCCAGATGGGAAATTCCGAAGTCGGGCACATGAACCTTGGCGCCGGACGCATCGTTTACCAAGATCTTGAAAGAATAAACATCGCCGTGAAAGAAGGCAAAATCGCGAGTGAAAAACCGCTTGTCGACGCTTTCCAATACGCAAAAGACAACAATAAGGACGTTCACTTTCTGGGATTGGTTTCAGATGGAGGCGTGCATTCCCACATCAATCACGTCAAAGGTTTGGTCGATGCGGCCGATGCTTTCGGATTGCAGAACGTGTTCATTCACGCCTTTACTGACGGGCGCGATGTCGACCCGAAATCAGGTGCGTTTTTTGTGGGCGATCTGAGACATCACCTTGAGCACAAATCGGCGAAAATCGCTTCTATCGTTGGCCGATATTTCGCGATGGACCGCGACAAACGTTGGGAACGCGTCAAGAAAGCCTACGATTTGGTCGTGCACGGCATCGGAACACAAACGCAAGATGTCGTTCACGCGATCCACGACAGTTACGAAAAAGGCACGACGGACGAATTTATCGAACCGATCGTAGTCGTGGACAACAACCAAAAACCGATCACAACTATTAAAGACGGCGATGTCGTAGTCTTTTTCAATTTCCGGACTGACCGCGGACGCCAACTCACCGAAGCCTTGTCACAACAGGATTTCCACGAAGAAAACATGCACAAACTCGATTTATATTATGTCACGATGACGAATTATGACGACACTTACAAAAATGTGCACGTGATTTACGACAAGGATAATTTGACCGAGACTTTGGGCGAAGTGATTTCAAAAGCCGGAAAAAAACAGATACGGATTGCCGAAACCGAGAAATATCCGCATGTCACGTTCTTTTTCTCTGGCGGACGCGAAGAACCGTTCGAAGGCGAATCCCGAATCTTGAGAAATTCCCCAAAAGTCGCCACTTATGATCTGCAACCGGAAATGAGTGCGTTCGAACTCGCCGACGCGTTGGTTCCAGAACTCGAGAAAAAAGAGGTCGATTTCGTGTGTCTGAATTTTGCGAATGGCGATATGGTTGGTCACACCGGCGTTATGGAAGCCGCGATCAAAGCCTGTGAAGCGGTCGACAAATGCGCCGAAAAAGTCATCACGGCGGCTTTGGCCAACGGCTATTCGACAATCGTGATCGCCGACCACGGAAATTGCGAGACCATGATCAATCCGGACGGAAGCCCGAATACGGCCCATACCACGAATCCGGTTCCCATGATTTTGGTCGATCCGGACAGAACTGCGATCCACGACGGCGTTTTGGGCGACATCGCTCCTACTATTCTCAGCATTTTGGGAATTCCGCAACCGGAAGCGATGACGCGTCATTCATTATTTTAAACGCGATAAATTAGTTGGCCACGAATTCGCGAATGACTAAAATTCGGGATTCGTGGCTTTTTCATTTTTGTCCGACATCCATATAATTGCATAAATTAGTGCTTCAGCGAATCCAAATGAAAAAGTTCCTCTTGTTAACGGCATCGGTTTTTATTTTCGGATGCAAAACACAACAAACGACTATGACAACGTCTGGCGAAAAAACTGCCCTGTCCAAAACTTCAGAGGGCGATTTGATTGGGCAAGGAAATGTCAAGGATTTGTTCCAAGCGGCATTTCGCGACTGGTTCACCTCGGGATACGAAAGCTATAAACCGGACGCTGCGACAATCCACAAATTGCGCGATTTGACAGGCGGAATTTCCGTGAAGATATTTATGGGAACTTGGTGCGGTGACAGCAAAGATCAGGTTCCGAAGTTTTACAAGATCTTGCACGAAGCCGGTTTTGACAAAGAAGACATCACTTTGATTTTTATGGATCGGAACAAGACCACGCCGGAGAAACTCGAATCAGGATTGGCTATCACGAACGTTCCTACTTTTATCTTCTACAGAACGACGATTCCCGGCGGAAAAAAAGGTCCGAAAGGCGATCCGAAAACCAAGGAACTGAACCGCATTGTAGAATCGCCACGAGAAACCCTGGAAGCCGACATGCTCAAAATTCTCACGAATCAGGCGTACAAACACACTTACGCGAACTGAAAAAGCGTTCCTAAAAATCAATAGCCGTCCGAATTTGAGGGCTTTTTTTAGGCCGAAGACCCAAACTCGGACGACGCCTATTTCGGCCGCGACCGCAAAAAATCCGAGGATAATTTCCATATCGCTTCTTCACATTTATTTTGCGTTTAAAGTTGTATTTTTGCGCGAAAATTTAATCGTTATGATCATCCAGAAATCCCGCGAACAGATTGAACTCATGCGAGAAAGCGCTCTTTTGGTCTCAAAGACTCTGGGAATGCTCGCCACCGAAATCAAACCTGGCGTCACGACTTTGCACCTCGACAAAAAAGCCGAGGAATTCATTCGCGACCACGGCGCGGTTCCAGGATTTTTGGGACTTTACGGATGTCCGTCATCGATTTTGACAAGCGTAAACGAAGCCGTCGTTCACGGACTTCCGAACGACCGCCCGCTTGAGGAAGGCGACATCATTTCGCTGGATTGCGGTACGTTGATGAACGAATATTACGGTGACCACGCCTATACTTTCGAGGTTGGTGAAATTGCGCCGGCAACCAAGAAATTACTTCAGGTCACGAAAGAATCGCTTTACATCGGGATTCGTGAATTCCAGGCCGGAAACCGAGTTGGCGACGTGGCAAATGCGATCCAGGCTTACGCCGAAGGTCACGGATATGGCGTCGTTCGCGAACTTGTGGGACACGGACTCGGCAAGAAAATGCACGAAGAACCCGAAATGCCAAACTACGGAAAACGCGGAAAAGGCAAGATGTTCGTCGAAGGAATGGTGGTTGCGATCGAGCCGATGATCAACATGGGCGTGAAAAACATCCGCACTTTGAAAGACGGTTGGACAATCGTTACGGCCGACAAAAAACCATCGGCACATTTCGAGCACGACGTTGCTATCATCGACGGAAAACCGGAATTGCTGTCGACTTACGCCTACATTTACAAGGCGTTGGGAATCGAATCTGACGAAGAGAACGAATTCAGACAACAAGCGCTCGTTTTTGCCTGATGAAAAAAATCTTCAAGTTTATCCTCAATGCGATTCCGCGTCCGATATTGATTCGGCTGAGTTATGTCGCGCGTCCTGTCGTGGCGGCTTTGCTTACGGGAAATCGCTTCACCGATCCTATCGACGGGAAAAGTTTCAGGAAATTTTTGCCTTACGGATACGGAAAACAGCGCGACAATGTGCTTTCCCCGAGTACGCTTTCGCTGGAACGCCATCGGTTGCTTTGGATTTACCTGAAAAATGAAACCGATTTTTTCACGGCTCCCAAAAAAGTGCTGCATTTCGCTCCCGAACAAGCGTTCTACAAGCGTTTCCGAAACCAAAAAAACCTCGATTACACGACTACGGATTTGCTTTCTCCTTTGGCCGACGTCAAGGCCGACATCTGCAACTTGCCGTTTGCAGACAATCAGTACGACCTGATCTTGTGCAACCACGTCCTGGAACACATTCCGGACGACACCAAGGCGATGCAGGAACTTTTTCGCGTGATGAAACCTGGCGGAATGGGCATTTTCCAGATTCCGCAAGATTTGAAACGCGAAAAGACTTTCGAGGACAATTCGATCACCGACCAAAAGAAAAGAGCCGAGATTTTTGGCCAATATGACCATGTAAGAGTCTACGGACGCGATTATTTCGACAAGCTGAGAAGCATCGGATTTACTGTGATCGAGGAAGATTACACCAAGAAAATCGCAACGGAATCGGTCGAAAAATATTGCCTCGCTCCGGGCGAAATCATTCCGGTCGTTTTTAAACCGTAACGCGTTCGCGGAACAGATTCGTTTTTCCCCAAACCGCCATTTGGTCGAAAATCGGCGAAAGACTCACGCCCATTTCAGTTAGCGTATATTCGACTCTCGGTGGCGTTTCGCGAAATTCCTGACGAAAAATCAATCCGTCCTTTTCGAGTTCCCGCAATTGTTCGGTCAGGACTTTTCTGGAAATGCTCGGGATTCTTACTGCGATTTCCCCAAAACGCCTCGTTCCGTAGGTGAGTTGGAACAGGATTATCGACTTCCATCTTCCTCCGATTTTCTCCAGAGTCGCTACCACGGGACAATTTCCGCCCCCAAAAACCTCATTGGTTACCATTGCGTTACCACTTTATTTGACGTTACCGCTACGTAACCAGTTACTTTTTACAACTATCATTAGTTACTTTGCGTAACAAAAGTAATTAATTTAAACATTATACAAAATGATTTTAGTAACAGGAGCGACCGGACATCTTGGAAGCGCAGTCATAAACCAACTTTTAAAGAAAACATCGGTCGCGAACATCGCCGCTTTCGTGCGGGATGAAGCCAAAGCCGAAAACCTCAAAAAACAAGGAGTTGAAGTTCGAGTAGGCAATTTTGACGACGTGGATTCGCTTGACAAAGCCTTAAAAGGCATCGAAAAAGTGCTGATCATTTCGACGGTCGACCACAACCGTTTCGAGCAACACAAAAACGTCGTCGATGCAGCCAAAAAAGCGGGCGTAAAACTTGTCGCTTACACGAGCGTAACTTTGAACGACCTTGAAAATTCGGCAATCAAACCTTTGATGGAAAGCCATTTCCAAACCGAAGATTACATCAAACAAAGCGGTTTGGCTTACACTTTCTACCAAAATTCGCTTTACGCGGACGTGATTCCCATGTACATAGGCGACAAAGTTTTCGAAAACAGCGAAATAAACGCGCCTGTCGGAGACGGGAAAGCGCCGTATGCCTTGAGACGCGAAATGGGAGAAGCGATCGCCAACGGTTTGAGCGAAGACGGACACGAGAACAAATCCTACCCGATCACGAATACCGAACTCTATTCGTTTGCCGATGTCGCAAAAGCCTTATCAGAATTGACCGGACAGACAATCGCGTACAACGACATCGACGCCGAAGCGTTCAAAAAAGGCCTTGCCGATTCTGGCGCTCCGGAAGAGATCGTGTGGTTGGTTCCAGGATTTTTAGCCGACACAAAAGCCGGAAATTTCGAAGTCAACACCGGCGATCTGGAGAAGTTCCTGGGCAGAAGACCCGCCGATCTCAAAACCGCTTTACAGGAAATCTACGGACTGTAACAGCGAAATCTAGAATGGAACGCAGATTTGGTTTAGGCTGAATCTGCTTTTTTTTGAAGCTGAATCCCGCTATCCGCTAGTAGCTTTCACCCAAAACAAAAGGTTTGTACCAAAACCCGCGAGCTTCCTCCGGTCGCTGCGGCTTTTGGGCAAACCTAGTTTGCTTTGGGCAAAAGGCTAGCCGCTGCTATCGGGGCTAGGACTTTCGGCTTGGATCGCTGTTTGTGTTTTGCAAGCGTTTTTGGCTGTTGGAAAATTTGCTTTTTTCGAGGTTTTGCTAGACCTAACAAATCTCGAAGATTTGTTAGGTCTGCAAAGTTCGGGACCAAACGCCAGAACTCCTTACAGATTTTCTGTAAAAATTGTTAAATGGAGGTCGTGGCGTTTTTTGGTTCGGAGTTTGCAACTCCGGACGTTGCGTGATGAAGTCTGTGACTTCCACCAATAAATCGAGACAATGCCACGTTGTTACCCAACTGATTCGATTTTCCCTATATTTACGAATCTCAATTTCTCACCATGACAAAATTTTTCGCGACAGTATTCCTGCTGATTTTCGCCATGACGAACGCGCAGCAAGCCGAGACCGAAATCCAGGCACCATATAACATAAGATCGATCATGTTTACGCAAGGCGCGGGCATGAACATTGCCCCGATTTTCCCGTTGAACGATACTTTCACGCTTCAGTTCGACGATCTTTATGGAAACGAGGCCAATTATTATTACCAAATCATACACTGCGATTACGACTGGAAACCTTCACAATTGGTGAAACAGGAATATCTGTCAGGATTTGATGACATCCGAATCCAGACTTACACGAATTCGTTCAACACACTCCAGATTTACTCGCATTACACCATTTCCTTCCCAAACAGGCAAACACAACTAAAAGTCTCGGGCAATTACATGCTCAAGATTCTCAACGAAGACCGCGATGTAGTTTTCACAAGAAAATTTATTCTGTACGAAGAATTGGTTTCGGTGCCTTTGCAAATAAAACGCGCAAGAACCATCGACGCAATGCCGTTTATGCATAACCTTGATTTTTCGGTCAAATCTGCTTCTATCACTTTTCAGAATCCGCTTAAGAACGTGAAGGTTATGCTGATGCAAAACGGACGGTTCGACAACGCCATAACGAACATCCAACCGCAGTACACGATCGCAAACGACCTCATCTATAAATACGACAAGGAAACCCAATTTTACGCCGGAAACGAATTCCTGTTCTTCGAAAACAAAGACGTGCGCGCCGCTGCTTTCAACGTAGCCAAAATCGACTCAAACGGATCGCTTTACAACGCCTATCTGTTCACCAACGACGCCCGCGCTGACAAAGCCTACACGTTTTATCCAGACCAAAACGGAAACTTTATCCCGATGGTCGTCAACCGCGATGATCCAAGAGTCGAAGCCGACTACGTCTGGGTTTATTTCAGTCTTTCGGCTCCGTCTTATTTCGGCAAAAACGACATTTACGTGAACGGAATGTTCAACAATTTCCAGCATACGCCAGAGTTCAAACTCGACTATGACGAGAAATCGAAATCGTACAAAAAAGCGATTCTGGTAAAACAAGGCTACACGAATTTCCAGTACGAAATCGTAGACAAAGCCGGAAGAATCGACGCCAAAAATGCCGTTGACGGAAACTTCTGGCAAACCGAAAGCAACTATTTCGTCATCGCGTACTATCGGGAAAACAATTCTCGCTACGACCGCGTAATTGGGCGCGGAATGGCCAGCTCGACAAACATCATAAACTAAATTTAGCACTGAAAGTCACGCATCTACGCTATTTTTAGTAAATTTGCACCAACAAAATCCTGATCTCTTTGATGGTTTCACAAATTACCAGAGGCATAAAAATTTCCGTGGGAACGACTTTTGAAGGCACTTACTTCAAGAATCACAAGATCCACTATGCCTTCAGCTATCATGTGACCATCGAGAATCACGGCAAAGATTCCGTACAGCTCACTTCGCGCCATTGGGACATTCTCGATTCTCTTAACGATCTCGAAACAGTTGACGGTGAAGGCGTGATCGGGAAAAAACCCGTTTTGAAACCCGGAGAAACACACACTTACAGTTCGGGTTGCTTGCTAGCATCACCTTTTGGTGCCATGCGCGGTTATTTCAATATGATCAATTTCACTTCCACGAAAAGTTTTCGCGTGATTGTTCCTACTTTCAAACTGAGCGCGCCTTTTGCATTGAATTGATTTTTTCTTGATTTTCGGATTTCTGATCGTCGAAAAATGTCAGGCGGAATCGACTTGCGGATTTTGTCCGATACAAATCAAGCGAGCCTTCGATCAATAATCCTTCATCCGAACGTCAACTCCAGACTTTCCGACAATCTGAAAATCCAATAACGAAACAGCTAAAAAAACAGCCTTTGTTACTGATTTCACAATCGGCACATTTATAAAATCCCGATTTCCTATCTTTGTGCCACTTAAAAAACAACGATATGCCAAAAGGTTTTTATAACGTACCGAAAGCAGTCAACGAGCCTGTAAAAGCGTACGCTCCGAACTCGCCCGAAAAGGCCGCCATCCTTGCTACTTACCGCGGAATGTGGAATGCGAAAATCGACGTTCCGCTCTACATCGGAAGCGAGGAAATCAAGACGGGAAACACGAGAAACATGACGCCGCCGCACGACCACAAACATGTTTTGGGTCAGTATCACCTGGCAGAAAAATCCCACGTGGAAAAAGCGATTTCGAACGCTTTGGAATCCAGAAAAAACTGGGCTTCGTTGCCTTGGGAGCAAAGAGCCGCAATTTTCCTCAAAGCAGCCGAATTGATCGCCGGACCCTATCGCGCCAAAATCAACGCGGCCACGATGATCGCGCAATCCAAGACAATTTTCCAGGCTGAGATTGACGCGGCTTGCGAACTGATCGACTTTTTGCGTTTCAATGTCGAGTTCATGACACAAATTTATGCCGATCAGCCAACGTCTACTTCAGACATGTGGAATCGCGTCGAATACCGTCCGCTTGAAGGTTTCGTCTATGCCGTTACGCCTTTCAATTTTACCGCGATTTCGGCGAATTTGCCAGCGAGCGCCGCTTTGATGGGCAACGTCGTGGTTTGGAAACCGAGTGATTCACAGGTTTTCTCGGCCAAAGTCATCATCGACATTTTCAAGGAAGCCGGAGTTCCTGATGGCGTGATCAACGTCGTTTTCGGAGACGCACAAATGATTTCGGAAACCGTTTACGCGAGCCAGGATTTTGCCGGAATCCACTTTACGGGATCGACTCACGTGTTCAAAGACATCTTCAAACACATCGGAAACAACATCGATATCTATAAGACTTATCCGCGAATCGTTGGGGAAACCGGCGGGAAAGACTTCATTGTCGCGCATCCGAGTGCCAATGTGCGCCAGGTCGTGACAGGAATTGTCCGTGGCGCTTTTGAATTCCAGGGACAAAAATGTTCCGCGGCTTCACGTGCTTACATTCCGCAAAGTTTGTGGCCGCAAGTGAAATCGGAACTTGAAAAAGACATCAAATCGTTCAAGATGGGAACGCCCGAAGATTTTTCGAACTTCATCACGGCCGTGATCCACGAAGGTTCGTTCGACAAATTGGCGAAGTACATTGACGGCGCCAAAGCTGACGCTGACGCAGAAGTGATCATTGGTGGAAACTACGACAAATCGGTTGGCTATTTCGTCGAACCGACCGTCATCCTTACTACAAACCCGAAATATGTGACGATGGAAACCGAGTTGTTCGGACCAGTCATCACGATTTACGTTTACGAAGACGCAAAATGGGCCGAAACCCTGAAACTCGTAGACGAAACTTCGCCTTACGCCTTGACCGGAGCAATTTTCAGCCAAGACAGATATGCGATCAACGAAGCCACGAAAGCGCTCGAGAACTGCGCCGGAAACTTCTACATCAACGACAAACCTACCGGAGCCGTCGTCGGTCAGCAGCCGTTTGGCGGAGCAAGAGCTTCGGGAACGAATGACAAAGCCGGATCGCCACAAAACCTATTGCGTTGGGTTTCGCCTCGCACGATCAAGGAAACTTTCGTGACGCCGGTCGATTACCGCTATCCGTTTTTGGGTGAATAAGCGAAAAAACTCGATTAAATAATTGAAGCCCTGATATTTGTCGGGGCTTTGTTTTTATATTTGGGCAAATATCGGCTATATGAAAAAAACTTTACTAGCATTACTTTTCGTTCCCTGCGCAATTTTTGCCCAAGGCGTTCCCCAGACTTTTATGGGACAACTTTACAATGGTCCGGGCGGAGTCGTCGACGGAATCAATTTCCGTTCTTATGAAATAGTCACAAGTCCAACGGCGTTGAATCACACGCCAACAGCTGGCGAACTTACTTGGAACTTCCAGAATCTTACAGCTGCAGGCGGCGCCACTTATGCCGTGACGACGCCAACGCCAGCGGAGATTTCTGCTTTCCCGGGAACAGATCGCGTGTTGTCAGCGACGTTTCCAGGCGGACAATCGTCTCAATTTTATCTTGGAAATAACGGAGGAGGTTTTACAGCGGCCGCAACTCCCGAATTCGTACTGACTTACACCAATCAAGCCACGATGGGAAGCTTTCCATTGTCTTTCGGATACAACAATTCCGATACCGTTGCGGGAACTTTCAGTTACCAAACTTACAACGGCACATTTTCAGGAACGATAACGACGACGGTAGATGCTCAAGGCACTTTGATGACTTATGCATTCAACGAGCCTCGCGACGTGATCCGCATGAAAGTTGTACAAACGCTCAATTTAAGCTATCCACCGTTCGGAAACGTGGGCACTTTTACGCAAACGGTCTACCACTATTACGAAAATGACGTACTGTTTCTTTGGCCGCAATTCAGAAGCACGAATACGGTTTTGAGCGTTCCGCTGCTTGGCTTGAACGAAAACGATACGATTCTCGAGCAACAGACGCAGGTTTTCCTTGGAAATCCGGAGAACGCAAAAGCGTCCGTGGCCATCTATCCTAATCCCGTAAAAGAACTCCTGAATCTTCAATCAGATGCGCAAATCCAGTCGATCTCGATTGCTGACATTTCGGGAAAAATCATCCGAAAAATCAAGAATCCGGGTGCGCAAATCGATTTATCCGACTTGAAAACCGGAATTTACATCGCCGAGATTACATCCGAAAAAGGAAACTCCGTTCAAAAAATAGCAAAACAATAACCATGAAAATAAAACTACTTTCTCTTTTATTCGTTGGAATTTCGGCTTTTGCCCAAAGTCCGATCACACATTATCAAGGTACGCTCGAAGGCATTCCGGGAACGACTTTTTCCGATGGACTGAACTGGCGGATCTACAACATGTACGAAAGCGCAACGGCTTTGAATCACGCGCCAACCGGAGCAAACGCCACTTGGAATTTCACCGGAATGACCAACCTCAACACGTCTAACGAGTACAAAAACCAAGCTCCGACTGCCAACGAAATCGCGGCTTTTCCAACGGCGACAAAGCGGACTGATTTTACCTCGGGAGGAAATTTGACCGGCGTTGAGTTCACTTCCACGAATGGATCGTCCATCGTCGCTTTGCAGAATTCCCAATTCTCGCTCATTTACACGAATCCGGCGAGTCTTGGCACTTTTCCGCTGAATTATGGCTATTCGAATACTGATGCGGTCGCCGGAACGTACGAATATGACACTTATGCCGGAACCTTTTCGGGAAATATCGTAACGACATTCGACGCTTACGGAACTTTGGTCGACAATCAGACCACGACGCCAATCGCCGTTACCAGGCTAAAAACCGTCCAAACGCTGAATATCGCCTATTCGCCTTTCGGAAATGTTGGAACTGTCGTGATCACTTCCTATTTCTACTACCATTTGGCCGCCGATTCGCCCGCGCGATTCTGGCCACTGTTCAAGAGCACGAACACAACGATTTCGGTTCCGCTTTTGGGCGTGAACGAATCCCTGACACTTTTGGAAAGACAGAATGACACTTTTCTGGCAAGTCCGGAATTTGCAAAGAAAGCGAATGTGACATTGTCGCCGAATCCGGCAAATGGAGTTGTGAATCTGGCTTTCGCCGATGGATTTTCACTCAAATCGACAACGATTTCCGACTTGACCGGAAAAACGGTTTTGGCCAAAATCGGACAAACAGCAGGCATCGACGTCTCGGGACTGCATTCGGGAATCTACATCATGACGCTAACTTCGGACGTCGGATCCGAAACCCATAAATTCATCAAGAACTAAACAAAAAATCCCGGCCACATCGACCGGGATTTTTTATGCGTTCAAATCGCCTTTGAATTTTATCGGAAGGTAAACGACTTTCTTGGTTTCGAAAAATTCGCCTTCGAAGAAATCGGGAATCTCGAACAATTCAATCTTTTGGTAATCTTTGAGTTCCTCGCTCAGATCGCCGCCTTTCAAATACAAAATCCCGTTGGCAAGTTCGTGGTTCTGCTTTTTGGCGATTTTTGTCTTTACCCACGACACGAAATCGGGCATGTTCGTTACGGCTCGGCTCACGACGAAATCGAATTGCCTGTCGACAAGTTCGGCGCGTTTCTGTTCGGCTTTCACATTCTTTAAGCCTAGCGCATCGGCCACTGCTTGCACGACTTTTATTTTCTTGGCGATGACGTCTATCAGATAGAACTTCGTTTCCGGAAACAAAATCGCAAGCGGAATTCCCGGAAAACCGCCGCCCGTGCCGACGTCCATAATAGACGATCCCGGCTCAAAAGGCTGCACTTTCGCAATTGCCAATGAGTGCAGCACGTGACGCGTGTAAAGTTCGTCTATGTCTTTTCGCGAAATCACGTTGATCTTGGCGTTCCAATCCTCGTAAAGCTCGCCTAATTTGGCGAATTGTTCCTTTTGTGTATCAGTCAGATGCGGGAAATGGCGCAGGATTTCTTCCATTGTGAGAGTTTTGGCAAAAGTAGCCATTCACAACGGATTTTTTTTGTTTTTGTAAACCTTTGAACCTGTTTTAATAATTACCTTTGGCATCATTTTAAAGCATGAATTACAACCTTCCAACCTTCTCGACCCAGGATTCCGTGAAATTTTTCAGGACATTGAACTCGCGGGTCAACGCTTATTTCAAGGAAAACAACATCAAAAAAACCGGAAACTGGCAAATCTATCTCAAGACTGCCATTCTCTTCGCGGTTTTCCTCGCGCCTTATTTCCTGATCATGGCACTCGACGTTCCGTTTTGGGCACATTTGCTTTTGAGCATCGCCATGGGAATCGGGATGGCCGGAATAGGGATGAACGTCATGCACGACGGCAACCACGGTTCGTATTCGTCCAAGACCTGGCTCAACAAATTCATGGGCGGAACGATTTACGTGCTGGCCGGAAATGTCTACAACTGGCAAGTGCAGCACAACGTTTTGCACCACACTTACACGAACATTCACGGCCACGACGAAGATCTCGAGGCCGGACAAGTGATAAGATTTACGCATGAGGCCAAATGGAGACGTTTCCATAAATTCCAGCATTATTATTCGATTTTCCTTTACGGATTGCTCACTTTCAATTGGGCAATCACCACAGATTTCAAACAGATGCGACGTTATCTGAAGCGAAAATTGTCTTACGGAAAATTCAAAAGTCCCGCGATCCAGTGGACGACTTTGGTAATCACGAAAGTCATTTATTTCTCGATTTGGATCGTACTTCCTATGATCGCAGGCGTGATCTGGTGGAAAGTCCTTATCGGATTTTTCCTGATGCACTACACTGCCGGACTGATCTTGAGCATCGTGTTCCAATTGGCGCACGTCGTCGAAGCAACTGACAATCCGATTCCCGATGAAAACGGATCAATGGAAAACACCTGGGCAATCCACCAACTTTACACAACGGCGAACTTCGCGCCCAAAAACAAGATCGTGAACTGGTTTACTGGCGGATTGAACCATCAGATCGAACACCACATTTTCCCGAACATCAGCCACGTGCACTACAGCAAGATTTCCAAAATCATCAAACAAACCGCGGCCGAGTGCAACTTGCCTTATCACGAATTCAAGACGATGCGTTCTGCCGTCGCGGCCCACTTCAGGCATCTCAAAGAACTCGGGACAAAGCCGGTGGCCGCTTAAACCTTACAACCTCTAACAAGCATAACAACACAAGATGAACCATTTACTTTCTGACAGAATCAACAGCATGGCCACTTCCCAGACGTTGGCTATGGCCGCTTTGGCTCGCGAATTGAAAGCTCAGGGCAAAGACGTGATCAGTCTTTCTTTGGGCGAACCCGATTTCAACACTCCAGATTTCATCAAGGAAGCCGCCAAGAAAGCGATCGACGAGAATTACAGCACGTATTCGCCGGTTGACGGTTACCAGGATTTAAAAGAAGCGATCTGCCGCAAGTTCAAACGCGACAACGACCTCGATTACAAACCTGCCAACATCGTAGTATCGACTGGAGCGAAACAGTCTTTGTACAACATTGCGCAAGTCATGTTGAACGAAGGTGACGAAGTGATTTTACCGGCTCCGTATTGGGTTTCTTACTTCGAAATCGTCAAAATGGCCGGTGGCGTTCCGGTAGAAGTTCCGACGTCTGTCGATTCCGATTTCAAAATTACCGCCGACCAACTCGAGAAAGCGATCACGCCAAAGACCAAAATGGTTTGGTATTCCTCGCCTTGCAACCCAAGCGGATCGGTATATACAAAAGAAGAATTGACCGAACTTTCGGCAGTTCTCGAAAAACACCCGAATATCTACGTAGTTTCTGACGAAATCTACGAACACATCAATTTTGCCGGAAACTTTTGCTCTATCGCATCGATTCCGGGAATGTTCGACAGAACGATTACGGTCAACGGAGTCGCGAAAGCTTTCGCCATGACAGGTTGGAGAATCGGCTACATCGGCGCGCCGGAATTTATCGCAAAAGCGTGCACCAAAATGCAAGGCCAAGTGACTTCAGGTGCAAATTCCATCGCGCAAAGAGCCACGATCACTGCCGTTGACGCCGATCCATCGGTGTTGAACGATATGGTCTCGGCATTCAAAAGCCGTCGCGATCTTGTAGTCGGATTGATCAACGACATTCCGGGCTTGAAAATCAACGTTCCTGATGGCGCTTTTTACGCTTTCCCTGACGTGTCGTCTTTCTTCGGAAAAACACTTCGCGGAAAAGAGATTAAAAACGCCGACGATCTGGCCATGTACTTGCTCGCCGAAGCCAATGTCGCCCCCGTAACGGGCGATGCTTTCGGGAATCCGGACTGCATCCGCTTTTCTTACGCGACCAGCGACGACGTGCTCAAGGAAGCATTCAAGAGAATCAAAGAGGCTTTGGCCTAACCTATTAGCCTCAGGATTTCTGGGGCTTTTTTAATGATTTGGGCGTTACCCTTCGGGTCGGGCTTGCGGCACTCGCTTTTGCCAAACTTTGAGGGTTTGGCAAAGAGCTTAAACAAAGCCGCGAATCCCTAACGCGGGCAATCGTCTTCGAAATAACATCAGTCTAAAATGCAAAAGAAAATATTACTTCTCGGCTCAGGCGAACTCGGTAAGGAATTCGTCATCGCGGCCCAAAGAATCGGCCAGAAAGTAATCGCGGTCGACAGTTACGAGAACGCTCCGGCCATGCAGGTTGCGCACGGTTTCGAGGTCATCAACATGCTCGACGGAAGCGAACTCGACCGAATCGTCGCCAAACACAACCCAGATTTCATCGTCCCGGAAATCGAGGCGATCCGCACCGAGCGTTTCTACGATTACGAAAAACAAGGCATTACAGTCGTTCCGTCGGCGAAAGCGGCCAATTTCACCATGAATCGAAAGGCGATCCGCGACTTGGCGTCCAAAGAACTCGGACTCAAAACGGCAAATCATCGGTATGCGACTTCATCCGAAGAACTGAAAGCTGCGGTCGAAGAAGTCGGAATTCCTTGTGTCGTCAAACCCTTGATGTCTTCATCGGGCAAAGGCCAATCGACTATCAAAACGTCTGAAGACATAGAAAAAGCGTGGAAATATGCGGTCGAAGGTTCGCGAGGCGACGTTGTTGAAGTGATTGTCGAGGCTTTCGTCAAATTCAATTCCGAAATCACTTTGCTGACGGTTACCCAAAATTTTGGGCCGACACTGTTCTGTTCGCCAATAGGTCACAGACAGGAAAGAGGCGATTACCAGGAAAGTTGGCAACCGGCACAAGTTTCTGAAAAAGATCTTTACGACGCCCAGGACATGGCCGAAAAAGTAACCGAAGCCCTTGGTGGCGCCGGAATTTTCGGAGTGGAGTTTTTCCTGGCAGACGATGGCGTTTACTTCTCGGAACTTTCACCGCGTCCGCACGATACGGGAATGGTCACATTGGCCGGAACACAGAATTTCAACGAATTCGAATTGCATTTGCGAGCAATTCTTAGCCTTCCTATTTTCGAGATCAGACTCGAGAAAGCCGGAGCGAGCGCGGTAATTCTCGCATCCGAAAATTCGGAACATCCTACTTTCACGGGAATCGAGGAAATCGCATCGCTGCCAAAAACCGACTTCCGCCTTTTCGGTAAACCGACGAGTCGTCCATACAGGAGAATGGGCGTGGCCTTGACAAGCGATGATCTGGAAACGCCCGTGGAGCAAATTGTCGAGAAAGCCAAATTGGCGGCGGCTTTGGTCAAGGTGCATGGCTAATTCCAAATAGTGGAATCACATAAAAATTTCCGCTTTTTTCCGAATGCTTCGGGAAGAAGCGGATTTCTTTTGTGCATTCTGAATAATAGCCAAAAGCACCTAGTTTTAGCGTTTATTTCACACAATCCTTGTTATTTTTGGAAGCAGTTGGTCATTTGGCCGATTTGACGAGATAAAATACCGCGAATGAAATTACTTATAGTCGAAGACGAACCCAATTTGTTGTCGGTCATCCGGAAGGGATTTTCTGAAAAAGGACACGACGTCAGCGCCGCCCTTGACGGAAACACCGCACTCTTGATGCTCGACGAGTATACCTTCGACGCGGTCGTTCTCGACGTGATGTTGCCAGATGTAAACGGAATCGAGATTTGCCGAAGACTGCGCGCCGCCGGAAATTTCGTGCCGATCTTGCTATTGACGGCTTTGGGAAGCACTGAAAACATCGTTACGGGATTGCAATCGGGAGCTGACGATTATATGTCGAAGCCATTCAAATTCAGCGAACTCGAAGCCAGAATTCACGCTTTGGTAAGGCGTTCGGCAATGGAACACAAACCTCAGGAAATCATTTCGGTAGGCGATCTGACTTTGGACAACAGAGCCAAAACCGTAAGACGTGCCAGCGATGAGATCGTGCTTACGGCCAAGGAATATCGGCTTTTGCATTATTTGGCCAAAAATTCCGAAGCGATCCTTTCGCGGGAACAGATTCTCGACAATGTTTGGGACATCAATTTCGAGATGAATACGAATGTCGTCGACGTCTACATCAATTATCTGAGGAAAAAAATCGACAAACCTTACAAAAATCCACTCATCCACACTGTGAAAGGTTTGGGTTATACGCTGAAATCCTGACATGCAGATACGCAAGAAAGTCGCCATAACCTATGTTGCACTTTCGGGCTTGAGCACGCTCTTGCTCTGCGCCGTCATGGTCATCCTTTTCAAGAACAACAATCAGTATTACTTCCTGAAACGCTTGCAGGATCGCGCCAAAATCGTGTCTTCGATACATTATCAGAACGATCCGGCCAAAGCGGAATACTATCGGAACCTGAAATCGAAAGGCCTCGAGGAGCTCATCGATGAAGGCGATTGGGTTTTGCCAGTAAACGGATCGAATTCGTTCGAATACAACACAGAATTGCAGCTTCCGCCCGAGTTTTATACCGAAGTTTTGTCGAGCGGATCGTCTTGGGTCGAGGACGACAGCCGTTACCATTATGCCCAATTGTTCGAGGAAAACGGCAAAAAGTACATCGTTGTAATCACTGCTCGCGACAGACGCGGCAACACAAGTACTTGGTACATTATCCGGATGATGGCCGTTGGCGGACTTTTGTTTCTGGTCCTGGCTTATTTCCTTGGGAGATTTTTGGCTAACACCGTGATCAATCCGATTTCGAAGATCAATTCCGAAGTCAAGCGGATAAGCGCTTCGAATTTGCACAATCGGCTTGACCAACCAATCGGTGCCGACGAAATCGCCGAACTTTCGCGAACCTTCAACGACATGCTCAACCGACTCGAAACCTCGTTCGAGATTCAGGCGAACTTCATCAACAACGCCTCTCACGAGCTCAAGACGCCAATCACGACGATCATGGCCGAAACCGAGATCATTCTGCAAAGCAAGCGCACCTCGGACGAATACGAAGAAGCTTTGACGAACATAAATGCCCAGGCGACGAAACTCGGAAATCTCACCGAAGGTTTGCTCAAGCTCACGCGAACGGGTTACGACGGGAACAAACAAGTTCAGGACGTGGCGCGTTTCGATGAATTGCTCGAAGATGTGAAAGCCGACCTCGACAAGATAATTCCCGAAAACAACATCAGTTTGAGAATGACCGAATTGCCTGATAACGAGGAATTTTTGTTATTGCCCTGCAACCGTCCGCTTTTGGAATTGGCGCTCTCGAACATCATTTCGAATGCGGTCAAATATTCGGACAACAGCGTCGTTTTCGTGGAATTGTTAGCCGATAAAAGCCAGATTACGGTCAGGATTACTGACATTGGCATCGGAATCCCGAAAGAAGATCTTCCGTTTTTGTACGAACCTTTCTTCCGCGGAAAAAAAGCGTCGCGATACAACGGCTACGGACTCGGATTGCCGCTTGCCTTCAAGATCATCCGCATGCACGATGGCGATCTCGACATCCAATCGGAAACCGACAAAGGTACGATGGCGACGATCACTTTCAAACGTCCACATTAAAATTTCTAATTGAAAATCTAAGGAACTTCTAAGTTCAATCTAAGGAAGAACTAATGTTCAGGGTGTTGTTTTGTATAACTAAAAACGACGACCATGAAGAATATTTTGCTACCTACGGTTTTGGAAAAAGATACTTTGGCCGCAATCGAAAGCGCCATTTCGTATGCGAACGGCCAAAACTTCAATCTCGTTTTGTTGCTGCTCAATGAATCTGACAGTCACTATTCGGCATCGGCTTTCCTTCGCAATTCCAGAGCTGCCTACACGATCTCGCAACAGCAAGTTCTCGAGGATTGCCAGAATCGCGCTTATGCCGAAGGAAACGCAACCTTGCACATCCAGAAACAGTCGAGCATTTCGGCTCCTTTGTTGCGCAATATGATCGCCGCTTTGGAAATTGGACTTGTCATCGTTCCGAAGAGCTTTCGCGAATCGTCCAAAAAAATCAATCGCTATTGCCTCGGACTTTTGGCCAACAGCCACTGCCCGATCCTGAATTTGTGCGATGGCCCGACTTCTGAAATGCAAAAAGCGCTTTTCCTGGAATATGACGAAAGCAAACTCCAGGCTTCTGACGTGCAACAGCAACTCGACGGAAAATTCCCGTTCCGCATAGTGAGCCAGGCCAGAATCAGCCGAAGCGAGGAAGAATCGCTGCAACAATTGCTGTCGGAAACCATAACAAGAAACGACATCGATCTGGTGGTCGCCACGAGAAAACCTGAAAAAGTGAAACTCGGCAAAAAAACACCGTTTTGGCACGAAAGCCTCAAAATGCCCGTGCTTTCGGTCTTCGAAGAAATCAGTTAAACGCTTAAAAACCAAGTCTATGCTGTTAAAAAGAAAAATCCCGATGGAGTACGTCCTTGGAAAAATCAAGATCGAACTCGCACTTGTACTCATATATTCGACCTCATTCTGGCTCGTGCACTATTTTTATGCGGCGGTTCCACTGACAATTCCAATCGCGATTCCGGGAATAGTGGGTACGATCATCTCGCTGCTTTTGGCGTTCAAATCGAATCAGGCTTACGACCGTTGGTGGGAAGCCAGAATCGTTTGGGGCGGAATCGTGAACGACTCGAGATCGCTTTTGCGCCAGGTCGTCGCGTTTTACAAAGATCCCGATTTCTCGGATGAAGCCAATAATTTCAAGGAAAAATTCGCCAAGAGGCAGGCCGCGTGGTGTTTTTCGCTTACCAATCGTCTTCGCGGAAAAGACTCGGTCAAAGCCGCTAAACAATTTTTGGACGAGGACGAATTCCAGTTCATAAAACGCCATAAGCACGTACCGAATGCAATCTTGCTTTTGCACGCCAAAGAAACCATGAAAGCGCTCGGCAACGGACGGATCAACACTTTCCAGCAAGTCGAGATCGATAACACCTTGACGCGTTTGTGCGACGGAATGGGAAAATGCGAGCGAATCAAGAACACGATTTTCCCGACGACTTACAGCATGTACATCCGATTCACGCTGTGTCTGCTCATCATTTTGTTGCCTTTCGGAATGATCGATGATTTGGGATGGCTCGTAATTCCTTTGACGACGACTATCGGAGCCGCTTTTTTCCTGATCGAGAAAATGGCGATCCATTTGCAGGATCCGTTCGAAAACCGTCCGACCGATACGCCGATGACCGTAATCTCGCAGAATATCCATAAAGATCTGCTTGAAATGGTGAACGAATTCCGCGAAGAATATGAGCACGAGTTCAGCGCCAAAGCTTCGCAACCCAAGCCTGTCGAAAAGGTCAAGCAACCCTATTTCGTACTGTGATCACTTTGATTTGTTTTTTTATAAATGTGGGAAAAGCCTGGATTCGTCCGGGCTTTTTTATGCCGATTCGGTACTGAAAAAGTAGTATTTTTGCTGTCTGAAACATCGAAAACCAACTTATGAAAGCATACGTTTTTCCGGGCCAAGGCGCCCAATTTACGGGAATGGGCAAGGAATTGTACGAACAGTCTGACTTGGCGAGAGAGCTTTTCGAGCGTGCCAACGAAATCCTGGGATTCCGCATCACCGATATCATGTTCGAAGGCACGGCCGAGGAATTGAAAGAAACCAAAGTCACGCAGCCAGCGGTTTTTCTGCACTCGGTGATTTTGGCCAAGACGATGAACGAATCGTTCAAACCCGAAATGGTCGCCGGACATTCTTTGGGAGAATTCTCGGCATTGGTCGCAAACGGCACTTTGTCATTTGAGGACGGACTCAAACTCGTCTCGCAGCGCGCACTGGCCATGCAAAAAGCCTGCGAGATCACGCCTTCCACAATGGCCGCGGTTCTTGGACTGGAAGACGAAAAAGTCGAGGAAGTTTGCGCCACAATTGATGGAATCGTCGTTCCCGCAAATTACAACTGCCCGGGACAACTCGTGATTTCAGGAGAATATTCGGCAGTCGAAAGAGCTTGCGAAGCCATGAAAGCCGCAGGTGCAAAACGCGCTTTGATCTTGCCTGTGGGCGGCGCTTTCCACTCGCCAATGATGGAACCGGCGCGCGAAGAACTTGCCGCAGCGATCGAGGCCACGACTTTCAACGCACCAACTTGTCCGGTCTACCAAAACGTGACGGCGAGCGCGGTTTCGGACGCATCTGAAATCAAGAAAAACCTCATAATCCAATTGACCGCGCCTGTAAAATGGACGCAATCGGTTCGCCAAATGATCGCCGACGGAGCGACTTTGTTCACCGAAGTCGGGCCGGGAAATGTGTTGCAAGGCTTGATTAAAAAGATCGATAAAGAGGCGGAAGTTGCCGGCGCTTAAGATGAAATCACTTGTAGCCGCGATACTTCTGTTTTGTGTCGGATTTGCCAAGGCGCAAAATATTTATCCGACAAAATTTGCGGGTTGTAACACCGACCATTTCACCATAGAGTCAAAAGTGGAATCGGCAAAAATCGAGCAATCGGAATTGATAAAAGTTGTTTCGGAAGCCATCGGATCGGAAAAAATGGCAAAAATCGAAGGGATTCTGATGCTCCAGATTATCGTCGGAAAAGACGGAAAATCCTGTCTGATAAGCCTGGACAATAAAACAACAATTCCAACCGAAGAACTCAAGATCAAGGATATGATCGACAGCAAACTCGTTTGGAAAGTTGCTCCTGAAAAACTCTCAACGATGATTTCACTGCGATTTTCATCGGGAAAAATCAAGGAAATAAAACGCTACGGACTGCACGGCGACCTCGGTTTCCACGAATTGAAGAAATAAAAAAATCCCGATTGACTAACAATCGGGATTTTTTTTATGTATCGGGTAATTATTAATTATTCATTTTTAATTATTAATTAGGAACGAATCTTCTGCTCCCATTTCCAAGCACTGGCAAGTCCATCTGCCAAAGTAGATTCCGCCTTCCAACCGAGAACGTTGTTTGCTTTATCGGTATTTGCATAGGCTTCGATCACGTCGCCTTCGCGTCTTCCGACGATTTGGTAAGGCAACGATTTCCCGCTGACTTTCTCGAACGTGTTAATGACTTCCAAAACCGTGCTTCCAGTTCCGGTTCCTACGTTGAAAGTTTCGACTTTGTCCTGATTTCTGTTTTTGATGAGACGTTGAAGGGCAACAACGTGCGCCTTGGCCAAATCGACAACGTGGATGTAATCGCGAACGCAAGTTCCGTCACTCGTTGGATAATCGTCCCCAAAAACCGACAATTTCTCGCGCATGCCAATTCCCGTCTGAGTGATAAAAGGCACCAAATTCTGCGGAACACCAAGCGGCAATTCCCCAATTTCAGCTGACGGATGCGATCCTATCGGATTAAAATAACGCAGCAAAATCGCGTTGATGTTCGTAACTTTGGCCGTGTCCTGAATGATCTCCTCTCCAATTTGCTTCGTGTTTCCGTATGGCGACATGGCTGGCTGGATTGAGGCGCTCTCTGTAATCGGCATTGTTTCGGCTTGACCGTAAACCGTACAAGACGAGCTGAAAATAAAGTGAGCTTGCTGTTTTTTCGAAAGTTCCTGTAACAGATAAACCAGAGCGTTGATGTTGTTTTCGTAATACAAAAGCGGATTTTCGACACTTTCACCAACCGCTTTCGAAGCCGCGAAGTGAATCACTCCAGAAACATCGGAATGACGCAAGAAGAAATCCTGGACGGATGCTTTCTCACGCAGGTCAAGTTTCTCGAAAATCGGCTTTTTGCCTGTAATCGCCACGATTCCGTCGAGCACTTTTTCGGACGAATTCGAGAGATTGTCGATGATCACGACGTCGAATCCTTCGTTCTGCAATTCAACGACGGTGTGCGAACCGATGAATCCGAGGCCGCCTGTTACAAGTATTTTCATGTTTGTTTGAGTATATCGATTTGATTCAAAAGTAAATGAGATCGCAAACGCAATCCTGTTTTCCCTACCGGATTATTTGAGGAATTCAAGCACGCTTGAGGTAATGAATTCGATTTGGTCGGCTTCAAGCTCGGTGTGCATCGGCAAAGACAAAACTTCCTTGGCCAATTGATTCGTCACAGGAAAATCTTCCTCTTTGTAACGATCGTCGAGGTAAGCCTTTTGCGCATGAAGCGGAATCGGATAATAAATCGCACAAGGAATGCCTTTGTCGAGCAAATGTTGCATCAATCCATCGCGGTCTGCGTCGACGATCCTCAAAGTATACTGATGGAAAACGTGGCTGTCTTTGTCTCCGACGATTTTTGGAGTGACGATATTCGGATGATTCGCAAACGCCGAAGAGTAAGCCTCGGCGGCCGCCAAACGCGCTTGATTGTACTGATCGAGTTTTGGAAGTTTCGTGTCGAGAACCGCCGCCTGAATGGAGTCAAGACGAGAGTTCACGCCCACGACGTCGTGGTGGTAACGCACATACATTCCGTGGTTTACGATGCCGCGAAGTTTGTGGGCAAGTCCGTCGTCGTTGGTGAAAATCGCTCCGCCATCGCCATAACATCCCAAATTTTTCGACGGAAAGAACGAGGTCGAAGCCACGTGTCCAATCGTACCGACTTTTTGTTTCATGCCGTGCGGATATTGGTAATTCGCACCAATCGCCTGTGCATTGTCTTCAATCACGAACAAATCGTGTTCGCGCGCGATTGTCATGATCGCGTCCATATTCGCCGCTTGCCCGAACAAATGTACCGGGACGATCGCCTTGGTTTTTGGAGTGATCGCTTTCTTGATCGCATCGATCGAAATGTTGAAAGTATCGAGTTCTACATCGACTAACACAGGCGTAAGACGCAAAAGCGCAATGACTTCTACGGTTGCCGCGAACGTGAAATCGGCGGTGATGACCTCGTCTCCGGGTTGCAGATCCAAGCCCATCATGGCGATTTGCAAGGCGTCGGTTCCGTTTGCGCACGGGATCACGTGTTTTACGTCGAGATAGGTTTCGAGATTTTTCTGGAACGCGTGAACCGCCGGTCCGTTTATATAGGAAGTCGTGTCCAAAACCGATTGGATTCCGGCGTTCACTTCCTCTTTTATAGCTTCGTATTGACCTTTGAGGTCAACCATCTGTATTTTTTTCATGCTCAAATTTTAGCCACACAAAAGTACTAAATAAGCGACTTGTCACAATGAAATTTCTGTAAAGTGCGTATTTTAGCGACCATGTTTGCAATCTATGGCTTGTTGGTTTCCCTCGTCGGATTTTTCGTTCGCGTAGTCGCACTTTTCAGCCCGAAAATGAAGTTGTTCGTCAACGGAAGAAAATCGGTTTTCAACACTTTGGCTGACAAGATTGCGCCTTCTGACAAAACGATCTGGTTCCATTCGGCGTCTTTGGGCGAATACGAACAAGGTTTGCCCGTGATCGAGGCTATGAAAAAAAAGTTCCCGAACCACAAGATCGTACTCACGTTCTTCTCGCCGTCCGGATTCGAAGTGCGCAAAAACAATGCGATTGCCGATGTGACCGTTTATCTTCCGCTCGACACAAAATCCAACGTAAAAAAATTCCTCGACGCCGTGCATCCCGAAATGGCGTTCATGATCAAATATGAATTCTGGCCCAATTACCTGACGGAACTAAAAAAACGCAACATCAGAACGTTCCTGATTTCTGGAATTTTTCGCGAAAATCAAGCGTTTTTCAAATGGTACGGAAGTTTTTACAACAAAGCTTTGGACGCATTCGAGCATTTTTTCGTCCAGAATTCACGTTCGAAAGAATTGCTCGCCAAACTCAAGCGTTACAACGCGACGGTTTCGGGCGACACGAGATTTGACCGCGTCGCTGCGATTCTCGAAAAAGACAATTCGCTCGCTTTTATTTCCGATTTCAAACACGACATGAATACGATCGTGATTGGAAGTTCATGGCCAAAAGACGAAACGCTTCTCGTCGATTTCATCAACAAAACGTCGCAAAACGTCAAGTTCATCATCGCACCTCACAATATTAAGGATGCTCAAATTTCCGAACTCAAAAATTCCATTTCAAAAAAAGTGGTTTTGTTTTCGGACAAACATGGCAAAAACCTGTCGGAATACGACGTTTTCATCATTGATACGATCGGGATTCTGACCAAGATTTACAGTTATGCCGATATCGCCTACGTGGGCGGCGGCTTCGGAAACCCTGGCGTTCACAACATTTTGGAACCTGCGACCTTCGGCGTTCCGATTGTCATCGGCCCAAATTATTCGCATTTTGCCGAGGCGACCGCGCTAGTCGATCTCGAAGGCGCGATTTCAATTGACGATCAATCGGAATTGGACGAAGCTTTCGATTTGTTGCTTTCGAATGAAGATGTCAGATACGAAAAAGGCCACATTTGCGCGACTTTTGTCCAAATGAACAAAAATGCGACACCAACCATCATGAAACATTTCGACCAAAATGACGACATATAGACCGATTGCCGAAACCGACATCGAAATCCTCGTCAAAATGATGCAGGATTTTTATGCGATCGACAATTATCCGATCGATCCCGAAAAATCGAAAAAGCTATTTTCGGAATTCATCGCGAACGAAAACCTCGGGAAAGCCTGGATAATTGAAAGCGACTCGAAAACCGTCGGCTACATGATTCTGACTTTTGTCTTCAATTTCGAGTATGGCGGAAAAATCGGTTTTGTCGATGAATTGTATATCGTCGAGGCGTTTCGCGGAAAAGGAATCGGCGCGGAAAGCATTGATTTCATCACAAAAATCGCTTCTGAAGAAAAGCTTAAACTGCTTTATCTTGAGGTCGAACCACATAATAAAAATGCCAGGAAACTTTATTTGGACAAAGGTTTCATCGGACACAAACGCCAATTGTTGCGTCGCAAATTGAATAATGAATGATTATTGCCAGACAACAAATCCTTTTTTCTATTTGCCATTATAGAAATACAGTCAACGATAATTACCGACGAAGTTTTCGATATCGCCTGTAATTATTAACTATTAATTATTAATTATAAATTAATTCAGAATGATCAAATTCCTAAGACTCTTCCTGCTTATGTTCGTCATCCAAATGAGCGCCCAACAAGGCGGCATGTGGATTCCGTCTTTGCTTGAAGGCATGAACGAAAAAGAGATGAAAAGCCTGGGCATGAAAATGTCGGCCAAAGACATTTACGACGTCAACAAATCGAGCTTGAAGGACGCGGTTCCGCAATTCAACGGCGGTTGTACGTCTGAAGTCATTTCGCCAAAAGGCCTTATTCTGACGAATCACCACTGTGGTTTCGACGCGATCCAAAACCATTCCACCGTTGAGCACGACTATTTGCAGAACGGATTTTGGGCCTACAAAATGGAAGACGAACTGTCGAATCCTGACATGGTCGTAACGTTTATCGTGCGAATCGAGGACGTGACCGCGAAAGTGCTCGATGGCACGCAAAGTCTTGCTTCGGAAGCCGAAAAACAAAAGAAAATCCAGGAAAACATTTCGTCATTGTCGACTTCTTTGCCAAAGGAAACCTGGCAGGAAAACAAAATCCGGACGTTTTACGAAGGCAACCAATACATGCTTTTCGTGACCGAAACTTTCAAGGACATTCGCTTGGTCGGTGCGCCGCCATCGTCTATCGGGAAATTCGGATCGGATACTGACAACTGGGTTTGGCCGCGTCACACGGGCGATTTCTCGTTGTTCCGGATTTATGCCGACAAGGACAACAAGCCAGCCGCTTACTCGAAAGACAACGTTCCTTACAAACCGAAACACTTCCTTCCGATTTCGCTCGACGGAATAAAAGAAGACGATTTTACGCTGGTTTTCGGCTATCCCGGACGAACCACAGAATATTTGCCTGCGGTCGCCGTTGCGCAAATCGTGAACGAATTGAATCCGGCGAAAATCGAGGTGCGCGAAGCCGCTTTGAAAGTCGAGGACGGTTTCATGAGAAAAGACCAGGCGACCAAGATTCAATATGCGTCGAAATACGCCAGCATTGCCAATTACTGGAAAAAATGGATCGGGGAAACCCAAGGTCTGAAGAAATCGGATGCCGTGAATCTCAAGAAAAAAGACGAAGCAGAATTTGCCAAACGCGTCGAGAAAGCCGGAAAGCAATCGGAATATGGAAAAATCCTTCCGGAATTCGAAACCAACTACAAAGAAATCGCGCCCTATGCATTGGCACGCGATTATTTTCAGGAAATCGCGCTTCGGAACACAGAATTGACGAGCGTCGCTTTCCGACTTTATCAACTCGAACAAGCTTACATTTCCAAAGGCGAACAAGCGTTCAACGCGCGCAAACAGAACATGATGGACGGACTTGTGGATTTCTACAAGGATTTCAACAAAACTGTGGACGAGAAGGTTTTCGAGCAACTCATCGGAATTTACTCGAAGAAATATCCCGCGCAGTTTTTGCCTGCGAGCTTGAAAAACGTGAACGCCGCGACTTTGTCTGCCGAAGTTTACAGAGATTCGAAACTGACTTCGCTCGAAGGCGTGAAATCGCTTTTGAACGGAGACGCGAAAACGGTCTTGGCCAACCTCAACAACGATAAGGCTTTCAAGATCACCAAGGAAATGGCCGATTCTTACTTCAATTCGGTTGCCCCGAAATATGACGAAATCAACCTCAAGATCTCGGCTTTGCAACGCGCTTACGTGAAAGGACAACTCGAGCTTTTCAAGGACAAGCGCCTGTTTCCCGATGCGAATTCGACTTTGCGCGTGACATACGGGAAAGTGAAAGGTTATGAACCGAAAGACGCCACGATCTACACGCCAGTGACTTATTTGGACGGCGTCATGGAAAAATACATTCCCGGCGATTACGAATTCGATGTTCCGCAGAAATTGATCGACCTATATAATAAGAAGGATTACGGTCAATATGCCGAGAAAGGAAAAATGCCGGTTTGTTTTATCGGGACGAATCATACGACCGGCGGAAATTCCGGAAGCCCGGCGATCGACGCCAAGGGAAACCTGATCGGACTCAACTTTGACCGCGTTTGGGAAGGAACGATGAGCGACATTCACTACGATCCGTCGATTTGCAGAAACGTTATGGTCGATGCGAGATACGTGCTTTTCATCATCGACAAGTTCGCTAACGCCCAAAACATCATGAGCGAATTGAAACTGGTGCATCCAAAAAAGAAATAAAACCAAGACTTTCAGATTGTTACACGTATTTTGAAAATTTTATGGATTTTTTACGATTCATGCATTTTTTGGCACGAGAATTGCAAAGTGTGGCGCAAGCAAAGTGTTAAAGGTTTTTTCTAAAAAAGATTTGAAAAAATTTTTCCGAATTAAAAAATTTATATCTTTGCCACGAATTAATAATTAACCTTTTATAATTAAGTAAGATGAAAAAAGTATTTTTGAGCTTGGCTATGATCGCTGCTTTGACAGTTGTATCTTGTAAAAACACTGAAGAGAAAGCTGCAGAAGAAACTACAACTGAAGAAGTTGCTCCAGTTGAAGAAGCTGCTCCAGCTGTTGACACTGTTGCTGCTCCTGCTGATACAGCTGCTGCTCCTGCTGCTACTGAAGCTCCAGCTGCTGCTCCAGCTAAGTAATTTTAAGCTTAAGCTTATACAGAATAAGGCTCCGCATTGCGGGGCTTTTTTTATGTCTGGAATTTTGCGGATAGGACAGATTTCAAACGGCGAATCTGCCAAAAGTCTCAATGTTCGATCTTGACGGAATTTTTGTCGGCATCGATCGCCACAAACGTAAAGTCGCCACTCACGGCCTTTTCGCGATGTTCCGAATACATTTGCTCGATGTAGATATCGACTTTGACCTTGAGACTCGTATTTCCCAGATAAGTCACTTTCCCGATCAATTCGATAATCGTTCCTCCCGGAATTGCCTTTTTGAAATCGATGCGATCGCTACTTACGGTCACCATTCGCTGTCTGCTAAAACGCGTGGCTGTGATAAAAGCCACTTCGTCCATAAGCTGCATGGCCGTTCCGCCGAAAAGTGTGTCGTAATGATTGGTCGTATTGGGAAAAACGGCTTTAAAAATTCGGGTTTCTGACTTCGCAATTCTCTCTTCTCTTGTCATTTCCATAAGGTATTTCACACATTTTGCGTGCGATGAAGTTTTTTTTATCGTTGATTTATTTCGGATTTTTTAGGCCGGAAGCAAGTCACAAAACCAGAATCCGGATTGGCAACCTTCGGATTCATATTCGCGATAAACGATTTCCCCAACCGAAAAAGCGACTGGATTCGCAAAAAACGGAGCGTCGAAACAAAACGTATGGAATTCACCATTTTCGCCGCAAGCATCGACATTTTCGGGAAGCGAATCGACAAAATCGGCATCGATTGCTTTTCCGACCCAACTTTGTCGAGCTTCGACGCATCGGCACAAACCACGATCGCCTTGCATCCGGATTGCACGAAATTCCGCATCAAATCCTTTGTGTTTCTTCCCCAAATCGGAAAAACGGTCTCGATTCCAAAAGATGCCAATTGTGTTTCCCGATAAATCCGCAAGTCCTCCAGGAAAATATCGCCGAAAGCCGCATGGGTAAAACCGTCTTGTTTTAGTTCGGACACTTTTTGAGCCATCAATTTCTCGTACTCGAGATTTGTCGGATGCTCGGGCAAAAGCACTTTTCCGCTCGGAATTCCAATCGCTTCCAATTGTTTGTCGAGTAATTCCGCCCGAACGCCATGCATCGTAACCCGATCCAAAACGGCATTTACCGAAGTCAGCAAATACGAGACATCATAGCTTTTATCCTGCAACAACTCAAAAAGCGCCATGGCCGAATCTTTGCCGCTGCTCCAATTGAAATACGTCTTTTTTGCATCCGATTTTACCATTTCACATAGGTACTTCCCCAAGTGAATCCCGCGCCAAACGCCGTCAAAACCACATTGTCGCCCGCTTTGAAATCGTCTTTGAAATCCCAAAGCGCGAGTGGAATCGTGGCTGCGGTTGTGTTTCCGTAACGTTCGATATTGATCTTGAACTTGTCGGGATCGATACCGATTTGTTCACCGACGGCTTTTATGATGCGAAGGTTCGCCTGATGCGGAATTACCCAATCGACCTGTTCGTTCCCGATTTTGGCCAGATTCAAAAGCTCGATGCAACTCTCGCCCATCTTGCGCACTGCCTGCTTGAAAACGGTTTTCCCGTCTTGTTGCACGAAATGTTGTTTGGATGCGACAGTTTCCTGCGAGGCGGGCATTTTGGAACCTCCGGCGGGAACCGAAAGATATTGCGCGCCGTCTCCGTCCGAACCAAAAATGCTTTGTTGCACGCCAAAACCATCGTAATTCGCCGAAAGCAAAACCGCTCCGGCTCCGTCACCAAAAAGAATGCAGGTGTTTCGGTCTTCGTAATTCACGATCGAACTCATTTTGTCTGCGCCGACTACAATTACGTGTGTGTGTCGTCCGCTTTCGATGAGGCTTGCTCCTACTGACAACGCGTATAGAAATCCGCTGCACGCTGCGCCAAGGTCGAATCCCCAGGCTTTTTCGAGCCCCGATTTTTGACATACGACAGCTGCCGTAGGCGCGAGCATTTCATCCGGAGTTGCCGTGGCGAGAATCACGCATTCGACTTGATCGGGTAAAATCGAAGTGTTTTCGAAAAGATTCGCGATCGCTTTCGCAGCAAGGTCCGAAGTCGCAAAATCGTCGTTCCCGACAATTCTTCGTTGTTTGATCCCGGTTCGCGAGGTAATCCAAAGATCGCTTGTATCGACCATTTGCTCGAGTTGCGCGTTGTCGAGAATCGTGTCTGGAACGAATCCGCCAATGCCTGAAATTCTTGCTGTGGTTTTTTGGTTGTGGTTCACTGTGTTGTCTTGATGTGCTGAAAGGGCGCGAAAAATCCGCTTGACGGAAATAAACATTCGCCGCCCAACTTTTTATTGATTGGTTGTTGTCGTCAAAAATCCTGCCTCGCTTCGAGGTAATTTGCGGAAATCATTGAAAAGGCGACGTTTTGAAAAAGCGATCTCCCGAAAACAAAGGCTTCCGGAAAACAGACATCACCTGACAAACACTTCAAATCGCGAAAGTACCGTCAATTCAAAAAAGGCAGGTCTCCTGGCTCGTAACGCTTTCATCTGCCTTCCATTTCAAAAACAGTGGACAAAAAGATGAAACCTCATGTTACTTACAGTTGCGCGACAGCTCGTGATTTGCACACGATTCCCTATTAATGCACGTTACATGCAACCTTTCCCGGTTGAAGAATTAAGAAAGAACTTAAAAGCCGCAAAGGTATCGTTTAAATTCCAAGGAATTCTTAGCGTTTTGCCAATTTGAAAAGAATTGCTTTACCTTTGCCGCGATTTTGGTTGCCTTGCCGATCGTTTTTCGCGCAAAGCATTAAAAGGGAATTTGGTGAAAATCCAAAGCTGTTCCCGCAACTGTAAGCTAAAAAGCTTGCCGCATCCTAAAGCCACTGTATGAAAATATGGGAAGGCGCGGCCAAGACGCAAGCCAGGAGACCTGCCTCAATCGACATTCATCGCGAATCTTCGGGAAAAAAGATTTGAGGCATTTTGGCGTTCGCGCCCGCTTCTCCATTTCCCGATGTTTCATTTGTAAATTTTGTAACATGAAACATATCTACACTTTTTTTGCAATGCTTTTTGGACTGATTTCGGTCGCAGCCGATGCGCAATCGTTCGACAACGGCATTTTCGTGCTCAACGAAGGCGGAGCCGGAAGCAACAACGCCTCGGTTTCCTACATCCCAAACTCAGGATCGCTACAGAACAACATTTTCGCAAGCGCGAATCCGTCGGCCGGATCTTTGGGTGACACGGCACAAAGCCTGACGTTCTACGGAAATTACGCTTACATCGTACTCAATATTTCCAACACGATAAAAATCGTCGACCGCATGACTTTCGAACTCGTCGCTACTGTTAGTACAGGTTTGAACAATCCGCGGTATATGGCTTTTGTCGATGGAAAAGGCTTCATTACCAATTGGGGAAGCGGCGCAAACGCAAACGACGACTACCTCGCGGTTCTCGATTTGGAAACTAACATCGTGGAAAACACGATCCCGCTTGCTGAAGGTGCCGAGCGCATTGCGGCAATCAATAACCAACTTTACATTTTGCATCAAGGCGGTTACGGATTCGGGAATTCGGTATCGATCGTGAATCCTCAAACCGAGACGCTCACGACTTCGATTGCAGTTGGCGACGTCCCGAATTCTTATGTGGTCGACAACGGATTCCTTTACGTTTTGTGCGGCGGGAAACCGTCTTGGTCAGGAACGCAAACCTCCGGCGGACTTTACAAGATCGACCTCAGCGACAATGAGGTCGAGGAAAGCCTTACTTGGAACGGCATGAATCCGGCGAATTTACAAAGTTCGGGCAACGGAAGTATTTTCTTTACCAACGACGCGAACGTGTACAAAGGCGAAATCTCTTCTTTGGGATTGAACGCTCCGGCGATAATCGCTCTTGGCGAACAAGGCGTTTACGGCATTTACGGACTCAATTTCATCGACGGAAAACTCTATGTAGCCGACGCCGGAAATTACGTTTCCCCAGGAACGGCCTTTGTTTATGACGCTAACGGCACGGCAGTCACAAATTATGTCGTCGGCGTGATCCCGAACGGTTTCTACAAAGCCGAACCGAATTTGTCCGTTCCGAATCCTACTCGAAAATTGGCGTTGTTCGCGTATCCAAACCCAACAAGCGACAAGTTTTTCGTGAATTCCGAAGAAGTCGTCCCGGTCTCTCTATTCGATCTCACCGGACGAAAAGTACTCGAACAAAATGCGTCAAACCAACTTGGTATTGACGTGACAAGCTTGCAATCGGGACAATATCTGGCGCAAATCGCCACGCAAAAAGGCGTCGTCACGACAAAAATCCTCGTAAAATAATGCGTTTTTCGCTGCTCTGTTTTCTAAGTCTGACTTGTCTCGCCCAAAGTTATCCACCGGCTGCGGGCGAGGCCGGTTCGACTGCGATTCCCAAAGAAAGCCCGAATTTTGTCGCTTGGGCAACGGAAATTTCGGTCGAGCGCGGGTATGTCAATATTTCGAATCCGACTCTTACCGCCGCCGGAAGCAATTTCGCCTCGGCCGGACTTCCGGAGTACGCGACAGGTTTTCCCGACGGAAACACCGTAAGTCTTGGCGATGGCGGTTTTGCGATCGCAACTTTTGACTCTGCCGTCCGAAATGACGAAGGGTTCGACTTCGCGGTTTTTGAAAACGGCAGCACGGCTTATCTCGAATTGGCATTTGTCGAAGTGAGTTCTGACGGACAGCATTTTTTCCGTTTTCCGAATCACAGCCAAACGGAGACCGCGACCCAAATAGGTTCATTCGGAACGCCTTCTGCGCCGTATCTGAACAATCTCGCCGGAAAATATGCCGCGCTTTACGGAACGCCTTTCGATTTGTCCGATTTGCCTGACGATGCGCTTTTGGACAAGAATAGTATCACACATGTCAAAATCATCGACGTCGTAGGATCGATCAACCCTGATTTCGCTTCTCAAGACAGTTTCGGAAACGCCGTGAACGATTCGTTTCCCACGCCATTCAATTCTTGCGGATTCGACCTGCAGGCCGTCGGTGTGATCCATCAGCAATCGCTTGGCGTCAATGATCAGGATTTGTCGGAAGTCAGTGTCTATCCGAATCCGACATCCGGAGAAATCCATGTCAACTCAGACGAAAATTGCGTATTTTCGATTTTTGCCCTCGACGGAAAAATGGTTGTCGCACCTCAGAAAATATCGGGAAACACGATCGATCTGACGCATTTGCCGATAGGAATATATCTGGCGAAAATCAAGATTGGGGAAAAGACAAAAGTGGTGAAAGTGATGAAGAAATAGTCGCTTGACACAAGTCTGACAAACAACAAACAAAAAACCCGTAAAGAATTAATAATAAATTCGTTACGGGTTTTCTTTGTACTCGGAGCGGGACTTGAACCCGCACAGGCATTACTGCCCACTGGATTTTAAGTCCAGCGTGTCTACCGATTTCACCATCCGAGCGGTAGTCACTTTGGAGCGAAAAACGGGATTCGAACCCGCGACCTCCACCTTGGCAAGGTGGCGCTCTACCAACTGAGCTATTTTCGCGTACTTCACTATTTCAAATGCACACATTGCTGTAATGCGGAGGCAAATTTAAGACAATAAACCAAAAACGCAAGTCTTTTCAAAGAAAAAATTATCTCCGATTTCTAATCTCTTGATTTCGGGAACGATAACACAAAATTATTTTTTGGTCAACATTCGCTTGATTTCATTGAGCTTCATCAAAGCCTCGACCGGCGTGAGGTTGTCGATGTTCGTACTCAGGATCTCTTCCTTGATTTCAAGCAAAAGCGGATCGTCGAGATTGAAAAAACTCAGTTGCAGTTCATCTTCCTTGACCATATTTCCGTTCAAAGCCTCGCCAGAATGATCTTTCTCGAGTTTTTTGAGCAATTTCTGGGCTTTCGAAATCACCATTTGCGGCATTCCGGCCATTTTTGCCACGTGGATTCCGAAGCTGTGCGCGCTTCCGCCTTCGACCAATTTTCGGATAAATAAAACATTGTCCTTGAGTTCTTTCACCGAAACATTGAAATTCTTGATTCGCGGAAGGATTTCGGTCATTTCGTTCAACTCGTGATAATGCGTCGCGAACAAAGTCTTGGGTTTCCCTGGATGTTCGTGCAGATATTCGGCGATTGCCCAAGCTATGGAAATTCCGTCGTAAGTACTGGTTCCGCGGCCGATTTCGTCCAAAAGCACCAAACTTCGGTCAGACAGATTGTTCAAAATCGAAGCCGTTTCGTTCATTTCAACCATAAACGTCGACTCGCCCATCGAAATATTGTCCGATGCGCCTACACGCGTAAAAATCTTGTCGACAATTCCCATGCGCACGCTTTTGGCCGGCACGAAACTTCCCATCTGCGCCAGCAAGACTATAAGCGCCGTCTGACGCAAAATCGCCGATTTACCAGACATGTTCGGTCCGGTGATCATGATGATCTGCTGATTGTCGCGGTCGAGATAAACGTCGTTTGCGATGTAAGGCGTTCCAACCGGAAGTTGTTTTTCGATAACCGGATGGCGTCCGTCCTTGATTTCGAGTTCGAAAGATTCGTCGATCGTAGGTTGCACATATTTGTTTTCGATGGCCAATTGCGCGAAAGACGACAGACAGTCAAGCTGCGCCACCAAGTTCGCGTTCATTTGCACAGGCTTGATATAACCCGCTATCCACGAAACCAATTGTTCAAAAAGTTCCGATTCGAGCTTTTGGATTTTCTCCTCGGCACCCAAAATCTTCGATTCGTATTCCTTGAGTTCTTCGGTGATGTAGCGCTCGGCGTTCACCAAAGTCTGTTTCCGGATCCATTCGGTCGGAACTTTGTCTTTGTGCGCATTCCGGACTTCTATATAGTAACCGAAAACATTGTTGAACGAAATTTTGAGCGATGAAATTCCGGTTCTTTCCGATTCGGCTTTCTCGATCCTTTCCAGAAATTCCTTTCCCGATGTCGAAATCGCGCGCAATTCGTCGAGTTCCGGATTCACGCCTTTGGCAATAGCGTTTCCTTTCGCGATCGCAACCGGCGCT
Source organism: Flavobacterium sp. (assembly GCF_004295795.1). Taxonomy (GTDB): domain Bacteria; phylum Bacteroidota; class Bacteroidia; order Flavobacteriales; family Flavobacteriaceae; genus Flavobacterium. Next base: position 30,808 of record NZ_SEBR01000010.1, on the reverse strand, counting down.
TCGGGATTGAGCATTTGTGCAATTTTCGCGCGCAGATCGTCGCAACTGTCAAGGTTTTCTCCCATTTTCTTTACCGATTCATTGTCGCTTTTCGAAGCCAATTCTTTTATCGGAACAATCGCGTTCAACGAATCCTTGAGGTAAACGACTTCACGTGGCGAAACTTTCCCCGTGGCGATTTTCGAGATCAGGCGCTCCAGATCGCTCATTTGCTTAATCTGAAATTGGATATTTTTGAGCACCTCTGAGTTATCCTTCAGATAACCGACAATTTGATGGCGATTGCGAATCCTGTCGGCATCTTTCAACGGAAGCGCGAGCCAGCGTTTGAGCAAACGTCCGCCCATAGGCGAAAGCGTGCGGTCGATCACGTCGAGAAGCGTAACGGCATTCGGATTGTAGCTGTGATACAACTCGAGATTGCGGATCGTAAAGCGGTCCATCCAAACATAAGCGTCTTCGGCAATGCGCTGGATCGCGGTAATGTGCTGTAATTTATTGTGTTGTGTTTCTGACAGATAATACAAAATCGCACCCGACGCCACGATCCCGTCAGGCAACTCGTCGATCCCGAAACCTTTTAGCGATGTTGTCCTGAAATGGTTGTTGAGCGATTCGAACGCGTAATCGTGCTTGAAAACCCAATCCTCGAGATAGAAAGTGTGGAAACTTTGTCCGAACAAGGCCTGGAAATCCTGTTTGCAAGCCTTCGGAACCAAAATCTCGGATGGACTGAAATTCTGCAGCAATTTGTCGACGTACTCGGAATTTCCTTGTGAAGTCAAAAATTCGCCTGTCGAAACGTCCAAAAACGACACTCCGAGCAATTTTTTCCCAAAATGGATCGCGGCCAAAAAGTTGTTCGATTTCGAGATCAAAACCTCGTCGTTCATCGAAACTCCGGGCGTTACCAATTCGGTTACTCCACGCTTCACGATCGTCTTGGTCATTTTCGGATCTTCGAGCTGATCGCATACGGCGACTCTCAATCCGGCTTTTACCAATTTTGGCAGATACGTATTCAACGAATGATGTGGAAATCCGGCCAACGCGGTTTCGGTTTCAGAGCCCGCACCTCGCTTGGTTTGCACGATTCCGAGAATTTTCGCCGCGCGGATCGCATCTTCACCAAAAGTCTCGTAAAAGTCGCCCACGCGAAACAAAAGGCAAGCGTCGGGATATTTTCGCTTGATCTCATTGTATTGTTTCATGAGCGGCGTTTCCTTCGCTTCTTTCTGTTTGACTGCCAAAATTCTAGGGTTTTAGGGTAAAAAAAATCGATTGGCGAATTTACGATTTTTGCCATTGCCGACTTCAACCGAAAAATTAAATTAATTTTAAGACGTTAATCAAGACGTGTCTGCAATTTTTCAATAAATTTGTCCGTCACTTTTTAAAACCATAAAAACATGAAAAAATACCTTTTGTTGGCCATGCTAACTATCGGTGGGCTAACGGTTTCCCAAGCCCAGACCAAAAAGGCTACAGCTAAGAAAGCTACGCCTGCTGCCAATGCTCCAAAAGTTGAAGGTCCTGGAATCGTGTTCGAAAACGAGACTATCGACTACGGAACAATAAACAAAAACGCTGATGGAAAGCGCGAGTTTGTTTTCAACAACAACGGAAACAAGCCACTTATCATCACTAATGCAACCGGCTCTTGCGGATGTACGGTTCCAACAAAACCCACTGAACCGATCATGCCAGGTGCAAGAGGAGTTATCGGAGTCAAATATGCTACGGAGCGCGTTGGTGCTTTCACCAAGACCGTAACTGTTACTTCAAACGCTTCTGAGCAACCTAAAGTTTTGACTATCAAGGGAACTGTCCTTGAAACTGATGCTCCGAAAGGCTAATAAATCTTACTTATAATTTGAAAAGCTTCTCTTAACCGGGAAGCTTTTTTTATTAAGACGGATGTTGTCGACTTTGAGGTTATCGTCTATTATCTATCCGTCCATCATCTATTATCCAAAAAAATAATGCGTAAACTCGACAACAGCGAACTTGACCGATTATCTGTATTGGACTTCAAATCGGCAAAAAAAACACCTTTGATCTTGGTTTTGGACGACATCCGAAGCTTGCACAACATCGGTTCGGTTTTTCGGACAGCCGATGCTTTCCTGATCGAAAAAATCATCCTGTGTGGAATCACGGCCACACCTCCAAACAAGGAAATCCACAAAACGGCACTGGGCGCGACCGAAACCGTGGCTTGGGAACACGAAAAAGACGTTGTCGAGGCGATTTCCAAACTGAAGGAAAAAGGCGTCAAAACGTATGCGCTAGAACAAGTCGAGAATTCGATTTCGCTCGAGAAATTTACGCCAGAAGCCAATACGACTTATGCACTCGTCTTCGGAAACGAAGTTTTTGGCGTAAACCAGAAAGCCATCGAGGTTTGTGCCGGCGTGATCGAAATTCCGCAGCTTGGCACGAAACACTCGCTAAATATTTCGGTTTCGGCCGGCATTGTCGTTTGGGATATATTTTGTAAACTCCGTAGCTAGATCTTTCTGCATGAAAAAGTTGCTTCCATTCTTTTGTTTGTCTTCGGACTTTTCCCAAGTGTGGATGCTTTTTCGCAAGGCAATATTCCGCCAACTCTGAGCGCCGTCGGATTCAACGCCTATTGTCCGGGAACGCCTAACAAGATCGTGAACAACATGACGATTACCGATCCGGACGACATCGGCACAATCGCGATATACGTCCAGATTTCTGTCGGATACCAAAACGGAACCGACTTGCTGACTTTGACCGGAAACCATCCCACCATAAGCACAACCTGGAACACAAGCACCGGAAAACTTACGATGACAAGCGCCGTTGCCGGACAGTTGGTGACTTACGCCCAATTCGAATCGGCGATCGAGGACATCGTTTTCTCGAGTTCGGCTGCGAATCCGTCGGGAAACCGCACTTTTTCGATTACTGCCGGAAATGCCAATTATCTGCCATCAACCGGACACTATTACCAATTCATCCCAAACCTCAACATCAAGTGGACAGATGCGAGGGTCGCCGCCCAAAACATGACCTATTACGGGCTCCAGGGTTATTTGGCGACAATCGGTGCGGCCGACGAAGCAGCTTTGTGCGGAGAACAATCCAGCGGAACAGGTTGGATAGGCGGAAGCGATTCCGAAACCGAAGGCGTCTGGAAATGGATGACGGGACCGGAAGCCGGAACCATCTTCTGGAACGGCGTAGCAAACGGATCGACCCCGAATTACGCGAACTGGAACAATGGCGAACCCAACAATTTCGACGAAGAAGATTATGCACACATTACAGCGCCGGGCGTCGGGATTTACGGTTCCTGGAACGATTTGGGAGACGAAGGTGGCGGAGGCGATTATGTCCCGAAAGGTTTTATCGTCGAATATGGCGGAATGCCGGGCGACCCGATTCTAAATATTTCAGCGACGACTTCGATGGTAATTCAGTCGATTTCGGCGACGACGGGCGCAACAGGCTGCGGATCTTCGTCATTGACTTTAAGCGCACAAGCCCAAAACGGATCAGTGACTTGGTATGACGCGGCTACGGGCGGCAATATCGTGGCAACGGGAAGCAATTTCACGACACCAATCCTGAACCAAACCACGATATTTTTCGCATCGGCTTACGATGTGGGTTGCACGACCGGAACACGAAATCCGGTAACGGCTACCATAAACGACATTCCCACGATCACTTCGACGACGAACGCGGCCTCTTGCGAAGGCAGCGTAACAATTTCGGCCACGGCTAGTTCTGGCACAATCAATTGGTATACGACGGCCACAGGCGGAAATTCGATCGCCACTGGAAATTCGTTCACGACTCCGGTTTTGAACCAGTCGACGACTTACTATGCCGAAGTCTTGAGCAATTCCTGCCCGGGCGCGCGAGTTGCTGTCGATGTCACCATTTACCCGATTCCGCAAGTTCAGGACGAACCGAACGTAGGCATTTGCGAAAACGGAAGCGCCATTCTGGACGCGGGAATCACCGGCGTTTCGTATTTGTGGTCAACGGGCCAAACTTCGCAGCAAATCGCGGTTTTTGGACAAGGTGTTTTCACGGTCACGGTAACCACTCCGGCGCCCGCGAATTGCAGCGCGACCAAGACTTTCACGGTTTTGCAGAAAAATATTCCGGAGATAATCGGAGCGGTTCTTTATGGGAATGAACTCACGATCTTAACAAGCAATTCGGGCGATTTCGAATATTCGCTCGACGGCGTGAACTGGCAGAATTCGCCGGTTTTCGTGATCTCGGGTTCAGACATCACGACACTCTATGCGCAATCGATACACGGTTGCGGAGGCGACGATTTTCCGTATACGAAAACAATAGTGATTCCGGACTATTTTACACCGAACACCGACGGTTTCCACGATTTGTGGACAGTAAATGGAATGATTTTCTATCCGAAAGCCTCGACCCAGATTTACGACAGGTTCGGCAAGTTTATCAAAACGCTGAATCGCGAGAGTCTGTTTTGGGACGGAACTTACAACGGCAAAGCACTTCCGAGCGACGATTATTGGTTCGTGTTCGAATCGGGCACGCAAATTCCTACGATCCGCGGACACTTTTCACTGAAACGTTAGTTGGGGATTTTGGATTTGACCTGATCGAGAATGTAGACGTAATCTTGCTGATTCTTGACGAAATCCTTGTCCGAGACATCGATGACCAAAACGTTCAGATCTGTTTGCGACTTGATGTAATCGAGATAGCCACGATTGATCGAATCGAGGTATTCGGCCGGGATTTCCTGCTCGTAACTGCGTCCGCGTTTTCGGATATTCTCGAGCAATCTGTCGGTATTCTGATACAAATACACGTACAAATCCGGCTTTGGCATTTCCTTGTAAATGATCTCGAACAACTTTCTGTAAAGGCGATATTCGTCGTCGCCAAGCGTGACTTTGGCAAAAATCAGGGACTTGAAGATGTGATAATCAGCAATGATGAAGTCGCGAAATAGGTCGAATTGTGCCAAATCGTCTGAAATTTGTTGGAAACGATCGGCCAGAAACGACATTTCGAGCGGAAACGCGTATCGGTTTTGGTCTTCGTAAAACTTCGGCAAAAAAGGATTGTCGGCAAAACGCTCCAAAACGGTTTTCGCATTGAAATCAGAGGCGATCTTGCAAGCCAAAGTCGTTTTCCCTGCACCGATATTTCCTTCGATGGCGATGTATCGGAAGTTTTCCAAAGCGATTTCCTTCAAAGGCGAATCGAGATTCCCGACGACTTTGCAGACGCTTTTGTCCTCTGAAATCCTGAGCAATTCATGCAGGTATTTCTGGAAAATCGGATGGCGCCAATCGAGGTTCAGATCGCGCATCGGCAACAACACGAAAAGGCGTTCCTGCATAAGCGGATGCGGCACTTGCAGTTTTTCGGACGTGATTATGTCTTCGTTGAACGTGATCACGTCGATGTCGATAAGCCGAGATTGATAACCTGGTTCGTCGCTTCTCACGCGACCCAAATTGATTTCGGCCTCAAGAACAAGGTCGAGAATTTCGTGGGCCGGACGCGTCGTGTGCATCAAGATCGCGCAATTGTAGAAAGCCTCGCCTTCGAAACCCCAAGCCGGCGTCTCGTAAAGTTTCGAAACCCGGATCACCGTGCCAATGTGTTCGTGAATGTACGAAATAGCCGATTTCACAAGTTCGAGACGATCGCCCTGATTGCTTCCGATGGCCAAAACTACCTGATGTTGCGCATTCATATCGGCCACAAATTAACAGAATAAACTTATCTTTGGCCGCCTGTGTTGATAAGTTTCACAAAGGTTTACCAACCCAAATTGTAACGAATTCCGCGCGCGAATCACTAACACAAAAAACATTTTATGAAATTCCTCAGCAACGTATTGGCGACCGTCGTCGGTATATTTTTGTTCTTTATGGGTTCTTTTTTCCTACTGATTCTCATCAGTGCGCTTTTCGGAGGCGATTCTGATGCGGTCGAAGTGCGAAAAGACTCGGTTCTGGTTTTCGACATGAAAGAAGTCAATAACGACTACGCCGGAAAATTCAGCGATCCTTTGGTCACTATTTTTTCGGATTCAAAATCTGTTGGTGTTTCTGACGTCATCGCCGCGATTTCTGAAGCCAAAAACGACGACAAAATCAAGGGAATTTCGATCCTGAACGACAATACGACAACTGGAATCGCCCAAACAAAAGCACTTCGCGACGCGTTGATCGACTTCAAGAAATCGGGCAAGTTCGTTATGGCTTACAACAATTCTTACTCGCAAAAGGAATATTACCTGAATTCTGTGGCTGACGTCGTTTACCTGAATCCGCAAGGCGATCTTGACTTCAAAGGTTTGGCGACTGAAGTCATGTTTTTCAAGGATTTCCAGGAGAAATCGGGAATCACGATGGAAGTCATCCGCCACGGAAAATACAAAAGTGCTGTCGAACCGTTTCTGGACAACAAAATGAGTCCGGCCAACCGCGAGCAATTGACGGCGATGTTGAATTCTATATGGAGTTCGATCGTAAGCGAGATTTCGGAAAGCCGAAAAATTCCGGTTGAAAAACTCAACGAACTCGCCAACAACCTTGGCGCAAGGACGCCCGAAATGGCGAAAGCCGCGAATTTAGTAGACAAAGTTGCTTATGAGGACGAATATCACGATGCGATCCGAACACGTCTGAAAGTTGACAAGGACAAAAAATACAACAAAGTCGATTTGCTCGATTATGCAAGAAATGTGGCCATGACGCCATCGAATTTTGCCGATGACGAAATCGCGATCGTGTACGCTCAAGGCGAGATTTTGAGCGGTGAAGGCGACGTGAGTTATATTGGCGAAGGTTCAATCAAGCGCTCACTTCAGGAAGCCAGACGAGACGACAACGTGAAAGCTGTCGTGCTTCGCGTGGACAGTCCGGGCGGAAGCGCACTGACTTCAGATTTGATCTGGAGAGAAATCGAATTGACCAAAAAGACCAAACCAGTTGTGGTTTCCATGGGAAATTACGCAGCGTCCGGCGGTTATTATATTTCTTGCAACGCCAATACGATTTTTGCCGAAAATGGTACGATTACGGGTTCGATCGGTGTTTTTGGAACGCTTCCGAACGTAACGAAGTTGTCGACCAAAATCGGGATAAACGCAGAGCAAGTCCGCACGCACGCGAATGCTTCGGGTTACAGTCCTTTCGTTCCGCTTGACGCAAATTTCAGGAATCTGATGCAAGGCGAGATCGAGCGCATTTACGGCACGTTTACTTCGAAAGTGGCTCAAGGCCGAAAAATGACAGTCGCTCAAGTCGATTCTATTGGGCAAGGTCGCGTTTGGACCGGAGCCGAAGCTTTGAAAATTGGTCTTGTGGACAAAATCGGCGGAATGGACGACGCGATCAAGGAAGCGGCAAAACTTGCCAAGATCAAGGAATACAAAACGGTCGATTTCCCGGAATACGACAAGAAACTCGCCGATTTGCTAGCCGGATTTCCATTCGCCAAAACCAAGGAACAATTGCTCAAAGAAGAGCTTGGCGCCGAGAATTACGAAGTGTTGCAACAGGCCAAACGCATGACTGAACGCAAAGGTGTTCAGGCGTTGCTTCCTGTGAAGATAGATATTCACTAAGGACAAGATTATAGATAATAGACGGATAGATAATAGACGGATAGACAATAGACTTTGTCGGAGTCAGGAAAACACCCCAAAGAACAATCCACGAATTTGTCGACACAATCTTGGCTCTCGACTCTTGACTCTCAGCCTCAAAATCCGAAATTAAATTGTTCTTAAAAGTAAAGCCGATCCTCGGCAAATGTTAAAAAAATGGACTAGTTTTACTCCCGATGCCCCGAAGTATCGGGAGTTTTTGTTTACTCCAAACACACGCAACATGGTCAAGAAAATCCTCAAATGGACCGGAATCGTTCTTCTGGTTCTCATCGCGCTTTTAGTCGCAACACCTTTCCTTTTCAAAGACAAAATCAAGCAGATGATTGTCGAAACCATCAACAAGAATGTCGATGCGACAGTCGCTTTTGAAGATGTAGATTTGAGTCTGATCAAGAGTTTTCCGCAGGCAAATGTCACGATAGACAAACTTTCGATCATCAACAAAGCGCCTTTTGCGGGCGATACTTTGGTTTATTTGGGCGAAGTTAACCTCAAAATGTCTGTTAAGGAACTGTTCAAGGATGCGAAAGAAGGCATGAACATCGAGTCTATTTCGACCAAAAACGGCGTCGTAAATATTTTGTTCAACAAAGACGGACTCGGCAATTTCGACATCGCGATCAAAAATGCCGAAGAAAAAAACAAAGACAAGAACGAAGGCGATCCGTTATCGCTAAAAGTCCAGGAATACAAAATCGAGAACTATCGCTTCCAGTATTACGACGAACGCTCGAAGATCAAATTGGTGCTAGATAGTTTGAACCACAACGGAACCGGAGATTTCGCGGCTAAAAAACTCGATCTCGACACCAAAACCTCGACCGTGGTCTCTTTGGACATGGACAAAGTGAATTATCTGAATAAAGTGAATTTGAATTTGGACGCCGTGCTTGGGATCGACCTCGAAAACAGCAAATATTCGTTCAAGAAAAATAAGGCGCTAATCAATAAATTGCCTTTGGAATTCGACGGATTCATCCAACTTTTGGACAACGGCCAACAATACGATCTTACGTTCAAGACGCCGGTTTCGGGTTTCCAGAATTTCCTCGGATTGATCCCGTCGGCCTATTCTGGAAGTTTGGCGAACGTACAGACGACGGGCGATTTCAAGGTCGAAGGATTCGCGAAAGGGATTTTGTCCGACACGACCATTCCGAAATTCAACATCGCGATCGCATCCAACAACGCGTCATTCAAGTATCCCGATTTGCCGAAGTCGGTTCAAAATATAGTGATCGATACCAAAATCATCAACGAAACGGGTTTGATGAACGACACTTACGTGAATCTGGACAGGCTTTCTTTCCGAATCGACCAAGACGTTTTCAATGCCAAGGCCACTGTCAAAAACCTGTCGGAAAACCCGCTTGTCGATGCGAAACTCGACGGACGGATCAATTTGGCGAATCTGACAAAAGCGTATCCGGTGAAACTTGACAAACCACTTTCGGGCATTTTGGATGCAAACGTCGTGACGAAATTCGACATGAAATCGGTGGAAACCAGCCAATACCAAAACATGCAAAACTCCGGAAATTTGGCGCTTACGGGATTCAAATATGTCGATGCCGACAACAAGGCGATCAATGTCAACAAAGCCGTCGTGCAGTTCAATCCTTCGCGCATCACCCTTCAGGAACTCGACGCGACAACTGGAAAAACCGACATGAAACTTTCTGGAACACTCGACAATTTCTACGGATTCCTGCTCAAAAACCAAACTCTGAAAGGCAATTTCAACCTGACTTCGAACCAATTCGCGGTTTCCGATTTCATAACCGAAGCCGATCCGAAAAAGGAACAGAAAACCCAACAGCCGAAAGAAGCCGTGAAGATTCCTGCGTTTCTCGATTGCACATTGACGGCGAAAGCCAACACGGTTTTGTACGACAATCTGGTGCTGAAAAACGTTTCGGGCAAAGTCATCATCAAAGATCAAACGGCCAAACTTCAGGACGTGAAAACCACTATTTTCGGCGGACTGATCGCTGTTACGGGTGACGTTTCTACCAAAGAAGCGACTCCGACTTTCAATGTTGATCTGGGTTTGAACTCGGTTGACATTCAACAGACTTTCACGCAACTCGAGATGATGAAAAGCATCGCTCCGATCGCGGGTGTGATCAACGGCAAACTGAATTCGAAAATCAATGTTTCCGGAAAACTGGATCCGAAGGAAATGTCGCCGATCCTCAACACGATAAACGGCGATTTGGCCGGACAACTTTTGTCGACCACGATCAACGAGAAAAATTCGACTTTGCTCAATAAATTGGACGAAAGCGTGAGTTTTATCGACCTTCAGAAATTGAACCTCAACGATCTCAAAGCGGCTTTGACATTCACCAACGGACGCGTGAACCTAAAACCGTTCACACTGAAATATCAGGACATGAAAGTCGATATCGTCGGTTCTCACGGATTTGACCAGACGATGAATTACAGTTTGAAATTCGATGTTCCGGCGAAATATTTTGGTACCGACGTCAACAAATTGCTGGCGAAATTGTCTCCTGGCGAACAGAACAAGATCGAGAACATTCCGGTGACGGCGCTTTTGACAGGGAATTTTTCGAATCCGAAAGTCGCTACCGATATGAAGTCGGCCGCGACCAATCTGACCAATCAGATCGTGAAAGCGCAAAAGGAAAAACTAGTGAATCAAGGCACGTCGGCTTTGACCGATTTGATCAATAAGAATACCAAAAATCAGAATCAAAGTACAACCGATACGACCAAAACCAAGCCCAAAACGAAGAATGAGGACATCAAAAATGCGGCTCAGGGCGTAATTGATTTGTTTGGGAAAAAGAAGAAAAAAGAGGAACCGAAGACGAATTGATTTTTTTCGGACATAAGATTACCGAAAGCCACTTTCTGTAGTGGCTTTTTTTATGATTTTTTACAGATTTCCTGTAATTGATTTTGGTTTTTAGGGACTAACTTCGTGCAAACCTAACAAATCTTTGAGATTTGTTAGGTCTTTGAAAATGGCTACAATCCGGAAATTTCGCAAAACTCAAAAACCATCATGAGGACCTTATTCATGGCCATTTTAGCAATCCTCATTTCTTGCTGCTCGTCCTTGAAAAAAGTCGAGAATGCCGAAAAGCTACCGCCGTTATAGTCAGCAAACCTCGAAAAGTTCAACGAGAAATTCAAGCGACTTTCAACCGACGAACGCTGATCTGTTTTGGGATTTCTTCATGATAGGGTAATCGATCCGGGAAGACGACTATATTTCGTCAAGGTTAGTCGACAGCGCGCGCATATTGGTGCGCCTCGTCCAGGAAGATAGCATTCAAAACGAAAAAATTCTGAAAGGAAATATAATGGCCGATTATTTCGTGTTCAACAGAAATGCGATTGTCTACCCGCTGTTGCTGGGCAACTTCTACAAAAATGGCAAAATCAGGATTCGGCTGTCCGAAAAAGGCAATTTGTTAGCCGATTCAAGACATCTGAAATAGGGCATGATCTTTTTCTTCCCTTTTTTCGACGGCGGGCGCGGTTACGGTTGGGAATTTTTGAGAATCGACTGATCTGTTCAAAATATCGGACACCTTCATTTAAGATTTATTACAGATTTTCTGTATCCGACACAACCTCATTACCTCTAAATTTACGGGTGGGTGGTGGCGGCTTTTTTCTATAGAGGTTTTGGAGGATTAAACCGATATATTCACGACATAACCCTCAAAAGACCGAACGTTGAAAACCGTTCCATCCGAGAAAATCAAATATTGGCCTTTTATCCCGATGAGCTTTCCAGCGTAAGAAGTCGTCTTGTCCAAATTTAGTCCGACAACTTTCTTCGGATGTTCCAAAACCGGATAATTGATGACCAAATGTTCGTGCAAATCCGTATTGAAAAACGGTTTTACTTCATCTGGCAAAAAGTCGAAAATACGCGTTTTCTCCTCCAACAAATCCAAAGTCAAAACCTCGTTCTGCAACATTTTTCGCCAATTTGTCTTATCCACGAAATGTTTCTTGAGCTCGACTTCGGTGATTCCGGCCAAATAGCGATTCGGAACTTCCAAAATCGAAACAGCTTCGCAAGCGCCCTGATCAATCCAACGCGTCGGAACTTGAGTCTTGCGCGTCACTCCTACTTTCACCTCGCTCGAAAGCGCCAAATACACGACATGTGGCGTCAATTGCACTTTTGACTCATATTCGAGATCGCGGTCGGCAATGCCCAAATGAGCCGTACTCAATTCGGGACGCATGATCCAATCGCCCACTTCCGGACTCGAATAAAAACAGTCGTAACAAAATCCTTGTCGGAAAATCTTTTTGCGTTTGGAGCAGTTCAAACACTGATAACCTTTGAATGAAATCGACACGTCTCGCCCAAGCAATTGGTTAACGTTCAGGAAACTGTCTTCAAACACTAGATAATATTGGATGGGATTGCCGATTTCGGTCGGCATTTTCGAAAGCGTGCCTTCGTACTGCATGTAAAAAGTAGTATTTTAGTGTGCGTAAAGATAAAACAAATGCCGCTACCGATTATCAATTCGATTGCGTCGTGGGTGCTCAAACAGCGCATCCACCAAATTGAATTGTTCCTCAAATATCCGAATGAGGTTCAGGAAGAACTGCTCATGAACTTGATTCGCGCGGCAGAATTGACGGCCGTCGGGAAGCAATTCGATTTCTCGTCGATAAAGTCGTACCAAACGTTTTGCGAGCGCGTGCCAATTTCTTCGTACGAAGATTTACAGCCGATGATCGAACGCACGAGAACGGGCGAACAATTCGTTTTCTGGAACACGCCAATCAAATGGTTCGCCAAATCGAGTGGAACGACGAATGCCAAAAGCAAATTCATTCCCGTCTCGGCAGAAGCGCTCGAAGACTGCCACTACAAAGGCAGCAAGGATTTGCTGTGCATGTATCTGAACAACAACGAAGATTCCCAATTGTTCATCGGAAAGAGTTTGCGCTTGGGCGGAAGTTCTCAGATTTACGAAAACAACAACACGTTTTTTGGTGATTTGTCGGCGATTTTGATTGAAAACATGCCAATGTGGGCCGAATTCAGTTCCACGCCAAGCAACCGAACTTCGCTGATGAGCGAATGGGAAAGCAAACTCGCAGCGATAATTGCCGAAACCCGAACGGAAAATGTCACGAGTTTCGCGGGCGTTCCGAGTTGGCTTTTGGTCTTGATGAACCGCGTGCTGGAAGAAAATCAAAAGACGAACCTACACGAGTTGTGGCCGAATCTCGAGGTCTACTTTCACGGAGGCGTGAGTTTCGAACCCTATCGCGAACAATACCGAAAATTACTTCCGAAAACAGGCTTTCAGTACTACGAAATTTACAATGCTTCCGAAGGATTTTTCGCGATCCAGGATCAAAACGGTTCGAGTGATTTGCTGCTAATGCTGGATTACGGCATTTTCTACGAATTTATTCCGATGGCTGTTTTTGGGACGACGAACGAGAAAGCCATCCGTTTGGCCGATGTCGAGCTGAACAAGAATTACGCAGTTGTCATTACGACGAATTCGGGCTTGTGGCGCTATTTGATTGGCGACACTGTGCGATTCACGTCGCTTAGTCCGTATCGCATCCGGATAACGGGACGAACAAAGCACCACATAAATGTCTTCGGGGAGGAATTGATGGTCGAAAATACCGATGCCGCGCTTGCGAAAGCCTGCGAAATTACCGGAGTCGAAGTCATTGATTACACCGTCGCTCCGGTCTTCATGGACGGAAAAGAAAAAGGCGCACACGAGTGGATGGTCGAATTCCGAAATCCGCCGGTCGATCCGAGCCATTTTGCGAAAGTGCTCGATGAAACGCTGCAAACCTTAAATTCAGATTACGAAGCCAAGCGATACAATAATATGACGCTCAATGCGTTAATCCTCAACACTGCACGCCCGAATCTTTTCTACGATTGGTTGCGCGACCAAGGCAAACTCGGCGGTCAACACAAAATCCCGAGATTGTCGAACCAGCGCGACTATCTCGAAAAGCTCAAGGAAATGCAGTTCTCCAAGGCTACATAATTTTAACCGACAGAATGAAAAAGATGATGATGATCGCTACCGCCGGAATATTGTTTATTTCGTGCGGACCAAAGCGATATGGATGCGGACCGTACCGAAGGTGTTACCTAAAACCCAAAGAAAATCTGATTTTACCGAAACAAAAAAATCCTGCCTTGATAGCAGGATTTTTTTTGAATTAACGTATAACCGTAATAATTAAGATGCGATTTCCAGCCTTTTCAGAAGGTTGCGCGTTAGGCTGTCTTCTGCGTAAGCGCGGTCGATCCTGAGGATTTTCTCGTCGGAACTTGGCAAATCGTACATGGCATCGGTTAGGATCGCCTCGCACAACGAGCGAAGTCCGCGCGCTCCGAGTTTGTATTCCAAAGCTTTGTCTACGATGAAATCAAGCGCCTCTTCGGTGATATTGAAATCGACATCGTCCATCGCGAACAACTTTTGATATTGTTTGATGAGCGCGTTTTTCGGTTCGGTCAAGATTGCTCGCAAAGTCTCGCGGTCAAGCGGATCCATGTGCGTGAGAACCGGCAAACGTCCGATGATCTCCGGAATCAGTCCGAAGTCTTTGATATCTTTCGGAATGATGTATTGCAACAGGTTTTCCTGGTCAATCGCGTCGTGTCCTTTCGCGGCTCCGTACCCGACAGCCTGACGATTGAGGCGTTTTCCGATCACTCGGTCGATCCCGTCGAAAGCGCCACCGGCAATAAACAAGATATTTTGGGTGTTTACCTCAACGAATTTTTGGTCCGGATGCTTTCGCCCACCTTTTGGCGGAACATTCACGACCGTTCCTTCGAGCAATTTCAACAAAGCTTGCTGAACGCCTTCTCCCGACACATCGCGTGTGATCGAAGGATTGTCGCTCTTGCGCGCAATTTTGTCGATTTCGTCAATGAAAACGATTCCCCTTTCGGCTTTGGCCACGTCATAATCGGCGGCTTGCAGCAAACGCGTGAGGATACTTTCTACGTCTTCACCAACATATCCGGCTTCGGTCAAAACCGTTGCGTCTACGATTGCCAAAGGCACGTCGAGCATCTTTGCTATCGTTTTGGCTACAAGGGTTTTCCCTGTTCCGGTTTGTCCTACCATGATGATGTTGCTCTTTTCGATTTCCACTTCATCATCGTGGTTTTTTTGCATCAAACGCTTGTAGTGATTGTAAACGGCTACCGACATGACCTTTTTGGTCTGGTCTTGCCCAATCACATAAGTGTCGAGAAATGCACGGATTTCACGCGGTTTTTTCAAGACGAGGTCACTCGAGATTTTCGAATGTCCGCTCGATTTGAGTTCTTCAAGTACGATTCCGTGAGCCTGTTCGATGCATTTGTCGCAAATGTGCGCGCTAATGCCGGCGATCAGCAAATTGGTTTCGGGCTTTTTCCTACCGCAAAATGAGCAATCCAATACTTCTTTTGCCATGTTTTTTTGTCAGATGTGAAAAGCTTGGAACCAATGGAAAAACCAATGTTTCCAAGCCTTCTGTTTAGTTTAATTCGGATCGGATATCAGAAATTGGCATCCCCGATATTGATTCCCGACTTATACGTTTCTTCTCAAAACTTCGTCGATCATGCCGTATTCTTTGGCTTCATCGGCTTTCATCCAATAATCGCGCTCGCTGTCTTTGTGAACGCGGTCGAACGATTGTCCGGAGTGATCGGAAATGATCTTGTAAAGTTCCTCTTTCAATTTGAGCATTTCACGCAAGTTGATTTCCATATCTGTCGCAACACCTTGGGCGCCGCCTGAAGGTTGGTGGATCATGACACGTGAATGTGGCAAAGCCGAACGTTTTCCGGCTGCCCCGGCGCAAAGCAAAACCGCACCCATGGAAGCTGCCATTCCTGTACAGATCGTAGCCACATCGGGTTGGATGAATTGCATCGTGTCATAAATACCAAGACCTGCATAAACGCTTCCGCCTGGTGAATTGATGTAGATCTGGACGTCTTTGCCCGAATCCACACTTGCAAGGAACAAAAGCTGTGCTTGCACGATATTGGCGATCTGGTCGTCGATACCTGTTCCGAGGAAAATAATCCTGTCCATCATCAAACGCGAAAAAACGTCAAGTTGGGAAACGTTGAGCTGTCTTTCTTCGATGATATAAGGAGTCATGTTTGTCGGCGTCATGGCACCGACGATTTTATCGTAGTACATGGAGTTCACGCCATGGTGTTTCGTGGCGAACTTCCTGAATTCTTTACCGTAATTCATAGTTGTTTGAGCTTTAGATGCTTTATGGAAAGTAAAAGCGCCTAAATCACAGGATTTAGGCGCTCAAATATACTACTTTTTTTACAAAGTTATTCGCCGTAGCTTGCTTTAACGAAGTCTTCGTAAGAAACTTCTTTCGTCTTGGCTTTTACCTTTTCCTTGAACAGATTCAGCATTTTTTCGCTCATGACCTGCTCGCTCAGACGCTTCACTTCTTCTTGGTTCGAAAGCACTCGCATCACGATTCCGTCGACGTCTGCGTCAGTTGGACTCATTTGTCCGAATTGCGCCATTTGCTTGCGGATTAGCACGCTAGTGTAGTCTTTCAGATCGTCGAAAGTGATCTGCAATCCGTTCGAGGTTATGATTTTTCCTTCGATCAATTGGTAGCGAAGTCCGTTTTCAGATCGGTTGTATTCTGTTTCGGCTTGCTCTGCAGTAAGTGGATTTTCGCCATTTTGTTGAATCCATTTTTTAAGGAATTCCGACGGAAGATCGAACGTCGTACCTGCCAACAAAGCTTCGGTCACGTCGTTGAGGAATTTTTGGTCGGCCTGAACCGCGAATTGCGTCTCGGCATCTTGTTTGATCCTGTTCTTAAGCTCGTCGAGATTGGCGACCTCACCTTCTCCGAAAAGCTTTTGGAACAATTCCTCGTTCAATTCGGCTGGTTCAGTAGTCGTGATTTCTTCGATCTTGAAGTCGACGTTGATATCGAGTCCGTGAACATCATCGTGTCCCACTTTGAGGAAATCCATCAATTTGTGGTCGTCGTCGAACAAACCTTTCGTGGCCAAAGTCACCACGTCACCTACTTTTTTGCCGTTGAATTTTGCGGCTTCTTTTTTGTTCTTGAAAACATCGGTTGCAAAAGTCGCCGGAGCGTTGATCCCTTTTTCTTCGTTGGTGAATGTTCCGGTGATGTCGTCACCGTCGGCAACTTCGTCTTTCTGGATCATTTTCCCGTATTGCTTGCGGATGCGCAAAACCTGGTCGTCGAGCAATTTGTCATCGGCAACCACTTTATATTGTGTCAGATTTTTGACAGATGCCAAATCGACATCGAACGTCGGAGCAAGCCCAAGTTCGAATTCGAAAGTGAAATCTTCATTGTCCAAATTGAAATCTTCGTTCACTTTAGGCAACGGATTACCCAAAATCTCGAGCTTTTCGTCAACCAGATATTGGTTCAACTTTTCCTGCAACAATTTGTTGACTTCCTCGAGCAAAACAGCTTTGCCGTATTGTTTCTTGATAAGGCTCATAGGAACCTGACCTTTGCGGAATCCCGGAACGTTGGCATTCTTGCGATAATCCGAAAGTACTTTCTCCACTTGAGGCTCGTAGTCGGCTTTTTTCATTTCGACCGTAACGACGGCATTCAAAGCGTCGACGTTATTTCTCGTGATATTCATGTGTATACGTGCTAAAATTGGGCGCAAAAGTAGTATTTTTTAATTTGAGCCACAAGTTAAAGCAACGGTAAAATTTCAGGCGATCAGTCCTTGCCGGACGAAAAAATAAGCGATTGCACGACCGACAATATCAGGCTGAACAAGACGGCCGTCAGGAAAGATGTGACGCGGAATCCGTCGACGAAATAATCGACCATCATAATTACGACGGCATTAATCACCAGCAGGAACAATCCGAAAGTGAGAATCGTCACTGGAAGCGTGAAAAGCACAAGTATGGGCTTCACGAAAAGATTCAGCAAACCCAGGACGATTGCGACGACCATGGCCGAGAAAAATCCGTCGACGCCAACGCCGGGAAGAAAGTAAGAAAGTAGCATCACTAACAATGCGGTTGCTATCAATCGGAGTATCACATTCATAATTCGTAAGATTTTACTTTAAAGTTAACCCAATTTGACGAAAGGGCAAAAATCGTTTCTGCAACTGATGTTAATTTCTTTAAAAAAATGGCAGCCGCGATTTATCGATAGAATAATTTCCTACTTTTGAGCGAGTTAACAAATCCTATTAAAAATTATGAAAAAACTATTACTCTCTTTACTTATCGCTCCCGCTTTCGTTTCGGCTCAAAGCTGGGTTGTGCAGAATACAGGATTCCCTACGGCTTCACGTGGAATCAATGATATTCACATCGTTGACGCAAGTACCGTTTGGGCTTTGGCTTATGACGGAGCTGCCCCGACAAACGTTGTTCAGGAATTTACAAAAACTACTGACGGCGGAAACACTTGGACGCCAGGTTTGGTAAACATCGGACACCCGACTTACACACTTTCGAATGTTATCGCTCTTGATGCAAACACGGCATTCGTAGGCGCATTCGACGGAGACACTGGTCTTGGAGGTGTTTGGAAAACGACCAACGGAGGAACAACATGGGCGCAATCTACGCCTGCAAACACTTACAATGCATCAGGGACTTCTTGGTTCAACTTCGTTCACTTCTTCGATGCTACTCACGGAATCACTCAGGGAGATCCGTCTCCGGGAAACCGTTTTGAATTGAAAGTTACTTCTGACGGCGGAACAACTTGGACAAACCCAACAGGATTGCTTACTATGCCAACCGCTGCTGGAGAATACGGATACACTGATCTTTATGCTGCTGTTGGAAACACAATCTGGTTCGGAACGAGCAACGGTCGTATCTTCAAGAGCACGAACCAAGGTAATACTTGGACAGCGTCTCAAACTCCGGTTGCCGATTTCACTGGTCACCAATTGGTTTTCAGCGATGCCAACAACGGACTTATCACAAACGGAACAGTTTACTACGTAACCACAAACGGAGGAACGACTTGGAGCGCTTCTGCACCTTGGACAGGATTGCCTAACATCTCTTCTGTACCGGGACAAGCTAACTATTACGTTACTACAGGTGCCGCTACAGGAAACTCAGGTTCTAGATTCACTACTAACGCCGGAACTTCTTTCACGACTATCGACACAGGAGTTCAGCACACAACTGTCACGTTTTTCGACGCGACTACAGGTTGGACTGGCGGATTCGTTAATGGCGGAGTTGGTGGAATCTACAAATTCGACGGAAATCTTAGAACTAACGACACGAACGCTGTTCAAGTTTCAGTTACTCCAAACCCTACGAACGGCGTTGTAACAGTTTCTGGATTCAACGTTGCAAATGTTAGCGTTTACGACCTTACAGGTAAAAAAGTCTACACTAAAGATTTCGCTTCTATCGCCGATGCGTCAGTTGACATCTCTGCTCTTCAAACAGGAGCTTACGTCTTGACTGCTACTTCAGACACTGGAGCAACAAAAACTACTAAAGTCTTGAAGAACTAATAACTTCAAACTTGGAATAAAAGAAAAGCCCTTCGATACCGAGGGGCTTTTTTTATGGCAAAAATTTTTATTTATTGTTCCAGGAAATACAAAGTCGCATCGAGAAACTCCTGAGGCTTTTCGGCGTGTAGCCAATGTCCGGCGTTCTTGATTGTGGCAAAAACCGCTTTCGGAAATTGCTTTCTGATGTTTTCCATATCTTCATCTTTCACGTACCTCGAATTCCCGCCTCTTAGGAAAAGCGTCGGTTTTTCAAAAGCTCCATTCTCGGGCAAAGCGAGTCCGATGTTCTCGATTTCACTCGTCAAGACAGGCAAATTGAAGCGAAAACCAAGTTGTCCGGGTTCGATCCAATACAGGTTTTTCAGGAGAAATTGAATCGTTCCCTGATCGTCTCCCAAATACTTTTTCATGATTTCCGCTACGTCAGAGCGCGTCGGCTTGACCGAAAAATCAACTGCGTTCAAAGAAGCAAGAACGTCTTGGTGATGCTGTTTGTAATATTTGGGTCCGATGTCGGCGATTATCATCTTCTCGATCATTTCGGGATATTTCATCGCAAAGAACATCGCGATCTTTCCGCCCATCGAATGTCCGATCAAATCGAAAGCAGAAATCCCGTGATGGTTCGCATATCGGCAAACATCTTCGACCATTACTTCGTAATTCGATTCATCCGAATGAAAGCTTCGGCCGTGATTGCGCATGTCGATTGCATGAACCTGATAACCTTTCGCGGCATATTGTCCGGAAAACGTTTTCCAGTTGTCTGACGTTCCCAAAAATCCGTGAATGATCAAAAGCGGTTTTCCTTCGCCTTCGATCCTTGAATAAAGTAGGTCCATTATTTGAGGCGTTGCAGATACATATTGACGACATTTTCCAATCCGAGATACAAAGCTTCGGAAATCAAGGCGTGTCCGATGGAAACTTCGAGCAAGTTCGGGATGTTGCGATTGAAATAAGCAAGATTGTCCAAACTCAGATCGTGTCCGGCGTTCACACCCAAATTGAGTTCTCCCGCGCGTTTTGCCGCAGCGGCGTAAATCTCGACACTTTGCATGTTGCCGTTTGCGTATTCGGTGGCAAAACTTTCGGTGTACAATTCGATTCTGTCGGTTCCGGTTTCGGCCGCTCCATCGATCATCGCCGCTATCGGATCCACAAAAATCGAAGTCCGGATGCCGTTGCGCTTGAATTCGGAAATTACTTCTTTGAGAAAACCGATGTTCTTGATCGTATCCCAACCCGCGTTTGAGGTGAGCGCATCGACAGCGTCAGGAACAAGCGTCACCTGATCAGGCTTGACCTCTAAAACCAAATCAATAAACTTCTTCTCGGGATTTCCTTCGATATTGAATTCGGTATGAACCACGCTTTTGAGGTCGCGTGCATCCTGATACCGAATGTGGCGTTCATCAGGTCTCGGATGGATCGTGATGCCTTGCGCGCCAAAGTTCTGGATATCGGTGGCGACCTTGAGCAAATCGGGCACGTTTCCGCCTCTCGCATTTCGCAAAGTGGCTATTTTATTGATATTCACGGACAGCTTAGTCATGGTAATTCTTGTAGTTTTACCCACAAAAATACAAAGTTAAACAAGGGCGTTTGTTGCATTTTTTGATTAATTTGCATTCTCAAACCCAGCATTGGCGAGATGAGCGAGATTTCCGAATATATCAACAACGACTACAGACCTATCGACACGAAGGAAACTATCGGCGCGATCAAGGAATTTTTTGCCGAAGAACACTTCACGCATTTTCCTATCGTAGAAGATTCGGTTTACATCGGTTCGGTTGGCGCTGACGACGTCGAGACGTTTGAGGACGAAAAGGAAATCGCCGACTACAGGTACGCTTTGGAAGGTTTTTTCGCCAGGCCGAACATGCTTTGGCTCGATGTTTTGGAGCTTTTTGCGAGATACGAGACCAACGTCGTTCCAGTGCTGGATGAGACCAACAAGTATGTCGGATATTACGAAAGTTCCGACATCATAAAGCTTTTTCACGAGACACCATTCTTGAAAGAACAAGGCGGAATCATCATCATCGAAAAAGGGATCGCCGATTATTCCATAGGACAAATCACACAAATCGTCGAGAGCAACAACGGAAAAATCCTTGGGATGTTCATTTCCGAAGCGACGATCGACACGGTTCAGGTGACTGTAAAAATCGCAATTGGCGGCATGAACGACATCTTGCAGACTTTTCGCCGATACAATTACGAAATCATCTCAGAACACCAGGAGGATACTTACCTGAGCAGTTTGCGCGACCGTTCTGACTATCTCGACAAATACCTGAACATCTGATGAAAGTCGCCATTTACGGACAATACTATCAAAACAGTACCGAGCCGATCATCAGGGACATTTTCATCTTCTTCAACAAAAACAAGGTCGATCTTTACATAGAAGCCGATTTTCTGAAACTTTTGTACGAGAAGGAAATCGTCAAAAAAGAATACAAGACTTTTTCTTCATACACAGATCTTGATTCGGGTTTCGACATCATGATCTCGATCGGCGGCGACGGAACAATCTTGCGTGCAGCGACTTTGGTACGCGACCTCGGAATCCCTATTTTGGGAATAAACGCGGGCCGACTGGGTTTCCTGGCAAGCGTCCAGCGCGACCATATCGATGTTTTCATGCAATATGTGATCGATAGGAATTTCACGATTTCGCCCCGAACGTTGTTGAGTCTGGAAGTCGTGCCCGAAATCGCATCCGTAAAGGAAATCAACTTTGCGATGAACGAGGTTTCGGTCAGCCGAAAAGACACGACCTCGATGATCACGATCGAAACCTGGCTCGACGGCGAATACCTGAATTCGTATTGGGCGGACGGTTTGATCATTTCCACGCCAACAGGTTCCACCGGATACTCGCTGAGTTGCGGCGGCCCGATCCTGACACCGAAAGCCGAAAGTTTGGTCATTACGCCAATCGCACCGCACAATCTAAATGCCCGTCCATTGGTGATTCCGGACAATACCGAAATTCGATTGAAAGTTTCCGGACGCGAGGAACAATACTTGGTTTCACTCGATTCGCGCATCGCTTCGGTCAAAAACGAATCGGAACTCATCATCAGGAAAACGCCTTTCAGGATCAATATGGTCGAAGTTCCCGGAGACACTTTTCTCAAGACATTGCGCGCCAAACTTTTATGGGGCGAAGACAAGAGAAATTGACGCAAATTTCAGGCGGGCAATACTATTAACGCTTCCCGACCCGTTTCTTAATTGACTTTTGCGCAAAATTATTCACTAACTGTGTGTTATAATTTGAGAGAATTAAACCGAAAAGCCTTCGGGAGTGGTCTTAATTGTTATATTTGCACGCTATTTTCAAATCGATGAAAAGGATTTTTGTCTTATTCGTTTGCATTTTTGGCCTGAACGCCTCGACGGCCCAGATTCACGAGATCGGGGTATTTTTGGGCGGCAGTAATTTTATTGGCGATGTAGGAAAGACGAATTACATCAACCCTAACGAGTTTGCATACGGCGTGCTGTACAAATGGAACCGAAGCCCGCGTCACAGTTGGAG
Organism: Flavobacterium sp.; assembly: GCF_004295795.1. Taxonomy (GTDB): domain Bacteria; phylum Bacteroidota; class Bacteroidia; order Flavobacteriales; family Flavobacteriaceae; genus Flavobacterium. The sequence continues at coordinate 8,041 of NZ_SEBR01000010.1, read as the reverse complement.
ATTCGGTTACAACCAAACGAAACTGACGGCGAACGACCTCGATTCTGATATGCCCGCAAGAAAGACGAGAGGTTTCAATTTCCAGAACGACCTGAAGGAATTTTCGGCCGGACTTGAATTCAACTTTTTCGATTTCAACCTGCACGACGGAAAGAAGAAAATCACTCCCTATGTATTTACGGGGTTGAACTTTTTCATTTACGATGAATTGTATCAGCTCGACGGATACAAAATCGATTACCGCGCCTTTTCGTTTGCGGTCCCGATTACCGTCGGAATCAAATCGAATATTGCCGACCATTGGGTTTTGGGTGCCGAAATTGGCGCCCGTTGGACCTTTACCGACAACCTCGACGGAAGCAATCCGAAGAACGACGACCTAGAAACGTTGCGATTCGGAAACCAGAACAATAAAGACTGGTATATATTTTCGGGCTTGACCCTGACGTATACCTTCGGAAACAAACCCTGCTACTGCGCAGATTAGATGGAACTTAAAGACCGTATAAACAAAGACAACCTTCCAAGTCACCTCGCCATAATCATGGACGGGAACGGCCGTTGGGCCAAACAAAAAGGCATGTTGCGCGCCTTTGGACACGAAAACGGAACGAAATCTGTGCGCATGGCGGTCGAAACTTGTGCGCGTCTTGGCATCGCAAACCTTACTTTATACGCTTTTTCCAGCGAAAATTGGAACCGACCGAAACTGGAAGTCGACCTGCTCATGAAATTGCTCATGAAGTCGCTGCGGTCAGAAGTCAAAACGCTTCTCAAAAACGACATCAGACTCAACGCGATAGGCAATTTGGATCTACTTCCGAAAGGCACTCGCAAAGAACTCGAAGAAGTCATCGAAAAGACAAAAAACAACTCGAGAATGACCTTGACTTTGGCTTTGAGTTATGGCGCGCGCGAAGAGTTGGCGCGGGCTGTGAGAGCGATTTCAGCTAAAGTTAAAAATAATATAATTGTAATTGACGAGGTTGACGAATCAATTATTAATCAGCATCTTTACACGCATAATTTACCCGATGTAGATTTGCTGATCCGCACCAGCGGAGAGCACCGCATCAGCAATTTCCTCCTTTGGCAAATCGCTTATGCGGAACTTTATTTTACAGACGTTTTGTGGCCTGATTTCAGTGAGGAAGATTTATATCAAGCCATTATCAGCTATCAAAGTCGGGAGAGGAGATTTGGTAAAACCAGCGAACAAATTAAATAATTTCTTAGTGTTACAAAAAAACTTAGGGCTAGCTCTTATCGTATTGATTTTCGGAACTTTTTCGCTCCGTGCCCAAGACAGGCTCCAGGGTAAAAAATACATCTTGGCCAATGTTGCCGTTACCGGTAAAGTCACCTTCAACGAACAAACAGTCGTAACTTTTACAGGACTTCAAAAAGGGCAGCAAATTCAGGTTCCGGGAGAACAGATCAGCAACGCCATCAAGAAATTAGGGAAACTCGGACTTTTCAGCGACATTGATTTTTACGTTGACCGCGTCGAAAATGACAGCATCTGGCTTGAATTGAACATCAATGAGCTTCCGAAACTCAGCGAAGCCAAAATCACGGGTGTCAAAAAAGGGAAAATCGACGACCTTATCAAGGAAACCGGCTTGACCAAAGGAAAAGTCGTGAACGAGAACTTGGTTACGACCACCAAAAACTACATCGAGAACAAGTACAGGAAAGACGGATATTTCGCCACGAAAGTCAACATCAACACGATTCCGGACACGATTGGCGGAAACAACGTGAAAATGGTCGTCGCAGTCGATCGAGGCAAGAAGATCAAGATCGATGAAATTGACTTCGACGGAAACACGGTTTTCACTGACGGACGCTTGAAACGCGCCATGAAAGGTACCAAACAACGCAATTTCCTTCGCGTTTGGAAAGCCTCGAAATTCATCCCGGAAAAATATAAGGAAGATTTGGTCTCGGCCACGAACCTTTATAAGGAGAACGGTTACCGCGATGCGCGTGTCGTTTACGATTCTGTCAAATACGACAAAAAAGACAACGACATCAAGATCAAGATCAAACTTGAGGAAGGTCGAAAGCACTACTTCGGAAACATCAAATTCCTGGGAAACACGGTTTATTCCGACCAAGCTTTGCAGCGAATGTTGGGAATCAAGAAGGGCGATGTCTACAACGGCGTCTTGCTCGAGAAACGTATTTCTGATAAAACTTCACCAGATTCTGACGACATCTCGAACCTTTACCAAAACAACGGTTATATGTTCTCGAACGTGAACGCGGTTGAGACAAAAACATACAACGACACGATCGACTTCGAAATCAGGATTGTCGAAGGTCCAGTCGCTTACTTCAACAAAATCACGGTTATCGGAAACGACCGCACCAATGATGAAGTTATCTACCGAGAGCTTCGCACCAAACCGGGCCAGAAATATTCCAAGGAAGAAATTGTGCGTACGATCCGCGAACTTGGAGCACTCCAGTTTTTCGATCCGGAAGCCATCCGACCTGAACTCAAAAACATCAATCCAACCGACGCAACCGTCGACGTGGAATGGCATGTGGTCGAAAAAGGATCCAGCCAGGTTGAATTGCAAGGTGGTTACGGCGGTGGCGGTTTCATCGGAACACTTGGACTTTCGTTCAACAACTTCTCGATGCGCAACATTTTCAACAAAGACGCTTATCACCCGCTTCCTATGGGAGACGGACAAAAAGTATCGTTGCGCCTTCAGGGAAGTTCTTACTTCCAGACGTATTCCGCATCGTTCGCCGAGCCTTGGTTCGGAGGAAAAAAACCAATCCAGTTCAGCGCCTCGATTTCCCACAGTAAGCAATTTCTTGCGAATTATTCCGGCGGTTCGGCCAATGTGGATCGCGACAAGAGCTTCAACATTACATCGGTTACCGTCGGATTGCAGAAGCGTTTGACCGTTCCGGATGACAACTTCTACATCTCGCACTCGTTGAGTTTCCAATATTATGACTTGAAGAACTACAACACAGGATTGTTTACCTTCGGAAACGGTTCTGCGAGAAACATGGCATACACGTTCGGAATTCTTAGAAACAACAAAGGTTCGAACCCGATTTTCCCGATGTACGGATCGGAATTCTCACTAACGGCCAAGTTGACGCCTCCCTATTCATTGTTCAACAACGTCGACTACAAGAATCTCGAAAACCAGCTTGAATACAAGCTTACGAATACGACCGGAGCGGGCTATTTCGACAACAACAACCATTGGGTCGCTCCTGGCGATTACATCAACGCCACCGGAAATTATGTCTCGCCTCAGAACGCTTTGGCCGACGCAGCCGTCGATCAGTCGAAAGTCGACCAGAAAAAGTTCAACTGGTTGGAATACTACAAAATAAAATTCAAAGCAGATTGGTATACCAAAATTTATGGTAAATTAGTGCTCCGTACATTGGGTGAATTCGGCTTCCTTGGCGCTTACAACAGCGATCGCGGACTGGTTCCGTTCGAGCGTTTCTTCTTAGGTGGAGACGGTTTGGCGAACTTCTCGATGGACGGTAGGGAGATCATTCAGTTGCGCGGTTATCCGAACTACTCGCTCTCTTCTACTGACGGTGGTACGATTTACAATAAGTTCTCAATGGAATTGCGTTATCCGATCTCCTTGGCTCAAACGGCGTCTATCTATGCGCTTACTTTTGCCGAAGCCGGAGCGTCCTATGACAATTTTAAGCAGTATAATCCGTTTGTATTGCAACGCTCGGCCGGTTTCGGATTGCGCGTCTTCATGCCTGCCTTCGGATTGCTTGGTATCGACTTCGGACACGGTTTCGACGCCGTGCCTGGACAAACCGGAAGAAACGGTTGGGAAACGCACTTCATTATCGGTCAGCAGTTCTAAAAACTGGCACGATATTTACTAAGCAACATTTGGTTATGAAAAGAATTCTTTTTTTACTGTTTCCCGTTTTATTGCTATCGACGACTTTGAACGCGCAAAGCCGTGGCATCCGAATCGGTTATATCGATATGGATTTCATCCTCAAAAGCGTTCCCGATTTCGCCGAAGCCAAGAATCAACTTGAGCAGAAAGCCCAAGGTTGGAAACAGGAAATCGTCGCCAAGCAAAACGAGATCAATAAACTCAAGGAAACACTCAAGACAGAAAGAGTGCTTTTGACCAAAGAGCTGATCGAGGAAAGAGAAGAAGAAATCACATTCCAGGAAAAAGAACTTTCAGATTACCAACAAAAGAGATTTGGTCCAACCGGCGATCTTGTCACGCAAAAAGCTGTTCTGATCAAACCGATTCAAGACCAGGTTTTTACCGCGGCGCAAGACATTGCCGAAGCCAAGAAGTACGATTTCATTTTCGACAAGTCTTCTGATATGACGATGCTTTTCGCCGCCAAAAAGTTTGACATCAGCGATCAGGTCATAAGAACGTTGACCAGAGCCGCCAGACGTGAGCAGATGAGCAAAAAAGACCTCAAGGAGGAAGCGAAAAAAGAAGCTCAGGAAGATATGATTGACGAAAATCCGGCTTTGCAGGAACGTCAAAAAGCGCTTGACGAGAAAAAAGCGGCCCGTGAAAAACTAGCAGAAGACCGCAAAGCTGCCCAAGCCGCAAAGCGAAAAGAGTTCGAGGATAACAGAGCGCGTCAGAAAGCGGAACGCGAAGCCAAGAAAAACGGCACGACTGTTCCACCGACTACGACAGAAACAGCGCCTACAACATCCGCTGATAAAACTGCCGCAGAGAAATCGGTTGCTCCAAAAACAGCTGAAATCGAGGCTGCGAAAAAAGCTACCGATTCTGTGAAAGCTGCGGAGAAACAAGCATCGGCAGAAGACCGTGCAAAAAAACTCGAGGAGCGCAAAAAAGCGGCTGACGAACGTCGCCAAAAAGCATTGGACGCACGTGAAGCCCTGAAAAAGCAAAAAGAGGAAGAGCGCAAGAAGGCCGCCACTCCGAAAGATTCCACCAAAACAAATTAAAAACAAATAATAATTAATACTAAAAATGATGAAACAATTGAAGACTTTGCTAATAGCTGCAGTTGCATTTTTCGGAACTACCCAAGCGATGAATGCACAAGCCAAAGTGGCTCACGTAGACGTTAGTGAACTAATGCAGAAGATGCCGGCAATGCTCGATGCCCAGAAACAACTTGAAAAATTAAGCGCTACTTACGATACAGAATACAAAACCATGGTTGACGAATTCCAGGCCAAGGTTCAAAAATACGAGCGTGAAGCTACTTTGCCAACGACGACTGAAGCCATCAACCAAGAGCGTTCGAAAGAAGTTCAGGATATGCAGAAGAGAATTGTCGATTACAGAGACAATGCTCAAAAAGAACTTCAGAAAAAAGAGTCTGATTTGGTAAAGCCGATCATGGACAAAATCAAAGCTTCTATCACAAAAGTAGGAAAAGCCAAAGGTTTCCAATATGTCCTGAACGCTGCCGATCTTTTGGTTGCCGACGGTCCGAACATCACTGCTGACGTAAAGAAAGACCTAGGTTTCTAATCAGAACATCGAAACCCATCACAGAAACTGCTCCCAAAAAGAGCAGTTTTTTTTATTTTTGTTTTTATGCACAACAATCGCCCCATTGGCCTATTCGATTCGGGAATTGGCGGAACTTCCATTTGGAGGGAAATCCACAATCTGCTTCCAAACGAGGACACGATTTATCTGGCCGACAGCAAAAACGCGCCCTATGGCCAACGTCCAAAAGAGGAAATCATAGCACTTAGCGAAAAAAATGTCGAGTTCCTGATTGACAAAGGCTGTAAACTCATTGTCGTGGCTTGCAATACGGCTACCACAAATGCGATAAAGGAACTTAGGGCGAAATATGACATTCCGTTCGTTGGGATCGAACCTGCCATCAAACCTGCTGCTCTTGAGTCGAAGACAAACAACATTGGCGTTCTGGCCACGAAAGGAACGCTTTCCAGCGAGCTTTTCAACAAAGCGGTAGAAACTTACCACGATACGAATATCGTCGAACAGGTCGGATTCAATCTGGTTGCTTTGATTGAGAGCGGAAAGATGGAATCTGAAGAAATGACGAAGCTCTTGCACGAATATCTCGAGCCGATGGTCAAGGCAAACATTGACTATCTCGTACTCGGATGCAGTCATTATCCGTATCTGATTCCGCAAATCCGACAAATCGTTCCGGAACACGTGCAGATAATCGATTCGGGTCGCGCAGTCGCCAAACAGGTACAGAATCTGCTGAAAGAAAAGGTCGGAAACGCCGAAGCGAGAAACGGACAAGCGACGTTCTACACCAACTTCAATCCAAAGGTGCTATCGAACATTCTCAAAAACGAATACAAAATCGACCAGATTGACTTTTAGCCTTCGTCCTTAAACCAAGACGAATACATTACATAATTGTTGGATATACGCCCGATTTCGCCCGCAAATGCAGATTGATCGATGTCCTTGACTTTCTTGGCCGGAACACCCGCATAAATACTTCCCGACTCGACTCTCATGTTTTGGGTCAAAACCGCTCCGGCAGCAATTATGGAGTTGCTTTCAATTACGCAGTTATCCATCACGATCGCGCCCATTCCGATAAGTACATTGTCATGAACCGTGCAACCGTGAACGATGGCGTTGTGCCCAATCGAGACGTTGTTTCCGATTATCGTCGGATGTTTCTGGTAAGTGCAATGGATGATCGCGCCATCCTGTATATTGACCTTGTTTCCGATTTTGATAAAGTGGACGTCGCCGCGCACAACCGCATTGAACCAGACGCTGCACGAGTCGCCAAATGTAACATCTCCAACAATCGTAGCATTTTCAGCGACATAACAATCTTCGGGAATCGAAGGTGATTTCCCATTTACAGATTTGATAAGCATAAAAAATAAGATATAAAAAAAGTCCCGAACGAATCGGGACTCAATATTAGTTTACTGCAGGACAGTTACAGTGGTATTTCTCGCGTTGGCAGAACAGGTTGAAACCAAGCGTGATTTGGTGAAAACCGCCCGTAGAGAATTTCGCATCTCCTGTCAAATAAGAATAAGTGTAAGCGAACATGAAGTTTTTGTAGTTGATACCTACTAATGGTGTGAAATACTGAAGATGTTGCTCTTCTCTTGAACCACCGCGCAGGAATTCAGCTCCATCGAATTGTCTTCTGTACGACAAACCTCCCCAAAGTCTACCCCAATCCAAAGTTTTGTACACTTTGAGGTTGACGTCAAGCGCTTTCTCGGCAGTTTCATCAGTATATTGAAACAAAACCGATGGCTCCCACAACAAGCGATCTTCATCGCCAAACACATAACCTAGACTCAAGAGGAATTTTCTCAAGTTATCCGATTCGTATCCCGTATAGATTTCACGTCTCGTCTCAATTACGTTCTTCACAGTCAAGTGAGCGTAAAAATCAAGGAAGTTGTAAGAAGCACCAAGATCGACGTTGAAGTAAGAATCTTTTTGGATGATCGTTCCAGTTACATTCGGATCAAATTCACGGAAAGAAGTCTCGTCCAATCTACTTTGGATAAGTCCGACGTTAACCCCGAAAGACAATTGGTTCAAATCTACTTCGTCTCTTGAGAACATGATGTGGTGAGCATAAGTCAACTTCACACCTGTTTGCGAGTGGTAACCGTTTCTATCGTTGAATACGATAATACCTGCTCCCGAACGCTCTCCTACTCTTCCGTTGAAGCTTATCGTCTGAAGCGCCGGAGCGTCATCTTCACCAAACCACTGAGCTCGCGCAGTTGCTCGTACTTTGGCACAATTCGCGGCACCAGCCATCGAAGGGTGAATCAGGTAATAGTTGTCGGTAAGATAATCTGAATAAACTGCTACTCCTTCCTGTGCTAACGCGAATTTGGTTAAAAATAATAATACAAATAGATACCTCTTTTTGAAATTCATGGGGTTTATCGTTTTAATGAAAAATGGGCTCTAAATTCTTTCATGGCGCCACTCGGATCCGGATACTCGACCAGGAACCAGTAATCGGTCGACGGCATCGGCTTCCCGTTGAAGGTTCCGTCCCACCCGTTCCCGCTCTCGGG
>NZ_SEBR01000009.1 GCF_004295795.1 Flavobacterium sp. | reverse complement strand
GACGCATTTTTCCAAAGCGACAGCGGAGGAAATCGAGGCCCGAGCAGATAGCAAGTCGTTTCACAAAAATCTCCGGGCCCGAAGATTCAACAAAGTTAAAAATGTCAATAGACACTTTCCGATCAGTCCGGCATTTGAGCGTTTTGGCGGGCACCTGACGTCTTGGAAATTCACGCAAATGGAAGTTGTTTGAGCCACCCAAAAGTTTCTACATTCGAGAAAAAGTTCCGGCGAGTTCTTTCATTTGCGGAATTTGCAAGGCTGTCAGGTCGCCAAAATCGGTCGTGCCGCGAGCCTTTTCGCTTCTTTTGCGGCGAGGCAAAAGAAGTCCCCGCCGGACAGGCGACGATAGAAAATCAAAGCCTGCGGCAGCGCAGCTGCCGAAAAACCCCAAAATAAGCGAAGCTTATTTATCTAGGTTTCGAGAGTGAGATTGGTTCAGTAAAAACAGAAATTTCTTAAAGAAAAAAAGATCGTCTTACAACAATCCTAGCCCGGATGCGGGCAACTAGCCTTTTGCAGAAAAAACCGAATTTTTCTAAGTTAAAAACAGCGACCGCAGGAAGCTCGTTTTAAACCCGAGAAAAACCGGTTTTTGCAAAAAAGCTAGTGCCAGTCAGCCGGAAAAAGCTCAAAAAAAAATTATTTCCGCAAAAACTTCAAACCCTTCACTCCAACAGGAGGATTTTTGATGGAAAGCCTGTACCTGTGCCAACAAGTACACTTACAATCCTCATCAACCACGTTTTCATAAGTAAACGTCAAGGTATCGCGATCGGTTTTATACTCGCCCATGAATTTCTTGCAGCACGCCGCGACGAGTCCGAAATTGGCTTTGATTTCTTCGTCTGAAATCGTTTGGGATTCGAGATAAGCGACCTCTTTTTTGTGGATCGTATCGTTGGCCGAGCTTTCGTCGCAATCACCGATTTCTTCCAACGTAAGATTCTGGGCTTTCATGATCGCTGTGTAGGCTCTTTCCTTATGACTTTTCTCGATCGGAAGTAATTTTTGGGATTCGGATTGCGATTCCGCCTGGTCTTTTTTGCATCCGAAAAGCAGCAGCAAAACGGAAATTGTAAGTAGTTTTTTCATCGGACAAAAATTTACATTCCGGTTCTTATCGCTTCAACCGGATCAAGTCTCGAGGCAGAAATGGCGGGAATGATTCCCGAAACCAATCCAATTGCCGCCGAGATTCCGGTTCCCAAAAGCACATTGAAAGTACTGAGTACGAACTCGAATTCGAATGCGCTCGTCAACAACGCCGTCGTTCCCCAAACCAGCAACAGTCCGACGCCGCCGCCCAAAACCGACAGGATTATCGCCTCGAAAAGAAACTGGAAAAGGATGAATTTGTTTTTGGCGCCAAGCGATTTCTGGATTCCGATTAGGTTTGTGCGCTCCTTTACCGACACGAACATGATGTTGGCGATTCCGAAACCGCCTACGAGAAGCGAGAATCCTGCGATGATCCAGCCTGCGAAGTTCAGGATCGAGATGAAGGAATCGAGAATTGCCGTGAATCCGGAAAGGATGTTTATGAAGAAATTGTCCATGTCTGTCACTTTGAGTCCGCGGTAATTTCTCAGTTTTTGCGTGATTTCGGCTTTGAGTTCGTCGACGTCGGCACCTTTGGTCGGTTTGACGATGATGACCGGCATCATGAAATCGTTGTTATCGCCGAATTTGTTTCGGATAAAATTCACGGGAATGATGATGGAAGTATCATTGCTGTTGCCGAACATGCCTGAACCTTGTTTGGGAAGCACGCCGATTACAGTAAACCTTTGCCCGTAAAGACGGAATTGCTTGTCGATCGGGTCGGCGTCACCGAAAAGTCCGTTGGCGATGTCGTAGCCGATTACCGCTACCGGGCGTCCGGAATTGTCTTCGGATTCGTTGTAGAATCGGCCTTTCTCGAATTCTTGGGCCTGGATTTCGTCGAATTCGTGAGAAACCGGCACGATGTTGATCGCACTTACGGTCTTATCGTCGTATTTGGCCGATTCGGCGCCGACAAAAATCTGGTAAGCCGCCTGATCGATGCCCGAAACAGACGATTTCAGGTATTGGTATTCGTCGTAAGTCACGTTGGGAAACTGCTCCACTTTCCAGCGCGGAATGTCGCTTGGCCCGAAAGACTGCTTGAGAACGTACATCGTATTCTTGTCGAGACTGCTCAGGTCTTTCTTGATTTTCCGGTCGAGCGAATCGACAGCGGCCAAAACGGCAATGATCGAAAAAATCCCGATCGTGACGCCCAAAAGCGACAAAAGCGTGCGCAATTTGTTGTTTCGCAGCGCGCTCATGGCGAAGGTGAACGATTCGGAAAGCAGTCGGAGATAGACGATCATTTGGAAAATTCCGAAATCCAGGCACCAAATCCCAATTTTCTTCGGAACAGATCCTGGCTTTCGAAACGTAAAATTGTCATTTTTTCGGGCAAAATCCTAATCAAAAATTCCAAAATTCCATCCCGATAGCTATCGAAACCAAATTCCAAATTCCAAACTGCAGTCCAGGACTTTCTCAAAGCTTCGCTTTGCACATTTGGGGTTGAACAGCCGGTGCCCGTTTTGATTGAGCGAATACCTGTAAAGAAAAGATTGATCCCCGCGATTGAGAAACGACAAAAATCACGAGGCGAACTTTTAACAAATTTTACAGTTTTTCTGTAATCGGGCAACTTAATTTTTTGCAGGGATGTATTTGCCCCTTCCCCTTAAAGCAAAGTTCGGAATTCCCGAAATAAGGTCAATACAGAAAATCTGTAGTTTTTGTTAAACGTAGGTTGCTAGGCAAGACTTTTTACTTGATCGAACTGACGCGCGCAAACGCTACTTAGCAACTTCGGATCTTTTTTGTTTTACCTGTGAGGCAAACCGAAGGTTCAAGCCGAGTTCACAGCACAAGTTGGAATTTGGTCCCGATCACTATCGGGATGGCTTTTGAGATTTCTTCAAGAGGAATTTGCCGTCCAAAATTTGGATTATCCCATTGTTAAAAAGTACTTTTGCACCTTGTAACACAACTTCTAAAAATGAGCACGAACAAGACCATCAAATCAGCATTAGTTTCGGTATTTTCAAAGGACGGACTTGAGCCGATCGTACAGAAATTGCACAAACAAGGCGTGACCTTCTACTCTACCGGCGGCACCGAGGATTTCCTCAAATCGCTGGGAATTCCTGTCGTTGCGGTCGAAGACGTAACTTCGTATCCATCGATTCTAGGCGGACGCGTCAAGACACTTCACCCGAAAATTTTTGGCGGAATCTTAAACCGGCAAGACCACGAAGGCGACGTTTCGCAAATGACGGAATACGACATTCCGCAGATTGATTTGGTGATCGTCGACTTGTATCCGTTTGAAAACACTGTCGCTTCAGGTGCGTCTGAAGCCGATATTATCGAGAAGATCGACATCGGCGGCATTTCGTTGATTCGTGCCGCGGCCAAGAATTTCAAGGATACGGTGATCATTCCGTCGGTGGCGCAATACGCTCCGTTTTTGGAATTGCTGGAAGAGAAAAACGGAGAGACATCGCTTGAGGATCGCAAGAAATTCGCTACACAGGCGTTCCATATTTCATCTCATTACGATGCGGCGATTTTCAATTATTTCAATACAGACGATACTTTCTTCAAACTTTCCTATTCGAACGGACAGGTTTTGCGCTACGGAGAAAATCCGCACCAAAAAGGCTATTTCTTTGGAAACTTCGATGCGATGTTCACCAAAAAGCACGGGAAAGAATTGTCGTACAACAACCTTTTGGACGTCGACGCGGCCGTGAATCTTATAGCCGAATTCAAAGGAAACGATCCGACGTTCGCGATCTTGAAACACAACAACGCTTGTGGTCTGGCGACGCGCGGCACAATGAAGCAAGCTTATTTGGACGCTTTGGCAGGAGATCCGACATCGGCGTTTGGAGGCGTTTTGATCGCCAACGGAAAAATCGACGGCGAAACGGCTGCCGAAATCAATTCGCTTTTCTGCGAGGTCGTGATCGCTCCTGAATTTTCCGCGGAAGCCATTGCCACATTATCTGAAAAAAAGAACCGGATCATTCTCGTACAACACGAGGTCGAATTGCCACAACTTCAAGTTCGTACGGCTTTGAACGGCGTTTTGGTACAGGACAGAAATAATCTCACGGACAATAAAGACAACCTGAGAACCGTTACCACTACGGCTCCAACTGCCGAGGAGGTCGACGATTTGATCTTTGCATCGAAAATTTGCAAGAACACTAAATCGAACACGATCGTTTTCGCCAAGAACGGCCAATTGATCGCTTCCGGAACCGGCCAGACTTCAAGAGTCGATGCCTTGAAACAGGCGATCGAAAAAGCGCACTCCTTCAATTTCGACCTGAACGGCGCGGTCATGGCCAGCGATGCGTTTTTCCCTTTCCCCGATTGTGTGGAGATTGCGAAGAATGCGGGAATCACTGCTGTAATCCAACCCGGCGGATCGATCAAGGACGAACTCAGCATCAATTACTGCAACGAAAACGGACTCTCGATGGTATTTACCGGAACGCGTCATTTCAAGCACTAAAATGCTGCATCCGATTTAATTTTTTGATTTTCAAAGGCTGGCGGAAAGCGCTGATTTGAACAGTTTTAAAATAATCGGAATTAAATCCAAAATAAAAAAACACAAGGCCGCTTTATCGTTCAATTTAGCTAACTTTGCAGCCTACAACTAATAACTAAAAACCCTCAATTCAGGTATGGGATTTTTTGATTTCATGACCGAGGACATTGCGATAGACCTCGGAACCGCGAATACGCTCATCATCCACAACGATAAAGTCGTCATAGACAGCCCGTCAATCGTAGCGAGAGACAGGGTTTCCTCGAAGATAATCGCCGTAGGGAAAGAGGCGAACATGATGCAGGGTAAGACGCACGAGAACATCAAAACGATCCGTCCTTTGAAAGATGGTGTCATCGCCGATTTCGATGCATCCGAGAAAATGATCTCGATGTTCATCAAATCGATCCCAGCTTTGAAAAAGAGAATGTTTACGCCCGCACTTCGCATGGTCGTTTGCATCCCTTCGGGAATTACCGAAGTGGAAATGCGAGCGGTAAAAGAAAGCTGCGAACGCGTAAACGGAAAAGAAGTGTATCTGATCCACGAACCGATGGCTGCGGCGATCGGTATCGGAATCGACATCATGCAGCCTAAAGGAAACATGATCGTCGATATCGGCGGTGGAACTACAGAAATCGCGGTTATCGCTTTGGGCGGAATCGTGTGCGACAAATCTGTCAAGATCGCGGGTGACGTTTTCACGAACGACATCGTGTATTACATGAGAACGCAACACAACCTTTTCGTGGGTGAAAGCACTGCCGAAAAAATCAAGATCACGATAGGAGCCGCAATCGAGGATTTGGAAACGCCGCCGGACGATATGTCTGTTCAAGGGCGCGACCTTTTGACCGGTAAGCCGAAACAGGTAGACGTTTCTTATCGCGAGATCGCAAAGGCGCTCGACAAATCGATCCAACGCATCGAGGACGCGGTTATGGAAACGCTTTCCCAAACGCCGCCGGAACTCGCTGCCGACATCTACAACACCGGTATTTACCTCGCCGGAGGCGGTTCGATGTTGCGCGGACTCGACAAGCGAATCTCGTTGAAGACAGACCTTCCGGTTTACATTGCCGAAGATCCGCTTCGCGCCGTTGTTCGCGGTACGGGAATGGCGCTCAAGAACATCCCGAAGTTCAGAAGCATACTTATAAAATAAAATTCCAAATACCAAATAACAAATTCCAATTTGCTTCGGAACAAGAGTAGTTTAAGATTCAACTTTAATCCTTAGACGACCAAACTCAGATTGCGGTTCGCTAACGAGATTTCGTTCGGAGAAAATTGGAATTTGAATTTTGGAATTTGATTTTTACCCACGGTTTATATGCAGCAGATATTCCAATTTATCTTTAAGAACAGCCATAAGTTGCTGTTTTTGCTGCTTTTAGGGATTTCGCTCGCGTTGACGATCCAAGGCCATTCGTTTCATAGAAGCCGTGTGATCTCATCGGCCAACTTTTTGACCGGTGGCGTTTATACGCAAATGAATAATGTCAACGAATATTTTCACCTCAAATCGCAAAACGACGCTTTGGCCAAGGAAAATGCCGATTTGAGACGCATGATCTTCAACGAGAAAGACACTGCGAAACCGCCGGCTATCGATACGATCCGCGGTGTGCGAAAGGTCGATGTGATCGTTTCCAAAGTCATCCACAACTCTTATTCGGTTCACGAGAATTACCTCACGATCAATTCCGGATCGCTCAAAGGCGTCAAGTCTGATATGGGCGTGGTGAACAGTCAGGGAATTGTAGGGATTGTCGACAGGGTTTCGACCAATTACGCGACAGTCGTGAGTTTGCTCAACGTCAAATCGCAAATCAACGCCAAGATCAAGAAGTCGAATCACTTCGGATCGTTGGTCTGGAACGGAAAAAGTACTGGTTATGTGCAACTTATCGACGTGCCTCGACTGGCTTCGGTACGAAAAGGCGATACGATCGTGACCGGCGGGCAATCGGTGATTTTTCCTGCGAACATCAACATCGGAACCATTTCGAAAATCTACACTGACGACGAGACGAACTACTACACGCTTGACATCAAATTGTTCAACGACATGACCAATCTGGGTTACGTCTACATCGTGAAAAGTCAGGACAAGGACGAAATCGAACAACTCGAAAAACAGACCAAGCCGAATGAATAGTACGGTTCTGATCAATATCGCCCGTTTTATTTTGTTGCTTTTCGCGCAAGTCGTGATTTTCGACAACATGAAACTCTTTGGTTTCATCATGCCTTTTCCCTACATTTTGTTCATTATGCTTTTTCCGGTGAACGGGAACCGAAATGTGCTTTTGCTCACGAGTTTTCTCATCGGGATCGCAATGGACATGTTCAACAATATGTCCGGTTTTCACGCCGCGGCTTGTGTGCTTTTGGCCTACTTCCGACCGGCAATCTTCAAATTTTCGTTCGGATTGAGCTACGAATACCAAACCGTGAGAATCGACGATGTACTAAGTCCGGAGCGATTTTCGTTTCTACTGATAGCGACCGTTCTGCACCACATCACGCTTTTTACGCTTGAGGTGTTCGCGCCGACGTTGATTCTGGACATTTTGCTGCGCACGATCTGCAGCACGATTTTCACGATTGTCGTCTGTATCATCCTGATTTACATGTTCAAGCCGTCGAGACGATGAGGAAAGTTTTGTTGCCCACGATAATTTTCATAGCGACGATTTTGCTTTTGATGCGACTGTTCTACCTTCAGGTGATGGACGAAACGCTCAAGCTCAAATCGGATAACAACGCGATCAAGATCCAATACGATTATCCCGAACGCGGCTATATCTACGACCGAAACGGAAAATTGATGGTCGCCAACCAGCCGTCATACGACATCATGGTGATTCCGCGTGACATGAAAAATATCGACACGCTCGAGTTTTGCAAGTTGCTCAACATCCGAAAGGAAGATTTTCTGTCGCGAATCGAGAAGGCCAAGGTTTATAGTCCGCGGCTTCCGTCGGTTTTCCTTCCGCAGTTGAACAAAGCCGAATTTGCCGCTTTCCAGGAAAAGGTCAGAAAATTCCAGGGCTTTTATATCCAAAAACGTTCGTTGCGCGATTATCAGGTGAATTTTGGAGCGAATGTCTTCGGATTCATTACGCAGGTGAACGACAAGATCATCGCGAAAAATCCTTACTACAATAGTGGCGATCTCATAGGAAAACAAGGCGTCGAGGAAAGTTACGAGCACGAACTTCGAGGCGTGAAAGGTGTGAAATACATCCAAAAAGACAAATACAACCGAGATATCGGCCCATACAAAGAAGGTCGTTTCGACACGATTTCCAAGCAAGGGGAAGACATCACGCTTTCGATTGACGCCGAACTGCAGAAATACGGAGAAGAACTGATGGTGAACAAACGAGGCGGAATCGTCGCCATCGAGCCGAGTTCGGGAGAAATCCTCGCACTTGTCACCGCGCCTTCTTACGATCCCAAAATCCTTGTCGGACGCGAGCGCTCCAGAAATTACACCAAGTTGTACAACGACTCGATCGCCAAACCGTTGTTCGACCGCGGACTTTTGGCCGAATATCCGCCGGGTTCGCCATTCAAGATCATCACGGGATTGGTCGCGCTTCAGGAAGGCGTCATCGATGAACAGACATCTTTCGTTTGCCACCACGGTTTCAGCTACGCGCGTGGACGTTTCATGAAATGCCACGATTCTCAGGTTTCCCAGCTTCACAACGGGATTTACAATTCGTGCAACACCTATTTTGCATCGGTTTACATGAAAACCTTGAGCAAATACAAGAAGACTTCGGCCGCAGTCGACATCTGGAGCAAGCATGTTAAGAGCTTCGGACTTGGGGAATTCATGGGTTACGATTTGCCGACAGGTCGAAAAGGAAAGATTCCGACCTCGAAAACCTACAAGAGAATTTATCCCGATTGGGATTATAGACCGACTACGATCGTCTCGAACTCCATTGGACAAGGCGAAGTCACGACAACTCCAATCCAACTTGCCAACATGATGGCAACGGTCGCCAATCGCGGTCATTACTACACGCCTCACATCATCAAGAAAATCGAAGGCCAGCAAATCGACAAGAAATTCCGTACGAAACACAATACGACAATCGACAGGAAATACTTCGAGCCAGTCGTATCAGGACTTGCCGATGTTTACAACGTCGGGACGGCTTACGGACTCGGCGTCGAAGGCATCCAAATCTGCGGAAAAACCGGAACTGCCGAAAACTTCGCCAAAATCAACGGCAAACGCGTCAAGCTTCAGGATCACTCGATTTTCGTGGCTTTCGCGCCAAGAGACAATCCAAAGATTGCCGTCGCGGTTTTCGTGGAAAACGGCTATTGGGGAAAACGTTGGGCCGGCCCGATCGCGACTTTGATGATCGAGAAATACATCAAACGCAAGATCACGAGAACCGACCTTGAAAAACGCATGTTCGAAGGCAGCCTTCAGGGCGAATACGACAAATATCTCGGCAAGCACAAAGTCGACAGCCTGCTTGTAAGGAAGCCTGAAATCCAGGCGGTGAAAAAAGAGCAGGACACGATCGAGGACATTGACGACAAAGACGAAACGAACTAATGAAAAACCAGAGCATAAGAAGCCACATTGATTGGGTAAGCGTATTCATTTACGTAGCGCTCGTGACTTTGGGCTGGCTCAACATTTATTCGTCGTCGCTCTCGCTGGAAGAAGCCGGAGGTTTCGATTTTGCACAGATTTATGGAAAACAGATGATTTTCATCTTCCTGTCAGTGCCGTTGATAATCATGATCTTGGCCGTCGACGGAAAATTTTACGAGAAATATTCGGTTATTCTATACGCCATAGCCTTGCTGCTTCTCGCCGGACTTTATGTGTTTGGAAAGGAGATCAAGGGTCAGGTGAACTGGTATCAGTTCGGGCCGATCAGTTTTCAGCCTGCGGAATTCGCGAAAGTGGGAACCGCACTGGCCTTGGCCAAGTATTTAAGTGACGTCCAAGTCAATCTCAAAGACCAGAACAGGCAACTTCAAGCGCTTGGAATCATCATTTTGCCGGTTTTGCTGATTGTTCCGCATGATCCCGGAAGTGCGTTGATTTATGCGGCATTCTTCTTGGTTTTGTATCGCGAAGGTTTGCCCGCCTGGTATTTGTGGGTCGGATTCATTGCGATAATCGTCTTCGTGCTTTCGCTGGTTTGGGCTTCTTGGATGATCATCGCCATCGCCGCCGTCGTAATCCTTTTCTTCTATTACCGAACGCGCCACGTCGATAGAAACATCATTTTCAGCTCGGCGATCCTTGTTGCCGTGGCGCTCATGACGTTCTCGGTACATTATGTCTTCGAGAATGTTTTCCAGCAGCACCACCGCGACCGTTTCAATATTTTGCTCGGAAAAGAAGTCGATCTGAAAGGCATCGGATACAACATCAACCAGTCGAAAATCGCGATCGGCTCCGGCGGATGGTTCGGAAAAGGCTACCTCGAAGGCACGCAAACCAAAGGCGGATTCGTTCCCGAACAACACACCGATTACATTTTTACGACAGTTGGAGAAGAATGGGGATTTGTTGGATGCATCGTCGTTTTGGCGCTGTTCGTACTACTTTTCGTGAGAATCATCTATTTGGCCGAACGACAAAAAACCAAATTTTCGAGGGTTTACGGATACTGCGTAGCCACAATTCTGTTCATTCACTTCTTTGTCAACATCGCCATGGTTTTGGGAATTTTCCCTACGATTGGCGTTCCTTTACCGTTCTTTTCCTACGGCGGCTCCGGACTTTGGGGCTTTACGATATTGTTGTTCATTTTCCTGAAAATGGATGCCAACAAGGTCAATGAATGGTGAGTTGAAGAATTCCAAAACTAGACCTTGCATTTCGGGCAATGTTCGTTTTTTCAGTTCATTTGAATCGGATATCGGGTTCGTAAAAAATATTGAAAAAATGCCGAAATAATGTCTTTGTTTGAAATAGACCGGAGTAAGCGTAAAAAATATTTAACAATTTTTACAGATTTTCTGTAATTAGGCCAACCGCTTTTTTTGTAGGGATGTACCAGCCCCTCCCCATAAACGCAAAGTTCGGCTTTTACAAAATACAGTCATTACAGAAAATCTGTACTTTTTGTTAAAACTCGGTTGTGGCATTTTTCACGTCCGAAGTAAATCACAGAATTGAGCCGAGCTATAAAAGTCACGACTTGATATTTAGTCCCGATAGCTATCGGGATGGAATTTGGAATTTTCACAATTCATTTTCCCCAAAATCGCATCCAGACACAAATTATTGATACTGCCTTCGTGCGTGTGTTTCGTAGCTTTCGGCGACTTGAAGTTTCCGTTTTCAATTTCGGATGCAACTTGCTGATAAGCCGTTCTGAACGGAATACCACTTGCGACCAACTCATTCAAAGCATCGACCGTAAAAAGATAATCATACTTTTTGTCAGATAAAATATCGGGATTGACGACAATATTTTCGATTCCGAAAACCGTCATTTCCAAACACGATTTCAAGGTTTCGATTGCAGGAAAAACACCTTGTTTGAGCAATTGGAAATCCCTGTGATAACCGCTCGGGAGATTGTTCGTAAGCAACGTTATCTCGTACGGCAACGCCTGAATTTTGTTCGATTTCGCACGGATCAACTCGAAAACATCGGGATTTTTCTTGTGTGGCATAATGCTAGAACCCGTTGTCAGATGCGTCGGAAGACTGATGAAATTGAAGTTCTGGCTCAAGTACAGACAAATATCCATAGCAAATTTCGACAAAGTCGCCGCCACGGACGCAAGCGCAAAAGCTGTGATTTTCTCCGATTTTCCACGACTCATTTGAGCCGCAATCGGATTGTATTTCAAATCGGCGAAACCCAGTTCTTTTGTGGTAAAACTGCGATCAATTGCGAAAGAACTTCCGTAACCGGCGGCCGATCCCAACGGATTTTGATCCACAACTTTCAAAGCCGAATTTAGTAAAGTCACGTCATCGACCAAAGTTTCGGCATAAGCTGCAAACCACATTCCGAAAGAACTCGGCATCGCAACCTGCAAATGCGTATAACCCGGAAGCAAGAGATTTTGCGTCTCCTCGCTCCTTTTGAGCAACAAATCGAAAAGCGTTTTCACAAGATTCCTGATCGCGAGAATTTCAGCTTTCAGATACAAATTCACGTCAGTCAAAACCTGGTCGTTCCTCGAGCGCGCCGTGTGGATTTTCTTTCCCGTTTCGCCCAATTTCTCGATCAACATAAATTCGACTTTGGAATGTACGTCCTCAAAATCTATTTCAATCTCAAAATTTCCTTTTTCGATATCATCCAAAATTTGCTCGAGCGCTTTCACTAAATCTTCCGATTCTAGTTCAGAAATCAATCCGGTTTTAGCTAGCATTTTCGCGTGCGCCATCGATCCGATCACGTCATATTTCGCCAGATGCAAATCGAGTTCGCGGTCATTTCCCACCGTGAATTCGCTGATTTTTTTGTCTGTTCCGAGTCCTTTTTCCCAAAGTTTCATGCTTAATTTTTTATAACGCGGTCAAAAAAACCACTGATAATTTTGACGTACAATTCAATGCCTTCAACAATTTCATCCAAGTAAATAAATTCATCCGCCGAATGCGACCGAGGCGAACTTCCCGGACCAAGTTTCAAAGATTGGCAGCTCAAAACCGACTGATCGCTTAACGTGGGCGAACCGTAAGTCTTTCGTCCCAACGAAATTCCCGATTGCACGAGTTCGTGGTTCATCTCGATACTCGACGGATTCAGATGCATTGACCGAGGATTCACGTCGGCTTTGACGTTGGCACGAACCGTTTTGAGAATTTCCGTATTCGAATATTTTTCGTTCACGCGAATGTCGACGACCAAGTGCGTTTCAGCCGGAACTACGTTGTGTTGCGAGCCCGCGCTGATTTGCGTTACAGTCATCTTAACAGGTCCGAGAATGTCCGAAATTTGTCCAAACTCGTAGTTTTTGAACCAATCGACAACTTCCAAAGCGTTGTAAATCGAGTTGTCGTCGTTGGGATGAGCTGCGTGCCCGGGCGTTCCTCTTACGATCACGTCCAAAACCAGAAGTCCTTTCTCGGCGATCGCGAGCTGCATTTCTGTAGGTTCGCCAACGATCGCAACGTCGATTTCAGGCAAGTGTTTCAACACCGAATTCAGTCCGTTTTGGCCGCTGCTTTCCTCTTCCGCCGAAGCGACGACAACCAAATTGTATGGCAGATTTTGCATCGGATAAAACCATGCGAAAGTTGCCAAAAGCGAAACCAGACAACCGCCGGCGTCGTTGCTTCCGAGTCCGAAAAGCTTCCCGTCTTTCTCGATCGCTGCGAATGGATCGAGCGTGTAACCTTGGTTCGGCTTGACCGTGTCGTGGTGCGAATTCAGCAACATAGTCGGCTTGTTCGCGTCGAAAAATTTATTGAACGCCCAAATATTGTTGTTCTCGCGCTCGAACGGGATTTCGTCTGCCAAAAACCAACGTGCTATCCGTTCGGCCGTATCGTGTTCTTCGGACGAAAATGATGGAATCACAATCAAATCCTTAAGCAATAAAATCGCGTTTTTGGTGAGTTGCTGTATTTTTTGGTCAGACATAAATTAATTTTAAAGTTGGATTTTGGTTCCGGAATTTGCGTCCGACAACAAATCTTGATTGCCGATCCTGACTTCGGAAACGCCATTTTCAAGCGCTCGGAAACAATTGTCGAGCTTGGGCAACATTCCCGAATGCACTTTATGTTTTGATTTCAACTGCTGATAAAATCCGGAATCCAAAATAGGAATCATCGATCCATTGTCTTCGGAATTCTCGAGAACACCGGGTTTTTCAAAGCAATAAAACAATCTCGACTCGTAAATTTCCGACATTGAAATCGCCACTTCAGACGCGATCGTGTCGGCATTCGTATTTAGCAATTGTCCGTTTCCGTCGTGCGTGATCGCCGCGAAAATCGGCACAAAACCGAGTTCGAGCATTTTTGAAATCTTGCCTGAATCGACATTTTTGACATCGCCGACGAATCCGAAATCGACCGTTTTGACCGCGCGTTTCTCAGACAGGATCAAATTTCCATCCGCGCCAGTCAATCCGATTGCGTTCAAATCCAAAGCCTGCAATTTTGCGACGATCGATTTGTTGATCGCGCCTGCGTAACTCATCACGGCAATTTCAAGCATAGTTTCGTCCGTGATGCGTCGGCCTTCTTGGAATTTGGCTTCGATTCCGAGTTTTTGCGCCAAACGCGTCGCCAGTTTTCCGCCTCCATGAACGAGGATTTTCGCTTCTTCCAAACTTGCAAAATCAGCCAAAACCGATTGCAGCAATTCCGGATTGTCGATGACGTTTCCTCCGATTTTTACGATCGTGAGTTTTGGTTTCATAAACTTTTGAGAATTTCTGACAAAACGGCTTGAGTAGCAAAAGTCCGGTTATTGGCTTGCGGAATCACGATTGACGACGCGCTGTCCAAAACTTCGTCATTCACGATCATGTTTCGGCGAACCGGCAAACAATGCATGAATTTGGCCGAATCCGTCAGTTTCATTTTGTCAGCAGTTATTGTCCACGACAGATCCTGCGACAAAATCTGTCCGTATTTTTCGAACGAACTCCAGTTCTTGGCGTAGATAAAATCGGCATTTTCGAGCGCTTTGTCCTGATTTCTCACGATTTTTACGCCATCGGATATTTTTGGATCGAGATCGTAACCTTCTGGATTCGCAATTACAAAATCAACGTCAGACAACTTCATGATCTTGGCGAAAGAATTCGGAACAGAGTGCGGCAAAGCTTTGGGATGCGGCGCCCACGTCAAAACCACTTTCGGACGCTTTTTGGTCTTGAATTCGCGAATCGTCAACGCATCGGCGACAGCCTGAAGCGGATGCTCGCTCGAACCTTCGAGGCTGATCACGGGCACGGACGCGAACTTTTTGAAAGCCGAAATCACCTGTTCGGACACGTCTTTTTGCTTGTCGGTCAACGTCGGAAAACTTCTCACGGCCAAAATATCGCAATATTGAGACACGACTTGCGCAGCTTCGCGAATGTGTTCGGCCTTGTTTCCGTTCATGATGACGCCGTCCTCGAATTCCAAAAGCCAGCCTTCGTTGTCCAGATTCATCACCATCGCTTCCATTCCGAGATTTGACGCGGCTTTTTGCGTGCTAAGACGCGTTCGCAAACTCGGGTTGAAAAACAGCAATCCAATCGTTTTTCGCTTGCCCAATTCTTCATTCGCGAACGGATTTTGTTTGTGCATTTGGGCGATATCGAGCAACGTTTCCAAATTTTGGATATCGTCCACGGAAGTGAAATGTCTCATGGCGCTGAAATTTGGGGTTCGACGATTTTTGCGAGCGCTTTTTTGAGTCCGACGAAGAAGAAATCGACGTCATGTTCTGTGATGGAAAGCGGCGGCAAGATTCGCAACAAGTTCTTCCGGCTCGCGTTTCCGGTGAAAATCCCGAAGTCGTAAATGAGACTTTTTCTCAGGTCGGCGATCTCGAAATCGAATTCCAGACCGAGCATCAAACCGCGCCCTTTCACGTTTTTGACTTGCGGAATTTCAGATGCTTTGTGGCGAAAATAGTCACTGACTTTGTTGGCGTTTTCAATCAGTTTCTCGTGTTCGATCACGTCCAAAACCGACAAAGCGGCTGCGCAAGCCAAGTGATTTCCGCCAAAAGTCGTTCCTAGTAAACCGTGTGAAGCCTTGAATTCAGGCGAAATCAGGATGCCGCCGATCGGGAAACCATTTCCCATTCCTTTTGCGATCGAGATTATATCGGGTTTTATGTCGTGATTTTGGTGTGCGAAAAATCTCCCGCTTCGGCCGTAACCGCTTTGGATTTCGTCGAGAATCAAAACGACGTCGTGCTTTTTGGTTTCGGATGACAGAAATCGGAAAAATTCCGTCGTAGCCTCATCGAGTCCGCCGACACCTTGGATTCCCTCGATTATCACGCAGGCAACGTCGCCTTTTTGCAACATTTCGGAAAGCGATTTTTGATCGTTCAATTCGAGAAAAACGACTTCATGAGAATTGATCGGAGCGACGATTGACAAATTGTCGGTTGCCGCAACCGCCGCCGAAGTGCGTCCGTGAAACGCCTTTTTGAACGCGATCACTTTGGCTTTTTTGGTGTGGAATGACGCGAGTTTCAAAGCATTTTCGTTGGCTTCGGCGCCCGAATTGCACAGGAAAAGCGAATAATCGGGATAACCGGAAAACGCGCAAAGTCGCTCGGCCAATTTCGCCTGGATCGGATTCTGGATCGAGTTCGAATAGAATCCGATTTTGGAAACCTGATCTGAAATCGCCTCGACATATTTTGGGTGCGAATGCCCGATCGAGATCACGCCATGTCCGCCGTAAAAGTCGAGATATTCATTTCCCGATTCGTCAAAAACCTTATTACCAAAGGCTTTAACAGGCGTAATGTCGTATAATGGATAAACGTCAAATAGATTTTTCATGGTCAAAATGCGGCTGCTTTTAGGCGAAGTCCTGTGGTTTCTTCGAGGTTCAACATCAGGTTCATGTTCTGGATCGCTTGTCCGGACGCGCCTTTTACAAGATTGTCGATCACGGAAGTCAGCAAGATATAATCGCCTTTTTGTTCGATTGAAATCAGGCATTTGTTCGTCTGGATCACCGATTTCAGGCTGATGCTGTCGGTCGTGACGTTGACGAAAGGTTCTGATTTATAGTAATTTTCGTATGCCTGGAAAATATCCGCGAAAGCGACATCGAGCTTCGTGTAAAGTGTCGCGAAAATGCCTCGCGTGAAATCGCCGCGATTCGGTATGAACAGGATTTCTCCCGATTTGGCAGCCGAGATCTGCGAAAGCGTTTGATTGATTTCACCCAAATGTTGATGCGAGAATGCCTTGTAATGCGACATATTCCCGTTTCGATAAGGATGATGCGAAGTTTCGGATAAACTCACGCCGGCGCCCGTACTTCCTGTGGTTGCGTTTACGTGAACATCGTTTTTGAGCCATCCGTTTTGTGCCAAAGGCAAAAGTGCTAGCTGAATCGCGGTGGCAAAACAGCCCGGATTCGCCACGAACTTCGCGTCTTTAATCTGTGTCCGATTCCATTCGGGCAAACCGTAAACAAAGGAATTTGTGTTGAAATTCGCATCGTCCGTCAGGCGGAAATCATTTCCGAGATCGATTATTTTCGTTTTGTCGGAAAAAGTGTTTTTCGCTAGAAATTCCCTTGATTTTCCGTGTCCGAGGCAGAGGAAAACGACGTCGACTTCGGGATTGACTTCGTTTGTAAAATCGGGCAAATCTTCTGCGATCAAATCCTGATGAACGGACGAGATCGACTTGCCAAAAAAAGTGGTTGAATACGCAAAATCGACCTTGACATTCTGATGGTTCACGAGCAAACGCAACAGTTCGCCGCCGGTGTAGCCCGAAGCTCCGATAATTCCGACGCTAAACATATTGCTGAGCATTTACCTGTGAATAAATCGCCTGCGGATTGCCCAAGATTTTGATGAAACCTTTGGCATCTTCGGCCGTCCACGCGTTGTTCATTTCTCCGTATTGGCCAAATTGCGTGTTCATGAGATCGTGTTCGGACTCGATTCCTTCAAGCGAAAAATGATACGGACGCAAGGTCACGACCACTTTTCCGGTGACGTTCGCTTGCGTGTCGGCCAAAAAAGTTTCGATGTTTCGCATTACCGGATCGAGATACTGGCCTTCGTGAAACAGCATTCCGTACCAATTTCCGAGCTGTTCTTTCCAATATTGCTGCCATTTCGTAAGCACGTGTTTTTCCAAAAGATGGTGCGCTTTGATAATCACAAGTGGCGCGGCAGCTTCGAATCCGACTCTTCCTTTGATGCCGATTATCGTGTCACCGACGTGGATGTCGCGCCCGATTCCGTAAGCCGATGCAAGTTCTTCGAGTTTCGAGATGTTGTCGGTGGGCTTTGAGAATTGGTCGTCAATTCCTACGAGTTCTCCTTTTTCAAAATGCAGCGAAACTTTGGTAGGTCCTGAATTCGTGATTTGCGATGGAAATGCCGATTCGGGCAACGGCAAATTTGAGGTCAACGTTTCTTTTCCGCCAACGGACGTTCCCCAAATGCCTTTGTTGATCGAGTACTGCGCCTTTTCCCAAGAATAGTCGACGCCTTCGTTTTGTAGCCATTCCACTTCCGCTTGCCGGCTCAATTTCAAATCGCGGATTGGCGTGATGATTTCGATTTCGGGAGCGATGGTTCGGAAAATCAGATCGAAACGAATTTGGTCATTTCCCGCGCCAGTGCTGCCGTGAGCGATTGCAAAAGCGCCGATCGTCTTGGCGTAATGGATCGCTTCCATAGCCTGGAAAACTCTTTCGGCCGAAACGGAAAGAGGATAAGTGTTGTTTTTCAAGACGTTTCCGAATACGAGAAATTTGATGGCTTTTTCGTAGTATTTGTCGACGATGTCAGCATTCACGTGCGCTTTTGAGCCGAGTTCGTAGGCGCGCTTTTCTATGGACGAAAGTTCGTCAGGTGAAAATCCGCCCGTGTTTATCAGAATCGTGTGGACTTCGTAGCCTTGTCGCTGGAGATATTTGAGGCAAAATGAGGTGTCGAGCCCGCCGCTGTAAGCGAGAACGACTTTTTTTATCGTTGTCATGTCATTGCTTTTTTAGGTTGTTCCTTTGGTTTCTCTTTTTTGAGGAAAAGCGCCTGCTTGATGCTTTTCAAACGCGAAAGCACCTTTTGATTGAACGTGTATTTTTCTTTGTTTTTGTCGGTTGCGGGATCGTACAACATTCCCGTGCAAAGGCACATTTTGTAGTCCTTGCGTTGCAGGATGTCGAAATTGGTGCAACCCGAACAGCCTTTCCAGAAACTTGGATCGTCGGTCAGTTCTGAGAACGGAACCGGTTTGTAACCAAGTTCGGAATTGATCTTCATCACTGCCAAACCTGTTGTTATCCCAAATATTTTTGCGCCAGGATATTTCTCCTGGGAATATTCGAAAACACGGGATTTGATTTGCTTGGCGAGTCCCAAGTGGCGAAAGTCCGGATGCACGATCAATCCCGAATTGGCAACGAATTTGCCGTGTTGCCAGCTTTCGATATAACAGAATCCGGCGAAACGGTCGCCGTCAAGCGCGATTACCGCATCGGCGTTGGCCATTTTGTTGCGAATGTATTCGGGTGTGCGTTTGGCGATTCCGGTACCGCGCTGCAATGCCGATTGATACATGGTTTCACAGATTTCGTCGGCAAAACCAAAATGCGCATCACGGGCAATCAGGATGGAAATACCCATTGTCGTAGTTTTTGTTGTGTGATTTTTCTAGAATGTCGAGACGTGAACCGAACGGATCGGCTCCAGGAGAGATAGCGACCTTACGGTCGTCGCGTCGAGAAAAATCGGGCGATGCACAACGAAGCCCAACGGCTATCGGTAGCAAAAAAAGAAATGGAAGTGGTCACGTTCAAATACAATAAGGTTACACAAAATCGAATGGTTGGAACTTACCTGTTGGCAGTTCCCGGTCTTCGTCGCTCTTGAGTGATGGCGATGTGATTGTGTCTCGTTGTATTCATGGTCGCAAATTTATTTTTTTTGGAACAGCGGAAGGCAATTTAGGCCTTAAAAAAATGGTAATTCGTCGAAACCGTTTTCGCTTGTTAAAAAAAAGAAAGCCCCGAAAAAATCGAGGCCTTTATTTGGGAAATTCCTAAAATCTATCAGGATTTGATTGATTTGTCTTTTTTGACGGCGACCGCGCCCTTTGATTTCGGCTGCAAATCGTCGAGCACTTTCACGGCTTCGTCCACATAAATGTCCTTGCCGAGTTGTTCGTGCCATCTTTTGCGTTTTTCGAGCAACAATTCGTCTTTATCGATCTGTGCCTTTTCGTACGGAAGCGACGTAAAATTCAAGTTGTTGTGATAGGTAGAAAGCGCTTTGTATTTCTTCGACTTTTCTTCCAAAGCCGATTGCTCAGAGCGGAATTTATCGAGTTTGAGGCTGTAAACCGTTTCCTCGCTTCTGTCGTTGATCCATTTCGCGTTTTCGTCAATAAGCTTGAATTGCTCGTTTGCCGCAATACGTTTTTTGCTGCTTTCGATCGCCTGGGCGTAATTCGTTTGCTTGTTCCAGGTCTTATAATCGGCCGGATCGATTTTGTCCCAAGGCATGGCGTTGTCGATATCGCGCTCGCCCATTTTCACGTAAGAATAACGGTCTGGCATGGCGACGTCTGACGCAACACCTTCAAGTTGGGTCGAACCGCCGTTGATTCTGTAGAACTTTTGGGTTGTCGTTTTTAGCGCGCCCAAATCTCCGAATTCGCTGTTTCTCACGAATTGGTTCAGGTCGAATATATTTTGGACTGTTCCTTTTCCGTAAGTCTGTTTGCTTCCGATGATCACGCCGCGTTTGTAATCCTGGATCGCGGCGGCCAAAATTTCGGAAGCCGATGCAGAAAAACTGTTGACCATGATAACAAGCGGTCCGTCATATTCGACTTTCGGATCTTTGTCATACAGGACTTCTTTCTTTTTACCGGAAGATTTCACCTGCACGATCGGACCTTGCTCGATGAACAAACCGGCAATATCGACCACGGTTTTTAGTGAACCGCCTCCGTTGTCGCGAACGTCAAGAATGATCCCGGCTACGTTTTCCTTTTTCAGACGCTCTACTTCCAAAGCGATGTCTTTTCCGGCGTCACGGGCATTGGCGTTGTCGAAGTCGATGTAAAATTTCGGCAGGTAAATCATTCCGTATTTCAAACCGTTTTTCTCGATAATTGTCGATTTGGCGTATGTTTCCTCGATTTCCACTTCGTCGCGGATCAACGAGATCACCTTCATCGTTCCGTCAGATTTTTTGACCGACAGACGCACCTCTGTTCCTTTCGGACCTTTGATTTTCTTGACTACGTCGTCCAAACGCATTCCTACGACATCGACAGCTTCTTTGTTGCCTTGTGCAACTTTCAGGATCACGTCGCCCGGTTCAAGTTGTTTGTCTCTCCAAGCCGGTCCGCCCGAAATCAATTCGGAAATTTCCGTGTAGTCGTTTTTCTTTTGCAGACGCGCCCCGATTCCTTCGAGTTTTCCTGACATGCTTACGTCGAAACGCTCTTTTTCTTCTGGAGCAAAATACGAAGTGTGGGGATCGAATCTCGAAGCGATCGAGTTGATGTAAACCGAAAACCAATCTTCGCGGTTCAGATCATCGATGAAACTGAAGTATTCGTTCAACGATTTCAAAGCCGTTTCACGCGTTTCTTTCTCAAGTGTCGCGTAAGACTTCTTCTCGATCTTGACTTCTTCTTTTTTCTTTTGCTCGAGTACTTTTTGGGCCGCTTCCTGACTGTCTTCGTCCAAAGTTGCAGATGGTTTTTGGGACGTGGTTTTGCCTTCCTGCAAATCGAGTTTGTCTGCCA
Source organism: Flavobacterium sp. (assembly GCF_004295795.1). Classification (GTDB taxonomy): domain Bacteria; phylum Bacteroidota; class Bacteroidia; order Flavobacteriales; family Flavobacteriaceae; genus Flavobacterium. Next base: position 134,124 of record NZ_SEBR01000009.1, on the reverse strand, counting down.
AAGACGAAAGCGTCGACAATTTCACTTGCTTTCTCCATTTTTCCTTGAGTTCGGCTGTGGTTTTGGCGTATGGCAATTTCTCGTTGTCTGTGTTGAACGATTCTTCTGCCGTGTAGTCGAACGGTTTGTCAAGAATATCTTTGTAGTAAGACTTGCTTTCCTTGATACGTTGCAACAAACGCTCATAGGTCAAGTTGAAGAACGCCAGGTCTTTGTTCTTGATCTGGTCGTCCAGCTGGGTTTCGTATTTCGAGAATTCGTCGATATCGGATTGCAGGAAAAAGCGCTTCGACGGATCGAGTGCCGTGATGTAATCCTTATAGATTCCCTTGGAGAAATTGTCGTCAAGATTCGCCGGATCATAATGACCGCGTTCAATGACGAATTGCAGCAATTCGAGAAGCGCTTTGTCTTTCTCCGGATCGCCCGAATCTGCCTTTTTTGGCATAAAACTCCACAATGCCGCCGCGAGTACCGCGACCACTAGCATTACTTTATAATTCCTTTTCATAAATCGCACAATAGCATTCATTTGGGTTCTTAAAACGGCCAAGTTATGGAAAAATTATGCCGTAAATAGTGGGTTCCGCATAATTTTTTGTTAAACGTGGCCAATTTGATTCGTCAGCCTGAAAGCGTATTTTTACCTTCGCTTTCGCCGATTAGTAGCAAGGTTTTCGATTTTGTTACCGATGCCTTAGCCTGGATTAAACGAATTAGCCTTTTGCAGACAAACGCTAGATTTTGTCAGTCTTGAACAGCGACTAAAGGAAGCTCGTTCAAGGCTTTACAAAAGCTGCTTTTGGCAAGGAAGCTAATCGTGGAAGCCGGAAAATGCTGCTGATAAAAAAACAAATTCCAAATTCCAATTTGCTTTGGACGACAACTAGAAAAATGAAAAAAAGACCTCTGATTTTAATTACGAACGACGACGGAATAACGGCTCCTGGAATTCGCGCGCTTATCGACGTGATGCTGGAAATTGGCGACATTATCGTGGTTGCGCCCGACAGTCCGCAGTCTGGAACCGGACACGCGATCACGATCAACAACACTTTGTATCTGAACAAGATTTCCAAGCCTGACGCGGCTTTCGACGAATACAGTTGCTCCGGAACGCCTGTCGACTGCGTGAAATTCGCGGTAAACGAAATCATCAAAGGCAAACCGGATTTGTGTGTTTCGGGCATCAACCACGGCTCGAATTCGTCGATCAATGTGATTTATTCGGGAACGATGAGTGCGGCGGTCGAGGCCGGAATCGAAGGCATTCCATCGATCGGATTTTCGTTGTCGGACTTTGACTGGAACGCCGATTTCGAGGTCGTGAAACCTCACGTGAAGCGCATCGCCAAACAGGTTTTGGAAAACGGTTTGCCCGAAGGCGTAATCCTGAACGTGAATTTCCCGAGGGAAAAATCGTTCAAAGGCGTCAAAGTCTGTCGTCAGGCAAAAGCGATGTGGGTCGAGGAATTCGACAAGCGCAAATCGCCTCACGGACGCGACTATTACTGGCTTACGGGAAAATTCGTGAACCTCGACAACGGACAAGATACAGATGAATGGGCGCTTTCGAACGGATACGTTTCGGTCGTTCCGGTGCAATTCGATCTGACCGCGCACCACGCCATGCAACAACTCAACACCTGGAAACTCGATGGATAGAACCGATGTCGTTTTGGGCTTTCTTATCGGAATTACGGGAATGCTCGCCGGAAGTTTCCTGTTCGTGACGCTTTTCACGCCTTACACCTTGACCGACGGCATTTTCATCATCAAACAATCAGGGCAACTCCCGAAAGTTTTGTCGATTGGCGCGATCGTGAACCTCGGGATTTTCTTTCTGTTGCTCAAATTCAAAAAAGACGTTATGGCAAAAGGTGTACTTTTGTCGATGTTCGTGATCACATTTTTCACGATAATCCTTTATTATATATGAAGTATTACATCATTGCGGGCGAAGCTTCGGGCGATCTGCACGGATCGAACCTGATGAAAAATCTGTTGGCCGAGGATCCAAGTGCCGACATTCGATTTTGGGGCGGCGATTTGATGCAAGCCGTTGGCGGAACTTTGGTGAAACACTATCGCGAGCTGGCTTTCATGGGTTTTGCCGAAGTTGTGATGAACCTCAAAACCATTCTCGGGAACATCGATTTCTGCAAAAACGACATTGAGAATTTCAAACCCGATGCGTTGATCTTCATCGACTATCCGGGCTTCAACATGCGGATCGCAAAATGGGCGAAACCGCTTGGCTACAAGACCTTCTACTACATTTCGCCTCAAATTTGGGCTTGGAAGGAAAGTCGCATCAAGGCCATAAAAAGCGATGTCGACGAAATGTATGTGATTCTTCCTTTCGAGAAGGATTTTTACGAAAAGAAGCACGGATTTCCTGTGGAATTTGTTGGGCATCCTTTGATTGACGCGATCCATGGACGTTCGAAAGTGGAAGAAAGTTCGTTCCGAAAGGAATTTGAAATGGATGAAAAACCCGTGGTTGCGCTGCTTCCGGGAAGTCGGAAACAGGAAATCTCGAAAATGCTGGAAGTGATGTTGTCGGTCGTGCCGAAATTTCCCGATCATCAATTCGTGATCGCAGGCGCGCCGGGACAGGAACCTGATTTTTACCGACAGTTCACGAAAACCAGGAACGTGCATTTCGTCCAAAACCGGACTTATGACTTGTTGTCGATCTCGTCTGCGGCTTTGGTGACATCGGGAACTGCAACTTTGGAAACCGCTTTGTTCAAAGTGCCCGAAGTGGTTTGTTACCGCGGCAACTGGATTTCGTACCAGATCGCAAAACGCGTGATCACGCTGAAATTCATTTCTCTCGTGAATCTTATTATGGATCGCGAAGTTGTCAAGGAATTGATCCAAGGCGAACTGAATACCAAAAATCTTGTTTCGGAACTTCGGAAATTGCTCGATTCGGATACACGCAAAAAAATCCTTTCCGACTACGAAGAACTTGAAAACAAGCTTGGAGGCGACGGAGCGAGCGCAAAAACCGCGAAATTAATTGTTGATAACCTCAAGGCTCGTTAACCCTTGCCAACAGTGGAATTATCTTCTGTAAATCAACATATTGCAGACTTTTTTCAAGCCAAATTTCAGAATTGTAAACAATTTAATATTGCGATTTTACACAATTTCTCGATTTTATTGCTAAATTCGCCCTTGTTCAAACAATACGAGTTCACAAAATCCCGTTAGTTGTTTGATCCATAGAAAATTCTACTACAGAATTTTATTAATAAATCTAAGGGTGGTTGCCCGCCATCTGAAAAATAAAAAATAAAATATGTTTGTAAAAAAAGCATTGTTCTTCTTCGTTCCTGTTTTCCTACTCGTAGCGACTCAAAGCCACGCACAACAGCCAATTACGTCGAAGAAAGAAGCCCAAAAAAAGGGTGTTTACAGAAAACCAGCCGATGAGAATGTGTCTTCGGACGTAAAATCGGCGGTAAGTTCGTTTACCGGAAAAGAAGCCGATAAATCTTCCACAAAATCTACAAGTCAATCGTCGAAAACCGTTGTCTCCACGGTGATTCCGCAAAGTCCGAAGCCGACTGCGACAGTTGCCCAGACGACGCCTGCTCCAAAACCTGTGGCCGCGAAAGCCGTCGCTGCGAAACCCAAGAGCAAGAAGGCGTTGATCAACGAGAAAGACGATGCCGATATCGAATCTGCGCCCGAGGAAAATTATGTCGCCGTACAAATGATCAACAACGCGTTGACCTTCATCGGAACACGTTATCTCGGCGGAGGAACGACCACCAAAGGAATGGATTGTTCCGGAATGGTAACTGCCGTTTACAGACTTTTCGATATGTCTTTGCCTAGAAGTTCGCACGAAATGGCGAAAGTTGGCGAAAAAGTCGATCGCAAGGATGTGAAAAAGGGTGATTTGGTCTTCTTCCATACCAACGGCAAAAAATCGATCAACCACGTCGGAATGGTCGTTGAAGCGACAGATGAAGAAATTAAGTTCGTGCATTCGTCAACCCAAAAAGGCGTGATTGTTTCTTCTACCAAAGAACCATATTACGAGCGCAATTTGGTGCAATGCAATAGAGTGCAGATGTAATCCATTTCACGCAATAATACGAAGCCAGGTCGAAAGCCTGGCTTTTTTCGTTTGCAAAATTTAACATTTTTTACAGATTTTCTGTAATCGACTCCCAACCGAGCCCGCTACTTTTACAATTCACAGCCCACCTTGGAAGGCAATACGGATTCGGGAAATTTTAGTCAAGGATTCGAACACACGTATTGCCTTTCTTTTTTCTATACGCCATGCAATTGTTCCGATTTCCCGTTTTTCGACTCGTCATTTGTTTTGCCATCGGCATCGCGAGCCAGCGTTTTCTCGAGTTGAAGCTTTCTCTTTTGGTTTGGACACTCGCGATTTTGACGTTTGTTTGGTTGACGCTTTGGAAGTTTGACTTCAAGACGATGCGGTCTCTGGTTTCACTTTTCCTTTTCATAAACCTCGGGGCATTTTGTTTGGTCAGCCAAGACGAAACAAATCGAGATTCCCACTTTACACATCACATCTTATTGGGCGAAAAAGCTTCGGGCCTTCAGTTGGAAGTTCGTGAAAAGCTCAAGAAAGGCGCAAAGTTTCAAAAGTACGTTTGTAGTGTCCGTCAAGCGGATGCGAATTCCGTTACGGGAAAAATCCTGTTGTATGTCGATTCGCGCAAACACGAAGCCGAAATTCCAATCGGACAGCTTTTGGAACTTTATGCGATTGCCTATCCGCTCAAACCCGTCATGAATCCCGGACAATTCGATTATTCCGCCTATCTCAGGAACAAGGGAATTTACGCCCAAATTTACGCTTCGGACTTTCGCGAATCGGGATTGGAGAAGAACATCTGGCATTTTTCGGACAAGATTCGGAAACGCATAATCGCCAACGCCAGCAACGGATTCGGCAAGAAAGAACTTGCGGTTTTCGCGGCTTTGGTTTTGGGACAACAGCAAGATATCGACCAGAAAATTGTTGAGGATTACCAATTTTCGGGCGCGGTTCACATCTTGTCTGTTTCCGGTTTGCACGTTGGATTTTTGATGCTGTTTCTCGAGTTTTTGTTCGGATTTCTTCCAAACTCAAAACGCTGGAATTTCACAAAACTCGTCCTCGTCGTGATCGCGCTTTGGGGATTTGCGCTCTTGGCCGGATTGTCGCCTTCGGTCGTACGTTCTGTGACGATGTTTTCTTTGGTCGCCATAGGAATGCACTTGGGCCGGAATTCGAACATTTACAATACGCTTGCGGTTTCGGCCTTGCTGATTCTAGTTTTCCGGCCGACATTTTTGTTTGACGTCGGATTCCAACTGAGTTATGCCGCGCTGTTTTTCATCGTCTGGCTCAAACCACTTTTTGACAAAATCGCCCATTTCGACAACAGGATCGCGCGCTATTTCTGGAACATTCTCACGGTTTCGTTCGCCGCGCAAATCGGGACTTTGCCTTTGACACTTTACTATTTTCACCAATTTCCGGCCTTGTTTTTCATTACGAATTTGATCGCCTTGCCCGTTTTGGGAATCGTGATGATCCTGGGAATGCTGACGAGCATTTGGGCGTGCTTTGGAAGCGTTCCGTATTTTCTCTCGTGGGTAACTTCCGAGAGCATTTACTGGATGGATTTCGCGATCGCAAAAGTCGCCGACCAGGAAATTTTCGTGCTGCGGAACTTGTGGTTTACTTTTACAATGTTGGTTTTATCCTATATATTGGTCGTTGCGATTGGCCTGACTGATAAAAAGATCAAGTTTGGGAAATTAGCCGTCATAGGAAGTTGCGTCCTGGCATTGCAGCTGTATTTCCTTTTCGGACAAATGAAAAACCAAAAGGCTAAAGAATGGCTGGTTTTTCAGGCGAACAGAAACACGATTATCGCCAACCGGTTCGGGCGTGAAGTCGAGATTTTTTCTACCGATGCCAAATCGAAATCGATCCAATTGTCTGCAAATCCATACGCCATCGACAACAGAGGCGATTTGCGATTTTCGAGTTGGCGAAATCTGCATACTTTCGACAAGGTGAAAATTCAGGTTATCGACAGTTCCGGATTTTCGGCGAATGTGCAATCTGATGTTTTGCTGCTCGTTGGCTCGCCCAAAATCAACCTAGAAAGAAAGCTGTTGGAACTCAGTCCGAAAGTCGTGATAGCCGACGGATCGAACTATAAATACGCGGTGAAGAATTGGGCAGCGACTTGCCGCAAAAGAAAAATCCCTTTCCACGCAACTGCCGAAAAGGGATTCTTTGTATTGAAAAACGGTCCTTAAGACTTCTTGAGAATCTTGTTCGCGCCGTCAAGCCAAGCCGTTGGTCCGCCAGCGACGTAACCCGTACTTCCGAGTTGGGTGAAAGCGATTTTCCCGGCTTTGTCCTTGGTCGCTGTCGCAAACCAAACTGTCGGATAACCGCGGACACCGAAGAATTGTTGCAACTCGAAGTTCTGTTTTTTGATCTCGTCAGATTGTGGCGTGCGACGCGGGAAGTCGAGTTCCACAAGAATCACGTTGTCTTTTGCCCAAGCCGCGAATTCCGGTGTTTTCAGGACTTCTTTCTGAAGTCGGATGCACCAGCCGCACCAGTCGCTTCCGGTGAAGAACATCAAGATCGGTTTTTTTGATTTTTCCGACATCTTGACCGCTTTGGTGATATCGGTTTCCCATTGCAATTCCTGAGCTTCGACGGCAAAAGAGCCGACAATCAGGAACATGGCTATAAACAGTTTTTTCATAGTGTAAAAATTTGAGCCCGCTTTTTCAAAAACGGTGCCGAAAGGTAAGATTTTATTTGACTCCTTGCATTAATTTTTTGATAAGCGGAGCGGTTGCAATCATGACGATTCCAGCAATCAAAGCGTAGATTGCCAACTGCTCGTAACCGTCGGCATAAACGTCCAGTTTTTGAAGATTGGACATGTTTGACGAGGCTTTGGCGATGTCAGCTCCCAAAAGTCCGGCGAAATATTGTCCGTAGGCGCTTGCCAAAAACCACATTCCCATGATGACGGCTTGCGTCTTTTGAGGCGAAAGTTTTGTCATGGCCGACATTCCGATAGGAGAAAGACACAATTCACCGAAAGTGATCACGAGCCAGCCCAAAGTGAAAACATCCAAAGAGGTTTTTCCGTCGGCATATGCAAACAACTTCGTGTAATAGAAAAGATAGAATCCGCCGGCGAGAAACAGGAACGACAATCCGAATTTTATAATCGTATTGGGTTCCAGTTTGCGCTTGCTCAGAAAAAGCCAGATGATTCCGAACAAGGCCGCGAACGCAACCACAAATACTGAATTTGCCGAATTGTTCACGCCGTTTGGATCAAGTCGGATTCCCAAAACGGTATTTTCGAGATTCTCGGCCGCAAAGTCGCTCAACGATCCGCCGCTTTGTTCAAAAAATGCCCAAAAGACGATTGAGAAAAGCATGAAAATCAACGCCGCGACGAGTTTTTTGTTTTGGGTCGCGTCGAAGTTTCGCATCTCGTAAATGAGGTACAGGATCGAAGCCGGCCCGATCGTGTACATGAAATAATCTGTGTACTCGGTGTTTGAGACCATGACCATGATTATCGGAACAATCAAAATAGATCCGATGTAAGTTGACCATTCGAGCAACTTTTTCTTGGTCGGCTCGACCGCGGCCAAAGGAGAAAGCCCAATCGACCCAAGACTTTTCTGGGTTTGGATAAATGTTAGCAAACTGATTACCATTACGATTGAAGCCAACCCGAAAGCCACATTCCATTCGGAACCTGACGGAATCAGTTTGGCGAAAATCTCGCGTTTTCCTATCGCGATACAAAAATAGCCGCCCAGGATCGCGCCCAGATTCACTCCGGCGTAAAACAGCGAAAAGCCCGCATCACGCCGGTCGTCGTCGTCGCGATAGAGCTTTCCGACCATAGATGAAATATTCGGCTTGAAGAATCCGGTGCCGACAATCGTAAAACTTACTCCTATAAAGAAGTAGTTTTTCGGATCGATCGCGAGGACTATACTTCCGGCAATCATCAAAAGTCCGCCCCAAAACAGCGACTTTCGGAAACCGAAAATCTTGTCGGCGAACAAACCTCCGATAAATGTAAAGGCGTAAACCCAGGCTTGCGTCGCGCCATATTGCAGGTTCGCTTCCTCTTTGTTCATCAAAAGTTGGTGCACCATAAAATAGTATAGCATGCCGCGCATTCCGTAAAACGAGAAGCGTTCCCACATTTCGCTGAAAAACAAATACCACAACTGACGCGGATATTTACCTTTGAAATCCTGAATCTGACTTAAATCTGCAACCGGAACTTGCTCCATTATTTGATGCCGCTTTCGGCCATTACCTTATTCAATTGCTTTAAAACGACGAACATTAGTGCCGTCGCGCCAAGTAAAAGCGCGAAGTTGAGCCAGAAAAAGTTCGTTTTGTCCTCGTACGAATCCCACATCGAAGCCAGAACGCCGCTGAGTTTGTTGCCGATTGATGTCGCGAGAAACCAACCGCCCATCATAAGCGACGTGATTTTGGCCGGACTGAGTTTGGATACAACCGACAAACCCATCGGACTCAGGAAAAGTTCCCCGATCGTGATTACGCCATAGTTTGCGACTAGCCACCAAACCGACACTTTTTCCGTTCCGTTGCTTCCGGCTTTTACCGCGGCGACCATTACGAGAACGGACAAGGCCGAAATCAAAAGTCCGAACGCGATTTTTGTTGGTGTGGTCGGTTCTTTTTTTCGCATCCGAAGAAATGAGAAAAATGCGATGACCAAAGGCGTGAGCACAATCACCCAAAACGGGTTGATCGATTGGCTCAGGTTTGACGCCCAAAGCGAGACTTCGGCATTTTCCTTGGGCAATTTTTCGCGGGAAACGTTTTTGAAATAGACCGGATAATTGACTTCCTTGACGACTTTTCCGTCGACTTTCTGCAAACGGAACTGTTCGTCGTAAACGCCTACCGAGTCTTTTTTATAGGCGACTTTGTCGGATAGTTTCAAGGTCGAAAACACGCCTTCGGTCATTCCAGAAATTTCCCTATCGGTGTAGCGATCGCCCCAAGTATTGAGTGCCGATCCGTTGAGTTTGAACACTGCCCAAAACAAAATCACGACCGAAAAGATTGTCAGCAGCGCGCCGATTGGGCGTTTTTCATCGGCTTTGGCCTTAAAATAAAGGGACGAATAAAACAGGATTACCGGAATGCAGGCGAAGATGAACGCATCGGTGCTGTCTGATCCGAAAATGTAGCTGTTGGGATTTGCGTCTGAGGCGGTTCCTTTGATAAGCCATCCGATCACTCCAAAAATCACCGACGGCAAAAGGATGAACATCACGATTTTCGAGAACGGCATGTCGCCTTCCTGAACGCCTTTCTTTTGGTCGTGCGTGCCGTAGTGCTTGATTCCGATCATGAACGTGATTACGCCGATGAACATTCCGACGCCGGCCGCCATAAAGGCTTGTTGCCAGCCGAAAAGGTTGTATAAGGCGGCTCCGAAGAAGTTGCAAATGAACGCTCCGACGTTGATTCCCATGTAGAAAATGTTGTAGCCTTCGTCTTTTTTGGTCTTGAACTTTTCCTCGTTGTAGAAATTTCCGAGCAAGGTCGAGATGTTCGGTTTGAAGAATCCGTTCCCCAGAATGACCAACGTCATGGCCGCGTACAACACCGGAAGCGAGTGCACGCCCATGAGGAAATAGCCGATTCCCATGAGGATTCCGCCTAAAATGATCGATCTTCTGTAACCCAGATATCTGTCGGCGATCAAACCACCGATGAACGGCGTCAGGAAAACCAATGCGATAAATGTTCCGTACAAATCGGACGCTTCTTTTTCGGTCATCGCGAAACCTTTCTCCACGTCTTTGAGATAAAGCGTGAAGATTCCGATCATCAGATAATAACCGAAACGCTCCCACATTTCCGAAAGGAACAGATATGGGAGCGCTTTTGGGTGTTTATTCCACATAGATTTTAGTTTACGCCGTGCATCATTTTCTTGAGCTTAGGCGTCAAGGCGAACAACAATACTGACGCCACACCGCAAAGCACCACGAATACCATGAAGAATTCGTAAAGGTTGTGCAAAGTGAAACCTGCGAACGACGGATATTCTGCCTTGATGATTTTTTTGTCTTTGATCAGCTGGAATTCGGCTGCCGTGAAAGTCGTATCCTTGGCCGTGTATTTGTTCACGAATTCGACTTTTTTCTTTCTCGCCGCTTCTCTTTCACTCTTCAATTGTCCAGCTTTCTCGATTCTTTTGGAGATGTCAAGCTTGTTCTCTTTTGCCGATTCCTCGTCGATTTTGGCCGCTTTGTTGATTGCCAAAACGTAAAGGTCGTTTCCGGAGGCATCAACTTTTCCGTCGAGAATTCCCTGAAGGTCGATTTTTTGTTTCTCAGCCGCTACGAACTGCTCGCTCGTTGGAGGCAAAATCGAACCCAAAGTTCCCGCCAATGCATATCCGGAGGCGTTCGAAAGGAAGAAAACTCCAAATAACAACGATGCAAAACGTCTCGGAGCCAATTTTCCGACAAGCGAAAGTCCGATAGGAGAAAGACACAATTCGCCGAATGTCTGGATCAAATACAAAAGGATCAACCACTTGATCGCCAAAAGACCAGAGTTACCCAAATCTTTCACGTTGTGGGCGATGATGAAATAACTCACCGCGATAAGCAAAAGCCCGATAGCTTGTTTAAATGGGGAAATCGGTTCTTTGCCGCTTGCACGAAGTCTGTCCCAAAGTGCCGAGAACGGCACCGCGAACATCACGACGAAAATTCCGTTGAAGATTTGCACCATCGAAGGCGGCATATCCCAACCCAGGAAGTTTCTGTCGGTTTGGTTGTCGGCGATGAACGTAAGCGATGAACCCGCTTGTTCAAAAGCTGCCCAAAAAAAGATTACGAAAAACGAAACGATGTAGATTACTAGGATTCGGTCGGTTTCGATTTTGGTTAGGGATTTGTCTGATAAGATCAATCCGGCGAGTGTCAAACCACTTCCGTAAATAATCGAATAAATAACGTTTTGTCCGACGAAGAAATGAAATGCAAGAGCCAATAGAATAAACGCTACAACAGCAAGTCCAAGTGATTTTCCGGTAAACTGTGCCGAAGTCGCTTCTCCTTCTTCATAATCGTCGTGTGAGTTTTTTGACGGCAAACCTCCAATCGGACGGCCTTCCGGATTCACAACATATTTGTCTTTAAGAAACCAAAATGTCAATGTTCCTACGACCATCGCGGCAGACGCGGCCATGAATCCCCACTTGAAGGCGAAAATGTCGCGGTTTCCATCGGCATCGGTAACGTCACCCAAAAACGGGCAAATAAACTGTCCAAGGAACGCTCCGATGTTAATTCCCATGTAGAAAATCGTGAAAGCCGTGTCGAGTTTGTTCTTCTCTTGCTTCGGATATAGACTTCCTACCATCGAAGAAATGTTCGGCTTGAAGAATCCGTTTCCGAAAATGATCACGCCAAGCGCCACGTACAAAAGCGTTTTTGCAAGTTCGATGTTGGTCGAAAACACGCTGGCACTGAAGAAAAGCAACAGCTGACCGATGGCCATCAGACTTCCTCCCAAAATGATGCAATAGCGGTTTCCGAGATATCTGTCGGCGATGAAACCACCGAGCATCGGAGTCAGGTAACAAAGTCCAAGGAATCCGCCGTAGATAAGCGATGATTCCTCTTTGCTCATCAATAGCGCGTTGACGATGAAAAGCGTGAGCAAGGTGCGCATCCCATAAAAGTTGAAACGCTCCCACATCTCGGTGCCGAAAAGCACCCAAAGTCCTTTTGGATGTCCTGTTTTTGCCTGAATTTCTTCTGCCATGTGTATTTGGTTTTAGTCCGGATGCGTGAGCCGCCGGGAATTTTGGTTAATTATAGATTTTGAAGGATGTAATCCGTCATTTTATTGAACAGTTGGATGCGCGTTTTGCCTCCGTAAATGCCGTGGTTTTTGTCCGGGTAGATCGCCATGTCGAATTGCTTGTTGGCTTGCACCAAGGCTTCTATCATTTGCATGGAGTTTTGGACGTGAACGTTATCATCGGCCGTTCCGTGTATCAAAAGGAACTTTCCTTTGAGGTTGGACACGAAGTTGATCGGGGAATTTTCATCGTAACCCGATGCATTTTCCTGTGGCGTCGTCAAATAGCGCTCGGTGTAAACGGAATCGTAAAAACGCCAGTTCGTGACCGGAGCGACCGCAATGGCCATCTTGAATGTATCGGCTCCTTTGAGAATGCAGTTCGAAGACATGAATCCGCCGTAAGACCATCCAAAAATCCCAATTCTCGTTTTGTCGACATAAGGATAACTCCCGATGACTTTCGCCGCATCGATCTGGTCTTCCACCTCGAATTTGCCGAGATTGTTTTGGGTGACTTTCTTGAAAGCCGCGCCTTTGAAACCGGTTCCGCGTCCGTCGACACAAACCGTGATGTAACCTTGCTGGCTCAACATCATGAACCAATAATCGTTGGCGCTCAACCAATGGTTTCCGACTTCCTGAGAACCCGGACCCGAATATTGGTACATGAAAACCGGATATTTTTTGCTCGCATCGAAGTTTTTCGGCTTGATCATCCAAGCGTTCAATTCTTGGCCTTTCCCGGTTTTCAACACGAAAAATTCCTTTGTTGGCAATTCGTAAGCCTTGAGTTTATCGGTCAAGGCGACATTGTCCGCGATTTTCTGGACTTCTTTTCCAGATTTTGACTCGCGCAAAGTGAAAACTGTCGGCTCGGTGGCACTCGAAAAGCTGTTGATGTAGAAGTCGAAGTTTGGACTAAAAGTCGTCGCGTTGTTCGTTCCGGTTTGGCTCGAAAGACGTTTTTTGTTTTTTCCATCAAGGCCGATGCTGTAAACGTCGCGATTGATCGATCCGTTCTCGACAGATTGGTAAAAAATCGTTTTGTTCTTTTCATCGAATCCGTAGTAAGCGGTGACTTCCCACTTGCCTTTCGTGACCTGATTTTTGAGTTTACCTGACTTGTCGTAAACGTAAATGTGGTTGAAACCGTCATTTTCGGACGTCCAGATAAAACTATTGTCTTTCAGGAAAGTCAAGTTGTCGGTGACATCGACATAAGCTTTGTCTTTTTCGTTGAGCACGACTTTTGCCGCACCCGAATTGCCGTCGACGAAAATTAAGTCGAGATTGCTCTGGTGGCGGTTCAAGACTTGTGCGCTCAAGATATTGGCGTCATTTGTCCATTTCAGACGCGCGATGTAAAAGTCGCTGTAATTGCCAAGATTTACGTTTTTGGTCGCAGCCGATGCCACGTCGTATAGATGTAAACTTACGATCGCGTTCTTCTCGCCCGCTTTCGGATACTTGAATTTTTCTTCCTTCGGATAAAGCTCTTTGTGAAAAACCGTCATCGTGAACTCCGGAACGTCAGTTTCGTCAAAGCGGATGAAAGCTACCTTTTTTGAATCTGCACTCCAGTCGAAAGCGCGCACGAATGCGAATTCTTCTTCGTAAACCCAATCTGTGATTCCATTAATGACCGCATTTTTCTTTCCGTCAGACGTAATTTGTTTGCTGGTCTTCGAGGCGATGTCGTAAATGAACAGGTTGTTTTCCTTTCCGTACGCAATTTTGGTTCCGTCTGGTGAAAACGTCGGTTCCTGAGCGGCTTCCAATACCTTTGAAAGTTGTTTGGACGCGATGTCGAACAGGTAAAAATCGGCGGTAAAAGAATGGCGATAAATTGGGTTCGAATTTGTCGCTATAAGGATTTTCTTTTCGGATGCGTCGAACGAATAACTGTCGATCGACTGCAATTCCTTGTGATCTTTGGTATCCAATACTGTCGCAACTTTTTTGAGGGTCGCGAAATCGTAAAGATCGATTTGTGAACGGCGCGAGTTTCTGTCCAAGTTCAGAACCGTGTATTGGTTCGTTTTTTTCATGGAACTCAATTCGTCCATGCCTTTTGTTCGGAAAGCGCCGGTGTAGATCTCATCGACAGTCACCTTTTTTTGGGCAAAAACCGATGCGCCGACCAACAGGAAAAGTGTGGTTACCTTAAAAATTCTCGTCATTTTTATGTGGAATATAAAAACCGTCAATTTTAGTGAAAAAAATGCAAATAAAGCTTTTTTTCGCTGTTAAATCGAGGTTCGGGTTAACGGCCTGTTTGTCTTTAAAATCGCGTTTCGTTACAACTTTTGGCACAAACGGCTCGTAACTTATTCGCTATCTTTGGAAAACCCACAGTACTGACGATCAAAAATGGACAATACGAGAGTTTACAAAATGTCTTTTGCGGGCGTTTATCCGCACTACATCGCTAAAGCCGAGAAAAAAGGGCGCATGAAACAAGAAGTCGACACGATCATTTTTTGGCTTACCGGATACGATGAAAAATCTTTGCAACAAGTGCTCGACGAAAAGACGAACTTCGAATCCTTTTTCAACGACGCTCCCAACTTGAATCCGAATGCCTCGAAAATAACCGGCGTAATCTGCGGTCACAGAGTCGAGGAAATAGAAGATCCGATCATGCGAAAAATACGGTATCTCGACAAAATGATAGACGAACTCGCCAAAGGCAAAGTCATGGCTAAAATCTTGCGCGTATAATCTTCTGAAGCAACATTTCGGCAATCAGAACAAACTCAGTTGTCCATCGCGATATTGCTCGTACAGATCGCCGTTCAACTTCGGAAATGATTTTCCCTCGAAAAACTTCTTGCGCGCCAATCGCATTTGCGCGTGAATCTGGTCGGCGAATTCGCCTTCACCTCTCATTCTTTGGCCATAGCGACTGTCGTTGAGCGTTCCGCCGTGCACTTGCCTGATGTGATTCAATACTTTGTCCGCGCGATCCGGCATTGCTTTTTGGATCCAGTCGGTGAAGATTTCCGCGATTTGTCCATTTAACCTTACAATCGTATGCGCTATCGAGACCGCGCCGGCATCTGCCGCAGCTTTGGCCAATGGCAAAACTTCGTGGCTGTTTATCCCGGGAATTATCGGCGCAATCAATACGTTCACCGGAACGCCCGCATCCGACAGCATTTTCACCGTATCCAATCGCTTTTTGATAGTTGCAGTCCTCGGCTCGACAAGTTGGCGCGTCTTTTCTGATAAAGAAGTGATCGACACGTTCACTCCTATCAAATTATCGGCTGCGAGTTTTGCAACAATATCCATGTCACGGCTTATCAGTGCGTTCTTCGTAATGATTGCCACCGGATGCCGAAATTTGTGAAACACTTCAAGACATTGCCTCGTGATCTGAAATTTCTTTTCGGCCGGTTGGTAACAATCTGTATTTCCCGACATTACGATAGTCGAGGCTTGCCAATTTTTGCTTTTTAATTTTTCTTCCAACAATAGAGGCGCATTTTTTTTGACGAGAATTTTGCGTTCGAAATCCAATCCGGCGGAATAGCCCCAATATTCGTGGGAATTCCGCGCGTAACAATATATACAGCCGTGCTCGCAACCTTGGTAAGCGTTCATCGACCAGGCCATTCCCACGTCTGGGCTTTCTACTTTGTTGACGATCGTCTTGGGGAAAACTTCCAAGTAATGCGTGCGATTCGGGTCAGCGTCATCACCTTCTGCGGCGCAATAATTCAGGAATTCATCCGAAACCTCAAGCGACTCGGAAAAAAACCGATTCTTGACATTCTTCTGGGCGCCACGTCCCTTAATAAAATCACTTTCACCGTCCGAAATCATTTTCCGAAAGTAAAAACAAAATTTAATTATTGGAAATATTCCGTGTTAAATTTGGAAATATTCCGAAAATATGTAATTTAGCGAAGTCGGAAATCTGCCTTGCAATAGAATAGTTGCGTCGACTATCTGTGGTAAAACCGCGAGAATGCTATCTTTGTGATTCAATCTACCAGTATGACCAAAGAGATTTCGGGCTTTTCGAAGCTTTCCAAAAACGACAAGATCGATTGGATAGCGAACACGTATTTTCAGCAAGCCGACCAGGCCAAGTCATTGCTCAAAAGCTATTGGAATTCGGACGAAAAACTGCAACAATTGCACGACGATTTTATAGAAAACACGGTTACGAATTTCTATTTGCCGATGGGAATCGCCCCGAATTTTCTTATAAACGGAAAAACATATACGGTCCCGATGGTGATCGAGGAAAGTTCTGTCGTCGCCGCGGCATCGAAATCGGCGAAATTTTGGTCAACCCGCGGCGGATTCAAAACCACAGTGCTGAACACCGAGAAAATCGGGCAGGTACATTTTATATTTTCGGGTGACAACGAGAAATTGAAGGGCTTTTTCCAATTGATCAAACCCAATTTCTTTTACGATACCGAACCGCTGACGGCCAATATGCAAAAGCGCGGTGGTGGAATTCTCGACATAGAGTTAAGAGATAAAACAGCCGAGATTCCGGGTTATTTCCAGCTTCACGCCACTTTCGAGACGAAAGATTCGATGGGCGCGAATTTCATCAATTCCTGTCTCGAGCAATTCGCCAAGACGTTGAAAGCCGAGGCCGATGAATATGACGGTTTTTCAGCCCAAGAAAAGAACATAAAAATCGTGATGAGCATTTTGTCCAATTATGTGACAAGTTGTATCGTCCGTGCGGAAGTTTCGTGCAAAATCGAGGAATTGGCCGACAAAAACATTACCGATACTCACGCTTTCGCGGAAAAATTCGCCACAGCCGTCAAGATCGCCGAAGTCGAACCTTACCGCGCCGTGACGCACAACAAAGGCATCATGAATGGCGTCGATGCAGTAGTGCTTGCAACCGGAAACGATTTTCGCGCAATCGAAGCCGCGGTTCACGCCTACGCTTCGAAAGACGGTCGCTATTCGAGTCTTTCACACGCCGAAATCAAAGACGGAATTTTCAGGTTTTGGGTAGATTTGCCTTTGGCTTTGGGAACTGTAGGCGGTTTGACCTCGTTACATCCTTTGGTGAAATTCGCCTTGGAAATGCTGGAGAAACCATCTGCTCCAGAACTGATGCAGATTGTCGCAGCGACCGGACTTGCGCAAAATTTCGCGGCATTGCGTTCGTTGACGACCACGGGAATCCAGGAAGGCCACATGAAAATGCATCTGAACAATATTCTGAACCAATTCGATGCGACCGAAGACGAACGCGATCAAGTGCGGAAACACTTCAAGAAACACGCGATTTCGCACGCCGCGGCCGTGAATTATATTGAAAGTCTGAGGAAAAACTAAAGTCGTTCGATCCAGAAATTCCAACTTTCAGACTTTGCAGCATTTATGAAACAACGCTTTTATTCCAACGGAAAATTGCTCCTTACGGGCGAATACGTCGTGCTCGACGGCGCTCAGGCTTTGGCTTTTCCAACAAAATTTGGACAGGATCTGACCATCGAACCTGCATCTGACAAAAAAATCCACTGGAAAAGTTTCAACAAAGATGGATCGGTTTGGTTTGAAGACAGTTACGATTTTACCGAAATCTGTACTCCAGATTACGTCGAGAAATACGATTCGGTAAAAACGACTTTGCTCGAAATCTTGCACGAGGCTTACTTGAAGAATCCTGGTTTCATCGACAATTCAGAAGGTTTTTCGATTGAAACGAATCTTACTTTCCCAAAAAATTGGGGCTTGGGAACTTCATCCACTTTGATCAACAACATTGCGCAATGGCTTGGGATCGACGCTTTCGAATTACTCGATAACAGCTTCGGCGGAAGTGGTTACGACATCGCTTGCGCCCAAAACGACACGCCAATCTTGTATCGGCTTGAAAATGCAAAACCCGTAATTGAACCGATTTCATTCAAACCGTATTTCACGGCCGATCTCTATTTTGTGTATCTGAATAAAAAGCAAAGCAGTAAAGCTGCAATCGCATCCTATTATCACAATCGCACGGAAAACATCGGACGCACCGTTTCGAAAATTACCAAAATCACACAAAATTTACTTTCCGCCCAAGACTTGAGAAGTTTCGCCTATGAACTCGAAAAACACGAAAGCATCATGAGTGAAGTACTCGAAATGCAAACCGTAAAAGAAGCGCTATTCTCTGATTTCAAAGGTGTTATCAAGAGTCTTGGTGCTTGGGGCGGCGATTTCGTTTTGGCTGTGAGCCGTGAAAATCCCTCGGAATATTTTAAAGGTAGCGGTTTCGATACGGTCATTCCTTTTTCGGAAATGATACTCTAAAAACACGAAACCTTTAGGCAAAAAAAATCCCGAACATACCATCCGGGATTTTTTGTATTGGGGAACGAAATTTCTAGTAGTTGAATTTCGATCTGTTGTCTTCAATTTTAGCATCTGCCTTCAAAGCCGGGATAATTCTTGAAGTGTATCCGCCTGTTTGCGATTTCACCTTGTTGACGAAATCGAGGTGATCTTTGGTTGCAGCCGCTTTTGTAACCGCTTTCGGAGCAACTACGTAAACACCAGAATTTCCTTCGATCGGTTTGGAAACTTTTCCAGTCGCAGTCGCGATTGCAGTTCCGACGACTTTAGGTTCCGGACCGGCATTTGGTATCATTGCGTTTTCAAGCGTCAAATCTGTAGCCGATTGAACGGTAGCTCCAGAAGCTTGCGCGATTGCCTGAAGTGACGCACCTGTCATCTTTTTCTTGATGATTTCGGCCTTCTTCTTGTTCTTCAAAAGTGGCTCAACGCTAACTCTCGCTTCATCGATAGATAACAAACCTTCCGGATTGATTTTCTTCAATTTCACGATTACGTTTCCTACATTAACAACTTCGAAACGCTTCACATCTCCTACTTTAGCTCCGAAAGCCCATTGCACGATTGCGCGTTGTGCTCCGATATTTCCAAAGTATTCGTCCATCGCTTTTACTTTCACGCTTGGAACAACTTCCAATTTCTCTGCTTTGGCAACAGTGGCGAAATCTTTGTCGTTCGCTTCCATTTCGACTTTTACCGCTTTTTGGTAAAGGGCGTCGGTCGTGGCATCAGACGGCTCGATTTTTCTGGCGATAGTAGCCAATTTCACGGCGTCTTGTTTGTCTGTAACGTTGATTACGTGGTATCCGAATTGGCTTTCAACCAAACCGATTGTTCCGATTGGATTCTTGAAAACGAAATCGTTGAACGCCGGAACCATTTGCCCTGGAGCGAAATAGCCCAAATCTCCACCTTGATTGGCAGAAGAATCGTCAGAATTCGTGATGGCCAACATCGCAAAACCACTTGGATTCGCTTTTGCCTGAACCAACAAAGCTTCGGCTTTCGCTTTTGCCTCTTCCTTCGTACGCTTTTCGCGTTTGTTCACTTGCGTGCCTTCCCAGCTGATCAAGATATGGCTAGCCTTGGCGTTTGCACCGGCTTTTCGTCCCATTGCGCGAGTTACTGCGTAATAGTCACCTTGCATGTACGGTCCGTAGATCTGGCCTGCCGGAAGATTGAACAAAGCCTCGGCGTGAGCGGTTGGCAAGTCTTTCTTGGCGATGTAAGTCGTATCGAAAGGAATATCGGAATTCTGGCTTACGAAATCACCGATGTTTTTTGTCGTGCGGAAATTTCCGGTAGAATCAGTGGAAGTAAGCAACTTGTCCACTTCACCTTTAACTTCGGATTCGTCAGCTGCAGACGGTTTGTCGGCTACCAAAACGTATTCAAGCTCGCGGTTTTCGTCGCTCTTGTAACGCTTTTCGTGCTTTTTCATGTAATCTGTAAGTTCGCTGTCAGAAATCTTGACATCGCTGTCTTTCACGGTCGAGAACAAAACACCCACGTAATCGAAAGACGCTTTTGTCGTTTCGGCTTCGTATTTGAATTTTCCTTCTGCTTCGGTCACGAATAATCCACCTTTTACCAAAGTGTTGTAAACCAAATATTTCGCGTTCAAAACCGCATCTTTTTCGCGGTCTTTGATTGCTTGTGCGGCATCTGGATTCGTCTTGATGAACTCGCTTAGTTTCGCCACGTCAAATTCGCCGTTAGCGCCTTTGAACATTGGGTTCTGCCCAATTTGCGGATCGTTCTTGAACGCCTCCAAAATATGTTTTTCGCCTACGCGGATTCCCAATTTTTCGAATTCTTCGGTAAGCAAAGTGATCGCGATTTCCTGATCCCAAACACGGTTTGACGCTTGTGTCGCGCTCATTCCTTGTCCGCTTTTCTCTACGTTGCTCACTTTCACTCGGAAATCGTCAAAAGTGATGTCTTTTCCGTTGACGCTACCCACATCCTTAGATGCAAGATTTAGGTTTCCGCTCGTGAAAATATCACCGATCAGGAAGGCCAACAAACAAAATCCGATTACTCCGATCAGCAGCAGTGAACGCTGTCTGATTTTAGATAAAACTGCCATTTTATACTCTTGATTTTTAATTCAGTTTGCGAAAATACAATTATCTATTTAATAACCATAAGTTGAGCGGAATATTTGCTTTCAAAGTTGGATTTTCTTTTCGCAGCCGAAAAATATGGCTATGGATTGCGCTTCCGCGGATGCCGAAATTGTCGGAATAACAAAGTCTCGAAGTCGGAAATAAAAAAGCTGGAATCGATTTCAGGCCGAAACCGTCATCTTAACCAACACGATTTTCTTGGCGGTCGCTTCCTCGATCGAAAACCGGAATTTGCCGATGGAAAGCTGTTGGCCTTTTTGCGGAATCTCGTTCACCGAATTGACGATGAAACCGCCTAGCGTGCTGTAAGAATCGCCTTCCGGAATTTCGAGATCGTAGGTTTCGTTCAGATATTCGACGTCGTGTCTCGTAGAAAAAAGCCAAGTACTTTCGTCGAGCTTTTCTTCGGTCAATAGTTCGACCTCATCGTGTTCGTCCTCTATTTCGCCAAAAAGTTCCTCGACGATGTCCTCCATGGTCACGATTCCCGCAGTTCCGCCGTATTCGTCGAGAACGACCGCCACGCTCTTGCGCTTTTTGGTGAGTTGATCCATCGCGTCCTTAATATATATGGTCTGCGGAACGAATTCCACCGGAATCACTATAGACTTGACAGTGCGCGGTTTTCGGAACAAATCGAACGAATGCACATAGCCGACTATATCGTCCAACGAATCCTGGTAGACGAGAATTTTGGAATATCCGGTGTCGATGAAAAGCGCTTTCAATTCGGAAATCGGCGCAAACAGATCGATGGCCGAAATCTCCATTCTTGGCGTCATGATGTCGCGCGCCTTGACCTCGGAGAAATCGAGCGCATTCTGGAAAATCTGAATTTCCGAATCGACTTCCTCGTTCTCGTTGACCGAACTCATCTGCTCCGTTATGAAATTCCCGAGTTCGACTTTGCTGAAAAAAACCTGAACCGGATCGCTTCCCGTTCTAAAAAACTTCTTTAGAACGACATCGGACAACCAAAGCACGCCAGACGAAACATAATAGAAAATCTTGTAGAAAACGTAAGCCGGAAGCGCGAAAAAGCGAATCAGGCTGTTGGCGTAAATATGGAAGAAAACCTTCGGAAGGAATTCAGAAGTAAAGACAATTACAATCGTAGCGATCGCCGACTGGATCAGCAAATTCGACGCGACGGTCAAATCATAAGGAAGAATCAACCTCAGGATCAATCGCGAGACAAAAAATCCGTAAACGACCAACGCGAGATTGTTCCCGACCAGCATCGAAGCGATGAATTTCGAAGGTTTTTCTGTGAGTTTGGACAAAATCTGCGACAAAAAATCGTCCTGCCGCTTCTCGATCTCAAGGTAAATCTTGTTCGAGGAAATGAAGGCGATTTCCATTCCCGAGAAAAACGCCGCCAGTATCAGGCTGGTTATGATGATACTGACTTCCATAGCTTATTTTTTTGGCTGCTGATTCTGATCCATGAATTTCTTGGCGAAACGTCTGCGGAAGAAAAACATGAACACGCAAAGTCCTGAAAGCGCAAGCCAAATCCACCAACTTTCCATTTGTTCATTGTAATTCGCATAGGCCGAATACAGGAAAAACAACGCCGCGGCAAGATAGACAAATGGAACCAGTTTAAAATATCCGTTCATGTTAGAAGTCGTTTGATTTTTCGATTTGCCCGGAGATTTTCTGTGAATTCACGATCTTGAAATCCTTGCTGAAATCGATGCCTTGCCCATAGGAAACACCTTTGGGATCGGTAAATTTAAATTTTTGTTCGGTGAAAAACCACTCGTTTTTTTGATCGAAGTACAATTGTTCGGTCTGAAGGCGTGAACCTTCGTCGTTCCAAATGTTGACATTGCCCTGAAGATCGATCATGTCAGTGTTTTTGTATTGCACGGCATAATTGGAAGTCACGTAGGTTTTAGCACCTTTTTTGTCGTACAAAGTGACGTTTATGCCTTTCGGAAATTCGGTAAACGGATAGCGCGCCGTGGCGTAATCGAGCATTTTCGGACTGATCAAAACCGATGTGATGCGGCCCGAATCGGTGTACTTGAGATTGAAATCGTCGGCTTCACCGCTTGGCGTGAATTCTGAAAAACCAAGCTTTTGCACTTCCTTGAAATTCCCTTCGCAAGCCGCGAGAGTAAAAGCAAGAACGCCAAAAACGCCGATTTTATTTAGGAAAGATTGCATCATTTTGCCTCCGGAATGAGTACCGATTCATTTATCCAACAATCGAAATGTACGGTTTTTCCGCCCATCTTGGCGTCTTTGATCTCTTTTTGGGTCGGCGCCTTTTTCTCGTAAGATTTGATCACCTTGTCGAGTCCGCCCATGTTTTTGTTGACCGAAATCGCTTTCTTCAAAGTTTCGATCGCAAGCAGATTCAACGCTTTTTTCTCGAATTCCGACTTTCCGCATTCCGATCCGGATTCTGCGTAAAGTTGCGCCAACAAAATATATGATTTTGCATAATCCTTTTTGACTTCGAGCGCTTTCAACGCAAATTCCTTCTGTTTGGCCTTGTCTCGTCCGACGTAAATCGTCGAGGCCAACGTGAAATAGGTATCGGCTTTTTCACTCGGATCTTTGGAAAGTTCCGCAGATTGAATGAAATATTTGGCCGCGTTCGCGAAATCTGCCTTCTGGTAAGCGGCCGATCCTGCGTTGTAAGCTGACTTCGCCGAAGGTTTCGTGCTTTGTTGCAAGTCTGTGACCTGCTGGAAAAGTTTGCTGTTTCGGCAATTGTTTTCGGCCAAAGCATCTAAAGCGACCGCCAACCAAAGCGTATCGGATTTTCTCTTTTCGAAAACTTCCCCGTAATAAGCATCGAGATTTTCGCAGGTCGAAACGTCTTTCACGAGATTGCGCAGCGCTCTGGCAAGTCTTTCGTTCGCCTTTTTCGACTTTTCGTCGGCAACCGTCAATTTCTCGACGTGTGCCACCAAATCATCGGTTTTTCTAAGGATTTTATTTGGAGTGATTGTCTTGTCGCCAGCCTTGAACTTGTCGTAATACAGTTTGTGATACAAGTAAATCGCATCTGTATCGGCGAAAGCCATCGGATTTTTGGAATACGCAATATCCAGCAAATTGTAGATTTCCTCGTCAGGCGCGGCCTTGTACTTTTGCATAGCCATAGCCTTGTTCATCAAAACCGGACTCGTGTTCGCGGGAACGTTTTTGTTGAAATCGTCGTAAAGCTTCAGCAATTCCTTGACGCCGGCCGTTTTTTCGTCGTCTTTCAACTTTTGTATCCGAAGGCGCAAAAGATCGAATCCTGTCGTATACGTCTTTTCATTGTTCGGACAAACCTTGCGAAGATTCAGCCAGACGGCGTACGCTTTCTCCGCATCGTTTGTATTGACGAGACTGTCAACCGAGCGCTGCAAAGCCTTACATTGTTTCTCGGGATTGTTTTGGGCCGAAGCCATCGCGATGCCAAAAAAGGCGATCAATGCAAGAAACGTACTTTTCATAAAAGTTGTTTTTTAGTCGTAACGGCGTTTCACGAACCAACGGTCGTTGAAAGAAAGCCCGATTCCGACGTTGACGTAGTTTTCCTCAATGAGTCCGTAGGCTTTCGTGCCGCGTTTTCCGTATTCCAGATTGACGTTGATATTTGACATCAATCCCGGAATCGGCATTCCGAAGCCCAACGTTCCGGCCGCATCGCGGATTTTCTGGTTGTTCAGGACCAATCCGGTGTTTTCATAGCGTGCGCCTGCGCGGATCACGACTCTGTCCCAATAACTGCTGAACGAGTTGTAGTTTGGAATATAATAACCTCCGATGGAATATTTTATTGCGTTCTCGAATCTCGCATTCCCGAAATCGGACACGCGATTCTGTAAATCTTTTGCTCCCGTGAACGTGACTTCGGCTCCGGCCTGCCATTTTCTGGGCACGCCCAATCCGAATCCCAACGAGAATTTCGACGGAAGTTTCAATTTGCTTACCCTGTCGCTGAAAATCGTGTCCTGATCTACGATGGCGACTCCGCCAATCTGCCTGATTTGGACCGTTGCGATATTCCGGTATCCGACGGCGCGCAAATCTGTCTGTGGTGTAAAGGTCGCCGCGGCGAATCCTTTGAGTTTTTTGCTGATTTTGCGTTCGTACATCGCGCCTATGTTGGCACTGAAACCCGAAAAACGCGATTCGTTGATTTCGCGTGTCCCGAACTGTATTCCTTCGGCTTGCGCCAGAGAGGTCGTTTCTACTTTCCCGAAGTTGAAATTCACGTCTACTCCCACTCTCAAATTGCTTGTGATTTCGTAACCTCCGCCCAAGAAAACGCGGTTGATTCCGCCGTTGCCTTCGAACCTGTTGATGATCCTGGTCGTATCGCCCGGGCTTGGAATTTGTGTCTGGAGACTTTGTACTTTGTATCCAACAGAAGTGTAAGGCATCAAACCGAAAGCAATCCCGCCTTTTTTGAATGGAAGTCCGACTGCGAGGTAATCCAAAGTGAATCGCTTGGCTTTTTCCTCGCGATCTTCGGTATTCAAAGTTGCCCACGAGTTGGTTCCTCCTACTGAAAAACTAGTCCATTTCAAAGATCCAAACGACGCCGGATTCTGTAAATTGATGTGAATCGAATCTGCGAAAATCGACAATCCGCCCATGGCGCGAGTCTCGGCAGTGCCTTTGAAACGTTGGTCGCCAATTCCGTAAAAAGAGTAAGGAGAATAACTGCCTTCCTGTGCAAAGGAAATCAATGACAGCAGCAAGCAGGCGCTTACCAGAATTTTTTTAATCATTTAGGCTGAATTGAAATGTTTGGTTTAAACTTTCTAACAGAAAATTTGGATTGGCAAAGATGATATTTTTTAATTGCCCAGCCAAAAAAAGCGCATCGCCCCCAGTTAAAATAATGATAAAGTTTGATCGTCCACTTGTCCAGGAATTTACGAAGCCGTCGATTTCTTTCACGACACCGTTTACAACGCCAGAATGTATAGCTTGGGCAGTAGAATTTCCGATGTCGCCAGACGGAATTTCCCTTTCGAGCAAAGGCAATCTCGCGGTATACTCGTGCAACGCCTCATAACGCAACCTGATTCCCGGGGAAATCGCGCCTCCGAGGTAGTTGTCATCCTCATCTATATAATCGTAGGTGACGCAAGTTCCGGCATCGATAACCAATCTATTTTGCTTTGGAAACTGAAGCACCGCGCCAGCCGACAAAACCATGCGGTCGATACCCAAAGTTTTGGGCGTTTCATACAAATTGACGAAAGGAAATTTCGATTCGTGGGAAATGAAATGGATTTTTACTCGGTTTTTGAAGTTCTCGAGGTGCTCAATTTGCGTTTTTCCGACCGAAGAAACGACCAAATCGTCCACTTTCGGATACAAATCCAAAATTTCTGAAACTTTATTTTGCCATTCTTTTTCCGGAGTCACGAACTGCTCCAAAACCGCATTACCTTCAAAGACAGCGCCTTTGGTTCGCGTGTTTCCTATATCGATTGTAAGTACCATCGGGCGCAAAAGTACGAATAGATTTTTTCCGAAAAATTTCTTTTGCACAAATAAAAAATCGTTCTATATTTGCACCCGCATCAGCAACGGTACCTTAGCTCAGTTGGTAGAGCAATGGACTGAAAATCCATGTGTCCCTGGTTCGATTCCTGGAGGTACCACTTAAAGCCCAAACATCTAGTTTGGGCTTTTTTGTTTTCAGTCGGTAACCAACCGACGTTTTTTCTTCAGTATTTTTTGAAGCTTATTCCCGCTCTGCGCTGTAGCCCTCGTTTCCCAATCGGTTTTTGCACGCGTTTGCAGGAGCTTCCTTCGGTCGCTCTGCAAACTGCGGCAAAATCACGATGGCGAAACTTCGGGGCTGCCGCTGCGATCGGGGCTAGGCAATCTGACGAACATACAGCTTCGGCACTAGTGCGATCGGCCTCCAGCTACAAAAATCCTGTCGCTCAGCCAAAATGCGCATCAAAACTTTAGCTAACCATTTTTGCCCAAAACGCCTGTTTCCGAGTTAAATAAATGGTAAAATTTAGCCGAATTTCTCAGAAAACCGTTGGCCAACAACTCTTAATTATTTATTAATATTCTCAAAAAGCGATTTATTAACAACTTTCGAATCGACTTAACCGTAAATTAGTAGTGCACAACCCAACTCTATCAATACAATGCTCAACATCAACAATTTCGAAAACATTTTATCGCTATTTTAATCTTCACTCGATGGAAATTTTGGGTTGTGTCGAACAATTACCCAAATGCTATCGCTTATGAAAACGATTACTTACAGAAGTTTTCTAATTCTTCTTTTTATTGGAAACATTTCGCTGGCCCAGGTCGGAATCGGCACTACTTCCCCAACTGCCGCTCTCGACATCGCCTCGACAAATGACGGATTGCTAATCCCAAGGATCGCGCTTGCGGCAACGAACGTCGCGACGGTAACGACGCCCACGGTTTCTGAACTTGTCTACAACACGACGACTTCGGCGGCAGGCCCAAACCAGGTCACGCCCGGCTATTACTATTGGGACGGAACGACCTGGATTCGGCTTTCCACGGGTTCCAATACATTTTGGGCGCTGACCGGAAATGCCGGAACGGTCGCAGGCACGAACTTCATCGGAACCACTGACGCAATCGACGTGCGCATCAAGACCAACGGCACCGACCGCTGGAACATCAGCAATACAAACAACGGCCAATTGCAGTCGTACTCACTCGGCACCGCGCCAATTCCCGCATATTCTTTCCAAACGGACACTAATACTGGAATTTTCAGTCCGTCCGCCGATGCGATCGGTTTTGCGACTTTCGGCATTGAGCGCGCAAGGGTCGACGCCAGCGGACGTCTGGTTGTTGGCGCGACATCGGCAAACGCGATGCTCGACGTGAACAGCGCCAACGAAGGCCTTTTGATTCCTCGGGTCGCTTTGACGGCTACCAATTCGGCTTTGCCACTTACGACGCCCACGAATTCTGAAATGGTTTTCAACAACGCAAACGCCGGAACTGCACCTTTTAATGTTACGCCCGGATATTATTATTGGGGCGGCGCATCCTGGATAAGACTCGCCACGGGAGTGAACAACGACTGGGCTTTGACCGGAAATTCAGGAACGGTCGCGGGCACTAATTTTATCGGCACGACCGATGCAGTCGACGTGAGAATCAAAACCGACGGCACTGACCGCTGGAACATCAGCAACGCGAACAACGGCCAATTGCAATCGTATTCGCTGGGAACGGCGGCTCTTCCGTCGTATTCTTTTCAAACGGATACCAACACCGGCGTTTTCAGCCCGTCGGCAGATGCGCTTTCGGTGACGACGAATGGCACCGAAAGAGCGAGATTCGACAACGCCGGACGTTTCGTGATTGGAGCCGCGACGGCAAATGCGATGCTCGACGTGAACAGCGCGACCGAAGGCGTTTTGATTCCGAGAGTTGCCTTGACTGCTACAAACTCCGCATCGCCATTGACTTTGCCGACTGTTTCGGAAATGGTTTACAATACGGCAACTTCGGGCGTTGCGCCAAACAATGTCGTTCCGAGTTATTATTATTGGGACGGAGCCGTCTGGGTGAAAGTCGCTACGGGTTTCAACAACGACTGGACGACAACCGGAAATGCCGGGACGCTTCCGGGAACGAATTTTGTAGGAACGACCGATGCCGCTGACCTGCGCATCAAAACCGGCTCGGCAGATCGCTGGAATATCAGCAATGCCAACAACGGACAATTGCAATCGTACTCGCTTGGAACGGCAGCGCTTCCTGTTTATTCGTTCCAAACCGACACTAATACGGGCGTTTTCAGTTCGAATCCCGACAATCTCGATTTTGCGACGAACGGCACGACAAAGCTCAGAATTCCAAACGCCGACCAAGTTCACGCTTTGGCTTTGGGAACGGCTTTGCTTCCGTTCTATTCATTTGCGACCGACACAAACACAGGTCTTTTCAGTCCGGCGGCGGACGTTTTGTCTTTGAGCACGAACGGAGCCGAAGGTTTGAGAATGGGAACGACTTCGAATGTGACTATCGGTGCGACTTTTGCTCCGGCGAACGCGGCTCCGGCAAACGGCCTTCGCGTTCAGGGCGTGGGCGTTTTCGGTAAAGCGAGCGGCGAAGATTCGCGCGATGTGGTTTCGGTTCACACTTCGTCCACTTCTTATACCAATTTTACGGGTTATGGAAATGCTACTGCCAAACGCGGTTTTGCGTCTTATGCGGATGCGGCCGGAATAGGTGTTTTGGGCGCTTCGAACAATACTGGTTACGGGCTTGTCGGCCTGACGAAAACCTCGCTTTCGACTTACGTGAAAGGCAATGAAGGCGTTGTCGGTCAAGCCGACGGATCGACAACAGCGTTTATTCCGATAGGAGTTCACGGCGTGATCGACGAAACAGCGGCCGGAAACTGGAAAGCGGCAGGCGTTTTGGGAGAAAACAACTCGCTGACGCCGGGAATCGGTTTCAGCGGCGGTTCGTACAACACTGCGAATCAAGGCGCGTCAAGTGGCGTTTACGGCAACTTCGGATCGCGCGTTCCCACGACAAGCATCACACAGAATTCGTTTTTATACGGCGTCATCGGAGATATTCTTCCGGTTGGTTCCGGCACTTCTATTCCGGATACGTCGGGCGGCGTGCTTGGTTTTGGCGGGAATTCGAACTTTGGGATTTTGGGTTACCGAGGCGCGTCGGGGATCTTTTACAGCGTTTACGGAGCCGGCGCCATTGGCGGAATCGCGTTGACGAACAACGGAAATCGTTTCGCACAGAAAAACATCGGAACAGAAAAAGCCAACAACAATATCGGGCTTGGCATCAGAGGCGGATTCATGGGCGGCTACATCGCGGGTTCTGAATATGGAATGTTCTCGCACGGACGCGAATTCGGAGCTTACGTCCAAGGAAAAACCATCGTGAACGAACCAATCGTAAAACTTACCGACAACGGTTCATCCGAAAGAACGGCGACATACGTTCCGACATCGACTGAAATCGACGTAATGACAAGAGGTCGCGGACAACTGCAAAACGGGACGGTTTTTATTCCTTTCAAGAAAAGTTTTTCCGAATCTGTGGGCGATCCCGAAACGATCAATGTCACGGTGACGCCAACCCAGGAAACCAAAGGCGTTTTCGTGAGCCGCGTGACGACTCAAGGATTTTATGTAACCGAAAATGGCTCGGGCACGAGCAATGCCAGCTTCAATTGGGTCGCCGTCGGAACGCAGAATGGTTTTGAGAACGGCGTCGAGATTTCAACAACCGTAATGGCGAGCGATTTTGACCAGAAAATGATAGACGTAATAAATGCCGAACAGGAAAAAGAAGGAAAATCGATCCACTTCGACGGACAGAACGTAAGGTTCGAGCGCCTTCCGGAATCGGCTATCAACTACTCAAGAAAACAAAGTCCGAAAAAATAAATCGATTGTTGAGCACGAAGAAGACCTTGCCTGCGCGAGGTCTTTTTTATGGAAGAATGACTTCGAGCGCGTCACCTTCGTTGCTGATTTTGCGAACCATTTTGTTCTTTAGCGCCGATTTTATGATGGCGAAAGCGTGCACGCTGTCGAGTTGCAACAAGTGCCTGAAAGAAAACTGAAGGAAGAATTTTCCGTTCAGGCTTTCCATGATCGCTTTCGGATTCGAATAAAGCCGCCTTCCGTTGCGTCCGAAATATTCGATTTGCGGATTTTCCATGATCGCGTCGAAACACGATTCCAGGCGTGAAAGATCGGGCATTTTGTTGCCTTTGCATTTGAGGATTATCGTGTGTGTATTCATAGCTTTTGGCCTTTTTACCAAGCTAGGAACAATCGCTTTGGGATTTTTATCGGATAACATTCAATAGTTACAGATAAACCCATTCGCAGGACGCGAAGTTCGTTTGTTGACGCGACCTCACAGCCGAATGTTAAAAATATTACGGTTTGTCAACCCGGCTTGCAACAGCTGTCGAGCTGTTCGAAACCTTTCGGATCGGCTTTGATTTCATCGGCGTCATAGCCCAATTTACTTATGGCCACTTTTATGGCTTGCGGATCTGTCTTTTTGGAGTTGTAAGTAACTTTGAGCGTCATTTTTTGTTCGTCCAAAATCACCATCTGAATTCCCGATTCCTTTATAAGTGTTTTCTGGAATTTACCGCCACAACTTGGGCATTGCTTGCAGTGATCGCAATTGATGTTCGTTTTTATTGTGACCGATTTGCTTTGCGCCAGCGTCGGAACCGAAATCAGCAAAAGCATAACGGCCGCTATTTTGAGGAATGTCTTCATAAAAATCATTTTCGTAAAAATATCACAATGTCCCAAACCTGTCGGCATTATTGATTAATTTAATTGTATGAACAAATGGCTCAAGAGATTTCTCATCAGTTTTGGCGCGCTAATCCTCGTAATTTCCGCCTTCGGACTTTACTTCAACTACTATTGGGTGAACAACGAACTGCCGAAAATCATCAACGAAAAGAACAAATCGCCCTATTTCATCACTTACAAAAACCTGCACGTTTCGTTGCTCACGGCCACGATAAAAGCTTCGGACATTACCGTCGTTCCAAAGGCCGCACTAAAGGACACGCTTCACAAACAAGGTATTTACGCGACGGTGAAATCGATCGAAGTGCAACATTTCAGCATTTGGAGTTTGCTTGTTTCGGATAGGATAAAAGCTTCGGCAATCGTCGTGAACAAGCCGACAGTAACGCTTTACAAGAAAGACGACTCAAAAATCAATTACTCGAAAAGTTTGAGTTCGGATGTCGTGAAGCCTTTTGAGAACATTATCAATGTATCCGAAGTAAAACTGAACAATGGCGACGTTACGATTTTGTATCCGAAGAACGAAAAACCGATGCTGCGCGCCAACAATATCTCGGCTGAACTCACCGGAATCGGCATAAACGACAAACAACTCAAGCGGAAAGTGCCGTTTTCGTATAAAACTTACGCGTTTTCCTGCGACAGCGTTTTCTACAAACCCAATTTGCAATATCACGTGAGATGCGGAAAAATCAGTACTACGAATGCTGGTTTTTCTGTCGACAAACTCGAATATCTGTGCGACATGAGCCGGGTCAATTTCTTGAAATCCATCGATTCCGAACGCGATATGTACAACATAAAAGTCGACAAATTGAGTCTTGAACAACTTTCGTGGGGATTTCGCGAAGACGACACTTTGTTCGTGCACTCCAAAACTGTCAGACTTGATCGCGTGAATGCGAACATTTACCGCGACAAGCGCAAAACCGACGATCTGCGCAAGAAAAAACTTTACAACGCCTTGTTGCGCGACATGAATTTCGATTTGCGCGTCGATACTTTGGCCGTTCGGAATTCGGTTCTCGAATACGAAGAACAGAACAACGACGTCGCGCCCGGAAAATTGCGTTGGAGCCCGTTTAATCTTACGGCATTGCACGTTTACAGCGGATTCGAACAGAAAAAGTTACCCGATGTACAAATTCTGATAGACGCCAAATTCATGGACGTAGCGCCGCTCAAAGCAAATTGGACGCTGAATGTGCTCGATAAATCGGACGGCTTTCACATCAAGGGAAGCATTTTGAGTTTTCCGGTCGAGCGCCTGGAGCAATTCAGCAAACCTTATATGAACTTTAGCGCGAAAGGCATTCTGGACGAGGTTTATTTTGATTTTCGCGGAAACGACAACGGCTCGAAAGGGACTTTCGGAATCAATTACGATGATCTTAAAGTGACGGTTTTCCAGAAAAACGACCGCAAGAAAAAGAACAGATTTCTGTCTGGCGTCGCGAATCTTTTCGTGAAAAACGACACCAAGGAAAAGGTGAAACGCACTGAAATCGAGGTAGAACGCGAAAAAGACAAATCGTTTTACAATATGTTCTGGAAGTCGATCGCCGAGGGTTTGAAGAAAATCATGGTTTCTGAAAAACTAGGTTGATTTTTTTTGCCTCGGATATTTGCTTCGGATGATCCTTGTTTTGCCTTTAAATCACGAGTTTTTTCTCGGCTCGTCACATGAATTCGCGAATTCGCGGCTAATTTTTTATTCGTGCATTCGTGGCTGGAATAATTAAGCCACGAATGCACGAATGCATGACTGATTCAAGTTTCTCTCGCCTCAACTTTTCAAACCGATTTTATCCGCGAATTCGCGAATTTGCTTTCGGTTCGTCACATGAATTCGCGGCTGATTTTTATTCGTGCATTCGTGGCCAAAATAATCAAGCCACGAATGTACAAATGCATGACTGATTCAAGTTTCTCTCGCGTCAAATTTCCAAACCTATTTAAACCGCGAATTCGCGAATTTTATTCCGGTTCATCACATGAATTGGCGAATTCGCGGCTACTCTCTATTCGTGTATTCGTGTATTCGTGGCCCAAAATAATTAATTTCCAAACCGATTTTAACCGCGAATTCGCGAATTTGCTTTCGGTTCGTCACATGAATTCGCGGCTGATTTTTATTCGTGCATTCGTGGCCAAAATAATCAAGCTACGAATGCACAAATGCATGACTGATTCAAGTTTCTCTCGCGTCAAATTTCCAAACCTATTTAAACCGCAAATTCGCGAATTTTATTCCGGTTCGCCACATAAATTCCTGAATCTGCGGTTGATCCGACACAAAAAAACCGAAAGCTTTTTTGGTGGCTTTCGGTTTGTTGTCTGTTATTTGCTATCGAAACGACTATTGCTTGTCTTCGGATTTTTTAGCATCGGATTTCTTTTTGTCCTCCTCTTTTTTAGCGTCGGATTTTTTCTCGTCTTTGGACTTTTCCTTTTCGTCGGACGCTTCTTTTTTATCTACCAAAGTCTTGGCCGGCGTCGCATTTCCCTTGGAATCGTCGATGGTTTTGTTTCCTTTGAACGGCGTTTCCTTGACAGCTTCGGTGGTTTTGCTGAACACTTTCACCTTTGGATCTTCGTGTGTTCCGGTGATCGCTATCGGGATTCCGACGAGTCCGAACGGCGGCAAACCAAGTCGCATCCGCAACGCCAATTGTCCGTCGAAGCTCGTTTTTCCCTCGAATCGGAGTCGGAAAACGGCAACTTTCATGCGCGTTCTTTCGACTTCGATTACATTGTTCTTGATGTTGGTTTTAATGTCGACACGCGATAAATCGGGATCGTTGAGTCCGTCAGAGCCGGTTTTGTCAGAAATGCTTCCGAACATCTTGAGCCCGCGGATTTTTATCGCCTTCAAAGTCACCACGCCGCCGCCTTCAAGCGATGGATAAACCGGATTCATGTTGGCATCGAGTTCACCGTTGAGTTTGTAATCGACCGAAATGATTCCTTCGGCTTTTCCCGCAGAAGTCGCCAGTTCCTTGAACATCTCGATTTCGTTGAACGCGCGTTTCACGTCGAAATTGCGCGCCCGGAAACGCAAATCGAAACCGGCTTTTTTGGGTGATGCGTCGTCGTACATTCCGTCGAGATTCAATGTCGCACCAATGATATCGAGTTGCGTGCCTTTGAACAAAACCTGTCCTTTGCTCACGCCGACCGTGCCTTCGATGTTCTCGAGATTGAATTTGTCGTAAGTAACTTTGTTAATGTTCGTCGTAAGGAAAACGTCGAGGTTCGTAGGAACGACAATCACGCCCGAGGCCTGCGGACTTGCCTTTTTCTCGGCTTCGATCTCGGGTTTTTTATCGGTATTCGTTCCAGATTCCAAAGCCATGAATTCGTTTACGTTCACGTATTTCGAATCGAGCTTGAAATCGCCGTGCAATGTGCCGCGTTTCTCGAACAAATAATTGATGGCGTTGATGAGTTTTCCGTTAAGCGCAAAATCAGATTGTCCGTAAGTGGCCAGAAACTTCTTGAAATTCATCTTTTCGCGGTCGAACACAAAACTGCCTTCGCTTATGAAAAACGGTTTCGGAAACGTTTCCATCGACGCTTTTATGTCGCGGATAAGAAGCGTTCCGGAGTTATCGAGTTTCGAGTATTTTCCGGTCGTGGCATAACTTTGTCGGCCTTTCAACCGAACATCCGACTTGATAAAACCAGTTACATCGACGCCTTTTTGCCTGAAAACCTTATAGATTTTCCCGATGTCGATCACGCCCTTCGCCTTCACGTCATAAATCACGTCGTCGAGATTGGAAACGCGGGCGTCAAGATGGAAAGGATTGCCTTCGAACGTGAAATTCGCGGGTTTGATCACCACTGTCGTTCCGTTTAGCGTTCCGTCGTTGTTCAACGCGTTTATGTCGAAATTGATATCGGAAATGGGATTTGGATAATATTCGGTTTTCAACCACGCATTTTGCAACAATACGCGACCTTTCGTTTTCGGGAAAAGACGTTTCGCGGCATTGTAATAGCCGTTCGATTCGACGTTTACATCGAGTTTTCCTTTCATGTCGAGATTGCTCAGACCAAGCGATTTGTCGAGTGCCTCGAGGTCGAGTTTTCCTTTTATATCGGCTTTGACCAACATATTGTCAAGCCCTTTGGTTTCGACGAACGCCTTGAAATATTCCTTTCCGAGCTTGAACCTAAGCGAATTGAGTTTGATCGACAAACTGTCGGTGTTCAACGCCGGAAGCACTGCCGCAAAATCGAGATCGATGTCAGAAGTCGGGAAAGGCGCGTCTTTGTATTCGATATAACCGTCGGTGATTCTCGTGTTGAACGAAAGCGATGGCTGACGCTTCGTGGCGGCGTCGTATCGGCCTTTGAACATCAAAAGCAAATCGATGTCGCCCTTGACTTTCGAACTTTCGAGCCAAGTCACGTATTCAGGCGGAAGCGCCGTGAACAAATCCTTGAGATTGCTTCCCATACTCGAAACGCGCACATCGATCACATAACCGCTTTTGAGAATCGCAAGTTCGCCTTTAAAATCAATCGGAAGTTGGTTGATCTTGAGGTCATTTCTCTGGAAAGCGAATGTCAAGGCATTGGTGTTGATGCGTGTCACGAGTTCGGCACTCACGTTTTTCTTTTGCAGATAAGGTTCGCCGTTGTAGACGAAATCGAAGTTCTTGATGTCGGCATCGGTTTCAAGATCGAAAACGTTCTGGTCGAAATTTCCCTTTCCCAGGTAGTTGAAATCTTGGGCGGAAACCAAAATTCCCGCCGATTGATCGTCATATTTGAGTCGGCAATGCGAAATGTCGATGCGATCCAGACGGAGTGACGTATTTGAAACCGTGTCCAGATCTGGTTCTTTGTCTTCGGACACATAAACGTTGTAATTCGCCTGTCCGGCTTTATTCACCATGACATTCACGACCGAATTGTCGACATAAATCTCGTCAATGCTGATCTGGCTGTCGAAAATGAGTCGCTTGAGGTTGATCCCGAACGAAACTTCATCGGCGGCAAGCAAAGTATCTTTCTCGAACGGAGCCGAACCTTTGAGCGAGAAATCTTCCAAAGTCACGGTCAAAGACGGAAAATGGTTGAAAAACGAAATGTTGGCTTCGGTGAAATTGAGTTCGCCCTTGAGCTTTTTGTTGGCGAAGGCTTTGACCTGATCGGCCAATTGTCCCGGAAACAAAATCGGGATAAGAAACAGCAGCAACAAAATCGATGCGATTCCTATTCCTAGCCATTTCAGGCTTTTGAGTACTATGGTTTTGATTCGCGCGTTCATAGACCAAATATAGCCAAATGTTAAAAAAATCGTTTCGGCTTTTGGTTAGCTTTAAGAAATAAAAAAAGGCCTCTCGCGAAGAAAGGCCTTGAACTTAACTTAAAACTAACTCGAAATTATTTATTGTTTGACCAGTTTCATGGTCTTCTCCCTTTTGTTGGAATCGGTAATTTTTACCAGATAAATTCCTCTGTTCAAATCATTTACCGAGTAAAGGTAACCCATTGCCTGACGTTGGAACGTTTTGACCAATTGGCCTGTGACCGAATAGATCTGCACCAATTCTGCGTCAGCGGTGATTCCGAAAGCGTCGTTTGCCGGATTCGGGAAAAGCACCACATCTTTCAAGGTGTCGAACTCGTCTGTGGCCAAAGTCACGTTTTTGTTTCCGTAAACGCGGAATTGTCCGGCCGGAATCGAGATCGTGGCAGTTGCGTTCGTCACCGAAATCGACGTATTGTCCATCAAGTTATACCAAGTTCCCGTGTATGGAAAACTAGGGTTCACGTTTTGTGCCGCTACCGAAAAGTTGGCCAAAACCACGACGTTCTTCAACTCTGTCGTTGGCAAAGCGTCGTCGTAAATGTAGATTCTTTGGCGGATGTTGTTTCCGTCAGTGCTGATGGCGTAATTACCTTCGAAAACCGGCTCCTGGATCTTGAGTCCGATCATTTTCTTGTAATTGTTGTAGATTGCCGCGCGTTCGGTTATTCCGAGCCAGTTGTTTGTCCATTGTTCCTGGACTTTCGTATCGAGTTTACAGTCGCCTACAATTGTTGCAGATTCGTCGTTTACCGTTCCGTTTCCGCAAAGGTAAATCGAGTCGTCGTAGCCCAATTCGGCGAAATGCCAGATCATTTTCGGACCCGGAACCAAAAGCGAGGTCGCTCCAATCGAAGACATTCTTCCTAGGGAATTGTTCAAATTGCCAAGCGGCGGATTCGATCCTGCGCCGTTTCCGTAAGTCATCGCTCCGTAGATCATGCGCTCTTTGTCGTGGCTTTCCGGATATCCGATAAGGCGTTTGCCCGTGAATCCGTGAGCAGCGTGACCGACTCTGGTAATGTCACCGTCTGTTGGGAAACCTTTCATCAGCTGGCTGTACTGATAGTACATTTCGCCCCACATCATCACACCTTTTGCAGGCGATTCGGTCAGGCGGTAATTTGCCCATTGCTGTTCTTCGGAATCGCTTCCCAAGTGCTCGAAAATCGCGTAGTGCGTAGGATCGAGACTCCAGGAATAGTCGACGTAATCTTTTAGGATGGCAACGCGGTCAGCTTGGTAGGCGTTTGTGCAACTTTCGTCAGCTGCCGTACAGTTTTGCGTGAATCCTTTTGTCAAATCCCAACGGAAACCGTCGATGTGGAATTCCTGGATCCATTGCTTCTGGACGCGTTTCACGTATTCTTTGGTCAAGGCCGATGCGTGGTTGAAGTCACTTCCTACACTGTAAGAATGTCTCGCCACTTCGTTGAAATATGGGTTGTCGGCAGCGGGATCGCCCCAGCCGTCTCCGTCCGGATCTTTCATCCACATACGAACCATCGGGTTTCTTCCGAAGGCGTGGTTCAACGCGACGTCGAGGATTACCGCGATTCCGTTTTGGTGCGCGACGTCTACGAATTCTTTGAGCTTCGCAGCCGATCCGTAGAATTTGTCAAGCGCCATGTGGAAGGACGTGTTGTAACCCCAACTTTCGTTCCCTTCGAATTCCATGACCGGCATAAGCTCGATCGCGTTGATGTTCAGGTTCTTGAAATACTGGATTCTGTCGATGAGATTCTGGTAGCTGCGGTTTGCGTCGAAATCGCGGATCAGGACTTCATAGATCACCAAATCTTCTTTTTTAGGCTTGGTGAAATTGGTGACTTGCCAGTTGTAAGGCGTTTGTCCCGTTTGCAAAACCGTGACGTCGCGATCTTGTCCTGTCGGAAAAACCGGCATGTTCGGATAATTCGCCGCCGGAATGTAAGGATCGTCGTAAGAATTTACAACCAATGTCGAATAAGGATCGGCCGTTTTCACGAATGCCGGAGAGTTCGTCGTTGGCGTGGCATCCACAACCCAATATTGATAGTAAGCATATTGACCCGGGGCCAAATTCGAAAGCTCCAGCCAGAATTTTCCGGTGGAACCGTCTTTTTTCATGGCATAAGCCGATGTCGGATTCCACTGGTTGAAACTTCCTGCTACGTAAACGAAATCTTTGCCCGGAGCCGTGAGTACCAAAGTGGCTTTTGTGGCATCGGATGCGTTGTAATTGATTCCGTCAACCATGCCCGCGGGAACCGAAGCGGTAACTGTTCCGGGATTCACCACCGCAGAAAATCTGCGCGTGTGTGTTGTTCCGCCTTGCGTGATTTGCAATTCGTAGTTTTTGTTCGACGTAATGTTCGTATCGGTATAGGAATAATTCGCGGTTGTAGCCGTGTTGATACTTGTTCCGTTCGCCAACAAAGTATAAGTGGCCGTACCGTTTGTATTGTTCGCCGCGATTGCAAGGCTTCCGCCCGAGTTCACGATCGTGGTGCTGTTCAAGACCGGAGCGGTCAGGGTTGCCTGGAATGCTCCGACGGGAATAAAGAAATCGGAAGTTTGTTGCGCGCCGGTGGCCGATCTGAAAACTACCGAAATTTGAGAAATGGAACTGGATGTGCTCGCCCCGTAATATTGGTACAGGTTTGGCGTAATCTCCAATTTGTAGGTCGTGCCCGACACTAATGTCAAAGCGGGTTGCGTGGTATTGTTGCCCCAACTTCCTATCACGTTTTGCCATGTCGCGCTGTTTACCGTAAGTCCGGTGTGGGCGTAAATGGTTCCCGTGTAAGTTGCCAATCCTGTGCCTGCCTTGTCGAAAAAGATCGTGACCGGCCCATTGGCTTCTGGCGGAGATGGAGTTGTTGTTACCTGGGAAAACGCCGTACTCGTCATCAATCCCATCGCCCAGATAAGTAAATAATAGATTTTCTTCATGTCTGAAAAGTGAAAAAAGGGCTCCGGTTAAAGAGCCCTTTTTGTTAAACTTTAAAAATTAGTTCGCAGTAAGCGAGTAAGTGTAAGCTCTTGGATTGCTCAAGTCTAGCGTGATAAGGTAGTTTCCTGAGGTAGCGACGTCGATGTCCGGACCGTTGAAGCTCAAACCATCTGTTGTTCCTCCAAAGTTCAAAGCCCAATCGTCGTTTGCACGGAACTTGATTTTTTGTCCGCCTGTCAAAGCCAGTGAAATCGTCCATTTTTTAGACGCCGGATCGTAAGTCATATCGTAGTCGTTGATACCGGCTCCAGCGTCAGGCCATCCTGCAGGTGTCGCAGAACCTGTAACCGCCCATGAGGTAGGCTGTACCGAGTAAGTCAATGCATTCGTGTCAGCCTTTACGTAGTAGTAACCTGGAGCAGCAACCGTGATGTTGGATTCTCCGGTTTGTACAAGAGTTCCCGCGAATGATCCGTCATCTCCGTAATCTCCGTCGAAAGACGTGTTTGTAGGAAGGAACTTGAACTCAGGAGTAGCATTTGCCATGTAGACAAATCCTTCAAAGTTTGTTGTTCCATAAGCCGGAGCCGCGATCATTACGCCAGAAGCAGGATCCCAGTCACTTCCGTAGCCGCTTGCGGCCAAGAAGTTTCCAACAACGTACATTTTTGGAGCTTCTGTCGTGTATGGAGAAATGATCATCTCAACTACGTTACTCACGATTTCCTGCTGACCAACGTAAGCTCTTACGCGAACTTCGAAGTTGGCGCTCTCGAAAGGTGTCGCTCCCAAGTTAAGAAGTGCTGTGTTCAACACGTTTGTGGTTGCGGCCAATTGCATGGATCCGTTCGTAGATCCTATGATTTGAGGAGATGCGAAATTATTGCCTGCGAAGTCGATCTGGACATCGTAGCTAGGAATGACGCCTTCCCCGAAATTAGCTGCGCTCCAAACGAAACGCTCTGCCAGCAACTCCATGTTTTCAGGGCTAAGTGTGTAGCTGTTTCCTTCTTCCGGAGCTGTCAGAACCGGAGCATCGAGTGGAGTGACAACTGGTCTGTTTTCAACGTCGTCTTGCGAGCACGATACGGCAAGAACCGCAATCATGGCCACGAAAATATTTTTAATTGTTTTCATCTTGTTAGCTATATTTTATTAATATCCTGGGTTTTGAGTAAGGGTTGGGTTAGCTCCGATCGCGTTAGACGGGATTGGGAAAATCTTGCGGAAACTTGGCGTCGGAGAACCGTTTGGCGTATTTCCTTTCCAAGGCCACAAATAAGAACCTCCCGTAAATTTTCCGAAACGGATCAAATCTGTACGACGGTGACATTCCCAATGCAATTCGCGCGCTCTTTCATCCAAAAGGAAGTTAAGGTCGATTGTTGTAACACTTCCTGAAGCATTTCCGAAAGCACGTGCGCGAACGTTGTTTACATAAGTTACACCTCCGGCAACATCTTGTCCTGTGCGAACTGCGCATTCAGCATACATCAAGTAAGCATCCGCCAGACGGAACATGATGAAATCTGTGTCCGGAAAATCTCCCGCTGCATCAGATCCGGCGTTTCCGCTAATGTCTACGTTTCTCCATTTTTCAATTGCATAACCGTCTGTGAAGTTGGCAATATCATTGATGATAAGCGTTTGTCCTTCTGAATGGAAATTCGAACGGGAATCGTTGTCCGTAAGAGCGTTAGGGAATTTATTGACAAAAGCCGAAGTTGTGCGGACACCGCCCCAGCCTCCATTCACGCCAAATTCAGCAGGCACCATCGATCCTCCGATTGGCGCGTGTACCAAGAAAGTCGTTCCACCATAAGTTTTGGTGTTCAAACCGTCATAGGCCACTGCGAAAATCGTCTCGTTCTGCGCACCGTTGTGGTCGTTGTCTGCCAAGAACAAGTCTTGGTAATTAGCAGCCAAAGTAAAGCCTGCACCAATGATGTTGGTCAAAAGAGGCATTGCTTCAACGTACTTCTCGACACCAATGTATTGTTTGGCGTTCATGTACAATTTCGCTTTCAACATCCATGCTGCCGCTTGGTCTGCACGAGGATATTCGTTTGAACGCGGCGCTTTCAGATCTGAATCGATTGCGGTCAATTCGCTGTCGATGAAGTCATACATCACTTGAGCGGTAACTTGCTCAGGAAGAAAGTATGAAGTTGGATCGTCTTCGGTAACCAAGCCTACGCGACCTCCGAAAAGATCGAGGAAATGCCAGTAGCTCAAGGCTCTCAAGAAACGTGCTTCAGCTCTGTAGGTCTTGATGTCTGCCAACAAAGTAGCGTCGGTAACACCTCTTGCAGCCACTTTCTCATCTGTAGTTTGGCGCAAAAACTCGTTGCAGTTCTTGATTTGGAAGTCAAGACGGGCGAAGGTCGCATTGATGAAACCGTCTGCCGCACCCCAAGTCTGGTAGTGGAAATCTTTGATGGTGTTATCGTTCCATCCGATCACCGCTTCGTCCGTGGTCAGCTCTTGCATTAGCCAATAACCGCGAATGTACTGGCTTGCACCTTCGTCGATTCCGGAAATATCAGGACTTCCGGCAGGTCCTTGCTGACCTGTTGTAGCCAATCCTGCATACAATTTTGCAAGCGTTTGCTTATAGGCCGCCGGATTGCTGTAAAGCTGATCTACCGATGGACTGTCGCTAGTAGCCGGATTCGACTGATCGAGCTCGTCCAAACAGGAAGTCAATGAAAGGGAAAGGGCCAAAACCCCTACTCTCATCAGATTAATACTAATTTTTTTCATAACTTTTTTTTAGAAATTAATGTTCAGACCCAATGTGTAAGTTCTTGGGCGTGGGTAAAGATTGTTGTCTACTCCGTTGGTAACCTCAGGATCAATCCCTTTGTATCCTGTAATCATAAGGACATTCTGGACAGCGCCCGTCAAGCGCATCGTGCTTCCTTTTTCAAATACATCTTTAAAAGTATAGCCTAGCGTCACGTTATCCCATTTCAAGTAAGACGCATCCTGGATGTAGAAATCAGATTGGTACTGTGGTTGTGGGAAATTGGTTGTAGCAGCTTGTGGCATCGCGTTTACGAGGTACAATCCGTTTCCTGGCAGGACCGAAAGGTTACCGCGTTGCGAGTTGATGTTGTCATAGATATAATTTCCAACACTTCCGCGGAAGCTTGAAGAGAACCACCAATTACCGATAGTCACGTCTGTATTGAATCCGTAGAATACATCGGCGGCAGGTTTGTGGAAACGATATCTGTCGTCTCCGTTTACGATTCCGTCTCCATTACGGTCTACGAATTGGTTGTAGATAGGAGCACCGTTAGTGTCGTAAGCCTGTTCCATTACATAGAATGAATAAGGTGCAAATCCAACTTGGTTATTTTGGATAAAAGTCCCTGTACCTCCTGCTACGGCAGTCTGATCGTACCCGTCGAATGACGGAACCGGTGAATTGCTCAAACTCGTGATTTCCGTAGATTGGAAAGTAACGTTACCACCAACTCTCCATGTCACTTTGTCATTGCGGACCGGATAAACGTCCAAAGCGATTTCAAGACCTTTGTTTTCAAGATCTCCGATATTGTAGAATGCAAAGTTCGCAAAGTTTACACCTTGTGGGTTTTGAGCATACTGAATCAAATCTTTGGTCTTTCTTCTGTAAGCATCTACCGTACCTGTCAAGCGATTGTTGAACAATCCGAAGTCTACACCAACGTTGAACGTAGTGGTTTCTTCCCACTTAAGATTCGGGTTGTAAGCCTTCGGGCTATAAGTGTCTACGAAAACAGGGTTACCTGCCGCATCGTAGCCAAGTTGATAAGAAGCTCCTCCAAATGAAGTCGTGTAAAGCGGAACAGACGGATAACGCTCACCTGTATCTTGTTGTCCTGTAATACCGTAGCTGACACGAAGTTTAAGATCGCTGACAACTTTGCTGTCTTTGAGGAAACTCTCGTTGCTCACGCGCCAAGCCGCAGAAGCAGATGGGAAATATCCCCAACGGTTGTCTTCTGTAAAGCGGGATGAAGCATCTGCTCTCATCGACCCATACAATGTATACTTCTCAGCAATCGTAAATTGCGCTCTTCCAAAAAACGATTGAAGGTTCAAACGTGTCGGAATTCCGCTGAATTGAAGGATGTCGTTGGCATCCAAAAATGAGTTTTGCGGATTGTATCTGAAATCCTGATAAGTATAACCTCCGGTTACGTCAAGATTAGTGTTGATGGATTCGAATGTCTTGTTGTAGTTGAAATACAAGTCCATAAGAATGTTCTTGTTCTCCTCGCGGTTTGCGTAATATGTACCTTGCTCTCCGGTAACGACATAATCTTCGTCCGTCGATCCGTAAGTTCTTCCTGTTGCGTAATCGTAACCGGCGTTAGCGACCAATTTCAACTCCTCGAAACCGTGGATTTTGTAGTCGACCTGAACATTTCCGATACTGCGGAACAAGTTTCCGAAGTTGTGCTTCTGTTTCAACATCGAAATCGGGTTGCGGTTCGCGTTAGGTTCGAAAGTTCCGCCCGCCTGCAGCCATTGGAAATAGCCACCGAAGTTGTCGTTTCCTGAGTAGATAGACTGGGTAGGATCAAAACTTACAGCCGCACCGATCGCATCTCTGTTACTGTAATCATTGTGGTTGACCGTCGATTTGTTGTTTACTTCAACGCGCAAATGTTTGTCGAAGAAATTACCGATCACTGCGACACCGATCGTAGAACGCTCGAAATTGTCTTGTCTCAAGATACCGTTCATGTTAGTGTATCCGACAGAGGCGCGATAATTGATCAAATCTGTTCCACCGGAAACCGCCACGTTGTGGTCAGTACCAGTTGCAGTTCTGTAAATTTCTTTTTGCCAATCTGTGTTAGCGTTGCCCAAAAGACCGATTTGGGTAGCCGATCCGTATTGGTTCACGAACGAACGAAATTGGTTGGCTGTCATCACGTTTACATATTCAGAAACTTGGCTCACCTGAAAGTTACCGTTGTAAGTAACCTTCATATCTCCGGCCTTTCCTTTTTTGGTCGTGATGATAATGACACCATTGGAAGCTCTCGACCCATAAATTGCGGTAGCTGCCGCATCTTTAAGGATAGTCATGCTGGCGATATCGTTTTGATTGATCGAAGCCAATGGGTTACGACCTCCAATCGCTCCACCTCCACCAGTTTCGATAGCTACTCCATCGATGATATAAAGTGGATTGTTATTGGCGTTCAATGACGAGCCGCTACGGATGCGCACTGTCGAACCTTCGCCCGGAGCACCGCCGCCTGTAGTTACCTGAACACCAGACACACGTCCTTGGATCAACTGATCGGCAGCGACGATAGGACCTTTTTGGAAATCCTTTTCCGTCACGGTCGTAACAGCGGTCGAAGCGTCCTTTTTCTTAACAGTACCGTACCCGATTTGCACCACTACTTCCTGAAGTTGATTTGCATCTTCTTCCATACTTACGGAAATATCGGCTTGAGAGTTGTAATCGACGACCAAATCCTTAAATCCGATGTAAGAAAAAACGATTTTGTCGCCTTTCTTTACATTATTTAAGGTATAATTACCGTCGAAATCGGTAGAAACACCGTTAGATGTTCCCTGAACTACTACGTTTACTCCGGGCAACGGCTGGCCAGTGGCCTTTTCTTTCACCGTTCCCTTAACGCTTTGGGCAAGTACCCCAAAAGGTAAAAGCAGTAGGAAAATGAACAACTTTTTGTAAATTGTTTTCATACATTTTGTTTGAGTTAAAAAATCTGTTTGTTTAGCTTGTACACTACTTCGAATGTTAAAATTAAGTAAAATCTCATACGATTTCGTAACACCCTACCAGAAAGGTTCGCGCAAACGTTTTCGTGTTGAAAACTTTCCCATAATG
The DNA here is from genome assembly GCF_004295795.1 of Flavobacterium sp. GTDB lineage: Bacteria > Bacteroidota > Bacteroidia > Flavobacteriales > Flavobacteriaceae > Flavobacterium. The sequence goes on along the minus strand of NZ_SEBR01000009.1, from coordinate 89,317 downwards.
ACAGCATTGACAAGGCCTTATTGCCATTTTTACAAATACACCAACCCCAATTTCCGAAAATTAAAATTTCTAATTTCTTAACATGAAAAGAAAGATCACCCTTAAACAAATCGCAAAAGAACTGGATGTGTCCATTTCAACGGTCTCGAAATCGCTTCGCGACAGTCCCGAAATTTCCGAAGACACGCGCCTCAAAGTCCAGGCTTTCGCGAAACTCTATAACTACAAACCAAACAACATCGCGTTAAGCCTCAAAAACCGAAAGACCAAAACCCTGGCGATCATAATTCCGGAAATCGTCCACCACTTTTTTGCCACTGTGATCAGTGGAATCGAGCAAGTCGCCAACGAATTCGGGTACAACGTCATCATTTGCCTTTCGGACGAATCGTTCGACAAGGAAGTCATCAACATGGAAATGCTCGCCAACGGATCGATCGACGGTTTCATCATGTCGCTTTCGAAAGAAACCCAATCGAAAGGCGATTTCCACCATATTATAGAGGTGATAAACCAAGGAATGCCCGTCGTCATGTTCGATCGCGTCACAAACGACATCTTGTGCGACAAAGTCATCATCGACGACAGCCGCGCGGCCTACGATTCCACCCAAAGACTGATCGACAATGGCTTCCAGAAAATCGCGCTGATCACGACAGTTGACTATGTGAGCGTAGGAAAACTGAGGACTGACGGCTATTTGAGAGCGCTAAGGACAAATGATGTCGATGTGGACGAAGATCTGATCCTGAGAATCGAGGACATAGACAATTGTGCAGAACCAATCGAGAAATTCATTTCCAAAACCAAGCCCGACGCGGTTTTCGCCGTAAACGAACTGTTTGCCGTGACCGCGATAAAAGGTGCCAAAAAGGTCGGATTGGACGTTCCGAACAACATTTCGGTTATCGGGTTTACTGACGGAATCATCTCGAAATATTCGTCCCCAAGCATCACGACCGTGAGCCAGGACGGAATCGAAATGGGCGGAAAAGCCGCGAAAATGCTCATCGAACGCCTTGAATCCGAAGAAGAAGAAACCGAAGAACACTATAAAACCGAAGTCGTCGAGACGCATTTGGTCGAGCGCGAATCGACGAGAGCATTTAAAAGGATCTAACTTTTTGATTTGCGGATTTTCAGATTTTTGGAAAAACCCGAAGTTTGACCGAAAAACAAAGTCCGATAAAAGACCAGCACCATTATTTAGGGCGGAAGGACAACTCTTTCCGCTTTTTTGTCGGCAAATCCAATTCTGTCCCATCATCTGACGATTTGACGATTCGACAATCCGACATCCAAAGTTTTCAACACGCAAACGTTGTAATAGTGGCTTGTCTTCGTAATTTCCGAATCCGAAAAGATAAAATCTTATATTTGACCCGATTATCAAGCTTGTACATTGCTTCGAAACCAAACAAGTTTGATAAGCCGTGCGCTTATCGTACACCTTAAATTACGATAATGGAAAAGCGTAGATTAAGTTTCTGGGAAATTTGGAACATGAGTTTCGGCTTCCTGGGAATACAATTCGGATTCGCCCTTCAAAATGCCAACACATCGCGCATTTTCGAAACTTTGGGCGCCAAAGTAGATGAAATCCCCATTTTATGGATTGCCGCTCCGGTATCGGGTTTGATCATTCAACCGATTATCGGATATTTCAGCGACCGCACCTGGACAAAGCTCGGGCGTCGCCGACCGTATTTCCTGATCGGGGCGATCTTGTCTTCGATCGCGCTTTTCATCATGCCCAATTCACCGACACTTTGGATCGCCGCCGGAACGCTCTGGATCATGGACGCCTCGATCAACATCTCGATGGAACCATTCCGTGCTTTCGTGGGTGACAATTTGCCCGCAAGTCAGCGCACGCAAGGTTTCGCGATGCAAAGTTTCTTTATCGGAACGGGCGCTGTCGTAGGATCGTTATTGCCGTATTTGTTCGCGAACGTATTTGATATTTCGAACACCGCCGCTCCCGGAATCATTCCGGATTCGGTGAAATGGTCGTTTTACATTGGCGGGATCGTGTTCCTGTTGGCAGTGATTTGGACGGTTTTCAAAACAAAAGAGTACCATCCGGACGAACTTCACGCTTTTGAGGAACAAGAGCGGCTCGCGCTTGGAAATGCCGAGATCGAGGATTATGAAACGGTTGCGAACAGAAGCAAGCAATTTCGCGTTGGCGCTTTGATGACGGGAATTGGCGCTGCCGCAACCACTTACATTTACGAGACGAATCTGACTAAAGAGCTTTACATTCTTTTTGTCGGATTGATCGTTATCGGCACGCTTTTCATGATTACATCGGCCTTGAGAAAAAGACAGGTCAAGAACGGTTTCACGATCATTTTGACCGATATGCTGAACATGCCCACGACGATGAAAAAACTCGCTTTGGTGCAATTTTTCTCTTGGTTCGCGCTTTTCTCGATGTGGATTTACACCACACAAGCCGTCACCGGACACGTTTTTGGCACTTCGGATACAACCTCGAAACTTTACAACGACGCCGCCGACTGGGTTCCGGTTTTGTTTACCGTTTACAATGGCGTCGCGGCTTTGGTAGCTTTCTTGCTTCCGGTTTTGGCCAAGCGCTTCGGTATCAGGATGACACATCTTTTGGCGTTGACTGCCGGCGGAATCGGGCTTATCGCGGTTTATTTCATCAAATCGAAGATGCTGCTGTTGCTTCCTATGGTTGGTGTCGGAATCGCTTGGGCGAGTATTTTGTCCATGCCTTTCGCTTTGCTTTCCGGATCGCTTCCGGCAGCGAAAATGGGCTACTACATGGGCGTTTTCAACTTTTTCGTGGTCATTCCGCAAATCGTTGCCGCGACCATTCTTGGCTTTATCGTAAAACAATTCTTTAACGACGAACCTATTTATGCGTTGATCATCGGCGGAATTTCGATGATCATCTCCGGGTTCTTAACACTCCGTGTCAATGAAGGCACGAAAATTACAGTAGAATGAACAAAAAAGCATTCATATTCGACCTCGACGGCGTAATCGTTGACACGGCCAAATACCATTTCTTGGCGTGGCAGAAAATCGCCGAGCAATTGGGAATCGAATTTACGCCCGAGCACAATGAAAGGCTCAAAGGCGTGAGCCGCGTCCGTTCGCTTGAAATCATCCTCGAGCTCGGAAATGCCGAAGCTTCGCAGCAAGACAAGGACAAATGGCTCAAACAGAAAAACGAGGATTATCTGTCCTACATCAAGAATATGGACAGGAGCGAAATTCTTCCCGGCGTAATGCACGTCCTGAACTATTTGCGTGAAAACGGTCAGCCGATCGCGCTTGGATCAGCGAGCAAGAACGCGAGAATCATCCTTGAAAAAACAGGAATTCTCGATTATTTCGACGTGATCGTAGACGGAAATGACGTGACGAACGCCAAACCGGATCCGGAAGTTTTCGTACGTGCGGCCAATGAACTCAAGATCGCCAACGAAGATTCGATCGTGTTCGAGGATTCGTTCGCCGGAATAGACGCCGCGAACATCGCCGGAATGACATCTGTGGGAATCGGGGAAGAAAAAGTGCTCAACAAAGCGCAGTACATTTTCCCGGATTTCGTGAACATCGACCTGAGTTTCATCGACACGCTAATCAACAAATAGGACCCAAAACCAGAACATATCGGAGTCAGGATTCCGAAAATCATCAATCACAATCATCAGTAAATCGTAACCCGAAAGCGACCATCGGCAACCTCTATCTGACCGCTTTCGATAAAAAAGAAAAGACAAATGCATCAGGATTACATCAAACCAGACAATTGGTCGATCATTGAAGAAGGATTTGAGCGCGACAGGGTAAAATCGTCCGAAAGCCTTTTCAGCATAGGAAACGGAGCGATGGGCCAACGCGCCAATTTCGAGGAAAAATACTCCGGAAAAACATTCCAGGGAAGTTATATTGGCGGCGTTTATTATCCGGACAAGACAAAAGTGGGCTGGTGGAAAAACGGTTATCCGGAATATTTCGCCAAGGTTTTGAACGCTCCCAGTTGGATTGGCATCGACATCGAGATCAACGGTGAGGAATTCGATCTCAACGCTTGCGCGGAAGTGAAGAACTTCAAACGCGAACTCAACATGCAACAAGGTTGGTACAATCGTTCGTTCGAAGCCAAACTGCAGAATGGAACCGAAATCTCGGTGAACGTGAGACGCTTTTTGTGTGCCGATCTCGACGAAGCCGGAATCATAAAATATGACATCACACCTTTGAACAACGATGCTAAAATTGTGTTCAAACCTTATGTGGACGCGGGCGTACACAACGAAGACGCGAACTGGGAAGAGAAATTCTGGGAACCGCTTTCGGTGGAACAAAAAGGCGAAAATGCTTTTGTGACCGCTCGTACTTTCAAGACGCATTTTACTGCGACGACGTTTATGAACAGCGTTGTTTCGGTTGACGGAAAAGCGTCGGGCGAGACGGAAAACGTAGAAAAATCAGACGCTAAAATTCAATTTACCTATACGGTTTCTGCTTCGAAAAATCAGACCGCTTCTATCGAGAAAATCGGTGGTTATGCCGTTTCGACGAATCATGCCGACACTGTCGCCGCCGCTGATTCCGTGATCGCATCGGCGAAAGCCAAAGGTTATTCGGAATTGTTGCTGAACCAAATCGAAGCTTGGGCGAAAGTTTGGGAAATGAGCGACATCACGATCGACGGAGACGTGAAAGCGCAGCAAGGCATCCGATTCAATATTTTCCAGTTGAACCAGACGTATTCTGGCAAAGATTCGCGCCTGAACATTGGCCCGAAAGGCTTTACCGGAGAAAAATACGGCGGATCGACCTATTGGGACACCGAAGCCTATTGCATTCCGTTCTACATGGCGACCAAAGATCAGGAAGTGGCGAAAAATCTATTGGTTTACCGCTACAACCAACTCGACAAAGCCATCGAAAATGCCGCGAAACTTGGGTTCTCGAACGGCGCGGCTTTGTATCCTATGGTGACCATGAACGGCGAAGAGTGCCACAACGAATGGGAAATCACGTTCGAGGAAATCCACCGAAACGGCGCAATTGCTTTTGCGATCTTCAATTATGTTCGTTACACCGGCGATTATTCTTACGTTCCCGAAAAAGGCCTAGAGGTTTTGATTGCCATAGCTAGATTCTGGCAACAACGCGCGACTTGGTCGACTGCGAAAAACCAGTACGTGATTTTGGGCGTAACCGGTCCGAACGAGTACGAAAATAACGTCAACAACAACTTCTACACGAACTATCTGGCCAAATGGTGTATTGATTACACGGTGGAACAATTGGAGAAGGTTTCATCTGAATATACAACTGACTACGATCGAATTTTGGCCAAAGCCGATTTGACTTTGGGAGAAATCTCGAAGTGGAAAGATGTCGCCGATAAGATGTATTTCCCTTATTCTGAAGAACATGAGGTTTATTTGCAGCAGGACGGATTCTTGGACAAGGAATTGGTGAAAGTGCACGATTTGGACAAATCCCAGCGTCCGATCAACCAAAAATGGTCTTGGGATCGCATCCTTCGTTCGCCATACATCAAACAAGCCGATACGCTTCAAGGTTTTTACTTCTTCGAAGATCATTTCTCGACCGAAGAACTGGAGCGCCATTTTGATTTTTACGAGCCTTATACCGTTCATGAAAGTTCACTTTCGCCTTGCGTCCACTCGATTCAGGCGGCGACTTTAGGCAAGATGGAAATGGCTTACACGTTCTACTTGCGAACTTCAAGACTCGATTTGGACGATTACAACAAAGAGGTCGAAGAAGGTTTGCACATCACTTCGATGGCCGGAACCTGGATGAGTATCGTCGAAGGTTTTGGCGGAATGCGCGTCAAGGACAACCAATTGCATTTTTCGCCCAGAATTCCTCAGGAATGGAATGGGTATTCTTTCAAGATCAATTTCCGTGGGCAGGTTTTGAAGGTTTCCGTTCATACTGACAAGACTGATTTTGCTTTGGAAGGCGGCGATGAGATTACCGTTTTCGTCAATGGGCAAAGTGTTACTGTTGAGCCTAATGGGCTTGTAACAGTTTAGTTTTCAATTTTTTGAACCATTAAAGGCATTAAGAACATTAAGTTCATTAAGATTGAAAGCCTTCGTCTTTTAAGATTTTTTACAGATTTTCTGTAATTGCCTTTAATGGTTTATTCTTTTCTTGTCCGCATGAGAAAAGATGAAATATCGCAACTATCTTATACGATTATTGGATGTGCAATCAGCGTCAATAAGGCATTAGGCCCTGGTCTTTTAGAAAGCATCTATGAAAAGTGTCTGGAGTATGAGTTGGAAAAGATAGGTTTCTCTGTCAAGAGACAGGTTCCTGTTTCGGTTGTTTACGATGGCCTAGTATTTTCACATCGGCTCAAGGTAGATTTATTGGTGAACGACCTGGTAGTTTTGGAATTGAAAGCTGTCGAGGCGCTGCTACCAATTCACGAAGCACAATTGCTTACCTACATGAAGTTGCTTAAATGCCCTCAAGGCTTACTGATCAACTTCAACACTACGAATATTGTCAAATCTTACGTTCCGCTTGTCAACAAATTCTACGAATTTGAAACTTAATGCGCTTAATGGACTTAATGTTCTTAATGCTTCCAAGGAAGACGAAGTCTTCTGTCTTAACTAACCTTAATTCCTTAACGGTTTTAAAATGAAACAACTACTTCTCCTCCTTTTCGCTTTCACGGTCGCATCGGCACAACTCCAAAAAACCGAACCACCATTCTGGTACGCCGAAATGAAAAACCCGGAACTCCAAATCCTATTCTACGGCAAAAACATCTCGTCCTACCAAGTTTCAGTAGACAAAAACGTCCCCATTACGAACGTCGCCAAAACAGAAAATCCCAACTATCTGTTCGTGACGATAGACACCAAAAACATTCCCGCGTCGCAACTCACTTTCGAGTTCTCGGAAAAAGGCAAAACCAAATTCACAAAACCCTACGAAGTCAAAGCCCGCAAGCAAAATTCGGCGTTGCGGCAAGGTTTCGATTCTTCCGATCTGGTCTATCTGATCATGCCAGATCGCTTCGCCAACGCAAATCCATCCAACGACAATTCATCAGAAACCACAGAGAAATCCGACAGGAAAAACGACCACGGCCGTCACGGAGGCGACATCGAAGGCATCATCCAAAACCTCGACTACATCCAAAGCCTGGGCGCGACCGCAGTCTGGAACACGCCACTTTGCGAAGACAACGAACCTCGCGGCACCTATCACGGTTACGCGCAAACCGATGTTTACAAAATCGATCCGCGTTACGGCACGAACGACGACTATCTAAAACTTTCGTCTGAACTGCACAAACGCGACATGAAGTTGATCCTGGATTACGTGACGAACCATTGGGGCGCCGAACATTGGATGGTAAAAGACTTGCCAAGCTACGACTGGCTGCACCAATTTCCGGGTTATGCCCAAAGCAACTATCGCATGACGACGCAATTCGACCCGAACGCTTCCGAAATCGACAAGAAATTTTGCGTCGACGGCTGGTTCGTGAAATCGATGCCAGACTTGAACCAATCGAATCCTATGGTCGTGAAATATCTGACACAAAACGCGATCTGGTGGATAGAATATGCAGATTTGGACGGATTCCGCGTCGATACATACTCGTACTGCGACAAAAAAGGAATTGCCGAATGGACGAAAGCGATTACGGACGAATATCCGCATTTCAACATCGTCGGAGAAGTCTGGATGCACGATCAGGCGCAAATGGCCTATTGGCAAAAAGACTCGAAAATCGGGGCGATCCAGAGTTACAATTCCTATTTGCCGTCTGTCATGGATTTCACTTTGCACGATGCGATCGAAAGCGCGTTCAACGAATCTGAAGGTTCGTGGGACAAAGGCATGATCAAGATGTATGACAATTTCGCCAACGACTTTTTGTATCCGAACATCAACTCGATCCTCGTCTTTGCTGAAAACCACGATACGCAACGCTTCAACCAGCGCTACAAAGATCTTGCGACCTATAAAATGGCGATGACCTTAATCTCGACAGTACGCGGAATTCCGCAAATTTACTACGGATCTGAAATTGGCATGCAAGGCGACAAAGGTAAAGGCGACGGCGATATCAGACGTGATTTTCCTGGCGGATGGAAAGGCGACGCCCAAAACGCTTTCACGGCATCGGGTCGAAATGAGTCTGAAAAATCCTACTTCGATTTCTCGTCCAAACTTTTCAACTGGCGAAAATCGAAATCGGTCATCCACAACGGGAAAACGCTGCAATTCATCCCTGAAAACAACGTTTACGTGTACTTTCGCTACGACGAAAAAGAAACGATCATGGTCGTGATCAACAATTCCGACAAGGCTCAAACCTTCAAAACCGCGCGTTTCCAACAAGGAATCAAGAATTTTGCAACGGGAACCGATGTCATTTCGGGCAAATCGATCAACCTCAAACAAGACATTTCGATCGCCCCTAAAACCGCGTGGATCCTGGAATTGAAATAGTTCCGCAAGTTTTATATTTATTGGGAAGCAAATTCCGGCTTCCGCGATTAGCTTTCTTGAAAAACCTGGTTTTGCAGCCTTTGCGAAGAGCTTCCTTAGGTCGCTTCCGCAAAAGCGCAAAACACGCGGTTTTTCTGCAAAAGGCTAATTCGCTAAAATCCGGGCTAGGTTTCGCACCAACATCAAAATCTGACCAAATGTTCACCATCGCACAAATCGAATCCGCACATTACAAAGTCAAATCAGGCGCAGACTTTCCCGCTTACATTCGCGAAATCAAAAACCTTGGCGTGCGAGCTTTCGAGACTTTCGCGTGCGACAGCCACACGAACTACTTCGGAAAAAATGACTTCAAAACGACTTCCGAACCTAAATTTCCAAAGCTCCAAATCGCCAAAGAACTCGATTCCAACCAATTCCGACTCGACCTGAAATCACACCAAAACGCCAAAACCGACTACATGACTTTTTGTGTCAACTGCGCCAAGTCGGGCATCGCGAAATGGGTTTGCGATCTCGAAGAAATGACTTGCACTTACTTTGATTTTGCGGGAAACAAAGTGCTTACTGAGAAAATTGCGGAATAGCGCCGCAAATCGCATCGGTCATTTCACCTTCACGACTACTTTTCCTCTGGCGCGACCGCTAGACACGTAGCGCATTGCCTCGTTCAGTTCTTCAAAATGGAAAATCTTGTCAATCACGGGACGAATAGCGCCGATCTCGATCAGTCTTCCAATTTCCGACAATTGTTCTCCATTGGCTCGCATGAACAAGAACGAATAATCGACGTCGTGCTTTTTGGCCTGCTTCCGAACCTTTATGCCAAGCACGAAAATGGCGGCTTTCATAAACCACGACAACCCGATCTCTTTAGCGAAAGCCGCATCCGGCGGACCGGAAATCGAGATGACTTTTCCACCCGGTTTCAAAATACCAAACGATTTCCCGAGCGTTTTCTCGTCCTGGCTGTTCAGCACAAGGTCGTAGTCTTTTAAAAGCGTTTCGAAATCCTGCGTTTTGTAGTCGATAACGATGTCTGCTCCTAAACTCTTGACCAATCCGAAATTTTCAGCACTTGTAGTCGTCGCGACGGATGCGCCCAAATATTTCGCCAATTGGATCGCAATCGTACCCACGCCGCCCGAGCCTGCCTGTATAAAAACTTTTTGGTTTTTCCCGAGGTTCGCTTTTTCAACGAACGCCTGCCATACCGTCAAAGCGACCAATGGAATAGAAGCGGCTTCCTCAAACGAGACATTTTTCGGCTTTAGCGCCAGATCGTTTTCGTTGACAGCTATAAATTCTGCAAAAGAGCCGATATGAAAATCGGCCCGACGCGCGAAAACTTCGTCCCCAATCTTATATCGGCTAACTTTCTGGCCGACGCTCACGACCGTACCAGCAAAATCGTGTCCTAAAATCAACGGAAACTTATACGGCAATAACTGCTTAAATGCGCCACTTTTCAATTTCGCATCCAATTGGTTGATACTCGACGAATGAATTTCGATCAGAACTTCATTTTCCTTTAAAACCGGGCGTGCAATTTCTGTCAACTGAAGCGGCTCGCTTTTGCTGTAACTATTTATAATGTATGCTTTCATGTGGGAAACTTTTGTCATAACTAATTTGCCGATGGCTTCGGATCGACGAGGTCGAAAGCCAATTTTACTTTGCGGTAATTTATACGTAAATTCGCTTGCTATTTGCAAGTACAAAGCTATTGAATAACTTTTAATTTGCAAGTGCTTTTTTGAAATCGAATTATGAAAAACGACAAAAAAAGATCAGATTGCCCAGTCAGTTGTTCTCTTGATATTTGGGGAGATAAGTGGTCGTTGCTGATTGTTCGCGATTTGATGTTCGCCAAACAATGCACTTACGGACATTTCCTGAAATCCGAAGAGAAAATCGCAACCAACATTTTGGCTTCACGGCTTCAAACGCTTGAAGAAAACGAAATCATCAGCAAATCAAGCCATCCGGACAGCAAGGCCAAAGTGCTTTACAGACTGACGCAAAAAGGGATCGACCTCTTGCCCTTGATGATCGAAATAAATTTGTGGGCCGAAAAATATTCTGCGATCCCACCGGAACGAAAAGCGATGTTGAAAGAAGTAAAAAAAGACAAGCAAAAGTTTATCAATACAAAGATGAAGGAGCTTCAAAATAATCGATAAGTGCAAGTGTCCGATTTTGCCACTTTGCCAGGCACCACTTTTAAGATTGTCGTAAACTTCGGCGCAAACAGCCCAAGTGAAAAATGTTGGAACAGCAAATCCGCACTAAAAGATTTAACATTTTTTACAGATTTTCTGTAATTAAAGTGGCGTTTCTTTTTGTAGGGATAAACACCGGCCCCTTCCCTACGACAAGATCGCGATTTCCGAAACGCACCGTTTACAGGAAATCTGTAAAAAATCCTAAAACAAGGTTCGAACCAAAATCGGCACATTTCTGACTCCAAATAGTTCCAAGCCAAAAATCAACCCGAATCCCAAGCCGCCAATTGGTGGAAAATCCGTAATTTTTCGGCTGAATTCAAAAACGCCAAACCCGCACCCAAAGTCTACCTTGCGGACGGCGAAAAACCAGAGAAATGAAGAGAACGCTAATCTGCGCATTGATCGCCACGATGACTATGAGCACGACACTTGAGGCGCAAACCGCACCGAAAAACCAAGATAAAAAAGAGAAATTACCATTCATTTGGCAAGGCGCCAATCTCTACTTTCTGCTTGTCGACCGTTTCAACAACGGCAACAAGTCGAACGACGTGAATTTTGAGCGCAACCAACCCACTGGAAAACTGAGAGGTTTCGAAGGAGGCGATATCAAAGGCATTACCCAAAAAATCGAGGAAGGCTATTTCGACAAACTCGGGATAAACGCGATCTGGTTAACGCCGATTGTCGAGCAAATCCACGGCGGTGTGGACGAAGGTCAAGGCCTGACTTACGGCTTCCACGGCTATTGGACAAAAGACTGGACTAAAATCGACCCGAATTTCGGAACGTCGAAAGACCTCGCAGAACTCGTAGAAGTCGCGCACAGCCACGGCATAAGAATTTTGCTCGACGCCGTTATCAACCACACCGGTCCGGTCACTGACAAAGATCCGGTTTGGCCAAGCGATTGGGTCAGGACTGGCCCGCAATGCGACTACAAATCTTTCGATTCGACGACCGCGTGTACTTTGGTCGCCAATCTTCCCGATGTCTTGACTGAAAGCGACCAAGACGTCGAGCTTCCGCCGGCACTTGTCGCCAAATGGAAATCGGAAGGCCGTTATGAACAGGAGATGAAAGAGCTGGACGATTTCTTCAAGAAAACGGGTTATCCGCGCGCGCCGCGATTCTACATCATCAAATGGCTCACAGATTATGTGCGCGAATTCGGAATTGACGGCTATAGAGCTGACACCGTAAAACACACTGACGAGAAAGTTTGGGGCGAATTCAAATCGCAGTGCAACATCGCTTTCGCCGAATGGAAACAGAAAAATCCTGAAAAAGTACTTGACGACAACGACTTCTTTACGGTTGGCGAAGTTTACGGCTACGGAATTTCGGGCGGAAAAGACTACAGCTTCGGAGACAAGAAAGTCAACTATTTCGACAACGGTTTCAACGGACTGATCAATTTCGAGTTCAGATGGGACGCCGAAAAAACCAACGAATTCGTCTTCAACAAATATTCCGAGAAACTCAACAACGCGCTCGAAGGCTACACGGTCCTGAATTATCTGGCCTCGCACGACGACGGAAATCCATTCGATTCCAAACGTCTCAGAAGCCACGAAGCCGGAACGAAATTGCTGCTTTCACCCGGAATTTCACAGGTTTATTACGGAGACGAAACAGCGCGACCGCTTATCATAGAAGGCGCTCAAGGCGACGCTACTTTGCGTTCTTTCATGAATTGGGACGAAATTCCGTCGAACAAGGACAAAAACAACGTTTTGGAACATTGGCAGAAACTCGGGAAATTCCGCAAGCGACACGTTTCGATCGGAGCCGGAGTTCACAGGGTTTTGTCCGGGAATCCGTATTTGTTCAGCCGAGGATTCGACAATGGCACGATCAAAGACGTCGTGATCGTAGGATTGGATTTGCCCGTCGGAAAGAAAAAACTCAAAGTTTCATCGGTTTTCAAGGATTCCACACGACTTCGCGACGCTTATTCGGGGAAAGACGTGACCGTAAAATATGGCGAAATCGAGCTTGATACGCCGTTTACGATCGTACTTCTCGAAAAACGATAACCGTGAAAGAACTATCTCGGAAGAAAATAATTTGGGGCGGCATTGCAATTGTCGTCCTTTTTCTTTCGTTTCCGATTGTTTTCGTAGCCAAAACCGCTTTTGGTGAAGACGGACAAAAACTCCCGATTCCGAAAGGCTTTTCGAATGATGCGAGCGAACTCAGCCTGACCAGGATCGATTCGATAGTCAACGTCGAAAAATCGCCCGACAGTATCGTTTTGCAACTGAAAGCGCTTCGCGCCTACGCCAAAAAGAACCACAAGCCAATCTCGATTGCCGGAGCGCGACATTCCATGGGCGGACACACGATGTTTCGCGATGGAATCGTAGTCAACATGCGGCCTTACAACCAAATGTCCTTCGATTCGAAAACCGACATTCTCACGATCGGATCGGGCGCGCTTTGGGAAGACGCGATCAACTATCTCGACAAATTCGACAAATCGGTGGCCGTGATGCAGGCTTTCAGTTCGTTCTCGATAGGCGGATCGATTTCGGTGAACGGACACGGTTGGCAAAAAGATTCTCCTCCAATTTCCTCGAGCGTCGTTTCGTTTACGCTTCTTAAGTCTGACGGAAAAATCGTGACTTGCAGTCGTCAGGAAAACGCCGAACTTTTCAGTCTGGTCATTGGCGGCTACGGCCTTTTCGGAATCATTCTCGATGTAAAACTCAAGGTCGTCGACAACGAAAACATGAGTTTCACGCGCTACAAACTGCCTGCGAAAGACTATTTGCCGTACTTCAAAAAATATGCGTCCGACGATCAGAACGTAAAATTGGTCTTTGGACGACTCAACGTTTCCGACAAGCAATTCCTCAAGAATGCCACGCTAAACGTCTTCCGCTCGACGGGAAAATCATTGGTGAAAAACCCGAAAAAACCGGCTTCCAAAACCACCGAGGTCAAGCGTCTGGTTTTCCGAAGCTCGGTCGACAGCGAATACGGCAAAAGGCTGCGTTGGGATTTGGAGACGAATTTGGGTGAATTTACGGCCGACGCGAACATTTCGAGAAACGAGATTCTCAACGACGACGTGCGTCTGATCGAGAACAAGGATTCCGGCTCGACCGACATTTTGCAGGAGTATTTTATTCCGGAGCGGAATTTCGATAAGTACATAGAGAAATTGAAGTCGGTTTTGCCCGATCCGGAAATCGACCTGCTCAACATCACGATCCGAAATGTTTACAGAGACAACGACAGTTACCTGAATTACGCCCGCGAAAATGTGTTCGGATTCGTGTTTCTGTTCAACCAAAAAAAGACGGACGAACAGGAAATCGCGATGCGGAAATTGACCCAAAAATTGGTAAAGATAGCGATCTCAAATCACGGCACTTATTATTTGCCTTATCGGCTTCACGTAGACAAAAAAACCTTCAGAAGCGTTTATCCGCAAGCTGACGCGTTTTTTGCGCTCAAGCGGAAATACGACCCTGAAGGTGTTTTCGACAATAAATTATATTCGCATTACCGTTAGCTCCCAAATATCCAACGGGGCGAATTTGTCAGGCAGCCAATTTCGGATTCTGCACTTTCATCTTGAAGAAAGTGTTCCAAAAATCGGCAAGAGCGAATAAAATGCTTCGGCTCGAACAGTTCGGTTTTTCGACGACGCGATCGATGTGTTTTACGAGATGGCCTTTGAAAACATCGGCCAAATGCGAATCTTGAGACTCGGAATCGACGATCTGCTTCATCGCATCAGCGAATTTTTCGCGTTGATCAACTCGCTCCGAGATCATTAAATTCAGCGCCATTGCTGTGAGTTGCATACTTTGAGTGTTTTTGTTTATGCAAAAATAGTGGTGGCATAACTGTCAGGTTTTACAGATTAGATTGCCCTTGTTGTACAATCTCACTTTTAACATTTTTGGATGCGATGCCTTTGAAAACGTACATTTGCCAAAAATCCTCCATGCAAGTTATCGCACATCGCGGCGCAAAAGGTTATGTGTCAGAGAATACGATCGCGGCTTTCCAAAAAGCGCTTGAAATGGGCGCCGACGGAATCGAGCTCGACGTGTTTTTGTCGTCCGATAATGAGATCATCGTTTTCCACGACGAACATCTCGATCGCCTGACTGGCGTTTCCGGAAAAATCGAGGATTTGACTTTGGACGAAATCCGAAAGTTGAAAGTCGACTTGCAACACCAAATCCCGACGCTTGCCGAAGTTTTCGATTTTGTGGACAAACGCTGTCTGATAAACGTCGAAATCAAAGCCGAAGCCGCGACGTTTCCCGTTTGCGACCTCATCGAAAACTATGTTTCGGACAAAAATTGGAACTATGAACATTTTCTCGTTTCGTCCTTCGACTGGAAAGCTTTGCAGGAAATCAGGAACCGCAACCCGAAAATTCCACTTGGCGTTTTGACCGAAACCGATCTCGATTTGGCCATCGGATTCGCGAAATCGGTCAAAGCCGAGACTTTCCATCCTTATTTTCATTTGGTGGACGAAGCTTCGATTGCGAAAATCAAAGCCGAAAACCTCAAGCTTTACGTTTGGACCGTGAACGAACCCGAAGACATCAAAAGAATCGAAAACCTCAACATTGACGGCATTATAACCGATTTTCCCGACCGCGCATGAAAACCTACGACATACTCATAATTGGCGGTGGAGCGGCCGGATTCTTCACGGCGATAAATGTGGCCGAAAACAATCCGAAACTAACGATCGCGATACTCGAAAGAGGGAAAGAAGTGCTCACGAAAGTCAGGATTTCCGGCGGCGGACGCTGTAATGTGACGCATGCGTGTTTTGATCCGAACGAGCTTGTGACGTTTTATCCGAGAGGCGAAAAAGAACTGCGCGGTCCGTTCCACACTTTTGCGTCGGGCGATACGATCGAGTGGTTCGAAAAACACGGCGTCGCACTCAAGATCGAAGAAGACGGGCGCATGTTCCCGATATCGGATTCTTCCCAAACCATAATCGACTGTTTTATGGACGCGGCCAAAAAGAGCAAAATCGACATTTTGACGGGACAAAGCGTGCAGTCTGTCTTTCAGGGAGAAAAGCATTGGAAAGTCGAGACGCAACACGAGCAATTTTCGTGTCAGAAGTTGGTTTTCGCCAGCGGAAGCAATCCCAAAATCTGGGAAATGCTGGAAACTTTGGGACATTCGATCGTCGAGCCCGTGCCATCGCTTTTCACGTTCAACATCAAAGACAGTCGCATCAAGGATTTGCCCGGCGTTTCGGCCAAGGTTTCGGTTTTGGTCAACGGAACGAAACTCGAATCGCGCGGACCGCTTTTGGTCACGCATTGGGGAATGTCCGGCCCGGCGATTTTGAAACTTTCGGCTTGGGGCGCGAGAACTTTGTCCGATAAAAACTACCAATTCGGGATTACCGTGAATTGGCTCGATCTTATCGATTCAGATGAAGCCGAAACAATCCTGCGCGAACTCAAGCAAAATCAGCCCAAGAAAACCGTGGCGTCGAAATCGCCTTTCGAATTCCCGAACCGACTTTGGGAAAGTTTGGTTGTCGCATCTGGAATCCCGTCGGATATGAAATGGGCCGATCTTTCGAAAATCCAACTCCAGAATCTGTCGAAACAACTCACCGAATGCAAATTTTCGGTAAACGGAAAAAGTACTTTCAAGGAAGAATTCGTAACGGCCGGCGGAATCGATCTCAGGGAAATCAACTTCAAGACCATGGAAAGCAAATTGCTTCCGAACCTTTATTTTGCGGGAGAAATCCTCAATATTGACGCAATCACGGGCGGTTTCAATTTCCAGAACGCCTGGACCGGCGGCTTTATTCTGGCGAAGTCAATCAGCTAACGTTCATGAGGTTTTCGATATTTCCAGAAATGATTTTGGATAATATTAAAGGTTGATTCGAATGTTTTCCAGAATCCTTCGGATGGAAATGTTTCGGATGTTCGACAGTTATTTACACGATGAAAATTCTGACCAAAAACGGTGTTGCACTTACGCTGAAATTCCTCAGCAGATAATAAAATCCTTTGCAGGCAAAAGAACCTTCTCTAGCCGGAAAGGTTTTTTTTGTTTCAATTAGTTTAACGCTTGTTTAACAATTTGCAAATCAATACATTTGAGATTCCCTACAAAAAACACACACAACGCCAATGAAAAAACAACTACTCCACTTGTTTTTTGTTTCACTTTTATCTGTAGTCGGAATCGCCCAGACTTCAAATCCCGTTTGCGGCGGGACTTTTACAGATTCTGGCGGAAGCGGAAATTACCCCAACAACGCCAACGAAACAACGACGATCTGTCCTGAAAATCCAGGAGATATTGTCACGATCACTTTTAGTTTATTTAACACCGAACCGAATTTCGACGCACTTTACGTCTTCGACGGAAACTCCATTTTGTCGCCTCAGTTTTCGAGTGGAAACGGGCCGGGGAATGTACCCGGTGGACTTTCTGGCGGATTTTGGGGAACGGCACTTCCCGGACCATTTATCGCTACAAGCCCAGACGGTTGCCTCACGTTTTTGTTCAGAACCGACAGCGTTGTCGACAATCCCGGCTGGATCGCCAACGTGAACTGTATTGCTGCATCGGCTTGTATCCAGCCGTCTGGCGTACAAACTAGCATTGCGACGTCGAACTCGGTTACGCTCGACTGGTCGAGTTATTCCACTTCGAATTCGTGGCAGGTTTATGCGACGCCTTGTGGAACGCCCGCGCCAACGTCGAGCTCGCAAGGTGTTTCAGCAACTGCGCATCCTTTTGTGCGAACCGGACTTTCACCTGACACTTGCTATGATTTCTATGTGAGATCTTCGTGTGACGATAATGTGTTTTCTGATTGGAGCGCACCGATTACGGCTTACACGACGGCCGCGCCTCCTACTTGCGGCTCGACTTTTACCGATCCGGGCGGACAGTCTGCCAATTATCCGAATGGGAATAATACGGTCACGACGATTTGTCCTGACGTTCCGGGCGAAAAAGTGCGCGTGACATTCACGAGTTTCAGTACCGAAGACAGTTGGGATCCGCTTTATGTATTTAATGGAAGTACGACTTCGGCTCCGCAGATTTTAAGCGGAAACGGTCCGGGAAATGCGCCCGGTGGATTATCTGGCGGATTTTGGGGAACGACGCTTCCGGGGCCGTTCGAGTCTTCAAGCGCCGATGGTTGTCTCACGTTTCAATTCAGAAGTGACTCAGCCGTAAATTACGCAGGATGGATCGCCAATGTGACCTGCGGTGTCGGCGTTGATTGCCAGCCGCCGTCAAACCCTGTAGTCTCGAATATCACAGCGACTTCAGCTACCTTGAACTGGACACCGAACGGGTCGTCCACGCAATGGTCGATACAATACAATGGGCAAACTGTGACAGTTGACAGTCCGTCGTATACAATTACCGGATTGTTCGCAAGCACTTTGTATACCGTAAGCATCAGCAGCATTTGCGAAGATCTGGTTTTTCCGGGACTTGCGATTCCGGCGTCGTTCGTGACTTTGACTCCGACTTCGAATCCGCTTTCGGTAAATACCACACTTTACGATGCTTCCGGACTCGTCAACAACGTTCTGATCGACAATCCTTGCCTTGAGGTGAGCAATATCACTTCGAGCACGGGCACGAATTTCGCCAGTACGAACGGCATCGGATTTTTCCAAAACACGAACCCGACGTTTCCACTGACTTCCGGAATCGTGCTTAGTACCGGAAATGCCGACAATATTCCGGGTCCGAATACCTCGGCTTTGAGCGACGGAGGAATTGGCTGGCCGGGCGACACGCAACTTGAGACCATAATCTCTGCGGCAATCGGAACGCCTATGACTTCCCTGAACGCGACTTCACTCGAATTCGATTTCACGGCGCTAAACGCTTTCATGAGCTTCAATTTCCTTTTCGCCTCAGACGAATACGGAACTTTCCAATGTAGTTTCGCCGATGCTTTTGCGTTCCTGCTGACCGATCTCGAGACGGGTATAACCACGAATATCGCAGTCGTTCCGGGCACTCAGGATCCGGTTTCTGTGGTGACGATCCGCGACGGCGAATACAACACAAATTGCGCTTCTGTGAACGAGGGTTATTTCGATACTTACTTTGGAATGCCGAATTACGATTCCGCGACGAACTTCATCGGTCAGACCAGTGTCATGACGGCTTCGGCTACCGTGATTCCGAATCATCCTTACCACATCAAATTGGTTGTTGCCGATCGTTCTGATTCGCAGTATGACTCTGCGGTTTTCATCGAAGCCGGAAGTTTTACGTCGGGTCCGCCTCAATGCAGCGACAGGTTGCAGCTCGTGGCCTTTGTGGATGAAAACGCCAATGGAGTAAAAGATTCGGACGAAGATTATTTCACCCACGGATCTTTCAGCGTCGACAAGAACAATCTCGCCGATCCTGAACAGGTTTATTCTCCGTTTGGCAGCCATGACCTTTATGATGAAAATTCGGTGAATGTTTACGATTTGTCGTTTGAAATCCAGTCTGATTATGCTGCTTATTATTCGGTTTCGGCCTCTTATGACGATCTTTCCGTTGCGACAGGAAGCGGAACCCAAATCGTGAATTTCCCGATTACACTCACGACGCCTTACAACGATGTCGCCGTAAGTATCGTAGCGATGAGTCAGCCGCGACCAGGATTGACTTACCAAAATATCGTTTATTACACCAATAACGGAATCGCGCCAGCATCTGGCACTTTGACTTTTGCGAAAGATGCGCTGGTTTCGATCACAGCTATTTCTCAAGCGGGAACTGTTGCAAATTCCAACGGATTCACGTTCGCTTTCGCAGATTTGCTTCCTAACGAAACACGCCAGATTGTCGTTACGCTTTCAGTTCCAGATCCGCCAATTGTCAATATGGACGACGTTTTGACCAACACGGTAAGTGTTTCTGGTGTTTCAAACGATATTGATGCGACAAATAATACATTCTCGAATGCTCAGGTTGTCATCAATTCCTATGATCCGAATATGGTCGTGGAAGCTCACGGCGCGCAGATCGACATCAATACGTTCAGCGCCAACGAATATTTGTATTACACGATTTATTTCCAGAACATAGGAACGGCCAGCGCGATTCAGGTCGTTGTGCAAGATGTGCTCGATTCGAAACTCAATGAGAACACTGTCGTGATGATGAACTCAAGCCACACTTACACCATGTATCGCAAAGGCAATTTGGTGCGCTGGAATTTCGAGTACATCATGTTGCCGGGACAACTCGAGAACGATGCGTTGTCAAAAGGATTCATTTTCTTCAAAGTCAAGGTAAAGCCGGGATTCGTTACGGGTGACGTCATTCCGAATACGGCAGAAATCGTGTTCGACAGCAATCTTGCCATTGTTACCAATACTTTTTATACCACTTTCGTGGATGCGCTATCGGCTGGAGAATTCGGCAGTTCGAACGTGACTTTGTTCCCAAATCCCGCCAAGAGTTCTTTCACGGTGAATATCGTCGAGACGAACGAAACGCTTTCGCGGATTTCAGTTCACGATTTGCTTGGCAAGAAAGTCCTGAACGCTCAGGTAAACAACCTTACACAAACCGATGTCGATATCAGCAGCTTGTCGAGCGGAATCTATCTCGTGGAAATCACGACAAGCAACGACAAAAAACTTGTCAGGAAATTGGTTGTTGAATAAACAATATCGTTATTATGAAAAAATCCCCTTCGTTGGTTCGGAGGGGATTTTTTGATTTTGGAAAGATCGGTTTTGATGGAAACAAAATTGCGTGAAGGATGACGGCATTGTCTAAGCTCTTTTTGCCCAACAGCGTTCGTAGTTTGGCCTTGAGCCCGTGGCAAAAAAGCGAGTGCCGTCCAGCCTGACGGCGGCCGACGCCGATTGAAGTCGCAACTGCGGATTTTCCCGGCCGCCGGCACGCCCAAAACTATCTGTTCAAATACCAAATGGATGCGTTCAACACGGCCGCGAAAGCAACCCAAAGCAAATATGGCACGAAAAGCCAGCCTGACAGTTTGTTGATCCGTCCGAATTTGAGCCAGGTTTCGTAAATCATAAGCCATAAAAGCACGATTTCGACCAGCGCCAGCAACGGATTTTGGAGTCCGAAGAAAAGATACGACCACAAAGCGTTGAGCGCAAGTTGAATAAAAAAGAATATGAGCGCTTTTTTGACCTCGTTTCTTTCGAAATCAATGCGCGCCCAGACCAAGCCCGCGGCGACGCCCATAAAAAAATACAACGCGCTCCAAACCGGGGCGAAAATCCAATTTGGCGGATTGAACGACGGTTTTTCAATGGTGACGTACCAAGTCGTGATCGCGGTTCGCGTGACTTCTCCTGAAATGTAGCCGATTCCGAGACAGGTCGCGACCATTATGGCCATTTTGACGAATTTGTTCATATTTTAAAAGCTGTTTTACCAAGTAAAGTTAGGTTTTTTGAGCCATTAAGAAGTTAAGAATAGTTAAGGTTGCCGTCTGCTTATTATCTTTGCACAAAAAATTAAATTATGACGCAAGACGTCGATTTCGTTCCCAAAGAATATTCGAATTCTATAGCATCGGGTCGCTTTGAATGGAGCGCTCCCAGCAACATCGCACTTGTGAAATATTGGGGCAAGATAGAGCCGCAATTGCCTGCGAATCCCTCGATCAGCTTTACTTTGGACGCTTGCAAAACGGTTACCGAACTAGAATTCCACAAGCGTGAAAACGACGGGAATTTCGCTTTCGACTTGCTTTTCGAGGGAAGTCCGAAGGAAGATTTCAAGCCAAAAATCCTCAAGTTTTTTCAAAGGGTAGAGACTTACTTGCCGTTTTTGAAAGATTTCCATTTTACTATCGACACGCGAAATACTTTTCCGCATTCTTCGGGAATTGCATCTTCGGCTTCCGGAATGGCGGCTTTGAGCGTGAATTTGATGAGTCTGGAAAAGACTTTGAACCCGGCGATGACCGATGATTATTTTTGGAAAAAGGCGTCGTTTTTGGCCAGACTTGGTTCGGGAAGCGCTTGCAGAAGCGTCAAAGGCGAAGTCGTCGTTTGGGGAAAACACGCCGGAATTCCCGGGAGTTCCGATTTGTTCGGAGTTGAATTCCCGTTTGAAATCCATCAGCAATTCAAAAACTATCAGGACACTATTCTGCTTGTTGAAAAAGGACAAAAAGAAGTTTCGAGTACAGTCGGACACGATTTGATGTTCAGACATCCGTTTGCCGAAAGACGTTTTGAACAGGCGCACGAGAATCTGTCGAAAATCAAGAACGCTTTGGTTTCGGGAAATCTCGAAGCATTTATTTCAATCGTGGAAAGCGAGGCTTTGACTTTGCACGCAATGATGCTGACTTCGAATCCCTATTTCATTCTGATGAAACCAAACACTCTGGAAATCATCAACAAAATCTGGAAATTCAGACGTGAAACTGCCACGCCGGTTTGTTTCACTTTGGACGCGGGTGCAAACGTCCACGTTCTCTATCCGGAAAATGTCGGTGAAAAAGTTTTGCAATTTATTAAGGATGAATTGGTTGCACATTGCAAAAACGGAGAGTACATTTGTGACCGCATTGGTTCAGGCGCACAAAACTTTTGAAAGTTCGAGATTTATAATTCTGTACCTTTACAATAAATAAAACGGACAAAACCGCGTTATTTCCACAACACCAAAACAAAATGAAAGGACCGTTATTTTACTCAAAAATCCTTCTTTTCGGGGAATACGGAATCATCAAGGATTCCAAAGGACTTTCTATCCCATACAATTTCTACAACGGCGCGCTCAAGGTTTCGGATGAATTGTCTGACGAAGCCAAAGCGTCGAACGCGAGTTTGAGCCGATTTGTGTTCTATCTGGAAAATCTCCAAAAAGAGCATCCGAATCTGGTTCAGTTCGAGATCGAGAAATTACATCACGACATCGCTGAAGGAATGTATTTCGATTCGTCGATTCCGCAAGGTTATGGCGTGGGTTCAAGCGGCGCTTTGGTCGCGGCGATCTACGACAAATATGCGAAGGACAAAATCACGGTGCTCGAGAATTTGACGCGTGAGAAATTGCTTACGCTCAAAACGATTTTCGGACACATGGAATCTTTCTTTCACGGAAAAAGTTCCGGACTTGACCCATTGAATTCGTATTTGAGCATCCCGATTTTGATCAACTCCAAAGAAGATATCGAAGCCACGGGAATTCCTGCCCAAAAAGCGACCGGACACGGAGCCGTATTTTTGCTCGACTCGGGAATCGTGGGCGAAACCGCTCCGATGGTGAACATTTTCATGGAAAACCTCAAGGACAAAGGCTTCCGCGCGATGTTGAAAAACCAATTCGTGAAATATACTGATTTGTGCGTCGAGAACTTTCTTGGTGGCGACATGAAATCGTTGTTCGCCAACACAAAACAGCTTTCCAAGGTCGTTTTGAACAATTTCAAGCCGATGATTCCCGAGCAATTTCATGGAATCTGGCAACACGGAATCGACTCGAACGATTACTACCTAAAACTCTGCGGATCTGGCGGCGGCGGTTACATCTTGGGCTTTACCGAAGATTTGGAGAAAGCGCAAAATGCCCTGAAAGACTACAAACTCGAGGTCGTTTACCAATTCTAAAAGTTGAATGTCAACTGTTTAAAGTCAGACGGACTTTTGACTAAAACCCAATTTATGCTCAACCGCAAGAACAAATTGCTCCTCAAGAAAATCGTGAGCATGTTCTCGGTGATTCGCGGCTACAATATTCCCGTGATCGCGTTGGCGCAATACCTCGGCGCGATTTTTATTTTGTCGCCACCCGAAATGCCGGCTTTGAAGGTCTTGCTCGACAGCAACCTTTTTCTGCTGGTTTTGGCGTCTTCGATCGCGATCGCTTCGGGTTATATCATCAACAATTTTTACGATTCCGAAAAAGATCTGATCAACCGACCCAGAAAATCGATGCTCGATCGACTCGTGAGCCAAAAGACGAAATTGTACGTCTATTTTTCGGCGAATTTTGTGGCGGTTTTTGTCGGATGGCTTGTTTCATGGCGCGTTGCGTTGTTTTACGCCGTTTACATTTTCGTGATTTGGTTCTATTCGCACAAGTTGAAAAAGTATCCGATAATCGGGAATTTGACGGCTTGTTTGCTTGCTGTCGCCCCGTTTTTTGGGATTTTGCTTTACTTCGGAAAACTCGATCCGCACAGCATGTTTCGTGCGAACCAACTCGAGATCATCATTTCACACGCGGCTTTCCTGTTTTTGCTGCTGCTGATTCGAGAAATGACCAAAGATCTCGAAAACCTCAGAGGCGATTTCGCCACAGATTACAAGACGATTCCTGTCGTTTACGGCGAAAATACTTCAAAGACGATAATCACGGTTTTGTGTTTACTGACCGTTGTTCCGGTTTACGCGCTGATTGAACTTTTCGACGTCGGCTATATGGACATTTACTTCTATATGTGTCTGACTTTCCTGCTGTTCTTCGTGATTTTCCTATGGCGGTCAGACCGCCGAAAGCAATTCCTCGCACTTCACAACTGGCTTAAATTCATTATTGTGGCTGGCGTTTTCTGCATCGTGCTTATCGAACCGAGCGTTTTGTGGCATGGAAAAAAGATTTTGCTTTCTGGGATGTAAGAAACTTCGTTATTCGTTGTTCATCATTCGTTACTCAAATGTCGAATCTTTTTACAATCCAAAAAGAGAATAGGTTCAGATAAAACTTTTAACAAAAAGTACATTTTTTATGTAAACGAGATATTTCGGAAATGCCGATCTTACCTTCAGGGAAGGGGCGAATGTATCCCTACGAAATTTACACTTTGCCACGATACAGAAAATCTGTAATAATTGTTAAATTTCCGGAACATCAACCAATGAAACTTTTTCTATCGATACTTGTTGGCCTTTTCGTTCTCGCCATAGGATTTATATGGCTTTTATATTTGGCATCGTCCCACAACGTGCCAGCCAAAACTCATTTTGTTATTGGAATCGTTTTCTTTTCGCTGATCGCTGTTTTCGTTTGGGTTCGAAAAACTGACAGCCGTTGACCTTTAAATATTGTACCACGAACACAACAATTGAATTTCGAACGATTGC
This sequence comes from Flavobacterium sp., assembly GCF_004295795.1. GTDB lineage: Bacteria > Bacteroidota > Bacteroidia > Flavobacteriales > Flavobacteriaceae > Flavobacterium. The sequence goes on along the minus strand of NZ_SEBR01000009.1, from coordinate 64,497 downwards.
CTAGCCCGGATGAAAGCGGCTAGCCTTTCGCGAAAAACCGCCTGATTTTGTTCGCGAACCAAAGCGACCAACGGAAGCTCTTGGGGCGCGTTACAAAAGCCGCGGTCTTTAAGAAAGCTAGTAGCGGTCAGCCGGAAAAAGCTTCTGACCATAAATCGCTTGTTCTTACGTATCTTTGCAAAAAATTTCACATGGACAAGCCGAACAAAAACAACAAACGTTTCGACAAAAGCAAGTCGAACGAGACGCGCAAGAATTACTCAAAGCCCAAGGGCGATGCCAAACCTGCGTTGCAAAAACGTTCGCAAAAGCCTGTGAAACCAAAGGCCGAAGCCAAACCGGCCAAAAAGACTTCAGACGAGATCAGACTCAACAAATACATCGCCAATTCAGGCGTTTGCTCCAGACGCGATGCCGATATCTACATCTCGTCGGGCAACGTGAAAGTGAACGGGCAAGTCGTCGTGGAAATGGGTTACCAGGTAAAACCGGGCGACGTTGTGAACTTCGATGGCGTGCAAATCACTCCGGAGCGCAAGGAATACGTGCTTTTGAACAAGCCGAAAAACTTCAGCACTTCGGGCGATGACGAGAAAGGATCGGCCAATGTGCTCGATCTGGTTCGCGGAAGCGGCGTTCCGAACCTGAAACCTATCGGAAGAATGGACAAATCGACGACAGGTTTGTTGCTTTTCACGAACGACAACGATATGGTGGTGAAATTCGGGAAACCGAACCAGAAATCGTTCAAGATCTATCAAGTGTCACTCGACAAAAACCTCAAATTCGAAGATCTCGAGAAAATTGCCGGCGGCGTGCAACTCGACGAACACCGTTTGTATATAGACGAGATCACTTATGTGGAAGGCGAGCCAAAGACCGAAATCGGACTCAAATTGCGCACTTCGAACGTAAAAGTAGTTCGCGCGATTTTCGAGAAATTCAACTATAACGTGCTTCGCATCGACCGCGTTTTCTTCGCCGGATTGACCAAAAAGAACCTTCCGAGAGGAAATTGGAGATTGCTTACCGAACAAGAAGTCATCAACCTCAAAAACGGGTAAACCGACAACTTTTGGCAATCGCCGTTCGTCGAAACTAGAAAGTTACCCTTGTGTTTCGCGAAGTTTATGAAAATTCCGGATCGCATTACCACAATGTTTCCGAAAGCCAAAACGCGCCTATTTCCAGCAACTTACAAGCTTAACCCCGATTTAAAAAAGCGTCCAATCGATAAAGATTCGATAACCGCGACTTCGTGAGCCAGTCATATTGACGAAGTAGTTTTGCAGAAAACAAACCAACAATTTCTGCAATGAAACAAAAAGTACTTCTGTTAGGAACGGCTTTTTCGATTTTGGGTGCTTTTGGATACGCGTCAGGACGGATGTTCTCGTACACGATGCCAAAGCCGGTCGAAAAAACCGAAGTCGCCGCAACTACCAAAGCGACGAAAATCGCGGCAACGACCGCATTCGATCCAATCGAGACCAACATCTTCGCGGCCGGAAGCGGCTGGAAATTCAACGACCAAGGCCAGGATTTGGGCACGGCCTGGAAAGAATCGAACTACGACGACGCGAATTGGGCGAGCGGAAATGCGCCACTTGGCTACGGCGATTCGGGCATGGCGACGACTTTGACGTTCGGGCCGAGTGCTTCCAATAAATATCCGACGTATTACTTCAGAAAAACCATCGACATTGCCAACGGCGCTTCTTTCGATGATCTGAAATTTTCGGTACAAAGAGACGATGGTGTCGTGATTTACGTGAATGGCGTCGAGGCGATCCGCTCGAATATGCCTACGGGAATGATTGCCTACAACATGTATTCTGCCGAGACCATCGACGGAGCCGCCGAAACTGCCTGGAACGATTACGTGATCCCGAATTTGCTTACAAACGGACAAAACGTGATTGCGATCGAACTGCACCAAAGAAGCGCTTCGAGTTCTGACATTCGCCTGGACGTAAAACTCGACGGACTTTCTCAAATCGATCCGGTTTTGGTTGCCGAAAATTCGTCCTGGAAATACCACGATTTGGGAGAGGATTTGGGAACGGCCTGGCAAGCGTCAACTTATGACGATGCGAATTGGTTGAGCGGAAACGCGCCACTTGGCTACGGCGATCCGGGCATGGCGACGACTTTGTCCTTCGGGCCAAGTGCTTCGAATAAATATCCGACTTACTATTTCCGAAAAAACATCAACGTTCCGTCCGCGCAAGCGTTCGATATGCTGAAATTCCGAATCATGCGCGACGACGGCGTTATCGTTTACATCAATGGCGTCGAGGCGATCCGTTCGAACATGCCGTCCGGAGCGGTGACTTACAACTCTTATTCTGCCGAAACGATCGACGGCGCGGCCGAAACAGCCTGGAACGAGTACACCGTTCCAAACACATTGGTCGACGGAAACAACGTGATCGCGATCGAATTGCACCAAAGAAGTGCCTCGAGTTCAGATACGCGTCTGAACGTAATCGTGGAAGGTTTGCCCGAATCAAACGAACCTGATCCTTATGTTGTCACTGATTTCCCGATCGCCAAGGATTCACAATGGAAATATTCCGATAGCGGAACGAATTTCGACGGACAAAACTGGCATTCGGCATCAAATGACGTGTCGACGTGGAGTCACAATTATGCACCGTTCGGGTATGGCGATCCTGTAAATACCGTGATTTCTTTCGGATCGGATGCTTCAAACAAATATCCGACGAGTTATTTTGTCAAGGATTTCAACGTTGATTTGGCCGATGTCGCCACTCAGCTGGAACTTGGCGTGCGTCGCGACGACGGCGTGATAATTTACGTGAACGGAATCGAGGTCGTGCGTTCCAACCTTCCAACAGGAACGGTTTCCTACTCGACTTTGGCCTTGAGCAATGTCAACAACATAGACGAGAACATCTACCAGACGTATTTTGTTCCGAAGACGGCTTTGGTACAAGGCGTAAACCGAATCGCGGTCGAGCTTCACAACGACGCCTTGACAAGTTCTGACATGCGTTTTGACTTGTATCTCAAAAACTTCGAAGACCTTTCGATCGATTGCAACGACGACCACATCAGTTGCTTTACCTCGATCCAACCAACGGCTCAAACTCCTGTTCTGATCTATCCGACAGAACACAAATTCCAGCTTTTGTTCAAGCAAGGCGACGCTTACATGACGATGACCGAAGCCAATATCGCAACCGTTCCTGGCTTGCACGATTACACGGCTTACATCGGGATCAACAACAGCAGCACGAACGGCTATTTGTCGGTAAACCACGAAAATACACCGGGAGGCGTTTCGATCCTGAACCTGAACCTTAACGCGACGACGAATCTTTGGAACGTAACCGATTCAAGAGCCGTGGATTTCTACAACAACACTTTGGTTTCCACGACCCGTAACTGCTCGGGCGGCGTAACACCTTGGGGAACGGTCGTCACTGCCGAAGAATCTACGAACGCCGGCGACGGTAATGCTGACGGCTATCAGGACGTGGGCTGGCTTGTTGAAATCGATCCGGAAACGGCAAAAGTGCGCGATTACGGAAACGGACAGGAGAAACTTTGGGCAATGGGACGCATGAACCACGAAAATGTCGTGATTTCAAACGACGGAACGACCGCTTATTACGGAGAAGACGGCGGAACACACTGCGTCTACAAGTACATCATGGACACGCCGGGCGATTTGCGCAATGGAACGGTTTACGTGCTGAAACTCAATTTGCCGCTTTCCGGACAAGATCCCAGCAGCTCAACTGGCGTTTGGATTGAAGTTCCGAACGATACGCAAGCCGACAGAAACAACCTGAACAGCGTCGCGCTGGCAGTCGGAGGAACGAGTTTCAATGGTGTGGAAGACGTCGAAATCCATCCGATTACGGGAAAAATCTACTTCACGGCAAAAGGCTACGACCGCATCTACGATTTCAAGGACAATGGCATGACCATTTCTGAATTCCAGACTTTTGCAGGCGGAAAATCGTACGGAATCGAAACGGCAAACGGCACTTTCACCGAACCTTGGGGCGACGGAAACGACAACCTGACTTTCGACGATCGCGGAAATCTCTGGGTTTGCCAAGACGGCGGACTGAACTACATCTGGATGATCACGCCAGATCACAACCAAAGCCAGCCACGCGTGAAACTTTGGGGCTCGATGCCGGCAGGTTCTGAACCGACAGGTTTGAATTTTTCTCCAGACCATGTTTACGGATTTTTCTCGATCCAACATCCGGACGCTTCGAATGCGCCACAAATTGACGCGACAGAAAACCAAGTCACGATCAACGCATCGGCTTCTCTTGTGTTCTCGAACGAAAACCACATCGGATTGTCGGTGGAAGACATTACGGCCGCAAACAAAAACCGCGTGTACCCGAATCCGACAGGCGGACAACTTTTCATCGAATTGGCCAATGCGTCGGTTGGAAAAGCGAAAGTCCAGCTCGTGGATTTGACCGGAAAAGTAGTTTATGCCTCGGATAATGTCACGATCGAAAACGGATCGCAACGCCTCGAACTCGACGTTACGGCTTTCATCAAAAAAGCATCGGTCTACATTCTGAAACTCGAAGTCGACGGAAAACAGGAATCGTTCAAGGTTTTGACCAAATAAGAATCATTTTTCGAATACAAAATGGCAAGTCAGGGGAAATTGAGGTTTCCCCTACTTCCGTTTTATAAATTTCATGAAAATGTCCAGAATCTCAATGGGAATTTCGCTGCTGATCTGTTGCGTCTGCTTTTCCCAAACCCGTTATCCATCGGCCGATGCCGGAAAAATGTATACGTCTGTGAGCGAGGCTTTCGCCGATAATCCAAAGGCGAGACAACTCAATTTGCGAGACACGCAGACGTTTTTCGTTCCGACGCAAATCAAGTATCTCACCGAACTTCGGTTCATTAACCTCATGAACAATTTCGTCGAATTCTGGGAACCTTCGCTGTTCGAACTCACCAAGCTCGAAGTGCTCGATTTCCGTTTCAACGCGCTCAAATACGTTCCGTCAGACGTCGGAAAATATGGCAAGTTGACGCGTCTCGATCTGGCGAACAATTACCTGACCTCACTTCCGAATGAAATTGGGAAACTCCGGAAACTCGAGGATTTGCACTTGTCGGCCAATCAGTTGACGGCGCTTCCTACGCAAATAGGGAGTTGCAAGAAACTCTCGGTTCTCGATCTCGAATACAACCAATTGCACGCTTTGCCCGCAGGATTTTTCGACCTCAAAAGGCTGCGTTCGCTCAATCTCGGTTACAACCAATTTTACGAGATCGACGGCAGTTGGCACAAACTCAAATCGCTTGAAATCCTCAATCTCGAATTCAACCAACTGCGATTGCTCCCGACAGCAATTTTCGAGTTGAAAGCCTTGAAATCACTGACTTTGAGCCATAATGTGATTGCTGAAATTCCTTCAGAAGTTTTCAGGATGCATAATCTTGAATTGCTGATTTTGTCCCAAAACGACATTGCGAAACTTCCGCTGGAAATCCCGTCGAATTCCAAACTCAAAACCGTGATCCTGACCGGAAATCCGATTTCAAAAAACGAGATTTTACGTCTCAAAAAAGCTTTGCCCAACTGTCGCATAATCGCAAATTGATTTGTCATGCCAAAAAAAGACCTCCTATTGTTATTGCTGTTTTTCGCCGGAATCGCCACGCTTTGGTTCAGTTCCAATTCGTTTGTGTCCGATGAAAAATATCGCCCGGTGAACACTTTCGTGTCCGATGCGACCGACGATCTGATGCAATCCGTAAAAGCTTTGGACGAAGCCGCGCGCGCTTTCCACAAACAGCCGAAATCGGGCGAAAACGTTCGCAAGACGATTGCCGAGACGCGTCTGAAATACAAGAAAATCGAGTTTTATCTCGCGTTCTACTATCCCGAATTCACGACAGGTTATCTCAACGGCGCGCCTTTGCTGCAAAATGAATCCGAAGGGAACGTGACAAGTATCAAAGATCCCGAAGGCTTGCAGGTTTTGGACGAAATGGCCGCAATGAACGATGCCGAATTGGCCGAAGAACGCAGCAAACTCGCGGTCGTTTCCCAGAAATTGCTGTCGAGTTACGGCATGTTGCACCGCGGTTTGAAACAGCGCAATTTTGCCCAATTTTCTGAAGTCGATGCGATGCGATTGCAACTCATCCGGATTTTTTCGCTTGGCGTTTCGGGCTTTGACACGCCGGGAACTTTGAACGGAATCGCAGAATCTGTCGCTTCTCTTGAAGGAATGCGTGCGTTTTTCCGCGGACAATCCGACCAGAAATTTTATGCTGACATCGATTCGCGTTTTGAAAAGGCGATTTCGTATCTCAAATCGAATCCTGATTTTGAGACTTTCGACCGGCTGACTTTTTTCAGACAGCACGTCGATCCTTTGTACAAAGCACTCGGGCAAACCGGACTGGCCAAAAATCCCGATGTCGATCTACAACAATTTTCATCTTGGAATCCGAAAAGCCAGTCGATTTTCGCTTCGGATTTCCTGAATCCTTATTTCTTTACGGAATTGACGCCGGCCGAAAACAACGCAGCCTTGCAAGAACTCGGAAAGCGACTTTTTTATGACAATTCGTTGAGTTCGGACGCAAAAATGAGTTGTGCGACTTGCCACAATCCGGAATTGGCGTTCACCGACGGAAAGCCGAAATCGCAAGGCAACGTTTCTGGAAAAACCGTGCTGAGAAATTCGCCGACGCTTCTGAATGCAGTTTACGCCGACCGTTTTTTCTACGATTTGCGCGCCTTCGGACTCGAACAGCAAGCCGAACACGTGCTTTTCAACAAAGACGAATTCAACACACAATACCAATATATTCTCGAAAAAGTAAACGCCAACACCGCTTATTCGAATTTGGCGAAAAAGGCTTTCAAGAAAAAAATCACCGACCGCGAGGCGATCACAAAGGCTTTGTCGTCTTATGTTTTATCGCTTCAATCGCACAACAGCGCTTTCGACAAGTATGTCAGGGGCGAATCTGACGAACTTTCTGCTGACGCGAAAAAGGGTTTCAATCTGTTCATGGGAAAGGCAAATTGCGCCACTTGCCACTTCGCTCCTACTTTTTCGGGCTTGGTCCCGCCTTTGTTCAACGAGAACGAAAGCGAGGTTTTGGGCCTGCAGCAAAATCCGGGCACGAAGTTGGCCGATGCCGATTTGGGTAGGATTTCGAACAAATCGGCTACCGAAAAAACCGCTTGGATCTACAACCAATCGTTCAAGACCGTGACGGTTCGCAACAGCGCTTTGACCGCGCCCTATTTTCACAACGGTGCTTATTCGACGCTCGAACAAGTCATGGATTTTTACAACAAAGGCGGCGGAAGCGGTTTGGGATTGTCTGTCACAAACCAGACGCTTTCGGGCGATGCGCTTGACCTGAGCGACCAAGAGATCAAACAAATTATCGCTTTCCTCACTGCTTTGAACGACAATCCGTACGCCACAAAACATTAACATTTTTTACAGATTTTCTGTAATCGACAAAAATTGTATCGCTGTAACTTGCCTCAAAAGTTATACGCCATGCAATTTTCTTATCTCTACATTTTGACCAATGCGACGCGCACCTATCTATATGTTGGCGCGACAGATGATTTATCCGACAAACTCAACGAACACCGACAGATCGCTTGTTCGGCGTTTTCGAGAGACATGCAACCGGCTCATTTGATTTATTTCGAGACGTTCAAAAATATCGCGTTGGCCGAAAACAGGGCGCGCGATATCAAGAAGTGGAAAGAGCGACAGAAGTGGCAACTCATCATGAGCGCCAATCCTTGCCTCAACGAACTTTTGTGGTTGGATTCCGATGTGCACGCGGCTTGAACATTTTTGTACTTTTAGGGAAATTTCAAATTCCTTAAAATGTCCGTAGAAAATATCGCCGTTCAGTGGATGGACGCTTTCAACGCCAAAGATCTCGAGCGCCTGCTGTCGCTTTACCACGACGATGCCAAACATTATAGCCCGAAACTAAAAATCCGACAGCCCGAAACAAACGGACTGGTTACGGGAAAAGACGCCATGCGCGCTTGGTGGCAAGACGCTTTCGATCGCTTGCCGACGCTTTTCTATAAAATCACAGCATTGACCGCGAACGAACGCCAGGTGTTTATGGAATACGTGCGCGAACTCGAAGGCGAAGACGATTTGTTGGTCGCCGAAGTGCTCGAAGTGGAAAACGGAAAAATTGTCGCCTCACGCGTTTATCACGGATAATATGAAAAAGATAGTTTACAGGATTTCAGTAATGGCGATTGTGGCCGCAGTTTTCGTGAATTGCAAAAAATCGGAGCAAAAACAGGATATGGATTTTTCAGCGTTGACCAAGAGTTATTTCGACGACAAGAACAAGTTGAATCCTTTGGACGCGACCCTGAACGGACAGAACGAATACAACGACCAACTTGCGTTCGAGATGACAGATTCGTATCGGCTTGAACAGAAAAAGTTCTTCGAGAATTATCAGTCAGAACTCAAAAATGTGGATACGACAGGACTTTCATCTGAAGAAAAGATCAGTTATGACATTATCGACTGGGAAACGGAAGTCGGTTTGGAACTGCTGCAACACAAAACGAACCTGATCCCGATAAATCAATTTTACGGAACGCCGCTTACGATGGCGCAATTGGCCGGCGGAGAATCGGCGCAACCGTTCAAGACCGAAAAAGACTATCGCAACTTTTTGGCGCGAATGGAAAAATATGCCGTTTGGATGGATTCGGCCATGGTTTACATGAAAAAAGGTCTGGAACAAAAAGTCGTTCTGCCAAAATCGCTGACCGCGAAAGTGATTCCGCAATTCGAGGAGATGATTACCGGAACTGTCGAAAAAAATCTGTTTTACACGACGGTCAAATCGATGCCGAAAGATTTTTCGGATGCGACCAAACAGGAAATCACGCGAGCTTATTCTGATGTAATTTCGCAAAAACTCGAACCGAAGTTCAAACAAATGGTCGACTTCCTCAAGAACGAATATTTGCCTGCGTCTCGCCAAACCAGCGGTTACGGCGCATTGCCTTTCGGGAAAGAAGCATACAAAGTTTACGTAAAACAATGGACGACGACCACGAACATGACACCCGACCAAATCCACGAACTCGGACTCAAGGAAGTGGCGAGATTGCGTGCGGAAATGGAAAAAGTCAAGCAACAAGTAGGTTTCAAAGGCGATATCAAGGATTTTTTCAACTACGTGCGCGAGCGAAAAGAACTCAAGCCTTTCACAAAGCCCGAACAAGTGATCGCCAATTTCGAGCGCATCCACAACATCATCAAACCGAACGTCGACAAGTTTTTTTCGCTTCAGCCCAAAACGCCTTTCGAGATTCGTCGCACCGAAGCTTTCCGCGAGAAAACGGCTTCGGCAGAATACATTCAAGGCGCCGCCGACGGTTCGCGACCTGGAATTTTCTATGTTCCGATTCCCGATGTGAAAAACTACAATTATTATGCGGACGAGGATCTGTTCCTGCACGAGGCGATTCCAGGGCATCATTTCCAGATTTCACTACAGCAGGAAAACAAGGAATTGCCCGATTTCAGGAAATTCGCTTGGTTTGGAGCCGAAGGTGAAGGCTGGGCTTTGTACACGGAAAGTCTTGGGAAAGAACTTGGTTTGTACAACGATCCATTTCAATATTTCGGGATGTTGGGAAGCGAAATGCTACGTGCCACGCGACTTGTCGTCGACACTGGCTTGCACTGGAAAGGTTGGACGCGCGAACAGGCCATTGCATACAAAATGGAAAACGAAGCCGAACCTGCCGATGGAATCGTGATGGAAGTCGAGCGTTACATGGCGATGCCGGGACAAGCTTTGTCTTACAAGATCGGCCAATTGAAAATTATCGAGTTGCGCAAAAAAGCCGAGAAAGAATTGGGTAAAAAGTTCGACATCAAGGAATTCCACGCTCGCATTTTGGAAAGTGGCGTGATGCCGTTGGCACTTTTGGAACGCAAGATCGACAATTGGATAAAAAGCAAAATGTGATGTCAAGAATTTTCGAACGCATAACGGAAATCGTGGGTTGGCTGCAAATTGTGGCCTCGCCTGTACTGTTTGCGCTGTTCGTCTCTGGGATTATTTACTTACCGAATCCATCAACCACGAGATTGTTGATTTGCATTGTTATCCTGGCAATCGCGCTGGTTTTCGGAATTTGGTATGCTACTAAAATCTATCGCACAAAAGGCACGATGTGTTCATGTCCAGAATTATGGCGACGCCGGAACTCCATAAAAATGATAGCGAGCATCGGGAATAGATCACGAGTCGTGGCTTGGATATACTGGAACAAATCTGTTATCGATCGTTGTAAATACTAAAATCAAGTTATGTTCAAAGCCTTACTGCCTTTTTTGTTCGCTGCGTGTTTTTTGTCTTGCAATAAAAAAAATGATGAAGTATCGATATTCATCAATCAATATGACGCTATCAGATTAGTCTCATATAATCACCATAGAACCGCAGCATTAAAATTTACGGATAACGACCTGCAAATTGAGAATACAAAGTTTGTCGATGACATAAGCTTAAATGCAGATCAATCCTATAAAATTTTCAAAGTCCTGTTTTCGCCACCGGAAATTGGCACTTTGGCCGACTGTTATTACCCAAGACATATCCTGCTGTTTTACAAACAGAAAAAGATAATAGGTTATTATGAATTCTGCGCCGCGTGTGGAGGAAGTGAACAATCCCAGAACATAAAAATTCCATCCATTGTAACGGAACAAGGCGCTCAGTTAGTTAAGATATTCAAAGAAATGAAATTGAATAACAATGGAGAAGATAATGGCGAAATGCCATATTTCTAAGTGAGGCAACGACCGCCGACAGGCATTTTGAGTACTCATTTGTTCTAGGCAAGAAGTTTTTCTTTTCGCGCCACTTCGTTTTTGTTCGGCAGCGTAACAATCTCCGGAAGGGCGCGACGGTCCGGACTATCGGCAATTAAAAAAAGCCTGCAATTGCAGACTTTCGAGTTTAGGATAAGAAGATATCGATTTCCCCTTTTTTCGATTTGATTCGCTCGACTTGTTTTTTGTAAAAGGCCAAAGTCACTTTTTCGATGGCGCTTTCCTCGTCGATTTCGAACGGATGCTTGAAGTGGAAATTGAGCAAGACTCCGCTTGACGGATGGCTTATGTTACATTCGGCGGACGTCGTTCCGCAATAATTCACGTTGGCGTTGTCGAGTTGCTGGAACACGAACTCGTTAAACTCCTTTTCATTCGGCATTTTGCAATCGTTGCATCTCAGGATCAAATTCTGCGCTTTCATGGGATTTGCTGTTTTGCGCAAAAGTAAGTGCGCTGTGTTAAAACCAGTTACAGATAAATATTTTCCAGTTGTACGATTTTCGGATTGGCCGATTTTGGTTTTTAGAATCCGAAGATTTGTTCCAGCTGTGTTTTAAGTTCGTTCTTATTACGTTCGCCGCTTGCCTTCCATTTTCCGACAATCTTGCCGGTTTTGTCGATGAGGATTTTGTGGGGCACGCCGTTCACGAAATAGTCCATTTTGGCCGGTGAGTTGTTTTGGACGGTGGAAAAATGTCTCCAATCTTCAATGTGCTCCTTTTTGATCGCCGATTTCCATTTGTCGAGATCTTCGTCTATCGAAATGCTGACGATTTCAAAACCTTTGTCCTTATACTTCTCGCGCAACGCGTCCAGGAATGGAATTTCCGCCCTGCACGGCCCGCACCAGCTCGCCCAGAAATCGATCAGCACATATTTCTTCGAGGCGAATTCGTCAAGCGAGATATTTTGTCCCGAAACGTCGACGCCCGAAAACTTTGGAGCGGCGCTTCCCACCATGCTTTGTTTGAAATAAACGAGCTTTTCTGACATCGCTTTCCAGGTTTCTCCTTTCTTGATTTCTTCGGACGCATTTTTGGAGATTGTCACGAAATCGTCGTAAAAATTCTTGCCCGGTTGTCTCGCCACTTGTGAAGCGACAAGACTGAAACTGTATTGGCAACTTGGATTTTGCTTGCAGTAAGCGATGTCGGTTTTGAGTTCTTCTATGTCGTTTTGGTCGGAGATGTTCCAGAGCGAGTCTCTCGACAAATCCATTTTTTCTATAACGGAACTGTCTTTTTGCAAGGCGATCTCGTCGTTGTATTTCCGGATGTGGTTCCCAATGGAATCTCGCACGAAATTCGTCCTCGCGTGGCGTTGTTCAAGTTCTTTGATCGCCTTTTCCTCAGATTGCGCCTGGCCGACTTGACATAGAACGAAAAATACCGAAAACAGGAAAATCTTCATAATAGCCGATTTGTTGGGCAAAACCCGATGCGGGAATCGATTGCAAGATATGGAATTCGCCGTTGCGTTAAGGATGGAAGCGGCAGCCCGTGAGCCGAAACCCGCAGTTTTTCACGTCGCGAAACAGCGACCGCAGGAAGCTCGTTTGGCCCGATGAAAAACGCGGATTTTGGCTCGCGGCTACAGCGGACAGCCTGGCGGCGCTTTCTCGATTGGCAGTCGCAACGACAGTTCTCAGTTCGCGCCGCAACGCCCAAATAAAAAAAATGGAAATAGAAAAAGCCTCCCGAATGAGAGGCTTTTCGTGCACCTTATAGTACAAAACTCGAACCATTTGCTGGAGGATTTGAGGCTTTTGAGTGAGATATTGATTTCTTAGCGTTGCTAACAATGTATAACTATTTTATCATGCCCAAAGGAGGTTTAAGTCTCTTAAATCAAAAAGTGAAATTTGAAAGAATTCTTAAGTAGAAATTGATGATATTTTTTTTAAATTAATCCAGTATCTTCAGCAATATCTTGCATAAATTTAGCCAATGGTCTCTTGTGAATTTCTTCGGGTTCACAGTAATTACCTAAAATTATTCGGTTACCTAAATTTTTATTACTGAATATGTGAGGAAATGAATTTATTAACTTCTTCTTATAAGCTTTGTTGTAGATTTGAGATTTTAAAATAATTTCCTCAGCTACATCCTTTTGTGTTTTATATATACCATTAATTTGAAAAGTGTCTTCAAAAGACCCTTTTACAGCGATTTTTTTATCTGGCTTTTCAGGATCAACAAAGTCAAATTCTATATCGTTTACATTTCTACTAGTCAGAAATTTAGCTTTACTTTTTAAATCAAGTTTGAATTTATATTTTGAGGGTGACACTGTGTCCTGATATAATTTAAAAGTTACTTCAGTAATCTTTTTTGAATTATTACATGAGGCACATGTTGGATATAAATTATATAATGAGATGCTTAAATATGGATATTTATCTTTTGGGTAAAAATGGTCAACTTGAAATTTAGCAATAAATTCATTGTTGATTTTTGTCTTTAAATGAATAGTCTTTTCAATTGTTACTGTAAGTTGAGAATTACAGTATATGCAAGATTTGACACCAATGTGTTGAAAATATTTTGGATAAAAAGAATCTCTTTTATTTTTATAATTTAGTGTATTGTTTATTAAATCTTTTAAAGAAATGATTTTGTTTTTAATGTTTTTTTTGAAATGAGATTTTGGGATTTCCCCAATTAAATTTTTGATATTCTCAATCTCGGAATTTGATAAAATTATAATATTATGGTCTCTTGTATAATACAAAAATTTTCTAAAAAAAACCTGTTCATTCCGTGAAAAATCTTTGAAATATGACCTGTAATCCTTTTCTAACTGTCGTAAAGTAAGTTTATAATCATCTTCAATTTCTTTTTTGAAAGATAAAATAGCATTTTCAATAATTTGAGTATTAATTGCAATCATGTCATTTGATGTTTTTGTCTTGTATAAGTCTTAATCTCGCTATTTCATTTTCAATTTCATCGTCAAATTTTTTAAAATACATATCTCTAAGAGTATTTCTTAAAACTGGTTCCCCAATTATCTCAATAAATTGATAAGAACTTTCTTTGTCCCATTCTTCAGGAAAGAATGATTTTTTGTCGTTATCTAAATATTCAATCAAACTTTTAATTTTAATTTGAGCCCATTCTCCCATAAAACCGTCTTCTAAAAAGAAATCGTTATCTAATAGGTCATGAATGTTTGCTCCAAAAGTTTTCTCAATATTTGAAAATAAATAGAAATCTCCGTCTCTAAGCCTCAGAGTATTTTGGTGTGGAATATCAGATAAAATAAATGGAGAGTGAGTTGAAAATAAAATGTTTATTGCTCTTATATTTTCAATTTTTAGATTTCTAATGCCATAAAGTAATTCTGAAATGAATTTTCTCTGGAATTCTGGATGGTAGTATAATTCTATTTCGTCTAAGATCAAGTTTATATAATTGTATTTAATTTTATCAGTTGGAGAATAAAATACTGAATTTAAATTGGAAATATGATATAGAACTGATTGTATAGAATGGATAAATTGTTGTTCTCCCGAACTTAAATCTTCAAAATTAGCAACAGAACCCATGGATTCATTATTTCTTATCCCAAATTTAGGAATAAAGCATGCAGCAGGAATAAGTTCTTTAACTTCAAAATCCGGATATTCGATTTTTATATTTTTAATTCTCCTGATGAAATCTTCAACACTAATCTTAAAATAGAATTTCTTGATTTTATTTAATATTTTTTCATAGTCGTCTTCTTCTTCAATCCATTTACTAAAATCATCATCGGCTAAAATATTAAATCTTACGGAATTTAATATTTGTCTTAACTTAAGAGTAATATGGCTTTTGTCATTTTGAAGCTTAAGTAATTGTTTAAAAAAACTTCTAATTGTAGGTATGGGTTTATTTCCATCAGTTACTTCAAAATGTTCATGATATTCTTCATAATTCATGGCTATTTTAAAGACTTTTCTATAAATATACTTTGCTAGTAGATCAATATGTTGAATTCTTTCCAGATTAATTTCTTTAATTCTGTATTTTTTATCTCTATATAATGAATTGTAGACATTGACTATGAAATTGTTATCACTTAACCCGTATTCTTTTTTAAATTGATCTATTACATTATCAATGTTAAGAACTCCTAATGTGTTAAATTTACTGAAATCAAGTGTAAATAAAATTACATCTATACTTTTATTGTTTAAAGGGGAACGTAAAGTAAAGTTATCATTAACAATATTGACGAACAATCTAGATTGAGCAAGATGATATTCTGTATTAATGTCAATATTTCCCTTTTGCCTGAATGGATTAATTACTAAAGGGGTTTGGTATCCGTCATTTTTATGAAATAAATCATGAAGCCAATTACTTTCATTTTCGTTATTTAAACCATAAAGGGAATAATTTATAGATATAGTGTAAAAGAATAACTTATCATAAATGTATGAGAATTTTCTAGGAAGGCCTTCTGAATCGAAATAACTATCATTGAAAATATCTTTACTTTTATTACCAGAAATTATTCTATGTAATAAAAGATGGTTTTCAAATCTGACAGAAAAATATTCTTCATCTATCTCATAAAATAATTCCACCTTTAGATTATCATATACATCTTGTACCTGATTAATTTTACTGAAAAGATTATTATGATTAATTCCTTTTCCATTAATAAACTTACTTAAATCACTGTGATTTTGAAGTATACCTTTTTCAGTAGCTATTAAATAGCATAGAGCATATAACAATTCCAATAATGTGCTTTTGCCAGATCCATTTTTTCCAACGATTGCTGATATACTAATTTCAAGTTCACCATCTGAATTGCTATATAGATTATTGGGGACTGAAGTGTTTTTTATTATTGAATTAACTTCAACATTTTTTAGTTGCTCATTATCATCATTAATTACATAATTATCATTATAAATTAATTTATTGTCTTTATCATAAAAATCAAATTCCTGGTAGAATTTATAGATTTTACCTTTAATTAAATTCTTTGAAAATTTTTCATAACATCCAACTAAGGGTCTAATGGCAATAAATTTAAATCCACTCATAAAGTTTTTTTGATTGGTACTATTATTTTATTCTTTCTATCGAGACCAAAGTTAAATAAAGTCATTAAAGCAAAAGCCAGTATAAATACGTATTGTGCGTAATTTCAAAAATCATTTCTTTGTTATGGTTTTAGGTAACAAAATTACTGATATAAGAATGTTATTTACAATTTATGTCAAAAAAAGTAAACACTATTGAACAGTATCTATTTAATTGCCAGATAGTTACAAAACTCGAACCATTTACTGGAAGATTTGAGGCTTTTGAGTGAAATAATTATATCGCATTAAAGACTTAAGTAGCCATCCCCGAACTAATGTCGAACTTTTTTGTAGAAGATTTAGAGCGTTTACTTAACATTCCTAGCGATAGAAATGCATCGTAGAGCCTCATTTTCTTTGCTTGAATATGTGTAATTAATTAGTGTTTGAAGCCGAATTGTTATTAAAAAAGACTAGTGGAGTATCAGGAAGGGATCCAAACCCACCTCTGTATGTTGATTGATGTTCTACTTGTCTATCTTGTTCACTTTATATTTATGTTCACGAAAACGTGAACACTTTACATTCGTGAACGGATACATAATTATTTAGTTTATCAACAATATCAGCACCAAAATATTTATGCAGAAAGCCCTCATATAAATAAGAAGATCCTGTTCGCAATAATGTTATTATGCTAATCGCCCCGATCGCTAAAGAGCTCGAAAGCCAGCCATATCTGCAGATTCCCATCCTACCTAATGGACAATGATGACTTAGTCCCAACAGAATCTCACTTATGCCCAATAGCTTCAAAATAAAGCTCAGGTAAGATTATTTTGATATCCTGCGAAGCTCCTTCCTTAAGCCAATGCAATATGAAATTGACATTTACACTTTTTAGTTCATAGTGTTTTGACTTCATTTCCTCAATTTTCTCAATGAGTCGCTTTGAAAATTTCAACACGGATTGTCCATTCGAATTTAAGCATTCATCTTCTTTAACATTCAGCATTTCTCCACAGCTTAGTTGGGAAACTAAAACTTGTTTGTTGATAAAATAGTCTAACCAGATATCTTTTAAAGTTGCATGTACAGCAATTTTATCAGGTGCAGCGTAAATCTCAAAATCATTTATTTCTTCAAGATTTTCCGCAACCAAATGATTGAGAAAGTTTGTATTTAAATGAATATTTAGATTGCGTTTAGCCCTTGTCATAGCTACATATAATTGCCGCTTAGCTTCATCTGTAGCTTGATTAAAATTCTCAAGCAAAAGGAATACATTATCAAACTCTTTTCCTTTGGCTTTATGAATAGTTGACACAAAAATAGTTTCGCCATTTTCATTATAAAAATCCTCCAATTTAGATTCCCGGATCAAAACTTCTAAATCAGATTTATACTTTTTGTAAGGATTAGTGGTTTCAAAATCTTTGATGATGTTCAGGCAGATTTCTAATTTATTGCTGTTACGGAAGGTGTTGAGTAGCGCTCGTTTAGCATTGTCCCAAACCTCATCACTGATTGTGTAAATATCAGCTCCCAAATCTACTTTATCCAGTAAAAACCGGACTTCAACAAGATTATACAAACTAAAACCGTCATTAGATTGTATCAGTTTTGCCATAATGCCATTCTTTAAAAGCAGTCCAGCAACTTTGATAGCATCCTCGTTCGTTTTTGTGAGCACACATGTAGTTCCGGAAAGATCTGCATTAGCTATATCAGTTACAAGAGGTGTAATCAGATTATTGCTTTGATACCTAACAACCTTGATTTTTCCATTATCAGTTTGATTAGCAATAATCGGTGTTTCTTTTAACCTGTGATGAATTTGTCGGACAAATTGATTTGAGAATGCAACCAGATTGCTTTTACTACGGTAATTTTCAACCAATTCATGTTTTATGGCCTTGTTGTAATAAATGAACTGTTCAAGATATTTAGAACTCGCGCCCCTAAATTCATAAATATTCTGGTCATCATCTCCCACAGCAATAACCCTCATTTCTTCATTCTGCTCCATCAATGCGTTAATAAGAGCGAACTCGTCTGCATTCATATCCTGAGCTTCGTCAATAACTAAAACGGTCTTTGTAATTTTACTGGCCTCAACATCGTCATTTTTAATCCTTTCAACTGTAGTGTTTAAAATATCTGTCGATTTTTCTAAAGTGCCGACCTTACCCAAAAGATCAAAACAGTAAGAATGAAATGTCTTAATCTCAATAAAGTTTGCGGCATTGCCAATCAGTTTTAGTAAACGCTTTTTAAATTCGGTAGCAGCCACCCTTGAGAATGTCAGCATCAGTAACTGCTCATGCTTAACATCCTCCATTAACAGGAGCGAAGCCAGTTTATGGACTAACACCTTTGTTTTTCCACTGCCTGGACCGGCAGCAACAGCTATATGCTGTGTTTCGTTATCATTAATAATTTTCAACTGTGTAGGGGACAGTTCCCCGAATAACTGCCTGAATTTTGCAGGGGTAATATTTCGCTTGATCTCATTTTGTCTGCTGCCTTTAAAATATTTGTTTAAGAAAGAACTATAATTGAGTTGGAAATAATCTTCCACAAACTGAAGTGCATTTCTATAATCGGTAATCATTCTTTGGGCATATTCGCCCACAATGTGAATTTGCTGGACTTTACTTTCGTAAAACTGACTGAGCTTTTGATAATCGTCTTTAGTGTACTGCTTTTTATTATTTTGTTCAGTTCGCTCAATGGTTAAGCGGTTATACACGACAAGAAAACCGCCTTCAATCTTTATTGCCTCAATTCGTGAAAGATAGAACAGCGTATCTTCAATATCATCAATGCTTATTTCTTTTTTGAAAAGGCTAAAGCTATTATCATAAGCAGCCTTTAGTTCATGTACCGAAAACTCCACCAAAATATCATCTTTATCTTCCTGATCTTTTATAGTTTCAATGATGGTTTTATCATAAAAGAATTCAACGATAAATGTTGCAAGCTCATGGCGCTTTTCAAGCTTATCTTTTAGCTGCTCTTTACTTTGAAGGCAGTATAAAGTAATGTGATTTTTAGAATGTTCTAAGTTTTTCCTCTTAATCCAGTTTTTAATAGACCAAAAGTTAATTACTGTTTTCAGCCTATTGGTATTTACACCATCACACCCATTTTTTTCAGCCTCTTCGTTCAATTCTTTCAAATGAAAGATACTTTCTTCTTCTTTGAAAACCGGAAGTAAAAAGTTTTCAATTTTACTGTATGTCTCTAAAATGGAAAGGGAGCGGTTTTTATTTTCTGCTTTCTTTATAAATGCGGTCAAGTCCTTTACATCAGCCAGGATATTCTCCTTACGCAGCAAGTTTATCACATTAATGACCTCTTCTTTTACAATACCTAAATGATCACTAATATAATCTACCCTTGATTCGGCGGTTTCATTGGTGGTCTGCTTTCTACTTTTACTTGAAAACAGTTTCTTTATAATACGTACGCCGTGCTCTTTTTGTTTTTCTTCAAATTTTTCAGAAGTGTTTATTTTATCAATGGCATCTTGGGCAGTTTTAGATAAAATACTATTAGCAAACACCCTGGGCATATTCTGTCCACGTTTAAGATATCCGGCATCTTCAAGAGCAGCAATTGCGGTAGTTACGCGCGTTTCTATTTCTACCACATTATCATCCCAACCCGCTTTGCGGGCAATCTCTAATGCTGAATTAGATACTTTAGAACGGAATTTTGTAATATCTTTTATCGCTTTCCATACTTGCTGGATTTCTTTTATGGAAAGTTTGGTCTGGTTCAGCAGAATAAAGTGCTTACTGAGATCTTCTTCATTAAAAAGTACAAAACAATCAGCTGAGATATTTTCATCCCTGCCTGCGCGTCCTGCTTCCTGCACATAGTTTTCAAGTGAATCTGAGATTTCATAATGAATAACCAAGCCTACATCTTTTTTGTCTACTCCCATACCAAATGCGGAAGTAGCTACCATAATTTGTGTTTCACCATTTAAAAAGGCATCTTGGTTTTTGGTTTTCTCCTGCTTATCCATTTTTCCATGGTATGGTTTTGCATTAAAACCATCATTTGCTAACCTTTCAGCAAGCAGATAAGCCTTTCTCGTTCGGGACACATAGATAATCGTTGGACAGTTTTTCTCTTCGATTAAATCCCTGGCTGTTAAATATTTTTCTTCTTCATTTTGCTTTTCAAAAACCTTGTATTGAAGATTAGTCCTTGATGCTTTTGAAGTAAAAACTTCAAGATCCAGCGCTAATTTTTCGCTAAAATAATCCCGTATGTCCTCAATTACTTTCTGTTTGGCCGTTGCGGTAAAGCACGATACCGGTATACCATCCTCTAGGTTTTTCTTTTCCTGAATTAGTTTTATAAAATCCCCGATGTATAGATAGTCGACCCTGAAATCTTGCCCCCATGATGAAAAACAGTGTGCTTCATCAATTACAAAACGGGTTATTTTCCTGCCTAAAATTAGCCTCTCGATAGTCTTTGAGCGCAATGATTCAGGAGAAATATACAGAATAGATGCAGAACCATCTTCAATCCTTTCGAACGACTTGGCTCTTTCAATAGGATCTAATAGTCCATTAATGGTAACAGCTTCAGTTATACCATTCTTTTCGAGGTTGTCAACCTGGTCTTTCATTAGCGACTGAAGGGGGGAAATTACGATGGTCAACCCTTTTGAATTTTCAGCACTCATCAGAGCCGGAACCTGAAATGTAATTGATTTTCCACCACCTGTTGGAAAAACAGCCAAAACCGACTTATTATTCACCGCTGCCTTTACAGCTTTTTCCTGAAGCGGTTCGCCACCATAAGTCCGGTATGAATCGAAACCAAAGAATTTTTTTAATCCTTTGTATATGTCAAGGGCATTATTACAGTAATTACAACCGGTTATACAAGGTTTACTTCGTAACCATAGCATTATGCGCTCTACCTTAGGGAAGTTCTTTAGAACCCATGGGGGTGTAATGGAGTGAGCCGTTTTATGGGTTATAAATGAATTAATTAATGCCAGGCAATAGGCCAACTCAATAGGATGTTCAGCTATTATTTCGGTTAGATTTGCATCTTCACAAATTTCGTTACAAAACTTTAATCTAACCAGAGCTTCTGTATCAGGATTCATGCTCCGGTAATTTACAAACCGAAAAAAAGTTTCAAACTCTCTTGTACGATTTAAAAGGAGATAAAAAATTTCTTTAAGTGTTTCATCAATTTGCCAAAAAGCGTCAACCTCACTATAGAATAAATCTCGTGCCTTAATAGAATCGTTTAATGGGTTGTTTGTGTCTTCAGTCTGAAGTTTATCATCTTTTAATAACGCATGGTAAGGCTTTGTGGGAAATAGTAAGGGAGATAGGTATAGAGTATCAATTATGTTTTGAGGGTTAATACCAACATCGTAAATTGCTTTACCTATATATTTTATATCGTGATTTAAAATGTTATGCCCGCACACATAATCATCACCTTGAAGGAATTGGATAAAATCTCCTAAAGATGCTTTATGGAATTGACTACCGTTTCCTTTAATTGCACCTATATCAAGGATCTTACCTTTGTTTGGTTCAATTTCGGTGTCAATGAATGTAATTAAACGGGTATAATTTTGTTCATCTATTAGCATTAAACTCAACAAGATTATGGTTTTGTTTATCTATCTGGCTATAAAATTCACAAATATTTAATAGCGAGCATGATAGGATGCTAATTTAACATTTAATTCGTAAATTTAAAGATCTTTTAAATCAAGTTATCGCCATTGACAGCTACAAAATAAACAAATAACAAATGGAAAGCGAAAATAACTTGGTTTGGTATGCAGTTTACGGCTCGAATCTATCCAGTGGCAGATTTATACATTATATCCAAGGCGGCAATTCGTCAGGTAGCACAAAAGCTTGTGAACCTTGTAATGATACAAGCTTACCACAAAAAGAACAATTATTTGAATTGCAGCATGAATTGGTTTTTGCACGAAGTTCGACTCAGTGGCAAAACGGCGGCGTTGCATTTATTGATCGTGAGCCGAGCGCGCAGACGAAAACACTCGCAAAACTGTACCTGATTACAAAAGAGCAATTTAATCACGTGGCACGCTGGGAAACAGGAGGCAATCCAATAGAAGAAATTAATATCGACGAAGCGATTTCAGAAGGTAGCACAGTGTTCAAACACCCTTCCTGGTATGGCATGGTTTTATATTTAGGCCAAGTAGATGACATTCCAGTTTTGACTTTAACTGACGAAGCAATAATAAAGGTTTACACAAAGCCAAGCCCTCAATATCTTACTCAGATCGTCAATGGTTTGCGCGATACCTATAATTTTTCCAGCGACCAAACCTATCAATATCTAAAATCAAAAAGAGGCATTATTGGCAATTATAAGGATTATGAGTTATACGATGTTGCTGCGGGACTATTGAACCCTAAAAGAGATTTTACGCAGAAGTTATTCAGTGATTACGCAAGAGAATACGACGGTATGCAGGAAGGTGAAGAGAAGGAAAAAATGAAGCTTGCAATGAATAAGCTTATGCTGAAGTACTACGGCGGTTTTTCATTTGATTACTTGAAATAATATAAAGTAATAAACTCAAAATTTTAATAATATTATAATAATTATACATGTTAAAATGTTAAATTTGTAAATAACTTATTGTCGATGCTCTTTCTTATTGTGGCGGGAATATGAAGATACTTGATGATGCAATACAAACACAATGGAAGAATATGAGGAACAACTACGAGAAGAGCAAAATACAAGAAACAGTAGAGAATTTAGAAAGTGAAGTTAAGCGTTTTGCCGACGCGCTCCCATACTGGGCAAAGTATCTTGGTGCCCAAATTTTGGACGGCCACGAAGTCAACGACGACGTGATTGAAACCGCTTATAAATTTCTCCTTGAAGAGCTCGACCTTATCAACAAGTCCACAAGAACGCTGATTGAAATTAATTACACCGCAGGCGATCTATCTGATTACAAAACAGATCTTATTTTAAAAGAACTTAAAAAAGTTGAAGGTGTAAATGCCTTGATTGAAGGACAGGTTATTGAGTTTTCAAAATTCCTGACCATCATTTACGGTGCAAACGGGTCTGGTAAATCAGGTTATATCCGCCTACTCAAAAGGATTTTCTATTCAAAATCTCCCGAAGAAATTTTATCAAATGTCCATATCGATCACGGACATAAAGACATCAAGGCAGAATTGACTTTTTCTTCTGCGAGTACGGATATTCCTTTGGAATACCCAGCCAATCAGGAAGCGCCAGAGTTTGCTCAATTCGCTGTTTTTGATGGTAAGAGTGTTGTAAAGCATTTGGAGAATAAAAACGAATTTGAGTTTCGTCCAGCGGGATTGAGTTTTTTCGCAGATTACACGGATGCGATTATTCAGCTTGAACAAAGGCTCGCTGCGGATGTTGCCAGCAAATCTCCGCTTAATCAATACGGGCTTTGGTTTGAAGGCGATTCCGAGATTAAAACTTTCGTTGAAGGTTTATCAGCAAACACGAAAACAGATGACCTTAAAAAGTATGTGCCTTACTCGGAAGAAGATACGGTGCAGAAAGCAGCGTTACAAAAATCTTATGATGAACTTTTGCTGGCCTCGACAGGCAAAGACAAAGAAATAACCAACCTTCAAACCATAAAGAGGCTGCTTGGAGAAAACAAACAGGCTATTGATCTCTTGAACGCATATTTTACGCCTGAAAGTTTAAAAGCAATAAACGATAAGATTGCCGACGTTGTCGCAAAAGAAGCGACCGCGAAGGCAGAAGGTATTGAGAACTTCAAGACCGATAAGATCGAAGGCATTGGTACAGTTGAATGGAAAGGACTTATCGTTGCGGCAGACGCATTTGCCAAAAAGCAAAAAGAAGACCCTAATGCCTATCCTGAAGATGATGACAACTGCCTCCTATGTCACCAGCCACTATCCGACGATGCGCAAGACCTGATTGCAAATTGCTTTCAGTTTATCAAAAGCGTGGCGGAACAAGAAGCGGCTACTGCTGCTACAGATTTGGGTAAATTAAAAGAAAAATACGAGAAATTTTCTTTTGATTTGCTCCCTGATGATAATGTCCTGTCAACTTGGCTTTTAAGTAACCATCCTGCGGAATTGGATACCCTCAAAAAAGCTTTGGGCGAGCATAAAAAGTTCTCGGAACAGATAATTACCAATATAATATCAAAGAAAGCGTCTGATCTTTCATCGGTGCAAACCTCTGTTGTGGTACATGGTATTTTGACGGATAAAATCGATAAGGGTATAAAAACACTTGAAGATGGAACGGAAAAAACAGAGCTTGCTAAGCTTTTTGCAGCAAAAACATTGCTCGAACACAAAGAAAAGTTCAATGCTCATTTTGAAACGCTGGAGAACTTTGTAAAAACTTTAGTGTGGGTCAAAAAAGCAAGAAAAGCCGATTTTGCTAAAAGAAAAATCACTGAAACGGAAAAGACCCTATCGAACAAGTATTTTAATCAAAAGTATGTCGATACCTTCAATAGCGAATGTCAGAAGCTTAACGGTAATTTTGGTATCGAAATTAGCCACACGGGGCAGGCTGGAAAGTCATACCGCCAACTACGATTGAAAGGGAGAAACCCGAATGCGGTTTTGAGCGAAGGTGAACAGAAAGTTATAGCTATTGCGGATTTCCTCGCAGAAATGCAAATGTCTGAAATCAATAGGGGGCTTGTGTTTGATGATCCTGTGACATCTCTAGATGATTACCGCAAGAGTGAAATTGCTTTCCGCGTCACGGAAATTGCACAAGGCAAACAAGTTGCTGTCTTCACGCATGATCTTGCTTTTGTGGCGGCTCTTATCTCCCATGCTAATGAACAAAGTGTAGAACATGATTGCCACTGGATTGAAAATGAGGACGGAAAAACGCCGGGCAAAATTTGGCTCAAAAATACGCCATCGTACGAGAAAGAATATAAAACCTCCGGCAAGGCACAGGCTCAATTGATTGTGGCAAAGGCTGCTCAACCAGCGGATCGCGAGCAAAACCTTAAAAATGGTTTTGCAGCTTTAAGAACAAGCTACGAAGCGATGGTTGTCTTTAATCTATTTAATGGTGTTGTTCAACGTTTCGAGGAGCGTGTAAGTGTTGACAGTTTGGCGCGTATCAAGTTTGACGATACCATCCGTGAAGAAGTTGTTGATAGTTTTTATCAATGTTGCAGATACATGGAGGGACACTCGCACAGTGACAAATACCAATTCATCAAGCCAACAATTGAAGGCTTACAAGAAGAAATCCAAAGGTTTGATGCTATTAATGCGAAAGTGAAAAAACTACGTGTGCAGTTAAACTGATAATTTTTTAAACCGTGTAATTGACCGATATAATTGCTTTTGTATTGGTCATTTCATGTTTTTAGCATTTTAAATTAAAAGGCTACACTTATTTAATTTTTTCAACCTTATTTAGACCCCTCAAGAAAGTCTCATTTTTTGTTTGAGTAATAAATAGGGCTTTTAACTCAGTCCAATATTCATCACTTACAGAATTGGCAATTTGATCACAAACCTGAAAAGATAATTCTTCCTCAAAGTCGAGCCACTTCTCACTCATAATTATTTCGGTGCGAGCTGAATTCATATCTAGGTCACGTGTGCCACAAATATCGATTACTAATATAAGAGGAAACGGCCAAGACAATTTGACCTGATTGTGTTTCATTGACCAAGAATCAGGAAACAAAGAAGAAGGGACTTCGATTCCATGTAAAGAAAGTCGGGAGCGAGAACGGGAGTATTCGCTAGTTGAATCACTCTGGTCAATTTCACCATTTTCATCAATACTTATTGTTGTTGCTTTCTCTTTGATTGAATTGACTTCTATTTTTATGCTTTTCTCAAGATTATATGTCTCGCCTTCAATCATGACTTGCTTTAACTTTAGGTCAATTTCACTTACCGGCATTCCGTGGCGTTCCAGCACAGCTGCAGTCACTGAGCCTACAATTCCTTTATCCTTGGTGTCTAAAGTAATTTCAATCAATTTTATATTTTCATGTTCACGCCAGGAGTAGTCTTTAAGAGTAATCGCAGTTACCTCTTTAAAGCTGTTTTCATCCCTAACACTAGATGCACTAGTAGTATGAATGTTGATTCTAAATGGAGGATTCGGTATGACAGTTTCTACGGATTTTATAAATTCTGTTTCAGAGAGGTCGTCCCAAGGATTTTTATTTTTACGCAATAATAATTTGGTCGTTGTACCAGGTGTCTCACGAGTTCCTTTCTTGATCCAAAAAATGCTTTCTTGTCCTTCGACCGTAATGTTGAGCGCGTCACTATATGAATGTGAGGCCTTAACTCGCTTAGTGTCTACAATAAGGGTATCTGCAACCATAAAGCATGACAAGATGCCGATCCCAAAACGTGAGGTTGGGGTAAAATCAGCATTAGATTCCGACTTTAGATTGTAAAAGTCTGTGGATTTGTAAAATGATGAACCTACTTTTGAATAGTAATTGTCAATAATATATTGATCCATTCCAGTACCATTGTCTGTAACTTCAAGAACAGTACTGTCGCCATCCACATAATATTTTACTGATATTTCTGGCTCGTAATTGTTACCCCATTTTTCTTCCTGCGCCGCTCTAAGAAGGCAGGCATCGATAGAATTTTGTAATAATTCACGCAATGCAACTTGCGGGTTTCCGTACAATTTCGTTCCCATCAGCAAATCGATTACTTGCCTTTTACTCAAATTAAATTGAGTATCACGATAAATATACTGTGGTTCATTGTGAATGTCTTTTTTTGTCTGTATTTTCTCACGATCAACTTTGAAGGGAAATTTTACGGAGATTTCTCTACCTCTTTTATAATTAAACTCGTTCAGAGCAGTAACAATATTATTGCAAAGAGTCAATTCATGATCAATCCAATTGCAGAATTCGTGAATGGATGCTTCGATAGCAGGGTGTGTACAACGCGCGCTAAACTGGATTATTTCGGGACTTATTTCCCAAGATTCAACAGCTCTATGCTTATTCCATTCTGCCAGTGAGACAGGATTTCTAACATACAAATGAGAGTACAGAATGGCGGGAGTCCTTTTGGAATCAAAATCCAAAATATCAGCTAGTCTCAAAATAACACCAACAAGAGGAAGACATGCGAAGGTCTCAGCGGCACAAAGATAATTTTTGTCAAAATCCATAAGTTTAAGGGCATCTTCATTATGACTGAGACATAATTGAGCTAGTTCGACAGTAAGATCACAGTCACGGAATAAAATTCTCCCATCCCAATCCTTGGCGATGATGTCTCTTGCACGATTTGCATGGGTTTGCCTAATATATTCACTAATTAAATAACCTTTAATTGTTTCTGCTTGGTTTGTCTTGCCCTGACTGATAAATCGTTGAATAATGATTTGTTGGTCAGGTCTTGAATCGTAGAATCGTTTAAAGGCTTCATAGGCGACTGTTTCTTCAGTTCCGTCAAGCTCAGGATAATTGTCCCAAACTTTTTTCCATGCAATTACCTCCCGTTCATCCGGAGCCATTCCAATATCATGAAAAAATGCAGTAAGAATAAGTAGCATTAATTCAGGTGCTGACATATTTTTAATGATGTTTACCCCAAGTAATCTCTCCATAAGATTTAGGACACGGAATAAATGGTCGCCATCATGCAGGGTATATTCCCCCATATGTTTAACAATTGTTTTTGTACGTTGAAAAGCATATGAAACGGCATGATCAACCAAAATTTGCACTTCCTTATCTTTATCATTGGTCTTTTCGACAAGTGTCTTAAAAATTATACTTTTTTGTAATCGCAGAAGATATTCGTCTTTGTAATCGTCAGTCATGGTGTAAATTTTGTTGATTAGTTGAATATTAAAAATAAGAATATTTCTATCTTTCTTTTAGCAATCATTTTCACCTATAATGATATTTAATCTTGAATCAAAATTGATCTCAATACTAACTTTCTTCCTTATAATAAATCTTATAGAATTTCTTTCCACCTTCATCAATACCTTTTTCTATTAATTCTTTGTCACCATGAATGTAGATGTGAAAATTTTTATCTAATTTCAGAACACTTTTAAAAATTCGCGATTGTTTTTTTGTGGCAGTTTCTGATATCGAAAAATTATCTGCAATCTCAAAACCTTGTTCTTTTTCAAAACGGTTTTTATAGCTTTTAAAACTTTCAGTAATTTCAGGGTCATGTATAACCTTTTTAGAAAAATCTTCAATTTCAAAAGTCTTTTCCTCTTTAAAGAAATCTACAGACTTATTCAAATAATTAGCCTGTTCCGTTTTAGATATATTGAATTTAGTAGGGAGTTCTTCACTTATAAATTTTTTACATAGAGACATCGCATTTTGCGTATTGTAAAAACCATCTTTTCTTGGACGTACATGAAGGAAATCATTTATCCAATATTGTGCTTCATTAGTTTTGTTTGTGTTATCTACCACTGACACCAAATATCCATTTTCTTTATTTGTATTGAAAATCAGGCAACCCTTATCGAGTTTGTTAATATTTATTCCCTGCAAACTCTCAATCTCAAAACTATCAGGCAAAGGATTTACTTTTAAAAAAGAATCTTTATTTTCCGATTTAAAAATACCAATTGCATCAGTGATTTCATCTTCCACCAGACAGTCCTTGAAATATAGCACATATAATTCTCCACTTTTTACTTTAGCATGTGTACTTTGATCATACAGATGGCTCACAATGCTTTGAGATACTTCAATTAATCTTTCATTATCGGAAAACAATGTTTCTACAAAACTGTATAATGGATTAAGGCTAATATTATGAGTATAAAAGAACTCATGGAACTGGTCAAAGTTGAAGGCATTTTTAGCCTGCTGCAAAATACTTGTTTCAGCATTTTGAAAGTCTGTCTCAACTTGTGAGAATTTAACCCCTTCGCCCCTTGATTTATTTCCCACATAATGAATTGCCATTTTTTTAATGTGCTCTATTGAAATCTTCATGAAGGATCATTATTTAATTGTACATATAAAGGCACCATGCCATTCCCTCCAGTAAATTCGTCAACTGTATGGAAATATTCCATATCATTTTGTTCCCAATACTCTTTAGGAGCATGCTCAACCATAAAAATCTGGAATTCATTTTTCAGTTCCTCGACTATATATTTTAAAAATGAATTGAGAAGGCTGAAGGCATCTAAAAGTTTAGCCTTATCGTTATTTTTTACATCTCCCTCACCGGAATAGTATGGGAAACTGGGCTGATCAATAAATAAAAACTGTGGCACATGTTTCTGTTCTACTTTTATCATATGTTCATGCAATCCAAGGTAAAAACAGAGATGCAGGAACATGTAATTGGATGAGCTGCCGACAGTTTCAATCTCGAAAAGCTCAGAAGGGCTTTTTAATTTCAAAAATTTATCCTCAATTGAAAAACGGATTTTATAGCCGTCATAATTTGGCATAGAATTGACAAGGTCATAATTTCTTTGTATCGCGTTGTCAAGTTCTTCGCTCATCACAAATTTCGTACTATCAATATCATTTATTAATGATTCTAGTGCTTCAGACTCCTTTACAAGCCGTTCCAACTCTTTTACTTCTGTAGTTGTAATACTGTTTCTCTGCTGTTCAATTTGCGCGAGTCTTTGCTTAATAGTACCCACAAAAATGTATTTACTAGCTTCGCTTGAAAATGTTGGCTTTACTTTTGGGAGATCTGCAATTTGTTTTACGATTTTTTGCTGTTCTTGTTTTAAGGCTTCCAGATCTTCCTGTAATGTAAATGTTTTAAAATCTGATTTAAGATAGCTGCGCTTTATATCTGATAAGGATTTCTCAAGCTCACCTACAAAAAGCAAAACTTCATGAGATTTTATAATCTCATTGAAGTTTTCATTAATGTATTCAATTGGTTTTAAGCTGTCTTCGTAACTGGATAAGTTATTATTGTAATCGGCAATTTCTTTTTTGTACCTCTCAATGGAATTGATTTTACGACTTACTTCTCTTTTTTGCTTATTTAATCCATCGATAGCAGAGAACGTTTTCTCGTTGTCAGCTAATACAGTATATTCCTCCACAATTCCACTTAAAATCTTAGTAGTCTCGATTGGTGTGGTATCAAAATCAGGATTAAGAAGATTATTTTCTTTACATTCCCGAACAAGGGCAAACAAGCTTAAATCTATATTTTCTTTTTTCTTGCGTTCGCTATTAATCCGTCTAGTTACAGAAGCTATTTCTTTATTTAAATCATCTAATTTCTTCTTATTTTTCATATTCTCCATTCTGTCAACACCAATTGCCATCAGCAATATCTGTTCAAGAGTCTCATCAGTATCTATTTCATAAAAGCTTCGATCGAAATAATTATTTGTGGTAATAATTATATCGGCCGATATGGATGTGAAAAGCAAAAATTGTCTGTAGCTAAAGGTTTTTAGATTATTTAAAAGGTAATCTTCAGATGTGGATATCCCAAACTCTGTATTTAGTATTTCTCTTAATTCATCAATTGTGGCATTGGCATATGGAAATTCAGGTTGCTCTCCAGTGTCAGAAAAAAAAATTTCAGATGACACAGTTCCGCTGTTGGCGGCTTTTCTTGCAATAACAAAGTTCTTTCCATTAATATGAAAATCAATTAAATACCACAAGACGTTTTCGTTTATAGTTTTTTCAATTATCCTGTTTTTATTTGATAGCAGACAGTAGTCAATAACACTTAAAAAACTTGTTTTGCCTGTCGTTGCGTCCCCGGTTATGACATTAATTTTATTGGGAAGGAACTTATAGATTTTAGGCTTTGATTCATTTTTAAACCATAGCTTAATATTGTTGAGCCTAAATTTCATAATCTTATTTTTAGTATTTTATATAATGTATTCGTTTCATAGTCTGAGGTTAGGTTGATGAAATTTTGCATTTGACCTGATATATTTTCCAATCTATTGCTTAATAGTGGTTTCGAAAAATCAGTATGATTTGCATTGTAAAAAATTTTGTCTCTCCTTGTCGTCAAGACTCCCATTTCTTTGAGAAGTGTTAGTGAATTGATAGAAATAGGAATGAGATCGAGATAGCGGTCATTAAAATTTGCAAAAAGTGCAGGGTGCTTACCAACGAATTCTCCAAAATCGGAAAAACTACCTGTCCTCATCTTGACAATTATCCTGTCTTCGAGAACTATTGGTAGGATGAGCAAAAATCTCGCAATTTCAATTTCATTTAAGAGGCGTAATGCCTTTTCCAATACCAATGACGCGATTGCTTCATTGTTATATACATAATAGCTTTTACTCATTGCTTATACTTGTTTTCCCAATCCAGATGCCATCCTATTACAGGCTCGTTTGAAAGCAGATAAAACTGACCATTACTAAATTCTTCTGTAAGTTCATTGTTCTTGATACTTAATTTTTCCCTTCGCATTTCATTAACGCATGCAATTGCGATTTCTTTTATCTCTTCTTCAAGGTCGTCACTAAACGTTCCTGTTGATATTTTTTTCTTGATTTCCCTATATTTTTCTTTGAAAATGCGCTGCCATCTGAAAATAGCATCTTTATCCAAACTTGCTTTATCCGTTTCCAGTAAATCACCTTCATTAACCCAATCTTTAACCTGATTAAAGAATTTTAGCATCGCTGTAGTATAATTTAAAATTTCTTCGTCCAGGTCAGTTTCACCGATTTCAATTAGTTGCTTTATAAACAGTTGTTCCTTTAACTTGTCAGGAAAAATTAATGGTAGGTTTCTAATGGGAAGATTGTTAGAAGCATATGCAAAATCGAAACAAGTTTTGTATTTGTTTGAGAAATCTTCAAAAGTGATACTAAACTTCCCTCGTCCGGCAATAGTTAGGAATTTATCAACTTGGATATTTGTATAAAAAGCATTAAAAACATCATCAACTCTCTCCTCCCTTCTGATTAATTTATGGATTCTGCCTTTTATTTGTGAGATAATATTTTCCCGATCTGACACTATATTAATCTTACATAAAAAACTTTTTTTGACTTTTTGCTTCAATTTTATTAATTGATTTATTTTCTCTTTTAAAATATCATCAGAAGTTCCTGAAGACAAAGCTAAAATGTAAATATTCATTTCTTTTATGTCGATCTCGCCAGCTTGAAGTTTCGCAAGGTTTTTCAAAAAAGTATTACTGTCAATAGATTTATTGGTGACGATAGTAAATGAAGTATTTAGAATATATTTTTCAGAATCTGCTGCTACATTTACAAACGCAATCCAATTGGAGATTGTTTTCCATAAATCAGAATCTCTTTCAGTAAGATTTATTTTTTCACCAGATGCATTTGTTTGGATTGTATGCTTCATCTGCAACAATTCTAAATTTCCATTTGGAAACTCAATATGAATATCATCAAGAATTTCAAATCCAAGCTTTTCTCCCGGGCTCAAATCCAAGGAGAGGTATAAAAAATAAAAAATCTGATAATCAAACCCTATGAGTTGAGGACCGGCTGTGTGTTCTTCATGGATTTTTAATTTATCTGACATCAATATGATATTAATTATGTAATGAAATAATCGAAAAATTGAAATATTTTATAAAACAATAAAATTAGATGTTAAAATTAAGAAAATTCTTTATTAATTATAGCCTTTTTAAACTATTTTATTCAATAGACTTAGGTTTGACAAAATGATGTGATTAAAAGATCGTCGCAAAATTTACTTGTAAAGTATTTCATAGTAAGTTTATTTTATGTGAAATTTAATCCGTTATATATCAATTCTAGTCTATTACTGACATATAAGATATTATTAAATAACGCTTCAAAGCTATAGGTCGTTTATTTTATAGAGAAAGTATCTCTATTGGTAGCGTATTAGAAATTATTTATCTCGTATATAAAACATAATTTATTTTCCAAAAAAATCAGGAAAGCTTATCCATGATTTTTGTTTAGTGTAAAATACGTATGGATTGTTGGGTATATCTTTCGGTATTTATTCCTACTGCACATAATTCCCTGAAACGTTTTGCGGAATAATCCGTAATGGTTTTAGAAACTTTTTTCCTTCTTCATAACTCCAATATTTCTTATTCTGGTTGGCAATTCTGCCAGTTCCCAAAAATGCACCCCAGCCTTCAAATTCAAAATAAACTTTGTTGGGGCCGGGAGGCATCGTTTCAGGCCGCTGGTCCGTTTTCCTCCATGCAAAGAATTCATGCTGTGTCTTGATACCTACTGCCTGAATATATGTCTTCGCCTGTCCGTAGGTCATTCTTTTCTTTCTTTGTTTTCCGGTATTTCCGGTGCCCAGCCAATCACCAAGATCAATCCATCCAGTGTGCTTATATTCCTTTTCAGGAGAATAGGGAATTGAGCTTGGTTTTTTATCACTTCGCAGCCATGCCCAATATTCATCGCGATTCTTCAGGCCCAGTCTTCTCATATAGGTTCTGGCCTTTTCAAATGGGAGGAATTTGAAGCCAAGCCAGTCGTGCCAGTCAGTCCATCCCGTCTTTTTGTACGTTGAATTAGGCGATGCGGGTATAAAAGCCGGCCGCTTTCCTGATTTTAGCCATTCATTCCATTGCCTCTTTCGGGTAAATTTTAACCGGCGGACATATAATCGCGCTTGGAGAAATGGCAGAAAATCCGGCGGGACATTCTCCCAAAGACCTGCCTTGCGACGTAAAAAATCGAGAAACGGAATATTTCTATATCGGCATGTCTGGGCAATGCTAAGCATCTTAAGATACTGAATGAGCTTCCCTTCACGGATCCTGCCATTCACATTATGCCTGTGCTGTGCAAATGCCTTGATTGCCGCCTGAGCATTATTGTTATTCCAGGGAATATCATCATGTTTGAGGAAGACCCATAATTCATCCCAATGCTTTTTCAAGCGCTTTGAGTATTTTATGGAGAGCTCACCTCTGTATTCGATGGATAGATAGGTCTTATAAAATTCCTCGGTCTCTCCCAGATGCTTTTGAAGGTGCTTGCGACTAAGGCCGTACTTGTCTATCGTAGCAATTATCTTAACCAGCAGCTTGCTGAAAGCATCCATAAGATTTTTGTATCCTTCGTCAAATGGATTCTTATGCAGGTCATCATTAAAATCCCTGATGAGGTGTATCAGGCACTTTTGCCGCTGAAGCTTCAGCGCATCGTATCCAGGGAAGAAATCAGTGATAATAATGCCCTTGTAATCCTTTAGCCATTCTTTGAGAAATTCTGTTTCGCGGGTTAATGTGAAATGATAAAATACGGTATGCGATGTTGCAAATACCCAAACATAGCCCGTGTCTTTTGTCAGCTTTACTGTAGTTTCGTCAATATGGATTACAGGACTCTTTGATATAATTTTCCATAAATAGTCTACTTCGGGCTCCCACTGGAGCCACCATTTATATTTTCTGCTTACTACATACATGGGACTTATCCAGATGTGGTATTGATCCATTATCATTTTTGCAATCATGTTGCTGCTTATATGGTAGCTTATATACATTTGAGTTATTAATGCCAAAAGGTTGTCTCCATATCGCATCCGTTTCAGGATGGCATTATTGTATTTTATTCCACATTTGCCACACTTCCCTTGAGTCGATTTAAACTCAACAACATGACGGCGTACACCTGATGAGGTAAATTTTATATCGGTCTGTTTGAACGACCGCATCGTGTTTTTGAGATAATAAACTTTAGAAGACCCACATCCGGGGCATTTCTGCAGCGGCTTTGCAATTACGACTTCATTTGCCTTTCCGGGCTGCCAGCCCATAACGCCCTTTCCGGGATGTATGCCTGATTCTTTTTCAGAAGTGTTAGATGATAAGGGAGCTGTTTTCTTATTGCGCCAATAGATTTTTGTCTGCTGATAGTCAAAATAAGCAGCCTTGCTGATCATATCATAATCTTCTCCAAAATTCAGATTTGCCTGGAATTTGTAAGGGCTCAGCTTTTTCATGGAAGCCACTGCAAGTACCTTGTCAGGATTTGCATTAATTGTAAGATCATGAAGCCAGCTGCACACTATTCCCAATGCCTGGCAGTCTTCAAGATTATAATGCATCAACTTTCCCCTTATCACGGGATCTTTAGTTTCTTCCCATTGCTTTCGCAAGACAATGCTTTGCAGTCCATCAATATTTTCTGCCCAGCCGTATCCTAGAAAATGCGCCAATTCTTTCAGCCCATTGCTGTAGGTTGGTGGGTATACAGAAGTTCTCAGATAGGAAAGCAGGTTTGCCATCCTTTTTTGGAGACGTGTAAATTCCTGCTTAAAAGGTGTGCCGTACCTTTGTACAATAGTATTTAATGATTTGGTTTCATTGCTTCCATAATGATAGACAGGAAGGTCAGGATATTGGTTCAAAAGCCGAAACAGGTTTCGGAATATCTCCTTTTCGTTTTCCCTGCTATCGGCCCAGAAAGAAAATGTTTCATCAGGCTTATCCGCGAAATGGACTATTCCTCCAATCAGATAAATAAATCTTTCATCAGGCAGGCCTTCAAAATCTAAATATATAGCTTCTGATATATCTTCAATATCGGGCGTATACATAACATAGGTCTTCTGTTCACGTATCGCCAGTGCCTTAAGCTCCCACAAGTAATTGGAAGCAATTTTCGGCTTGCGTCGGCTACGCCTTCTTGGACGGAACAGATGGGATAATTGCAGGACTTTAAAGATACCTTTCTTGTGGTATCGTTCTATAATTTTAGGAGAGATGCTCCCTAGAAGGCTGATGCAGTCTTTGTCTTTTAGTTTTTGGTGGCAGGTTTCCCAAAACTGGCACTCGGGACAATGCTTGTTTTTATAAAAAACAGGCGCATCACTTTCAAGAATCCTTTTCGTGTCAGCCAGCAGTTTTTCAGCTTTTAGTGAAGGTTTAATTTGGATTGAAAGGTTTTCTTTTCCTTTCAATATATTTAAATGGCTGACTTTTTTACCTGTATTCGGATAAAAAGAAAGCATGTGCTGTCAATGCAATTTTATCTATGGCTGAAATTTTTGCAGAGGATAGCTGCGGTGTCTCCAGGATCCCTGTTTATCTGCCATGCTTTGTATGGACAATACTGCATGGCCTGTAATATTTTCCAGTTCGGTTTCATACCGCTTATTCATAAATATGGAGTAAAATAAAAAGTTTCTTACCCTTTATTACGGCCATTAAAGTTAAAGACAATATTGCTGCTTTTTTTATGACTGAATTGTTTTTCTAGTCAAGATGAAGGATAATATGATGTACTCCACTGTTTGCTGTTTTTGTATTTTATTGTAACTTTGACTATTGAAAACCAACTCATTAAAAGTTACATGATGTTTGAAAATCAATTATATTTTCTTCTTCATACTGGCTCAGAATTAGCAAGTAAATATTTCCCATCATACAGATAATCTTAGAATCACTTTCCACAATATGTTGTTCAAGTGGCAGTGTCGGACTAGCTACAAAAAGCTTAGTTTTTGATTGTGCAGTGAAGTATACTAAATTTAAATTATTCCGTGCCTTGCAATAACAAGATGAAAATTCTCATCTACGCCTGTAAGATTTAGATTTTAAAAAGCAAGCTGTATTCAAATTATCACAAGTATGAATAATCTTTAAAAAAAGGTGTTTGCCCTTAGGAGGAATTTATGATGTTAAATTTAAAAATCAAGGTATGTATACTCACACTACATCAGCGTATTTATATATCCGGGTCAGTACAGACGAGCAAAAAAGGAAAGGATATTCCCTGCCCGAACAGGAAGACCGGTTATTAAAATATTGTGCATTTAACAATATAGAGGTAAAGGGTATTTATCGTGAAGACTTCTCGGCCAAGAACTTCAACCGGCCTGAATGGAAAAAGTTAATAACGGTAATTAAAAACAAGTCAAAGGAAGGAAAAAGTATACTTTTCATTAAATGGGATCGGTTTAGCCGAAATATTGAACTTGCCTATGAGATGATAGGAATACTTCGAAAACACAGTACCACAGCAATGGCTATTGATCAACCTATAGATTTTTCTGTTCCTGAAAGTACGGTCATGCTTGCCGTTTACCTATCTGTACCGGAAGCAGAAAACAGCAGGAGGGCTCTAAATACCGCAAATGGTATTCGTCGGGCAAAACTAATGGGCAGGTACCCTAATAAAGCTCCTATAGGATACATCAATATGACGCTTGTTGACGGCAGAAAAATTATTGCTCCTAAACAGCCAGATGCAGAAATTATAAGCTGGGCTTTCCATCAGCTTGCAAAAAACATCCATAAAATAGAGAAAGTCCGGAATATGGCTTATGATAAAGGGTTGAAATGTTCCCGATCTCATTTTTTCAGGATCATACATAATCCTGTTTACTGTGGACTTATTCCGGTAGAATTCAATTCAGAAGAACAGCAAATGGTAAAAGGAACCCACGATCCATTGATATCGGAAACATTGTTTAATGAAGTCCAGCATATCATTAATACAAAAAGAAAAGTTACAGCTAAAACTGATATTCTCAAATCGACATTTTTTCTAAGGGGATTTTTAACATGCCCTCTTTGCGGACGGAAACTAAGCGGAAGCTTTTCCCAAGGATCTACAAAAAAGTATTCATACTATCATTGTCAGGGAAGATGCAAGACAAGAATTAGCGCCCTTTTCCTCAATGATTGTTACCAACGCAAGCTGCAACAGCTTGTGCTTTCCAATGGAGCAATTGGGTTATTAAAAATCATTTTAGAAGACTGTAATACAAATTCACAAAAAGCAAAGTACTTACATGACCGAAATATGGTGACAATAAAGCTAAATGAGGAGAATTCATTCCTTTCCAAAGCCCGGAAGTTATTTGTAGTGGATACACTGAAATATGATGATTATAGCGAGTTAAAAAAAGAGAGCCTGGCCAATTCTAAATACTTGAAAAGTGAACTGCAGGACATCAATATCAAATTAAAGAGCATTGAAGAGCAAAGCCAATTGGCAAGCAAACCATTCGTAGATATCTTTAAAGGTTTCTCAAGTTTGGATACAGCAAATAAAAAACATCTTGTCAATCTAATTCCACCCGTTAAGGTTAATCCCCAAACAGGAGACATCTCTTTGGAATTGAACGGTACACTATCAAAAATATTAACATCAAAAAAACGCACAAAAAACAGTAAATATGAATTTTATAGATAGAAGGATTTCAGTTAACAGGGCAATAGCGATGTTAGCGAAAAATGGCATGGAGGTAAATGATGGTGAAGCGGCTATTATATTAGACTTTCTTTATCTGATATCGATAAATCGCAAGAAGCCTGAAGAGGCGAAAAACACCGGAACTCTAAAGAGAAATCGAACTTTGCAAAAAAGCTGTAAAACCACCATAAACAAAGGGTTTTAAATAGTTCTTACGACTGTAAGGATTTTAAACAGTAAAAAAAATCGAACTAAAATGACTAAACAGTAACTGTTTGTGTCATAGATTTTTATTGTCAAAAAAAAAGGAGATACTATTAAACAGTATCTCCTTAAGTGCGGGTGATAGGACTCGAACCTACACTCCTATTGCCCAACCTCATCCAATTATCAACGATTTTTGTTAGACGTTATAAAAAAGCAATATATTGATAATCAATAATTTGATTTATTTTCTGTAAGAGGCTAGATTGGGGTAAATGGTTTAAGATTGATTAGTGTTGATAAGTGGTTGGGCAACCGTTGGGCAAATAATTCATCAGGTAAATATCTTTGGCAAAAATCAGTAAGTATGGCAAGCGTCCAATTTAGAATTCGATCCAAAGCACAAAACAAACGAGTCTCAATCAAAATCCGACTATCTATTAGCCGGGCTGAAATTTTTGAGGTAAATACTGGATTCACGATACTTCCAGAAGATTGGAGTACGAAAGAGCCATTCCCGAAAAAAAATACAGCGGAAAACAAGGCACTTCATAACAGCCTGAAAGAATTGGAGAGTTTCGTTTATTCCAAATTCAACGAGGCGCAATCAAGTGAAATCGTCGTAAATGCGTACTGGCTTGAGC
This sequence comes from Flavobacterium sp., assembly GCF_004295795.1. Taxonomy (GTDB): domain Bacteria; phylum Bacteroidota; class Bacteroidia; order Flavobacteriales; family Flavobacteriaceae; genus Flavobacterium. The sequence goes on along the minus strand of NZ_SEBR01000009.1, from coordinate 25,543 downwards.
AATGCGTGGGTTCATGTTTTAACAGGATCAGCATTGTTGACAGAGGCATTCTCATCAACCACGTACAATATATTTTAGATAACGCGGCTACTCGTAAAGTAAAACGAGGGGGAAAAATTCAACTTGGGCTGAGTAAAAACACGGTTAAAAATTACACCATTTTCAGAAACCTCATGACCCGCTACGAAGCAGTAATCAGGCGGAAAATTCAATTTCTCGAAATAAACAATCCGTTCGTGGAAGCCTTCACGACTTGGCTTCTCGAAGATCAAAAATATACCGTGAATTATACAGGCAAAATTCTCGATATGTTGAAGTCGGTTTGCATCGACGCAGACAAAAATGAAATTGCCGTCCACAAACATTCCAAAACTATTCAGCATTTTCGAGAAAGTGACGAGGATCGTCACATCCAAACTTTGTCTTTCGAGGAACTGGAAAAAATTGCCAAGCTGAGACTGACCGACATTCAACTAGTCAATGCAAGAAACTGGATGCTCATCGGATGTGAAATAGGTCAACGCGGCGGAGACTTGCTTTCGTTGACCCCTGACAACATCCGACACAAGAACGATCGAATTTACATTGATCTCGTGCAGGAGAAAACTGGAAAGAACATAACAATCCCAATTGGCGACCCCACGGTAAAGACGATTTTGCTGAAAGAGTTTCCGTTTGCCATTCCACACACCAAATTAAACGATCTGATAAAAACGGTTTGTGAACAGGCAGGGATTACCCAGTTGTCGGAAGGAAAGAAATTGAATGCCAAAACAAACAGAAGAGAGCTCGGCAAGTTTCCGAAGTTCGAACTTATATCGTCGCATTGTTTCAGACGATCGTTCTCGACAAATTATTACGCGGCTTTTCCATTGCCGTTGCTGATGAACATTACGGGTCATAGCAAGGAAAGTACTTTCCTCGCCTACGTCAATAAACGTCTGGACAAAGACTTGGAAGCAGATATGTTTTTGGTGATGTACGAAAGATTTCACGACGAGCGGAACAATAGACTAAGCATTGCGAAATGAATTACAAATCACTTTTGAGGGGCGACGATGCAAAAAAAGCTTTGTCCCCAGAACTCTTCCAGACCTTGGTTAATATCATGGACTGCGATTCGACTATCGACGGAATGTCAAATGAATTGGATTTTATACGGGCCGAAGAAGTGCGAATCAGGGAATGCTTCAATCTCGATGTCGAGAGAAAAATGATTTCAAAAAAGGAATTTCAACGATACCTCAACTTTTTGACGAAACGAAGGGTAGATCTCGAAAGGAAGTTAAAAATTGAACGTTTGGCGGAATTACATTTAGATAACGATGGGACGCAGATATTTGATTTGAAAAAATCTTCGATCGTCGAAAAAATCATTTTCCTGAACGAATCAGGGTGCATCGATGCAATTCGAAAAAAAATGCCGCAACTAAGTGCGTCGACTAATGCACTCGCCAAATTAATCGGCATTTTCACGGACGAGAAGCAAAGTTCGGTCCAACCGTACTTGAACTCGCTCATCAATGGAAAACCTGGTGACAAACACCATCCATATAATTCGCAAACCACTGTCGACAGAGTTAAGAGAGCCCTGAATTCTATTTGATCAATTCTCAACCAATCTTTTTAGGGCATCCCTAAATTTTCCTTAAGATTCATTTGCATCATAATCAATTCAAGACTATGAACGCAATGAAAATTATCACGATGACCCAAGATGAATTCCAAATCTTATTGGGCCAGGAAATCGGCAAGGCTTTTGAATCTTTCGCTGAAAAGTTCCAAAAGAAATCCAACGACGAGTACTTGACTCGCAAGCAAGTTGCTGAGTTATTGGACATCGATCTCTCAACCCTGCATAGCTACTGCAAGACAGGTAAATTAAATCCGCGAGGAATCGGACGAAGAGTATATTTTCTTCGGTCGGAAGTTGAATCGAGCCTGATCAAGCTCCGCAACTAGTTTTCCGATGATAGATTATGTCAAAATCTACCTCCGGGATGTGAATGTCGCCGATTTGCTGAATCACCCAGATTTAGATTTTCGGGGACGCTATTCGTCGACCACAGGAGAGCATTTCGATTACCCGCTTGAGTCAGATTACCATTGTTGCAAGATCGAGCTTCTCGAGTCGCGAAAAAAGCCGCAAACAGTACATGTCGTATTTACCGGGAGTATTCACAAAATGTGGAATTCGATAAATGGAATAGATTCTCCTTCCAGATTCCATTCCACGGGTTTCAATGGCAATCCGTTTACGCTTGCTGATCTGGAGCAAACTATAATTCATCTTGAAACCCTGTTCGGCTGCGACAGGGGACAAATGGATTTGCAAAACGTCGAAATTGGGATGAATGTCGAACTCCCATTCAATCCAATGCAATTTATAAGTGGACTGATGCTACATCGAAACAAAAGAATCAGTTTATCTGAAGACGGTCATTATGCCCAGTTTGCTCACCAACAGTAGATTCTGAAAGTTTACGACAAGGGTTATCAGTACTATTCTGAAAAAAACATCATACGTGTCGAATTGAAGTATCGCAGAATGGAAGGACTAAAAAAATTTGGGCTGTCGACAATGGGAGACGTGAATCCAAATACATTAGTAAACCTGTGCCACCACCTCATCGACGAGGTTGGTCAAATTATATATTATGATTTGACGATCCGAGAGGCGGAGTTGACAACTAAACAGGTAACGAATTTACGCGACTACTGGAATCTCAACTACTGGTTAAATCTTACTCCAAATCGGCGAGATAAACCACTGAAAAGGTTCAGGTCGCTTATTGAATTCCATTCTGAGAACTTGAAAAAGCAAATCCAGAATCTGATGGAATTCTCTGCTTCGCAACTTGTCGCCAAGCGTTGCTCTCGTGAAGGGTTTGGAGTAAGTTTTAACCCATCTAATATAGGGTTAAATCTTACTCCTGAAGGTCTGTCAAACCAAACACCTCAGAGACGATGCTTATTGACCAATATCGACATCTCCATGCAGAAATCGTCGAGTCGCTTACTGAGCTTCATGGGACTGAGGTATCTGAATGATCACGATCCGACTTTGTTCCAATCTCTCCGCTTGCGATATCTCAAACGGACTTGGATCAAAGAGTCTCTTGAAAAACAAATTTTCGAAATGGCTCACAACATACGGGACACGTATCGTCATCGCAAAGACAGGCTGAACTTGGTCGACGAATGTGGGCAGACAAACCTATTCGAAAAAGGCTAAAAAATCGGAGAAGCCAAACCGTTGTACGCCCCATACCCCCAAAATAATAAAGTTTCCTATCAAGGGGCGGTTCATTTTTGCGAGGGTATGGAGTCGCGGGCTGGAACATATCTCGGTTCAAATCATGAATGCGATTGGGCAGCGGTCAAATATTTAAAATAGCTGTCTCGAGGAATGACCCATGACTTGCCGACCTTGTTCGCTTTAATCAGTTTCAATCTGATATGGCGAGTAATCGTTTCGGGAGATCGATTCACCAGACGTGCGATATCGCTGACCGTGTAATTTTCTCGACCGTCATCAGCGGGATGGGTTTGCAGAGAAATCGCCTCTTTTACTGATTGGGAAATCAATACGTCAAAAAAGTCCTTTAAACCTTGCATCGGGTAAAACTTACCCATCAATATTATTCCGTTTTGCATACTGGGATGATAAAATTAAAAATGAGTGATTGTACCATCAATCACGATGGCAGAAATTTTAAATAGAATATTTACGGGCGCGTGCGTGCCGTTGAATTAACTGCGACGCTTTTACGTGTATGAACCAAAAAATAATTTACTCCTCAACGCATTTTCTGCTTCGCCAAGCAGCTTTTTGGCGGGTTGAGAGTTTTGATCCAGAGTAAGTGCGATCTGGCAATCGCTGATAACCGCTTCGAGACATCCGAGTTTTAAACCTACCAAAGCTCGAGAAACGTAGTCAATGGCGAGCGGCTGAGAAAAGACGATGTGATGGGTGTAATCGATGTATTGTCCTCTGAAGTCCCGCAAACTTCCTTTGCAGATGCCGCGTCGGAAAAACACATATTTAAAACTTGGGTCAACATGTATGAGCTTCGAATACACCTCAATTGCATCGCGGTAGTTTTTGCAATTCAGCCGAAGATTTTGGGCATAGCTATTCAACGCGATCGAATACTCAGGATCAATTTCAAGACACTTCCGAAAGCATAGATTGGCTAGGTTAAATCTTTTCGCGGACTGCATTCGCTCGGCGAGTTTGATATATTCGAATTGATTCATGGGCGTAATTCAATCGTAGGAATTAATAATAACCCTCGACCGTGTACTTTGAGTCTTTCAGGTCGACAAGTTTGACTTCCACCAGATAATAGTTAACTTCTTTCGTGACTTGATTGTTGCCGTCATTAGATTTCTTGTAAAATGGTCGATATGTCACGGTGGCAAACTTTGGTCTGGTCAGGTTCTGTTGATTTTTTGGAGTAAGCTTCGATCCCACGTTGATCTGCTCATTTGTCTTTTTATCACGCTCATTGAAATCTTCGACCACAGGAAAATCTGATTTCAAAATGTCGACCCATTTCGCACACGCACTCTTCGCTTGCAAAAGCTGATCGCCCCCGAATTGTGAACTGATCCTGACTTGGTAAAGTTTGTCATCTCCGAAATTTAGTGACATGTAGTTGATCCGTCCGCTGAAGCATTCGTCCGTCCTCACGTCGATTGCTAATTGGGAAAAGTAGACGCTATCATTTTTCATGTATTTCTCTTTTTTCCACTCACTCGGCGACTCATAATTTTTGTATTTCGGGTAAATCAGGTCCAATTTCTGAGCATTTTCGGAAGCTACGAACTTCGAACTTCCGAAATCAAACGGTACAAGATTCCTGAGTTCACATTGAGCATTTACTGCGGAGAGGGTGAAAAAAAAGATGAGGTACAAGTATTTCATTTCGACAATGCATTTGAGAAATTCAAATATATCAAATTCGCACTATAGTACGAGTGTATAAATATTATTTGCTTCTCTCGTTTGCGTCCTTTGCGAGATGCAGCCGAAAATCGACGAACTCGAAGCCGAACTGAGCCGACGGATTTACAAGCTTTTCCTTGTAAAATTCAACGGCAACAAGTCAGCGTTCGCTCGTGCTTCAAATTGTTCTGAGGGAGCGGTTCGGAAAGTTTTTCAGAATAAGCAGAGTATCACTTTTAATCTGCTGTTGAGGTTTTGCAAAGCGTTGGAAGTTTCCCCATCAAAACTCATTGAAGATATCAGCTTCGACTAACACCCACCGCATCATCATTTCGTTCATCGACGCAATGATATCTGGGTGGAAATCGACAAGCTCAATAACTCGATATCATATTAAACAAAAAGTGCGGCTTGAACCGCACTTTTTATTTCATCTCAGTATCTCCGCATGGGCAGCACCAACAAATTAGGAAAAGTCTTTGGCGAGCTGTTGGAAATCTCAAAGTTCGTCCCATTGAACCAAACAGACTTGGCATATGTTGCATCAACCTGAGTCGAAGTCCAGATAGTCGAGCCGCCGCCGAGCGTGACACCCGCCGCTCTCATCGCTTTGGCAGCAGTAAACATTTCCTGACTCGATCCCAAAAACCAATCGTCGAATTCCGTGAACTGAAAACCAAGGCAAAGTTTCGCGGCACAATTGGCTTGGGAAACTCCCGTTTGGATAGCTATTGAGTTTTCGAGTCCCGCCCCAATGGCGTCAGACGTTTGAATGAACGTTCCTGTATTGCCCCACTGACTTCCTGTGGTCTGCGAGATGTCATAACTGCGTGTTTCGGGAAATACTTCCATATACCTCCAAGGATCGGTCGTGACTCCTTTGTCATAAAACACGTAACCTCCTGCCGGTCCGAAGTAACCTGTCGTTTTCAACTGTTTTTGTTCGCCGTAGGTCAGGTTGCCATTCGTGTTGATAAAAGATCTGACGTAGTAGACCGTATTTGGAGTCAGCCCCGTGATGTCCATATCGAAAATATCGGGTCCGTTCATCAATTCGCTTGTGTTGGCGTTATTCATCGTCGGATTTTGTGTCGTCGCATACACAAACCCGACCGTGCTGAGCGTCGCTGTGCTAAAACTTCCTTTCAAAGTCGCACTGGTCGTCAAAATTGTGGTCGGCTCCAACGTGGTGACGAGTGGCTGAGATATTCCCGTAGTGAAACTGACGCTGTTCCCGTATTGCAATCCTGCCGAATTCTCGCAGTAAGCCCGAACGTAATATTGCGTATTATCCTGCAAACCAGAGACTTCAAATGAAAATTCACCGACTTGGTTTTGGGAATCTTCAACAAAATTGTCTTGACCGATGGTTGGATTGTTTGTTGTTGCCCAACAGACACCCCTTCTCAGGATTACGGTGTTGCTTGGGAGGTCGTCTACACTTCCGCGCAGGGTTACTTGTGAGCCTGTGCCGAGTTGGGGTTGGAGGGTTGAGACTTCTGGGAGTTGTGGATTTGGATGTTCACTGCTGTCATCGCTTCCGCCACAAGAAATATTTATAAACAATAGAAACAACGGAAGTAAAAAAGTAAGTTTTCTGATTTTCTTATTCATAATATAATACATTATTTTTCTGTAATTTAAAAATTTAATTCAATCGAAATGTCATCTACAGTTTGGATCGGACAACTCATTTACCATTGTGCGGGTAATGTTAACCATCTTTGCAGACAAAGGATCAACATTGCGGTTAATTGTGTCAAAACAATAAGTGCTTTTTTCAGTTTGGTTTGTAGAGATAATTTCACGTTTTACCAAAAGCCACTCGTCATCAATATAAACAAAGGTTAATATGGTCTCTGTAAAACCTTCTCCCATGTCCTTTTCGTAGACAACGACCTTGAGACAACTTTCTAAATTCCCCTTATAAATTATCATTCCGTCATCCAGCCGACAATTATTTTTTGTCATTAAATACCCAGCAGAAATACTAGAGTCCAACGGCAAAAAATCCTGAAAATCCATTATTTTTTCAAACTTGCGATCTACTGTTTCCGCGAATATCGCGGTATGAAGGACCATCGCATTTTTTAACCCTACTTTTTTTGAAAACTTGACCGCATTTTTAATTTTTTCTTCTCCAAAGAAAATCGAATCCCCAGCCTGTACAGATTCTTCCAAAAAAACTTTCGTGCATCCATGCTTATCTGAGTAAAATCTTTTCCAATCAGATTCGATATTTAAATAATAAAACGGTTTTACTGCAATGGATTCTTCTTCCTTACAACCAGCAACAAAAACAATCAGAATAACAAGACCAATTTCAACAATTCTTTTCATCAAATATGATTTTCAACATGTTATAATATCTTGACCGTTCGGTATATCCGTTTACCGTCGCATTCCGATCATCGACGGCTTGAGGATTATTAATTTTCGCACAAACCATTCTAAAATTATCATCTTTAGCGTAAACACTAGCTCCTGAAAAATTCCAGTACCAACCTGCAGATTGGCAAGCATATTTTAAATCGCGCCCGACTTGAGGAACAAAATCTAGGAAATCTTGATACTGTTCGTCCGTCAAGTATTTCTCACCTGTCTGAGTTTTAAATTCAGCAACAGTCATGTTGTAATTGTCTCCGCGATGACGTATAAACTCTTTAAAAAAATCAGTGCCCTTCACATCCGAATAATACGCAAAGTAATTGAAGTCATGTGTCAATTGCATAAGACCTCGCCCTTTAAATAATTTCCCGCCATGATAAGATGGCGACCCACCTTCTACCGTTTTTGTAAATAGCAGCGACTCTTGATAGACTTGAGCCAAAAAAATTATTCGCTGGTTACATCCATCTATCTTTCTCGATTTGAATACTGCGTTTAGTTCGGCAACGAATTTCTGATAAGTTTTCTCGTTACTAGGAATACCGTCGACTACGGTATTTCCAGCGTCATCTTTGACTTTTGAGTCCAGAAAAAAAATTCGGTCTTCATATCGCTTCCCATCTCCCGCCATCTCATCATATTTTGACAAATCTTTAGGTCGTGTGAAAACCTTTTCTGTAGCTCCTTTTGGACGTCTGCCCCTGTCAGTACTAGGCACAACTGTTCCGTCTTTCATGTAGTACTGCTTATTCCCATTATCATCTGGTACAAAAGCATCAACTTTTTGTATATCTCTTTTCCTTAATTCTATGACCAAATTTCTCAGCGTATCTGAAGACCAATCACCTGAGCATAAGCAAACCGTATCTTCTTTGGTTTGTGATTCTACCTTTTTCTTGACATTTTTTAAACTAAACTCTTGAGAAACCGCAGAAAGACCATCGCATTCCACACTGCCTTTAAATTCAAAATCACCCAATTCGAATGTCGAATCTAAATTATCGATGGTAGCGTTAGGGATTTTGACTTGCACTCTAAACGTTCCTGTCGGTTTTAAATTTGCTACTCCTTTCCACACTGCTGTATTAAAGACTACGCCGTCCTCGAACACGAATAAGTTTGCTCTGGTGACTTTTAACGCAACGGCTTTTATGACGAAGTTTACGTAATAAAAAATTTTATCTCGTGATGCACCTTCAAATGAAACACTTAGTTGTTTGGCAGGTGTCTCGACCGCAAAATCGTTATAATCAGGGGGGAAAGCAAACCCATCCGCCTCCCATTTCGCCAATTGTTCTTTAGTAAACATAAATGAAAATTTAGCCCGCGCCAAAACGCGGGCATATTATTAATTCTGAGAAGGTTCTGCAACGATTGGATCTGGGAGTTTATTGGTATTCTCCTTCAAGGCATCTGGACCTTCATCAATTTCACAACCACCGCTACATGGCAAGCCGCCAAGATCGATAGCAACACCTTCTCTCTGCAATCCGATAAGAGACGTAGGGACGACTGTTTCCCAAGTTTCTTCGATCGTATATTCTGGTTCTGCCAACTCATCAACGATGGACAAGTATAACGGATCGCCAATTACAGGCATCTCGCCACCGTTCCAAATTTGCCCAGTTTCCATGTAATGCGTCACAGCATCCTCAAATCCTGGTTTTACTGAGACGACGACTCTTGCCATTCCCGCTTGCATGAAACTTCTGAATAATGGATCGTCATTTTCTGATCGGAACAAAGTCACCCACTCGTCGCGATTTCCCCAATAGTATGGGTAAAAAGTGTAACTCATAATATCCCATTCAAAAGCTTGTTCCATGAACTTCGCTTTGCTCGCGTAAGTGTCCATTTGTTGCGACTGGGTAATCCCGAAAGTCGAGAAGCTGTCGCCCGTATAGAAAGTCAACCCCATTTCGTTTGGAGGCATAATATAACTAATGCAATTTTTCTTGAGCGTTGACATCTCGAATTGACGATAGAACAGTGGATTAGCTGAAGCCATTGAAGAACCTTCTTCCTGAGTCTTCGCCATTGCATCATTGTATTCTCGAAGTCTGTCGTTATATGCTAGGACGAGTGCATCGTATGTTTTGTTCTGCCATTTTTCTAGAGCTTCATCTGTTCGGGTAAACTCAACGGAGACATTCAACCCGAAAGCCCCTAAGTCCCACGCGGTTAGTGAAACAGGTATAGTTTCTTGTGAATACTTAACATTTTGTAGAGGAAAAGAACTTCCCACATTCGTTACAAGTCCGATGCCGTTTTGATTATTTCCGCCGTTGGGGGCGGTAGAGGATTTTGGCACATAAACAGATTCATTGCCCACCACAATTGTCGCGTTTAGGTTGAAATTTCCTGAATGACGCATGGAAATTTTATAATATAATTTTGTGGCTTTATAGCCTTCGACTACCTTGATGTCATTGAATTCGAATGAAGATGCCGCATTACCACCCTCACCTTTATATGACTTGCCTGCATATACGGTAATTGGAGGAATCGCCTCTACCGAAGCGCGATATTCTGCTGCGACGCTTTGATAATTCGTGGAAAGAAGATCGCTTGCGTCCTCTATGCCAAGTTCGAGCAGTGTTTTTGGCGCAACAGGATCAGGATTGTTGGCGTTACCAGAATTCCCATTGTTATTCGATTCTTCCATTCCAAAACGATAAAAGCGAGATGGCTGAGGAATCATAAACTCGTACATGAGTCTTTTTCCGTAATTGTAAATTTGATTCTTGTAGATGGCGTTTATATAACGATATACGCCCGATACATGACCTGTACCGCCTCGATTATCGAAAATGTGGGAGTTTTCATCTTTGAAACTTTCCGTGACTTTCTTAATTGTTTCTTCTCGGAACTTAGTTACGATACGCTCCATCGCGCGTTGCGTGACCTCTTTTGCTTCTGTTACGGCTTGTCTATTGCTTTCCTCTCTGGAACTGGTTGACGCAAATCCTGCACCTGCTTCGAGCGAGTAAGGTTTTGCATCGTAGCTTGCTTTCACGTAGGCATTCATATCCCGCTGTTCTTGCAAAAGTTTGGAAATCTCAGTCTGCATCTCGAAACGTTCAGTTGTCGTCGTGTCGGTCAGGTTTTCTACTTCTGTCGATCTTTCGGTAGTGACGGTAGTTTCCTCAATGCGTTCCCGCGTCGTCGTTTTACTCTTGAATTCGCCTTGCATGATGTTCTCGATATGGGAAACTTCTGCTTCACGATAACAGCACACCTCGGCGACCACTTTCTTGTAATCAGCGATTCCGAGTCGTTTTATCCCAAACATCGAAGGGATAAAAGCAGGAGTGGGATCTGTTCCCTCGCTAGATTGCTGCTTAACAATTTTAGCGACTCCGCTAACACGACCCGTTAATTTGAGATTGTTGCTAATCTCAAGTTGGATTCCGTTCGCTAATGTAACCACCGCTTCGAAATCGAAGGAACTATCAACCTCAGGAACAGATAAATATGGGCTGTTTGAGAAAAAATTGATGTTGAGCATGTTTGCAAGACTTGCATCCGTTGTATTTTCTAACGTCCCTGAACTTGTTGCCCCGCTAGGGAATGATGCCTCGAACGAAGCTTGGGTCATATCAGCACCCGGATAGCCCATTTGCAACACGATAACTACCTTGCCTCGTTTAGGACTTGAAGTCATCGGCAAATAGTAAATCAGATACGGGATGTCCGTTTGATCAGGGTAAGAATCAGGATCGAATTCGGGAGCAGAATTTTTGAACGTCATTCCGCCGATGACCAATGATCTATTTTGTCCCGGAATTGAACTGTACAAAGACTTGTAGCCAGCCTTTGACGCTATCTCAATCCCATCGATTATCGATTGGAAAGTATCTTCCTTCAACAAATCCAAGCTTTCTACAACATAGAATGATTCGGGGCTGAGATCTTTTTTTAGGATTTCTGGACTTACTTCTACAGGCGGATCAAAATCAAAAGTCGGCAAATCCAAATCAGTATATATCCAGTAACTGCTTTTGCAGCCCTTACAATCGACTTGCTCCCGTTCCTCCATCGTGGCTTCTGCGTAAGCCGTGTCAAGAGCCTTGATGTAATTATCAGTTGCCTCTTTATACTCTTTGTCGTAATCTTTATTGTATTGGGATTGAAGTCTGGCCAACTCCTTCACGGCAATCAAATTGCGGTCAATTTCAACCTCCGCTAAAGCCATGTTCATTACCCTGTTCAATTTTTTTGTCCCAAAATTTTTAAGTTCTGGTTTTGCTGCCGCTTTTTGCACCGCTGCAATATTTGCACCGCTTTCTATAAACATCTCTTCTGACAAAACCACACGAGCATTGGCGAGGGATGGAATGATTCTTTCAGCCTCGGCTTGTGTAAGCCCTTTGATGCCCTCAAGCAGATTGTTGAGAATCAGCACCTGCATGACCATTTCCTTGATGTAAAAGTTATTGTGCTGTACAACCTGATAATACAGGTTGTCCCAAAAGTCATTTAAATAAACTGGATCGTCGATGGGAGAAAGACTATCAACTTTCAAATATATTTCCTCAGCAGTCGCGGTGGTTCTATTTCTAGAAAGCCACTCGCCAACAACAGCAAACTCGTTGCCCGCTGACGTATCGGAAAAAGGCACGAATGTCTGAGCCGCATCCTGCATAGCTTTCCACTTGGAAATGCCGTCGGCTCGGTCAATAACCGCATTATAAAAATAACTTGCTTCCTGGTTTCCATTGAATACGAACCGCAAGTTCTTATTTTCTGGATTCGTCAATTCGGGATCGCGAAGTGTCTGGAATCTGTACAGCGTCTGCTGCTGATTTGCTTTTGCCATGTGCTTACTAATGTTTGGTTTTTATGAGTAAGACACGATCGGAAAAAAACCGATGTGTCAGTGGTTACTAACAATCGGGTTGATTTGTTTTGGGAATGGTTTGTGGTTAACCAGTTGCAATATAACGAAGATTTTGACTTGAGATTGTGTAGTGAGAATTTTTTTACACAACCTTATCTTTCTTTGAATTCCGATCGCCTTTGGAAAAATATTCTACTAATTCTATCGTAAGTCGCTCTCTGGTTAGGTGTTCATTCGATATTTCAGTTCTCGTCTTTTGAAAGCCTCGAAGCCACCTTCCAAAATTTCGCAAACGTGTTGCCTAGTTCCCTGAGAATACAAAATTTCGAAAACGTTCTGGTTTTTTAATTTTGTATGTTCCAAACTTCCTGACACATACTCAAATTTTCTGTTTTTCGTGTTGGGTGTGTTTATCCCATTTTGGTTTGATACAATCACCAATTCGCTGTCCGCCCCGACAACAATGTTGGGATTATGAGTAACAACGATCACCTGTCTCTGCTTCTTTTTCTTGATAATGTACTTGACTAGTTCGTGGTAAATTGCCCTGTTATCCAAATCGTCTTCGGGTTGATCAATTAAAATCGGACAACTTTTATTACTAAAATCGAGTAGCAGCATTAGTACTACGAAAGCCTTTTTGCCCTCCGACATATGCTTGAAAACGTCTTCGTAAACAATTTCGTAAGATATGCTGAAAAAATTTGTCGAAAGTAGCTTTTGAGAGAGGATGAGAGGGGTGTAACCACCTTTTAGTGTGACACTGTTGTTCAACAAACTATTGAACAATTCGTTCACAGCGGTAAAAAACTCATCCACAGAGTCAATGGGTTTACCTGAAATTTCTTGACCTTGTGAACTTTGCTGATTGACACTTGCGAGCAAAATGGACCTGTACTGATTTAGATCAAGCTTCACTTCTGCTTTGATTGTCAGTTTTTCTGACTGAAGGCTTAGCGAGTCTAGGAAGGAAACTATGTTGTTATAATAATCGCGAAAAAGGCTGATTATCGAGCTCTTTATCTCGTGATACTGTGCAGTGATTGCTGTTTCACTTTTTTTCAGATTTTCAATCTCGAATAACTTGTCGGTTTGAACTTTCAATTTTAGTTGTAGGTCCTGAAACTGCTCGTTATTCCTTACAACAGATGCCCCTTTAGTATAAAGAGGATTGCTGAGTATTTCATTATTCTGTGTTTGAAGTTCCTCAATCTGGTGAGTTTTTCCGAGTTTCAACAATCCAATATTTTTTGACCACTCTTTTTGATAGCTGTCTTTCAAATTATTAAATATTGACTGTATCTGACTTTTCAAAACATCTCGGTAATCGTTAAATTCAAACTCGATGCTATCATTGGTAATGGAACGTCTTTCCAGATTTGAAAGTTTTAGTATCTCCGTTTGAGCAAAAGATATTTGATTTGTATTATAGTTAAACTTGTTGACCAGAGTATTGTATTCTGTCAATTCTTCCGCCGAGATTTGCAATGTACTCCTCAACGCCTCAATCTGAGTTGAAAGGCTTAACCTTTCTTTGAGTATTCCCGCTTGATCTCCAATTTCTCGCACGCTTCGCAAGTTTCCGTGGTAGTCAGAAAGTGTTTGGAAAAGCATGCTAATCTTTGCCATTATCTCGGAGCTGTTATTTCTGCTAAAATCCGCGTAATTCTTGAGAAGGTTCGCTTTGTGTTCATCTTGAGTAATAATTTCCTCTACCAAATTATCAAGCTCTTTATCACTATTTCTGGCCAGTCGGTGCATATAGCTTTGAGGAAAATATTCAATATTCCTTTGATCATCCTCGATTCCATCTCTCCAAATTATCGTCATCTCTGACACAATTTGCTCAACGTACTCCTCGTATTCCCGATTTTCAAATTTTACCTCTTTTCCGCAATGTAATTTTTTTGCAATCGCTCCGAGTAAAATTGATTTTCCAGTAGACCGTCCACCTATAATGGAATTCAAGTTTTGATTCAGGTAAATTTTTGCACCAGAAAAATCCCTGTGTGAAATGATGACGTGATCTATAACTTGATACCCAAATTTTTCCTGCGGCTTTCCTGCCTGAATCCGAACTCTTTCTTTCGGTTCAAAAACAACCTGTTTTAAGCCCTCAAATGTCGGATCAGCCTTTATCCAACAGTTTTCCTTCAATATGTATTTTGTAATGTTGTGATTGTCTGATGCGATTATCATTGGAATGTGCTTTCCAATCGCGGGAAAAACAGTGTTTATGTAACCAGTTTTATCCTGCGGTTTTCCCAGTTCGTAAAAATCAACAGCCATAGCTATTTCAATTTTTTGGGCGATGGTGTGTGGCAACGAATTCGTAATATTTTCGACGGTGTTGGATTTGCTTCCAGCGTGAATAGTAACTAAGCCGCCTAACTCCTTGATAAGATTCACTGTATCTTGCAAGACACAGTAAACTTCGTTAAACTTTTTCTCACCCGTTTTGATCCTGAACAATTCAGTTTTGTGCTCCAGTTGTCCCCACAATAAATCTAAATCGCAGTCCTCAGAAAAAATCCCGATGTAGTGGATAGGGTCACTACCTCTTGCCTCAGCGAGAAATTCTATTCCCGGAAGAACGGTAATCCCTCTCACTGCCCCTAACCTCTTCAATTCCCGAATTCTTGAAACATCAATTATGTTGTGATCGGTAATTGCCACGACGGCAATGCCATTGGCGAATAAGCCATCAACAATAGCCTCATTCGTGACCGATAAATTTTGATAGTCATACGACGAAGGAGTATGAAAGTGCAAATCCCATTTTCGCCATTCTGATCCTCGATAGATTTGTGACATAAAATATTTAGCGATTAATCGCAATTAAAAGTTAGAAATTCAGAAGGTCTGGAAATACTGGTAATTTGTTTCGGAATAACGAATATATCAGTTTCTCTCGATCGATCACCCGATCAGGTCGCTTTTTGGCACTACTTCTCAGTTCAGAGGCGAAATAATTAGTCCCTTGAATTTTTTTATTTAAATTTAACCCGACTAAATTTTCCCTTACCGCATCAATTTACAGGACTAACAAATTCTACCCTCTGTTTTCTTGACGGCAACGCCGTACTATTAAACCAAGCAAATAGAAGATATGAATCTCCAAAAAATTATTGTCCATGAACTACAAAAAACCTCTGGAAGGGAAGCCACCGAGGTTATTGCATCAACGGAATTACTAACGATCGATGATGACTCTAACGAATTGATCTCATCGCTACTGGGCAGTTATTCCAGCGACAAGCTCCTTAACGCTCAATTCGACCGCTCTCCCGGAAAATATTTCCCGGTTCGATTCGATGATTACATTGTCGGAAGTCGAACTGCACAGGATTTTATCGATTTTACCACGGATGCCATTGGCAATCTTGCCCAGATCATACGCCGCAAAATTGCCGCAAAAGGAGGATATGTCTTGTTTTGCGAGTACACCTCGAACGGAACGCCATTCGTGGGGATATTTTTAATTCGAGATGTTGAAGGCAAAATATTGAGACGTGAAGGCACGTCATACACGATTGGAAGAATCGAATATTTAGATACTAGCCATTTGGCAATGGCATGCCGTATAAATGAGCGTCTCCTCAATTCCGAACAGAACTATTTGACATTTACGCAACTTCGCCAACAGGAAGTTTCCGACTACTTTACGGACTGGATTTGTGTACTTCAATTGCAGAGCAGCTCTGAATTTACAAAAGCGTTGTATGACATTATCAGCAATCTGCCACTACCGATCGATGACGAAACCAATCAGCCGTACTCTGTCGATGAGGTTCGAGACATGGTTTTTGAAATTGCAAGAGGAAATCCACGAAAAGAAATAAGTATCAGCACGGTTGGCGAACAGGTGTATGGAAATCGCCATATAATTCGCGAGTATGCAGATTTGAACAACATAAGCATCGACAGCGAATTTAGATACGACAAACGAGCATTGCGCAAATTCATTCAACTTTCCATTAACAAGGACGGCATAAACCTCAAATTTTCTCGAGGAGATTTGGGGACAAAAGTTTTTGCATCTGAAGACAATCCTAACCAGGTCATAATCGAGTCAGAAAGATTAGCGGCCGCATTGAGGGCAGAAGAATGAGTAACGCGTTAGAACATCATAAATCTCTTGTTGCTTTATTGGACAAGGCGGAAAATCTTTCCGCCGATTCCACGTATTTGTCCATGAATCCAAATGAGGACATTGAGAAAGGCTTAATTGCTCTGGGAATTGTCAAAGATGCGACAGCCCACGAGTTCAGATTTCTACTAACCAGCTTCAAAACAAAAGTCTTTCTGAGCAAGCGGTTTTTTTTGGAGTCCTCGGGGTTTAGTATCGAATCGAACATTTTGATTTACAGCAGTAAGGAAGCACTTAGTTTTGTCGAGGGGCAGACATATTTGAACTTCCTTCCCCAAAACACAAATTATTTCTTTGAAAACATACTCGCCTACCTGAAGTTCGAGGAATTTTTGAAAAATCAAGAGAAAGAAATTGATAATTCTCTGCACTTCGTAGACTCTTACAATAGAACAGCCAGAAAAATCGTACTAGTCAGTTTGACAGAAAAGGGACGATTGACGATTGAATATGAGAAAGTAATCCCACAATTCAGCGAGACGATCAACCTTTCCCATGGATTATCATCTTTCATCGAATGCTTTGACGAGCCTACCAAAAATTTAGTAAAGTTTCTGAAAGTTGCCCTGATCAAATATGCGTCTGACATTCCGAAAGAAAGTCGTTTCGCATCCATTTTCGAAAATCTTGCCACAATTGTCGAGAAGTCAAAACTGAATTTCGACGTTTATCTCAATAATTTATCGATTGACAAAATCAAAAAAGACTATAGCGACATCAAGTCCAAATTTTTTAAAGACTTGTCGGACATTCTCGGGAAATTAACCCAACAGATAATCGCATTGCCGATTGCATTATGTGCTAGCTTACTTGCTGTCGATAAAATCACCGACAATGTATTTTATCTCTGGTTTATCGCGATCGCACTTTCAGTAACTAGCATCTATATATGTTATCTGCTGCGTCTGCAATTTCAAGATTTGAAGCAAATCAAGAAAATCTTCGAGTTTGACTATAACCTCATAATTGAGAACAACTTTTTTTCAGACCACGAAAATGAAAAAGTTTTTTTTGAAGATGTCAAGTCCCAATTTGACGGAAGGGTTTCGATTTTGGAAAAAATTGCAGAAATCTACTTCTGGGCATTGAATATCGCAAATTTGGCAATTATCGATTATATTCTCACAATCGAGCATATTCCAAGCACGGGAATCGTATTGATCTCTTTGACGATTTTGGTGGCAGTAAGTTTTTTTCGAAATCATGTGATTGCTCCTAAATCATAAAGTTTTCAACATCGTTGGGCTGAGGTTGGGCAACTCCCAAAAAGAAAAAACGCAAATTCTTGATAATTAAGAATTTGCGTTTCAAAAAGTGCGGGTGATAGGACTCGAACCTACACACCTTGCGGCACCAGATCCTAAGTCTGGCGTGTCTACCAATTTCACCACACCCGCTGTTGATGGGCAACATCTCTGCTGCTTTGGTGGGTGCAAATATAAGCATAGAATTGAAATTGCAAACCGATTTGCCGAAAAATTTGATTTATTTCTTTTTGCTACTTTTGAGGAATAACCAATCCTATCCTTCATGGACGACATAAAACCCTACGTGCAACAGCACAAGGATCGCTTTATCAACGAGTTAATAGATTTACTGAAAATACCGTCGGTTTCTGCCGACAGCGCTTATTCGCAAGACGTGATCGACATGAGCGAGGCCGTCAAAAAGAGCCTCGAGGAAGCCGGATGCGACAAAGTCGAGATTTGCGACACGCCAGGTTATCCGATCGTTTACGGCGAAAAGATCATCGATCCTGTTTTGCCGACCGTTTTGGTTTACGGACATTATGACGTGCAACCGCCAGATCCAATGGATTTGTGGACGTCGCCTCCGTTCGAGCCCGTGATCAAGAAAACCGAAATCCATCCCGACGGTGCGATTTTCGCGCGAGGTGCCTGTGACGACAAAGGTCAGATGTACACGCACGTGAAAGCCCTGGAATACATGGTGCGCACGAATACTTTGCCTTGCAACGTGAAATTCATGATCGAAGGCGAAGAAGAAGTCGGTTCGAAAAGTTTGGGCTGGTTCGTCGAACGCAATCAGGAAAAACTCAAAAACGATGTAATCTTGATTTCAGACACGGGAATGATCTCGAACCAACAACCGTCGATCACGACCGGTTTGCGAGGATTGAGTTACGTAGAAGTCGAGGTCACCGGCCCGAACCGCGATCTGCATTCCGGACTTTACGGCGGTGCGGTCGCCAACCCGATAAACATTCTGGCGAAAATGATCGCCTCATTGCACGACGAAAACAACCACATCACGATTCTGGGATTTTATGACAACGTCGAGGAATTGTCGCGTGAGGAAAGAGACGAAATGGCGAAAGCGCCGTTCTCGCTCGAAAACTACAAGAAAGCGCTCGACATCGAAGACATTTACGGAGAATCCGGATATGTGACCAACGAACGCAACTCGATCCGCCCAACCTTGGACGTGAACGGAATTTGGGGCGGCTACCAAGGTGAAGGCGCAAAAACCGTGATCGCGAGCAAAGCTTTTGCAAAAATCTCGATGCGTTTGGTTCCGAATCAGGACTGGGAAGAAATCACCGAATTGTTCACGAAACACTTCACTTCGATCGCTCCAAAATCGGTGAAAGTCAAAGTCACGCCACATCACGGCGGACAAGGTTACGTAACGCCGACAGATTCCATCGGATACCAGGCCGCGGCAAAAGCCTACAACGAAAGCTTTGGCGTGAAACCGATTCCGGTGCGCTCGGGCGGTTCGATCCCAATTGTCGCTTTGTTCGAAAAAGAGCTCAAAAGCAAGACGATCATGATGGGATTCGGCCTCGATTCGGACGCGATCCATTCGCCAAACGAACACTTCGGCATCTTCAATTACCTGAAAGGCATCGAAACGATTCCGCTGTTTTACAAACATTTCGTGGAATTGTCCAAATAATTTTGCTTCAAACAGCTAAAATCCGCCTCATCCGCGGATTTTTTTTTGGGGCGTTGCGGCGGCGGGAAAAAATGATTCCGCCACTTCTTTCTGATACGCCGCCGCCGGGCTGTCCGCTGTATCTTTTGTTCGGCTGCTAGCGCGCCGCCCAAAAGGATGCCGCTGCCATCCCTAACGCAAATCGCTCAAAAGCAACAACAATCCGTCCAAATCAAAAATTTTACCCAACGTCGTCGGACGTAAGTAGTTTTATTCTACATTTGTAGAAACGAGTCTAGGTTTGTAGAATGAAAAATATCGTTTCCCTATTTCCTATCGTGTTTCTTATTTTGTTTCAATAAAACAGTTGCCGGACTAAAGCAAGGTTTCTGGAAACAGAAAGATTCGGTCAAAGGCATTGTCTACGGGAGAAATAATGAATAAGTAATAATTAATAATGGCAGATGAAACAAATCCTTTTCTTGTTACTGATTTTGTCGTGTTTTCTGTCGGAAGCACAAACCCAGGTTTTAAAATTCAGCGAGGCCAAAACCTTGGGCGTTCCATCGGAAACACTTGATAAAACCTACAAGAGCGCGGTGCATTCCGACCCGAAACTGGCCGTTTTCAAATCTGAGTCGGAACAGCAGCAATTGCAACAAGCTTATGTGAAATTCTTCGAGGATTTCGGAAAATTCCTGTCTCAAAACAACTTTTCATGGGAAACGAAAACGCGCTGTTTCAACCGGATTTACATGGAGAAAGATGGAACTGTCGACTATTTTCTGTTCGATTTCGGCAAAAATCCACTTTCCGAATACAAAGAAAACCGTTTTCGGGAATTGCTGTCGGAATTTCTCAAAAACCACAAATTCCCGATTTCGGCATCTGAAAAATTTGCCCAATGCAGCCCGATCGTTTACTCGGATTTATCGCGATAAAATATTGAAAAAGAATGTTGGACGAGAATTTGAACAACGAATATTGAATAACGAATGTTGAATAACGAACTGATATGACACTAACAACCGCCGAAGAACAACTCATGCAGCATCTGTGGAAGCTCAAAAAAGCGTTCATGAAGGAATTGCTCGAAGCTTACCAAGAGCCGAAACCCGCGCCAACTACGGTTGCGACGCTGCTCAAGCGAATGTCTGACAAGAAATTTGTCGGTTATGAGGAAATTGGGAATTCGCGACAATATTTTCCGCTGGTCCGGAAAAACGACTATTTCTCGAAACACGTCAACGGATTGATCCAGAATTTTTTTGGCAATTCGGCTTCCCAATTTGCATCGTTTTTCACGACAGAAACGAATCTTTCCGAAAACGAACTCAAGGAACTCAGGTCTTTGATTGACGAACAAATCAAAAAGAAACAGCAATGACGAACTTCCTGATCACGTCGGTTTTTTGCCAAATCGCACTTTTCGCGGTTCATAAATTAGTCCTCGAAAACTCGAAAACACACGTTTTCAACAGGTTTTTCCTTTTGTCGGCACTTGTATTTTCACTTGCGATGCCGTTTGTGACGATTCCCGTCGAGACCGAAAATGTGGTTCCAATCGCGCGTCAGGCTTTGCTTGTTCCGATGTCGATCGAGCCAACCCAAATCGTGGCGTCCGAAAACCCGACAGATTATCTGCAACTTTCTCTTTGGACGATTTACGCGATTGGAGTTTTGCTTTTCGGAATCCGCTTCGCCAGAAATCTGATGCAGATCACGACACAAGTCATAAGCAATAAAACACTGAGACGAGACGGCGTGACTTATGTTTTGGTCGACTCCGAAATACTTCCGCACACGTTTCTCAATTGTATTTTCGTCAACGCACACGAGTTCCAAAAACGCAGCATCGAGGCCGAACTTTTTACGCACGAACTCACACACGCCAAGCAGAAACACTCGATCGACATCTTGTTTGTCGAGATCCTGAGAATTATTTTCTGGTTCAATCCGATGTTGGTCTTGTACAAAAAAACCATAAAACTCAACCACGAATTCCTCGCCGACCAAGCCGTTGTCGCCAATCACGACAGCATTTCGTACCAGGAACTTCTACTTTCGAAAGCCCATTTTACCAACCATTTTGCGTTGGCCAGCAGTTTCAATTTTTCAATCACAAAAAAACGAATGATCATGATGACAAAAACCATTTCCCCAATCAGGAAAGTTGCGCAAACACTGGGCGCGACACTCACCTTTGCGCTTCTCTTCTCTTTCTTCGGATTTGAGGGAATCGCCCAAACCTTGCCGCCGCCACCTCCGCCGCCACCGCCAGCTCCTCGCGACATCTCGAGCGTAGGTTCCTATTATGCGAACACGACTTTCCACATCAAAAACGCCGACGGTTCCAAAGAAACGAAACGCTTTAGCGAACTCACGAATGACCAGATCTGGAAATTGCCGCCGCCGCCGCCAAAAATCTCAAGGACGAAACTCAGCGAAAAACAACTGGCGCAATTCGGGCAACCCAACCAATACGCGGTCTGGATCGACGGAAAACACGTCCAAAACAGCGAGCTCAAAAAGCACAAAGCCTCAGACTTCGTTTTGACACAAAGTTCGATCGTGCACAAAAACGCTCGCTCCAAGAAATTCCCGCAGCCCAACCAGGTGAGTCTTTACACTGAAAAAGGTTTCGGACAACTCGAGAAAACGACTTATCCGCAGGTGCTGGAATGGAGTTTCGACGAAAAAGGAAATTCGACCCTAAAACAGGAGCATTCCCAGATTCCGAATGAGCCCGCAACCTTTCCTGGCGGCATGGAAAAATTCTACGAATTCTTCAACAAAGAGTTCAAAACGCCCGCCAATTTCAAAGGAAAAGAGCGTTTGGTAATCAAATTTTCCATCGAAGCGAGTGGCAAGATAACCGATGTTTCGGTGGTCAAAGCGGATACGGAATCGCTTGGCGTCGAAGCGGTTCGCGCCATAAAGAATTCTCCTGATTGGATTCCTGCCAAAGATGGTGGCAATGCTGTTAAAAGCGAGTATCACTTGCCTTTGGAGGTTAATGGGAAATGACATTGGAATCCGCTGTTTTAGCGGATTTTTTTTTGAGCTGTTTCCGGCTAACTGGCACTAGCTTTCTTTAAAAAACCAGTTTTTCTAGAGGTTGCAACGAGCTTCCTTCGGTCGCTGTTGCAACCTAAGAAAAAGTTGGTTTTTTCTGCGAAAGGCTAGTTGCCGTTATCCGGGCTATTTTTCCCGTAAAATCACCTTTTAGTTTTTTTCTTAATTGGTATTTACGGAACCAATCTCGCTCTTGAAATCCTGATTAAAACAGCTGCGCTGTTTTTACTTCGATTTTTTTGCGGCGGCTGCGCCACCGAGTTTTTTTTTTGCGGCGGCTGCGCCACCGTTGGCTTTGAATTTCTTTCGTCGCCTGTCCGGCGGGGAGTTCTTTTGTCTGGCAACAAAAGAACCAAAAATGCCTTGCGGCTACACCGTTTTGGCGACCTGACAGCCTTGCAAATTCCGCAAATGAAAGAACTCGCCGGAACTTTCTCTCGAAACGACTTTCTGTTTGGGTGGCTCAAACAGCTTCCATTTGCGGGAATTTGCAAGGCGTCAGGTGCCCGCCAAAACGCTGATGCCGCGAACTGATTGGAAGTATTTATTGGCCTTTTGCTTGCGCGCTGCGCAAAAGGCGTGCTCGCTTGGAAATTCTTGTTTTACAGAAGAGTTTTTTTCACGATGATACCATCTCGTCTCGACGGACTGGTCGAGAACAGCGCTACACCTTTACTACAAGGACTATTATACAAGAAAAACTTTTTTCCGTTTCACGGTGAGCGTCGGGTAAATCGATTTTTCTCCCAATTGACAAGAGGCTTTTACACTTTTAAGGTTCAATTGATGGCGGTTAGTTATGGTTGTTTTTAAACTCTAAATAGTCATAAAGACAAATTAATTTTCGGAAGTGAGTTCCAAGTTTGCTGTCATTTATCAATTGAATTTTATCTTCGAGATAGATTTTCAGGTCATTTAGATCTAATTTTTTTGGCGTAAGTAATGGGGCGTACATTAAAATATGTAAATCATTATTAGTAGCTACCAATGATTGAAATGTTGGGAAATTTCTATTGATTTCTGCTTTCTTTTTTTGATAGCTCGCAGTAGGATAGAACGATTCATTTTTTACCTCATTTACCTTTTTTATAAATTCTGGAGAAAATTGGTCAATATCAATGTTTTCATCTAGTTTCCCATCACTGTTGAGCAATTTTGCAGCACTGAGATGCTTAAAATATGGAATATACTTTCCGGTCAAAAAGGGAAGACATAAAGTGGATATCTTTAATGAATCCCAATCTCTTGGTACTATGACATCTGATAGCACATCTTTTAAATCGATTCCTTTGATACCAACTTCCGCGAAACGATCCTTCAATCCGACACCGTAAACAAATTCGGCTTCGTGGACATTTTCAATATCATCTAGATTGTCAGTAACATATATTTTTGATTTGGAAGTATTTGATTTTACAAAATCATAAACCATCCCTTTCATCTGGCGTAAAATCTTAATTGGAAGTTTGCGCTTGTTATTGGCTAGCACAGTGTAGAGTTCAGTAAAGTCATTTAGAGTAATTAACTTTAGTGGAATTACCGTGTCCGAAATCAATATAGTGTTGTCAACCATTGTAGTTTCCGTAACATCGGGATTCCATTGACAGAAAATCAGTCGATCTTTAAGTTTATCAATTTTTTCTTTAGTCAGACATTTAATTATCGACTTCAAAATTGACTGGATATTTTTATCATCTAGGCTGTAACCGATAAAAATGATGGGGTTTTCGATGAAAATTGTGAGCAATTTCGCAGCTAAATACTCATTTCTTCCCTCAAAATTGAGATAATCTTCTTCTGTTAAAACTAGAGAGTTGGGTTTTGATGAACAGCCGTGTATTTTATAAATTTCTCCGATAGAATATAGTTCAGAAAAAATTAATTCTTCTTGACCAATGAACCGATTGAAATCTGAAAAAGTTTGCTCTAATAATTGGTCCCAATTAGTGGTAATAATCCCATCAATATTAATCTTTTTTAGAAGTTTTATTTCCTTTTCAACGATTTCACTTGTAATTAAAGCTGTCTTTGAATTAATCATTTCAGATATTTCGAATTTCAAGGGAGAAAATTTAGTTTCAGCCAAGGCTTCGAAGCGCTCTCTACTTTTCTCGAACTCTGGATAACTCCACCAAATTTCATTAAATTCACTACCTATTAAAGATGCAACCTTTGGGAGGTTTGAATCACCATTAGATTTGTAAAAATTATAGGGCTTTGTCAATTTAAGGTTTTCACACGCCTCTACTAACAACAGTTCCCAAGTAGGAAGTCCTAGATATCTTCTGGAAAATCCCGATCCCACGAATAAAAAAGGAGAAGTTGAGAATTTTGATACATGCTCCTTGAACTGATTTGAAAATATGTTCATTGTTGACTTTGATGTTGATGTTACGAATTGCAATCACAGCTAAACGATAAAGGAAGGCCAATACCAATACCCTTACCAAACAAATATAAAAGTCTTTACCAGAATACGATTTTCATAAAACAAAAAAGTCGCCCTCAGCGACTTTTTAAAGTTCTCTATTTCTTATCCAACATCCTCTCAAGATAAACATTCTTCTCCCGCTCGGCGTCAAGCAAACGTTCATAAAGCTTTTCCTTTTCCGCAAAAACCTCAATTAATTTATCCAACGGATTAAAATTGCAATGGTTAGCGCCGAAGGTTCCAAAACTAATGCCTTGGCTGTTGCTGAAATCCGTATCGTTGAAACTGTTGAAATAATTTATCACGGCTTCATCCGAAAAATTCTTGATCGCCTCCGCACTAACGCCAAGCGCCTCCGCGACGTCCTTCAAACGCTTATCATCGACTTCCTCGCTGTTCTCCAAAATCGAGATCGATTGCTGGCTCATGCCCAAAGCCTGGGCCAAAGCTTCCTGTTTCATGCCTCGCAATTCACGGATGCGGGAGATTTTACGACCGATGTGAGATTTAGAAGGCGTTTCCATGGTGAAAATGTTTGTTTTGGTAAATATAAAAAAATTGAAGGTTGGCTTTGGTGGTAAGTTACCAACAATCAGGATAGGGAAGCGCGTGGAAAAGTGATTCGTTTACGCCTGCAATCGCAAAACGAAAGTTTGTGTGAGTTTTTTAAAAATATCTTTTCTTACACATATTGAACTGCACCCAAAAAGTTAGACACAATTTTGGGGTATCCTATGGAAAGAAAAGTAAAGCACAGTTATGATTTTAAGCTCCATTGTGTCGAAGAGGTCTTAAGGGGCCGATCTGCCA
>NZ_SEBR01000030.1 GCF_004295795.1 Flavobacterium sp. | reverse complement strand
GTTCGTCGCCTTCCGCGGGACTACTTTTACTTCATTGATTTTTATTGTTTTTTAAAGGATTCAGTGAACCTCGTTCCTCGGTTTGCCTGGCCGCAAAAGTAGCAAAAAGGCCTTGCGGCTGAACCAAAAACGCGACCTGACAGCCCCAAAAATTCGGAAATGAAAAAAACTCGCCGGAAACTGCTTTTTCGCCGGAAGCTCTTTTCTGGCTCAAACAGTTTTTCCTTTCGACGAATTTTCGTGACGTCAGGTGCCCGCGTTTTGTGCTTAGGCCGCGGACTAATCGGAAGTGTTCATTTGCTTTTTAGCTTGCTTCGCTGCGCTAAAAACGGCTTCGTAGCAAAATTTTCGGTTTCGATAACCCTCGTTGGCTCCGTAGCGAAAAACAGGTGTGTCTTTGACGGAAACAATCGGTTGGCGTTGATCAAAAACCTTGGGTTTTTACGTTTGCTCGAAACAACCATTCGGATCAAAAACCTTAACATTTTCTACAGGAAATCTGTAATCGATTCCCGGTTTTTTCTCCGAACTTCGGCCAGACCTAACAAATCTCGGAGATTTGTTAGGTCTTAGGAAAATGAGGCTTCCCACGGGATTTTGATGTTTCGAAGCGCGGGTTTTCAACGCCAGAAGTGTCCGGCAACGACGTTATGGAAACGATTCTTGCGATTAAGGAAATTTTGGTGTTTCGGAGACGCATTTTTCCAAAGCTACAGCGGAGGAAAAATGTCAATAGATACTTTCCGCTTAGTCCGGCATTTGAGCGTTTTGGCGGGCACCTGACGTCTTGGAAATTCGCGGAATTAAAGGTTGTTTGAGCGCCCCAAAGAGAAAGTCGTTTCGGGAAAAAGCTCCCGCGAGTTCCTTTAATTCCCGAATTTCCAAGGCTGTCAGGTCGCCAAAATCGGTCGTGCCGCGAGCCTTTTTGTTACTTTTGCGGCTAGGCAAAAGTAAGCCCCGCTGGCAGGCGACGAAAGAAATTAAAAGCCTGCGACGGCGCAGCCGGCGAAAAGAAGCAAACGAGCAAAGCTCGTTCTTTTGACAAAGTGAGGAAAAGCTTCCGGTTACACAGGAAATTATAAAGGAAAAAGATTTTGCGGTAAAAAGGAAATAGCCCGGATGACGGCAACTAGCCTTTTGCAGAAAAAGACGTGATTTTCTTGACTTGAAACAGCGACCAACGGAAGCTCGTTTCAAGACATAGAAAAACCGGCTTTTGCAAAAAAGCTAGTGCCAGTCAGCCGGAACCAGCTCCCCAAAAAAATCAATAAAAAAGCCGAAACCCCAAAGCACTGCAAAGCGCACCATGATCTTCCAATAAAATCCGCACCAATTCGGTAGGACTATCCGTGTCCTGATAATAACTAGCGATCAACGCCGCATCGAGCGCCAGGCTCGGAAACGACGCACTATGCGTGTAGCCCGAAATCGCCTTGGCATTCGTGACGTCAATGAAGTACTGCGCCATTTCAAGATCGATGTCCAGCGTTTTCGTATTGGCGAAATGAATCAGTTTCCCTTTGAGTTTGCCCTCGAAAAGCTCGGCGATTTCTTGCAGCGAATAGCGGTAATTGTCTATGACGATGTCACTTTCACTCCCCGAAACCGCGAGGTAAATGATCTCGTAGTCCTTAAAATCACGGTCTTCGTACAAAAGCGTGTTCAGGCTTTGCTCGAAACCGGTTATGCTGTCGCAGCTTTGATAGACAGTCGTGATGTCGTGCTTTAGCGTCAGATGATCCAGCATGGGGAAAAGTTTGCTGACTTGGTCGGCCGATGCGTCTCTTACCGCTTCGAGGCAGAAAAGTTTGAAGTTGTCGTCGTTCATAATTTCGGACGCCAATTTACACAAATGTATTCGTAAACACTTCACATCCAAATGCCAAAATCTCGCTAAAAATTTACGGGATTTCGTAAATCCTAAAAATTGATAAAATTCTTAGAATATTACTAATCAGTCTTTTACATAAATGGATTCAAATGTGAGTAAAGGCAGAAAAACCTTTTATAATACTAACATTTAAAACATCCATCATGAAAAAACTTGTATTCCTTACCGCTTTTTTAGTATTCGCGCTTTCGGCATCGGCACAAAAACCAGGAGCTTCTTTGATCAATCCGACAAACCACACCTTGGTCTTGATTGACCATGAAGGACAAATGGCTTTCGCAACGGCGAGTATTCCAATCGACCAATTGAGAAACAACGTCGCGCTTGTGGCCGGCGCATCGAAAATCTTCAATGTTCCGACAGTCGTTACGACCGTGGCAGAACATTCTTTCAGCGGACCGGTTTTTAGAGAAATCGAGGAAGTCTATCCGCAAAAAACCTCGAATTACATCGACCGAACCACGATGAACACTTGGGAAGACGTGAACGCCTACAAAGCAATAACGGGCAAAGGCAAGAAAAAACTCGTTTTCGCAGGCTTGTGGACAGGCGTTTGTATCGTCGGGCCTACGCTTTCGGCGATCAGCGAAGGTTATGACGTTTATGTGATTACCGATGCTTGCGGAGACGTTTCAAAAGAAGCACACGACATGGCGATCGCCCGAATGATCCAAGCCGGCGCGCATCCTATGACTTCGCTTCAATATCTGCTTGAGCTGCAACGCGATTGGTCGCGCCAGGAAACGTACAAAGCCGTTACTGATTTGGCCAAAAAATATGGCGGCGCTTACGGTGTCGGAATTCAGTATGGTCATCAGATGTTGAAACACTAAAAAACCAAAACAACACAACTTTCCAGGCCGTGTTGATTCTCACGGCCTTTTTTATCCCGAAAACAATCATGAAAACACTTCTGAAAATAACAGCAATCTGGCTCATTCTGACGCATTTGTCAGTGGCACAAAAGGCGACTTTGATCGTCAAGAATGCCAAAATCCATACGATGGATGACAAAGACCGAATCGTTTCGGCCCTGGCGATATCGGATGGAAAAATCCTCAAAACAGGGACCGATCTTGAAATCCTCAAACTCAAAACCTCCAAAACCAAAATCGTTGACGCCAAGGGAAAAACCGTGATTCCGGGACTTTTCGATTCGCACATGCACATCATCCGCGGCGGAAGATTCTTCAATACCGAATTGCGTTGGGACGGCGTAAAAACCTTGAAACGCGCACTGGCGATGTTGAAGGAACAAGCTGAAAGAACGCCAAAAGGCCAATGGGTACGAGTCGTAGGCGGATGGAACGCTTATCAATTCGACGAAAAACGACTTCCGACTCTGGAAGAAATCAACGCGGCGACAGGCGAAGTTCCGACGTTCGTGTTACATCTTTACGGACACGCTTATCTCAACAAATCCGGGCTTCAGGCGCTCAAAATCGATGCGTCGACACCAAATCCGAACGGCGGACTGATCCAAAAAGACGCAAACGGAAATCCGACAGGACTTTTGATAGCCGAACCGAACGCGTTCATCCTGTATTCGACTTTGTCCAAATTGCCCGAATTGTCGGCTGCCGAAAAAGTCAACTCCACCAAATTGTTCATGACCGAAATGAACAGACTCGGTGTCACGGCGATCATGGATGCTGGCGGCGGTTTCCAGAATTTCCCCGACGATTACGGCGTCACGACAGCCCTTGACAAAAAAGACGAGTTGACGGTTCGCATGCCGTATTATCTATTCGCCCAAAAAGCTGGAACCGAACTCAACGACTACACGCGCTGGACGAGTTCCGTCGAAGTTGGCGCTCACGATGACGACCACGATCACGTCGAATATTACGTGCAAGGCGGTGGCGAAAATCTTGTGGCAAGCGCCGCCGATTTCGAGAATTTCGACGAACCGCGCCCCGAATTGTCGGCCAATATGGAAAGCCAACTCAAGCCCGTTCTCGAACTTTTGGTGCAAAAACGCTGGCCGTTCCGCATTCACGCGACTTACAACGAGAGTATTACGCGCTTTTTGAATGTGATCGAGGAAATCGACAAAACCAAGCCGTTGAACGGCCTGAACTGGTTTTTCGATCACGCCGAAACTGTGTCCGAAGAAAATCTCAAACGCATAAAAACGCTCGGTGGCGGGCTCGCGATCCAGCACAGAATGGCCTATCAAGGCGAGGCGTTTATCGAACGTTATGGCAAAGACGCGGCTTCGAAAACCGTTCCGCTCAAGAAGATTTTCGAGCTCGGGATCAAGGTTGGAATGGGAACCGACGGCACGCGTGTGGCGAGTTACAATCCGTGGGTTGGCCTGTATTGGCTTACTTCGGGCAAAACTTTGGGCGGGCGAAAATACATGGCTGACGAAAATATTCTCGACAGACGCAAAGCCTTGGAACTGTTCACATCCGGAAGCGCATCGTTGATCAATCTCGAACAAAAACGTGGCAAACTCACCCAAGGTTTCGTGGCCGATTTCGCGATTTTGAGTGCCGATTATTTTTCTGTTTCCGACGAAAAAATCCTCGATCTCGAATCGGAATTGACGGTCGTGAACGGAAAAATTGTCTACGGAAACCACGATTTCAAAGCCGATTCACCGCAAATCCCGAAAGCGATTCCGGCTTGGAGTCCGGTGAATTTCTTTGGCGGATATCAAAATAACTGACGCCATGAAACGACTTTTCTTCTTTTTACTGCATTCGAATTTGGGCGACAAAGCAAACGATTACGCGATTTTGTGCTTTCGGATTTTGATCTCGGTCGAACTCATTTGCGTACACGGACTCAAGAAATTGGGAATTGGCGTCGCGGTTGCCGAAGTCGTTCCAAATCCGATCGGCTTTCCCGATTTCCTAAACGACTCGATCGCCATCACGGCCAATTTAACAGCACCGATTTTCATCATTTTCGGACTTGGCACACGACTCGCATCGGCACTCGTTTTGTGCGTCACCTTGACCGGACTTTTGGCCATGCATTTGCACGACGATCCAATGGTGCGCGACATCCCGTTTATCTACAGTTGCTGTTTCGGCTTTCTGCTTTTGGTCGGAAGTGGACGATTCTCACTCGACAGATCGATCCGAAACCAAATCAAGGTCACATGAAAAAGTGCCTCCTTTTACTGCTTTTCGGAAGCTTTCTGTCGATTGCGCAAAAATCGCCAAACTTCAATTCGCTGCGTTATCACGATGATTTTCGTTCCATGGTGGGCGATTCTTCGGGCAATTGGTATCCGAAATTGAAATTCGCATCGGTTTCCAAAAACGACAGTACTTATTTTTCTTTCGGAGGCGACATCCGCTTGCAATATTTCAAATTCGACAACGAAGATTGGGGCGACACGCAATCTGACAAGGACGGATTTTTGCTGAACCGATATTTGCTTCACGTCGATTTTCACACCGGAAAGCACTTTCGCGCGTTTTTCCAAATCCAGAGCAGTTCGGTTTCCGGACGTTTGGATCCGAGTCCGATTGAGGAAAATCCGCTCGATTGGCACCAGGCTTTCGCCGATTGGAAACAGGATTTTGGCAAGGGTTCGCTTACGTTGCGCGTCGGAAGACAGGAATTTTGGTACGGTTCGCAACGCCTCGTCGCCGTCCGGGAATTTCCGAATAATAGACTTTCGTTGGATGCGGCGAAGTTGATTTTCATGCGCGGAAGCGTCAATTCAGAAGTCTTTTTTGCGTATCCAGTCGTAAATGGACGGCAGATTTTCGACGACAACATCGAGACCGAAACCCGGCTTTGGGGAAATTACACAGTCCTGAAATCGGTTCCGTTTTTGCAAAATATCGACGTCTATTATTTTGGGCTTCGAAAGGAGAACGCGGCTTTCGCCAACACAATCGGGCGCGAACACCGACATTCTTTCGGAACGAGAATCTGGAACAAAGGCCAGGCGTTTCTTTACGACATAGAAGGCGTTTACCAATTTGGCGCGCTTGAAAACCAGGCAATTTCAGCTTGGACGATCTCATCATATTTGACGTATCGGTTTGAAAATGCTGGATTGAAACCAAAAATCGGACTCAAAACCGAAGTGATTTCAGGTGACAGAAATGCGTCGGACAATCGCCTGCAAACATTTAATCCATTGTTTCCGCGTGGCGCTTATTTCGGATTGGCGGGAATTATCGGTCCGTCGAATTTGTACGACATCCATCCGGAAATCGCGTTATCACTGACCAAAACGATTGACTTCGGACTCGATTACGACTTGTTCTGGCGCTTTTCGACCGAGGACGGAATTTATGCGCCGAACGTGAGCCTGATTTATCCGGGAGAAAGTTCGGAACGCTTCATCGGAACACAACTCGCGGCAAATATCGCGTGGGAACCGAACGCATTTTTCTCGCTCAAGGCAGAAACCACGTGGTTTGACGCGGGAAATTTCTTAAAGAATTCGGGCGCCGGACAAGATATTTTCTTCTTCGGGATCACTTCCCAATTCAAATTTTGACTTCTTGTCCCAGTTCAATGTTTCAGAACGAAAGACGACCTAATTTTGGCCTAACAAATAACACTTATCATCATGGAAAACAAGATATTAGGTTTGCATCACATTACGGCGATCGCCGGTGACGCCAAACGCAATTTCGATTTTTACGCGAACGTTTTGGGACTTCGCTTCATTAAAAAAACGGTCAATTTCGACGATCCCGGAACGTATCATTTCTATTTTGGGGACGAAGTGGGAAGCGCGGGCACGATCCTTACGTTTTTCCCTTGGGGAAGTTCAATCGCCCAAGGCCGACGCGGCACCGGAATGGCCACGGAAATCGGGTATTCCGTACCCAAAGGCAGTCTCGATTTTTGGGTCGACAGATTCGAGAAACACAACGTGATCTACAACAAACCAGCCGAGAAATTCGGGGAGCGTTACCTCACGATTCTCGATCCCGACGGATTAAAAATCGAGTTGACCGAAACCGAAAACGACGGACGCAAACCGTGGGAAACCGACGAAGTAAAGGCGACTGTCGCGACTCGCGGCTTCCACAACATCACGTTATCGTTGAAAGACATCAAGCCGACGGCGGCGATTTTGACCGAGATTTTCGGCTATAAATTGGTCGCTCAGGAAGTGAACCGCTTCCGCTACAAAACCGACGCTATCGAGAACGCAGCGATCGTGGATTTGGTCGAACTTCCGGAAGAAAAACACGGACACGTAGCCGGCGGAACCGTTCACCACGTGGCTTTCCGGGTTCAGAACGACGAGATTCTGCACAAATTCCGCGAAAAAGTCATCGAGCATGGTTTGAGCATCACGCCACAAATCGACCGACAGTATTTTCACTCGCTTTACTTCCGTGAGCCGGGCGGCGTTTTGTTCGAAATCGCGACAGACAATCCCGGATTTACGGTTGACGAAGCGCTCGAAGATTTGGGCAAAGGCCTGAAGTTGCCGGCGCAATACGAACAAAATCGCGCGGCGATCGAACAACATTTGGTACCGATAAATTAAGTGATTATGGATTTTCAACCAATGAAATATGTGTACAAAGCCTCGGGTATTTCCGGGGCTCACACTTTGCTTTTGCTTCACGGAACAGGCGGAAACGAGCACGATTTGCTGTCGTTCGCCGATTTTTTCCCTAACGATTTAAACATTCTGTCGATTCGTGGAAACGTTGAAGAAAACGGGATGCCGCGGTTTTTCAAGCGCATCGGAATGGGAATTTTCGACGAGAAAGACCTGGAATTCCGAACGCACGAGATGATTGCGTTTTTGAAGGATTTATCCGATAAGGAGAACTTCGACGTAACGAAACTCGTTGCTTTGGGCTATTCCAATGGTGCGAATATCGCGGGCTCGGCTTTGTTTTTGGATCCGAAGTTTTTGGCTGGCGCGATCTTGTTGCGTCCGATGTTGCCGTTCAAAAAGTTGCGTCCGACCGAGAAAGCTGCGAATGTTCCGGTTTTTCTTTCAAGCGGAAACCAGGATCAGACGGTTGATCTGGATCAGATCGAATTGTATTCAAAGATTCTTTCTGACAATGGATTTTTGGTTGACTCCGAGCTACTTCCCACGAGCCACAATCTCACGAAAACAGATTTGGATTTGGCCGCTGCCTGGTTCGATCGACATTTCTCCCGCTGATTTTCGTCACAGACAATTTTTTTAAGCCACAAATTCACGAATGCTTTTTATTCGTGAATTCGTGGCTTCATTTTTATCTCGTTTTTTACTTTCTACAGCTTCGCCGCTTTTTTTGGTTACAACCCGAGCAACGCGAACTGGCGCAAGCAATGCACGGATTAAGCCGATTATGATGACTGCTGCGCAGCGAAACCGTGAATTTATTTTTAGCCGCGAATTTGCGAATTACGCCGATTGTGGTAATTCGCGAATTCGCGGTTAAATTTTTCGATACCTAAATTAGTATTAAAAAAGCGAAGCTTTCAAAATCCGTGTGATCCGCGTATATCCTTGCGTCCGTGATACAGGAAGATGCGAAGCGTAAGAATAAAACGCGAATCTAAATTTCTCATGGCAAGCAAGCTTGAAAATAGCTGTCCACAATTTCTCCCGCTGATTTTCACCACGGATAATTTTTAAGCCAAAAATGCACGAATGCTTGTTATTCGTGCATTCGTGGCTTCATTTTTTATCTCGGCCTGTCATTTTTCACAGTCTCGCTACTTTTTGGCCACGACTCGAGCGACGCAAACTGGCGCAAGCAATGGAAGGATTACGCCGGTTACGGCAACTTATGCGCAGCTTGGCCGAGAATTTTTTAAACCGCGAATTCGCGAATTACCTCACGTGGTGTAATTCGCGAATTCGCGGTTTAAATTATCGGACAATTAGTAAACCCGAAAAGCGCGGCCTGGAAAAATCGGTGGTGGAAAAATTATTCCGCGGCAGACGAACCCTTTTGGGTTTGGAAGAAAGACAAAACCACAGCCAAAGCAACAAACACGAAAAGTTGTGCCATTACGAGCATCCATCCGCCGTGTTCCCAAGCCCAGATTCCGAGAGCCGAACCGGCTGCGCCACCTACGAAGTACGTGGTCATGTAAACAGTGTTGATGCGGCTGTTGGCTTTTGTGTCGAGCGTGTAGATGATGGCGATGTTCGTGACCTGCACGGCTTGGATTCCCATGTCGAGAAACAAGACCGCGAAGCACAAAGCGAGAATGGAATGTGGGAAAACGGCAATTGCGACGAGTGAAATAAGTACGCAAGAAAGCGCGATCAACAACGACTTGCGCGGACTTTCCGATTTGTCCGACAGCTTTCCGAACAAAGGCGCGGCCAAAGTTCCGCCTACAGCCAAAAATCCGAAAAGGCCAATTTTATCTGCAGAGAATTCAAAGGGTTTATCCGAGAGATGAAAAGTCAAAGCGACCCAAAACGCACTCAAAGTTCCAAACGACAAAGCGCCGATAAACGCGGTTCGACGCAAAATCGAAAATCGCTTGAACTGGATCAGGACCGACGACAAAAGCGAGCCGTAAGAACCTGAAAAATTCGCGGGCACGCTCGGGAAATCCGCTTGCATCAAAATGGCGCTGATCAAGACAAATCCCGACGAAATTCCGTAAACATAACGCCATCCGAAGGTTTCGGCAATGTATCCGCTGAAAATCCTCGCGGCCAAAACGCCAATCAGAATTCCGGTGAAAATGATTCCGACGATCTTTCCTCGGTTTTCAGAAACAAGGCTCGCGGCCATCGGCAAAATCACTTGAGCGGCGACGGCAAAAATCCCAATCGAAAGTCCGGCGCCGTAAATCATCCATTTGTTGGCCGAAAATGCCATTACCAAAAGCGATCCGATGAGTAAAATCTGCAAGGTCAAAATCAACTTTTTGCGATTGAATTTGTCTCCCAAAGGCGTGATGAACAAAAGCCCGAGGCCGTAACCCGCTTGGGAAAGAACCGAGATAAAGCCCGCAGATTTCGTGTCCGTGCCCAAAGATCTCGCGATTTCGGCAAGAATCGGTTGGCTGTAATAAATGTTGGCGACGCAAATTCCGGCCGTGATTGCCATGATCAGGATTTGCTTGGTAGAAAGTGAAGTCGTGCTCATAAGTTGAAGTCGTTAAAGGTAGGTTTTTGTTGGCTTTCGCCGAAAAAAATCGCCCAGTCGGTTTGTCGAAAGGGCGAAGTTTTGCGTAAGCATTGTCGGGAATCCCGTGGTGAAAATCCTTAATTGGCCTCGTTCAAGAACTTGATGAACTCGGCGTTGAACTTGTCTTTTTCCTCCACAAATCCGGCGTGACCGCTGTTTTCGAAAACCACAAGTTTGGACGAAGCGATGTTTTTGCTCATGTAAATCCCGAGTTCGTGAGAAACGATGTGATCTTGCACGGCACTGAAAATCAGCGTCGGAATCTTGATTTTTGGCAAATCTGCACGCAAATCCTCGTCTCTCAAAGCGATCAAAGCTTGTTCCATTGCGTAAGGCGACGACTGCATTTCCTGTTGGTAAAGCCATCCGCCAAGGCCTGGATTCACCGAAGTTTCGTTCAAGGTGAATTTCGAACTGACTGCCGCAAGCAACGCCGGACGATCGTTGTGCATCAACCCGACCCAAGCCGTAATGTCTTCTTTGGAGAAAAACGGTTGTTCGAAACCGTCGACTTTCGTGTGTTTTGGCGCGGCGGCCGAAAACAAGGCGAGCTTGGAAACGTGGAGCGAGTCGAATTTCGCGACGTAATGCAACGCGATTGCTCCGCCCATCGAATGCCCGCCGATTGTTGCATTCTCGATTTCCAGTTTGTCCAGGACGACTTTGATGTCATCAGCAAATTGGTCGTAATTGTAGCTTCCGTAAGGTTTGTCCGATTGTCCGAAACCTCTCAAAGTGATGGCGATCACGCGATAACCGGCTTTTACCAAAGCAGAATTCTGATATTCCCACATGGCGTCGCTCAAAGGATAACCGTGAATTAACACAACCGGTTTTCCTTCGCCCATATCGGTTACGTGAAGGCGCACATTTGGCTCGACCTCGATGTATTCGGCTCTGGCCTTTGCTTTTTCTGAAGTTTCAGCTTTCGCAGTTTCCTTTTTGTCGGCGCAAGAAGCCACGACCACAGACAGGACAATTCCCATCAAATTCTTTCTTGTATTTATTTTCATCATCATTAATTATTCACTATTAATTATTAATTGATTTCACGGTTTCAGATAAAATCGCAATTCGGCCGCAGCCTGACGGAAAAGCACGCCAACTTCGGGCAAATCGGCGATCGGATTGAGCAAACCGAAATCGTGGATCATGCCTTTGTATTCGACGAAAACGACACTTGCGCCGGCTTCGTCAAGTTTGCGTCCGAACGCATAAGCACCGTCGTTCAAGACATCGGCTTCAGCATACGGAATAAACGTTGGTGGGAATTTGGCGAGGAGTTCGGCACTTGCGTTGATTGGAGAATTGTAGATTTCCTCGCGTTTTTGGACATTCGGTTCATATTGGTCGTACATCCATTCCATCAAAGGCGTCGTCAAAAAGCGATCTTGCCCGAAGCGCTTGTAAGATTCGTGGTCGAATTTGGCGTCGACGATTGGCCAAAGCATGATGAGATTCGTGATTTTCGGGCCGTTGTTTTCTATCGATTTGATCGCGGTCACGGCCGTCATGTTTCCTCCGACGGAATTTCCAACGACCGACAAACGCGTGCCGTCGACACCAATTTCGCTTCCGTTTTCGGCAACCCATTTCGTCGCGGCATAAATCTCGTTGACGGCTGTCGGATATTGCGCTTCGGGCGATGGCGTATAATTCACGAAAACACCGACCGTTCCTGAGTTTACGACCAAATCGCGAACCATTCTCTTGTGCGTTGGGAAATCGCCCAAAACCCAGCCGCCGCCGTGGATGAAGATAAAAACGGGCAATCCGTCTTTGGCGTCTTTCGGTTTTACGATGTTGAGTTTGATTTGGAAACCGTCGGCGGCAATCGTTTTTTCGGACTCGTCAATATCCGAATAATCGAATGTGACCGAAGCTTGTGCGCCCACCAAAACTTGTCTTGCGTCGGCTGGCGTCATCTTCTCGAGTGGTTCGCCTCCTCCTGAATTCAAAGCGGTAAGGAATTTTTTGGTCTGGACCGAAATCGCCGGATCTTGTTCGAAAGCGATGGTTGAACTGTTGTCTTTCATGATTGAAAAGGTTTTAAGATTGTACTTTGCTTTCTATGTCCAAAGTCGTTCCTAAAACAACATTTCTTTTATTGACAAGGCTTCGCGCGGTTTGGCGAATTGCTCATTTTACGAAATTTCGTAGATTTTACAGGCAGAACGGAATCTGATAAGAATCGACCCGATCCAAAGCGAGATATTGCTGGTGTTGATTCCGACTTTATAAATCGCGGGAATTTGTAGTAATTTGTTTCTTGATCCCGAGTTTCTGCATTTTGGAAATCAGGGTTGTGGCAGGTATTCCCAAGATTTTCGCCGCTCCGTTCGGGCCCGAAATCCTGTGCGAACACTTGACCAAAACCGACAGGATGTAGTCTTTTTCCATCTCGGCCAAAGTCTTTAGATTAAGGTCCGGATTTATCGCTCCCGATTTTTCCGAAGTTGGAAAATCGAGTTTCAAGATGGTATTCCCGTTTGTGAGCAAAACCGCGCGGCTCACGAGATTCTGCAATTCGCGCACATTTCCCGGCCAGGCGTAAAGCGTCATCGAACGTGAGGTTTCGGCCGAAAAAGCCATTGGTTTCCGATTGTTTTCGGAACAGGTTTTTTGCAGGAAAAAATTCGAGAGTTCTGGCAAATCGCCAATGCGGTCGCGCAACGGCAGAAGTTTTATTGGGAAAATATTGAGTCGATAATACAAATCTTCGCGAAAACGGCCGGCTTTCACTTCCTGCATCAAATCGCGATTCGTGGCCGCAACGATTCTCACATTGACTTTTATCGCAGCCAAAGCCCCGATTCTGGCGACTTCGCCTTCTTGCAACGCGCGCAACAATTTACCTTGAAGTTCGATCGGGATTTCTCCTATCTCGTCCAGGAAAAGCGTGCCTTTGTGTGCCATTTCGAACTTGCCTTTCTTGCGTTGGAGTGCGCCCGTGAAACTGCCTTTTTCGTGTCCGAACAATTCGCTTTCGAGCAGATTCGCGGGAATAGCCGCACAAT
Organism: Flavobacterium sp.; assembly: GCF_004295795.1. Classification (GTDB taxonomy): domain Bacteria; phylum Bacteroidota; class Bacteroidia; order Flavobacteriales; family Flavobacteriaceae; genus Flavobacterium. The sequence goes on along the minus strand of NZ_SEBR01000030.1, from coordinate 24,208 downwards.
TCACGCGAACGTAAGGTTGGTTTTTTCGAGCCGATTTTTGATGGATTGCCGATGCGACGCCTTCTTTTCCGGTGCCGCTTTCACCCGAAACCAAGACGCCTGTGTCGGCCGGAGCGACTATTGAGATCAGCCTTTTCACTTCGGACATTTCCTTTCCCGAGCCCACGATCTGCGCAAAATCCGAGACATCGAAAACCTCGTGGATTTCATCGGAATTGTCAGTTTTCGCATTGGAGTTCCGCGACAGAAAATTGCAGGCCGTGATCGAAAGTTGGTTCGTCAGAAATCTGAAAATTCTCACGATCGAACGTTCCGGGCCGTTTACTTCCTTGTATAAAAAGAATGCGACGACTGAATTTTCGGGGCATCGCAGCGGAATCGCCAAAACGCTTCTCGATTTTAGGTTCGCGCTGGTAAAAATTCCCGAAGAAAGTTGTTTGGACGGAATCGGAAGCAAAATCGCGTCGGGCGAAGTCGTTGCTTTCTGGAAGAATTCGTCGGCTGGAAATGCTGATTTCGCCAGTTTTCCGAATCCGAAAGAAGCCAATATTTCTACCGATTTTTCGTCGGTCTGTCTTGCCAGATAAAAAGCTTCGAAACCCAAGTCGGATTTCAATTTCGGAATTTGTTTTTCGAGGTCGGCTGCATTTACGACCGAAGCCAAAACCAATGACAGTGCTTGGACTTGCGAGAATTCCATTTCTCGTTCCTGCAATCTTGCGAGTAAAACTTTAAGATCGTCGGCTGCCATTTACCTTTTTTTTTGACCGTTAAAGATAATTAACCAAGTTTAGGTCTTTCGTGTTTCGACTACTTTTTCCAAACATCGGCAAATTCGTCCGGATGGCGCTTGAACTGCGCAAAAACGTAAGGACAAAGCGGATTGATCTTTCGATTCGAATCGCGGGCGCGGCCAACCAAGGCGTCGAGCAACAATTTCGCGAAATTCCTCCCCGCGAATGCTTCCGAAACTTCTGTGTGATAAACCGTGATCGCGTCGTCGTTTTCTGAAATCACCATTTCTCCCGCGTGTTTTCCGTCAGACAACAATTCGATTTTCCCTTTGCGCTTTTCGTCAAGAACGACTTCGATTTTTTCCATGCCAACAATTATTAATTACTAATTATTAATTAAACGTATCCGTTGCCAATCCCAAGTTTCTTCATCTTAGCATACAAAGTCGCCGGCGACATCTTGAGCAATTCCGCAGCGCCGCCCGGCCCGAAAACCTTTCCCGAAGCCGCGTTCAATGCTTTTAGGATGTGGCGTTTTTCCATTTCTTCCATCGACAGCAATTCGCCTGATTCGAAGGTTTCTTCTTGGGTTAAATTTTGCGGAAGATCGAGCGTTTGCACAATTCCGTCCTGACTCATCAAAACCGCGCGTTCGATGCTGTGTTCGAGTTCGCGGATGTTTCCCGGCCAATCGTATTTCGTCAGTTCGTCGAGCGCTTTTTGGGAGAAACTTTTCACGGGTTTCCGCATTTCGGACGAGAATTTCTTGAGGAAATGTTCGGCCAGGATCGGCAAATCGTCGAGGCGTTTCCTAAGCGGCGGAAGTTCAATCGGAAAAACGTTCAGTCGATAGTACAAATCCAGTCGGAATCTGCCTTCGGCGACTTCTTTTTCGAGATTCCGATTTGTCGCGGCAATCACGCGGACGTCGACTTTCACGGTTTTTTCCCCGCCCAGGCGCTCAATTTCCTTTTCCTGCAAAACCCGCAATAATTTCACTTGTGCGTCCAACGGCAATTCTCCTATTTCGTCGAGAAAAATGGTTCCGCAATCTGCTTGTTCGAACTTTCCTGCGCGAGAAGTTTCGGCACCCGTGAACGCGCCTTTTTCGTATCCGAACAATTCCGATTCCACCAAAGTCGCGGGCAAGGCGGCGCAATTCACGACCACAAGCGGATGTTCTTTGTGGTGCGACAACTCGTGAATTGTTTTGGCGATCCTTTCTTTTCCGGTTCCGCTTTCGCCCAAAATCAATACCGAGGTTTCGGCCGGAGCGACAATGGCGACTTTTTCCAGAACTTTCATCAGTTGCGGACTTTTTCCGACGATTCCGTCAAAACTCGAAAAATCAGAGGTTGAAACCGCGTCGGAAATTCCTTTTGTCAACTTGAATTTGTAGCGCGCAATGTCTAACATCACAAGCAAATCCTTCTCTCGGAATGGCTTCACGAGAAATCCGTAAGGTTCGGTTTCCTTGACTTTTTCGAGAATCGATTGGTTGGTGTTGGCCGAAATATAAAGGAACGGACGCTTCTGGGAAATGAGTTCCCAAGCCAGGTCGATGCCCGTCAAATCGCCTTGCAACATGATGTCAAGCAAAACCCAATCGGGATTTTTGGCCGCAATTATCTCTCGCGCCTGAACGACCGATGCCGCGATCCCGACGACTTCATAACCCGCTTTTTTGAGCATGATCTTGAGGTCGTTGGCCACGATAAATTCATCTTCAACCAGTAAAATCTTTTCTTTCATCTTCGTTCGGCACTCGTTCTTGTTCGGGTAGTTGCGTGTTCTTTTTGAATTGGATCTGAACCTTCAGTCCGTCTTGGTTTTGGAGCGAGAATTCGCCTTGCAGCTGGCTCGCGAGTCCTTGCATGAGATTCATTCCGAGCGAATCGGTTTCGGCCAAATTGAAATTTTCGGGCAAACCGACGCCGTTGTCCTGAATCGTGAGTTGGTACTTCTCGTTTCCGATGTTTTTGAGCGAGATCGAAATCGCACCTTTTGCCACATCCGGAAACGCATATTTTATCGAGTTGTTGATGGCTTCGTTAAGGATCAATCCGACCGGAACCGCTTGCGCCACGTCGAGTTCGAGCGAATCTGTATCGACTTTGTAATTGATGCGTTTGGTGCTTTCGAACGAATCTTTGAGGTAACTCACAAGCTCGTGAATGTACCAACCCATATCGATTTTGGACAGATTTTCAGATTGATACAATTTTTGATGGATGAGCGACATCGCGTGCATTCTGTGCTGGCTGTTCTGGATCGCCTGAATCGCATCTTCGTTCTCCAAATAAGCCGATTGCGTGTTCAAAAGACTGATCACGATTTGCAGGTTGTTCTTCACGCGATGGTGGATTTCCTTGAGCAGCCATTCTTTTTCGGACACCAATTTCTTGAGCAGATCGTTTTGTGCGTTTATTTCCTCTTGCTGGCTTTCCAGTTTTTTGTTGATGCGTTGTTTGAGGCGATATCGGTTTAAGATCAAGCCGATCACGACGACCAAAACAACGACGAATCCTATGAAAATATAGCGCGTGATCTTGTCATTCTCGATTTTGGTTTGCTGCAATTCTCCTTGTTTCCTGAGCAGTTGGATGTTTTTGTCTTTTTGCCTGGTTTCGAATTTGATTTCCATTTCAGAGAACTGCTTCATTTTCTCGGCGTTCGAAAACGAATCGGTCAAGGTTTTGTATTTGCGCAAGTGCTTGATCGCATCGAGGTATTTCCCGCTGGCCGAATCGGACAAAAAATACAATTGTTCAACGTTCGCCTGAAAGATCAAATTCGAAGTGTTTTTGTGGTAATCTCGATATTTTTCGATGTATTCGTAAGACTTCAAAGGTTGATGCGAAGCCTGCAGATATTTGATGACCGCCGGATAAAGATCGCCCACATAAACGCCTTCGCGCACAACTTGGTCCTCGATCCTGAGCAGTTTCTCGAAATGCGGACGCGCTTTTTCGGTCTCGCCCATCTCGCAATAGGTCACCGTGAACATCACTTCCTGTCGCACGATGCGGTCAAGTGATTTCGGCGGATATTTTTTGGCCATTTCGTTGAGGATTTCCACCGTGCGCTTGTAGTTTTTGCGCTGTTTGTGAATCGTCGCGATACTGAGCCAGAACTTTGAGATGTTGTCGCGGTCGTTGTTTTCCTTGGCGACTTCGAGCGCCTTTTCGAAATATTCAAGCGCGCGATCGAACTTCTTCAAATCGTCGCAAATGATTGCGATGTGGTTGTAGATCATGGCCATTTGTTCTGACCTGTCGTGGTTTGCTTCGGCGATTTCCTGCGCTTTCAGAACAATCGGCAAAGCTTTTTCGAAATTCCCGATGTGGCGATAATTGTTCGCAAGCAAAACATAAGTGCCTTGCGTGTCTCCATCTTTGATAGCTTTCGAAATTGCAAGCGATTTTTCGAGATAGTCGATCGATTCCTGATTTTCGCCATACATCTGATGAAAATCGGCCATGTCTTTTAATGCGACCGCGTACGGTTTTCCGCCTTTCGCGCCTAATCTCGCGTAAATTCCCAATGCCTTTCTTTGTTCTTCCATCTTGTTCGGAAGTTCTTCGGGCGTGGTTTTCCAGCGCTTGGCGTATTCGGTCATCGCTTCGGCTTGATCTGCCAAAAGTTCGCTTTCCCGCGCGAAGGAAATGGTTTTGGAGAAGCGATCGTAAGCCTGTTTTTCGCTTCCTTTTTCCCGCAAAATTCGGGCTTCAAGTAGTGTGCTTTGTGCGATTCCCTTTTTGTAATCAAGACTTTTCGAAAGTTTGAACGCTCTTTGGAAATGTGCCGATGCGCTGTCCAGATCTGCTTTAAGTTCGCCGGGTTTGGCCAACACATAATTCCCGAATTGCAGCAACAAATCGACTTTCTCGCGATTGTCTGAAGTTGCCGAAGCCAATTTTTTCCGCATGACTTTCACCTCGTCTTTGGTCTGGGCGAAAACCGAAACGCTCATCAATCCGAAAAGGAAGACCGACAACAGGTGATTTTGGAAAAATTTTCGCATGGCTAAAGATAGATTTATTTGGGCAGACGCGTTACAATTTGAGATGCGAACGCAGCATCCACGCCATTTTTTCGTGTTTTTAGAAATCGCGGCCTTCGACGTTCCAATGCGCCTTTCTGGCTTTGACATAAAGCACGAATTCGTCGGCGAGCAAGATGTTCAGCGAATTTGTCAGTTGTTGCAGCTGCTGTTCCGAAATTCCAATCTGGTTTTCCATGATTTTGTTTTTTGCACTTCGAACAATTGCGATGCCTCGGATGCAATCTGCTTAAAAACAGATATTTGCCCACAAACATTATTATGTTTTTTACGACATTTCGTAATTTTTTAGTCCGACTTTGATACTGAACCGCCATTCGAAAATCTGCCAAACTCTTAAAAAACACCGCAATAAAAATCCCAAAATGCTGTTTCTTTGTAACGATGAAACGCCTCTTTCTACTTGTTGTCCTGCTTTTCGCGCTGACGGTTCGCGCCCAATCGGATGCTTCGGGAATCGTGAAAAAGGCGATTGCGTCGAAAAACGCGAACGATCCGCAGCAAAAGCTCGCGACTTTCCGCATCAATTCCTACAACAAATTGCTCATCACGGCCAATCCGGATTCTATCGCAGGCCGCGTCGATTCTGTATTTATCGGAAAAAGAACGCCTCGCAAGCTGTTCGTCAAGATCGATTCGTCCGATTATCATTTCAAGAAATACATCGAGAAATACCATTTGTTCGAAAGCGAAAAAGTCTCGCGTTACGATTTTGCCGAACAAAGCCTCAAAGAAAATATCACGGGTGCAAAAATGGGCGGATTTTCGCAGCCGGTTTACGAAATCATGGGCGTAAAGCTGCATTCCTTCTCGGTTTACGACGAACATTACGAATTGCTCACGACCAAATATGCCAGTCCTTTGGCCAAAGACGCGCTTCGCAATTTCAACTATGAGTTCATCGAAAACGACTCGATCGACAATCGTGCCGTGGCCAAAATTCGGTTCAAGTCCAAACGCAAACTCCAAGGCGGCGGACTTTACGGTTATCTGTTCATCGACCTGGAAAATTTTGCCGTTGCCAAAGCCGAGTTCCGATTTTTGGGTGTGCTGCGATTGTCGGTCGTGCACGAATTCGAGTTTTATGACGAGCAGCAGTTGTGGATGCCTTCGCAGACGATCCTTAAAATATCTAAAGGGAAAAACAATTCCAACATCAAGATTTTGGGAGCGACGCTTGAATTCGATCCTGAAAATCAGGAAAGCCGACGCCAGAAATTCGCTTCCGACAGAAGTTACGTGCTCTCACAAACATGGTTTTCAGCACCCGAATTCGACATTGCGATCACGCGCCGACACGTGGCCGTCGAGTCTGAAATCTTAGTGAATGCCGTGAAACGCGATTCGACATTTTGGAAACAACACCGATTGGTTTCGCCCGACGCGCGTGATTTGGCGACTTACCGCGCGCTCGACAGCATTTCGCGATCGGAGAAAATCGAGAGCCGATTGCGTTTGGCGCGAAAGTTCCTGAACGGCTACATTCCCATCGGGCCGATCGATTTGGGCTTGCGTTATTTGGCGACCGTCAACAATTACGAAGGTTTTAGACTTGGCCTCGGCGGAATTACCAATGACAAGTTTTCGAGTAAATATCGGCTTGAAGGTTATGCGGCTTATGGTACGAAAGACGGCCGTTGGAAATACAGTTTTGGAGGCGCGGTTCGACTCGGGAATTACACCGGAAGTTGGGTTGGCGCGTCTTACACCGACGATTTGCAAGAGATCGCATCGGTAATTTTCGCTACTGACAAACGACCTTTCAAGATTTACGACGCGCGTCCCATCAACATTTCGACTTTTTACAACCACAAAACCTGGCGCGGTTATATCGAAACGAGGATTATCCCAAAAACAGAATCGGTTTGGCAATTGACTTACAGCCAGATCGAGCCGCGATTCAATTATCTGTTCAATTACCGCGAGAAATTGTATGGGAATTTCAACTTGACTTTGGCTTCTGTCGGAATTCAGTGGAATCCATTTTCGAACTACATGCAAACGCCGGTTTCGCGAATCGAGACCGAAAAACGCTTCCCGAAATTCACGTTCCAGTTCACGCAGGCAATGCCGAAATTCACTGACAACGACTTCAGTTTCGGGAAAGTCGATGCGCGTGTCGACTATGAGAAACCGTTTCTCGACGGACAGAAATTCTCGGCTTTGTTCCAGGCTGGCTTGGCCTACGGAAATATTCCGCTGACGCATTTGTACAACATGTCGCCAAACAATCCCGTCAAGGACCATATTCAGCAACGCCTGACTTTTGCGGGTAAAAACAGTTTCGAGACGATGTTCTACAACGAATTTTTCTCGAGCCGATACGCGATGTTGCAAATCAAGCATTCGTCACCGAGGTTCGAGATCTCGAAAAAAGTGCGTCCGTTCGTGACTTTGGTTTCTCGCGGCGCTTTTGGAAGCATGGACAATCGCGAACAGCACATCGGTTTTGACTACAAGACCATGGACAAAGGATTTTTTGAATCCGGATTGGAATTGAACCAGATTTACAGCGGCCTCGGACTCGCCGGATTTTACCGTTACGGAACATATTCGCTGCCCAATTTTGAAGACAATATCGCAGTCAAGTTGACTTTTACGCTGAACTTGGGGATTTGATTGGAGCGGAATTTGGGTTGTGATGTAAATTCTGCAGATTTGTCACATCGCGTTTTGTGGTTCTTAATCGGAACTTCCAACCCAAAACCACAATGACTATACGCTTGCCCGAAACACTTTGACAATCGGCAATATTTTTTGAAAGCTGTTCAATCAAAGCAAAAATGCTTTATCTTTGTAGCAAATTTGTTGCTTTATGACAAAAGCCATCCGAAAAACAAAACCGTTCGACATTTCCAACAGCCTTGAAATCGCGAGGGAAAAAGCCGTCGAAGAAAAAAAATCCACGTTGAAAATCGTTGGGAAAGAGTACGCCTGGAGCACGAACATCGAGCGTGTCAATCTGGTTCGCGAAGGCATTCCGTATGACTCGATCGAGGTTGTGAGCAAACGACTCAACAATCCCGTGAAGTCTGTGTTGGCGCTGCTTGGCATTCCGCAAACCACTTACAACAAAAAGAAAAGTGAACATTCGATGCTCGACAGCCGCGACAGTGAACTGATCGTTTTGATCACGGAATTGATCGACTACGGACTCGAGGTTTTCAACCACGAAGAGGAAAAATTCCAGCGTTGGCTCAAGAAACCGAATCTTTCGATAGGAGGAAATTCGCCAGAAAGCATGCTCGACACGATTTCGGGCCTGAACGAGGTGAAATTCAGTTTGAACCGCATCGAATACGGGAATTTTGCCTAAATGAAAGTTTTTCGCATCGAAAGGGAAAAGTACCTGAAAACGACGCTTTCGGGAATTGGCGCGTCCACGAGCGAAGGTTTTCGTTGGAACAGTTTCAACACGAGAATCGTGTACACGGCCGAAACCCGCGCGCTTGCAACACTCGAAGTCGCGGTGCATCTCGATTTGAGCGAAGATTTGCCCACCGACAGATTTTACGTCGAAATCGATATTCCGGACAACATCCAGATTCTCGAGGTCGATCTGGAAGTACTGCCCGAAGGTTGGGATTCGAAACCACCGATTCTGGTCACACAACTCATTGGCGACGCATTCGCGAATCGCAACGAAGCCGCGGTTTTAAAGGTTCCGAGCGCTGTCGTGCCTTATGAATTCAACTATCTGATAAATCCGAATCACGCTGATTTCAAGCACGTCAAGGTTTTGAAAACTGTGAAAATGCAGTTTGATTCGAGATTGACCAAAACGAATAACTTTCGCTAGATGAACGGCTTATCTGAAACAAATCCGAAGAGAAAACCAATCCAAATATTACGTTGGTGGGAAATCAGACGCATCGTTTTTAACCTGATCCAAATTTTGCTCGTCGCGATTTCGTTGTGGATTCTCGGACTCAGGATTTTCGACATGGAAATGGGAAGCGGCGATTATTTCCTGCTTTTGATTTACGTCGGACATTTGCTGATCGCCAATTTCATCTACACTTTCGGATGGATCATCGAACTCGCCAGACCGAGAAACACCAATTTTGCACGCAAATTCTTCCTTGCGATTTTGGTTTTGTCGAGCGTCGGATTGGTTGCGCTTACCGCGAGTTTTGCTTTTATTTTGTGGAGTTGAAGCGATAATTCTGCAATAATCAGAAAAATTTGTATCCGATGCCGAATGTCCAGATTTGCCTGTCGTTGTTGTCGTATCCGTAATAAGGAACTATCAACATAACATGTTTGTATTCGGCGACAGGACCGACCGCAAGTCTTGGAACGGCTTTGTCATCGCGGATAAAAAGCGAAGGCATCGCCCCGAAACCAATCTTGAAATTCTTGATCCGAACTTTAAAACTCGGGCCGCCGGCATTGATTCCGACGGTTTTTTCCCCAACCGAAACCGCCAACATTCCATCGAGTCCGTATTCGATCCGTTTTTCCTCTTTGGGTTTTTCCGATGGCGCGACTTCGGCCGTTTGCGCAAAAGCGGCGGCTGACGACAATCCGAAAAAGACCGTCGCAAAAAATGCTTTTATGTTCATTTGGTTATGGTTTTATGATGAGAACCGAAGGCGTATCCGTAAGCCAAACGCTGTGTGAGTCGACGAGTTTTTTCCAGCTTTCTAGACTGATCAAAAGCAGATCTTGTTCCTGCAGGAATTCCTTGTTGATGATTTTGTCGGAACGCATCGCGATGTGATTTGGCGCAATCTGTTCGATGTGTCGGATGGTTTCGCGCATTTGGGTCGTGTTTTTCGAATCGCCCGAAGCCTCGAGAACCGTGACTTGAGCGCCGTTGTTGTGAATGAACTTTTGGGCGTATTCGACCAGGAATTCGTCATCGGCAGAAAAAATCGGAAGGAAAATGCGGTTGAAATCCTCGTTTTTCTTGTCCAAAAATATTCCGACAGGCATTTTGGCCGACAACACGATATGGCGCGTTCTCTCGTCAAATGGCGAATTCTCGAACAGACCTTCTTTTCCCGTAAACTTGTCGATCAGACGATCCGGGTTGATGATTTGAGTCGTGAATCCGAGCACTTTTCCCAAAAGCGTTCCTTCGAAAATCGACTGTCCGAGCCCGATGAGAAGCAAATCGTAATCGCCGTGATTGGCTTGGTGCGTAATGTCGTTGTTGATGTCGTTGGTGACCTTGAAGTCAGTATTGACGGGCTGATCCAAGATTTCCGACTCGACCAGAATCGGGGCAAAAACTTTTTTCTCGTAATCTTTCAAGTCGAACGAATGCATTTCCGAACTCAACGACAAATGCAATGCCGTGATGCCCGTATTGCTGCTTTGTTTCCGCGTAAGCGCACTTGCCAAACGAAGCAAAGTCTTTCCGCTTTGGGAATTGGCGAACGAAATCAGGATCCTGAATTTGCCTCTGCGCTCGATTTCTTCAGGCACGATCGATTTTGGCTTTCGCCAGATGTAATTTATGAGGTCGAGACTTGGCCCGGTCATGAATGTCGTGATCAACGCCATCAAGACCATCATCGTGAAGACTTCGGTGGTCAGAACGCCCAAATCGTATCCGATGTTCAGCACGACCAATTCCATCAGACCGCGAGTGTTCATAAGCGCTCCGATCGAAAGTGAATCTTTCCAGTTCTGTCCGACGAATTTCGCCGCAATCGTGCTTCCCAGGAATTTTCCGCCGACGGCAACCGCGATTATCCAACCGCAAGTCGACCAAAGCGATGCATCGTTCAAAAGGCCGATTTGTGTTCGCAGTCCGGTGAAAACGAAAAACAACGGAAGTAATACGATTACCGAAACGTCCTCGATCTTGTCGATGAAAATGTTCCGGAATTTTCCGCTTTCGGGCATGATCACGCCAGCCATGAAAGCTCCGAAAAGCGCGTGGATTCCGATAACTTCTGAAGCGTAAGCCGATATGATAAGCGTCAGAAGGAAAATCGCCACGACAGGTTTGCTCAGACTTTCGCGAGTCGAATTCAAGTCTCCGACGCGTTTCAAAAACGGACGCACGACTTTGAGCATCAGGATCACGTACACGATTGCCATCGCGATGATGTAAAGCGAACTCACGAACGATCCGGCCTTGACGATTGCGATTACGGCGGCCAAAATACACCAGGCCGTGATGTCGTCGGCGGCGGCGCAAGTTATCGCTATCGCGCCGAGTTTTGTTTTGTGGATGCCACGTTCCTGCACGATTCTCGCGAGTACTGGAAACGCCGTTATGCTCATCGAAACGCCCGTGAATAAAGCGAAGGAGACAAAATCGATTCCGTCAGGAGCGAATCTTTCATAAATAAAATAGGCCAATCCGACGCCAAGCGAAAACGGGAAAATGATACTCGCATGAGAAATCACGACCGCATCGTGAGCCTTGTTTTTGAGGACTTTGAGATCGAGTTCCATGCCAATGACGAACATGAAGAAAATAAGTCCTATCTGACTCAGGAATTGCAGGTTTCCCAGCGATTCTTTGGGGAAAAGATGTGTCGAAAACTCGGGCCAATACATTCCGATGAGCGACGGTCCAAGCACGATTCCGGCAATGATTTCACCAATTACCGACGGTTGCCCGATCTTGCGGCTAACCCAACCGAAGAATCTTGCCACGAAAATAATCGTCACGATCTGCGCAAGCAAAATCGCAAGCGGATGCTCCAAATTGTGGACCATCGAGTTCACGAAGTCGTTCCAATGCCCGGACTCTAATGGTTTGTCGCCTATTTCCCGCCCGACTTCAAGCGATTTTCCCGTGTCGATGATCCAATACATCAACGCGCCAAAACCACCGATGATTGCTACGTAGAACAGAGCGTTCCTAATCTTTCCCATACTGCTGTTTGTTTGTGGCGCGAAAGTGCGAAGTCTTTTCGGTCGGGAAAAGTGCTTTGGTTGCCAATTTACGGGAATTGTAATGAGTTGGGGAAATATTGTAATGAGTGCGGATTTTGCGGATTTCCAAGCGCTCGAAATTTTGACCCTGTCACCGTTTGTAACCCTGTCACCGTTTATAACCCTGTCACCGTTTATAACCCTGACAGGGTTAGAAAAGTAAGGAAGTCGAACTTGCCTCGATTACAGATTTCCTGTAAAAAATGTTAAACTTTTCCAGCCTTGGAATAAAAATCAGCCTTATAAGTTTCAGACAAAGAAACCACGCGATTTTTCCCATTCTCATCGACAAGATCAACCTCGATCGAATTGTTCGAAAACGCGCGAACAGCCCGAATAGACACGATTTCCTGTTTGTTGACGCGGCAAAATTCGGCTTCAGGCAATTGTTCCAAAAGCCTGGTGAACTTGATGTTTTTGAGTAGGATTTTGGTTCCGTCGTCGAGCAGAATCGTTTTGTCGCGAGAATCGTTTTCAGCAGTGGAAATCATTGAAATCCTGTGAAAATACACGATTGAACGCCCTTTGTCGGTTATCGGTTGGAAAAAATTCGGTTTTTCGATCCTGGCCGAAAATTGCTGGATCGCTTTGTGGATCGCTTTTTCGAGACGTTCCATTTTCACGGGTTTCACGATGTAGTCGACGGCCTCTAAATCGAAAGCGTCCGAAGCGTAATTTTTGTAGGCGGTCGTAAAAATGACGAGTTTGTCTTTTAGCGCCGATGCGAGTTCAAGCCCTGAAATTCCTGGCATTTCGATATCGGTTATACACAAATCGAAGTCCAGCGCGTCCTTATCCGACAGGAATTTCTCAGGATCGTTGTACGCTTTGACGACCTCGATTTCCGAAAGTTGTCCGCACAGCATCTTGAGATAGGCCAAACCGGGAAGTTCGTCGTCAAGCAGAATGCATTTCAGTTTTGAATCCACGCAAATCGATTTTTAAATGAGCCGTATAAACCTGATTTTCAGAGAATCGCTCCAATTTGAAACGCTCTTTGTACAAGATGGAAAGTCGTTTTTCAAGCGCGTTCACGCCAATTCCGGACTTGTCTTTATGAAGCGCTTTTTTCTCGGAAATCTTGTTGGAAACCGTGAGCGAAAGCGTGCCCGAAGCGAATTCGAAAACCACCGAGATAAACGAATCGGAATTCTGTAGATCGGCGTGTTTGAACGCATTTTCGATCAGGTCGGTGACGACCAACGGTGCGAGGATTTCCTGGTTGTACAAACTGTCGGCCTCGTCCAATTTGGTTTTCACGCGCAAATCGAACAACGGACTCACCTTGATTTTGTTGATCTCGATCAGATTCAGCGCAAAATCTATTTCGGCTGAAGGCGACACAAAACGCTTTCGGCTTTCATACAGGATGTAGTCGAGCACGTTGGCGAGTTTGTCTAGCGCAAAATAGGTTTGATAAGCGTGAGATTGTATCGAATTCAGGATGTTTTTAAACAGATGCGGATTGAGGCGCGATTCGAGATTCTCGAGTTGCAGATCGTGCACTTTGCTTTCAAGCTGGCCAAATTTGGTCTCGGACAATTTCTTGAATCTGTTCACCGAGAAAAGTCGGAAACACAAAAAAACGACCGCCATTGCAAGCAAAACCGTGATCGTAAGCAATATGGAATTGGCGTTTTGCATCGATGCGAAGGAACGAAATTTCGCCCGAATTACGGTTTGATGATCAAAATCGACGGCACATTCGAAAGCCAGACGCTTTGTGAATCGACGAGTTTTTTCCAGCTGTCGAGACTCACGAGCATCATATCGTGGCTTTCGAGGAACTCTTTTTTCATCGTGCGATCGACAACCGTGTTCGTGCTTTGCGGGAATTTTGTCCGCAACAAATCCGTTTTTTCAGATGGAATCGCATTTCCGGTCTCATCGACATTGTCCATGATCGAGATCTCGGAATTGTTGTTGTGGATGAGTTTTTTGGCATAATCCGACAGGAAATCGTCTTCGGGACTGAACAACGGCATGAAAATCTTGTTCAGGCTGTCGATTTCCTTGTCTACGAAAATTCCTACAGGCATTTTGGCGCGAGTCGTGATCTGGCGCATCCTTTCGCCAAATGGAGAATTCTCGAACAGGCCTTCTTTTCCGATGAACTTGTCGATCAAACGATCCGGATTGATGATTCTGGTCGTGAATCCGAGCAATTTCCCAAGAAGCGAACCTTCGAAAATCGATTGTCCCAAACCGACGAGAAGCAAATCGTAGTCGCCTTTGTTGGCCACGTCGATAATGTCTGTGTCGATGTCGTTCGAGGCTTTGAAAACCGTCGTGATTTCCTGATCGATAGTTTCGGCTTCGGCCACGATCGGTGAAAACATGCGTCTTTCGTGTTCTTCGAGGTCGAAAGTGTGTAATTCGTTGCTCAAAGTCATGTGCAAAGCCGTGACCGAACCTTGTTTGTTTTCCTTTCGGACGAAACTGTTGGCAAGCCTTAACAGCGATTTTCCGCGTTTTGGGTTTCCGAATGAAATCAGGATTTTGTAACGGGAATCCGATTGGATTTCGTCCGGAATCACGGCAGTTTTGCTCTTGAAAATGTAGTTGATGAAATCGAGTGCCGGTCCGGTCATGAAAGTCGTGACGAGCGCCATGATTACCATGATGGTAAAGATTTCGGTCGACAAAACGCCCAGGTCGTATCCGATATTCAAAACGACCAATTCCATCAATCCGCGCGTGTTCATCAACGCACCGATCGTGAAACTGTCGCGCCAGCTTTGCCCGACGAATTTCGCCGCGAGCGCGCTTCCCACGAATTTTCCGGTAACGGCGACCAAGATCACCCAACCCATGACTTCGAACAATTCGGGTTTGTCGATCAGCCCTATTTGGGTTCTCAATCCGGTGAAAACGAAAAACAACGGCAATAGCAAAATCACCGAAACATCTTCGACCTTCTCGATCAGAATGCTCCTGAAACGCGTGTTGTCAGGCATTATCGCTCCGGCCATGAACGCTCCGAAAAGCGCGTGGATTCCGATTATTTCTGAAGCATAAGCCGAAATGATAAGCGTCAGAAGAAAAATCGCAACGACCGGTTTGCTCAGGCTCGAACGCGAATTCTTGAGTTCGGCAACGCGTTTCAGGAACGGACGCACCACGTTCAACATCAGCAAAACGTAAACGATTGCCAACCCGATAACATAAAGCGAACTCACGACCGAACCGGCTTTCACGATCGCGATTACCGTGGCCAAAATACACCAGGCCGTGATGTCGTCGGCGGCGGCGCAAGTGATTACGATCGCTCCGAGTCTGGTTTTGTGGATGCCGCGTTCCTGCACGATCCTGGCCAAAACCGGAAAGGCCGTGATGCTCATCGCGATTCCGAGGAAAAGCGAGAACGACAGGAATTCTATGCCTTGGGGCGCGAACGATTCGTAGATGAAATAAGCGAGCCCGACGCCCAGCGTGAACGGGAAAATGATGCTTGCGTGCGAGATCACGACCGCGTCATTGGCTTTGTTGCGAAGCGCTTTGAGATCGAGTTCCATGCCCACGACGAACATGAAGAAAATAAGTCCTATCTGGCTTAGGAATTGCAGGTTTCCGAGCGATTCCTTCGGAAAAAGCAATGCGGAATATTCGGGCATGTAAAGTCCTACGACCGATGGCCCGAGCACGATTCCGGCCAGCATTTCCCCGATGACCGTCGGTTGGCCGATCTTTCTAAAAAACCATCCGAAAATCCTTGCGACCAAAATGATCGTAATGACTTGGCAAAGCAGCAACGCCAAAGGATGTGACAGATTGTGCACCATCGAATCGACGAATTGGTTCCATTGGTCCTTGACCGAAATCGGCACGACATTTCGTCCGGTTTCAAGGTGTTTGCCTTGGGCGATGATCCAATACATCAACGCGCCTAAGCCACCGATCGTAAGGACGTAGAAGATGGAATTCCTGAAGTTTTTCATGTTCGGTTGGTCGAAAGCGTCCAAATATACGGATTTTGCCTGCGAGAACGTTTCGCATCGGCTTGACCGCGACAAAGAATTTGGGAAAACGCTCGATTCTTTGCATGAAATTTTCTCGAGAAAGCGGCATCTGTTAAAATTCCGTCAAATCTTCAATAATAACAAAGGACTCGCAGGGTAAAACCGTCGGCGATTGCCTAAATTTGCGACCTCAAAAACAAGGAATGGCAAAGTGGTCTAGTTTGGGCACCTGGGAACTTATCGCGCGAATCGTGTTGCGCAACAAGATTTTGATGCTGATTTTGGTGGCTGTCATCACGGCTTTGCTCATCGGACAATGGAAACACATCAGGTTCAGTTATACCGAGGCGAATTTGCTTCCGGCCGACGATCCGACGAACATCGAATACAACGCTTTCCTCGATAGATTCGGCGAAGAAGGTAACCTGATCGTCATCGGACTCAAAGACTCGACACTCTTTACACCAAAGATTTTCAGGAGTTGGACGAAACTCATGACGAATATCCAAGCCGACAAAAACGTCGATCTGGTCGTCGATATACACAATCTCAAGAAACTCCAAAAGAACGATTCGCTCCAGACTTTCGAGCTCGCCGAGTTTACCGATATTTCCAAAACCCAGGATCCGGCTTACCTCAAATCGCTGCAAACCCAACTTTTGAACGACCTGCCGTTTTACGAAGGCTTGCTTTTCAACAAGAAATCGGGAACGGTGCGCGCGGCGGTTTACCTCGACAAAAAAATCGTGAACACGCTTGCCCGCAAGGATTTCGTGCTGAAAAAACTTGTTCCGGCAATTGCCGATTTCGAGAAGGAAACCGGCATAAAACCCAAGGTTTCGGGCATGCCTTACATCAGGACTTTGAGCGCCGAGACGATCAAAAAAGAAATCGGGCTTTTCATTGGCGCCTCACTTTTGGTGACTTCACTTTTGTTCTTTTTCTTCTTCAGAAGTGTTCGTGCCACGGCGATTTCGGTTTTGATCGTGGTCATTGGCGTGCTTTGGTCATTCGGATTCCTCGGACTTTTCAATTACCAAATCACCGTTTTGACCGGCATGGTTCCAGCCTTGGTGATCGTGATCGGGATTCCGAACTGCATCTTCCTGACCAATAAATACCATCAGGAATATTTCGTGCACCGCAACAAGGCCAAGGCTTTGCAGCGCGTTACGACCAAAATCGGGATGGCGACTTTCATGACGAATGTCACCACGGCGATAGGTTTTGCGACTTTCATCACATCGAACAACAAACTTCTGATAGAATTCGGGAACGTCACAGCAGTCAACATTTTGGGACTGTTTTTCCTGGCCTTGGTCTTGATCCCGATTTGCCACAGTTATATTCCGGCGCCCAAACCACGTCATCTGCGCCACTTGGAACGCGGTTCGGTCAAAGGTTTCATGGACTGGATTCTCGACACCGTAAAACACAAACGCTTCTCGATCTACGTGATCGCAATTGGGCTTATGGTGATTGCGCTGCTCGGAATTTCACAAATGCGCATTTCCGGAAGTCTGATCGAAGACATGCCCAAAAAGACGCCGTTTTTCAAGGACATCGTGTTTTTCGAGCAGGAATTCGACGGCGTCATGCCACTTGAGATCATGATCGACTGTAAACATCCGAAAGGCATTCTCAAACTTTCGACCTTGCACAAAATGGAGGAATTCGAAAAGGAAATCAACGAGATTCCGGAATTGTCCAAACCAGTTTCGGTCGTAAGTCTGGTCAAATATTCCAAGCAAGCTTATTACAACGGCAACCCGGATTATTTCGAGCTTCCGACTTCTCAGGAGCAATCGTTTATTTTGTCGTACGCTAAAAATGCGACCAAAGGCGGTAAACAGAATCTAATGAAATCATACGTCGATTCTACCGGAAGATTCGCGAGAATTACAGCCTTCATGCGCGATGAGAACGGAGAACAAATTCCGGCGATCGAAAAAAGGATCAAGACCGAAGCCGAAAAAATCTTCCCGAAAGAAAGATTCAACGTGATCGTGACCGGAAGATCTTTGGTGTTTCAAAAAGGCACGGGTTATTTGCTTGACAACTTGCTTTCGTCCTTATTGTTCGCCTTTGCCCTTACGGGATTGCTCGTCGCCTTCATGTTCCGATCGTTCAAAATGGTGTTGGTTTCGCTTATTCCCAATATGCTGCCCTTGCTTTTGACCGCCGGATTGATGGGCTTTTTGGACATTCCGCTCAAGCCAAGCACCATCTTGGTTTTTGGGATCGCTTTCGGAATGTCGGTCGACGACACTTTGCGGTTTTTGGCCCAATATCGCGAGGAACTCAAACGCAATAATTGGCGCATCAGGCGCTCGGTCTACGCGACTTTCAGCGACGCCGGATTGAGCATGTTCTATACTTCGATCGTGCTTTTCTTTGGATTTTCGGTTTTCATGTTGTCTGATTTTGGAGGAACGGTCGCACTCGGCGGACTGGTTTCGCTGACGTTGCTTTGCGGAATGTTGTCGAACCTGATGTTGCTTCCGGCGTTGGTCTTGACGCTGAACAAATCGCTGATCAACGAACAGGAAATGAAACCGTCGCTTATCGACATTGCCGAACATACCGACGAGGAAATCGAAAATTTGCCAAATCACAAAGACTTGAAATGATGCGATTTATCGGCGAAAATTCAAAAATCCGCAATTTTAAAATCTGACCTGACCAACCATTTCGCAAGCATTCCCGTCTTGTTTTTTATGAGACATTTTATCCCATTTTTGCTTTTGTTCGTTTTCGCTTTCGCGGATGCGCAACACATCGACGCCAGGAAAATCGATGCTTACCTCGACAATCTCGAAGCTTACGACCAAGGCGTCGGATCGATTTCAGTTTTCAAACACGGAGAAGAAGTTTACAGACGCGACTTCGGCCAAAGTGCGAATCCCAACCTAAAGGTCGACGCATCGACAAAATACCAGGTCGGATCGATCACCAAAGTCTTCACCGCGGCCATGATCTGGAAATTGATCGAAGCCAAAAAACTTTCGCTCGACACGAAACTCTCCGAATTCTACCCGAAATTCCCAAAATCGGACAAGATCACGATCAAACAAATGCTCGAACACACGAGCGGCCTCAAAGATTATATTCTCAAAAACGACTCCGTAAAATGGCTTTCGGTAAAAGTTCCGAAGCAGGAAATTCTAGCTGAAATCGAGAAACAAGGTTTGAAATTCGAGCCCGGAACTGGTGTAAAATACTCGAATTCGGCGTTTTATCTGCTAAAAGAAATTGTCGAAAAAAAGTACCATTCCACATTTGGTAAAATCATCCAAAAACACATCATTTCGCCCAACAAACTTGGCGATCTCGCCGCCGCCGACACCAATCCGACAAACATTTCCGAACCTTACAACTATCGCAACAAAGTCTGGACGAAAATGGTCGACTACGATTACGCCAACTCGATTGGCGTTGGAGATATTTCGGCCACTCCGGCGCAATTGAACCGTTTTATGCACCAATTGTTTCACGGCAAGATCGTCAAAAAAGCATCGCTCGCAAAAATGATTCCGGGCGAAAATGAAGAATGGGGACGCAATTTGATGCCGATTCCTTTCAGAGGCCGAATGTTCTACGGACACGCCGGTGACGCTTCCGGCTGGCATACCATCGCGCTTTATGACAAGCAAAACGACATCAATGTGGCCATTTGCATAAACGGACATCGCCTGGAACACAACGAACTTTATGTCGGGATTCTCGATGCGATCTATTCCGAAAACCAAGTTTTGCCGTTTTTCGTCAAGACCGATGATCTCGAGAAATATGTGGGGAAATTCCAGTCGAACGATCGCGCCTTGCAACTCGAATTTTACATGCAGAAATCCGGAGATTTGATGTGTCTGGACGTTTTGGCAGAAGTCGCTTTCCCGATGACGCCGTCAGCAACCAACAAATTCTATTTCAAACCACTCGGTATCAATCTCGAATTCAACCAAAACCTGATTTTCTTCGAGCAAAACGGAATCAAATTGATGTTGCAAAAAGTCGTTTGATATCGCTTTTTGCATGCTTAAAGCAATCGATAAAGCACTAAAATTCTTACGTGCTGATGACCGATTCCGGGAATTCTTTTCGGAAATACTATTTTTTCCGATTTTTTTGAAGCTGATTCCGGCTAACTGGCACTAGCTTTTTTTAAAAATCCGGTTTTTCTATGTCTTGAAACGAGCTTCCTGCGGTCGCTGTTTCAAGTCAAGAAAAATTCGGTTTTTTCTGCAAAAGGCTAGTTGCCCGCATCCGGGCTAGGGATTGTTGTAAGACGATCTTTTTTTTCTTTAAGAAATTGATCATTTTACTGAACCACTCTCACTCTCGAAACCTAAATAAATAAGCTTAGCTTATTTTGCTTTTTTCGGCAGCTGCGCTGCCACAGGCTTCTAATTTCTTTCGTCGCCTGTCCGGCGGGGCTTACTTTTACTTCATTGATTTTTATTGTTTTTTAAAGGATTGCTTCGCCAGTTCGCTGCGCTCGGGTCAGTGAACCTCGTTCCTCGGTTCGCCTCGCCGCAAAAGTAACAAAAAGGCTCGCGGCACGACCGATTTTGGCGACCTGACAGCCTCGGAAATTCGGGAATTAAAGGAACTCGCGGGAAAGTTTTCCCGAAACGACTCACTTTTGGGTCGCTCAAACAACCTTTAATTTACTACGCAAGCTCCGTCAGTTCGCGTTGCTCGGGTCGCGAATTTCCAGGACGTCAGGTGCTCGCCAAAACGCTCAAATGCCGGACTAAGCGGAAAGTGTTTATTGACATTTTTAACTTTGTTGAATCTTCGGGCCCGGAGATTTTTGTGAAACGACTTGCTCTCTGCTCGGGCCTCGATTTCCCTCGCTGTCGCTTTGGAAAAATGTGTCTCCGAACACCAAATTTCCTCAATCGCCAAAATCGTTTCCATAGCGTCGCCGCCGGAAACTTAGGGCGTTGAAAACCCGTGTTTCGAAACGGCCAAAAAACATATCGAAAATCTGTCGCAAACCGCATTTTACTAAGACCTAACAAATCTCTGAGATTTGTTAGGTCTGGGCGAAGTTCGGGGAAAAAACTGGGAGTTGATTACAGATTTTCTGTAAAAAATGTTAAGGATTTTGATCGTGCGATTGTTTCGCGCCAACGTGAAAACCTGAGACGTTCGATTAACGCCAACCCATCGTCGCCGTTTAAGACATAGCTTTTTTACTATGAAGACAACCGAAAACTCCTATCTTCCAAAACCCGTGCGATGAAAAGACCAAAGAGCATGTTGAAAAACTGTCGCAAGCCGCATTTTCCTAAGACCTAACAAATCTCCGAGATTTGTTAGGTCTGGGCGAAGTTCGGGGAAAACATCGGGAGTCGGTTACAGATTTTCTGTAAAAAATGTTAAGGTTTTTGATTGAAATGGTGTTTCGCGCCAACGTGCAAACTTGAAATTCTCAATCAACACTAACCCGCGGAAGGCGACGAAAGAAATCAAAGCACGCTACGGCGGCAGCCAGCAAAAAAAACCAACCCAGCGGAGCGAGTTCTATGCGACTCGAGAGTAAAAGGCCCGGTTTCACAGAAATCCTGAATAATAGAAAAAATGATAATTTTAGACCATATATTTGCATCCGTAAAAATTGTATTCAAAAAATGAACCACACGAAAATCAAAGACCTGCTCTGCTGCACAAAACCCCTGACTGACGTTACAGCCAAAGGTTGGGTGCGAACGTTCCGAAACAATCAGTTTATCGCATTGAACGACGGATCTTGCCTGAATAATATCCAGTGCGTCGTGGATTTCGAGAATACGCCAGAAGAAACGTTGAAGCGCATTACGACCGGAGCCGCGATTTCAGTAACGGGAGATCTGGTAGAAAGCCAGGGAAAAGGTCAGAAGTACGAGATTCAGGTCAAGGCAATCGAGATTTTGGGCGACTCCGATGCAGAGAAATTCCCGATGCAGCCCAAAAAGCACTCGTTGGAATTCTTGCGTGCAAACGCACATTTAAGAGTCCGCACAAACGCTTTTGGAGCGATTATGCGCGTGCGTTCGGTTTTGTCATATGCCGTCCATAAATATTTCCAGGACAAAGGTTTCGTTTACGTAAACACGCCAATCATTACAGGCGCTGACGCCGAAGGTGCGGGCGAAATGTTCCAGGTTACCGCCTTGCCATTGGACAATCTGCCAAAAAACGAAACCGGAGCGATCGACTACAAACAGGATTTCTTCGGAAAGCACACGAATTTGACGGTTTCCGGACAATTGGAAGGCGAGACTTTCGCTATGGCGTTGGGTCAGATCTACACTTTCGGACCAACTTTCAGAGCCGAAAACTCGAACACGTCGCGTCACCTCGCGGAATTCTGGATGATCGAGCCCGAAGTCGCGTTCAATGATTTGGACGATAATATGGACTTAGCCGAAGACTTCATCCAATATGTAGTGAAATACGCATTGGAAAATTGCGCCGAAGACTTGCAGTTTTTGGAGCAGCGTTTGTTGGAAGAAGAAAAATCGAAACCGCAAGCCGAAAGAAGCGAAATGGCGTTGATCGAGAAGCTGAAATTCGTGCTCGAAAACAACTTCAAGCGCGTTTCTTACACAGAAGCGATCGACATCCTGAAAGATTCGACTCCGAACAAAAAGAAAAAATTCCAATACATAATCGAAGAATGGGGCGCCGACTTGCAAAGTGAGCACGAGCGTTTCCTTGTCGAGAAACACTTTAAATGCCCGGTGATTCTTTACGATTATCCGGCGAATATCAAGGCGTTTTACATGCGTTTGAACGAAGACCAAAAAACCGTTCGCGCCATGGATATCTTGTTCCCGGGAATCGGCGAAATCGTCGGCGGATCGCAGCGTGAGGAGCGTTACGACGTACTCGTGGAGAAAATGAAAGTCCTCGGAATCGACGAAGAAGAACTCTGGTGGTATCTTGATACGCGCCGCTTCGGAACCGCGGTTCACTCCGGATTCGGGCTTGGTTTTGAACGCCTTGTTTTGTTTGTTACCGGCATGACGAATATTCGCGATGTCATTCCTTTTCCGCGCACGCCGCAGAATGCGGAATTTTGATAAAATTGGCTTCTTTTTTGGAGCCTTTTTTATTAGGAGCTTTTTCCGGCTGACAGGCACTAGCTTTTTTGTAAAAACCGGTTTTTCTAAGTCTTGAAACGAGCTTCCGTTGGTCGCTGTTTCAAGTCAAGAAAATCACGTCTTTTTCTGCAAAAGGCTAGTTGCCCGCATCCGGGCTAGGATTGTCGTAAGACGATCTTTTTTTTATTTAAGAAATTTCTGTTTTTCCTGAATCAATCTTGCTCTCGAAACGTAAATAAAAAAGCTGCGCTTTTTTTGGTTTTTTTCGGCAGCTGCGCTGCCGCAGGCTTTTAATTTCTTTCGTCGCCTGTCCGGCGGGGACTTCTTTTGCCTCGCCGCAAAAGTAACAAAGAGGCTCGCGGCACGACCGATTTTGGCGACCCGACAGCCTTGGAAATTCGGGAATTAAAGGAACTCGCGGGAGGCTTTCTTCGAAACGACTTTCTCTTTGGGTCGCTCAAACAACCTTTAATTCCACGAATTTCCAAGACGTCAGGTGCCCGCCAAAACGCTCAAATGCCGGACTAATCGGAAAGTTTTTATTGACATTTTTCCGCCGCTGTCGCTTTGGAAAAATGTGTCTCCGAATTACCTTTTCCCTCAATCGCGAGAATCGTTTCCATAACGTCGTCATCGGAAACTTCTATCTTCTAAAACCCGTGCTCCGAAACGTCCAAAAATATGTCAAAAATCTGTGGGAAGCCGCATTTTTCTAAGACCTAACAAATCTCTGAGATTTGTTAGGTCTGGCCGAAGTTCGGGGAAAAATCCGAAAGTTGATTACCGATTTTCTGTAGAAAATGTTAAGGTTTTTGAACCGAATTGTTGTTTAGGGCAAAACGTAAAAACCAAGATTCTCGATCAAAGCCAACCCATTTTCGCTGTTAAAGACATAGCTGTTTTTCCTAAGGAGACAACCGGAAACTTTTATCTTCTAAAACCTATGCCTCGAAAACACATCCAAATCCCTTGGAAAGCCGCATTTTTCTAAGACCTAACAAATCTCGAAGATTTGTTAGGTCTGGTCGAAGTTCCGGGAAAAAGCCGGGAGTTGATTACAGATTTTCTGTAAAAAATGTTAAGCTTTTTGAGCCGAATGGTTGTTTAGCGCAAACGTAAAAACTAAGATTCCCAATCAAAGCCAACCGATTGTTTCCGTCAAAGACACACCTGTTTTTTGCTACGAAGCCGTTTTTAGCGCAGCGAAGCAAGCTAAAAAGCAAATAAACACTTCCAATTAGTCCGCGGCCTAAGCACAAAACGCGGGCACCTGACGTCTTGAAATTTGGGAAAAAAGAGGCGTCAACAGCACAGCGCATTGTTCGCCTCTTTTCCAAATTTGAAGGCTGTCAGGTCGCGTTTTTGGTTCAGCCGCAAGGCCTTTTTGCTACTTTTGCGGCCAGGCAAAAGTAGTCCCGCGGAAGGCGACGAACTACAACATCCGGCAGCGAAGCTGCCGCA
>NZ_SEBR01000029.1 GCF_004295795.1 Flavobacterium sp. | reverse complement strand
ACCGTGAAGCTGTTCTGGGTCGAGCAGTTAGGCGTGGTGCCCGTCTCGGCATACACGTACACCGTCTGGCTCGCCGTGAGCACCGTGCCCGCGGAAAGGCTGCCGCCCGTACCGTTCGGGCCGTTGAAGTACTGCCCTACCGTCAGCGCAGGAAGCGCATACTGCTGGCACGCGCTCACGTTGGCCGGGGCGTCCGCTTGTGGCGTGATGTTGATCGTGACAGTGAAAGACGTAAATGTTGTGCAATTCGGAGTCGTATTCGACTCTGCAACCACATACAAGGTTATTGTATTTGTGATTACGTTTCCTGCAGAATAATTCGTTCCGGTTCCGTCAGATGCGGTGTTGTAGTATTCGCCCGCTGCAAGTGGCTGCAAAGTATAAGTATCGCAAGCAGTCACGTTGGCAAGCTGCTGCGCTTGAGGTGTCGGATTGATCGTGATCGTAAATGACGTCGATGTAGAACAGTTTGGCGTCGTTCCCGACTGGGCGATAACAAAAAGTGTCGTCGTGACCGTAATCGCGTTGCCCGCAACATAAGCCGTTCCCGATCCGTTTGCCGCAGTGTTGTAAGTTTCACCTGCCGCCAACGGTTGCAACGTATACGTGTCACAAGCAGTCACGTTCGCAAGCTGTTGCGCTTGAGGCGTCGGGTTGATCGTGATCGTAAATGTTGTCGACGTAGAACAGTTCGGGGTTGTTCCGGACTGGGCGATAACGAAAAGTGTAGTCGTAGCCGTAATCGCGTTGCCGGCGACATATGCTGTTCCCGATCCGTTTGCTGCCGTGTTGTAAGTTTCACCTGCCGCCAACGGTTGCAAAGTGTAGGTATCGCAAGCAGTCACGTTTGCAAGCTGTTGCGCTTGTGGCGTCGGATTGATCGTGATGGTAAAAGACGTGAACGCACTGCAAATGTTTGGAGCGGTTCCGGTTTGGGCAATCACGTAAAGTGTTGTCGTAGCCGTGATCGCGTTACCAGCGACATAGGCCGTACCCGTTCCGTTGGAAGCTGTATTGTAAGTTTCACCGGCGGCCAATGGCTGAAGCGCATAAGTATCACAAGCCGTAACATTCGGGAATTGCGTTGGCGCAGGCGTAGAATTGATCGTGATCGTGAATGAAGTCGAAGTCGAGCAGTTTGGTGTCGTTCCGGTTTCGGCAATCACGAAAAGCGTCGTTGTCGCCGTAATCGCGTTTCCTGCGCTGTAGTTCGTTCCGGATCCGTTTGCTGCGGTATTGTAGTATTCACCCGCTGCAAGTGGCTGCAAAGTATAAGTATCGCAAGCAGTCACATTGGTAAGCTGTTGCGCTTGAGGTGTCGGATTGATCGTGATGGTAAATGACGTCGATGTAGAACAGTTCGGGGTCGTTCCCGACTGGGCGATAACAAAAAGTGTCGTCGTGGCTGTAATCGCGTTGCCCGCAAAATAAGCCGTTCCCGATCCGTTTGCCGCAGTGTTGTAAGTTTCACCTGCCGCCAACGGTTGCAACGTGTACGTGTCGCAAGCCGTTACGTTCGCGAGTTGTTGCGCTTGAGGCGTCGGGTTGATCGTGATCGTAAATGTTGTCGACGTAGAACAGTTCGGGGTTGTTCCGGACTGGGCGATAACGAAAAGTGTCGTCGTAGCAGTAATCGCGTTGCCGGCGACATATGCCGTTCCCGATCCGTTTGCCGCAGTGTTGTAAGTTTCACCTGCCGCCAACGGTTGCAAAGTGTACGTATCGCAAGCAGTCACGTTTGCAAGCTGTTGTGCTTGTGGCGTCGGATTGATCGTGATGGTAAAGGACGTGAACGCACTGCAAATGTTTGGAGCGGTTCCGGTTTGGGCAATCACGTAAAGTGTTGTCGTAGCCGTGATTGCGTTACCAGCGACATAGGCCGTACCCGTTCCGTCAGAAGCCGTATTGTAAGTTTCCCCGGCGGCCAATGGCTGAAGCGTATAAGTATCGCAAGCCGAAACATTCGGGAATTGCGTTGGCGCAGGCGTAGAATTGATCGTGATCGTGAATGAAGTCGAGGTCGAGCAGTTTGGTGTCGTTCCGGTTTCGGCAATCACGAAAAGCGTCGTTGTCGCCGTAATCGCGTTTCCTGCGCTGTAGTTCGTTCCTGATCCGTTTGCTGCGGTGTTGTAATATTCGCCTACCGCAAGTGGTTGCAAGGTGTAAGTATTACAAGCAGTCACGTTGGCAAGCTGCTGCGCTTGAGGCGTCGGATTGATCGTGATCGTAAACGATGTCGATGTTGAACAGTTCGGCGTCGTTCCCGACTGGGCGATAACGAAAAGTGTTGTGGTAGTTGTAATCGCGTTGCCCGCGACATAAGCCGTTCCCGATCCGTTTGCCGCAGTGTTGTAAGTTTCACCTGCCGCCAACGGTTGCAACGTGTAAGTGTCACAAGCCGTTACGTTCGCGAGTTGTTGCGCTTGAGGCGTAGGAACAATCGTTACAGTAAAATTGCTTTGTGCCGTACAATTTGGCGTAGTGCCAGATTGGGCGTATACGTAAACTGTCTGGCTAGCCGTAATCGGACCTGTGATCGGTCCGACGCCGTTTGGACTGTTGAAATAGTTTCCGACAGACAAAGCAGGTAGTGTATAAGTATCACAAGCCGTCACATTGTTCACCGGATCCAAAACCGGAACCGCCAACAAATGCAACAAGAACGATGTCGTGCTCACGTTACCTGGATTGGCATTTTCACTGATATGCACATAGATTGTCTCGCCGTCATTTCCTGGGTAAGCGTTGTCAGGAGAAATTGGATTGTTTCCTGATGTCGCGTCACCTTGGTTGTTGTGATAAGTCACGGTATAATCGGCTGGATTCAAACTTCCCAACACGTTTGGCGTTTGGGTCGTAAGGTCGAAATTCTCGACTCCATCGGCCAAGGCGTCGCACAAGTTCATGTCGTTTTGGCAATCGTAGACCAAAGTGACGCTCGAGACGAAAATACAGCCCGAAGATCCGGCGACGTCCTCGAGGGAAATATACACGATCTCGTTGTTCGCCCCGGCGTAACTGTTTGGCAGCGGAGTCGCGCCTACGTTTGCCGCATCGGCATAATTATCATAGAATTGGATACTGAAATCGGCCGGATTGATTCCCATTTGGGCAATGGCACTGTTCAGGTTGAAGATCGCCGGACCTGGATTGTTACAGGCCGAAATCGTCGTAGGTGGCGTAAAGCCTGGAGGCGTATACTCGGTGACGGTGAAAGTCACCGCATCGGATTCACAGTTCTGGCCGCCCGAAGTCTGCCCTTCGGCATCGACCGAATAAGTTCCCGGAACCGTAACATCCAAAGTACTTCCAGTCTCTCCCGGAATCACATTTCCGTTTGTATCGTACCAAGTAAAGACCGGGTTTTGAGCACCCGATTGCGCATTTACCGTAACAGTAGGGTTTGATGCACAAAGGATTCCCGGGGTCGGAACCGACAAAGGGCAAGCGTAGGAACAGTCGAGAGCGTCGGGAAAATTCGTGAAGATCTGACCGGAGAACTGCAACGTAAATCCGTTATTTGTAGCAGAGAAGTTGTTGATAAGCAACAAGTAAGTTTCTCCTGAATTCACGTTTAGCCAAGGCTCGTAAGGAGTCGTTTGTGTACCTGTGGTTGGATTGACACCCACACCTGTGTATCCGCCACTTTCGGTAGATCCGCTATAGTCGCAACGGACTGGCATGTTCAGGACACCCGGACAGTTTCCGGCAGGCGTGGTGAAAGGACCGTAAAGCGCCCAGTCCCAATCTTCCGTGTTGACGTTCGGATCGATATTGAAACCGAATTGACCGCCCGCCTGGAAGGTAAAAGTATACCAGGCGGAGTTTGATTCTACTGTAGCGGCTCCGCCTCCACCCGTTCCGAGACATCCTGAACCCGTGGCTCCGTTAAAGTCGTCCTGACCCGGACCGTTCACGTTTCCACCAGAGGAAATGTTACCGCAAATTGGCACCGCTGTGGCGCAATCGGCAGAAACCTGTGCAATGGCGTTGGAACAAAAGGCTAAGAATAAGAGTACAAATAATTTTAGCTTCATGTTGGGGAGTGTTACAATTTTGTGATGGTCTCAGAATATATGACTCTGTCGTTGGTTCCCGTAAATATGATTCTGTACTTTCCGGCAGGCTTGTCGTCCAAAGAAACTTTGAAGCTTGTTTTGTCTGCCAATTCGAAAGCGTTTTCGAAAACGACGTTTTTCTTGTCGTCGAGCACATGGACCTTGAAAGTCTTCTTTTCGGCGAAGTTGACCGAAACGCTAAAAGCGCCCGAGAACTCTTTAGGAGACACGATAATTTCGGCCGGAGTCTTCGCATTCACAGCGGGTTGAGCAGGTTTAGCGTCTTTTTGAGCACTGGCACTAAAACCGATAAATGAAAGTAGGAATACTAGCAATAAATTTCTCATAGGTTGGGCAATTTTTTTGTGGAGGCGAAATTTACAATTATTTAGCAAATATTTATAGTTAATTTTTGATGACTGAAATATCAATTACGAAACGACGGTTTTGGTTGAGAATTTTTATCTTTGCGTCCACATTTTTCATTCACAGTAAATCAAATATTTATGATTTCAAGCAACGATTTTCAGGACGAAATCGGTGACGACCATATCGCAACTAGCGCCCAAAATCCACTTAGAAAAGACGCTTTCGATCTCAGCGACGAAAAAAAGATCGAGCTCATCAAAAAAGATGTAGAAAACATTCTCCTTACATTGGGAATGGATTTGACCGACGACAGTCTCAAAGGCACGCCGAACCGCGTGGCCAAAATGTTCGTGAAAGAAATTTTTGGAGGTTTGAACCCTACCAAAAAACCGAATCCCTCGACGTTCGAGAACCAATACAAATACGGGGAAATGCTCGTCGAGAAGAACATCACGGTCTATTCTACGTGCGAACACCATTTACTTCCTATTATAGGTCGTGCCCACGTGGCCTATATTTCTGCGGGACGCGTGATTGGGCTTTCGAAGATGAACCGCATCGTGGATCATTTCGCCAAACGTCCGCAAGTGCAGGAAAGACTCACGATGCAGATCGTACAGGAATTGCAGCGCGCGCTTGGTACGCAAGACGTGGCCTGCGTGATCGACGCCAAACACTTGTGCGTGAATTCGCGCGGCATCAAGGATATCGAAAGCAGCACGGTGACTTCTGAGTTTGGAGGAAAATTCAAGGAAGAGCACGTGCGACGCGAATTTTTGGACTACGTCAAGCTCGAGACCCAATTTTAATTCTTGTTTTTACTTCGGATTCCCGATATTTACCGACAGCCTAGCCCGGATAGCCGCGGTTAGCCTTTTGCGGAAAAAGACTTGGTTTTCCTGATTTGGCGCAGCGACCGCAGGAAGCTCGCGCCAAAACATGGAAAACCAGGCTTTTTCAAGAAAGCTATTAGCAGATAGCCGGAATCTGCTTCAAATAAAAAACACCATCATGCAGTTGTACAAAGACCAGGAACTCAAGATCTACAACTCGCTCAGCGGCGAGAAGGAAGTTTTTACGCCCATCCACGAAGGCAATGTCGGGATGTACGTTTGCGGGCCGACGGTTTACAGCAATGTGCATTTGGGGAATTTGCGCACGTTCATGTCGTTTGACGTGATTTTTCGCTACCTGCAACATTTGGGCTACAAAGTGCGCTATGTAAGGAATATTACCGATGTTGGCCATATCGTGGACGACGTGGACGACGGCGAAGACAAAATCGCCAGGAAAGCACGCGTCGAACAGCTTGAACCGATGGAAATCGTGCAGCGATACACTGTAGATTTTCACCATATTTTGGCCGCTTTCAACTTTTTGCCGCCAAGCATAGAGCCGACCGCGACCGGACACATCATCGAACAGATTGGGATTGTGCAGAAAATTCTCGAGCAAGGCTATGCTTATGAATCGAACGGCTCCGTTTACTTCGACATCGCCAAATTCAACGAGAAATACCAATACGGAATACTTTCTGGACGCAATGTAGAAGACATGCTTTCGAACACGCGCGACACCGACGGACAATCTGACAAGAAAAGTCCCCAGGATTTTGCGCTTTGGAAAAAAGCCGAACCCGAACACATCATGCGTTGGCCTTCGCCTTGGAGCGACGGTTTTCCCGGATGGCATTTGGAGTGTACGGCCATGAGCACGAAATATCTGGGCGAACGCTTCGACATCCACGGCGGCGGAATGGATTTGAAATTCCCGCACCACGAATGCGAGATCGCGCAAAACGAGGCGGCGACCGGAAATTCTCCCGTGAATTACTGGATGCACGCCAACATGCTTACGCTGAACGGCAAGAAAATGTCGAAATCGACCGGGAACAATATCTTGCCGGGCGAGATCTTGAGCGGCGACAATCCGTTTTTGAGTAAGGCTTTTTCGGCTTCGGTGACGCGTTTCTTCATGATGCAGGCGCATTACCGCAGCATCCTCGATTTCAGCGACGACGCCGTTACGGCAGCCGAGAAAGGTTTCAACAGGCTTATGGAAGCGATGGACGCCTTTCCTGCTCTTTCTTCATCGGACAAATCCAGTTTGGACATTGCAGTCTGGAAAAAACTTTGCTATGACGCGATGAACGACGATTTCAACAGTCCGATCCTGATTTCGCATTTGTTCGAAGGCGTTCGTTTCGTGAATTTGCTCAAGGATGGAAAAGAAACGCTGACGCAAGCTGACCTGGTCGATTTCCAACGCACGATGCACGCTTTCGTGTTCGAGGTCTTGGGATTGAGAGACGAAAAGGCCGGAGACGCGCATCTCGAAAAACTCGAGAACGTCGTGAACATGTTGATCGATATGAGAAACACCGCCCGCGCCAACAAAGATTTTGGGATGAGCGACCAGATTCGCGACCAATTGACCGCACTTGGCATCCAACTCAAAGACGGCAAGGAGGGGACGACTTTTACGATTTGATTCTTTTTTGCTAGCCGAATGTCTGACCGCCGGATTTTCGAACAATTAACAAATCCGACAGTCCGATCGTCTGACAAACCGAAAATCCAAAAAACAATGCTCAAAAAAATTCTCATAGCACCTTTCGTTGCCTTGATCTGGATTTATCGCAATTGCATTTCGCCGTTTACGCCTCAGGTTTGTCGGTTCACGCCTACTTGTTCGGCCTATTTCCTTGAAGCTTTGCAGGTTCATGGACTTTTTTACGGAAGTTATCTCGGCATCAAGCGCATCCTGAGCTGCAATCCCTGGGGCGGGCAAGGTTACGATCCGGTTCCGGCGAAATGCGGCCACAAACATTAGGATTTTTTAAACGGTTTGTTTGTACTGAATTTCCTTATTTTTACGCACTAATCAATCCTTACCCATGACAAACGTTCTGGCCGCCACGGTGTGGAATCCTTCTGAAGGCATCGATCTTGGCTTTTTTGTTATCCGATATTATAGTTTGATGTTCGTAGTGGCTTTCGGCCTTGGCTGGTTCATCATGAAAAAGGTTTACGACCGCGAGCAGATTCCGGTGGAAAAACTCGACACTTTGTTCATTT
This sequence comes from Flavobacterium sp., assembly GCF_004295795.1. Classification (GTDB taxonomy): domain Bacteria; phylum Bacteroidota; class Bacteroidia; order Flavobacteriales; family Flavobacteriaceae; genus Flavobacterium. The sequence continues at coordinate 30,696 of NZ_SEBR01000029.1, read as the reverse complement.
GGACAGTTTTGGCTGTTTTGCTTGGCGCGCGCCTCGGACACGTTTTTTTCTACGATTGGGAGTATTTCAGCGAGCATCCGATGGAAATCCTCTTGCCTTTCAGGTTCGAGCCTGAATTCCAGTTTACGGGCTTCCAGGGATTGGCAAGCCACGGCGCGGCGATTGCCGTAATCGCGACAATGTATTTTTATGCAAAGAACGTCATCCAAAAGCCGATGCTCTGGATTTTGGACAGAATCGTGCTTCCGGTAACCTCGGGCGGGATTTTCGTGAGATTGGGAAATTTCTTCAACTCTGAGATCATCGGAAATGAGACGACTTCGGGTTTGGGAATGCGTTTTGTGCGCGACCAGTTCAAACCGAAAGAAGCCATGGCGTTCACCAAACTCAATTCTCCTGACGAGGCTTACCACGCCATAGCAACCGACCCGAAATTCGCCAGCTTGCTCGAGCAGGTTCCGGCGCGTCATCCGGCTCAAATGTATGAGGCTGTTTGTTATGTGTTCGTTTTCGCGATCCTGATGTTCATGTATTGGAAAACCGATGCAAGAAACAGAAGAGGTTTGCTTTTTGGAACTTTCCTAGTGTTGCTTTGGGCGGTTCGTTTTGCGGTAGAATACGTAAAGCAAAGCCAGGGCGGATTCGAGTCGGCTTTGGGCTTGTTCTCGACCGGACAATGGTTGAGTATTCCTTTTATCCTCGCCGGAATTTACCTGATTCTGTTTGCCGAGAAACCGATCAAAGGATTGGAAGACTGATAAAATTCAGATTGCTATATAAAGCCGTTCTTTTGAGCGGCTTTTTTTGTGCGTCCAAACAGGAACCATTTTGAAAAGCAATTCGCGCATCAAGTCACTTCTTGCTGTTTTGACCAATTAAGCCAAGAACTTATCATTCTTACTGGTTCAATTAAAGTTGATTTTCAAAGACGTTGTTTCGCCGGATTTAAACCAAAGGAATTAAGACTGTCGTGCTTCCTGGATTTCTTTATCTTACTGTCCTTAATGCCCTTAATGGTTCGATAAATACTTGTTTGCTTCGGTGAGATTTTAAACCATTTAGGAATTAAGGTTAGTTGAGGCGGCGGTGTTTCATGCGTTTTCTTCGGATGAGCTGAATGTTATTTCGACACTGACAGAAGTTTCCTGGTCAGATGCGCGAAGGATGTAAGCGGATAGCCTTTTGGTGCGAAGCGCTGGTTTTGGAGCGAAGGCGCGGCGACCGAAGGAAGCCGTGAAAGCGCTACCAAAACCGCGCTTCGCACCGAAAGCTAGCAGTGGCAGCCTGACGGCGGCTCCGATTCTCATTTGGGACAACTGCTGCTTTCTGCAACTGCAACTGCATTCTTACCCGGCCGCCGGCGCGCCCAAATAAAAATCGATCCCATTCCGGTATCGCATGCTTGTAAACAAAAAAAGCCCGAACTGATGTCCGGGCTTGTATTTTGTATTCAGGAAGATTACGCTGCTCTGTTGTGCTCTTCTTCGATGCGTTTGTGCTCTGAATCTGGGATCGAGTCGCACAATACCGGCGTAGCGATAAAGAGTGACGAATAAGTTCCGACAACGATACCGATCAACATGGCGAAGATGAATCCTTGGATGCTTTCTCCACCAAAGACGAACATGATCGACAAAACGAAAATCATCGTAAGGGAAGTGTTTAAGGTACGCGACATTGTCGAGTTGATCGACTTGTTCACGATGTCGTTGAACGTTCCTTTTTCTTTTCCGCCCAAGTATTCACGTACACGGTCGAATACGATTACCGTATCGTTCATCGAGTACCCGATTACCGTTAGGATTGCCGCTACGAAGTGTTGGTCGATCTCCATTCCGAACGGCATGTATTTCCAAAGTAGCGAGTAAGCTCCCAAAACGAAGATTACGTCGTGTGCAACCGCAGCGATCGCACCCAAAGAGTATTGCCATTTGCGGAAAGACACCATAAGGTAAAGGAAAACGACTGCCATCGCTCCAAGAACTGCCCAATAGGAGTTTGTCTTGATGTCGTCAGCTACCGTTGGCGTCACTTTGTACGCGTCCATTACTCCAACTTTCTTGCCGTCGTAGATGTTTACGAATTTCTCGTAAGTCATATCAGCTCCAAAGTGCTTTTTCAAATTGTCGAACAAAAGGTGGTTGACTTGTTCGTCTACCTCGATTCCGTGCTCTTCCACTTTGTATTTGGTAACGATCTTGAGCTGGTGAAGGTTTTCCGATCCGAATGTTTTCACCTCGGCGCTTCCGTCGAAGACATTCATCAATTCTTCGTGAACGGCTTCCGGGCTGACAGCTTCCGGGAAACGGACCTGGAAAGTACGTCCTCCGGCGAAATCGACACCTGGATTCAATCCGTGCGTGCAAAGCGAGATGATACTTACGATGGTAACTATCGCAGAAACTCCGTAAGACCATTTCTTGATGCGCAAGAAGTCGAAGTTGAAGTTCGTGAACCAGTTTTTAGACCAGCTGTTGGCGAACTCCAGACGCATTCCGCGGTTCACGCTCCAGTCAAGAAGCATGCGGGTGATGAAAATCGACGTAAACAATGAAGTCACGATACCAATCAACAATGTAGTCGCAAAACCTTGGATCGGACCTGTTCCGAAGATGAAGAGAATCGCTCCGGTCAAAACGTGGGTTACGTTCGCATCGACAATCGATCGCATCGCACCTTTCCATCCGAAGGAAGCTTTTACCGCTTCAGGCAGCGAAAGTCCGTGGCGCAATTCTTCCTTGGCTCTTTCGTAGATAATGATGTTCGCATCGACGGCCGTACCCATTGTAAGCACAATACCTGCGATACCTGGCAATGTAAGGACTGCTCCAACGCTTGCAAGGAATCCGAAAAGGAACAAAAGGTTGACGGCAAGTGCGGCATTAGCGAACCAACCTGCTCTTCCGTAATAAACTACCATCCACAAACAGACGATAAGCAAACCAACGATGGCCGAAGTCGTTCCGTTGTCGATAGCTTCCTGACCCAATGACGGACCAACAACCTGCGACTGTACGATTTCTGCTTTCGCCGGCAATTTACCAGCGCGAAGTACGTTGGCCAAATCTTTTGTCTCGGCAACAGAGAAGTTACCTGAGATAGAAGAACGTCCACCAGAGATTGGCCCAGATGTTACACCGGGAGCCGAGTAAACGATATTGTCAAGAACGATAGCGATATACCCTTTGTCAGTATAAGCTTTTCCTGTAACTTCTTCCCACTGACGCGCTCCTGCACCGTTCATCTGCATAGAGACGGCCGGTTTTCCAAGTTCGTCGAATGTATCACGTGCGTCAGTTACGACACCACCGCTCATTGCAGGGCCTGCGCTACGGCTTTTCGGCTTCAAAGCGTAAAGTGCGGCACCTTCGATCTGTTTTCCTTTTTGGTCTTTTACGTTTTCGACGATTCCCCAAACGAATTTGGCTCCGCGTTGGTCTGCAGACAGCAAAGCACGAACATCAGGACGTCTGAAATATTTCCCTACAGTTGCCGTATCGTTCGCATTGAAGTATGCGATGATAGGACCACCACCAGCAGCGACGATTTTGTCGACGATTGGGCTGTTTCCGCCTTTTCCTTGCGCTGTGGAATCTTGTTTCTTGTCTGCCAAAAGCGCTTCGGTAGCGTTTGTGGTATCAACTGGTTTTGCTGCAGCTGCGGCAGCTTCTGTAGCCGGTTGTGTCTTTTTGATCTGTTGGTCTGCGGCAGCGACGAACTGTCCTATTTCCTCCAACTTATAAGTATCCCAGAACTCCAATTGAGCCGTTCCGGAAAGCAATTTCTTGATACGATCGACATCTTTGGCGCCCGGAAGCTCCACAAGAATACGACCTGACTGACCCAATTGTTGGATGTTTGGCTGTGTCACACCGAATTTGTCGATACGCTTGCGCAATACCTCAAAACCAGATTTAATGGACTCACCCACTTTCTCACGGATCACTTTCTTGACGTCACTGTCAGACATCTTGAAGTTTACGGCATCGCCCAAAGTCTTGTTTGCAAAAACCTCCGGAGAAGCAAGTTTCAGGCTTCCTTTTGAGTTCTGGTCGAAAGCTTCGAAAAACGCATCGAGATAGTCCTGATTTCCTTTTTTGTTTTTGGTGGCGTCATCAAGCGATTTCGTGAAAACCGCGTTTGTAGAATTGTTCGCCAAACCTTTGAGGATGTCTTTCACCGAAATCTCAAGGATTACGTTGATACCTCCTTCAAGGTCAAGTCCTTTGTTGATTTTTTTCTCTTTTACTTCGTTGTAGGTAAATTGCGCGAAGCCGAGGTTCAACACCTCTTTCTTACCTATGGAATCAAGGTACTTGACCTCTTTTTCCGAATTTCCGGCCGCGTACGCCTTGGCCTTTGTCTCCACACCGTCGGCGACGAACGTGAAGATGAGCTGGTACACGCATACCAGAGCAAATAAAATTGCAAAAAACTTGACTAATCCTCTATTCTGCATTACGTAAAAATTAATTGATCTTCTCTAAGCTGTTTATTGGTTGGTTAGGAACAGGCGTAAACATTGGGTTTCAGGAAGAAACCGATAAGACACACGCTACCCCGTTTTTTTGAAAACGTGCAAATATATAATTACTGCTAACATTAACCAATTTATTTGGAGATTTCTGTCAAAAAAGTAAACCGCTGATTGTTGATAAGTTTTTCGGCTACTGCATCGATTTCTGCCGATTGGGCGCGGGTTTGTGAAATGTGAGAAAATTCGTTTTTCAACCGTATTTTTTGCCCTGTAAAAACAACTGACTGTCAGTAGATTAAAGTTAAAATCAGCAAATAGCATTTTTTCAGGAAGGATCGTTATTTTCGACCAATTCCGTTATCCGGAATTTTTTTGCGTTCACTTCTTTCGCTTGCGCGGATACAGATTTTGAGCCGCGAATCCCATTCGTAGGAATAAACGCCGGCGGACATCCGAAATCAAGTCAAATAATTGACTCCAATGCCACGACAAACAGACTTTCCACTAAATTAAAACGGACGCTATTGAGTGTCAAAACTCGCATCGAACACAATTTTCGCATCGTCAAATGACTGTTCGAATCGCTCCGGTCGTGGCTAAAAAGTTTAAGCCACCAATACACGAATCTGGCTCAAAAAAAGGCATGAATTCAATTCAACCCGACGTTAAAAAAAACGCGCCGGGTTTCCCCGACGCGTTCCTATATAAAGTCTATACTTATCAAGCCAAAACAGACTTCAAATCACCGTTCATGGCGCGAACTGCGTCGGCACTTTTGGCGAAAAGCCCTTTTTCTTCTTCATTTAGTTCGATATCTATGATTTCCCATCCGTTTTTCCCGATGATGCAAGGAACACCCATACAAATATCTTCCTGTCCGTATTCGCCTTCAAGCAAAACCGAGCAAGCGATCATTTTCTTTTGGTCGTTCAGGATCGAATCCACAAGGTAAGCCACAGATGCTCCCGGCGCATACCAGGCCGAAGTCCCAAGCAAACCTGTCAAGGTCGCACCTCCAACTTTCGTGGCTTCGAAAACTTCTTTCAATTGTTCGTCAGACAAGAATTCAGAAACCGGAATCCCGTTGTAAGAAGCCAATCGCGTCAAAGGAATCATGGTCGTGTCGCCGTGACCGCCGATCACCATTCCCGAAACATCGTTCGAAGGTTTGTCGAGTGCTTTCGACAAATAATATTTAAAACGCGAACTGTCAAGCGCGCCGCCCATTCCGATCACTCGGTTTTTAGGCAATCCCGTCGCTTTCAAGGTCAGGTAAGTCATCGTGTCCATAGGATTCGAGACTACGACGATAATGGCTTCAGGTGAATGGGTAAGCACATTGTCAGCGACCGATTTCACGATTCCGGCATTGATCCCGATGAGTTCCTCGCGAGTCATTCCGGGCTTTCTTGGAATCCCTGAAGTGATCACGACCACATCTGAACCAGCCGTTTTCGAATAATCGTTGGTCACACCGCTCACGTTGGTGTCAAACCCCGTATTCGTGGCACATTGCATGATATCCATGGCCTTGCCTTCTGCAAAACCTTCGCGGATGTCAAGCAATACTACCTCGCTTGCAATTCCCCTGTACGAAATCACGTCCGCACAAGTCGCGCCTACGTTTCCGGCGCCTACAATGGTAACTTTCATTTGATTGGTATTTATTGATATTTTTTATTTGATGGCGGACAATTCCGGCTTTTGGCTGCAAGTCCGCGTTTTGCAAAGCGGTTTTTATACACTTGCGAAGAGCTTCCTTTGGTCGCTTCCGCAACTGGTAAAAACCAGCTTTCCCAAACTTGCGGGCTTTCCGACCAAATCCGGGCCGCAAATCGACTCTTAAGAACGTTCGGAATAAAAAAAGACCTACAAGATCATAAAGAAATCCTGCAGGTCGTTACAGTTTAAGCATCGATCTTCGCATAGGCCGCGTTCTTCTCGATAAACTCACGGCGAGGCGGAACCTCGTCACCCATAAGCATTGAGAAAACACGGTCGGCTTCTGCCAGACTGTCGATGGCGATAAGGCGAAGCGTGCGATTCTGCGGATCCATTGTCGTTTCCCACAACTGCTCGGCATTCATCTCACCAAGACCTTTATAGCGTTGTACGTTTCCGCCTCCGCCCATTCTTTCATTGGCCTGATCGCGTTGGTCGTCGTTCCAGGCGTACTCTTTTTTCGCGCCTTTTTTCACCAAATACAAAGGCGGAGCAGCGATATAAACGTGTCCTTGCTCGATCAATTCTTTCATGAACCTGAAGAAGAACGTAAGGATCAAAGTGGCGATGTGAGAACCGTCGACATCGGCATCACACATGATGATAACCTTGTGGTAGCGCAGTTTCTCGAGGTTCAAGGCTTTGCTGTCTTCGGCTGTTCCGACCGTTACGCCCAAAGCGGTAAAGATGTTCCGGATTTCCTCGTTTTCGAAAACCTTGTGGTGCATGGCTTTCTCGACGTTCAAAATCTTACCGCGAAGCGGCATGATCGCCTGGAATGCACGGTCGCGTCCTTGTTTGGCCGTTCCGCCCGCGGAATCTCCCTCGACGAAGAAAATCTCGCATTTTTCCGGATCCTGTTCCGAACAATCCGAAAGTTTACCAGGAAGACCACCGCCTCCCATGACAGACTTTCGCTGCACCATTTCACGGGCTTTCTTGGCCGCGTGACGTGCCTGAGCGGCCAAGATCACTTTTTGCACGATGATTTTCGCATCGTTCGGGTTTTCCTCCAAATAGTTTTCCAACATTTCGGCAACAGCCTGGGAAACCGGGGAAACAACCTCGCGATTACCCAATTTGGTCTTCGTCTGTCCTTCGAACTGAGGCTCGGCCACTTTCACCGAAATGATCGCCGTCAAACCTTCGCGGAAGTCGTCACCCGTAATTTCAAACTTCAATTTTTCGAGCAATCCGGAAGCATCGGCATACTTCTTAAGCGTACGCGTCAATCCCATGCGGAAACCCTGCAAGTGCGTTCCTCCTTCGTGGGTGTTAATATTGTTTACATAAGAGAAAATGTTCTCTGAGTAACTCGTATTGTAGATAAGCGCAACCTCAACCGGAATTTCGCCTTTCTCGTTTTCCATGCTGACAACGCCGGCCATGATCGGCTCGCGGTTGCCGTCGAGGTAACGGATGTATTCTTTAAGACCTTCGGTAGAAAAGAAAGTTTCAGAGCGGAATTCGCCCTTTTCGTCGACTTCGCGTTTGTCTGTGAAAGTGATGGTAACGCCTTTGTTCAGATACGCCAATTCGCGCATACGTGCGGCCAGCGTGTCGTAAGAGAACTCGGTGGTTTGCTGGAAGATTTGCGAATCTGGCCAAAACGTCTGGCGCGTACCTCGCTTGTCGGCCGTTCCGGTTTGTTTCACCGGATAAAGCGACTTTCCTCTTTCATATTCCTGTTCGTATGATTTTCCGTCGCGGAAAACTTCTGATTTCATGTGTTCGGACAAGGCGTTCACGACAGAAACCCCAACTCCGTGCAAACCGCCCGAAACCTTGTAGGAATCTTTGTCGAACTTACCTCCGGCTCCAATCTTGGTCATGACGACTTCGAGGGCCGAAACGCCTTCTTTCTCGTGCATGTCGACCGGAATTCCGCGTCCGTTGTCTTCTACGGTAACCGAACCGTCTTCGTTGATGGCAACCGAAATGGTGTCGCAGTGCCCGCCCATGGCTTCGTCAATCGAGTTATCCACGACTTCATAAACCAAATGGTGCAACCCGCGGACACCCACGTCACCTATGTACATGGAAGGACGCATTCTCACGTGCTCCATTCCTTCTAATGCCTGAATACTGGCTGCAGAATAGTCCTTCTTAACTTCTTCGCTCATATATAAAATTCTCGTGTAAAAGTGTGTTTTTTGACTTACGCGCAAATATAAGCAAATACCAAGGATTTTGGGCTATCCGAGCGCATTTGAACCGTGGAAGTTATCAACATTTTGTCAATTGAAACGCGATGGGTTTCGAGCCGGTTCCAACGTTTTCGCCAAAGCGGATTTCACCTTGGCCAAAGGTCGCGCCCGACGCAATATCCGAAGCGAGCAAAAGCGGTCCGTCGGCGTCGATAAAGTCAAGCAAAGGCGCGAGTTGCACCAAAGCCGAAATCCCGAAAGTCGACTCTGTCATGCATCCGGCCATGACCGACAAATCGAGTTCTCGGGCGCGTTTTATCATGCGAAGCGCGGGCGTGATTCCGCCGCATTTCATCAGCTTGATGTTGATGCCGTGAAACTGTTCGGCGCAAGCCAGGACATCTTGCTCGCGTTGACAGCTTTCGTCAGCCAGACAAGGCAAGCGCGACTCGGCTTTGAGGCGCTTCATTCCGTCGCTATCGGACGCGGCCAGAGGCTGTTCCATGAATTCGACGTTCAGATCCTTGAAGATTTTGGAGTATCCGACAGCCTGATCACAAGTCCATGCCGCGTTCGCATCGATGCGGAAAAGCGAATCCGTGCATTTGCGAAGCGTCTCGACGATTTCGCTATCGTTTTGGGTTCCCAGCTTGATTTTGTAGATCGGCCACGGGAATTCGAGGATTTTGGCCTTCATTTCGTCGATTGAGGCGATTCCGATGGTGTAGGAAGTCATCGGAAGCGATTCGGAACCATTCGACCAAAAACTGCGAAGCGTACGGTTTTGCTTTCTCGCGTAATAATCCCAATAGGCCACGTCGACGGCACAAAGTGCAAAGTAGTCGTCAAACATAGCCGATTCAAGTTTTGGCCAAAGTTTTTCGGGATGTTCGCCATCCGCGCCAGCGATGATCGGGATCGCTTTTGAAATCGACTTTCCAAGTTTTTGCTGCGTAGCATTGTAGTATGGATTTGCCGTGGCTTCGCCGTAACCCGAAATTTGTCCGTCAGAAACGATGGCGATAACCGTTTTCTGGATCGTGACGCTGTACCGTGAAATCTCGAATTTGTGGCGCAGCGGAAGGTCGTGAAATTGGAAAGAAAGCGTTAACGGCATTTTGTTTTTTTCCGAAAGTTAGGATTTTGGTTTGAAAATCGGATGCCGTGACTTTTTTGTCCGCAAAGGCTAAAAACAAACCTGTCACCTTTTAAAACCTGACAGGTCTAAAACCTAACAGGTTCACATCCTCAAATCTGAAAATCGGAAATCCGAGAATCCCGAGAATCCGAGAACCCGCCAATCCGAAAAAATCAAACAAAAAAAAACGCGAGGCCAACTACTACCTCGCGTTTTAAAAATACAAACAACTATATAACAAACCAACTAAACAACTACACTGCTATGCCCGGTTTTGCGATGTCCACGTCGGCTTTGACGTGGGCTGAGTTCGCCCTACCGCTCGGGTCTTGGTTTTCCTGCCATTTCGGGATCCATTTGCGCACGGTTTGTGCCGCGCTCAATTGCGGATAATGCTTGTGGAAAATATCGCGGTAGAAATACGCTTCCTTGGAAGTTGGCGTATTGTATGGAAAACGCTCTTCTGCGGCTTCCATTTGCTCGTCCGTAACCTGGGACGAACAGTATTCGATCAACGTGTCGATCCAGTTGTAACCGACTCCGTCCGAAAATTGTTCCTTCTGTCTCCACAAAACTTCGGCCGGCAAATACGGCTGATCCGGAGTGTCGAAAGCTTTTCGAAGGATATACTTTTCAACGCCGTCATAGGTCTTTGGCTGCTTCTGCCCAGCCTCGATTGTCATGGCGACGTCGAGAAATTGTTTGTCAAGGAATGGAACGCGGGCCTCGAGTCCGTGCGCCATCGTGGATTTGTCGGCGCGAAGCAAATCTGCGGTGAACAGTTTCTGTACGCGTTCGATAGTTTCTTTCTGGAATTCCACAACTGACGGAGCGTTCCTGAAATACAGGTATCCGCCGAAAATCTCGTCTGCACCTTCGCCCGACAAAACGACTTTGATACCTTGTTCGGTAATCGCTTTGGACAGGAAATACATAGGCGTACTGGCGCGCACCGAAGTCACGTCGTAAGTTTCCAGATGCCAGATCAATTTGTCGAGAATCTCGATTCCCTGCTCGATCGTGAAGTGGATTTCGTGGTGTTTCGTTCCGAGGAAATCGGCGACTTTTCTCGCGGCCGCCGCATCTGGAGCGCTTGGATCGAGTCCGATGGAAAACGAATGCAAGTCTTTACCCTTTTCCTTCAACAGGCGTGCCGCGATCGACGACGTGAGCGAGGAATCGAGTCCGCCCGAAAGCAAAACACCAATCGGCACATCGCTCATAAGGCGTTTTTGGACAGCTTGTGTAAGTGACTCGCGCAAAGCGTCCATATCAAGCGATTTGTCTGCCTTCGTATAATCTTCGTATTCGGGTTTGTAGTATTTTACGAAACCTGTTTTTGGCGTATAATAATGTCCTGGAGGAAAAGTCGAGAAAGTCTTGCACTGGTCGGCGATCGGTTTCATTTCGGATGCGAAATACACACGGCCTCTTTCGTCCAATCCGTAGTAAAGCGGTTTTACGCCAAGCGGATCGCGTCCGGCAATGAAATCGTCCCCGTCGATCACGACAAAAGCGAAATCGCCGTCGAGATGGTGAAGGAAATCGTATCCGAATTCCTCGTAAAGATGCACGATGACTTCCGAATCCGATTTGCTGCGAAAAGTGTGGTGTGTCAAGACCGTTTCGCGCAATTCCTGATGGTTGTAGATCTCGCCGTTGTGAACCATCCAAGCCGTCGTACAACCTTGGATTGGCTGTTTGCCCGAGTGAAGATCGATGATGGACAAACGTTCGTGACTAAGGATATGGCCTTTTTCGGTGACGTGAATATCGCTTTCATCGGGTCCGCGATGCGACATTCTTTTAGACAATTGCTTGACGAGTTGTTCGTCTTTCCCTTTTCCGATGATGGCTACTATTCCGCACATAAACTTTTGACTTATCTTGTTTTATTCTGATAAGGCAAAGATGCGGATGTGATTACAATTGGAAAACCAAAACCGCCGAATCGGTTTCAATTATTAACTTAAAATATCTTTTTACGGACATTTTTAAAGCAGAGAGCGCAAATTTCGGTCTTTCGGCTTGAAATGTGCAAGCCAAAGTACTTTTCGGCTGACGTCTCAACGTCTACTCCTTCTTTCGAAAATTCCGATCTATCCTTCGAATCACTCGGTTTTTGGCGAAGCTAAAGTACTTGAGCGATGTGGAAAGTAGTTGAATTGACAGTCACCGAATCCCCAACGACACGCCCGATGAGCTCACTGCCCAAAGGCGATTGTGGCGAAAGAGCCAAAACGTTGATTCCGTCGATGGTGATTTTTGGAAGTGCGGCGCTCATGAACAAGTGAAGCTTATTGGCGGCGACCAAACTGCCTAGCACGATTTTGTCATTCTTCGCTTTCGGATCGATCTTGTCCAAAACCGCTTTCTGGTCGAGACATTCGGCGAGTTTGATATTGAGTTTTTCCTGCTCCAGATGCATCATCGACAAAGCCGTCTCGTGCTTGTCGCCGGCCGAACTCTTGGCGTCGTTTTGAGCGTCTTCGCTCAAGGCGGAAATCATGTCGCGAAACGCGTCGATCTTGTCAAATACAAGTTGCTGATACCGTTCGTAAATCTTTTCTTTAAGTGCCAATTCCGGAAGGTGTTTTTTAAGAAAAATGGGCCGGAAAGCGATTCTTTCCGACCCAATATCATTACTGTTTACAAAAGCTTTTGGCTTTTAGAAATCAAATTTGTAGTTCGCTCCAAGCATCACCTGAAAGCCTTGAACTGGCGTGTTCAGCCACTTTTCGTATTTCTGGTTGGCGATGTTGTTCAGCTTGAGGAATCCGCTTAGGCGTTCGTTGTGTTGGTAACCTACGTGGGCGTTCGCGTCGAAATACCCTTTCAGCGTTGCGATTTCGGTAGTTCCGCCCAGGACTTCGGTGAAATTCAAAACGTCTTTTCTCTCTCCGACGTAGAAAACATCGGCTCCGGCGTACCATTTTTTGGTAATGTCGACGTCGAGGTTCGCTCCTACCCTGACTTGCGGCAAGTTCCAGGCTTCTTCTGAAAATTCCGTGTCGTACGTCTGGAATGTAGCGTTCAATCCGAGGGAAACGTTTTTCGAGAAATCGGCGATGATTTCCCCGTAACCTCCGATGGTTTTCACATTGTCGTACACAAGCCCGAAAGAGTTCCCATACTCGTATCCGCCCAAATCAGGATTTCCGTCCGCAGCCGGGAATCTGTTAAGCAAGAACATCGCTTTGTCTTTTTCGCTTTTGAAAAAACCGCGCACGTTGTAACTCACGCTGTTTGCCAATTTGCCTTTCAAACCTCCGTAAAACTCGAATTGACGGTTGGTCGGCGCGATCGCCAAAGTTGGGGAAACAAAAGGGTTGACGTTCGTGAAATCGCGATACGAATTTTGGTCGAGTCCGCCTTCTGCGCCCAAATATAAAACCATAAGATCGCCTACGACCTTGAACGTGGCCGTGACTTCGGGATAGACGAAAAACTTGCCTTCGCTTTGTTCGGTATTCATGCTGTAGAACGCCGCCGCTCCAATGTTCACAGTCCACTCGTCACGGTTCACGACAAAACTCGGATGGATTCCGAAGTTCGCGAATCCATACTTCAAAGATGCATCGGTCACGCCACCCAAATAAGGTCTGTCGAATTCGCCTCCGACATAATCGACTATAAGATCTGTCTTTACGGAAGTTTCCGCAATGTCAAAATCAAATTGCGGCTTGAAAATGAATCGGTTTTCAGCCGAATCGTAAGCGTCCCAAAATCGGTTGTATTTCAAGGTCGCGCCTTTGAAAAAACTTTCGGTCATTTCGAGACGTCCGCCCACGTAAGCGTTGTGATAAGTTTGCTGCGGATCGATGGAATTGAACAAATTCGTGTCAAAAAACGGTTCGTCCACGTAAAGGCCGTACCAATTGTAGATTTGATGCTGGTAACCCGCGTCGATGTTGAACGAAAGATTGTCGACGTTGCTTCCGTAAGTCAAATCGAGTGCCGTGTTCGAGAATTTGTCGTCGAGAACCGCTTCCTTGATTCCGCCCCGCGATGAGAAATGACGGAAAGAACCACCCACGAATCCGTTGTCGCCCACTTCCTGGACCACATACAATTCGCCTATCAGATTCAAGTAATTCCCAACGCCCAAAGTCGCGTAATTCTGGAACAATCTCGGGCGCGGCGTCTTGTCGACAGCGGCCGCACGTCCTTTTGAAGGCGTAAAGGTCGAGGCGACCGGAAAAGAGAAAATGTTGTACTTGATGATTTCTTTTTTCGTTGTCACAGAATCTTCGAGCTGTGGCGTTTCCTTGACCTTGAAAGCGTCCGAAATCGTCGGCGTGTAAGGTTTTACGACGTTTACGACCTCGGTTCCTATGTCTTCGTTTTTCTTTTGTCCGAAAACCGTCGAAGCAGTTCCGATGCAAAGCAATACGAGTATATTCTGGATTTTGAATTTCATTTATATTTCAGATTTTGACAGACACTTCCGTCTCATTTCTAATCTTTCTATTGCTTTGGGCTTATTCGGTAATCGACGAATTCGTTTGTGATTCGGATGCCTTGATCTTCGCCAATTCGGATTTAGCTTCCTCGACCACTTCGGGATAAGCCGTGAAGTTCTTGATCACGCTCTCGAGAATGTATGTCGCCTGGAAACTGTCTTTGAGCCCGTAGAAGTTCTTGGCCATTACCAACAATCCTTTGGCTCCGAAGAATTTGTATCCCGAATAATCTTTGGCCAATTTCTGGACGACCGTGTTCGAAGCCTCGAATTTGCCGTCCTTGTTCTTGAAATAAGCATCATAGTACAAAGCTTCGGCTGCCAATTCACCTTTCGCGATGGTCTGCAATTTGGCGTAAGCCGTTCTCGCTTTTGCCTCATCACCAGAATTCCAAGCCGAACGCGCCACGATAATTTGTGCGTCAGACTTGACTTTGTCGTCCATTTTCGGATTCGCCAAAACCTTGTCGGCGTAAATCACGGCGTTCGGATAATCCTTTTGCTCGTAATAGGTTTTCATGAGGTTGGCCTGGGCGAAAGTCACGTTTTGCGGATATTCGGCTTCGGTTTCCAATCGCTTCAAAACCGCGGTCGTCTTGGCAGCATCGGTCTTCTTGAGATAGATTTCGGCCAGACGCGCCAACGATTGTTCCGTGAATTCGCTCCTTGGCTTGGCAACTACCGCTTCGTAAGCCGACGCCGCGTTGTCCATCAAACCGTCCTTATAATAAAGCTGCGCCAGGTAAAAATTCGCCTTGAGCGCATTCGGGCCTTGTGGGAATTTCGCCACATAACCCGAAAATCCCGAAATCGCGGCTTTCGTGTTGTTTTGCTGATATTGCTTTTCGGCCGCTTCGTAAGTATCTTTCTCGAGTTCGGCATCGGTGATTTCGACGAATCCCAGCGTTCGTACCCAAGTTGCGTATTCATCGACTTTTCCGTTGTCGACATAAATGATTCTCGCCGTCGCTACCGCTTCTTTTGCCTCTGGCGTATTCGGAAAATCTGAGGCGATTGCCTTGAACTTCGCCAAAGCCTGCGTATCGTTCTCGGCATTGTAGTAATTCAAACCTTGTCGCAGCAACGCTTTTGGAGCGTAAGAACTGTTTTTGTAGTCCGATACGAGTTTGTCGTAGGTCTGATTCGCGAGATCTGTTTTCTTCTCGACCACATAGACGTTTCCGAGCTCGAACAAAGCGTCGTCGCGGTATTGCGATTTCGGGAAGGTCGAGATGAATTTGGTCAAATCTTCGATCTTTTTGTCGTTCCGCTGCACGAATCCGTAGGAAATCGCCTTTTGGAAAGCCGCGTAATCGGCGTCGACACCTTTCATGTCGATGGCTTTGTTGTAAGCTTCCATCGCCGGCCAATATTTTGCGGTCACGAAACGGCAGTCGCCAAGTCGCAGATAAGCGTCGTTGAGGCGGATTTTGTCGTCTTTGTGGGCCGCGATATATTTGTCGAAATTGTCTCCGGCATTGTCGTATTCCTTGAGCTTGAAGTAAGCGTAGGCCAAGTTGTAATTGTAGTTCTTGTATTCGTTCGTGCTTTTGGCTTCGGCGAATTGGTCGAATTGCTTGAAGCTCAAAAGCGCGTCGCTGAAATTGTCCAACGTGTATTCCGATTCTGCTTTCCAGAACGTGGCACGCGCCGTAAAATGGCGGTTTCTGGGTTCGGCTATCGACTTGTTGAACATCGTCAAGGCTTCGCGGTAATTTCCGTCCTGATACAATTCGAGTCCGCGGTAAAATGTCACTTTTTGGTAAGCTTCCCGGTTGGCGGTCTTGTTTTTCTCGAGCAATTCGAGCGCACCCGCGTAGTTTTTGGACGTGATGTAGGAATTGATCAGCAAACCTTCGACTTCGGCTTTACCGGCGTTGTTCGGATATTTTTGCAGAAAACCCGCCAAGACATCGGGAACGGGCTGATACGAGTTTCCGATTTCATAGCTCAACTTGGCATAATTCAGGCTCGCATCTTCGGCGATCTTGGCATCGTATTGCATTTCGGATGCATTCTTGAAAGCGTTCAAAGCCTGTTGCTTCAAGTCGGTTTTGAGGTAACTTTCACCCAAGTGATAGTAGGCGTTTTGGGCAACCGAATCGTTTCCGCCGACAATCTTGTTGAACTGGGCAATTGCATTTTGATAGTCGCCTTGCTTGTAGTAAGCGTAACCGAGCTGATAGAAATCGGTATTGCTCCACTTGCCTTTTTTTCCGCGATATTCTTTGAGATACGGAATTGCCTTGTCGTATTGTTTGAGGTTGAAGTAACTTTCCCCGATGATTTTATTAAGTTCGGATTTCTCGATCGCGTTCGATTTCGCCATCGCTTTTTCACCCGATTTTATCGCCGTTTCGAACTTTCCGAGCTTGAAATTCATATCGGCTTCGAAATACGAAAGCTTCTCCTTGTATTTTTCTTCGCCCGACACTTCGTCGAAATACTTGCTCGCTTCCTTGTAATCGTCAGCGTCGTAGGCCAAAAATCCCATGTAGTACTTGGCTTGCGAACCGTATTCCTTGGAATTCAGGACTTGTTTGAAGTAATCTGTGGCTTCCTTCTTTTTGCCCGCACTGAAAAACGCGTAGCCTTTCTGAAACACGAATTTCTCGCGCTCGTCGTTTGAAAGCGAATTCTCGTCAACCTTGTCGAACCATTGCAAAGCCTGAGGATATTTCCCTTGCTCGAAATAGTAATGCGCCACCTCGATGTAAGCCTGGTTTTGCTTGGTGCTCGTTGGATAGTCCTCGACAAAGGCTTCCATTTTCTCGTCGGCGTTAGGCTGTTCGAGACGGATCGCACAATTGGCGCTGTAATAAGCACAATCGGCCTTGACGTTCGAATTGTTCGAGTCGTCCTTGACCTTGTCGAAGATGATTTGGGCAGATTGGTATTGGTTGTCCTTGTAAAGCTCTACCGCGCGGTCGAAATCTTTGAGTTCGTGTGTGTAAATCTCTGTTTTCTGGGCCGAAACAAAAGCGGTTCCGCCAAAGAAAAGCAAAGCGGCAATACGGGTTCTTTTACGCATTTCGCATGGGTTTAAATATCAAAAATAACGCCTTGACACAGTTATAACGGGTGCCGTTTTGGTTTTATTATGAACATTTTTTTTAACATACGATTGTTGGGAAGTTTTTGCAAGGCTTGAAAATACAGGCGAAGAGGAAAATTCCACTCCCAATAGCTATTGGGACAAATTCCAAAATTCAAATCCCAAATCCCAATTCTTCGATTGCTTTCGAGACTGAACTCGAATCCATACCGTCATACTTCGCTTATCCTCGACTGAACCGCTTCCAATCGGAACTTAAATTTTCCAATCAGTATTTTCTCGATGGCAACTTTTAAGATTTTTTACAGATTTTCTGTAATTCGATCTCGCGATTTTTTCGTAGGGACGCATCGCCCTTTCCCCGTATTGGCAAAGTTCGGAAATCCCAAAATATGTCGTTTACAGATAATCTGTAGTTTTTGTTAAATGAAGGTTGTTGATTTTGGTGGTGGAAGCAGTGGCGGTGGCAGTAGCAGAAGCAGTGGCGGTGGCAGTAGCAGTAGCAGTAGCAGTAGCAGTAGCAGTAGCAGCAGCAGTAGTAGCAGCAGTAGTAGCAGTAGTAGCAGAAGCAAAAGCAAGGAACCATTTTAAAGTACAAAAAAGCAAATCATTCCAACTGATTTCACTTATCGTCCAAGATTTTGGAATTCGGAATTTGGAATTTGGACATTTCACCTTTACTTTTACCGTCAAACAATTCCATTCCATGCCAGAACCAATCGTTTCCCTTCAAAACGTCACCATTTTCCAGGACGATCGCGTCGTATTGTCAAACGTGAATCTCGAGGTCAATGAAGGCGAATTCATTTACATCATCGGAAAAACCGGAACAGGAAAAAGCTCGTTCATGAAGACGCTTTACGGCGATTTGCCTTTGAAGGAAGGCGCGGCGAGCATCGTCGATTTCGATCTGGCCAAGCTCAAGCAGTCACAGATTCCGTTCCTGAGACGAAAAATCGGGATCGTTTTTCAGGATTTCAAACTTCTGCCCGACCGTTCGATCAACGAGAACATGATTTTCGTGCTCGGCGCCACCGGATGGAAGGACAAACGCGAAATGCAGGACAAGATCGACGAAGTATTGGATCGCGTTGGGATGCGCGCCAAGGCCAACAAAATGCCGCACCAGATTTCGGGTGGCGAGCAACAGCGTATTGCGATTGCGAGAGCCTTGCTCAACGATCCGGAGTTGATTCTGGCCGATGAACCCACCGGAAATCTCGATCCGCAAACGTCTGTCGAGGTCATGGAAGTTTTGCGAAAAATCAACGCGAACGGGAAAGCCGTCATCATGGCCACTCACGATTATGCATTGTTGCTCAAATTTCCGTCGAAAACGCTCAAGTGTGACAACAATACACTTTTCGAAGTTGTACAGCGAACGGTATAAAAAGTGCCTGAGTACTTGAGTGCCAAAGTGCCTGAGCAATCGCGCGCGACGACCAGCGTTTCAGTATAATCATTCGTATACGGTAATTGTTCATGCTCTCCATACTGATTCCTACATATAACTACAACATTTTTGCGTTGGTGGCCGAAGTCAACCGACAATGCGTGCTGGCGCAAATCGATTTCGAGATTTTGGTCGTGGACGATGCTTCAGGCGGATTCATTTCGGAGAACAGTCGCATCAATTCGCTTACAAATTGCTCGTACGAGATGCTTTCGCAAAACATCGGACGCAGCAAAATCAGGAATTTACTCGCCAAAAAAGCCAGGTTTGACTGGTTGTTGTTTCTGGATGCGGATACGTTTCCGACAACCCAAAACTTCATCGGAAACTATCTTTCGGAAATCAAAAAAGGCGAAAAAGCGATAAACGGCGGCATCCGTTATTCGAACGAAAAACCTTCTCCGGACAAGATTCTGCGTTGGACTTACGGCAAAAGTCGGGAAGCCCTTTCGGCTGAAAATCGCAGCAAAAATCCTTATCTGGCCTTTTTGTCGTTGAATTTCGCGATCCCGAAGACGCTTTTCGAACAGGTAAAATTCGACGAGACTTTGCCCAATTTAAGGCACGAGGATACGGTTTTTTCCTATCAGATGAAACAATACGGACTTGCGGTTTCCCATATTGAAAATCCGGTTTTCCACCTCGGACTCGACAGTTTTGAGATAATGTTGAAAAAGGAACACGAGTCGCTTTTGGCTTTGAAATTGCTTTTGTCTGAACGGAAAATTTCATCCGATTATGTAAAAATGGGCCGCTATTACGAATTCCTCAAAAAGTCACGACTCGATTTTTTCGTGCGGAATTTCTTCAACTTGACACGGAAATCAATTCTCAAGGAAATCTCGAAATCCAAACCTTCGCTGTTCTGGTATGACGTTTATAGAATCGGTTATCTTTGCTCGATTCCCGACTGATGCCGAAAATATCCGTAATCATACCGCTTTTCAACAAGGAACGCCACATTCGAAAGACGTTGGAATCGGCGTTGGCGCAAACTTTCGACGATTTCGAACTCCTTGTCGTCAACGATGGTTCGACCGACGAAAGCGAATCTGAGGTTTTGTCGTTGGACGATTTTCGTATCCGCTATTTCAAGACCCAAAATCGCGGTGTTTCGGCAGCCAGAAATTTTGGGATTTCACGGGCGAAAGGTGAACTTATTGCTTTTTTGGATGCCGACGATTGGTGGAAACCGCAGCACTTACAACAACTTTTCGATCTTTACCGCGACTTCGGTCAAGCCGGATTGTATTGCGTGAATTACGTCCGATTTTATTCGGAAACCAGAAATCGCGTGCCTGAATTCATCGGTTTGCCCAAATTCCCGTGGCGCGGCATCGTCCCTGATTTTTTCCATTCGAGTTACCTGGACAGGATTGCGTGGACTTCGGCGGTCGCGGTTGCGAAAAAGGTTTTGGATGAAGTGGGAAATTTCGACGAAAACATCACGCTTGGTGCGGGCGAAGATCTCGATTTGTGGATTCGGATCGCTTTGAAACATCCGGTCGCTTTCGACTCCGGAATTTCGGCTTTCCACAATTTGTCGGCCGATAACAGAATGTCGCTTACGCAGACAAAAAACCGGGCGTTCGCACTACTCGACAAATTTTCATCCGAAGAAAAAAACAACAAATCACTCAAGCGTTTCCTGGACTTGTACCGATCGGAATTTGCGTTGAAGATGAAACTCGCCGGCGACAAAAGATTCGATTTTTACAGACGTGCAATCGCGCCTGAAAACCTATCGGCCAAAACAAAACTTTTGCTCGCTTCGCCAACTTTCGCCTTGCGCTCGCTTTACCGTTTCAAGAAATTCCTCGAATCGAAAAACGTCGAAGTTTCGGCTTATCACTGATTGGCGTTTCGGAAATCGTCGAAATCGCGAATGTAGTCGTCCTCGTCGAATTCACCCGAGGAAATCACCATACAAACCGCTCCGGACGAGAAATTCTCAAGTTCGCGCCAAGTATTTCTAGGAATCAGAAGACCTTTGTCAGGCTTGTTCAAGGTTACGGTTTTACTTTGCTTTCCGTCGTGTAAAACAACGTCGAAACTTCCCGAAAGCGGCACGAGCAAGGCCGATTGTTCCTTGTGTGCGTGTCCGCCTCTCGAGGCGCTGCTTGGCACGTCGAACAGGTAATAGACGCGCTTGATTTCGAATGGAATCGTGTCTTTTTCGACCACGCCGATGTTGCCGCGAAAGTCTTCTATGACGGGAATTTGTATGAGTTCGATGTTCATTTGAGTAATTCTTTCCAGATTTGTCCGATGCTCGAAACCTCGAATTTCCGGATACTGGCTTCGGCGTTCGAGGCGCAGTAGTGACGCAATTCGTTGTTTTCAGATATCAGGTTCAGGCTTTTCACGAATTCGTCCCAATTTTGGTTTGGCACGAGCAGACCGTTTTGTTTGTGCGCAATCAACTCGCGCGGACCCGATTTGCAGTCGAAAGATACGACAGGTGTTCCAACGGCCAAAGCTTCGGCGAGAATATTCGGCAAACCCTCGAATTTGCTTGTGAGCACGACAAAATCTGCTGTTTTGAGATACGGATAGGGATTTTGTACAAAACCTTTGAAAATCACGGGTAAATTCCGTTTTCCACACGAAGTCTCAAGTTGTTTCCGAAGCGGTCCGTCGCCCAGAATCAAGAGCTTGAAGTTGTTTTTGGGCAGATCCGAATCCGCGAAAGCGTCGATCAATTTCGCAAATTGCTTGTGGTCGTCTTCGGCCATTCGTCCGGCGGCGAGAATGTATCGGGAATCTTGCCCGATCTCTTCGGATGAAAGCTTCTGGATTTTGGCGATTTCCAAAGGATTCGGAATTGTCATCACATTTTGATAGCCGTATTCGGACTTTACCTTCGATTCAATTTCCGATGCGACACATACGATTTTATGTGCTTTGGAAAAAATCCGCTTGGCGACAAAATCATTTGGGGTAAAATACCATTCGGTGTTGAAGCTGTGAACCGTCGGAATGTAGCGATAGCGAGACATCAGCCTTGTCAGAACGAATTCGCGCAAAGGTTTGTGATGGCTCCGGAAATCGATTATGTAGTCAAATTCGTGTTTTTTGAGATACTTTGAAATCATCCTGAAACGCTTCAGAACCTCAAAAACGCCTCCGGTTTTGTATGTCTTGCCCAAGTTCAGGATTTCGCCCGAAAAGTCGTAGGAAATCGCGTCGATAAAGATGATGTTGTGCACTTCAAAACCTTCCGAAGCCAGATAATTCGACAATACCGCGTGGATTTTATCGGCTCCGCCAAACGACAAACTGTTTCCGACAAGGCAAATTTTGAGTGACCGCATGCACGAGTTTACTTACATTTGAACAAATATAATCCAATTTATGAGGATACTGCTCGTAGGAGAATTCAGCAGGTTGCACAATTCGCTCAAAGAAGGGCTTCTCGCGCTTGGCCACGAGGTCACTTTGGTTGGAAGCGGAGACGATTTCAAGAATTTTCCCGTCGATTTGTCGATTGCGGCAAAAACGGTCGGCGGTTCGGTTTTTCTCGGATTCGTGTCCAAAATCACCACCAAATGCTTCGGATTCGCGCTGGAAAGCTTTGAAAAAGGCCGTCGTTTCAAGAAATTGCTTCCGGAATTGAAAGGTTACGATGTCGTGCAATTGATCAACTCCGACGCGATCGAAACGTTTCCGAAACTCGAAATCGAGCTTTACAAAAAACTGTTCGCCCAAAACAAAAAATCGTTCCTGCTGATTTGCGGTGACGAAACGCCCGTAATCGACGAATTGCTCCAAAACAAGCAGCGTTATTCTGTGATGACGCCGTATTTCAGGGATAAAAATCTAGAGCCTTACTATCGCTACACGCTGAAATACACTTCGGAGAAATATCGGAAACTTTACGAATTCGTCTCCCAAAATGTCTCGGGTTTGCTCACGTCTGACCTTGATTACAAACTCGTTCTGGACGAAGCCGGAATCGATACGACCTTGATCCCAAATCCCGTAAACACGGACAAAATCGCGTTCAAACCCTTATCGGCCAATTATCCCATCACCATTTTTTACGGGGCGAACAAATACAGTTCGGTCAAAAAAGGCGGGAAATATTTCGATAAAGCGCTAGAGATCGTGAAAGCCAAATTCGGCGATAAAGTCGCGATCGAAACCGTGAACAGTTTGCCTTATTCCGAATACATCGAACATTTGAAAAAAGCGCATATCGTGCTGGATCAAGTGTTTGCGTTCGATCAGGGTTATAATGCTTTGGAAGCGATGGCGAGAGGAAAAGTGGTTTTCACGGGCGCGGAATCGGAGTTTTATTCGCACTACAAATTATCGGAAAGAGTCGCGATAAACGCTTTGCCCGACGCCGAAAAAATCGCCGAACAACTGTGCGAATTCATTGAAAATCCATGGAAAATCGCGGCTTTGGGAGAACGCGCGCGAGCCTTCATCGAACGCGACCACGACTACAAATCGATTGCCCAACGTTATCTCGATTACTGGAAAACGTCGTAAAAATCCGAGCTTCTCGTTTTTCCATTTAGGCAATCCACGAAGCTAAATTCTGGGATTTGTCCCGATAGCTATCGGAATTGGAATTTGGATTTTGGAATTTGGAATTTGAAATTTCCAAGCGCTATTTCTCCTCATGATATTCCTGCTCGGTATTGATCGACCAGATATTCTCCTTGTCCAAAACGCCATTCTTGATATTCTGGACCGCCTGAATCGCGGTCAACATCGAATGGTCCTGATTGTTGTATTTGTGCATGCCGTTTCTTCCTACCAAAAACAGATTGTCGAATTGGTTCACGAAAGACTTGATTTCGTCGAATCTTTCGTATGATCCGAAGTAGGCCGGATACGTTTTTGGCATTTTTATTACGGTCGAATCGAGTACATCTTCGGGTTTTGAGATGAATCCGAGCTCGATCATTTCGGCAATGGCAAGTTCGGCCATTTCCTTTTCGGATTTCTCCCAGATCGCGTCGTTTTCATTGCAGAAATATTCCAGTCCGACCCAAGTCGTATCTTTTTCTTTGACCAAAAACGGACTCCAATTGTTGAAAACCTGCAATCTGCCGACCTTCACATAGGGTTCCTGAATGTAGATCCAGTTGTCTTCGAGCTCGAAATTGATGTTTTTCAGCAGTAATCCGACGGTGATGAAATCCCTGTACAAAAGGCCGCTGGCGATTTCGGAGACATTTTTAGGAATATCGGCTTGCAGATTCGCGATAAGTTCTTTCACGGGCATTGTCGAAATCACATAATCGCCGTGAATTTCGTCGATTTCGCCCGTTTTGAGATTTTTGACCGATACCGATTTCACCGAATTTCCATCTGTTTTCAAACCGACGACTTTCGAGTCCTGACGCAATTGCGCGCCTTTTCCCGAAACGATTTCGGCGACTTCTTCCCAAAGTTGCCCGGGCCCGAATTTCGGATACAGGAAATATTCGATCAGCGAAGTTTCGGTGTTTTTTTGGTTCACGTCGTTGCCTTTGCCGAAAATGCCACGCAAATAATGCGCGATCGTCTTCCTTATCGAGAGACCTTTGATGCGTTGCGCGCCCCATTCGGCCGAAATTTGCGAACACGGAATGCCCCAGACTTTCTCGGTATAATCCTTGAAAAACATCTCGTACAGCCGTTTCCCGAATCGGCTGATGAAAAACTCATCCAGCGTTTTCGTATCTTTTATAGGAAAAACCACCGATTTGAGATAGCTGACTCCGATCAGGAAAGTATTGAAATACCCGATTTTGGCAACGGTTTTCGGCGTCAACGAAATGGGGTAATCGAAAAATTTGTGGTTGAAGAAAATACGCGATTTGCGTTTGCGCACAAGCATGACCTTGTCGCCCGCAGCTTCGGCATTCGCGGCTATCTTTACATTTGTAGTCGCGTTCCTGTAAGTCAGTTTTACGTCGGAATTTTCAGAGTAGATCGGCAAAATCCCGTTCCACCATTGCATCACGACATCCGATTTCGAAAAAAAACGGTGGCCGCCAATGTCGATCTTGTTGCCTTTGTAATCGACGGTTCGCGAAATTCCGCCCCAATACTCGCTCATTTCGAGCACGATCGGAACGATTTCGGTGTGTTTTAGCAGTTCGTATGCGGCGGTCAGTCCGGCCGGTCCGCCTCCGATTATGATGGCTTTTTTGGGTTCCACGCGGTTTTTTTCGGGTTTCCAAAACTACACTTTTTCCCGAACCTTTTGGAGCGATTCGATATATTTGGACGAGAAACTTATCCATGAGCCAAGCCGCCAAGTTGTATCGTCTCGCGTTTTTTGCCGCCGTGTCGTGCTATTGCCTTTTTTTCGCCCGCTTCGGATTCGAGAATTGGGACACCGGATTCGTCACGGCACAAAGTTGGCGCGTGGCAAACGGAGAGCGGGCTTTCGCCGATTTTTTGAGCGTGCGTCCGCCTGTCACGGCTTATTTCCACGGATGGATCATGTCAATTTTACCCGATTATGGCCAGGTTTACGTCACTCGCGCCATCGGATATCTGCTTTTTGCCTTGCAGGTTTATTTCGTGGTCGACGGACTGGACAAACTTTACAACCTGAAGCGTTTCCGAATCTCGAAATGGGGCGCGATGCTCGTCGGATTCATCCTGTCGACAGGCGCGATCTATCCTGATCCTTGGTTTACGGTCGACGGGATCCTGTTCGCCTCGGCCGCTTTTTTCACGCTTTCGCGGACAAAACTCCCAAAGCTTCCAACGTTGGCTTTGACCGCTTTTTTGTGTGTAATTTCGGCGGGAACGAAACAATCTTTCTACTTTGTCCCGATCTTTTTCGCCATTTGGATTTTCTTGTGTTTCGGATGGAAAAAAGCGCTTTGGTTCACAACTTTCCTCGGACTGTTTTCGGCTTTTTTCATCGGATATTTCGTCTCGATTTCGTCTTTGCCGGACTTTATATCCCAAATCGCAGGAACCGGGAATTCGCGCGACTTCATTGATTTGGGACTTCTCGCCTATCTGAATGTGTTCCAGACCAAATTCGTGTGGCTTGCGCTTTTTTTGATGTCTGTGATTTTCGCTTTCGTGAACTCCGGAAACCGCTTCCCGTCAATGATTTCGGTTTTGAAATGGTTTTCTTTTGCCACTTTTTTATCTGCTTTCGTTGCGATTCCCGTTTTTGGATTTGCGACTTCGGCTACGGTCTTGCTGATCGCGGTAAAAATCGCTTTCTGGAGAAAAACGAAGTGGAGAAAGCCACGCATAGCCCGTTATTTCCCGTTGGCGACTTTGGTTGGAATCGCTTGGTGCGCGGGCTTGAGCAAAGGTTTTCCGTTTCCGGTCCTGTTCGTGCATGCGCTGGCATTTTCGTATTTGGTCCTGATGTTCGACGACATTGGTCAACATCACGTGAAACGTTTGTATTTGATGAGTTGCGCACCTATTTGCGCCTTTTTGCTAATCGGGAATTTCTCGCGCTACCGCGAATCTGATTTCTCGAAACTCGAATACGATTTAGGTTCGGTTAGCCCTAAATTGGCTTGGGTGATTTCCTCTCGAGTCAACTTGGAGAAATTGTCCGAATTGAAGGATTTGCGTCACAAATATGCCGGAAAATACGTCGTCGCTCCGAGTTTGCCACAGGCTTACTATTTGTTCGATGACCGAAATCCGCTTGGCGCCGACTGGCCTACGACGTTTGAACTCAAGAACGAAACCGATGCATTTTTGAGAGCGACACCGCGTGATGCCAACTATATATTCCTGGAAAAATCATTCGTGAACGGGGAAATGTATCTCGATCCTAAAGACGACAAGGACGATTTCAGCCGATACGCGAATTATCTGCTGAAAAACCAAAAACCAATCGAAAAGGCGAATCATTTTTGGGTTTACGAGGCATCGGAACTCGTGAACACCTTGCGGAAATATCCGATCAAGACCACAAAATAAATCGCGTAAGTTATGGCGTGAGCCGCGACCAATCCGGAAATCCCATAATCCGACAGCAAAAAATGGCTTGTCAGATACAAAACCGCGAGCGACAGAATTTCGGTAAAAAAGAAAGCTTTCGTCATTTTTCTCGCGATGAAAAGACAGCCCAAAATCATCGAAGCCGACCGGAAAACGTCGCCCAGAAGCTGGAAAAAGAACAGTTTTTCAACTTGCAAGAAATCATCGGTGAAAAGCAGGATCACGATCAAATCCCGAAGCAGGTACAAAACGATCGTTCCGACGAAAAACAGCGGCATCACGGTTTTGAAATAGTCGAGAAAAATTGTTTTGACGCTTCGATTATCGCGAGCCAAAACCAACTTCGGAAGAAAATAAACCGACACCAAAGTCGATACAAAAAGCATGTAATAAGACGAAATTCGCGTCATGGCTTCCCATTGTCCGGCCGCGTCCTTTCCGTAAACCACAATGGTTTCCTGTCGGATTTGCAGGTAAACCAAAGGCACGACAACGGCCGAAAAAAGCGCCATCAACGAAAACGAACCGAGTTTTTTGAGCAGCGACAAATCGAAAGCCGAAACGGAGAGCAACGACAGGATTTTGACCTCTTTTTTGAGATATGCCAACGAGACGAAAAAAAGCAAACTCGGGCTTAGGACAATCGCGACCAAAGCGCCTAAAAGTTCATATCCGACAATGCACCAAATCGATATCGCGAGCCCCAAAATATTTCCTAAAATGTTCGCCCAAATCACTTTTTTGTAATCGCCAAGTCCGTTCAGAATGGCAATCAGCACGATCGAAAATGCGTAAAACGGAAGTGCGAGCGCGAAAATCCTGAACACTTGGGCATACGATTGCTCGGACTCAAAAATCCATCGGCCCCAAAAATCCGCGAAAACGAAAAGTGCCGCACTGCATACGATCACGACGCAAATCAAAGTCAGGAAAACGGTAGAAACCACACGTTTCAGATCACTTTGGGACGATTTGCTTTCGGCCACATACTTGACGATTCCGTTTTGCAAGCCCAATGTTGACACGCCTTCGAGAGACGTCAAAAAGTTGCGCAAATTGCCAATCAGCGCCATTCCGGACGATCCCAGAAAGACTGCGATCACCTTGGAAGTCGCAAAACCGATCGCGATCTTGACGAGCACACTCAAGCCGTTAAGCGATGTGGCACGCAACAATCCCGATTGTACTATTTTTTTAGGAACGCCCATTTACCAAGCGTTTAGAGCCGCAATGACCTGACTCACATCGTTTTCGTCCAGCACCGGACTTATCGGCAAACTCAGTACTTCACAGTGGATTTTCTCGGTTATCGGAAGCGAAAGTCGGCTCCATTCTGCGAACGCTTGCTGTTTGTGAGGCGCGACCGGATAATGGATTTGCGTCTCGATTCCTTTTTGGGAAAGATATTCTTGCAATCGCTCGCGATTTTCAATTCTGATAACAAACAGATGGAACACGTGGGAGTTGTCGCGACAGTAAGCTGGAAGCGCAATTTTGGCATTCGAAATTTCAGACAGGTACCTATTCGCAATTCGCTGTCGCGACTGATTATCGGCATCCAAAATCGGCAATTTCACGTTCAGGAACGCCGCTTGCATTTCGTCCAATCTCGAATTCACGCCTTTGGTTTGGTGGATGTATTTTTTGTCCGATCCATAATTCCGGAGTCTGAAAATGGCATCCGAAAGTTTGTCGTCGTTTGTCGTAATCGCGCCCGCATCGCCCAGAGCGCCGAGGTTTTTCGCGGGATAGAACGAAAATGCCGACGCGTGTCCAAAACTTCCGGCTTTTTGCCCGTTCCGGCTCGCACCTTGTGCCTGTGCCGCGTCCTCGATCACAAGCAGATCGTGTTTTTGGGCGATTTCGGACAATTTTTGCATGTTCGCCAATTGTCCGTAAAGATGGACCGCGAGAATGGCTTTGGTGTTCGGGTTGATGTTTTTTTCTACTTCGGATGCGTCGAGATTGAACGAATCGAGCTCTGGTTCGACCAAAACCGTTTTCAATCCGGCTTGCTCGATTGCCAGCATCGAAGCGATGAATGTGTTGGCCGGAACGATGATTTCGTCTCCAGGATTCAATTTTCCAAGTTCGAGGAATGCGCGGAAAATCAACACCAGCGCGTCTAATCCGTTGCCGACTCCGATGCAATGGCGCGTGCCGCAATACGCCGCAAAATCCTGTTCGAACCGCTTGGTTTCGTCTCCCAAAATCAACCAGCCTTTGTCGAGAATGCCGTCGAGTTTCGCTCGGAATTCAACGCGATGCCTGTCGTTGATTTTTTGCAGATCGAGAAATTTTATCATAGCAATACGTTTTGAAGCAACCGGAAACTTGCCGTTTCGACTTCGTAAAAATCCTGCGTGATCGTGCCCGCGCCGAAACTTTCTTTCCAGAAAACAAGGCCTTCGTTGAGTTTCGTGCCTTGATTTTCGTTCGAAATTCCAAAGTCGAAATACTTCTTGTCCTTGAAAACGTCGGTTATCAGGAAATGGTACAGGAAATCGAGAGAACCGAGTTCGTTTTTTTGCGGATTGCCTGAAATATATTGCGGATGCGCAACTGTGTCGGTGACGAAAACCGTAGTTCCGGCCACGATTTTTCCATCTGCATAAACATTGAAATGGCGGATGTTTTCCGGAAAACGCGAATGTAAAAGTTCGATCTCCGACAGTGAATGCACGGGTTTTATCTGATGTTTCGCGTCAAGATTTGGAATCAGGATCTCTTCCCAGAACAGTCTGAAATTGGCTTCCTCGCGAATTTCGAGGTTGTTTTTTTGACCGCGTCGGATGCTTTCGCGTCGGGTTTTTGAGATGCAAAACGGCTGGCCAAGATCGATAACCGACAAAGAGTCGCGTCGAATCAACTTGGCGTCGGCGTTGAACAAGGCATAAAGCATCTCATCTGACGGAAATTTGTGATAGATCGTTGGAATCGTCTTGATTTGCAGGCGTTCGATTCCGTTTCGTGACAAGAATTCGAGAATGGCTTCCAACGCAAAAATCACTTCCTTGAGTTTGGTTTTTTCGTCGTAGACAAGTCCGCCGTAGGTCAATCCCCAATGCGATTGGACGAGGTTTTCTTTTTGGTTTGCTGGAAAAACCGCCAAAAGTTGGTTTTTGTCGTATACCAACAGGGAAAAGTCTGGGAATCTGTCCGCGTGATAGTCCATAAAACCACGTTCAAACAAAAACGTTCCGTTTTTCGACTTGCGGATGAAGTCGCTCCAAATTTTGGAATCGTCGGGTTTGTAGCGTTTTACTTTGAAATTGGTCAAGGGGTGGTTTTGATTGCAAAGTAGGGATTTTTCTTCTTTTTTTTTGTTTTTTCGCCGGCTGCGCCGTCGTGCGTTTGCGGCAGCTGCGCTGCCGTGTTTTTTCGACGGCTGCGCCGTCGCGTGCTTTGAATTTCGTTCGTCGCCTGTCCGGCGGGGACTTCTTTTGTCTGGCAACAAAAGAAGCAAAAATGCCTTGCGGCTCGAACCAAAAACGCGACCTGACAGCCTTGAAATTTGGAAAAGAGGCGAACAATTCACTGAACCGTTGACGCCTCTTTTTTACCAAATTTCAAGACGTCAGGTGCCCGCGTTTTGTGCTTAGGCCGCGGACTAATTGGAAGTGTTCATTTGCTTTTTAGCTTGCTTCGCTGCGCTAAAAATTGGCTCCGCAGGAATTTTTTTGTTTGCGAGAACTTCTCGGTTGGCTCCGTAGCGAAAAACGGGTGTGTCTTTGACGGTGACAATCGGTTAGCTTTGGTTGGGAATCTTGGATTTACGTTGGCACAAAACAACCCTTCGGATCAAAAACCTTTAACATTTTCTACAGAAAATCTGTAACCAACTCCCGGTTTTTTCTCCGAACTTCGGCCAGACCTAACAAATCTCAGAGATTTGTTAGGTCTTAGGCAAATGCGGCTTCCAATGGACTTTCGAAGGTTCTCGGATGTTTCGGAGCGCGGGCTCTCAACGCCAGAAGTTTCCGGCGACGACGTTATGGAAACGATATTTGCGACTGAGGAAAAAAGGTGTTACGGAGACACATTTTTCCATAGCGAAAGCGGAGGAAAAATGTCAATAGACACTTTCCGATTAGTCCGGCATTTGAGCGTTTTGGCGGGCACCTGACGTCTTGGAAATTCGCGGAATTAAAGGCTGTTTGAGCGACCAAAGAAAAAGTCGTTTCGAGAAAAGCTTCCCGCGAGTTCCTTTAATTCCCGAATTTCCAAGGCTGTCAGGTCGCCAAAATCGGTCGTGCCGCGAGCCTTTTTGTTACTTTTGCGGCGAGGCAAAAGTAAGCCCCGCTGGCAGG
>NZ_SEBR01000008.1 GCF_004295795.1 Flavobacterium sp. | reverse complement strand
CCGAGGAACGAGGTTCACTGAATCCTTTAAAAAACAATAAAAATCAATGAAGTAAAAGTAAGCCCCGCTGGCAGGCGACGAAAGAAAATCAAAGCCTGCGGCAGCGCAGCTGCCGAAAAGAAGCAAAATGAGCGTAGCTCATTTATTTAGGTTTCGCCAGTGAGATAATTTCCAAAAACACAAAAGGAAAAATCAAAAAGAAAAAGATCGTCTTACAACAATCCTAGCCCGGATGACGGCAACTAGCCTTTCGCAGAAAAAACCAAATTTTTCTAAGTTTAAAACAGCGACCGCAGGAAGCTCGTTTTAAACCCAGAAAAACCGGTTTTTTAAAGAAAGCTAGTGCCAGTTAGCCGGAAAAAGCTCAAAAACAAAAAAACCAAACCTAACGATTATACAATCTTCCCCAACGCAATTATCCAAAAAGCAACCGAATAAACATCCAACCCAAAAACCAAAAAACGAATAAGTATTTTTGAAAGCGAAGCGAGTAAGCATTACGATCCCAAATAGCTAAATTGTGCGACCAAAAACAAAAAGATAATGGATTTCCAAAAAGAACTGAACGACATTTTTGAAACGATAAAAGACACGCTTCCAACCGGTGTCGAATACCTTTCCTACAACATAAAGTCCTACACCGGTCGCGGTACAAGCGGCCAATCTTACTTTGCTATCGTCGACGGAAAACCGGATCGTGAAGCAATCCCAGAAGTGCTCAAAAGCGACCGGGAAACCCGCAATAACGAGATAAACAAGCGCATAAACGATATCGAGTTCGAGATTACCGTTGCCCAACAACCGGGGCGTTTCGTGATTTTTTCGCTGTCGAAGGAAAACGGATTTACGTACAGGATCGCCACGCTGGAAGAATTGGTTTATCTCACGAAATTTTATTTGATGGGAATCGTCGATCCCGGCACGCGCAAGGAGATTTTTGCCGACGTCGCTCCGGATAAGAAAACCGGAAAACCAGACGTAATAGGAAGGCAGAAAATCTATTACGGGAACGGCGAAGTCAAGGAATATACAGGCGCGCCGATCTCTGATTTTGCCAGAGCCGCTTTCCACGCGCTCGACGAAAAACTCAAGTTCGTTTACGCCATGGTTTCTCCCGACGAAGCTATCATCAGGACATCACCCGCGATTCCGGGGCTTACCGAATTATATGAGGTCAACGAAGACCTTGCGCTCGATGCATCCAAACTCGAGAACATTTATGAATTTCTCGAATCTCACAGTGAGGCAAAAGTCGGAAAAGCACTTGAAGCCTTGCAAGCCAATTCTGAGTTCCGGGCGAAAGCCGAAAAGCGATACGGCCAGTTCATAAAAGCCAGAGTTTCGGAAAATGCGGGAATCGATAGTTTCGCGGAAGCAGCATTGACGCGCAAGGAAGTCGAGTTGTTTGGCGATCGGCATTTTACCGACGAAGTCATTTCGCTTTCCAGACTCGACGAGCAGGAATGCCAAACGATAGTGACTTTCATAGGAAGTCTGGTGCAGAATTATTTCGACATAAAAGAATTCAAAGATCAGATGGAATCGGCCGAAAACAAAAACGAGGCGAAAGCGATCTATCTGGAAGCTGCCGAAAAAGTCAAGAATGGAATCCTCGACGAAGCCCATGTTTACGAGGAAGGTTGGTTCGGGAAAATTCTCCAGATGCTCGCCCATCACGAGGTCGAAAAACTCATGTTCGAGAAAACGCGTTTTAAAGTGAAGAACGACGATTTTCTTAAAGGATTTATCTTCTATCTGGGCATGAACAACAGTAGCCCGGTTTATTTCGACGTTTTCCAATCGACCGTTTCGGGTTTTTCGGAATTCTTCTGGTTCTTGCCATCGGTACCGCGAACAGCTTGGGGCGACACCGATTTTGCACTTCCCGAAAACACGCTGAAATTTAGTAGAAGAGCGCACTACAGAATCGGCGACGAGGGCGAATGGCAATTGCAGCCCGCGCAAGACGACGATAGACCGGCAATATTGGTTTTTTACCTGTCGGAATTCTTTGAAAGGTACGGAATGTCGGTCTACAACTTTTCCAAAACCGTTTCCGATTCGCCATTCTTCATCTACGACAGATCGCTCAAAAAAAAGGGTCCGAAATTTCCCGATGAAGTAGATATAAACAAACAAGATTTTGACGCCGGATTCAACATCCTCAAGACAATATGGACAGAATATGTCGCGCACGCCGACACACCTAATTTTTCGCGCATTTTCAAAACAACGACAAACCTCGAAACCGACGATTTCTTTGTCGAATCCACGTACGGATTCGCACCGGGCTACAATCTCGATTCGGCGGTCGCAACAATTACCGATCAGGGTTTTGCGGTGGTTAGATGGGAAGAGTTTTGGGACTATGACGTCGAATAATCTGAATTTGGGTCAGACCTGCGGAGCCGAAGCCAGAGCATGGCAGTCGGTTTTGCCACACGTTGTATCTCACGGCTTTTCAAACAGCGAACTCCCAAGCTTCATCGCCCACTAATCTCAACAAAAAAAGTTGTAAGGTGCACAGGCTTTAACACCGAAAGTTTCCGGCGACGACGTTATGGAAACGATTCCGGCTATTGAACAAGCAAGGTGTTTCGGAGACACATTTTTCCAAAGCGACAGCGGAGGAAAATGTCAATAGACACTTTCCGCTTAGTCGCGGCCTAAGCACAAAACGCGGGCACCTGACGTCACGAAAATTCGCTGAAATGAAAAACTGTTTGAGCCAGAAAAGAGTTTCCGGCGAAAAAGCAGTTTCCGGCGAGTTTTTTTCATTTCCGAATTTTTGGGGATGTCAGGTCGCGTTTTTGGTTCAGCCGCAAGGCATTTTTGGTTCTTTTGTTGCCAGACAAAAGAACTCCCCGCCGGATAGGCGACGAAAGAAAATCAAAGCAAGCGACGGCGCAGCCGGCGAAAATCACCAAACGAGCGAAGCTCGTTCTTTGCGGCTCGAGAGTAAGAAAGATCCGGTTTCACAGAAAATTGTGGAGAAAAGGATTTTGTGGCTAAAAGAATTAGCCCGGATAACGGCAACTAGCCTTTTGCAGAAAAAACCAACTTTTTCTTAGGTTGCAACAGCGACCGAAGGAAGCTCGTTGCAACCTCTAGAAAAACTGGTTTTTTTAAAAAAGCTAGTGCCAGTTACCCGGAAAAAGCTCAAAAAAAAAAATCAATTACCTTCAATATATTTTTTAAAATTATCAAGAATCGCCTGCCATCCCTGCCGCTGAAATTCAGGGTCATTCTGGTTTTCGGGATCGAAAGTCTCAGTAATTTCGACCGAATCGCCTTTTTCTTCAAAAACGACAGTCACTTTTCGCGCGTCTTCCAACACGTAGGCAATCGTTTTGTGCGCGACGACTTGGGTGTATTCGCCACCGAAATCGAAACTGAACGAACCGTCTTTCGCGGCCATCGTGAAGCTGAATTTGCCGCCTTCGCGCAGGTCGTTTTCGGCTTTTGGCGTGTGCCAATCGGGAGAGGCATTGTTCCAGTTCCTGACGTGGTCGGGTTCGCTCCAAAAGTTCCAGACTTTGGCGATTGGCGCGTTTACAGTGGTTTTGATCGTGATGGCGTGGTTTGAAGTTTCCATGATTCGTTGTTTTGGATTGTCACACAAAGTTAGTTTCGAAGTCCAGATTGCATAAGGCGCAAAAACGACAAATCGCGGGCTCGATTGCGACTACTTTTTGTCTTTCACAGATTTTACCATCGCGCCCATGCTGGCCGTGACGTCAAAATACAAGCCTTTGATATTGTCAGGATTTGCGGCCACTTCGAGATAGTCGTAATGCTCGACAAGACTTTGTTTTCCGGCGGGTTGCAATTTGAGGACTGCCAGGAGTTGGTATTCGTCCGAGACCGAGATCACGTAAAAAGCGGTCTGTTTGGTCTTGCCGTCTCCCGAACTTCCGAGCGCATCTATGACCATCGCCATCTGGTTGAGCGTGGCGTTAAAAACGGCCGTTTCCTTGGTTTTTTCTGTCGCATACAGCAAAACGTTCATCATTTTTATGTCGAACGGATTTTTGGCAAGTATTTTTTGGACAAGTGTCGAGACTTTCAACGCATCGGCGTCGCTCATTTCGCGGTTTTTCAGCAGCGGGCGCAATTCTTCCATTTCTTTGGGAACGCCATAAGGATTGTAATTCGGCTGAAACTGGAAGCCGTAGTAAAGGTGTCGTTTTTGCTGGATCGTAAGTGTCGTGTCGCCTTTCTTGAACCGTCCGAACATTGTTGGGTAATAGAACTCCGAAGTTTTGTCGGCGATCGCTTTCTCGATTTTGTCGTAATTGGGTTTTTCCGATTTCACCTGTGCCGAAACCAGGAAAGAAACGAATCCGAAAAGGGCAAAGAATAAATTTCTCATGGGCTGTAAATGCTGTTTGCAACTTGGCTAAAGGTAATAAAAAACGAATTTTATTTTAGCCGATTCGCTTTTGCATTCGCGATTTCAATACATCGTAAAAAATTCCGACGAACGCGATCGCGAAACTCACTTTTGGCGAACTCGACAGTACGGCCAT
Source organism: Flavobacterium sp. (assembly GCF_004295795.1). Taxonomy (GTDB): domain Bacteria; phylum Bacteroidota; class Bacteroidia; order Flavobacteriales; family Flavobacteriaceae; genus Flavobacterium. Next base: position 169,524 of record NZ_SEBR01000008.1, on the reverse strand, counting down.
TCCCGTTTGTCCATCAGAAACGCAATTGTAGTTGGTTCCGACCTCGAAAATAAAGAACGGCGTTTGTAGATGATAGAACAGGAAACACATCAAAACCAAAAGAAGCGACGTTTCGATTTTTTCCAAACGCGTGTTTTTCCTCAGCAGAAAATAGAAAGTGAGTCCAGTTACCAAAAGTGCAATTGCCAAATCGATGGCGCAGGTCCAAATGATTTCAGCTTCGCATTTTGTGGGCGAACTTTGGTTTACCACAACCGTTTTGACGAAGCGATAAATGCCACGAGAACTTACTGCGTTGGCTTGGATAACCGGAAAAATCGCCAAAGGAAGTGTGATAAAACAAACACAAAACGAGACGATACTGCCGATAATCGGTTTCATTTACTTGTCTTTCCTAGATTAGTTCGCGCTGATTTCCATCTTTTGGATCAGGCCGTTCTCAAAAAAATAGGTGTGGAAAACCGTGCCGTCGAACAGGATTTCGCCTCTGAGATCTTTTACCGTCTGATGGATTTCGACGAGAAACGAACCGTCGGGATTTTCGGTGATTTTTGTCGGGATCACTATTGGGTTTATCTCGCTCCATTGACGCGTCCAATATTGGCTCACCTGCTCTTTTCCGGTGACGAAATCGCCTTCGAACGCCTTTGGCCAATGCACGTCGGGTGTCATGGTTTCCAGGATTTGCGGGATGTTTCTCGCGTTGAAATTTTCGTAAGCTTTTTGGATCAGGGATTCTTTTGCAGACATTTTTTGATTGCTTTGAAGATTTTCAGATTTTCAGATTTTCGGAATTGGAAATTTGTCCGAAACATTAAATGTACTTTTTTGGCAGATGCTGAAAGTTGCCGAAAGCGGAATCTTATGAACACTTCCTTCAAATCGACAAAAACCGTTACTTTTACGCCATGAGATTTTTGGTAGCACTTTTTGCTTTCTACATTTCGTGCCTGGCCGTGATGCCTTGTCACGACAGCGTAGAATGCAGCGAATCGAATGCCGAAAAAGTCACCGACCACAAAAATCACGGATCGGACAAAGAGCAATGTCCGCCGTTTTGCACCTGCGCGTGTTGCGGCGTACAAATCGTCCAGATCGCGCCAGTGGTACTTCCGACCCAAAATCGATCGGATGCAATCACCAAACAGAAACCTTCTTTTTACGCTTTCGTTTTTCCCAACGCGATTTCGCGTGCCATCTGGCAACCGCCCAAAATAAGCTGAGATTTCTTTGTCCTCTACAGGAAATATGATTCTTAACTTATAAAATTCCACCATGAAAAAATATCTGGCGGCGATCGCATTATCGCTGCAAATTTGCGTGGCTTGGGCGCAGGAACCGGTTCAGGATTCCACCAAAACCGAAGAACTCGAGGAAATCACGATCACCTCGACGCGCACCAGCCGAACCATAAAAAATACACCTACGCGCGTCGAGACGATCGATGCCGAAGAACTCGAGGAAAAAGCCAACATGCGACCGGCCAACGTGTCGATGGTCTTGCACGAATCGACGGGAATCCAAGTGCAGCAAACTTCGGCGACTTCGGCCAATTCGAGCATCAGGATTCAAGGACTCGACGGCCGCTATTCGCAATTGTTGAAAGACGGTTACCCGAATTTTGGCAATTTCGCAAACGGACTCAGCATTCTCGAGATTCCGCCTCTCGATCTCAAACAGGTCGAGGTCATAAAAGGTCCGGCTTCGACTTTGTACGGAGGCGGCGCAATTGCGGGCGTCGTGAATTTCGTGTCCAAAAATCCGTCCGAAAAAGGCGAGTACAACTTCCTGATCAACCAATCGCATGTCGGGCAGACCAATTTTGGCGGATACGCGTCCAAAAAAGGCGAAAAATTCGGGTACACTTTCCTCGGATTGGTCAATCTGCAAAACGAATACGATGTCGATAATGACGGATTTTCGGAATTGCCCGAGTCGCGAAATTTCACCGTCAACCCGCGTCTTTTCTATTATCCGAACAAAAACTCCTATTTCATGCTGGGCAACAGTTTTACGATGGGACGCAATTTTGGAGGCGACATGAGCGTGATCGACGGACACTCCGATGAAAATCGCGTCTATTACGAAAAGAACAACACGATCCGGAACATCACGACTTTCGAGTACGAGCAAAAATCTGCCACAGGAAACAGTTTCAAGCTCAAGCAGAGTTTGAGTCTTTTCGACCGCGAGATCCTGGTTCCGAATTTTGTGTTTTCGGGATTGAATACCAATGCGTTTACCGATGCGAGTTATGCGTTGAAACGCGAGAAACATTCGATCATTGGCGGACTGAATCTGGTTTACGACAAGTTTTGGCAAAAGGAGAATTATTCGGCTGTCGACCTTGGAAACAGATCGTTCACGACCGGAATTTACGTGCAGGACACTTGGGACGTTTCGTCAAAAGTCATCCTCGAAGGCGGATTTCGCCTGGACAACGTACAGTTCAAGAACGTGAATTTCAACGAAAACAGAACGTTTGCACTGCCGCGGATTTCGGCTCTTTACAAAACGACGCCCGATCTTTCGATGCGTCTCGGCGGCGGTCTGGGCTACAAAATCCCAACCGTTTTCACCGAACAGACCGAAAGCGAGCAATACAGGAATGTGTTGCCGTTGGTCGACGTGAAAACCGAACGGTCGGTCGGCGGGACTTTCGACGTGAATTACAAAAAGCGTTTCGGCGATCTGTCGGTAAGCCTGAACCAGATGTTTTTCTACACGAAACTCAGCAATCCATTGGTTTTGCAGGAAAATGCGGGCGACCTGTTTTTTGTGAGTTCAGACGAGAACGTCGATTCGAAAGGTTTCGAGACGAATGTGAAATTTATTTTCAGGGACGATTACAAATTGTTCGCGGGTTACACATTTACCGATGCGAAGGCCGGTTATTTATCGGGCAATCAAACGCTTCCGCTGACGGCAAAAAATCGGGTGAATCTGGTATTGTTGTATGAAAGACACGAGAATTTCAAGTTCGGATTGGAAGGTTATTACACCGACAAACAATATCTGTACGACGGATTCGCCACGCCATCGTATTGGGAATTCGGGTTTTCGGCCGAGAAATATTTCGGAAAATTCTCGATTTACGTCAACCTCGAAAACTTTACGGACGAGCGCCAAAGCAAGTACAAAGGCGTCGTGAACGGCCCAAGAACGAATCCGACTTTCGACGATATCTGGAACCATACCGAGGGATTTGTCTTTAGCGGCGGGATTAAGTACAAGTTGTAGGTCGTAAAATCTCAAATCTCAAATCCCAAATTCCAAATTCCAAATTCCAAATTCCATCCCGATAGCTATCGGGACAAATTCCAAATCGGAACTATCATGATAATCAAGCCTCGGTTTTTGCCGGGGCTTTTTCGTGAAAAGTACAAGCGTCGATAAAAAGGCTGTAACGCGCTAAATATTGTGTTGAAGTAACTTTCGGCAAATCTCAAAAATCTGGAAATCATGCCTTGGGACAAAACGAATTATCCGGACTCGATGAAGAATTTGCCGGCGGCAGTTCGCAACAAAGCCATCGAGATCGCCAACGCCATGTTGGGTGAAAAAAGTATGCAGGACGGCATCGCGATCGCCACGGGAATCAGTCGCGCCAAAGATTGGGCGGCCAACCGCGGCAAAAAGACCGAAAACCGAGAGAAATCCAAAACCACCGACGTCAAGCGGCACGGACAGGATCGCTATGTGATTCCGTACGAAAACCATTGGGCGATCAAAGTCGAAGGCCACAAAACGGTAGAAGCGAAGTTCGATTCCAAATCTGAAGCCGTCAAAAAAGCGCGTCAGGAAGCCAAAAATGCCAATGCGTCGCTCACGATCCAACTCAAGACGGGAAAAGTGCAGCAGCGAATTTCGTACAATCCGAACAATACAGGAAGACGGGCTTCGGCGACTTGACTGGAGTTTGCAAAAGTTTGTGGCGCACTTGGAAATTCCGGGTTGCGCTCTATTTTTTGATAATTTTGGAGATTTTTTGGTTGCCGCTTTCACCAACTACGAGAAAGTAAGTACCTCTACTCACTGATGAAAGCCCGGAAATTTGATTGTTGGAAGCGGTAATTGACGTTTGGTAAATCAGATGGGCATTAATGTCATAGATTCTCACCTTTGTCAGCAAATCTGACAAATCTGAATGCATTGGTGACGTGAAGTTGATGTCGTTTACAGTGTAAGAATTCCAAGTGTTTCCAGCGTCGAACGATTCTTTGTAAGAAAATGAAAAGGCCGATAATTCCTGGATGATTGCAGCGATGTAGTTGTCATGCGCTCTCAACAATTTTCCATTATATGCGGGAACAGAAAGTTTGGTTTGCCAAGACGTTCCATTCGAATCGCTGGCAACCACGCTGAATTTGGTGAGGTTTCCGTCGACTGCCCCAAAGACAAGATTGTTCGGATTCGCTTCGAAGGTCAATAGGTTGTGCGAGCCTGATCCTGTGAATGACGATCGGATAATCTGCCAGGTGCTTCCACCATTACTGCTTCTAAGGATTTCAAGCCCGGAAAACGAGATGCTGTACTTGACCGCAATTGCATTCTCCGTATCTGTGTTGTATACTCCAAGATAACCATCAAGTGTGTTCGGAGTAATTTCCATTGCACCGGTGGTAAGGTCGTAATCAACGAAAATCCGTTGGTTTGTGTTTGTTATCGCAGTAGTAAGCAAATGATTGGAACGGATAGCGAATCTCTCGGAATTGAGGTAGATGTTGTTTGAAGGGGTAAGATCGGATAGTAGCGTCCACGTGATTCCATTATCGGATGACCTGTAAATTTTTTCCGATCCATATGCGCATAACGTACCATTTTCGGCAATTTCGATTCTGGAGATAGTACCGGAAATTCCAGATGTTACATTTGTCCATGAAATACCTCCATCTGTGGTTCTTTTAAAAATATCGTGCAGCATGAATCCTACGCTAGGCGTCAAATACTTAACCCCAAAACTGTAAGCTATCGGAATATTCGGACTTACAATTGTCCAAGTCAATCCGCCGTCTACCGTTTTTGCCAAAAATGGATTGTTCGGAGGATTCAATTTTCCGCTTACGAAGCCGTTCAGCGCATCTGAAAAACTTACTGAATAGACGTCCTCGTTGCCCGAAAAACCAAGTGTAGATAAAGTCCAGCTGGCGCCTTTGTCTGTGGTTCTGCAATAATTTCCATTTTTTCCAAATACGATGGCCGTGTTGTCGTCCAATTTCTCTACCTGTAAGCCGATTGAACTTGCGTTTGTAAAGGATTGTTTCGTCCACGTTACGCCCGAGTCGTTCGTCGAGTTGATATACCCGTCTCCGTATACGAATCCGTTCTGTAAGTCAAAGAAAAAAGCATTTGTGTAGGTCGGACAAAGATTTTCGCTCGCGTTCCAGGTTTGGGAAAAACAAGCTTGCCAGCCAATAAAAAAAAGAAGTAAAAATTTCCTCACTTGTAGTTGTTTTTTCAAAAATAGGGTTTGGTATCGGTGTGCAAGTTCTCGCACTATTTTGTTATTAACACAGGTTGCCGATTTTCAAATTGGTCGCGATGCATTTACTTTATTTTCAGCCTAACGAATTCCGTGACTTTCTGACTACATTTGCCGAATCTAAATTCCTAAAAATGAGCCAGCTTTACCCCAAATTCAAAGTGTCGGTTTTATTGCTGTTTTTGGCGATTTGTCCGATGTGGAAAGGCCTTGCGCAGACGTTCACGGACAGTAATCTGCCAATCGTGATCATCGCGACAGATGTCGATCCGAACACCGGACAACCTTTCGAAATCCCCGATGATCCGCGCGTTTTGGCCACGATGAAAGTCATCAGACATCCCGACGGCTCGCGCAATTACATATCAGATCAAAACACGGCGGCTTACCTCAATTACAACGGAAGAATCAGCATTGAAATTCGCGGATCGACTTCGCAAAGCCTAGAGAAAAAACCTTACGGACTGACGACGCTTTTGCCCGATAACGTCTCGAACAACAATGTGAGTCTGCTTGGAATGCCGAGCGAAAACGATTGGGTTTTGAACAGTTTTGCATTCGATGCGACGTTGATGCGTGACTACATTTCTTACAATCTGGCGCGTTCGATGGGCAATTATGCGCCCAGAACCGAATACTGCGAAGTCGTCGTGAACGGCAATTATCGCGGGATTTATCTGCTTCAGGAGAAAATAAAGGCCGATTCGAATCGCGTGAATATCGTCAAGATCACCGATGCCGACAATTCGGGAGCGAATCTGACAGGCGGTTATATCACCAAAGCCGACAAAACGACCGGAGACGATCCGGTGGCTTGGTCGATGGCGTCTTACAACGGAGGCGTCGATTACATCCACGATCTGCCCAAACCCGAAAACGTGACGACCGCCCAAAATTCTTACATCATGGGCGAATTCACGACTTTGCAGACGATGGCTTCGGCGAACAATGTGAGTATTGCCACAGGATTTCCGTCGAAAATAGATATTCCGACATTTGTCGATTTTATGATCGGCAGCGAACTTGCCTCGAACGTCGATTCTTATCAATTCAGCACTTATTTCCACAAAGACCGAAACGGAAAATTGCGGGCCGGCCCAATTTGGGATTACAACCTCACGTACGGAAACGATCTGGTTTCGCCCGGAAGAAGCCAGTTCAATGTTTGGCAATTCGACAACGGCGACAACACAGGTTCGAAATACTGGAAAGATATGTTCAGCAATGCCACTTTCAAGTGTTATCTCGCCAAGCGTTTCCACGATTTGACGCAGGCCGGACAACCTTTGCGCCACCAAAATATCGTCACTCTGATCGACAATACCGTGGCGTTGATTTCGGAGGCCGAAGTTCGAGAAGCCCAACGCTGGAACTCGATCGGAAACTGGAATCTGAAAGTTACGGCCATGAAATCGTGGCTGCTCAACAGAATCAACTGGATGACGACGAATTTGGGATCGTATACGGCTTGCAGCAATGTGGCCGTTCCGAATCTTGTCATCAACAAAATCAACTATAATCCCGGAACTTCGGGACAATTTCCCGTGAGCAACGACCAGGAATTCATCGAGATCAAAAACGCCGGAACGACGACTGTCGACCTGACCGGAATTTACTTTAGCCAACTTGGGATTTCGTACCAATTTGCGAACAACGCCACGCTTTCAGCCGGACAAAGCGCGTACATCGCGAGTAATTCGGCTACTTTCCAAAATAGATATGGAATCGCTGCTTTCGGGCAATTCACGCGCAATCTGTCGAACAGCACGCAAAAGCTTGTGCTATCCGACGCTTGGGGAAATGTGATCGATCTTGTGGAATACGACGACGACGCGCCATGGCCAAACGCCGACGGAAACGGATCGTATCTGCAACTGACAAACACGTCGCTCGACAACGCTTTGGCTTCGAGTTGGATAGCGTCTTCGAGCAGTTTGGGAACGCAGGATTTGGCCGCGACTTCGCTCGTGCTGTATCCGAATCCGGTTAAAAATACGTTCACTGTTTCGGGTTCGGCTACTATTGACAATGTCGAGATTTTCGATGCTTTGGGACGATCCGTAAAACAAGTTCCGGCCGCGTCAGACAACGTCCAGATCGACGCTTCAAGCTTGAACCAAGGCGTTTACCTGGTCAGGATCTCATCGGCGAAAGCCACGAAAACACTAACGATAGTCAAGCAATAATGGCACTTTTCAGGAAAGTCAATTCGAAGGCGACGACTACCGATTCCTCTGGCTTTGGAACGAATCCGGAGAATTATGGCGGACGTTTCATCAACAAAGACGGTTCTTCGAACGTTTCCCGTCGCGGAGGAAGTTATCTCGACCGCATCAGTTGGTTCCATACGATGCTGAATCTTCCGACTTGGAAATTCCTGGTCGTGCTTTGCGTTTTTTACACCGGAATCAATTTCGTTTTCGCCTGTCTTTATTACGCTATCGGCGTTGAATATCTAGACGGAATCGGGCAAACCGGTTCGGAAATGGTGAAATTCGGGAAGGCGTATTTCTTTTCGGCCCAGACTTTTACGACTGTCGGATACGGCCACATAAGCCCGAACGGCGTTTTGACAAGCGCATTGGCCGCGACCGAAGCTTTGTGCGGACTGCTCAGTTTCGCGATTGCTACAGGTTTGTTTTACGGCCGATTCAGCAAGCCGAAAGCGTTCATCCGATTTTCGCAGAACGCCTTGATCGCTCCTTACAAAAATGGAAAGGCTTTGATGTTTCGCCTGTCGCCGTTCAAGAATACGAATCTTTTTGAAGCCGAAGTGCGTGCCACGCTTGGAATGATTGTCGAGGAAGAGGGCGAGATGGTCAACAAATTCTTCAGGCTCGAACTTGAGTTGGATCGCATCACGGCTTTGGCCTTGAGTTGGACAGTCGTTCACGCCATTGACGAAAACAGTCCGTTTCACGACTTTTCCGAACAGGATTTTGCAAACCTCGAAGGCGAAGTGATCGTTTACGCCAAAGCGTTCGACGACATGTTCAGCGCGACCGTCGCCACGAGGACTTCTTATATGTTCGACGAAATCGTTTATGGCGCCAAGTTCGATATTATGTATTCTGAGAATGAATCCAATACGCGGACTATTTTACATTTGGATAGGTTGGATTCTTTCCGCAAAGCCGAACTTCCTTATTGATTGTTTCGGATGTTTCTACCTTTAATTTTTTAACCATTAAGAGCATTAAGAGCATTAAGAGCATTAAGTTCATTAAGTGGAGCCGGTTTTGGAAGACTTTAGATTCCGAAAACGGTGCTGGTTTTTTTTGAGAATGCCGATTGGATTTTGTCTTTGACCGATGGAATTTTCGTGACTCTGGAGTTAGGCGCTTCTGAAATTGTTTACTGGACTTTGCAATTTTGAACCATTAAGGACATTAAGTGCAGTCGGTTTTTATAACTGACCGGATTTCGTTCGTCGTCTGTCCGTCCGAAATTCCAAAAATCCGCAAATCTGCAAATCGGATAATCCCAAAAAAAATCCCGTCTTGAATCGAATCAAAACGGGATTTTTTATTTGGTGAAAGGAAATTATCCCTTGATGAATTTTTGGGAGTACGTTTTTCCGTTTACGTCTGTCAACAACAATACGTAAGAACCGTTTGTCAATGATTTGACCGATACTTGGTTTACCGATGCGTCGGCGTCCAAAACTTTTCTTCCCGTCATGTCGAAAACCTGAGCCGATTTCAATTGGGTCGAAGTGTTTCCGAAGGTCACGTTGATCACGTCTTTGGCAGGATTCGGGGAAACCGTGAATTTCGAAGCCGACGGATCGTTCACAGCCAAAGCCGGATGCGAGCCTTCCAAAACGAATTGGGTAGAGTTGGTCGAAACATTGTACAATTCGTCAATCGTTCCCGAAGGCCAGATCACGCGAACCACGGGAATCGACGTCGCCGCTCCGATACCGAAGTGTGCGTTCATCGTGCTCATGTTCGAGAAACCTTGTCCGCTGCGGATTTCGCGGCTTTGTTTGCCCCAAGCGCCAACGATCTCGACGCGTGCTCCAATTCCGTTGCGGTTGCTCGCTACGCCTTGAAGCGTGACTTTAACCCATTTGTTGGCGTTTCCGTTGTTCATCCAGATGTTCGATCCAGATTGTACGTCGAGGAAACCGTCGTTGTTCAAATCGGCGATTCCGCCTTGTCCGAACGGAAGATCGTAGCCCGTAAAAGTGCCGTCACCGTCGTTCAGATACAATTCTTTCCCGTTTTCCCAAAGGAAATCGACCCAGCCGTCGTTGTTGAAATCGGCAGCCTGAAGTTCCCACGAACCTACTTGCGCAGCGATTCCGGAAGTTGCGTAAATGTCAGTGAATGTTCCGTCGCCGTTGTTTCTGTAGTAGCGGTTTTGATCGGAAATATTGGAAACGATCATGTCGAAATCACCGTCGTTGTCGAAATCCTCGACAGCTGTTGACCAAGATTGCGCTCCGTCGTTGACGCCAGCTGCGGCTCCGACTTCGGTGAAAGTTCCGTTTCCGTTGTTTTTGTACAACAAGTTGATGCGCTGCGGATCTCCAGCCGGCGCCGAACTGCGGCATTTGGCAAGGTACATGTCTACAAAGCCGTCGTTGTTGTAATCGGTCCAGATCGAGGCGTAGTTTCCTCCAACGGCCAAAGTCGGCATAAGCGAAATGTCAAAATTGAGGTTTCCGTTTCCGTCGTTGCGATAGGCGTGGCTTTGGGCAACGTCGTGGCAAGCCCACAAATCGAGGTCGCCATCGTTGTTGATGTCGACGAAATTCGTGCGTTGCGTAAAGATGTTTTGCGGATAAGTCGACAAGGCGAAAGTCGTTCCGGTCGCGTTGGCTTTGAGCAAAGACACACGGCTTCCGTTTCCTAGCACAAGGTCGGTGAAGCCATTTCCGTCGATGTCACCCGCGGCGATACTCCAATCTGGAGTGGCGTTTCCGACTCCAAGTCCGGTAACGGGATAAGAAACGAGGTTGAAGCCGCCGGCAGGAAGTTGTTTCCAAACCTTTAGCTGACCATTTGCAATGGCGACGATGTCGTCGAGGTGATCGCCATCCATGTCGACCGTACACGGATTGTAGGCAACGCTCGAGCCCAAAGCTTGTTGCGTGAAGCTCGGAACCTGAGCAGCCGCGGGCAGTGAGCATATCGCCATAAAAAAGTAAAGTTTTTTCATTTTACGGTTTTTTTAGTAGTTTATAGTTATTCGCAATGGTTTTGCATGGAATTGATCCAATCTGACATGAGTTGGACGCCTTCTTCGTGAACGATGGATCGCCCGATGTAAGGCATCATCACAGATCCGTCGGTAGAATTGATCCTGTAGATCAATTCAGAATTCGCGGCGTCTCCGGCACTCATGATGTAGGGAAGATTTTCTACGTTGAAAAGCGGCGTCATACAGATTCCTCCCACTTGAGGATCGGTGTTGCTGAAATTGAAACGCACGTCTACGTAAGCACAATGTCCACCGGCGCGGTGACAATGCGCACAATTGATGTCGATATAAGAGCGCGCTCTCATTTCGAGTGATTTGCTGGTGTCGTTGTAATCTACGGTAGAAACGATCGAGGCCGGAATGTTGGCATCGAGATAACCTTCGGCAACCCATTTTTCGAGTTGGTTGCGCTGGGAAGTTCCGTAGTTATAAGTGTAATTCAGGTTTTGTGGCTTTGTTCCGATTGGCACCACGACCTCGCCGTTAAGCACGCCGTTAGGATTGAGTTTGTGGCAAGTGCGGCATTCGGTATCGGCTGGAATCTTGTAGTAAGCATCTTTTTGTTGTCCGTTGTGCATGAAACTCAACGGGATGAAACTGCCTTGAAGTTCGGTGTCCAGGAAAGCTTCGGTTTGTTCGTCGTTCCAGATGTAAACGTATGGTTCCCAACCGGAATCTGTCGTATTTCCTTGCGGATCTTGGACGGCTTCACGCTTTTTGATCATGATGCGAGTCTCGATGATTTTGGTTTCGTGGTTAGGAAGTACGTCGTCGTAGTAGAAATTTTTGACCAGAACCGCTCCGACGGGAAATTCGAGCGTATTGTCGTTTCCGTTGAACGTCGCTTTCACGCCATTTGGCATCCAGACAAAACGTTTTTTGTGAGCGTAATCTGTAAAAAGTTCGCTTGCAGGCTTATAAGGAAGTACTTTATAAGACGGCTTGAGTTCCTTGAGTTCGCCTTCGTCAAAAAAGTGGTAGTCCGAGAGTTTGGCATAAGGAACTTGCGTAATGTCAAGAACGACGGGCGAAACCGGCAAATATTCGTCTTCATCCTCGTCTCGGTTACAAGAAACAAAAACGCCTGCGGCTGATACAATGGCAATAAAACAAAGCAGTAAGTAATTTTTTTTCATGGAATTTTGGGAAAGCTCCAAAAATATAAAATATTTTGAATCAATCGCCATTCCTTTCACATCTGGTAAGAAAGATTTGGAATTACTTCTGAATCGTCACGAAAACTCTTAATAATTCTCGAGCCTCACGTTGTAGTTTTCCAATTGTGACAAGGCTTCAACAGATTTGAAGTCGAAAGTTTCCTCATGATTCCTGTGCGCCTTTTTGTCAGAAATTCTCCTCACTGATTTAAAGAAGCGCCTCAAATCGTGATCGTTGCGCAAAATCAATCCCGGAACGGCGACGTTTTGACCAAATTTATCCTTGGCGACCATCGTGAAATAGGAAGAATTGCAGTGTTTTGTCACGCCGGTCTGAATGTTTTGCGATTCGACCCTGATTCCTATGACCATCGAACTTTTTCCCACATAATTGACCGAAGCCTTCAAGGTAACGAGTTCCCCGATCTCTATCGGATTCAGGAAATCGACCGTATCGACCGAAGCCGTGACGCAGTAATGTCCCGAGAATTTGCTCGCGCAGGCGAACGCGATTTGGTCCATGAGCGAAAGAATGTATCCACCGTGGATTTTTCCCGAAAAGTTGGAATGGCTCGGCAACATGAGTTCCGAGATCGTTATGTGTGAAGCCTTGACTGTCTTGAATTCCATTTATTCCTCTAAAAGTTTGTCCATTTCGGCGTCCGCGCGACGCAATATGTTTTCGGGTAACGCTTTTTTGGCTTTCGCGCCCATTTTCTTGAGCCGTTCGACGCTCGTAATCAAGTTGCCTTTCCCTTCCGAAAGTTTGTTGATCGCATTCTCGTACTCGTCGTTGCTTTCCTTGATGCGCTTTCCGACCTTTTCCAAATCGAGCACCAAACCGACGAATTTGTCGTACAAAGCGCCTGCCTGACGCGCAATTTCGTAAGCGTTTTCCTGTTGTTTCTGGTTTGTCCACATCGAATCGATCGTGCGCAAGGTCGCAAGCAAAGTCGAGGGCGTGACGATGACGATATTTTTTTCGAAAGCGCGGTTGTACAAAGTCGTGTCTTCGTTCAATGCGATCGCGAATGCAGGTTCGATCGGGATGAAAAGCAGCACGAAATCTGGGCTTTCCATCTGATACAGATCGTGATAGTTTTTGTCTCCGAGCTGCTCGACGTGGCGTTTTATTGACGCAACGTGTTCTTTGAGATGTGAAATCCGAAGCGAATCGTCTTCCTCATTGCTAAATTTTTCATAAGCGACAAGCGATACTTTGGAATCGATCACCATTTTTTTTCCGTCGGGCAGATTCACAACGACGTCAGGAAGCACGCGCTGTCCGAACTCATTCATGAAACTTTGCTGCACTTCGTATTCGCGACCTTTTTCGAGACCCGACTTTTCGAGCACGCGTTCCAGCACCAGTTCGCCCCAATTTCCCTGCATTTTGGAATCGCCTTTGAGCGCTTTGGTCAAATTCACCGTCTCGCGGCTCATTTGTTCGTTCATTTCTCGCAAACCCAGAATCTGCTGGCGAAGCGCCGCGTGATAATCAATCGATTCCTTGTGCGTATCCTCGACTTTTTTCTCGAACAACTGGATCTTTTCGTGCAAAGGCGACAAGATGTTCGACAGGTTGGTTTTGTTCTGTTCGGTGAATTTTAGCGACTTCTCGTCCAAAATTTTGTTGGCCAGATTCTCGAATTCCTTGGTGAACTTTTGCTGCAATTGCTCGACCTCGAATTTTTGCTCGCGGTGCTTTTCGTACAGATTGGCGTAATCGGCTTCTCTTTTGGTGAGTTGGATCGCAAACGCCTCTTTTTCCACACGAAGGTTCGCGATTTCCGAAAGATGGCGCTCGATAGTTTTTTCGAGATTGATCCGTTCTGACAGTTGCTGTTTCTGGACGAGTTCCAGTTGCGAATTCGCCGACAGCAATCTTCCGTTCAACGCCGCGGCATCTGTCTTGGCTTTGCCCGAAGCGATCAGTTTTCCGACGAGAAATCCGATGAGAAGCGCCGCGCCACACGCCAGTACGAGTAAGAGATTGGGATTCATTCCGTAAATGTAGGGAAAGTTCGATTTACGCAGGATTTTCGAATTGTCAGATCATCCGCAAATCTGAACTTGCAAATAAAAAATGGTCCGCATTACACAGACCATTCAGGCAAAATCTATGGAGATTTATATTATGACATGCCAAACTGAGAGTCGAATGTTTTGTTTCGGATGCGCTCTCTCGAATAGCTGTTGTAAGAAAATGAGCGTGTTTTCGGACGTCCGATCTTGGCCAGCGGCAAGCTGACGACGATTCCCAAAATCGAGATGAAAATAAGCGTTAGCAACATTCCCATGTAGATCAGGTAGTTTGATTCGGAAGATAATCTGAAATCAACTGTGAAAAAGTAGATGGAAGCAACCAGTGCCAAGGCCGAGATGATAAAGGATACTGATTTCATGACTATTGTTATTTAGGTTATCGATGAGTGAACTTTATGGAGAAACCTTTTTCCTGATTTCCTTGATGCTAAATTACTTTTTCGACCGTTTTGAATTTTTACATAATTTTAAGATAGAGTTACATTATTGACTTTAACATTTCTAATTCGCTGTAAAATAGGTTTTTGAACCTCAAAATTCGAAAATCGTCCATTATTTGGTTTTGAAACGCGATGCTTATATGAGGTTTCGACGACTTTGAACCGAGTTTCGTCGGATCAAATGCGGGTGAGATTAATTTTGAACAACGAACAACGAACAACGAACAACGAACAACGAACGTTGAACAACGAATTGCTTGTCAACCAGAAGTGTCAAACCTGAATCGTCTTCCAACGCCCGCGCCTGAACAAGATAACGCCGGCAATGGTAATGGCGGTTTCCGAGACCGGAATCGCGATAAAAACGCCCGTCGGACCCATTTCAAGAACGATCGACAGAACATAAGCGAGTGGAATCTGCAAAAACCAAAACCCGAAAACGTTGATCCAGGTTGGTGTTTTCGTATCGCCCGAGCCGTTAAAAGCGTTTATCATCACCATTCCGATTCCGTAGAAAATATAGCCGCAAGCCATGATGCGAACCGCTTGTGTCCCGACTTCGCGAACCGCCGGATCGTTGCTGAAAATCCCGGCCAGCCAATGCGCTCCGAACAGCGATAAAAGCATCACGCTTCCCATGTAGATCGCATTGAAACGCGCCGTGACCAAAACCGAACGCTCGGCTCTTTCGACCTGTTTGGCTCCGAGATTCTGTCCCACCAAAGTAGCGGCCGCGCCACTCAATCCCCAAGCCGGAAGCATAAAGAACATCATGAGTCGCAATGAAGTCTGATAACCGGCCGATCCGACATCTCCGCCCGTTGTCGCGACCAAATTCGCAAGGAAAATCCAACTGCAGGAAGCGATCACGAATTGTCCAACCGCGGGAGCCGAGATTTTGAGCAAGGCTTTGATCTGTTTCCAATCGGGAAGGAAATAGTCCAGTTGGGCGACGATCACGTTTTTTCCGTTGAACAGATGGTACAATTGGTAGAGTACGCCAATACTTCTTCCGATGGTTGTCGCTATCGCGGCTCCAATCAGTCCGAAACTCTCAAAACCTTTGAAACCTACCAATAACGGGCAAAGGACAATGTTGACCAAGTTGGCCACGAACAAGCTTTTCATCGCGATCGACGCGTTTCCGGCGCCACGGAAAATGCCGTTGAACAAGAACAGGCAAACGATGATCAGGCTCGAGGCCATCATGATTCTCACGAACGGCGTTCCGTAGATTGCGGCCGCGGGTGACGCGCCCATGATGAGTAAAATGTCAGTTGCGAAAATGAATCCCAAGATACTGATGACAAGGCAAAACACGAAAGCCATTACGACGGCCTGAATTCCGGCTTTGGCGGCGGCCTCGGGGTTTTTCTCGCCGATTCTTCTCGAGACGACGGCGGTTGCCGCCATGCTGATTCCTATGGCAAGCGAATAGATTATCGTCAAGACAGATTCGGTCAATCCGACGGCCTGGATCGCGAAACTGCTGTGTTCCAAATGTCCGACGAAATACAAATCGACCAACGCAAAGACCGATTCCATCGCCATTTCCAACATCATCGGAATGGCCAACAAAATCACCGAAACGCGGATGCTTCCTTTGGTAAGATCAGTGTGCTCGCCTTTTATGGAACGTTTGACGAGCGAGAAAAAAGTTGCTATTTTTTGGGAAGACGTGCTTTGCGACATGATTCGGATATTCGTTTGCCGATTTGTGAAGGAATAGAAATATCGGCGAAACTTTGGGTAAAGTTAAACAAGAGAAGGCAAAATCAAACCTTGTGTTTGCGCAAATTCACGGGGTTAAAAAAGACAAATTTTTCCCAATCGCTTGCCGAAAGCCAGATTTGGGAGTAACTTTAGGAATTCACTAATCCAACCAAACTTATCTGTATGAAAACTACTTTTTGGGAAATAGATCCGGCGCATTCCGAAATACATTTCAAGATCAAACACCTTGTGATTTCTACCGTCACGGGCGCTTTCCGGATTTTTCGCGGACAACTCGAAACCAACGATCAGGAGAATTTCGACAATGCGAAAATCGAGCTCACGATTGACACCTATTCGATTGATACAAACGAAACCGACCGGGACGAACACTTGAAATCGCCGGAGTTTTTCGACGCCGACCAATTCCCGGAAATCAATTTCAAATCGACTTCTTTCCGACACAAAAAGGGAGACGAATACGAACTTTTGGGCGATTTGACGCTTAAAGGCACAACGAAATCAATCGCGCTCCAAGTGCTTTTCGGAGGCGAACTAAAAGATGGTTTTGGCCGATACCGCGCTGGCTTTGAAGTAAGCGGAACAATAAAACGGCACGATTTCGGCATCGTTTATGACGGAATTACGGAAGGCGGCGGACTTGTTTTGGGCGAAGACGTGAAACTCGCCGCTAACATTCAGTTTGTCAAGAAGGAATGATTCGGTGCAGGATTTATTTGTTGATGACAATCGGAATTTTGTTCGTGATTCCAGATGCATTTTCCCAGGTTGCCGACAGTGCACTTAAAGCCGATTCGCTGTATTTTCCTTCGTGCAAAGACGGACAGAAACTTGCCAAAACCGACTTCGGAAACGGAATTTATAAGGTGTATTCTTTCGGATTTACGGTTGAAACCAAAGTTGGCTTTGCAGATTTCTATCGCAAGTACATGATGAAAAAGTACTCGGTTGACTTTTCACATCAGGGTTGCGTGGTTTTCGAGGACAAGAAATGTTATTCTGACGCGATGAAAGATTTGTTGCGAGGTAAATACGGTTCGGACTTTTTTGAGAAGAATTTGCGTGATGCTGAGGTTTTATTTGCCAGACGTTCTAAAGCTAAAAAGTAAGGTTTTGCTTTTTTTTATATTTTGAAACATTAAGAGCGTTAAGAGCATTAAGGTCATTAAGATAGTGAACGTAAATCTTGAAAGAAATAACAATTAAGAAGTTTAAGGACAGTTAAGATTGCATCGAATATTGACTAATCTTAATTTCTTAATGATTCAAAGAACTTTATGCCGAATTCAAAAAGCCTTAATGAACTTAATGTCCTTAATTTTTCAAAGAACTTTATGCTGAATTCAAAAAGCCTTAATGAACTTAATGTCCTTAATGGTTCAAAGAACCTTATGCTGAATTCAAAAAGCCTTAATGAACTTAATTTCCTTAATGGTTCAAAAAACTTTTATATGCGGATTCAAAAAGCCTTAATGAACTTAATGTTAATGTCCTTAATGTTCAAAAAACTTTTATATGCGGATTCAAATAGCCTTAATGAACTTAATGTCCTTAATGGTTCAAAAAATTTTATATGCGGATTCAAAAGGCCTTAATGAACTTAATGTCCTTAATGGTTCAAAAAACTTTTATATGCGGATTCAAAAAGCCTTAATGAACTTAATGTCCTTAATGGTTCAAAAAACTTTTATATGCGGATTCAAAAAGCCTTAATGAACTTAACGTCCTTAATGGTAAAAAAAAACCACCTATTTTGGTTTACTCCTGCGACTAAACTATTTCCTACCCAAATCAGTAATCAACAAAGGATTCCCAACGCGCAACTCCGCAATCAATTTCGCGACCTCGTCCTGAGTACGATTCGCCTTCAAGCGCTCGACTTCATTTGAAGTAATCCCGACGAGCTGCAAAAAAGAAACTTCCCCGTGAGGCGTCTCGATCTTGCCCAACTCCGGATCCTGGGCGAAAACCAATCCCGTGATTTCGGTTTCGGTGTTTAGACGGATTGGGCCATTTGCCGGGATGAAATGGTTTTCTTCGAACCATTTTCCGCTGTCGTACACATATCTCGCCAGATTGTTCATGACCTGAACAGCCCAAAGCGGGTCGGTCTTGTCGTCCTCGAACGGCTTGATCCGCATAGTGAACTCGAATCCCCATTTGCTGAATTCGCCCTCGGCTTTTTCAGGATCGTAATAAAGTTCGCTCATTCCGTAGCTCACGATATGGTGGTGAAATTCCTGTTTTTCGGAGTCGTAAATACTAGCGCCGTCTATCGGATCGGTTCCGCCGGCCACGAAATGCACTCCGCACAACGGGCCGTAATGGCGCGATTCCTTTTCTCCATAAATTTTTTCCAAAGCCGCGTCGATCGCGAGCCAGCCCACGGCGTCGTCTTCCGTGAAGGTTTTTTCGTAAGCGTTTTTATCCATCGGTGTTTTATTAGGTTCAAAGCATTCGATTTGCGTTGCTTCGGGCCTAAATTACTGATTTCGTTTGGCAGAATCGTAATTCTGGTCTTCTTTTCCGTCGATTTTTTCTTTCGACAGATCACTTTTTTTGAGCGAACCCGATTCCTTGTAGTTGCCTTCTGCTTCGGTCGTGGCATCGGCATTTCTCGCACGATCGACCGTTTTTTCATTGCCCGATGCATCGGTTTCCTTTTCCTTGACGTGCTTGGCCGGATTGTAATCTTCGGGAATGTTTTCCCCGCTGAAACCTTCGTTCAGGTCGCCTTTTTTTTGTTGGTTGTTGATTGTTTTGTCGCCCAGGTCTTTGTTGTGTGTCGTGTCCATTTTTTCGTGTGTTTACAGAAATTTACGGCTTAAATTTTGGTCTTGCCCAAGGTTTAACATCGCTTTATCTTTGTCGGATGCATCGCCATTTCCACATCTACAAACCGTTCGGTTATTTGAGCCAGTTCATCTATGAAAAGAAGCGCCACAAGAAATTGCTCGGCGAGCTTTTCGACTTTCCTGTCGGAACGATGGCGATAGGACGTCTGGACGAAGATTCGGAAGGTTTGTTGTTTCTTACGACAGATGGAATGATGTCAGAAATCGTGCGCGGAAAGCACATGGAAAAGGAATATTTCGCCCAAGTGGACGGAATTATCACGCAAGAAGCCGTGAATCTGCTGGAAAAAGGTGTGGAAATCGGAGTGAAAGGAACGCGTTACCTCACAAAAAACTGCCAGGCAAAATTGATTGAGACGCCAAATTTGCCTTTTCGCAAAGTACGCGATGAAAGACACGGCCCGATGAGTTGGGTTTCGATCACGCTCACCGAAGGCAAATTCCGTCAGGTGCGAAAAATGACGGCGGCCGTCGGATTTCCGACTTTGCGGTTGGTTCGCGTACGAATAGGGGAAACGTGGCTCGAAAACCTGCAACCCGGACAAGTCGCGGAAGTTGAAAAATTGGTCTGATCATACTCTCGCCATAAACTCGGCGAAATTGTTCAGGATGGCGTTCGTCGTTTTCTCGAGAGACGGTTTTGCGTCGCGATAATCTTCTTTCAAACGTCCGTCAGGCAGGAAAAAATCAGAGATTTTCAACGTCAGCAAGTTCTTTTGGGCATAGATTTCGGTGACCGAAAACTGTACTTTTATAGTCTGGTTCGTAAAATCGAGACGCATGCGATAGCGAATCCTGTGTTGGAAAACTTCGCCTTTGTTCGTGTAATAGAAAGCGTTCCTTTTGTAAGCGTCGATCGTCATTCCATTGCTTGAAACGTCTGAAATGTCGTAGCCGTACTCGTTTTTTTCGTTGTAGGTCGCAACCCAATTCCGAACCGATTCCATCAGTTTTTCATCGAGAACCTGAGGTCGCGGAATGTTTTGGGAAGCAAATCCCTGAGGCGTCAATTCGAGTTTGATCTGGGCAGAAACCGTTCCGAAGAGGAAAAGCAGAAAAAAGAGGTAGCAGTTTTTCATAAAAGTCGTGTCTTACCCAAATATAGCGAACCCGCACGTGAAAAAATCACAAGACTTTCTCAAAAATCACGAAATACGAACTGCCTTTTGATCTTGTCGAAAACGATGCTTTCATCCGGAAAAAGTTTGTCGAAATGACCGGAATCGATCAGGTTTTGAGGCGAATCCTGTGTGACTTTTCGGTTGTTCATCACAATGATTTCATCCGAAAGCTGGATTGCCATTTCCACGTCGTGGGTTGAAAACAGGATGCATTTTCCGGTTTCCGAACTCAAGGTCTTCAGCAGTTTGAAAAGCGTGGCTTTGTGTTGCAGATCAAGGTGGGTCGTTGGTTCATCGAGCACGATCAAAGGCGTGTCTTGGGCAAGGGCGCGCGCTATGAGCACGTTTTGGAGTTGTCCGTCGGAAATTTGGAAGTGTTTTTTGGCCGAAAGGTGAAAAGTTCGGGTTTGGTGTAGCGCCTCGTTGACTTTGAGGACGTCGTCTGGCGTGAGTTTGCCGATCCAATTCGTGTAAGGTTGGCGTCCGAGCGCGACCAATTCGAAAACCGTCAGATTGCTTGGCGGCAATTTTTCGGTCAGGACCAAAGCCAGTTTTTGGGACAATTCCGATGGCGAAAAATCGGAGACCGATTTGTTCTCAAGAAAAACTTCGCCCGAAATCGGTTTCTGGATTCCCGTCAAGGTGCGCAACAACGTCGATTTCCCGATTCCGTTGGCGCCGATCATCGAAATCAGTTTTCCTTTTTCCAAAGAAATGGAAATGTCCGAAGCGACCACAATCGATTGCTTTTTCGATTGGTAGCCGATGCTGAGATTTTTGGTATGCAGGAATTTGTTTTCCATCAGTCGAAAGCGTTTCGTTTTCGCATCAGCAGCCAAATCACGACTGGCGCGCCAATCAAGGATGTGATCGCGTTAATCGGCAAAGTCACGTCGCTACCCGGAAATTGGCACAAAATGTCGCAAACCAACAAAATGATTGCCCCGAAAAGCAATGTTGCGAAAAACAGGATTTTATGATTGCTCGTGCGGAACAGAAGTTTGGCCATGTGCGGAACGGCGAGTCCGACGAATGCGATCGGTCCGGCGAAGGCAGTGATGCTTCCGGCCAATAAGCTCGTGGCGATTATGATCAGGAATCTCGCTTTTCTGTAATTCAATCCGAGACTTTTGGCGTAATTCTCTCCTAATAAAAGTGCGTCCAAAGACTTGATGCAAAATATCGAGATCAAAAGTCCGACAGAAACGCAAACCGACAAAATCAGTATCGAAAGCCACGATAAATTCCCGAGATTTCCCATCGCCCAAAATGTGTATTTCTGCAATTGTTCGGCAGTTGAAAAATAGGTGAGAATGCTAACGATCGCGCTGGTGAAACTTCCGAACATCAATCCGACGATCAAGATCGCCATCGTGTCGCGCAGTCTTTGGGAAACGGCCAAAACTGCGATCAAAACCGCGAAACTTCCGAGGCAGGACGCGAGAATTATTCCGTATGACGACAACATCCAAACGCTCAGGAATCCCGGAATCAGGCCCGCGCCCATGACGACGAATGCCACGCCAAGACTCGATCCCGAACTCAAGCCCAAGACATAAGGTCCGGCGAGCGGATTCCGGAACAAAGTCTGCATCAGCAAACCCGAAATCGACAAGCCCATTCCTGCCAAAACTGCCGTGATCGCTTTTGGCAACCGGTAATTTACGACGATGTAATCCCAGGTTTCTTTGGACGCTTTTCCTCCGAAGAGACTTTTGACCACGTCTTCAATCGGAATCGAAACCGGTCCGTAGGCCAAATCCAAAATGAACAGGAAAACCGCCGCCAGTGCAAGGATTACAAATAAACTGTTGGTTTTTTGGTTTGACATAGTCGTTTTTAATCGGGACAAGTAAGTTAGTTGAGAAAGGTGGAACTGGCTTGCCCGAATGATTACTAGAATTGAATTTCGTCTATTTTCACTTTTCGATTGACTTGTGTCGGAAGAATTCCCGATCGTGAAATTTGTTCATCCGAAAAAATGCCACCGCCGCCCACCCATCAAATTTATCCGAAACGCGA
Source organism: Flavobacterium sp. (assembly GCF_004295795.1). Lineage (GTDB taxonomy): Bacteria > Bacteroidota > Bacteroidia > Flavobacteriales > Flavobacteriaceae > Flavobacterium. Next base: position 147,459 of record NZ_SEBR01000008.1, on the reverse strand, counting down.
ATAGTCCGGATACAGAAAAAATGTACTTTTTGTTAAAGTTTCATCGGCAGCACCAAATAAAAACCGTTCAAAACGAATCACTTCAATTTCTCAAAAAAGAAAAGCTCGTGCCCAGGCAACAACTCCGGATGCAAAATCTTCACGACATCCTTCAAAACCAAATCAGGTCGGTTCGGCGCAAGCTCGTAATAAATCACGCCGCCGGTTTTTCCCTTCTTTGAACTGAACGAATACACGTTTTTCGCTTGATAAGCCTTGAACTGCCCATAATGCGCATTGGCCGAAGTCATTTCTGCCAAAGAGGTAAACTGTCCCGGACCGATCCAAAATTCCGCGTCTTTTCCCTTATCGAGAACGGCCTCAAAAGGCAACGACAAGCTGCCGGTGCCTTTCGAATCTGACCAAAGATAAGTTCCGCCGGCTTGGGCGATCAAGGCCGCGCCCCAACTGTTTCCTTCGGGCAAAAACCATTTGTTTTCCCACATCGCCCCGGCGAGAACAGTCGGTTTTGATTTGGCCGATTTTACGAGTTCCAACGTCGAATTGTAGGCTTTTTCAATGTCCGAAAAGATTTTGTCGGCTTTGGATTCGACTCCGTAAAGCGTTCCGAAAAGCTTGATCCATTCGGCTTTTCCAAGTGAAGTCTGTTCGTTCCAATCGCCGTTTAGCAAAACTTTGAGGCCGCTTTTTTGCAAATTGTCCAATGTTGGGTTGTTGTTGTCGATACCGTATCCGATGATGATATCCGGATTCAGGTCGATGATAACTTCCGTATTCAAACTTTGGTTTTGCCCGAGCTCCCGGATTTTTTTTGCGTCGATCAACGCGCGCACTTTTTCGGACGAAATGTAATCGAGATTCGGAAATCCGACCAAAGAATTTTCGACGCCAAGCATTTCCAAAGACGGAATATGCGTCGTGGAAGTTGCGATAATCGTTTTCACGGGAACGTTCACTTGTGTGAATTTCGCAAGACTGTCGGGTATTTTCGCGCCGTTTTCCCTCAAGATATAAGTGTAGTCCTTGTTGGCGTTCGGCCACGGGTTGTTCACTTTCACGACCGAATAATCGCCATAATCGAAGATGGAAAGTCCTTTTGCGTACTTGATCGAATTATGGACGGCAATAGTTTTGTTTTCAGTGCTTTCGGATTTTTTGCATCCGATGGAAACGAGTCCGAAAACGAACAGCAGGAAAGAAAAACGAAGGGTTTTCATCTGGAAAAATTGGTTCGCGCAAAGATAAACGGAAACGAATCGGAACACCGATTTTTTTTTCAACCCGATTTTGAAATGGTTTTTTGGCCTACATTTGCACGCGAATTCAGGTTGCAACAATTTTGCATGAAAAGGGAATCGGATTCAAATTCCGAGCTGTTCCCGCAACTGTAAGCTAAAAGACTGTCGTTATCCAAGCTGCCACTGCGAAATCGGGAAGGCCAAACGACAAGGACGCGAGCCAGGAGACCTGCCTGATTTCAAAAATAACGAATCTTCGGGAAAAAGATTTCGGCTTTTATGACAGCGAAAAAACTCCTTTGTTTCGTCTTTTTGGTTTTGTGTCCGATGGTTTGGGCGCAACAGGATTCCATTGCGTTGAAGGACGTCGTAGTGGGCGATGCGCAGTTCCGGAAATTCTCCGATTCGCAAAACGTGCTTTCGCTGAACGATTCGGTTTTGAGGCGCAACAATTCGTCGCTGACCACGCTTTTGCAATTCAATTCTCCCGTTTATTTCAAGGAAAACGGACTCGGATCGGGCGTCGCGTCGGCTTCGTTTCGAGGCACGACGGCACAACAGACAGCGGTTGTCTGGAACGGCATCAACATCAATTCGCAAGTGAACGGACAGACCGATTTCAACACGGTAGCGGTTTCGGGTTACGATGCGATTTCGGTGCGATCGGGCGGCGGAAGCGTGATCTACGGAAGTTCGGCAATAGGCGGAAGCGTGCATTTATCGAACGAACCGACTTTCGGCAACCATTTCAAAAATTCGATCGACGCGTCTTACGGCAGTTTCAACACGCAGCGCTATCGCTACAAAGCTGATTTCGGGTCGGACAAACTTGGCGTGAACGTGATCGCTTTCCACAATCGGTCGCAGAACAACTACGATTTCCCGAATTCGACGCGCCACAACCTCAATGGCGAATATTACAATTCCGGGATAAACATCGCATCGGCTTGTAAAATTTCGACCCGGAATTTTCTCAAGTATTTTGGCGAAGTTTACGATGGCCAGCGGCATTTTCCGCTTTTGACGCCAAGCGATACGAAGACGAAATACCGCGATTTCAATGCGAGGAATCTCGTCGAATGGACAAATCTCGGAGCCAACTATGTGTCGCGGATGAAAGCGGCCTATTTGCACGAGAATTACCAGTATTTCGAGAATCTGGTTTCGGATGCGTCCGGATTCGCTACTGTGGAAACGGTAATCGGGAAGTACGATTTCGCCTATAATTTCAGTTCCGATATCTATCTCAACGCGATCGTCGATTACACATCGGCGAACGGACGCGGAAGCGATATCGCGAACCACCAAAGAAATATCGGATCAGGCACGGTTTTGTTCAAGCAGAAAATCAGTCCGAAAGTCAATTACGAACTTGGCATCCGACAGGAAATCACCGAAAATTACGACAGTCCGCTTTTGTATTCGGGCGGCATCAAATACAAGCCATTTTCGTTTTATTCGGTCAGATTCAACGGATCGCGCAACTTCCGAATCCCGACTTTCAACGATTTATACTGGGCAGATGGCGGAAATCCCGATCTCAAACCGGAAGCGTCATATCAAGCCGAAATCGGGAACGACTTCCAGTTTTCGAACGCGAAGTTTTCGGTTACCGGTTATTACATGAAAATCCGCGACATGATCCAGTGGTTGCCCGGAACAAGCGCGAGTTGGAATCCGGTTAACGTGAACCGCGTCGAATCTTACGGGATCGAGGCTCTGGCCGAAGCGAAAAAAGCGTTCGGACGACACGAATTCGCCTTGAACGCGACTTATGCTTACACGATCTCGGAAAACGAAAAAACCGGAAAACAACTTATTTACGTTCCGTACCACAAAGCGACTGCCGCGCTTGCTTACAATTACCGAAAGTTTTCGGCAAACGTCCAAAGTCTTTTCAACGGGGAAGTTTTTACTAGAAGCGACAACAATTCGCGTTACAATCTCGATGCTTACGCCGTCGTGAATGCGGGAATCGGCTATGATTTTGGGCGCACGAACGTTTACCGTATCGGATTCCAGGTCAACAACACACTCGATTCCGAATACCAAACGATGGAACGCAGGCCTAATCCCGGCCGCAATTATTTCGTAACACTAACACTACATATATAACATGAAATTCAACAAACTCATTTTGGGGCTTTTTGCGGGTTCGCTGTTTTTCGTCTCGTGTACAAGCGACGACGATTCGAACGCGCCACAAGGCTCTTACGACAACGGATTTTTGGTCTTGAACGAAGGCGGGTCGACAAGCGGCGCGGGCGTGACGTTTATCTCGAACGATTTGCAGACCGTGCAACAGGACATTTTTGCCGCCGTGAACGGACAGGACGAAACCATTGGGCAATTTCCGCAGTCGATATTTTTTGCCGACAGCCGCGCGTTCATCATCTCTAACGGATCGAACAAAATCACGGTCGTGAACCGCTATACTTTCGAGAAGTTGGGCGAAATCGCGAGTGGTTTGACTGTTCCAAGATATGGAGTTGTCCACAACGGAAAGGCTTACGTGACCAATTCGAATTCGTTCTCGAGTGCGACGGACGATTTTATCGCGGTGATCGACATCAACACTTTGGCCGTGACTTCGACGATTCCGGTGAACAACCAAGCCGAGAAACTGATAGAGGAAGACGGAAAACTTTACGTATCGGGCGGATTTTACGGAGCCGGAGATGTGATTACGGTAATCAATACGTCAAACAACCAGATCGTAACGACGATCAATGTTGGCGAAGCTCCAAATTCACTCGAGGAAGACAACGGCGTGCTTTATGTTTTGTGTTCGACGTTTGGCGGAACGAGCAAATTGGTAAGAATCCAACTTTCGAACAACGAGATTCTTGGGGAAACGACTTTTGCAAGTACGATCGTGAACGCGCAAAACCTCGACATCGAAGATCACTTGGCGTATTTCACGGCAGGTTCCAAAATCTACCGAACGAATCCTGACGCGACTTCGGTTGTCGATACCGCTTTTATCGAGACAGGTTCGACTTCTGCTTACATCGGATACGGATTCGCGGTCGAAAACGGGCGCATCTATATTTCTGAAGCGGCCGAAGATTTTACATCTGACGGAAAAGTCTTCATTTACAACGAAAACAATGGCGCGCTTGTGCAGTCGATTCCGGTCGGTCTTGGCCCGAATGGATTTTACTTCAATTAAACGCCACTTATTTCAATACGAAAGCCGACTTTGTTGTCGGCTTTTTTTGTTTTTCGGAAGCGTCGAATGCTAAATATTGCCGCCGTTTTTTAGCCGCGAATTCGCGAATTCCATCTTGACAACGAATGATGAATTCGCGAATTCGCGGTTTAAAAATTACACGATCCAAGCAAATTAGCGACTGACACGACTGAAATGGAATTCGTCCAGAAGCTGAATCTGCTCACAAGTAGGGCAAGTGGTTTCAAGCACCAAAACCTTTTCGTCGAGTTGGTTGATCAGGTGTTTGTCCTCGATTTTGTCGGTTTTGATCTTTAGGATGTGTTTTCCGATGGAATACTGGAAAGCGACCACTTTTTTGTCGTTCCATTCGATCGAGCCCGACCTATTGGCCTTGAATTCCAGCGTCGCCGACACATTCTGTATCGTATCCGATTGCCACTTTCCTACAATCAGTTTCTTATTGTCCGATTGTTTTTCATCGGGCTTGACCGAAAAAAGCAGCAAAATTACGGGTAAAAATAGGAGTGAGGCTTTCATGGATTGAAGGTACGAAATAAAGTATTCGGCAGATTCGGAGTACAAGCCGCGAATTCGCGAACTTCATTATTTCGCCTCAGTAACGAATTCAGCGATAGAGGCGGCAATTTTGTGCTGTTCGGCTTCCGAAGTCAAATACCTGTAGTCGTCAGCATTCGTGATAAAACCAAGTTCGACCAAAACTGCCGGAACTTTCGAGTTTTTCAGCACAAAAAACGGCGCTTCCTGCGTTGGACGCAAATTGAAACCGTGGTTCTTTTGCAGTTTCACTCCGAGCTTTTGAGCGAATGCCAACGACTTTTCCTTTTGAGGATTGTCTTTACCCACATACATTTCGACGCCTTTGGCCGCGACGTTCTTGTTGGCTTGCACGTGGATCGACAAAACCAAATCGGCATCGACCGAATTGATCAGATCAGTGCGCGACTTCAACTCCATGAATTCATCCGAATCTCTTGTGAGGTGGATTTCGACTTCCTTGTCGAGGTTCAATTCCTTTATTTTTCTGGCGACATTTTCGGTTATCGATTTTTCGGTGGCCATCTCGTGTGTCGCGCCATGGTCTTTTCCGCCGTGTCCGGCATCGATCACGACTACGAATTTATCCGCTTTTGGCGACATGAATGAGAACGACAACGCGGCCGCGGCGACTGTGAGAAATCCTGGACTTTTTTTCATTGTTGTTGCTTTATGGGTTGGAAATTGGTTGCGATTTGAGGTCGTTCACGCATTCGAGAATGGTGCGCGCGATCCGGAATTGTTGTTTTTCATCGGTGAGATATGCGCGATCCCCGCCGTTGGTGAGATAGCCAAGTTCGAGCACGATGGCCGGCGCGCCTGAGAATTCTGGAGTACAAAAAGTGGCGCTTCCTGGATTTCCGAGACGTGGAAAGCATGGTTCTTTTTGAAACGTGCCGACAATTTCGAAGCCAGATCGAGAGCGCGTTCTTTCGAAGCATTTTCCTTGGCGATATAAAGCCTGATGCCTGATTTTTCAACATCCTTGCTGGCCGCGACGTGAAGCGAGATCACCAGGTCAGGTTTGGCAGAATTGATTACGTTGGTGCGTTGTTGCAGCGAGACGGGTTCGTCCGATGCGCGCGTCAAAACGATCTCGACATTCTGGTTTTTGTTTAGTTTTTGGATCTTGTGCGTGATTTGGGACACGATTTCCTTTTCGGACAGATTTTCGAAAGAGGCGCCGAAGTCGTTTCCGCCATGTCCTGCGTCGATTACCACGTGAATTTTGTTCGGATCTTCGTGTTTCGGTTTTCCGATGAATGCCAATCCGGAAACGGCAGCGATCGCCACCAGAAGTTTGATCGATTTTTTCATGCTAAGATTTGGTCAGTCAGGTTTTTAACGGAAGTTACCTGACATTAATTGCAAAGTAGGTCAAAAAAAATCCTAACGGTAAAGCCAAATAGTTGCGTTTTGAACAAACATATTCACAAATTTCCGAAATCACATCAATAGAGTTAAAACGTGAATCCAACTTTTAACAAAATTTACAGATTTTCTGTAAACGCAGATTCAGTAGGCCATTTAATTTTGTAAGCCTATTATTTAGCGACTTTCAACTTCTTTGAAATGTAAGCTTCTCACTAATTTACCAACATGTAATTTTGAAACCTCAATGCTTATACGTATTTTTGAATTAAACACACGTGTCATGACAACCAAGTTAACATTGACGGTCGAAAAGTCGATAATCGACAAGGCCAAGTCTTATGCGAAAAGTACCGGGCGAAGCCTGTCGGAAATTATTGAGAATTACCTGGAATCGATCACGAACGAGAATGCTGTGAATGAACCGTCCCCAAAACTAAAAAAGATCATTGGCGCGGTCAGTCTTCCGAGCGATTTCGATGAAAACGCAGAATTAAGAGCCGCAATGGAAAAGAAATACCTATGAAAAAGGTTTTTCTGGATACGAATATCATCATCGATTTGATCGCCGACAGAAAGCCGTTCAGCAAATATGCTGCGAAATTGTTCCAGCTTGCCGAGGAAAGTGAACTGCAGTTATTCACTTCGTCTCACGCGATCGCCACGACGCATAACATCCTCAAAAAGTATGTGGACGAAAAAAGCTTAAGGGAAATCCTGTACGATCTTCTCGATTTTCTTGCCGTGATTCCGGTAACTGACGACGTAATCAAAAGAGGATTGCGGTCGAGTCACAAGGATTTCGAAGATGCGATCCAAATCGTATGTGCTTCTTCGATAACGGGAATTGATGCGATAATCACGCGCGACGTCAGGGATTTCAAAGGAAGCGAGATTCCGGTTATGAGTCCGGAGGCGTTTTTTCTCTGATTACAAAATCACTTCGCAGGAATGCGATCGGTAAACATCTGGTCGCGCAAACCGTCAAGCGACTTCGAATCCTTGAATGGGTTGAAGGTCTTTTCGGAATTTTGTGGCATCAGTCTTCCGTTTGCCGTGATAATCGAAATCGCCGCCGAAAGCAAAGGCTCGTCAGGATTGCCCAAAACGCCAAGGTTTCCAAGGTTTTCCACATAGGAAGTATTGGGTTGCAAGCCCTCGAAATAATCTCCGAAACCGTTTTTGTCGACGACTTTCAGCACGATTGGCTGCATGGCATAAAAATGGGTTTTGTCCGCGCCGCGTTTTTCGAAAGACGGAGAATCGTAAAGCGTGATCGACCCGACGTTCTTGCCCGTAGTCACGTCTCCGATTTGAATCACATTCACATAAGGTTTGAGGCAATTGATCACCAATTCGCTGGCCGAAGCCGTACTTCGCGAGGTCAGCACGTAAACGGTAGTCAAATTGAGGCTTTTTAGGTTCGTTCCGCCAATCTGGTTCGTGAATTTGTTGGTCAAAGTCTCGGGATTGTTGTCGTTCCAATAGTCCATGAGTTTTGAATTCCATTGCTCTTTTGCGAACGTCTGTCCGGTGAATTGTCCGGTTATCATGCTTGCGAGATACGTTGCGGTTTGAATCGATCCGCCGGAGTTGTAACGCAAATCGAGCACAAAATCGCTTATGTTCTGGGATTTGAGTTCTCCAAAAGCGTTATTGAGCGCAGTATCGTAATTCGGATAGAAGCCGTTGTACATCAAATAGCCGATTTTGTGGCTTCCGACCTGAAAAGTATCGGCGAGATAAACCGGATTCTCTGAAATGACGGTCTTCGTCAGCGATACCGATCGTCCGTTTGGCGTGATGTTTCCGTTGTCGAAATCGGCTAAGTTCAAAGTATAAGTTTCGGCCGAAAGCAGTTGTTGGTAATTGCTGACGGTAAGCGGCGTTCCGTTCACGGCATAAAAAAGGTCGCCGCGTTCGATGTCTTTGTTCGAAGCATCGGAATTTGGTAAAATATAGCGAACCCAACCAAAAATCTCGGTCGTGCTTCCGGTTTTGTAACGCAGGCCGAAATCGACACCATTGTTGCCTGTCGTGCCCGAAAGAATGCCTTCCAGCACGCGATAATCCGAATAAATGACACTGAACCGATCGATCGAAGTGTCGACTCTCAAGTGATTGAAAAGCGCGGTCGGTTCGTTGTTCTGCATCAGCCATAAATTCAGATCCTGCTGATTGGCGAAACGGTCGTCAGCCAAATCCGGAACGTCTTCCTGCCACAAATAATACAGGTTCATGCCTTTCCAGACGAAATCTGAAATGCGCAGATCTTTCGGGACGGAGTTCGAATCGTCAGGTTGGCAAGACTCAAGAGTGAATCCGATTGAAAGCAATAAAAGCGTAGCAAGCAGGAACTTTTTCATAGCGGTGAAAGTGTCAGTTACAATGATTTACGAAATTACTCAAAAATTGGACTTGTGGTTTACGGAAATCCGTACTGGTTTCGATTATCGGTTCGTCAGACTTTGCGCCAATCCGAAAATCATTTACATTTTCCCAATTTTAACGGCAACAATTTCCCGACGTCTTGCGCGCTATCGTAGTCTGCGTGGTAATCGTGGAAAACCCAGCGTCCGTTTTGTTTTTCGAGGTAGTCCGGAACCGAATTGAAAACGGGTTGCACGCCCTGAAAATCGAACGCGCCTTCGTAAATGTCGAATTGCTTGAGTGTTTGCCATTTGCCGTCGCACAGCGAATAAATGGTGCAGGTGTTCGAGCGCGTGTGATCAAGCAGGTCTGGAACGAGCGCGATTTCGTCTTTTCCGTCGCGATTTTCGTCGCCGATGTTTATCAGGCAAAGCAAGCCGTGCGTATTGCCGAGTCTGAGTTCGGTCTTCGCCGGATTGTCGAGCGCAATGTAATGCTGCACGTCCTGATCGTAAAACCACTTGATCACCGTTTCCCATTCGACCTGGAAAGGATCGGCGGTTTGGGAGATTTCGCGTTTTTGGACGTTGGAGTAGAAGTGTTCGGATAAAACATCTTGCTTTCCGTCTCCGTCGAAATCGCCGGTAATCGAAAGTTTGCGGATTTTGTGGTATTTTATGGTGTCCGAAGCAACCGTTCGCTTTTCGATTTTTTGTTCGGATTTTGTGTCGGATTTATGGCAGGAGCAAATTCCGAAGAACAATCCGACGACTGCGTAAACCGCTAATCTGGTCATTGGTTTTTTGTTGCAATATCAGAAATCGTCCCACAGGAATGAATCGGCGAAAGCCATAGTTTTCAACCACTCGCAAATTTTTTTCGAAAAGGCTGTTACAAAACAAACCTACCTTCGTCTTCACAATATAACCGACCTAATAAACGACAAACCATGAACCAATCTGAGTTCATAAAAACGATAAGCCCGTTCAAGGACAAAGTCTTCCGGCTCGCCAAACGATTGCTCGTAAGCACCGAGGAAGCCGAAGACGCAACCCAGGAAGTGATGGTCAAATTGTGGACGAAAAACGAAAGTCTGCCGCAATACAACAGTGTGGAAGCACTCGCGATGACGATGACCAAGAATTATTGTCTCGACCAATTGAAGAGCAAACGCGCCGGAAATCTGCAACTCGTGCACAGCAATTACAGCGACAGCGCGGCATCGGTACAAAGGCAAGTGGAAGATCGCGACCGATGGGCTTGGATGGAAAAGGCGATGGAAAGCCTTCCGGAACAACAAAAACTGATCGTCCAATTGCGTGACGTCGAACAATATGAATATGAAGAAATCGCCTCAATGCTCGAAATGAATGAAACCGCGGTGCGAGTCGCGCTTTCGAGAGCCAGAAAAACATTGAGGGACAAAATGACAAAAACAGAAAACTATGGAATCGCCTAAAATAGAATCATTACTAAACAGCTACTTTGACGGGGAAACGACCCTGGCCGAAGAACGCGTATTGCAGGAGTATTTTTCCCAGCCAAATGTTGCGCAGCATTTGGAACAATACCGCTCGATGTTCGGGTATTTCGTCAAAGAGAGAGAACAACGGTTTGACGGTGCCTTGCCTTTAGAACCCAGAAAACGCAAGAGCGTGGCTTGGCTTTCGGTTGCCGCTTCTATCGTTGTGCTCTTGGGAATCGGAACGTTCGCTTACAACAACCTCAATGCGCCCACAACGGCACCAAAGGAGTTGGGAACGTATGAAAATCCCGAAATCGCTTTCCAGCAAACACAAAAAGCGCTTGATATGTTGGCCGCTCATGTCAACAAAGGCGTGGAAAGCGTCGATTACATCAATGAGTACGAACAATCAAAAGACAAAGTTTTTAAAAAGTAAATTTCCAGAAACCATGAAATCATTCAAAAAGTTGCTAATTACAGCCGTCTTGGCGCTCATGCCGACGCTGATTTTCGCCCAGACCGCCGCATTCGACAAATATGACGGACAAGACGACGTGACCGCGGTAGTAGTCACCAAAAAGATGTTCAAAATGATGGGAGACGTCAAGAACAAGGAAAACCAACAATACCTGAACCTGATCTCGAAGCTCGACAACCTCAGGGTTTTCACGACCCAAAGTTCAAGGGTCACGAGCGATATGAAAGCCACATCTGACAAATACGTGAAAAGTGCCGGTTTGGAAGAACTGATGCGCGTCACCGAAAAAGGCCAGAACATCAAAATCCTCGTAAAATCAGGCAAGTCTGACACGAACGTTCGCGAGTTGCTGATGTTTATCGAAGGCAGCGGCAAGAACGAAACCGTGTTGATGTCACTCACGGGAGATTTCGACCTGAACGACATTTCGATGCTTACCGATAAATTGAATTTGCCAGGCGGCGACGGCTTGAAAAAAGCGAGTAAAGGTGCCAAAGGCTCAAAATAAGAAACCATGAAACGATTCATTTTAGTCGCGATGTTCGCCTTGGCGCTGGCTTCGTGCAGTTCCGAACCGACTTTACAGAAGTATTTCGTCGAGAAACAGGAGAAACCGAATTTCGTCGTGCTCGACATCGGACAATCAGTGTTGAAAGTCAAGGAAGACGCTTTGACGCCCGAACAGAGAAAAGCGCTGAACACGTTCGACAAGATCAACGTTTTGGCCTACACGATCAAAGACAGTTTGCACAACGAAGCCGAATACAAAGCCGAATCGGCCAAGGTCAAAGCTTTGCTAAAAGACGAAAAGTATCAGAAATTGATGAGTTTCGGATCAGGCAAGGATGGCGGTTCGATAAGTTTTGTCGGGAAAGACGACGACCACATCGAGGAATTCGTGATTTTCGCCAACCGCAAGGAAAATGGATTCGTCGTGGTAAGGATCATCGGAGACGAAATGAACGCCAATTCGGTCATGGAAATGATGGCATTGCTGCGAGAGTCGAATTTCGACATGGAACAGTTGAAACCGCTACAACAGCTCATGAAAAACAAAGGTTGATCGATTCGATTTTTTAAAGAAGAAAGCGCTCTGTTTTGGAGCGCTTTTTTTGTTTTACAATAAATCGACCGCCGACTTGAGCGAATTGAAAACCGTGAGCCGCGGACGCGAATTGTTGACTTGCGAACTGCGTTTTCCAAAAAGCCAAAGTTCGGAATCACCGTCCATGATCTGGGATTGGATCGCCTCGACATAGTTGTTGACTTCGTCCACTTTCGGCTCGACCGTAAAATAGGTCGCGAACGTCACATTTGTAAACAGTTTTTTCATGCCTTTCAAGCTCGAAATCGGAATGCCTTCGCCCAGGTAAATGCTGCGATAACCGCGAGATGTGATTTCGAAGTGCAGGTACATCAAGCCCATTTCGTGCATTTCGAATTGTGGCAAAAACAGGATGAAAGTACGATCGGTTCTCGAGGGTTCGTTTCTTTGGACTTCTTCGGTGTTGCAAAAAACTTTCTGTCTCACCAAGTTGCAAATGAAATGCTCGTGGGCCGGCGTGATCGTACCGCTTTGCCACAAACTTCCAACTTCGTCCAAAAGCGGAAGCAGGACGTCATAGAAAACTTCCCCGAACGATTTTTCGGCCAGCAAACTCGCATAAGTCTTGAAGAACAGCGATTGGTCAAAGTTCATCATCGAAAGCTTGAAAGCATTGATGGCGTGGTTTTTCGCACTTTTTCTGGAAACGATCTGATCGACCATTTGCGGAATTTTCTCATCGCCCATCGTCCCGATCTTCGAGATTTTATAGCCGTGTTTGTGCAGCAAAACCACGTTAAGCAGTTTTTTGAGATTGTCCGAATCGTAGAAACGGATATTCGTGTCGGTGCGCATCGGTTGCAGGATATTGTATCTTTTTTCCCAGATGCGGATCGTATGCGCCTTGATTCCCGAAAGGTTTTCAAGATCTTTTATGCTGAATTTCGTCTTTATGTTCATAGTTAATGAGGAATGCTTAAACAAGTTAAGTACTTTCCTTTTAACAAATGTGCAAGTCTGTGAATGATGTAAACTTCACCTACATAAAGACAAATTTCACCTCAATTTTACCTTCGCTTCAAAAAAAAGCAATCTTTTTGGAAACCGAAATCGCGTGTTGCTCGTAAATTGCGGCATCCAAAAATGACAAATTGAAATGTTGAACGTTACATTTATTCGCAATGCGCACCAATTACCACTTTGTACGCAAAATTTATTGCGATCGAGTAGGATTTCTAAACGGAGTTTTCTAAGTTTCCCGTCCCAAAAACACCTACTATCGTGAAAAAATTACTCCTTTCGGCAGTACTTTTTCTATGCTGCCTTGTCGCGAACTCCCAATTCGTGTTCCAGGAAAACAATCTCCCGGAAGAAATTTCCATCTTGAACAAAGCGTCGATCGCCAATGTCAAGCAAAAGGAATTTTCGTTCAAGGACGTTTACAGCGGAAAAGCAAAACTCCAATTCAAACCGCTCTCGGGCCGACTCGGCAACCTCGGTTTCACCAAAGACACTTATTGGGTCAAATTCCAGTTGGAAAATCGATTGGACGAATCCGTGCGCTATTATCTCGAAACCGCCGAACCGGTGACTGACAACGTCGATTTGTATCTGGTTTCGTCGGACGGAAAAGTGCAGGTGCAACATTCGGGCGACAAACTGAAATCGGGCGAGCGAGCCGTCGGAAGCCGTAAATCGGTCTTCGACATTTCGATCGACAACGGACAGCAATTGACCGCTTACATGGAGGTCCGCAACGACGGTGAGAAAAACAACCTTCCGCTGAAGCTCATCAAGCCTTCGAAATTGCTCGAAAGCACGTATCACGATCAGTTGGTGATGGGACTTTTCTTCGGAATTTTGGCCGTGATCGCAATCACTTACCTGTTTTTCTATTTCGCGTTGCGGGAAATCTCGTTCCTGCATTATTCGCTTTACGTAATTTTCATGGCTTTGTGCCAATTCGCCCTCGACGGATTTTACCACCAATATTTCGGAAACGGAAACTGGCTCGACAACCACGTCGTGATCCTTACGGCAATCCTGAGTTGTTATTTCTTCGGACGGTATAGCGTGACCGTGCTCGAGATCAAGACCGAAAATCCGGTGCTATACAAATTCTATCAGGTCTTGTTCGCCATACTTACGGTGGAATTCGCGGCGGTTGTCGCGTTTCCGTCGTTTTTGGCCTTTGCGTATCCTTTCATCAACCTGATGACACTTTTGGGAATTTTGCTGATTTTCGCTACGGTAGTCACCAAATTTGTGAGAAAACAAGAGATTGACCGCTTCTACGTCGGTGGTATTTTGATCCTGTTTTTCTGTCTGGCGCTCGCCGTTTCGATGAACTTCGGGATTTTCCCGGACGATTTCTCGACAGACAACATCACAAAACCCGGAATCGCACTCGAAATCATTGCCCTTTCGCTTTCGATGGCCAACAGAATCAAGTTGCTGAAAACCAAAAAGGAAGAACTTCAGGAAGTCGCGCTTCAGAAATCGGAGGAAATGAACGACGTAAAATCGTATTTCCTTTCGAACATGAGCCACGAACTTCGCACGCCTTTGAACGCCATTTTGGGATTGGCAAGCCAGATGCACGAAGAAACCGACAGCGAGAAAATCCGCTACAATTGCGAGATTATCCGATACGCGTCTTATGGATTGATTTCGTCCGTGAACGATATTCTGGACTTTTCACGCATCGAAAAAGGCGAGCTGCGACTCGACCGGACCGAATTCAGGATCCAGGAGGTTTTCGACAAATTGCGAGGTACGATGCGCAAGCAAATCCAGGACAAAGGCGTCAATTTCGAATTCGCGAGCAACATCGACACGGGAATTTCGGTTTTTGGCGACGCCGTAAGACTTGAGCAAATGCTGTACAATCTGTTGGGCAATGCCTGTAAATTCACTTCCGAAGGCCAAATCTCGTTCCGGATCGAAGGAAAAGTAGTCGACCAAAACCTCAAGCTCAAAATCATCATAGCCGACACGGGCGCCGGAATTCCGAAGAAAAAACTCGAATCGGTTTTCGGGCTTTTCTCCCAAAGCAATTTCGACAATAAGCGCAAATTCGGCGGTTTCGGCATCGGATTGAGCATCGTAAAATCGCTCGTCGATCTTCACGAAGGAAAAATCGCGCTCGAAAGCGAAGTCGACAAAGGAACGACGTGCATCATAACGCTCGATTACGACATTGCGGCAATCGCTGCGATCGCGGTCGAAGAAACGAAACCACTCGAGAAAATCTACTCAGACAAAAACATCCTGATCGTCGAGGACAACGCCATGAACCAGATGGTGATCAAAATGATGCTCAAGACTTTGGGCGTGCAGTTTTCGGTCGCGGCCGACGGATCCGAATGTCTCGAAAAGATGAAGCAGGAAAAATTCGACCTCGTGCTGATGGATTTACAGATGCCGGTCATGGACGGATACGAAGCCACGGAAGCGATCCGCGCGGGAAAAACCGGAGAACTGAACACGCAAATCCCGATAATCGTGGTAACGGCCGACACGACGTTGGAAAGCAAAGACCGCGTTTTCGAGCTCGGAGTAAACGATTACATCACGAAACCGATCGACAAAAAACTGCTATACGAGAAAATCGACAACATTTTCTTTGGCGAACCTGCGATTTTGGCCGCGGAGTCGTTGTTGAAACTTGCTTAGTCGAACATTGATTTCTGCGTCGGCTGACGAACCGGGACGGGCAAGGAAAGTTTGAACTCTTCGTTGATGTCGTTGATGAACTTCTCGGCCAGCAAAGGCGATTCGAGTTCGATATTTTGGTGCACGAAAAAGTACAGTTTCTGCAAACCTTCTTTGCGCCAAAGTTTGATGCGCTCGACCCAATCCTCGAGTCGCTTGTAATCGCTGGCGTGATTCGCGCCCACATATCTTACGAAAGCCACCGGACTCGTGAGCCGCATGTGCAACATGTCGCGTCGGCCGGCCGTATCGACAATGATGTTTGCCATTCCAAGATCTTCCAGCAAATTCTCGTACTCGTTTTTGGCCTTTTCGTCGCTGAACCATTCGCTGTTGCGAACTTCAAGTCCAAGCGGAACACCTTTCGGGAATTCCCGCAGCGTTTTGTCCAACCTCGAAAAATCCTTCGGTTTGAAATTGTCGTGCAGCTGCAAAAAGCACATTCCCAATTTGTCCCCGAAATTGCTCACGGCATTGCAAAAAGCATCGACCGGTTCTTTTACGTCGATCAAGCGCTTGAAGTGCGAAACCGTGTTTGTCATTTTTGGGAAAAATTTGAAATCGTCCGGCGTTTTGTCTCTCCAGATTTCGACTTGTTGCCAGGTCGGCATTCCGTAGAAAGTTGCGTTGAGCTCGATCGAGTTGAATTGGGTCGAATAATACGCCAATTCGTCTTTCGTGCCTCGCGGATAAAATCCTTTGAGGTCAGTCCTGTTCCATTTCGCACATCCGATCGAAACCTCAAATGGCGCGTCGTTCTTGTGTTTGTTGAGAATTTCCTTTGTCTTCGAATCGTCTTTCGGAAGCGTAAAATCGACTTCACCGGGATTGGGAACTTGGCCGAAAATCATAGCATTGGTTTTTCGCTAAGTTACGTTTTTGGCCAGCCAATCCGGCTGCCGGCTCCAATCTTTTTTGCCGTCTCGCGGTTTTCTACGCCCAAAACGAGCTTCCTGGGGTCGCTGTTTTTGTCGTGAAAACCGTCTTCGTCGGCTGCAAAAGGATTTTTCACCGCATCCGGGCTGGTCGGCGTTCCAGTGCGAAAAAAAGTGAAAAATCGGGCTTCGTTTTTCGTAGCCAATAATCGCTAACTTGCCTGACCATAAAACAACTCAAATGAATAGAATTCTACTCTGTCTGTTTTCGTGCCTTTCGCTATCGGGAATCGCCCAAAATCTTGATCCATTGCAAATTGACGCTGCTTTCAACGCGGTCAATCTTCCTACGAACCATCACTTCATCGACCTCGACATCAGGAAACATCTCGTCGGGCCCGACGGAAAGATCTACATCGTCAACGAAACCAGCCTTACGCGAATGGTAGGCAACCAACTCGACAATACATTTGTGCCGCACGTTTTCCTCAACGGAACGGAGGCGGCCATTTTCCAGGACGTTTTGCTGCAACCCGACGGGAAATTGCTCGTGGGCGGAGATTTCAACAAAATAGACGGCGTAACGCGTTACAAACTCGCCCGTTTCAACATCGACGGCTCGCTAGACACCACATTTGACGCGCCTTTGGGAACAATGTACAATTACGGCGTACTAAAGATTTACCAACAACCCGACGGCAAGATTCTCGTGATCGGCGATTCGGCCATTAATTCTGGCGGCAATATCTTCAACAACTTGATTCGCCTGAACGCCAACGGCACGGTCGATACTTCGTTCGTCACTCCCGCAAACTACCGTTGGGAAAATATCGCAATCGAGCCCTCGGGAACGATTCTGGCGACCCATAACACTTACAACAGTTTTTATTCCGACAAGAATAAAGTGTCAAGACTAACTGCCAATGGCGCCTTCGACAGCAGTTTTGCGACAGCTACTTTCAGTGGGCTGACGGGTTCAAGTGCCAACGTCCAGAAAATCGTCGCACTTCCAGATGGGAAAATCCTGGTAGCAGGTCGTTTTACGGGAATCAGTGGCACGAGTTCTTCTTGTCTGGCCAAGCTAAACCAAAACGGAAGTCTTGACACTTCTTTCTCTCTTGGAGGAGAAGGATTTTACGCAACGGCTTATTTGTATTGCACGGTAAATGACATCCAAGTGCAGCCTGACGGGAAAATTCTGGCGGGCGGCGTTTTCACGCATTTCAATGGCGTGCCCGCAAAAGATTTTATCAGACTCAACGCCAACGGCACGCGCGACACGAGTTTTCCCGAACTCACCTCGTTCGCCAATATCTCGAATGTCACCTGTATCACGCAATTACCTGACGGAAAGGCTTTGGTATCAGGAATGAACGGTTACCTCGAGGTCGAAAATCCTTACATCGTGAGAATCAATGCCGACGGTTCGTGGGATCCGACTTATCAGAATTATCCGAAAGGCTTCTACAACCAGGCTGTGAATTCGGTCTGCAAAACACCCGACGGAAAACTGATCGTGGCCGGATACTTCTGGACTTATAACGGCGAACACCACCAACTCATCGCGCGCCTGAACAGCGACGGTTCGATAGATAATTCGTTTGCCAGCGGCGTCTTTGGCTTCAGCGGCACTTCAGGCGTCCAGCCGTCGATCGCGGCAGCCGTGGTCGATGCTGATGGCAAAATCTATGTGACGGGCAACTTCAACCGCTTCAACGGAGCGAATTGTGGCAATATGATCAGGTTGAATCCCAATGGTTCGAAAGACACGAGTTTTCCGGTTTCGAACGCCGGCACCGAACCGAATTTCTCAGCTCAGGGCTCGGTCAAGGTCATGGTGCCTCATCCGGCCGGCGGCGTAATGGTCGGTTTCAACAATCAGACCGGAAGTAGTGGGAACGGACTCATGCGGGTGTTCGCAAACGGGGCGACGATCAACTACGCCACAGATTACTATCCGCGCGTATTCGACGTCAAATTCCAATCGGACCAAAAAATGTTGCTGGCGCTCGGCTACAACGGCGGAAGCATCAGGAGATTCAACGCGAACTCTTTCAACTACGATCCGACATTTGTGGTTCCGTCGGGAATCAGCGCAGGATCGGCCTCACGTATCGAGCTACAGAACGACGGAAAGATTCTTGTCGTAGGCGAATTCACGATTGGCGGACAAAGCAAATCGCTCGTGCGCCTAAATGCCGACGGCAGCCTCGATTCCACTTTCACTTTTTCGCTGCCGGCCAACAGTTACGTCAACGATGCGTGTGTATTGGCAGACGGTAAAATCGCGATAAACCTTTATGATAACGCGATCTATGCGAACAAACTCTCGTTGCTCAACGCCGATGGTTCGGTGGCGACTACAAGCACGCCGACGGTTTCCTGGGAAGCGCGTTTCACGAAGTTAGACGACGGAAGCCTTTACCTGCGCGGCATGAAGATGTACGACGACCGTCAGCTTTACGGATTGGTGCGTTTGGTCGCCGGAGACGCCACTTATTTTTTACAAGGCCAGAACAGGCTCGACAGCAATAACAACGGTTGCCAGGCGAACGATCCGGTATTTCCTTGGCTCAAGTACCAGTTTACGGCTGCCAATTCCAGCGATTCGTTCACTTACATCGCCGATTCTTCGGGGAATTTCAACATCGGCGTGACCGAAGGACAATACACCTTGACGCCACAATTCGAGAATCCGACCTATTTCAGTGCTTCGCCTACAGCCACTTCGGTAAACTTCCCTACCACGCAAAGTCCCAGCCAGCAAAATTTCTGCGTTACTCCGGTCGGAATACATCCTGATCTCGAAGTCGTAGTGCTTCCAATCGACGCGGCTCGCCCGGGGTTTTCGGCGACCTACAAAATCGTCTACCGCAACAAAGGAAATCAATTGCTTTCGGGTAGCGTGAACTTCGGGTACAACGATACGGTAAGCGATTTCGTCTCAAGTTTTCCTGCTGGAACTGCTTCGCCAGGTTCGGTAAACTGGAATTTCTCTGCGCTTTATCCACAGGAAAAACGCGAGATAACGATAAACATGTTGTTGAATTCGCCGGTACAAGTGCCGTCGTTGAATGCGGGAAGCGTCCTTGATTACACGGTGGGCATTTCTTCATCGGTTGCGGATGAAACGCCAGACGACAACCAATTCACGTTGCACCAAACCGTAGTGAATTCCTACGATCCGAACGACAAAACCTGTCTTGAAGGCAATTTGATTCCGATTGGAAAAGTGGGCGAGTACGTGCATTATATGATCAGATTCGAAAATAATGGCACTTACGCGGCCGAAAACATTTCGGTACACGACAACATCGACACTTCCAAATTCGACATCACTACCTTGACGCCGCTTACGGGAAGTCACACCTACACGACGCGAATCACAGACGGCAACAAAGTCGAATTCTACTTTGGCGCAATCAACCTTCCTTATCAGGATGCGGTCAACGACGGTTATCTCGTGTTCAAGATCAAGACATTGAATTCGCTTACTTACGGCGACAATTTCACGAATTCCGCTGCGATATTCTTCGATTACAATCCGGCGATCGCAACCAACACGGCGTCGACTTTCGTAGAGCAATTGATGGCGAATCCGGACGTGGACAAAATCCGCCTGACGGTTTATCCGAATCCGGCCAGCCA
The DNA here is from genome assembly GCF_004295795.1 of Flavobacterium sp. Taxonomy (GTDB): domain Bacteria; phylum Bacteroidota; class Bacteroidia; order Flavobacteriales; family Flavobacteriaceae; genus Flavobacterium. The sequence goes on along the minus strand of NZ_SEBR01000008.1, from coordinate 127,525 downwards.
AAAACTTCATTTGAAAATGGGTGATCTGAATTCGGCATCGTCCGTCAACATCTACAATCTTCAGGGCATGTTGCTGTTAAGCGTCACAAACTTTGATTTTTCTGAAGGAATAGACGTTTCCAGACTTTCCGTTGGAAGTTATTTGGTGGAAGTGCGCAACTCAGACAAAACCTTCGTGAGCCGATTCGTCAAAAGATAGACTTTTTTAAAACGAGTAAAAAGCAGCTTTCACGGGCTGCTTTTTTGTTTTCGTCAGATGTGGATTCTCAATTCGCCTTCACGATTTTTCCCGTGAGAATTCCTTTTTCGGTTGCGACTTTCAAGTAATAAACCGCATTCGGAAGTCCGGACAAATCCAAAGTATAGTCAGACGATCTGTGGTTTTTGGAAAACAACAATTTCCCGTTTATGTCGAAAAGCTCGACGCCGTTCGCCTCTTGTTCCAAACGGATCGTCACGATGTCTTTGGCCGGATTCGGGAAATAAGTCCACTTGAAATCGCTGATTTGTCTTTCGGTGATCTTATTCGTCGCAACCTCTTTGTCGGCACAACCCGAAAGTCTCGAAAACTGAACGATTACGCGCAAAATGAGGTCGTTCAGCATCTCGACGCTGTAATTGTCCGTGGTTGGTTTTATGTGATCGTTGCCGATTCCGCTGTCGTTCGTGATGAACAGATACGTCCCATTTGTCTGCAACGCGATCGAACGCATCAGGTATTCGGCACTTTTGTCCATTCCGCTGGCCGCGATCGGAACCACGCGAATGCCTTTTTCGGCCGCTGATTTGGCGAGTCGCTGCAACTTGGCCACGTTTTGTTCATCGTCGTGAGCCGGAGCGTCGAGCAGCACGAAAAGCAGTTTTGAGGTCGCATCTTCATTCCACGAAAGTGCGTTCACCGATGTTTCCAAAGCATCGGTCACGGCCTCGGGATAATCGCCTCCGCCGTTAGCTTGCTGGTTTTCGATAAATGCCACGACTTGTTCGGTTTCCTTGGTGAAATCGAAAGCCTTGACTACATATTCGTCTCCGTGATCACGATAGAAGACGCTCGAAAGCGAGATTTCCGCGTTCCCGAGTTCGGCTCTCGTGCGTTTTATCACATCAGAAAGTTCGGCTTGCAGGTACTCGATTTCGTCGCTCATCGATCCCGTGGCGTCGACCATGAACGCGATGTCAACTTTTGGTTTCGAGACGCAATCGGCCTTTATTTTTACCGTGTTGATTCCTTTCCTGAACTCGACCGCGTTGGCGATTACCGTCTTGTGATTTTCGTCCTGGATCGATATTTTCGAAGACGGATTTTTGGCTTCCGTCGGATGGAACCAAAGCTCGGCGCGTCCGTTGTTGTCGGTTTTGGCCGTCCAGATCTTGAGACCCGAATCGTCCGTGAGATAAAAAGTCCTGCCCACGACCGGCGCGCTTTTGTCGTTTACCGCCACGACCGAATATCGAAATTTCGGTTGCATTTTCCACTTCTGCTGCCAAGTCGACAATTGTTCTGAAGCGATATCTGTCCAATATTCGAATTTCGAGAAATCGTTGACTTCGCCCGCGGTCAATTGGCCGGCTTTCTGACTCGATTTTTCGCGTGCGGCAAACGCTTCGGATTTGTCGGCTCTTGGAACAGCTTCCACGGCTTTGTCGGCAGAAACGGCGAGTCCTGAAACTTTTCCGGTCAACTTCGCATCTTTTGCGGACGCGTAACCAACCGTTACGGCTTCCGTCGAAGAACTCACGACTTCCTTTTTGCGAACTGTGAGCGGGGCTGTGACCACGACTTCGCCCAAAGCCATGCCGCCGTCCTTGAGTTTGACGTTCACGACCTTGTTTTTGATCTTGATTCTGGCTTCCTGAAATCCCACGAACGATACGACGAGCGTCTGGCCGAATTTCGCGTCGATCCCGAAATAGCCGTCCACGTCTGTAATCGTTTTGGCTTTGGTTTCCAAAACCACGACCGTTGCGCCCGGAAGCGGTCCGCTCGCATCGCTGACACGTCCGATAATCGCTTTTTTGTATGGATTCGCGCCTTTGGAATGTGTCACGGCCGCTTTTTGGATCTTCGGTTTTTCGGTTGCGAGGCGTTGTCGTTCCGCAATCATTTTTTCGGCTATTCCGGCGAATGTCACTTTGTTGTCAGCGTTTGCCTCAACTTCGAAAGTCGGTTTGTTTGCATGGAAAAATTTGAGTTTGTCGCCTTTTTTTCCTTTGATCGAAAAGTTGCCGTTCTTGTCGGAATAAGTCACAAAATGGTTCGAAAGGTTCGTGACCTCGGTTTTTGGAAGCGGTTCTTTTTCTTCGTCCGTGATCGTTCCGGAAAGTTTTTGGGCCGAAAGCGTCAGGCTGAAAAACAAAATGGCGAGTGAATGTAAAATGCGTCGGTTAGGAAAGGTCTTCATACTGTTTGTTTTTTGGATAGATGCCAGATTGCGTTAAGAGGTTGGAAACCGATGTTCACAAAAAGTCAATTGCAGGTTCCGATGCGCATTTTACGGGATTCTTTTACCTATTTTCGTCCGATACATTCAAATCCAAAAAAGAACCGTCATGAGTTGGGACATCGTGCTTTTTAATTCCACGCAAAAAATCGGGTCGGTCGAAGATATTGACGAAGACTTGCTTTTTGAAACCGATTTTGATTCGGCTCTTCTCGAAAACCTGCATCCGATCAAAATCGACGGCAACAATGCAGACGTCGAAAACGAAAACTATGCGCTGAATTTTTTCCTGGACGATGCGCCCGCAAGCAACAAAATGCTCACGCTTTATAACGAAAACGCGCTTTATGAGATCGTTCGAATTTCGCGTGCGATGCATTGGCAGATTTTCGATACGGGTTTGGGTGAGATGATCGATCTGGAACATCCGGAAAACAACGGATTCGAGAATTTTCACGCGTATTTGGCTGCCCTTGATAAATGAAAATCAGCCGAATCTTGGTCCAAATGGGAATCGGATGTCATTTCTGCTTTGCGTATCTGACTCGGTTTTTCTAAATTAGTTTGTTCCGAACGCGGTCTGAAAAAGTTATCGGACGCTGGATTCGGATAGTGTCAACATGGAATTTACCCACAACAAAGACCTTTTTCAGGCGGTTTTCGATTCGGCTTCGAACGCAATTGCAGTAATGGAACCGATTCTTGATGAGAACGGAAAATGCGTCGATTTCTCGATTTTGCTACTCAACACATTTGCCCTTTCGCGCTTGGGCGAGATCGATTACAAAGGCAAAAAAGCCACGGATTTGTTCCCGAATTTGAGCGGATCGGGAATTTTACAGCGTTTTATCGAAGTTGCCGAAAGCGGCATTACGGCGAATTTCGAGCGTTTTTACGAAGGCTCGGGATTGCGGCATTGGTTTCGGTTCACGGTGGTGAAACAATCGAATTTGATCGTGGTTACGGCCGAAGACATTTCCGAAAGGATGGAAGCCGAAGCCGCGCTGAACAAAGCACTCGAAACCGCCGACCAACAACGAAGATTGTACGATTCGGTGATAAACACAACGCCCGATTTGGTTTATGTGTTCAGTCTCGACTACATTTTCACTTATGCGAACAAAGCGCTGCTCACAATGTGGGGAAAAGCTGCCGAAGACGCGATTGGCAAAGGTTTACGCGACAACGGATACGAGGAATGGCACGCGTTGATGCACGAACGCGAAATCGATGAGGTTGCAGCTACGAAAAAGCCAATCCGAGGAACGGTCTCTTTTCCGCATGCCGAATTCGGGAAACGCGTCTACGACTATATTTTTACCCCGATTTTCGACGAAAACGGCGAAGTCGAAGCTATTGCCGGCACGACGCGTGACATCACCGAACTCAAGCGGGCCGAGGAAAATTTGCAACAAAGCGAAAACAGGTTGATGTCTATGATCGACCAGACGCCGGCTCCGACTTTGGTGCTTCGCGGAGACGATCTCGTAATCTCTCAAGTCAATAAAACGATGCTGGCGATGATCGGTTTTGGGCAAGAAGTCGTGGGAACGCCATTGCTCGAGTTGATGCCCGAACTCAAAGACCAATACATTTGGGAACAGGTGCTCAAGGTGTATCGCGAAGGCGTGAATTTCGACCAGTTCGAGGTCGAGGTTTCCCACAAACGAACGGGCGAACTCCATACTTATTATTACAATATCGCCTATCGTCCGTTGGTGGAGGACGGACAGATCACGGGAATGATACAAGTCGCGATAGACGTGACCGAACAAGTTACGTCCCGAAAGAAACTCGAGGAAAGTGAACGCAATTTCAGGGCTTTGGTCAATGCGACTTCTGATGCCGTCTATCGCATGAATGCCGATTGGTCGGTAATGCGGAATCTTGAAGGACGCGGATTTTTGTCGGATACGAGCGAACCGATGTTCAATTGGATCGACAAATACATTCCCGAAAACGACAGCAAAAGGGTGAAAGCCGAAGTCGCCAAAGCCGTAAAAGCCAAAAGCACTTTCGAGCTCGAGCACGAGGTTTTTGATGCCGAAGGCGGCATTGGCTGGACATTTTCAAGAGCGATCCCGATTCTCGACGAAAACGGCGAAATCTCGGAATGGTTCGGGGCGGCAAGCGACGTGACCGAGACCAAGAAAGCCGAAATAGCGTTAAGGGAAAGCGAGAACCGCTATCGTTTACTGACCGAAACTTTGGAACACCAAGTGGCCGAAAGAACACAGGAATTGCAGCGCTCGAACGAAGATCTGCAGCAATTTGCGCACGTGGCTTCGCACGATCTCAAAGAACCTGTTCGCAAGATCAAGACATTCGTGAGTCGGTTGGAGAATCACATCGATGACAAACTCGACGATTCGGCAAGCAAGTTCATCGACAGGATTCACGTCGCCACAGACCGCATGTTCACGATGATAGACGGCGTTTTGGCCTATTCGACGATCAACGCCGGAATGCAGCAACCCGAAGCTGTCGACCTGAACGAAGTCATGCGAAATATCGAAACCGATCTCGAAGTGGCGTTGCAGAAAACGGGCGGAAAAATCCAATTTTCGAATTTGCCTACGCTCGAAGGAGCGCCGGTTTTGCTCTACCAACTTTTTTACAACCTGATAAACAATTCGATCAAATTTGCCAAAGCCGACGTTTGCCCGGAAATAGCGATCAACGCGGAAATCGGTGAGAATCGGGCAAAAATCACGGTGAGCGACAACGGAATCGGGTTCGGGGAAGCGCACGCCCAAAAGATTTTCGAGACGTTCACGCGGCTTCATTCCAAAGACCAATACGAAGGAACCGGACTGGGTTTATCGCTTTGCAAGAAAATCGTCGAACGCCACGGCGGAACGATCTCGGCTCACGGAAGTTCTGGCAAAGGCGCGATTTTCGTGATCGAACTGCCTTTGGTTCAGGTCGAAAATGGTATTTGAAACGATTTTGGAACTTGCCCCGATGATTCCGTAAGATCATTTTTTCTGAAAGATCTCCGGATATTTTCGGATGAAGTAAACCGGCGTGCAACTCCAAGCGTGGCAATAACTGTTGATTGGGTAAAATCCGTAAGGCGATAGTTTTTCATCGTTCGGATCGTACACTTCCCAAAAGGTGTCCGCGCCTTTTTTGACCATTCCGCCCCAGTATTCGGTGACGACTTTTCTGGCTTCGTTCTGCAATCCTGAATCGATAAGCGCTTGGACGTAATAATGGTAAAGATACGGGCCGCCAGGTTTTATGGCATTTTTTTCCTTTTGCAGATTCAGTAATGTTTTCTGGGCGTCTTTTGTCGGCAAAATTTTTGCGAGCACAAGCCAAGATTGGGATGCGTACGAAATTTGCTTCGACGATCCGCTTTTGAAAAGACCGCTTTTTTTGTCGTAAAGTTTCGAGATAGCCGCTTTATTCATCTTGGAAATCAATTCCGAAAGTTGTTTCACCTCATTTTCCTTGTGCAGCGATTTCGCCAATTCGAGCGTTTGTTTCATGCTGAAAATCATCACACCTTGAAGCGACGCCTGACGATCGAGCTTGTCGTTCCAGTCGATGAATAGCCACCAACCGTTTTTGGCTGCCTTGTCCGCGTCGAAAAGTCCGTTGCGATCGAGATATTTTTCGATGTTGTCCATTTGGCGTTTGGCGACAGGCCACAAATCCTGAGCGGTTTTGGTGTCGCGCGTCGCCTCCAGATAATCTTTCAAAAGCACGTTGTACAAAAGCGCATAATCGAATAAAAACGGCGAACCTTCCTGGGCGTGCGGCTGTGGCGATTCAAAGACGTTCGAATGCAGAAAGCCGTCTTTTTGCGAAAGCGCGGCTAACAGATAAAGACAGCGTTTGGTCAAATCGTGTTGCCTGAACGAATACGTACTTGCCTGTGCTTGCAGATAAACATCGCCAATCCAAAGCCTGCGGTCGCGTTTTGGGCCGTCTTCGAAAACCGTCTGCATGCATTCTTTGAGCGTTGCCAGCCCGATTTTGTCGATTTCGGAAATGATTTTCGAGGTATCGGAATTCAGGTCAGCCGGTTTTTGCATTGCCGAAGTCGTCGCGGTCACGAAAGCATCGGAAAGCGCAAAATCAAAATAAGGCGAACTACCCAAAAGCTCGATTTTGACGTATCGGAAAGCGAGTCGTCTCGGAATCGTTATTTTGGCCGGAAGTTCCATCACCGTAACGATCTCGTCCTGCAACCACGCCCGACTCAATCCGCCGGTGTAAGGATCGAAAGGCACGGCAACTTCTGACGCAACTTCGCCAAAAGTGAATTTGAAACGCAAAGGCGCGTCGGCCACGCTGTTGATCGTTTTGACTTCGAACGTAAAATATCCGGTACAATGTTCGCCAAAATCCAGAACGGCGCCGCTTTGTTTCTTGAACGATCCTGAAAATATGGTTTCGGTTTTTCCTGTCTGGATCGCTTTGAAGCCTTGAAACGCCGATGCATCGGGTGAAATCGAAACAATTGACGTTGCACGTTTTACGGTTTCGACTAGTTTGGGCTTGTTAGCGTCCGCGACAGCGAGCCAATTTTGGCGGGTTTCGCTTCCGTAGAAATCCTGTGAATAAAGTGGGGCAAGATTCAGGATCAGGAAAAGGATGGTGAGATAAGTTTGGATTTTTTGGCGCACTTGGAAATGTTTGTGGTTTGAATCCGATAAGTTACACCAATATCGTTTCGGAATCATTTATCGGTGAAAAAAGTATCCCAAATCGCTGATTGCTTTTCATTTCCATCATAAACTTCGCGCCTTTTGAGTTCGAGTCCATCAATGCCATTCGAAGCATTTTCGTAATAGTCGAAAAACAGTTTTTCATCGTCGTTTTTAACCGGGAATTCGTGAGCCAAAACGACTTTTTTTACGGGAACCAACATCTCGTCTCGCCATTCGTACAGCGTTTTCCAACTGTCCATGTAAGCGCTGCCTTCGTAGGTTTCCTCGATTTGTTTCGCATTTTTTTTGATCTTGTAATCTGTGTTGAAAGCGCCTGCGTACTTGATCGTTTTGGTCTTGTTCGAGAAGCGATAGATGTTCAGCCAGCGATTGCCGTTCATGTTTGGAGAGCTCGATGTCAGGATTTCGGGTTTGCCGTCGTTGTCGAGATCGTCGAAGTCTATGCTGAAAATGGCAAAATCGGTTTTTTCGCTTCCGGTCTTGTTCCACTTTCGGTCTGCCAAAGCGTAAAAGTTGATTGTCGAATCCCTGAAATGAACCTCGGTGGCAAGCACTTGCGATCTGTCGAGAAACCTTCCGATCAAGATTTCGCGAAATGGCTCCTCATCGAGGAATTCGTCGTGTCCGAAAAAGAAAGTTGCCGTGTCAGATTTTGACAGTTCGAGGACGCTCGGCAAGATCGAATCTAGGATTGCTTTGGTAGTTTTCGTACTGTCGTTCACTTGGGACAAAAACGCGCGATTCGACAAAAGCTTGGTCGGTTTTTCTGGTTTCTGACATGACAAAAGTGTCAACACTATCGAAATCGCGACAAAATACCGTTTCATTTTATTTGGGTTTGACTGTCTTATTCGGAGATGACGACCTTCGCGTTCCTGACGCCGTTTTGGGTCGTGACCTGAAGCAGATAAACGCCGGCTTTTTCAATCGAAATCAAGGTTTCAAGAGCATTGATATCGTAGTTTTTCACTTTTTGTCCCAAAGCGTTGAAGACTTCAATCGACTTGATCTGAGATTCACAAACGACGTTGATTTCGCGTTTTGAAGGATTCGGGAAAACCGAAAGTTTGTCATTCCTCGGGAATTCATCCGCGCCAAGCGAAATGCACGCATCAGTGAAAGTTTGGTTTTCCGAAGCGAACGGATTTATCGTTGAAGGCGGCCCGAGCAAAGTCGGATTCGCGGTGAGGGTTAGATTCAGCGTGCTGAAAAACAGCGGCAAATCGACAAAATTCAAATTCAAGCTCGAATAGTCGCAGTCGGTTTGGCCATCGCTGTCAGTGCTGAACAGAATCGGATTGTTGTCGAAGGCGTAATTGTTGTGAAATGCGGCATAGTACCAATTAGAATCGGTTTTCTGGAAAGGCGCGCTCATGCCGAAGCCGTAATTATAGCGCTTCAACCACAGGAATTCGCAGTTGGAATTCAATTTCATACTGAACATTCGGTCAATCGAACCGACATCTTCCCGCAGGCTTCCTGTCGCAACGATTTCGGAGTTTGGCAAACGAGAAACACTGGTGATCCCGCTTTCGTATGTGTCGATAGTCTTGGCCGAGATCTGGTTTCCGTCGGCAGAAAGTCGGTAGATGAAAAGCGCCCCGGCAGAGGTCGAGTAATTGTAGAAACGTCCGGCCAGCAAGACTTCGCCGTTTGGTAAAATCGTCATGGCGTTTACCCCAAGCGAACTGTTATCATTGTTTGAAGCCTTGAATTTCCTGCACCATTGCACGTTGTTGGAAGCGTCGATCTTGCAGATGTAATTTCCGCCATCGACGTATCCCGTAATGTAAAAATTTCCGGAAGCGTCACTGGTGATATTCGCCGGACGGCCAAATGCGGGCGATCCGGTCAACGTGAAAGTCGTTGCCACATTTCCATCGGAATCAAAATCGATAAGTACGGGAACCGAAGTCGTGACATAGCCGAAACCGTTGTAAGTATCCTTGCTGCCGACTGCTTTTATGGTCGTTCCGATAAGTTCGGCTCCAGTGATATTGACGCGATCCGGATAGGTCACGAAATTTCCGATCGAGAAAATCGTTTGTCCGTTTGCGGCGAGTTTCACCAAATTTCCCGAATCGGTAAAAAAGAGGGACGAGCCGTCGTCGAGCAAGATCGTGTTTTTGCCGTTTCCGCCCGGAAGTCGCGACTTCCACAAAGGATTGAAGTTCGAATCGGTCTTGATCACGGTAGATTGATAGCCCGGAGCGACGTCCCAATTTGGATAGGAATAACTGTAATTGAGCAGATAGCCGCCGTCTGGCGTAGGTTTTATGGGTGCCGAACTTCCGAACGAATAGTTCGTCGAAGAAGCCGGAAGCGGGAAGGAGCGAGTCGTTGTCTGGCCGATCGATTTGGCCGAAATCAACACAAGTAAGAGTAGTAGTTTTTTCATTTGCCTGCTGTTTTTTGGTTGTGTCGCATTTTTTGAAACGCGATTTCCTTCCGAATATCGTAACTTATTTCGAATTGGAGAAATCGTCCTAGCGTTGTAAAGCCCAAGAACCCAAGAATTTGTAGAAATCGAAAAAGCGTTTGGATTTAGGTACCGGAAACGAATTTTATGGCTTGCAAAATGTTTTCGTCCAACAGCAAATCGTCGAAATTGTCCTTTTTGGAAATGGCGATATCGGGCGTGATCTTCTCGTAATAAGTGCCGTTTCGATCGCAATCGTAGGCGATGCTCACAACCAATAGCGCATCGAAGGGCATCGGTTTTACGACATTTGCCGTCGTCATTCCCAAAGTCGGTTCGCCTATGAAAATCGAATTCGGTCGGCCCTTGAACGCCAAAGCCGTGACTTCACCCGAACTCGCTGTCAAAAGTCCGGTGATAACTGCCACTTTCGCTTTTTCGAGTGATTCACCTTTTGGATTGATGTGCGAGACTTTGTAGGAATCGCTGAAGTATCTGCCTTTCGACAATCGCGTTTTTGCGTACGGTTTTTTGTCGCTGTCGAGCGTTCCCCACACAGCGTTGTCGCCCAGAAAATCGTAAAGTGCAAGCAGCATCGGTGCGTCGTTTCCGCCCAGATTGAAACGCAGGTCAAGTATCCAACCTTCGATTTTGTGCTTGGTTTTGATCTCGTGAATCTTGTCGTACAAAGGCTGGGCGATCTTGTGCGTGTAAGCCGGACTGAAGTCGTTGTATTTTAGGGACGGCAATAAGATGTAGCCGTATTTACCGTCGAGCACCTTGACTTCGAAACTGGGCTTTGTGGCGTTTTTGGCTTTCCATTGTTCGCTGAAATTCTCGAGCGCCGGAATGTCGATCTTCGCACCATAATTCTCGTTTTGGAACATCACTTTGCAATGCGTGCCGCCAATCTTGTCAAACACGATCCTGGTTTCTTGCAGCGCACTTTTGAAGGTTTCGTGTTTCGAGATATTTTGCCTCGTTTCGGACTCTATTGTTTTCCAATCGATTGCGTTTTTTAACAGATACTCCGTTTTTAAAACCGAGAAAAATCTGTCGTAAAATATAGAAATACTGTCTTTTGCAGTCAACTTTTGGGCGTGACACGATACGCAGATCGACAGCAGAAAAATCAATTTGAGGACTTTTGGCATTTGTGTTTGTGTTGATCTGATTTATTGAACAGACTCGTTTTTGAATCCGATGGTTGCATCAGGGCGTAAAATCTGTCGGAATTCGATTAATGTTTTTTGGAAAGTCCGGCTTTTTCAACGGCTGAAATCCGTGTGGAATCGACTTTAAAAAAATGAGCCGACATTTCCTTCTGTTCGAGATGGATTTTTCCGACGCTAGCAAAATTCCATCTTTGCGCTTTCGCCGAATCGCGTTGAATTTGGTTGAAAATGCGTTGAAATGCCTTGAATTGTTTGTTGTGTTTGTCGACGAACGGATATTGAAAGTACAGTTTTTGCCCGTCGGAATAGGTGATTGCAATGCCATGCCGATCGCCGCAATACCAGAATTTGTCAGGATTTGCGAATTTGGATTTTTGAGGGTTCCAATTTTCAGATTCATGGACGACCGAATCCCAAACTGTCTTCGCGATTTTCATGTGGAAATTGTCGACCGAATCTGATGTCTTCGATTTGAACAGCACTTCGGTTTTGCCCATTTTGTCGGACGTGGCGTAAATTTTGAAATCTTTGGCGTTGTTGAAATAGGAGAGCACTTCGATTCGTTCGACGGTTTTCGATTTTTGGCATCCGATGAAAATCAGTACGAAAATACAGAGTAGCTTTCCCACTTTAAAAATGTCAATAAATTTAGGATTGCTGTCCGTCTAGAATATCCTGGCAAAACAGTTGGTGCAGTCTCGGGAAGCGTAAATATTTACCGTGTTTCCCTTTTTGTCTTTGGCCTCAAAAAACAGGATGCTTTCGCCCAACGTTTCCGGTCTGAACCATCCGTCGCCAGGTGCCAGTTCGCTTGCAACCATGATTTTTGCCTTGAAAGTGTTTGGAATCAGGATCTTTTTGATCTCTTGCGGGCAAGTTTTGAAATGCAATTTGATTTCAGAGTCGATCATCGGTATCACCCGATCCTGATAGTTCAGAACTTTTACGCAATCGAAACGGAGCTGCCCAAACATCGCATTGTAAATTTCGTCTCCGGTTCTCGGCGTGAAAACATTGGATAATTGGCTGTACGATTTGATCGCATTCAAATGGATCGTCCAAATTGCGCAGGAAAGGGAACAAAAAAGCGCCAAAAACGCTACTTTAATGACTTTTCGGTTTTTGTTTTTGAAGCCGAGAACCAACATTGCCAAAAAGGTCGCAAAAACCAGTAAAGTCAAAATCGACCACATTGTTATTTCCGTCATAGCTTTTGTTGTGATTCGATAAAGGTAAAGAAAAGGAATAAAAGTTCTTTTCCTGGCCGATGCGAATTTTCCAAAAACGAAAAGCGCCCATTTTCAAACGGACGCTTTCTTTTAAAACAAATCTGAATCGTTTATTGTCGTATCAATTTGAACGTTTTCGAACCTTTTTCGAATTTCACTTTGAGGAAATAAATTCCGGCCGACAATTCTCCCAATTCAATAGTCTGATTGTTCGTGCCGACGTTCGTTTTTTTCCAGATGTTCTTGCCCAAAACGTCATATACGTACATTTCGTTTATGGGTTGGTTTCCAACGACGTGCACTTTGTCGGTAAACGGATTGGGGTAAAGGCTAAACACGGCGGCATCGGCCTGCGGTACAGAAAGTTGTTGTGTGCCTTTTAGCGTGACGTTGTCGAACCTGTTGTTGCCGTTATCGCCCGTGGTGTTGCCCTCGAACGCGATCCGGATCTTGAAATTGGCGTTGTTGTTCGCTGCGTTTATGGCCGAAAGATCGAGGTTGACGAGGCTGAAATCTGTTCCGATGTTGAACGTCGATTGCGTCAATCCGGTTTGGAGGAACGTCGTGCCGTCGAGACTGTAAGAGATGTGGTTCATGAGCTGGCCTTCGTTCGTGCGTTGGATCGCGTAGGCGAATTTGATCTGCTCGAATCCTGTCGTCGGCAAGTCGAACTGGATCGTTCTGCCTTGGGACGGATTCCTCACGCGCGCACATTTGCCCGACAGTTCGTCGAAATGTGTGTTGAGGATCGATCCGGTATTGTTCGCATCGATGTCGCGCGGACCGCTTCCGGTATAAGTCATCATGGGATTCGCGCCAGAAACTTGGTTGTAATCGGCCGGAATCGTCGTGACGTCGACCGGAGTTACGAGGTTGTTGAAATGCCAGTAGTAGAGCGCTTGTTCGGCATTCGTCTGCTCGACAAAATGAGCCGTGACCGATGTCGCCTGAGAAATTTCGAGTACTATGTCAATCGAAGTGTCGTTTGGCGAAATCGTCGTTCCATCGACTGTCCAATGGCTGAATTCGTAGCCCGTATTGGCTTGGGCTTTGAGCAAAGTTTCAATGTTTCCGAAGATGTTCGCCGTGTACGGGTACTGCGCCAGCCATTCGGAATTCATCTTGATCGTTCCGGAATTCGCCGGCTGGACTTCGAAAACGGTCTCGAAAGGTCCGGTCACATTGTAACATTCCACCATTCCGGTGTTTATGGTTTGGGAACATCTGGCCAACAAAAACGTGCGCGCTTCCTGAACGTTGGCTTGCCACGTGGCCATATTGCCGCCCCAGCGCTGGATTTGTTTTGGCATTTCCGGAGTCAGGACGGAGACAATGCTGTCGAAAACCTGTGTCACTTGTTCGCACGACAGATGCGTGTTGAGCAGATCTGCATATCGCGTGATGTAGCGCTGTCTTACGATCGGGCTTTCCGTTATGAGTTTTTCGATGGTCTGCGCGTGACCGACGCCAACGTCCAAAGCCTCGGCATTACAAGGATCGGCATCAGCGGTAATGTCAGGAATTCCCGTGTAATTGATGTAATGGCCAAGGACGCCATCGCAATCCCAAAGCGAATAACGCCATTTCAAAGCGCCTCCCGAAGGATTCAAACCGCGCCACCAGGACGTATTCCAGTTGAGCCAATCCTTGTTGACCATGTAGGAATTCAGCACGAAATAATCGATGAGGCTGTTGATGTTGAGCTGCGAATCGACATAATCGTAATTGGCTTCGACCGCCATATCGTTGCTTTGCACAAAAGTCATCAGATTGTCCCAAGCAGCGATTGCCGGCTGGTTTCCGAATTCAGGATTCGTCGCGCCCCAAGTCTTGATGTATTGGATATATTGGTCGCTGTCGCGGAAAATGTAATCCTGTCCGTAATAATAATCGGTGTATTGGTTGTCGTCGACTTTCTCGCGCAGATCGTAAACGCCCCAATATTGGCCGTTCACGAACAACGAAACGAAGCTGCTGCGTCTCTCGTCGAGATCCAGTCCCGCTGTTTCCGATATTTTCTGGACGAAAACATCCCGCATGTGCGCGCCTCCGCTTTGGAATGGAAAGTTATCGCTTCCGGCCGCTTTGAGGATAAGACGTCTGTAGTTCGTGCGGTCGCTCGTGTTGAAAAATTGGTGTTCCAAACGTCTTTTGTAGCCGTGGTCGTCCCGCGCTATGAAGTCGATTCCGCGTTGGTTGTAGGCCCACGAGTCGTTTCCGTGCTTGTCGAAATCGCCCATAGTCTCGTCCACGAAAGTGCCGTCGGACTCAAAATATTCGAAATATCCGGTCGGCTCGATTTGTGTTCCATTAAGCAATGTCAGCAAATTCGCGTCTCCCGAAACCGAAACCGTCGGAAGTGTCGAGGTTTCGTTTATCAGATAAGTATTCGTCTCGATAAATCCGGGCAAAATGGCAGGCGAGGTGCTGAAAGTCCGCGCTCGCAAAACACTCGACTGCGAAATGGTAATCGGGCCGGCGTAAAGTGCGGAGGTTGCGGTAGGAGTGGCGCCGTTCAAAGTATAGCGGATTTGCTCGTTTTGGCCCGTGGTAGCCAAAGTGACGCTGATCGAACTCGCATATTTTCCCGCCGGAACGCTGATCGTCGGTTTGGTGGAGTAGTTGGCGAATCCGTTGGTGTTGCTTTGGCCTGGCGTCGGTATCGAAAAAACACTCCAAGTCGCTGCTCCATCTGTTGTTCTTCCGTAGGAATGGTTGGTTTGCGTAGCGGTCATCACGATGCTTTCGAGAATTGTTCCGCTTGGATCGGAAAGTACGATCTCGTCCGGATCGGTTTGCGTCAAATCGAAACTTGCGTGTAGCACCGTGCCCGAGGAAATGCCGCGGTTCGAACAAAAAATCAGCACACGGCTGTTGGGCGGAATGATTCCGTCCTGGATTTGCCACTTGGTGGGATTATTTACGTTGTTGCTCAGATAATAGCCCGCGAGGTTGAAATAACTGGTCGGGCTGGAATTGTAAAGTTCCACCCAATCTTCGTTTCGGTTGAAACCATCGTTGAAATTGCGGTTCGCAGCCGAATATTCGTTGATGACAAGCGGACCGTTCCCAAATTCGATCGCGCCATAAGTAACCGAAACGGTCCGTCTGTTCACGAAATCGTAGGTTGCGTTGCAGCCGCTTCCGCCATAATCGCGCGCAAAGTTGAACGTGTACTGGATTTGTCCGGTAGAAACGACATTCCCGATCGTGGCGTCGTTGATGTTGTACGTGTAAGTTCCGGCCGTGTCTCCAACCCCAATCTGAACAGCAGTTTGCCCATTCGGACCCGAAACGAAACTGCGCTGATCGCTCATCCAGGCGCCAGATCCGGCGACTGCTATGAAATCGTAACTGATATTTGAGGAAAGCACGGTTTCGCCAGCGGGAACGGCAACTGAAAGCGGTGCCTGTTGATACGACGGGAAAAAACAGGAATTGATAGAATTCAAATTGTTCACCGTTACGACCGGATCGATCGTTATCGGGAAGACGCGTTTAGGCGATTGCAGCCAAGATCCGTCGATCCCGATCTCGATTCTGTGGTGCGTTTCGTCGATTTTGGTGACTTTATATCGGCCTTCGATTGACAGATTGCGCTGGCTTCGAGGCAGGACTTTTGCGTCGGAAATAATCGGTTGCTGAAAAACCAGTATTTCATTTCCGTTGGCGTCCAAAACTGAAATCCTATTGGTAGCGCTGTCGTTTTGCAGGCTGAATCCGCGTGGCAGCGAAACGATTTCCGAAACGAGCATTTTGTCGAATTGACCCGAAAAGGCCGACTGATTGGCGATCGAGTAGCCATATTTCAAAGCTTGCTCGTAAAAATTCACCGATTTTGAAAGCGGTTGTGATGCGTTCTGGAATCTTAATTCGTTTCCGGTCAAATTGGAAGTTTCCCATTTTTTGGTATCAATCGTTTGGGCTGGTCTTCCATCCGAAGTAACAAATGTGAACGAAGTTTCGCCTTGCAGTACGATATTTTGCTGGCTGAATTTTATCGCTCCGTTTTTGGAATCTACTGAAACGAAAGCTTCCTGAGCGGGATAAAGTATTGACGTGCCGGATTTTTTCGCACTGTAGTCGATGCTGTGCCAACTTCCGTCAGTTCCCAAATAGTGAAGCGGAACGGAAGATTGCACAGTCGTCTTGGTTGTGTTCGTGTTTCTGAAAGTGCGAGAATATTTGGTGCGTTGCTGCACTAATTCCTCGGCGACAGTGTGGAGCGCCATCGTATGGGTGGTCGTCTCCTTTTGCGGATTTTTCGCGATTTGTGCCTTGGCGGTAAAAGCCAACGTCGACAGCAAAAGCGTGAGTAAAGTTTTCGTCATTCGGTTTTTGTTGTGTTGTTGTTAAATAAATGTGAATTTTGTGTAATATAATATTTTATTTTGCTCATCGTTAGTCGCTTATGCAAAATATTTTTCACTACTGGTTTTGGAACCAACTATAACTTGAATCGATTGAGATGGAGATTTTAGACTTCGATCCAAGCGCGTTGCAAGGCTTGTCGGTAGCAATGTTCGAGGGATTTTCCGAAATGTGATTTGACGTATATTCCGGCTGATTTGGCAGATCAAGAATCGGATGGTGCCGTTTACCGTAGATTTCAAATGGAAAATTGTTGGGTTTTTGGCCGATTCGGAAAATTTTTCGATCGGACTGGGCGATCTTACTAAGTTGGATATTTTGGAATTCGGTATTGTGTTGCGAGCGCCGTTTTTTCAGAATCAAATCCCGCTGAAGCAAGTTGTTCTCATTTCGGTTTGTGTCTGAATTGAGCCATCGGAAATACGGACGCCAACATCAATCGAAGAAAAATGAAAAGTAGCTTTCCTCTGGCTTTTCGACTGTTAAAGAAAGTATCGTTTTATCATTGCGGAAAACTTCCAGTACTGAATCTTGTTTTTTGACGACATCTCCAATTTTGATCGTTTCTTCTGCCGCGACACCATTTTCGAGGAAATCTGTGTAGAAAAAATCTTCGGTATTATAATGTATTTTAGTTGCTCTTCCGTCAGTAATCTTAGTGATCTGGCCGTTAAAATCGAGGTCGTAGAAATTGCTTTTTTCTTCGTAAAACTCTCTTTTTGAGTTGTATACTACAACGGTAAAAATGCCGAATACAGCAACGCCTACACAAAAAACAATTCTTTTTTTCATGCGTTCTGATTCGGTATTCAGGAGATTTTTACAGTTACGGATTGATTATGTTTCTCGTGGTTACGTCCGATTTATTCGGATCCTAAACCTCGCAAATAAGAATCGACGTACTTGTTTAGTTCTTCTTTGTTTTCAGTTGCGGAGTAAATTGGAACCAATGCCCAGCTTTCTTCCATTGCGCCGATTTTTTTCGGAAGTTTCTCGAAAGGCCATTTTGGGGCGAAATCGACTATGAATTCTTTGTCTGAATTTCTAAGCGGACCTAAAAACTCGATTGTATTTACTCCTTTTGCATCTGAAATAGCCTGCGATAAACTGTTTGTACCGTCATACAGATAAGACGTTTTGACGAGCGCGTATTGGATTTCTCCGTCGAGATCGATGCAAGTATATTCGTTTGCGCTGTCTTTTTTTATGACGTAATTCTCAAATAAGTTGATGCACTTATCGCCGTCAAAAGTCATGATTTTCACCTTTCCCGCTTTCAGGTTCTCGAAGATTTTCGAGTGTGCCGGCACTTTTGCATCGACTTCATATTCGCCATCTCTCTCGACCACCAGATTCAGTTCCTTGTCGTTTGAATTCAGGAAGACGAATTGTCTTGTAGGTGTCGATTCTCCGCATGAGAAAAGGGAAGTGCAAATCGCGATGGAAAACGTAAGTCGAAGCAAGAATTGTTTCATAAAGTCTGAATGTGATAAATTGGTTTTTTACTGTCGCGCAATTTATACAATCCATTAGATTTTTGAGATTTTTTTTTTGGAAGCTGACTTGCGAAAGGTGAGTAAGTTGCGCAAAGCGTCTATTATCTATCCGTCTATTATCTATCCGTCTATTATCTATTATCTACTTCTTCTCATCCCCTAAAGATTATACTTAAAACTCAAAATCACATACCGCGGCTGCACGAAATACTGTGAATTCGTGATTCGGAACTGGTCGAAACTGTTGTCGTTCAAAGATGTCGTATTCAGCAAATTCGTGGCCGCGATTTTGTATTCCCATTTGCTGTCTTTCTTTTGGTAGATCAGGCTGGCGTTGAGGAAATCGTATTGGTTGTCGACGGCGTTCGTACCTGATTTGTTGTAGTAGTGATAAAATTGGTAATCGGCGACGAACGAAAACGCGTTCAGGAAATAATAGTCGAGTTTGGCGAAAGGTTGGTCGGTGTAGAACGTTTGCCCCGTGAATTCGTTGACGGTAAAACTGTATCCGATTTCGAGGTTCGGTATTTTTCGGAAATTCGTCGAGGCGCTCAAGCGGTAATTTTGCGTGAAACTTTCGGTCGTGCGGCGTTGGGAATCGAGTTCGCCCGTGCCGGGATTCGGAACCAGAACGAGGTTGTTGAATTTCGACCAGTTCAAGGCCGCGCTTATCTGGGCTTTGTAATATTTTAGGAACGAACGTCCGTAGCTTCCCATTCCCGAGGCGGTTTCGTCGGCGAAACGCGAATTGAACGGCGTGTTGGTTTGGTTCACTCCGTCGAAAAAGGCCTGGTTTTTGACCGCATCGGTTCTTTTGGTGTAAGAAAGGTTTCCGAAGATATTCTCGAAATTGAACATATTGTATCGGAAGTAACGCAACGAGTGCACTTGCGAAGTCGCGTTCTCCAAGTATCGGTTGCCTCTAAACAAACTGTTGTAGTTCGAAAAAACGTAACCTTCGGCCAACTGGTTGATGTCGGTGAAATCGTTGCTCAATTGGTAAGTGTAAGTCAAGGTTTCAGACTTTCTAATTTGCCACATCACGTAAAAATCGGGCAGGAATTTCTGGAAATCCCGTGAAAAAGTCGTTCCGTTCTGTTGGTTCGTCATCGAAAAAGTGTGAACCGAAAATCCCGGATTGAACGTGAATTGCCCAAAAAGCAATTTGTAATGAACGCCGACGAATGCATCGTTGAACGCATAATTCACGTCGTTGCGGTTTTCGGGAGAATCGAGGTCGTTGACTTGCTCGTTGTCGAGAACCTGATAGATCCGCGAATCGAAATTTTGGTAAGAATACGTATTTCCGAGCGTTACATTGATGTTCGATTTCGGAGTCAACATATAATAATAGTCGGCTTTGGCATCGAACTTATTGGTCTTGACGAAGCGCTGTTGGTTGATGTCGTTTCGCAATTGTCCAGAAATGTAGTCGGCGAAACTGAACGGCTGCGTAGCCAGATTCGCGTTGTAGAAAGGATCTTCGTTTTGGTACAACTGCTGCGCCTCGAACGAGAACACGTTCTTTTCGTTTAGCGTGTAATATAGACTCAGGTTTTGGTTGAACGAAATCGGGTCCTGTTCTTTTTCCGTGTAGATATTTTCCAGGGTCGAAACGCCGTTCACGATAGACTCGCGAAGCAAACTCGCGTTTTCATCCTGTTTGGAAGTCTTGAGCAACGCATCGTAATCGAACTGGAATTTCGTGCTCGGTTTGTAGGACGAACTCAGTTTGAACAATCCGAAACTCGAGGTTTGACGCGATCTGTCCTCGCGGTTTTCCTGGATGTCTTCTTCGACGTATTCGGTTTGGGAATCGGTTTCCATTTGGGTTTTGGAACGCGAAAGGATTCCGAAACCACTTATTGTCCAGGATTTTGTCGGATTGTACGAGAAGTTCGCAGCTCCGAAATCTGTGTCGATTTCCTTGGCGCGGTTGTTTCTCAGCATTGCGATTCCCAAGTCGTTGGACGACACGTTGAAGTTTGCGCCGCTGCGTCTCATCATTGACCTGAATCCGCCTGTCATCTTGAAATAATCCTGTATCGTGAGCGGCAATTCGCCTATGTTGTTGAAGTTTCCGATCACGTTTATGCTGTATTTCGGGCTGTAATAGAACAACTTCGGATTCAGCAAAAAGCGGTTTTCCTCGTGTCCGACGCCGGTTCCGGCGGTCATGTCGCCAAACCAGAAATTCTTTTTGCCCGATTTTAGCTTGATGTTCATCGCCACGCTTTCCTCGTTGTTCTCAAGGCCTTTCAGTTGACTGACCTCGTTGTAGTTGCGCAAGACCTGAACTTTGTCGATCGCGTCTGCCGGAATGTTTTTCACGCCCAATTTGGTATCGCCATCAAAGAAATCCTTGCCTTCGACCATGAGTTTCTGGACTTTTTTGCCTTCGACCTCGATTTCTCCGTCGGCGTTGACTTCTACGCCCGGAAGTTTTTTCAACACGTCCTCGAGTTTGCGCTCTGTTCCGGTCTTGAACGAATCGGCGTTATAGGAAATCGTGTCGCCGTTGATGGAAACCGGCATTTCCTTGACGATCTCTACCGCGTTCAACTCGATTCCGCCGGCTTCCATTTTGACTTGTTGGGAAATATTCTCGTTCAAGGTCTTGAGGTTGAATTCCTTGGCCGCCATTCCTAGGTAACTCGCCTTGACGGTATAATCGGAATTTGCGTTCAGGTTGAGCACGAATTTGCCTTTGTCGTTCGTGATCGCATAAGCGTCGATGGCTTTCGTGGCGTTGTTGACGGCCATGATGTTCGCCATTTCGAGCGGTTTTCCGTCGTTGTCGACGATGTTTCCGTCAAAGCGGACGTTTTGGGAAAATCCGGAAAGCGAAACCAATCCGAAAAGGAAGAAAATAAAGTTCCTCATGTTTGTTGTCTGGATAAAAAAAAACCATCAACCCAAATCGAAAGTTCAGATTGATGGCAGCCTGTTTCTTAGTTCATTCTGATCGTTCCGCCGCGTTGGCCCGGACCGCCTTGACCGCGCATTTCACGGAATTCCTCCATTTTTTTCACGACGATCTCATCGTATTGTTTCTGGGTGACTTTATCGCCTTTCGTGGCCGGCTTGATCGCCACTTTGTCCTTTGGGTTCAAAACCACTTTCGAGCAAAGCACTACCGTTTTTCCATCGTTTATCTCGAGAATCAATCCAGGCAAACCCCAATAACTTTCCGGACCTTGGTTCACCGGAATATCTGGCGTATACCAAGCGGTTACAGTTACGTCTTTGGGCATTTCGACTTCGTCCATGAAGTTGGTTTTCTTTTGGGTTTCGTCCTTTTTGTCGGTTTTGGCTTTGTCGTCTTTCTTTTCCTCATCGCGTCTTTTCGGACGGAAATTCCTGAAATCCGACTTGCTCGCCGGAACAACAGCCGTAGCTTTATAACAAGTGTACTCGCCGATTTTCTTGGTCTCACTCTCCATTTTCCAGTTCAGCTTCGGAAGCGAATCCTTCACGAGGAATTCCTTTCCCATGAAATCTTTGTCGACCGTGTACATTTTGGTTTTCACGTCTTTATAATACGTTCCGCCTCCGCCCATCATTGACGAGGCCATTCGCATGCTGAATCCGCCTTGAGGTCCGCCCGGCGATTCGAGTTTTTCTTCCTCTTTATAGATCGAGGCCGATTTGTCGAAATTCAGGATGAACGTTTTCTCGAACATGGCTTTCATGCCTTCTTCCATACGTTTTTTCATCTCGGGCGAAATGTCTCTGTTTTCACCCATCCTGGCCTGGAATTCGGCCGTGCTCGTTTTGGATTCATAAACCGCCATGCCTTGAAAATCCTGGGCTTGGGCGAACATTCCGACAAGGAAAGAAGCAATACTGAAAATGAATTTTTTCATGGTGTAGTTTTTGATTGACAGTGACAAAGATGACGGATTGCCGAACTTTTTGTTACCAAGAATCTGTTAAACTTTGAACAAAAGTAGTCGTCAGGATCAAGCTGTTGCGCATATTCCGACAGACAACCCGATTTCGTCGACGATTCCGCAAATTCGTCCGATATCATTTAGACGTTTGGTGCGGACGAAAGTTTAATCGTATCTTGGTTTTCTCATGAAAAAATTCCTGCCGATACTTTTTTTGCTGTTTCAATATGCTGGTTTTTCGCAACTTGCAGCGGTTTCCACTTCTGAGATTGCCGTCGCGGCCGATAGGTTTCTGGGTTTCGACAACCTCGGATCGAACTATTACGTCAAGGACAATACTTTCTATAAGGAAAAAGAGGGCAAAATCCTGCAATACAAAAACATTTCGTTTGGGAAAATCGAGAAAGCCGATCTGATCAATCCGATGAATCTCGTGTTGTTTTATAAGGATTTCAACGCAGTCGTGTTTTTGGACAACCAACTCAACGAGATCAGGCGCATCAATTTTTCCGATTTTGTCGAACCGATGACTGTCACGGCGATAGGAAATGCATCACAAAACAGGCTTTGGATCTACAACAACATCAACCAACAGATCGGGCTTTACGATTACCTCAAGAATTCCGTTCGCTATATCGCACAACCGCTAAAGGGAAATATCGTGCACTACGAATCTGATTTCAACTATTTCCATTGGCTTGACGATTCGGGAAACCGCTATTCGTGCGATCTTTTCGGAAAGATTTCCAGCCTCGGGAAATGGCCGATCGAACCCAATTCCCAATTCGTCTCGGACAAATCGATGCTGTATCTCAAAAACGGGAATCTGTACTTTTTCACGTTGGCCGATAATAACGGGCAAGTTGTCGATTTAGGCAAAAAATCACCTTTAGGCTTCTGGTATAACGCCCAAAATTTGGCTATTTTTACACCCGCCTTAATCAGCAACCACAAACTAAATCTACGCTAATGCACATAGCCGTCGCAGGAAATATCGGAGCCGGAAAAACAACGTTGACGCGCCTCTTGGCCAAACATTTCAAATGGGAACCTCATTTCGAGGACGTGGTCGACAATCCTTACCTCGACGATTTTTACCATCAGATGGAGCGTTGGTCGTTCAATTTGCAGATTTATTTCCTCAATTCGAGATTCCGACAGATTTTGCAGATCCGCGAAAGCGGCAAAAAGATCATCCAGGACCGAACGATCTACGAGGACGCACACATTTTCGCACCCAATTTGCACGCGATGGGTTTGATGACAAACCGCGATTTCAACAATTACACCTCTTTGTTCGAATTGATGGAATCTTTGGTCGCTCCGCCTGACGTGCTGATTTACCTGAGAAGTTCGATCCCGAATCTCGTCGCCCAGATCCACAAGCGAGGACGCGATTACGAAAACTCGATCTCGATCGATTACCTAAGCCGACTCAACGAGCGTTATGAAGCGTGGATTTCTACTTACACCAAAGGAAAACTTGTGGTGATCGACGTCGACAACATTGATTTCGTGAACAATCCTGAAGATCTGGGAATGGTTTACAATCGCATCGATGCCGAGTTGAACGGGCTTTTTTAGTTTACTTCCTTTCAAGATGTAATTTTTCGTTGTACCACTTTTTATCTAGATACGACGCTGTGTTTTTTACGTTTGGAAGTTTGTCGCTTTTGACGAATTTGTAGTTGTATAACAAATCATGAGCGTCATCAAAACGGATTTCGAGTTCTTCGGCAGATTTTATTTTTCCCGTCTTGTAGAATACTGACGAAACCATGTCTGTCGCGGCATTCCCGAAAAATTCTATAAAAAGCGAATCTTTTTCAACCCTATACCAATCGTGTGAGGTTTTGTACGTTTCGCGATCCGCAAATTCCTCTTTAATTCGTTGCTCTATATTATCATCGATTATATTTCCCGAAATTACATATCCTTTGTCGGTAAAGATCAGATACGCCCGAAACGAATGATTCGGATGAAGTTCGCCTTGTTGAAGATAATAGCCGTCAGTCCTTAACCGAGTTGTCGAATTATCCTGATAAATTGGCATCGCGTAGGTTTTGTAAATTTTCGGCCGTAAAAACCACGGACCGCTTTTGCAACCGAGCGCAACTAATCCCAACATCAAAACAAGAGCGAGTCGCTTCATTACTACTTTTTTGAGAGATTTTAGATAAAGATTCAATTTGCCGTCTTGATTTTTTCGATTTCGTCGGGATTGGCGTCTTGACTCGCATCGGTAACCGCCGCCGAGTGAAACCACAAAGCAGTCGTATGCGAAAGTTTTTCGATATTTGATGAACGTACGCCGCCGCCGGGCATGATCGTGATTCTTCCGCTTGCCTTTCGGACGAGTTCGGTGAGGTTTTCGAGATTGTCGATCGCATTTCCTTTTCCGCCAGATGTCAGGATATTTTGGAAACCGCACGCAATCGCATCTTCCAAAGCGGCTTCGGAATCTGAAATTTCGTCAAATGCGCGATGTAAGGTACACGGAAGCGTCGTCAGTTTCACCAATTCCGAATTGCGTGCAATGTCCAATTTCGAATCGGAAGTCAGCATGCCGAACACAAAACCGTCGGCGATTTCCCTGAACTTTTTGAGATCGTGTTTCATCTGCTCGAATTCGGCATCCGAATAAACGAAATCACCGCCACGTGGGCGAATCATCACGAAAATCGGAATATGAAGTTCGGGTTTGATCGCTTTCAGACTTTCGAAATCCGGCGTGATTCCACCCAAATCGTAACCCTGACAAAACTCGATTCTGTCCGCGCCCGATTCTTGGGCGACGCGAACCGATGCCACATTAAAGCAAGCTATTTCGATATGAAAACTCATTTGAGGTAGAATTGAGGCGTTTCCATGCGATTTCCGGACGCGTCGTGAACTGCATAACTGAATCCGCCTTGCACGCAATAACTGCCGAATTCGCCTTTTTTGTTCAAAGCGATAAATCCTACCTGAATATCCTTGAGACTTTTGTTGCGCTTTTTTGAGATTTCCACGATTCGCATCACAGCTTCCTTGCACGCTTTCTCGGGCGATCTTCCCTGTCGCATCAATTCTACGACAAGATGGCTTCCGGCGATTCTTATCACTTCTTCGCCATGACCTGTAGCCGTTGCCGCGCCAATTTCGTTGTCGACATATAGTCCGGCGCCAATGATTGGCGAATCTCCAACGCGTCCGTGCATTTTGTAGGCCATTCCGCTCGTGGTGCAAGCGCCCGATAAATTTCCGTTCGCATCCAAAGCGATCATGCCGATGGTATCGTGGTTTTCAATATTGACTTTTGGCTTGTATTCAGACGTTTTCAGCCAATCTTTCCACTCTTTTTCCGATGGTTCGGTCAACAGATTTTCCTTTTTGAAACCTTGGGACAAAGCGAAAGTGAGCGCGCCTTGGCCAACCAACATCACGTGCGGCGTTTTCTCCATGACGGCTCTCGCGACTGAAATCGGGTGCATGATGTGTTCCAGACAAGCCACGGAACCGATGTTCGAAAAGTTGTCCATGATGCAAGCGTCCAAAGTCACGCGGCCGTCGCGATCCGGTCTTCCGCCATAACCGACGCTTCTTTCCTCGGGATCGGCTTCGGTTATTTTCACTCCGGATTCTACGGCGTCGAGCGCGCGTCCTCCCGATTTCAGCACCTGCCACGCGGCTTCGTTCGCTTTGAGACCGAAATTCCAAGTCGAAAGCACAATCGGTTTTTGGGTTTTTCCCGAAGTCGGAAAGTCGATGTCGAGCAATGGCTTGACTGCAAAAGCCGCCGAAGCCAAAGCTGCATTCTTTAGGAAATCTCTTCTTGCGCTCATCAGTTTACGAGGATTTCGTCGGCGAAAAGCCAGGCCGCGTTTCCGGAACCGGGTTTTCCATCGGGGATTTTTTTGGTGTTTTTGGCCACGATTTTCACGAATTGCGCCTTTTGGTTCTTGAATGGAATCGCAATCGTTCCGCCTGATTTTTCAAGGTCGGCAGCCGAAACTTTCGCCACAGGTTTGAATTCTTTGTTGTCTTTGGAAACCAGGATTTCAACTTCCGTCGGATAATAGATCCAGCTTCCGGCGCTTTGCATGAAGCTCGCCGTTACGGACTCGATTTTTTGTCTGTCGGACAAATCGATCACGGCTTCGAGGTCATCGCCCGAAAATCCGAGCCAATCGCGTCCGAATCTGGTTTTGTCGCCCAAAATCCCGTTCACCAAAGTAAAGGCGCCGTCTCCCGAATATTTCGCGTTCGGGCTTGTGAGCAGCGTCACTTTTTGTCCTGTGGATTTGGCGAATCGGAAATCCTGAACCGTCGTCGCACTCACTTTTTTGCCTTTCTCGAATCTTGCCGCTTTGACGGTCTGCGTTTCGGGAACGATGATTTTTCCGGGAAACATTCGCGAATCTTCGGTCGGTTCCGATCCATCAGTCGTATAGTGGATCTCTGGATTTTTATCCGCGGAAGCGAACTCGAGCATGACGCGATTCCTGCCGAAAGGCGAAGCTTTGGCCGAAAGCCCGAACATAGAGCGGCTGTAGTTGATCCCGAGTTTGTCGAGCAATTTCAGGTGCGAAACCAATCGCTTTTGGAACTGGCCGAAATTGCCCGCGTCGGAAGTTCCCCAATCGACTTCGCTCAAAGCCGCGATTCTTGGGAAAACCATGTATTCCGCGTGGTCTTCGGTGGCGATGTATTCCGTCCACAAATTGGCTTGTGCGCCCAAAATGTACTTGGATTCTTCGGGCGTAAGCGCATCTGGGATCGGGTTGAAACCGTAGACTTTTTCGATAGTCACGTTTCCGCCGAAGCCCAGAGGTTCGTTTTTGGGATCGCCTTGGTAACGGTCGAAATACAGATTCGATTCGGGCGTCATTACGACGTAATGCTTTTGTTTGGCCGCGGCAACTCCGCCTTCTGTGCCTCGCCAGCTCATTACGGCCGCATTCGGAGCCAGTCCGCCTTCGAGGATTTCGTCCCAACCGATGATTTTTCGACCCTTGGAATTCACGAATTTTTCAATGCGTTGGATGAAATAACTCTGGAGTTCGTGTTCGTCTTTCAGTCCTTTTTGCTTGATCAGGTTTTGGCAATGCCCGCAGGTTTTCCAACGCGTTTTGGGACATTCGTCACCGCCGATGTGGATGTATTCCGACGGAAACAACGCCATGACTTCGGTTAAAACGTCTTCGAGAAATTGGAATGTGTTTTCCTTTGGACAAAAGACATCGTCGAAAACGCCCCAAGTGCGCTCGACCTCAAACGGTCCGGAAGTGCAGGCCAATTCAGGATAAGCCGACAAGGCCGCGACCGCGTGACCCGGCATTTCGATCTCCGGGACGATCGTGATGTGACGCGCCTTGGCATAAGCGACGACTTCCTTGATTTGCTCTTGTGTGTAAAATCCGCCGTATGGAATCTCGTCCCAGCGCTGTTCGTTGTAATGGCCGGCCATCGTGCCTTTGCGCTTGGATCCGATTTCGGTCAGTTTTGGATATTTCCTGATCTCGATTCTCCAGCCTTGGTCATCGGTGAGATGCCAATGGAATTTGTTCATCTTGTACATTGCCAGAAAATCGATGTATTTCTTGACGAATGCCACCGACCAAAAGTGACGCGAACAATCCAGGTGCATGCCGCGCCAGGCGAATTTCGGCTCGTCCGTGATGTCGAGGTTCGGAAGGACTTTATCTTTGGAACTTTCTCCGATCTGATACAAAGTCTGCAACGCATAAAACGCTCCGGCGGCGTCTGAAGCCTCGATTTTTATAGGATTGTTTTGTGAAATCCTGAGGTGATAGGCCTGCGACTTGAGCTGTTTGTCTTTTGCGATTTCGAGAACGCCGTTGTTTCCCAAAGTGTAGACATTCATGGCCTTGTTCTCGAAAAAGCGGTTCAGTCCGTCGAGATCCGCGAACAGATTTTTGGTTTCGAACTTCATTTGGGTCGTTCCGGGCAAAGGTTCGAGATGCTGCGGTTTTGGGATCAAAGGCAAATCCTGGGCAAAAACAGTCTGTGAAAACAAAAGTCCGAAGAGGAAATATCTGAGCATTTTGACAAGTGTATTTCCACAAATGTAAACATCAAAACCAAGATTTCGGCAATAAAAAAAGCCCCGCGGGTGCAGGGCTTCCTTTCTTTTCATTTTCGTTTATCGGACGACGATCTTGCGGGTTTCTTTCGCGCTTCCGTTTTGTACGGTCACGAGGTAAATTCCTGCCGACGCACCGTCAAGCTGAAGGTTTTCGTCAAACAATCCATTGTTTTGGTAGTTCTTTTTCAAGATTTGGCGTCCGCGGATGTCGTGAACGTCGATTTGGATGTCCGAAGAAGCATTAGGTGTAAATCTGATGTTGAAAGTACCGTTGTTCGGATTCGGATAGATGGCAAAATCGGATAGATCGCGGTCGGCCACGCCCAAAGCTTGAACCGAACATACGTTCAGGCTCCACGAGTTCAAGGTGCCTCCGTCGAGGTTGAATCCGTCGGCCACGCGCAATGTCCAGGTTCCGGCAGAATTGGATCCGTTCAAGACCGAAAGCGGGCTCGAAGGTTTCAGAGTTCCCGAAATTGCGGGTGAAGCGCCACAAATGAAATTCGCTCCTGAATCGTCGAAAGTCACGTTGATGTTCTGTCCTTCACCGCATTGTCCCACGGCCAAAGGTACTTGAACGCCGGTCGGACTGATCAAGGTCAGCGTCAAATCGCCTACGTAAGTGTGCGTGATATTTACTGATACGTTCACGTCTGAAATCGTCACGCCGCTGGCGATTGCCAAGGTCGAATTGACGGTTGGCGCACCGGTTGCAGCGATTGTAAGCGGAACGTTCGTCGAAGCGGCCGTATTGCAGATAATTTGCCCGGTCTGGAACGCGAATGCTGATCCGAAAACGCCAGAACATGATGGGTTTTTGGGACGCACTCTCCAAAAATAGTTCGTGCCTTCCAACAATCCCGTTGCCGAATAAGTCGTTCCTGTTACTGTCGCCGAAATTACTACCGTTGTGAAAGCCGCATCTGTCGCCACTTCTATATCATAGGAAGTCGCGTTCGCATCTGCGCCCCAAGTCAGGCTCACGGTTGTGTTTTGAGCCGTTGCATTATTGGCCGGAGCCGTCAAAGTCGCGCCAGAGAATCCGGCGCTGAACAATTGCAGGTAAAGCGGAACGGTTTTGGTCGTCGCACCGGAAGTGGCCGTAACGACAATCGGGTAAGTACCGGGCGTTGCAGCCGCGGTGTTTCCGATTGTCAAAGTCACATCTCCGCTAGCCGAAACAGCAGTTGGCGAAAACGTGGCAGTCGCTCCGGCAGGCAAACCTGTTGCGGTGAAAGTCGTCGTTGCCGAGAATCCGCCCAAAGCGGCGTAAGAAATCGTGTAAGTCGCGTCCGAGCCCGAACAAGCCGATTTGTTTTGTCCGCCGGAAGCCGGTGAATAGGCAACCGATAAAGTCGAAGGCGCGGCCGTAATCGTAAAGTTCATGTTCGAAATGTCGTAGAAAATGTGGTTGTATCCTTTTACCATGATGCGGTTCGTCGTTCCCGGATTATTTGGGATTGTTACCGTTTCCGATCCGTCGTTTGGCACTTGGGATGCGATTTGGATCGGATAGGTCAAACCTCCGTCGGTAGAAAGGAAAATGTCTACAAAAGCTGTGTTCACATTATTGGCCGTCGTTCCCGCAACATCCCAAGTCACGATCTGGTTGGATCCTGCGATGAGTGAAACCGCTGTGTTTGGAGACGTTACCAAAAACGGTCCGGCAGTTGCGTTTACCGTAATTGTAGTTGCGTCAGAACCTGTTTGTCCTACGCCTGTGGCCACATCGCGAGCCGTCAGTACGAAATTTAGCGTTCTTGCGACAGAACTCGCGGCTTCCTGATTGAATCCGTTGAGACTTGTGGTAAGTGTGTTGGCCAAAACCGTGTTCAAACGCGGCATGTATCGAACCGGAGTCGCCACAGGATCGAAAGATCGGAAGTTCGGACCGGCCGTTTTTGTAGGAGAAGCCAAACTTGCACCACCTGTTTGTGAAGTGGCCGAATCGTTCTGTTCCCAACAATAGCTCAAAACGTCACCGTTCGCATCTGTAGCCGATCCCGTAAGGATGAATGGCGTGCTTTTCGGAATCGCGTAATCGAGTCCGGCGTTGACTACCGGAGCGTTGTTTGACAAAGTCGTGCGAACCGGACAAGTCTTGGTGACCATGTTGTCCTGCACTTGCTTGATGCTTGCGTAGACGAAATAATCGTCAGAATGCGCTTGCAGATCCTGGCCCGTGATTCCGGCGTAACCCATGATGGTTGAACCCGAACCTGGTTCTACGTTCACACCTGTTCCTTCGACGCTCATCGAGAACGTGTGGTTGGCTCCGAATTGGTGACCGAGTTCATGCGCGACATAATCGATGTCGAAATTGTCGCCTTGCGGAATGCCATCGGCCGGAGACGTGATACCGCGCCCTTTTCCGGTAAGGCAGACGCATCCGATACAACCTGCATTTCCGCCACCTCCGGATGCTCCGAACATGTGTCCGACATCGTAATTGGCTTCACCGATATTGTTGGTAAGTGTCGTCTGCAATTGGTTGTTCCAGTTGGCCATCGTCGTGTAAGGATCGGTTGCCGCGTTGGTGTAAATCACGGCAGTCGTATTGGCTATGATCGACATGTGGATCGCGAAATCAGTCTCGAAAACACCGTTCACACGAGTGATGGAGTTGTTGATTGCCGCAAGTGCCAATGGAACTGTTCCGCCGTGGAAAGTCGTATATTCTGCGTTGCAGGACATCGCAAGCCTGAAAGTCAACAATTCCCCTGTGTTTGAATTCGGGGCATTCGGCAGTTGCAGCTGTCGGCTTGCGTCCGATGCGATCGCCACATCTTCTGTAGAGCAATTCCACGGAAGTGCGCCTTTCTCGCGAGACGAGCGGAATACGGCATACGTTTTTGCATCCTCGGAATACGGTTCCATGAATTCGGTTTTTTGTCCGGTGCGGAAAACCATCGTACTGAATCCTTTCGTATCGGAACTCATGCGAAGCACGGCCGATTTGTCGTCAAGACCTTTCCCGACATAAGCGCGGATTTGCGGAAACTGTGCCTGCAAAGCCGGTTCGAAATTCGAGGCTTCAAGCACTTCGAAACGCTCGAGATTTCCATCGGCATTTGGAAGCGAGATCACGACACCTGCGACTTTCTTGGAAAAATCGCGTTGCGGGGCGGTTTGCAACGCTTGGCGCAAGGCCACATCGTTGAGTTCAAATAGCTGGAAATCTTTTGGGAACGACTGTCGGGCGACAGCTTTTTGCGTTTTCACGTTTCGGTTCGTACTTGCCTTCCACGATTTCTCGGTTTGGGCAATACCCGAAAACACGCATCCCGACAAAAGCAGAATGGATAGAATTCTTTTCATTAAAGTAGTGTTGTTAAAGTTTTTTTCTACTCAAATATAGTGATTGGCTTACATAAAGCCGTGGACTTGTTCCAAATAAAAAAGACGCCCAATCCGGACGTCTTTGTTTATCAGATAGTCGTGATTTTACCTTGTGATGGAATCGATTTTGGCCTGAACTTCGGCCTCGGTTCCTTTAAAAGTCGTTTCGGAAGTCACCGGAGTTTCGTCTCCCGATGTGCTCGACATCTTGACGATGGCCGTAACTGTGCCGTCTACCGCTTTTGTTTTTTCGATGGACACTTCTTTGTTGGTCGATGCCGATGTGTCCGATGACGGAGCGATCACTTCGATCGACGCCGCTTCTTCAGCAGTGATTTCGGTCGCGCCGCTGTGGCCGCCCAAAATCGGGGCAATAACCAATCCGACAAGGCAAGTCAATTTGATCAAGATGTTCATCGACGGACCAGAAGTATCTTTGAAGGGATCACCGACAGTATCTCCCGTAACCGCCGCCTTATGGGCGTCAGAACCTTTGTAAGTCATTTCGCCGTTGATCATCACGCCAGCCTCGAACGACTTCTTCGCGTTGTCCCAAGCGCCTCCGGCATTGTTTTGGAAAACGGCCCAAAGCACGCCTGAAACCGTAACTCCGGCCATGTAGCCACCAAGCATTTCGGCAATAAGCTGATTGTTTTCTCCGTAAACCAATTTCCCGATAATCACGATCGCGATTGGGAAACCGATAGTCAAAACGCCCGGCAACATCATTTCGCGCAAAGCCGCTTTTGTTGAGATTTCAACGCATTTTCCGTATTCCGGTTTTCCCGTTCCTTCCATGATTCCCGGAATTTCCTTGAACTGACGGCGCACTTCGTAAACCATGTCCATCGCCGCTTTTCCTACGGAATTCATCGCCAAAGCCGAGAAAACCACCGGAATCATGCCACCCACGAACAACATCGCCAAGACCGGAGCCTTGAAAATGTTGATTCCGTCGATTCCCGTGAATGTTACATAAGCCGCGAAAAGTGCCAATGAAGTCAATGCTGCCGACGCGATCGCGAAACCTTTTCCGGTCGCGGCAGTCGTGTTTCCGACAGAGTCCAAAATATCCGTCCTTGTGCGCACTTCTTTCGGAAGCTCACTCATTTCGGCGATTCCACCGGCGTTGTCAGAAATCGGTCCGAACGCGTCGATCGCCAATTGCATCGCCGTGGTTGCCATCATTGCCGAAGCGGCAAGCGCAACTCCGTAGAAACCAGCCAAAGCGTACGATCCCCAAATTGCGGCCGCGAAAAGCAAAACCGTCGGGAAAGTCGAGATCATTCCCGTTGCCAAACCAGCGATCACGTTGGTTCCGGCTCCGGTTGACGATTTCTGCACGATCGCCAAAACCGGCTTCGTTCCCAAACCTGTATAATATTCGGTTACCGATGAAATGGCTCCGCCCACGAAAAGTCCAACAAGTGTCGCATAGAAAACGCGCATCGAGGAAATGGTTTGCAAACCTTCCCCAAAGAATGTCATTTTCATATTTTCGGGCAACATGTATTTTACGAGGAAGAAACAACAGATCGCAGTCAACACGATAGAAACCCAGTTTCCTACGTTGAGCGCGCCCTGAACTTGTTTTTCCTTGGCGTTGTTGTCTTTGATTTTTACCAACATCGTTCCGATGATCGAGAAAAGGATTCCGAAACCTGCGATCGTCATAGGAAGCAAAATTGGTCCGATTCCTCCGAAGGCGTCGTTGATTTTCCCGTCCATATCCTTGATCACGTAGTTACCCAAAACCATCGCGGCAAGTACCGTTGCGACATAAGATCCGAACAAATCGGCACCCATTCCGGCTACGTCACCTACGTTATCGCCCACGTTATCAGCGATTGTCGCCGGGTTGCGCGGATCGTCTTCCGGAATTCCGGCTTCGACTTTACCTACAAGATCGGCTCCGACGTCGGCAGCTTTGGTGTAAATTCCACCTCCTACGCGTGCGAACAAGGCAATCGATTCGGCTCCGAGAGAGAATCCGGCCAACGTTTCGAGAACGATCGTCATCAATTCAGATGGTGTTTTGGTGATTCCGTCGATGACTTTCGATTCCCAGACGCCGTCCATGAAAAAGTGGAAGAAAAAGATGAAAAAGCCCGTCAAGCCAAGAACGGCAAGACCTGCAACGCCCAATCCCATTACTGTCCCGCCTCCAAAAGAGACCTTCAGCGCTTGTGGCAAACTCGTGCGCGCGGCCTGAGTCGTTCTCACATTGGTTTTTGTGGCAATCTTCATTCCCATATTTCCGGCAAGAGCCGAAAAAATCGCCCCGAAAACAAAGGCGACGACAA
Source organism: Flavobacterium sp. (assembly GCF_004295795.1). Classification (GTDB taxonomy): domain Bacteria; phylum Bacteroidota; class Bacteroidia; order Flavobacteriales; family Flavobacteriaceae; genus Flavobacterium. Next base: position 94,089 of record NZ_SEBR01000008.1, on the reverse strand, counting down.
TCAAAATATGCGTGGTCGGAACGATATAGGAAATTCCCGCGAGCGCGACGCTGGCTCCGACTACGAAAAATGCCAAAAGGCGATATTCTGCTTTGAGGAAGGCAAGTGCGCCCTCGTAAATGAAATCTGAAATCTCTTTCATCTTCCCGTCGCCGGCGTCTTGTTTCAAAACCCAGGCGCGTTTGGCCGACATGAACAAAAGCCCAAGCAAGGCCATCGCTATAGGCACGTAAATCACAAATTCTGTCATATTCTTGTTTATTTATACTTTTTTTAACGGCGTCTAAAATAAGGATTTTTTAAAACCTCAAGCGACAAAACGCCATTTTATAACTAACAAGATTTCAATTTAATATACTTACTGCAAACGATTTCGCTTTCCGAGGTAATGTTGCCATAAAATAAACGACGCGAGCGAGCGAAAAGGCGCCCAGTTCCGGGCAAGTTCGGCCATTTTTTCGATTTCATGGACGTCGTACAATTCCTGGATCGCCTTCCTGATGGCAATGTCGCCAAACGGAATCACATCTGGAAATTGCAGGCAAAACATCAAGTAAACCTCGACTGTCCAAACGCCGACACCTTTTATGGCCAGCAATTCCTGAGTGACTTCTTCTGCCGATTTTCCCGAAAGCGATTCAAAATCCAAAATCTTGGAAACGACGCGGCTCGTCATGTCTTTTATATAGGACGTCTTTTGTCGGGAAACGCCCAAGGCACGAAATTCCTCATCGGTTGCGGCCAACATTTTTTCGGGTGTGATTTCGGTGAAATATGCTGCCATTTTCACATAAGTCGCTTTCGCGGATGCGATCGAAACCTGTTGCTCGAGAATGATGTGGACCATCGCGGCAAATCCTTGTTCGCGCACCTGGACGACGGGATTTCCATACTTTTCGATCACCGATTTAAGGATCGGATCTTTTTGTGACAGGATTTCGAGCATGTCTTTCATTGGACGATCTTTTGGAAAGCGTCCCTTGGCGTGCCGTCACTCACGTAAATCACACCGCAATGGTCGAAGCCGTTCTTGCGAAGGAAATTCTGCATCGGAACGTTCTCGTGATGTGTGTCGACGCGGATGTTCGGGATTTGGCCGAACGCGAATTCAAACGCAGCCTTGGCGATTCCGCTCACGGTTCTCGCCGATGCCAGACGATGGATTACGCCATATGGTTTGTCGTTGAGCCAACTTCCGTTCTCGATCACGTCGTAATTCGCATCTGGATTTTCGCCTTTCATGAAACAAAAATAACCGACGAGCCTATTTTCGCTTTCGCAGACAAAACCTGTTCCCGAATTGATGTCGTTCAAAATGATTTCCGCCGACGGATAACCGTTGCTCCACTGCGTCAAATTGCCCGATTCGCGCATGATTTGTCGCGCTTGCTCAATTACTTCTAGAACGGCATTTACTTCAGTTGGTTTAGCGGGACGTATTTGCATGACCCGAAGATACTATTTTGTGGCCGCATCGAAAAGTCGGCAATAGTTGCCACCGCCTATTTTGGCGATTTCGGGTTCGTTGAAACCAGCTTTGAGCAACGCCTCGACGACCGTGTAGTAAAAGCCGCCGTTGCTTTTCTCCCAAGCCGAATTCGTGCGCTCGCCGGCTCTTTCGCCCTGATTTTTGAAATTGCTGTCTGGCGCGTGATAGGCCGGCGTCATTTTGGTATCTGTGCCAATCGAGACGTGTTCGACGCCAACGACATCTACCATCGCGCGGACATTGTCTGCGAATACGGTCGGGTTTTCGGCCAAATGTGTCCACACGCCAATCACTCCGCCTTTGTCCGCGACGATCTTCGCCTGTTCTTTCGCGATGAGACGCGGTTTCATCATCTTGGCGAAATTCTCGTTCTGGCCAAGACGCGTGTCCAAGCCGGTGTGTGAGATCAGGACAGGATTTTTGGCGACTTTGAGCGCGGCATTTACCGTATCGTCATCACAATGCGCCAAATCGATGAGAATCCCGAGTTTCTCGCTTTCGCGGATGACGTCCGATCCGAACTGGGTCAAGCCCTCGCGTTTGACGGGATTCGTGTAGATATCGCCCAAAACCACCGATGCGTCGTTGTCGTGCAACAAACCCAAATGGCGCAATCCGCGGTCATATGCGACTTGCAGCCGTTCGATTTTGCCTTCCAGGAAATGTCCGCCTTCGACAGATTGGATTACAGTCGGTTTTTGGGATTTGTGTGCTTTCTCGATGTCTCGCAAATTCAGTGCGCGCTTCATTCCGTTGGCTTTGAGAATCGCGTCCACAGCCGAAAGTCCGTTGAGGAAACGTTCGTAAGCCTCGCCTTCTTTGGTGAGTTTCTGGTAATCGACGGCAAAAGTCATCGCGATGGCCGACAATCCCGATTTTTTCATTTCGCCCGCCAAATCGACTTTTGGCCCCGGAAGTTGTGAAGTGACGAGCGGAACGTCGACGTGGTTATGAGTGTCGATACCGATTGTCCGCTTGACGATCTCAATTACTCTCGGATCGATTTCCTGTTCGTTCAAAGTCCACGAAAAATAGGGGTTAAGCACAAGCATCGCACCTGACGAACCCAGGATTTTGACAAATTTTCGGCGCGAAAATTCGGGGTTTCGGTTTTCCATTAATTCTGTTTGTAAGAGGTTCTTTTTAGGACGGCGATTTTTGGGTTTGGTTTAATTGCTTTTGGGCAGAAAACCGGAAGTTGTGTAAACTCCTGCTAATCCTCGCCCAAATCCTTCTTAAGTTGGCTTATGAAAAACCGCGGAGGCATTTCATATTTGGCTTTGAAAGCACGGGCAAAATTTTGGGTTGAGCCAAATCCGCATTCACCCGCCAAGGCTTCATCGGTGTATTTGCGATAACGATTTTCCGTTCGCAGTTTTTTTACGATATACCGAAGCCTCAGATCCCGGACATACTCTTTGCTGTTCATTCCTCGATGCTGTTGGATGATTTGCTGCGCATAGGTAAGATTGGTTTCCATGAAGTCAGCCAAGTCTTTGGCCATAAGACCACTATCCCTGAATTTTTCGGTCGACTCGAATAAGGACAATTTTACGAGTGCCTTTGCTACGACATCTGGTCTGATCTCCTTTTCGATTTTCGGCATATCCTGAATCGAAATTTCCTTGTCTACTAACTTAGTGCTTTTTAAAATGACTGTTTCGGCGTCATCGCATTTTGGCGCGTGGACGGACGTATCCAACGGCTGATCCATCAATTTCCTGTAATTCCTGCGATAGGCGCGAAGTCTTCGATTCTTTACAAAAAAGTATATAAGCAGAACGGAAAACCCAATGATTGCGTACGTTTTTACGGCCTGTGATTCAAGCGCATCCCGGTAATTTCGGTTTAATTCGCGATTGTCGTACTCCTTGACAACTTTCGGCACAAGATATTTGAAGTCGCTGTTTAGGACACTGTCGACAATTCTCGAACGGCGCGTATAGTAGTTTTCGCTTTTGAAATCCTTGTTCCTGATGTAATGCGCGATCAGGATGTCATAAGTTTGGCGAAGATCTGGCCTTATATATTGGGTGTCGTGGAACGAGCTATCTACTTTTTTGAAATAGACGAGGGCTTTTTCCTGGTTTTTAAGGGCGAGATTCGACTTTCCGAGATAAAACCAAATCACGGCCAGATTGGAATAGTCGCCTGCTGCCTTTAAGTATTGGGCTGACTGTTCCAATTGGTCGACTGACGTCTTGTATTTGCCAAGAAAAAAATCGTTTACGCCATTTGAGTATATTAAGTACCAATGCATCTTGCTGCAGCCCAGTCGTATCTCTTCCTTAAGACCAAAGGTACTCAGCTCACGCGATTGCTCGAAATCGCCCAACCTGTTATAGCTCAAGCTAAGCGAATAGATCGCATTGAGGTAGCCGCGTTCGTCCTTATCACGATAATGCTCGAGACACTGTTTGTATAATGCAATAGCTTCGTGATAATAACCGAGGTAGTACTTTGTGTTCCCAATACCATATTTGAGCTTGTAAATGTCATACCTCGCACCGGAATCCGACAGGTATTCATCTGCTTTGAGGTAAGCATTAAGAGCGTCATTATGTTGATTCCTGCTATAATGCGCGATTCCCTTAGTGAGGTATGCCTGTCCGATTATAGCTTTATTTTTTGTCTGAAGTGCCGCGAAAAGCAGCGTATCGGAATACTGCGTGAGGAATTCGCGCCGGTCGTTATACATAATCTCACGCAGCGCAGCTACTTCTTGTAGCCTGTTACTATCAAGACGTGCCTGATCGCGCCACAGTCTGGCATACCTAAGTTTCTGTTCGCGGCCTGAAGCTGTGTCAAACTGGTTGATAAATCGCGTGTAGCGAGAATTATCCTGGGCCCGCGATGTGTAGATCGAGAGCACGGAAAAAATTATGAAAATGTATTTCATTGTAGGTAACGATGCAATCCATAGCCCAAAAGAAGGCATTGGATTTTTAGTTTGTTTGGTTGGCAAGGCGGTTAGTTATGGCATGATGTCTTAAGGGTCGATACAGAGCTACGAACAAGGTATCTGTACGCAATTTACTACAAATTGCTTGATAGTCAATTTGCAAATTGACCATCGTCAATTTGCAAATGGCCTAGGCTAACGTTTGCGAGGCTATTAGGGCGGCAGTACGTTTGCCCTGAATTCAAAGGGACTGCAAACCCAAAACTTGTTCAGATTACCCCGGGAGAAATGAACTGATTTTCTAATCAGTATTTCTAAAACCATCACCATGAAATTTAATAGCTTCATTCTATTTATGATTTTAATTTGCTCTTGTTCGTCCGATAACGAAAGCTTTGATATTTCGCCACAAAACAATCTTTCTCTCACCCAAGAAGCCATGCAAAAAACTGAGTTGCACCCGGCTAGCAATACCTTGAATCCGTACGATTACTCCGGCCAGCTGTTTGATAACCTGTTTACAGATTATTACGCCTCGAGTTCTCTTCCCACCTCGACAGCTCATATTGTCGCCCGTGTCAATGCTGTTGCAGAATCGAACTCACAGTTCTTGACTTTGAAGACCGTCGCGTACACACCTACGACAACTGCCGAAGTAAATGCGTCACTGGCAAACTCAATTGGATGTGTCGAGGCCTTTACTAACGCTGCGAACCTAAGTGTAAAAGCAAAATCAACTTTGGCAGACTTTATTAATACGGTCGTCCCTCTTTGTGCGTCAGCCACGGAGTACCAAACCGTTTACGATTACATTATTACGTTCGAGTCAGCAACATTAGCTGATGCAATCTTGACGTTTACTGACAAGAAGGTGATCCTGACAACATCTTCAATAACAAGATATTCAACATACCGTCAACGCAAAAAGCCGAAGAAGAAAGAAGACCCGGAATGGGATTTGATCACGACTCACGTCACTGCGGGCGCGGCCGGCTCTGAATTCGACGTTTGTGTTGCTACATCGCGTGCGCTTGCTACAGGGGTTGCCGGCCAAAACTGATAACAATAACCCTTTGAACGAGAGAGGTCGTCCCTTTAGCCCGGGGCGGCCTTTTTCTATTTAAAGTTCGTCTGTACTTTCCATGCGTTGTACGAATGTTTCCCGCAACGATTGCAGGAATTTCGCTCTTTCTGATTTCCTTTCGCGTATTTCGAGGAACGTCTTATGGTATTGTCCAAGGTTTATGTTGAACATCCCTTCAAATATATCCACAAAATCTTTTAGATTTATGTTACCACCGTTAAGGACACCTTCGGCGTGAAGTGCATAAAGCAACTCCACCAAGGCGACCTTAGACCCCGTCCAAGTAACGACTCGCAAGGCTTTTGACGATTTTTCGCTACCGTCTGCCAATGCTGAAAGCCGACCTTCGAGATAGCGGCAGATATCCTCATTAGCCAATAGGTGGGAAAGTACATAGTCATGCGAAGTACTGAATCTGGAATCAGCCTGAATACTCGCCACATCTGGTGCCAACCGAAAATCTACCTTACCTCGCCGAAAATATTTTTCGTCCATATCGGTCGCACCACTTCGATAATAGCGGTAAAAATCGAAATTCTGTGCAAAAAAGGATTTTAACTTGTCCATCTCGTTTTTGTAGTGTGAACGCTCGGTTTCCCGATCACCAACAGGCATCGAAAGCTCCACTTTATAAACTTCGCGGTAATAGATAAGGCGAGAGGTAAAGAGCGGCTTGATATTCCTGAAAAGAAATATTTCCTCGGCCGAATCCTTGAACTCATAATCGATCACAAATGTCTTGAGCCTATCGATAAGTGCTGCCATGCCCGTGATGGCCGGAACGCAAAAGGCAATTGGTTCGTGTTTGTTTGAATGGATCGAACGCAGAAGGTCGTCCATCTCCTGCTCTAAAGATTGGGAAAAACGCTTCATGATGTTTGGTTTGGTTCGACCAAATCTATTTGCGCTACGTCACATTTCCAAATAGTGTGCTATTCAATTTCCAAATTGACTAGTTAAACTGCTTATTTTAATATGTTTTATACTTGTTAGAAAACACCTAAGTGTTATGCTGCTTTCATTAGGCTTTAGTTCATGCAATGAAAGTTACGCCCGCCGAGCAATCCGGAACGTAAGATTTATCCTCGGAAGCACCTGCCTCGCGGTCTTGGGCACTTCATGTTGCCAAAACGTATTTGTGGTGCCCACCATCAACAGAAAAGATCCGTGGTGTAATGGAATCTCAATTTGTTTTTGGTCTTTTTTTGATTTGTGACGTAATCGAAACAAACGTGTTTCGCCGAAAGTGACCGAAGCTATCGTTGGATTTTGGCCAATCGTATGTTCGCGGTCGCTGTGCCAGGAAACACCATCCCTCCCGTCGCGGTACAAGTTCAACAAAACACTGTTGAAATTTAAACTTGTTTCCTGCTCAACTCTTGCTTTAATCTGAAGTAGCGTAGGCGTCCAATCAAGTCCGTCTTGATCAGCTCCGGGATTGTGCTTATCTTCATACCAAGCAATCATTCTTGGTGCCGTGACGGTTTTGTCGTAAATTTCCATCTGATATTCCCGCCACGGCGTATTGTTCAGGAGTTCGGCATAAATCTCATCGGCAAAGTCTTTAGGGATAAAGCCGTCGACCAATCGCACCTCGGCATCAGGTAGGTCAAAGTTTATTTTCCCTCGTGTGCCAGCCGTGAAAAGATCGGTATCATTAAATAGCATCATCAGTTTTCACTCTCCGTTTTCTTCGAAATTTCTACAAACCCGTAGCGCTCGCTTAAAAATATGTTGTACATGGGAACGTAAATCGCCATCAGATCATTGATTGCTTCCTGATACGCCGAATCGTCAGCAGGGCCGTCAGTAGTATTGCGATCCAATAACTTCCAGTGTTTGAATAGCATATCACAGACTGGTTTGAAAATATGCGGAAATTCTTCATGCTGATCCTGATAATCGTTGAGGGCATCTTCAAGATTTTCAGTGATCTTAAATAGCCACTTCGCTTTTTCCTCAAGTGTATTTCCTTCCAATAGCATTAACTAGCTTGTTTTAATGTTCTTAAATAATTTTGGGTTGGTTCCGCCAAGAGACTTATCTCATTACGGTTTTCAAATTTTTTCATCGGGTCGCCTGACAGCCAACTTTGTTCCTCTTCGTGACGAAGCACCAATGGCATCCTTTTCTTTGAATTATGTATTATTTCCATCAAAGGATTGGCTTTCGTTGTAACAAGAGAAACACTCCCAACCGGTTGACCGGTAGTGGGATCAGTAAATCTCGAAAAGATTCCCGCCAATGAAAACATCATACCGCCCTCAAGCTGAATTTTGTATGGTTCCTTTTCTTTACCTTTAGGATCGAGCCATTTGTACTCGTAGAAACTGTCGACAACAACAAGACATCTGTTATTTACGGCATCGCGAAACGAGGGCTTGTCGTCAATCGTTTCAATCATGGCATTCAGTGTGTTGGCTTTCTCACGGAAAGCTTCCGGATCTTTTGCCCAGTGCGGAACAAGTCCCCATTCGGCGACCGTCACCAAATCAGGCCGTTTATTGGTTATGATGAGCATTCCCGGGTGTTCAAAACCGTGAATGAATTTTGAAGGCATAGGTGGTTTATTGTCATAATATTGGGGTTGGTAATATTTGACGCCGTATCGTGTTTCAATATCTTCCATCGAACTGCTTCTGTCCACGTAATAGCACATATTTTCAAGTATTTATGGTGAGCGGCATTATGCTAATACCGTTCCGAATTTTCTTATCGAACTGTTAAGTTTTTTGAGCGCTGTTGTTGGGTTGCATTCTATATCTAGGCAAACCAATTTGATGCTCCTGCGGATAAGGTGCTCGCTCAGTTAAGCTCAGGTCTTCCCGAATCTGGGATTGCGTTTTGTATTGTAATTTGTGATCATGAGTGTAACGTGGGTCTGCTATGAACGGCATTTTAGCCATCTTTGTCACTGTGATGGTTGGAAAATGGAAATCGACTTCTACCATCCCCAACAGTAAATAACAGCCGCCGCCTTGAAAAGGAAATTTTTGAAGGCAGTCGGCAAAATGGGCCGTATCGAAATATTCCCCCTCAACATCGATCCAAGTACCAAAGTACATATCGCCCCTGGCGGTAGGAACTTGTTTTCTCGATATGAGATAGGCCAGCATCTTGACTTGTTTTTTATGATGAAGTAATAGGTCTTTTGTCATTACATCACCGCGATATTTCGTTTTCAGGATATCGAATGGGGAACAGGACACAGGAAAATCGAGCAACTCAATCTCATCAAAGGCGTCCTCAAATTTTGATCGAGAAAGCTGTGGTAGGTTGAATTCCTTGACAGGCTCTTCGAGGAGTGTCAGCGATTTTGATGTGGGCGGTTCAGTTCCTAAAAGCAAGCGTGCCGTCAAAGCAAGTTCGTTCTTGCTATTTTTGGTAAAGTTGAAAGCCCCGATGAATATCAGCAGCTGTAGTGTCTCGATCCCAATGGGAACGCGCTTCACGAAATCCTCCAACGATGCGAAGTCGCCATTGCTTTCACGCTCGCACACGATCACATTGGCGGTCTTGGCGTCAAGGCTCTTTAGGTGCATAAACCCTAGATAAATTACCCTTCCGTAAACCGTGGTCTGAACCAAACTGCGGTTTACACATGGAATTTTCACCTCGGCTCCTGACATTCTCGCCTCGTGTATGTAAACTTCGGTGCGATAGAAACCGCCGCCATTGTTAATAGCCGCCGTCATGAATTCGATCCCATAGTAAACTTTCAAATACAGGCTTTGGTAGCTTTCTACAGCATAAGACGCCGAATGCGCTTTGCAAAACGAATAGCCTGCAAAGGATTCAATTTGTCGATAAACTTCCTGGCTCAGCTGCAAAGGATGTCCGCGTTCTGCACAGCACTCGAAAAACCGTCCTTTCACGATTTGGAGTTCCTTCATCGAGCGTTGCTTGCCACTGATTGCGCGGCGTAGGATATCACCGTAAGCGGGCTCGAGGCCTGCGTAGTGCAACGCGATTTTTATCACGTCTTCCTGATAGACCATTACGCCATAGGTTTCGCCTAACTGCTGCTCAAAAACGGGATGGAAATATTCGAACTCGTTGGGATGGTTATGCCTTATGATATATTCCCGCATCATGCCGCTCATGGCCACGCCTGGCCGGATAATGGAGGAGGCTGCTACCAAGACTTTGTAATTTTCGCATTTGAGACGACGAAGCAATCCGCGCATGGCCGGACTTTCAATGTAAAAGCAACCAATTGTCTTACCACGGCTTAGCCATTCATTGGCGGTGGGTTCGTTCTTGAAAAGGGCAACATCGGAGATGTCGACTTTGATGCCTCTGTTCTTTTCAATTAGTTTTACCGTGTCGTTTATCGTGCCCAATCCGCGCTGGCTAAGGATGTCGAATTTCTCAAATCCTATATCTTCGGCTACGTGCATATCAAATTGCACGATAGGAAAACCTTTCGGAGGCATTTCAAGAGCGGTATAGTTGGTAATAGGCTCTTCCGAAATCAGGATACCACAGGAGTGCATGCTGCGTTGGTTGGGAAATTTTTCAAGCAGCTGGCCGTACTTATGTATGAGCTTGACGAGTTCACTGTCGTCATGTTTTGATATGGGTGATTTGGCCAGCTTGTCAATTTCCTCTTTGGGCAAGCCAAACACTTTGCCAAGTTCGCGAAAGATTGACCGATATTTGAATTCGACATTCGTCCCGCAAAAAGCCACGTGGTCACGACCATATTTGGTGAAAATATACTCAAGTATGAAATCGCGCTCCTGCCACGACCAGTCTATGTCAAAGTCAGGCGGGCTTTTACGGCTCGAGTTCAAAAAGCGCTCGAAATACAAGTCAAGTTCTATGGGACAAATATCGGTGATGCCAAGGCAATAGCTCACGATGCTATTAGCGCCAGACCCACGGCCAACATGCATGAATCCTCTGCTTTTGCTGTATTCGATAATATCCCACGTAATAAGAAAATAACCGCTGAACCCGAGATCGTCTATCACTTTAAGCTCCTTATTCACGCGTGTGATCGCATCTGCATTATCAACACCGTACCGTCTTTGCTTGCCTTCGAATGCCAGGCGCGTTAGTAATTCAAGATCGGTCTGCTGGTTTTGAGTGAAGTGCTTCTTGTTCTTGGGAGATGTAAAGTTAAAGGCGTAGTCGCATTGGTCAATGATAGATAAAGTTCTTGAGACGATATCGCGGTGTTCGGAAAAAGCGTCGCAAATCTGATCATAGGAAACCATTTTTTCTGATTCGTCGGCCAAATCGTCTTTTCCCATTTTCGTAAGAATCACATTGCTGTCTATAGCCCGAAGAATGCGATGCAGATTGTATTCCTGCTTTGAGCGAATAGTCACGGGGTTCAGCGCCACCATTTTGTCCCTTACTTTTTTCCATTTCCAAGAATAAAGAAGAGATAGTTGATTGGCACGTATCCCAATATATTCGAACTCGCGCAGATTTTTGGGAACATTTTGGACAGGGTAGATGATTACGGTATCCTGAAATTCAGGCGCGTGTTCGGGAACGGGAACTTTCTCTAGATTGTGCTGGGACAAGTGGCGGTTCATTTCCGCAATGCCATTCGCGTTTTTGGCAAGGCCGATGAAAAGCAATTTCCCGCCTACACGAAACTCGATTCCGACAAGTGGTTTTATGCCAGCTTTTTCGCAAAGTTTTACGAAGTCGTAGATGCCTGTCACCGTGTTTATATCGGTTAATGCCAAAGCAGGAATGTCGTATTTAAGGGCCATCTCGACGAGCCCTTCAATCGGGATCGTACCGTGGCGCAGACTGTGATAAGAGTGGCAATTGAGATACATAATCTAGTTTATCATAGCATTGCAAAGGCCTACGGCGTCAGAACCGAACCTTCTTTTGATCTTGTCGATAGCCTGATACAAGGAAATCTTTTCGGCTGTATCCTCGAAAATGTTGATTTGGTATTTTCCACGCACCAGTCCTGAAAAGCGCACTCCCACAAGACGTATCCGCATACGACGGTTATAATGCTTATCAAAAAGCAGCATCACAGTCCTGATTAACGCGTGGTCGCAAGAGGTGCTTTGCACTTTACACTGTTTGGTCTCGGTATCGAAATTTGCATAGCGTATCCGAATCGTTACGGTGGTCACCAACCAATCTTCCGAACGCAACTGGAAACAAAGGCGCTCGACCATTCCGGTAAGTATGTCTTTCACCATGCGGATGTCAATTGTATCTTGTTCGAAAGTTCTTTCGGTCGATATGGATTTTTGCTCGCGATAAGGCTGCACGGGCGTGTTGTCGATGCCGTTTGCCTTTTTCCAAAGTTCAATTCCATTTTGGCCGAACATGCGGTGCAGCATTTCTACAGGAACTTCAGACAATGTGTGAATCGTTCGTATGCCTGTTCTCGAAAGTAGGTTGGAAGTTTTCTCGCCCACGCCTGGTATTTTGTACACTGGCAGTGGATTCAAAAATGACTTCACGCAAGACGAAGGGATTTCCATATGTCCTTTTGGCTTGCTTTCTCCCGTACCGATTTTCGAAACCGTCTTGTTGACCGAAAGAGCAAAACTCATCGGTAATCCGGTTTCCCGGGTTATCGTCTTTACCAGTTCATTCGTCCATTTGTAGCATCCGAAAAATTTATCCATCCCACTCACGTCTAGATAAAATTCATCAATGCTCGCTTTTTCGATTACCGGTGCCTGACCTTCGATTATTTCGGTGACTGTGTTTGACATCTTCGAATAAAAATCCATATCACCCTTGATGATTTTCGCGTCCGGGCATCTAAAGAGTGCCTGACGCATCGGCATGGCCGAATGCACCCCGAATTTTCGGGCTTCGTAAGAGCAAGAAGCCACCACACCGCGGTCTGAACCGCCACCAATGATAAGCGGAATTCCTGATAATCTATTGTCTCTCTGCACCTCGCAGGATACGAAAAAAGCGTCCAAGTCCATGTGTACTATCGATCGTTGCATCTTCATTCATTTTTGTACAAGGCAAAATTAGGACAGGTTGTCGCAAAAACTTTTATATTTGCTGATACAAATTGTAGCAATATCGCAATGTCTTTATTTTCAGACAACATCAGGAGCTTGAGGCTCAAAAAGAAACTCTCTCAAGAAAAATTGGCAGAAGGGCTCGGCATTTCGCGCGCACGGTATTCCAAGTACGAGGACGGCCGGTCAGAAGCACCTTACGATATACTGAAAGGAATTTCAAGATTTTTCAATGTGAGCATAGACCTGCTGCTGTCTGCCGATATAAGGAAAATCGAATTGGACGAGTTGCTAAAACTCGAAGACAACAGGCTCTTGTTACCCATAAAGACAGACCAAAGCGGCGAAAATTTGATTGAGGTTGTTCCGCATAAAGCCCGCATGGGTTACGCGAGTGGCTACGCAGATCCCGAGTTCATCGATGGGTTGCAAACCATATCGCTGCCGTTTTTGCGGTCGGGAAAATTCAGGGCATTTCCGGGAAGTGGCGACTCGATGCCGCCGCACAAGGATTCGTCCTTGATCGTTGGGCGGTATGTGGAAAATCTTGCCGAGGTAAAAGATGGAAAAACGTATGTGCTCGTTACCAAAAGTGAGGGAATTGTCTACAAGCGATTGGAAAAAATCGGCAAATCGAAATTTTTGGCGCAATCAAACAATCTGCTCTACGGGGACTATGAGATAAAGTTTTCTGAAATACTCGAAGTCTGGGAGTTTGTTTGTAGCATCGAGACCGAAGAGTTCGAGCGGGACGACCTAAGCGTTGAAACCGTAAAAGGGATGTTCCAAGTATTGCGCAAAGAGATCCGAGACGTAAAAAGTTGATTGAGGGAAAGATAGAAAAGTCAAAGTAATTTCTGCAACTTCGGCAAGGCAAGCTGCATATCGATACCTTTGCAAGTACCTCCCATCAAAAAGGTGTAGCAATCTTTACTCGCGAAAATTTTTGCTTCAAAAGTTGGAGCAAAAGTTTTCGATTTCTAAAATTGCTACAAACTTAATGTTATGAGGCAGCAACAAACTTCAGCTCGATCTATGCTCGGCATTACACAAAGCGAAATGGCCGCGATGTTAAAAGTGAGCCGCTCGCATTTTTCATTGTATGAACTGGGTAAACGCGATCTTCCGGCGCATGCAAAGGTGCTTTTGGCAGATTTATTAACCAAACTTGCAACCCAAACACGAGGGCAAAGAAACCAAGATATAAGTGGCGAGCTTTATCAAACTACGGTAGGTGGACTATTACGCGAGAACGAGTACCAACGCGCTTTGCTTGAGAGAAAAATTGGAGCGATGGAAAGAAAGAGTGATAAGGTTAGTAAACGGGCGGCTCTTTCCTTGCATTTTGAAGCGGAGTCAACTAACAGGCAAGAGAGTTCCCCAGCACAAATGCGAGCTTTTGCCTCCCAATTTAAATCGTACGCGTCCAACGATCATGAAACCACCTTGATAAAGCTTTATCTGAAAAGGGAATGTCTAGCGGCAGAGCGCGAATTTCTAACATCTAAATTGGAGAAATAAAAAAGCCCAAGACATGACGCTTGGACTTTTCTTTCAAAAACTGTGTTTGTTATATGGTATAACGGTTACAAGGTAGACAAAACAACCTACGGGATTTGTTAATTAACGCACTTGGAAGTTTGAGGGAAAAATCTTATTTTCGATAAACAATAACAACGTTCTTACAAATTGAACAAGCCGTGACCTCCACTTGTCACGGCTTCTTTTATCAATGACTTTTTCAGACGATGGCAATTTTGGCGACTATCCTCAATAAATCAACGCGCAAACTACTTGACCCTATGATATTTTACGCAGACGACGACGCAGACGACCTAGAATTTTTTCAGGAAATAGCAGCCGATCTCGATGTAGAAGTTATGACGTTCGACAATGGCCTTGCCTTGATCGAAAATCTTAAAAGGCGACCCGCCAATCCAGATTTTGTTTTTCTCGACATCAATATGCCCTTATATAATGGGCTTCAAATCTTAGAAATGATTCGCGCCGAGAAGCTCTGGGACCATATTCCTGTTTTTATGTTCACGACTTCGACAATGATAGAGCATATAGAAAAAAGCATGTCGTCGGGCGCCACATTTTATATTCCCAAAAGTTCAGACTATAATCTTTTCAAAGAATCGGTGCGATTTGCTATTGAAAAGGATTGGAACGGCTTTTTGCCTCAAAAAAACACTTTTGTGTTTAAAGATTCTTCAATGTTCGGTATACCCGGATGTTTCAGTGCTTAAAAAAGATTCATGAGTTGTTTGGGCTCGTCAAATAACGTTGTCTGAGGCGTTGCGCGGGCAAAATCATTGACTTAGAAACGTCAGCGCCGAATCAATCTTAGTGATGCAAAATTTATTATCATTGCATACAAATTCTTAGAGGTATGCCAATCGCGGCATGTACTGTTGTGCTTTTTTTAATAGGAACGTCTTATTATTTATTCGTTACTGATGATGACAATTGAAAGATTTAATACCTAAGGTGTGCTGATTTTTGCCAATATGACAAAGTGCAAGAAATACTATGGTGAGAAGGAATTCAATTACGATTACCCTGAGGGTCTGTCAGAACTGATTTTGAAAGGATTCGTGCACATTATTACCACACAGGAAACCGTGGGAAATTTAAATTTTGTGTTTGACGATTCTGAAATTGATTTGGGAAAATGGAAACTTTTGAGGTCATACAACTATCTAAATGTAGAGGAAGACGATAATGTCCTAATTGTTCCACACGGTGTATTCACACGGATGTGCTACGCTTGGGGGCAGGGCGATATTGCGAACGACGAAGATATCAGCATGCGCGAATTGATACTTTCTATTTATGCCAAGAAGAATATCGAACAAACAGTCACATTGGATTCCGTAGTCTCAGATCGCATTGCACAACGTGCGGCAGATGAGGAAAAACTATTCGACAGTTCGCCTCGACTACCATTGCGCAACGGCATAAACAAAGTAAACGTTTATTATAAGGCCAAACAGCAATTCACTTTTTTGTTTGAAGAAAGGGAGGAGATTGATCTAGATAAGGTGACACTGATACCTATCCGGAAATAACTGTTGGGCAAACTCTGCGAACATTAATTTCCGAGAATTTGCCTTGCTATCATATAACCTTGAACTTAAGATGATTTATCGGGAGGTAAGTGCGCGTTTGCAGCGACCATTGTTGACTTGGTAAATGGCCTGGACAGTCATTGGAATTCCGCGAAATGCCAAAGTACGCCAGATGGGTCTATCAATAGACATTCTTTTCCCCAATCGTTTTGTTGGATAGGAATCAATTGAACGCCGGCATATTTGGTGTCTAGTTCCAATTTTTTCAAGAAAATCCATTGCTCTTCGACACTATCCACTTCAGCGAGCACCATGGAGTTGTCAAGCCAGTCCTGAACGAAATAATCCTGAAGATAAAAGCTTAGGTGATTGAAAGTAAACAAAGACATTTTTTCGGAAATGAAATTTTCCGTAAAACCCAAGTCCTTATAGAAAGATTGGGATGTTTTAAAGTCTTTAGCTCCAATAAACGTTCTAATTGATCTAAGTTCCAAATCCAATACAAATTAATGATGAAGGTTGATAAGTAATTGGTCAGGGGTGGCCAAAAGCATATCAAACCTACCACTGCCTTCCAGCTAGTCAAAAAAGAATTTTTCTGCCAAGCGCAAACGAAGGTATGGAAAAGTTGATGCAATTTGGCGACGTGCGGATAACGATTACACTAGAATTTTCGCGCCGGCTAGATTACAGATCATTGCAAATTTTGCTTCACAAATTCTCTTGAGAAATTCTTGATCATATCTCTTACGGCGATAAATTCCTTTCTTATTTCCAATTCACTTCCATGGGCTTTTGCTGGATCAGGAAAATTTTGATGGAATCTTTTTGCCTTGCCCGGAAAAAACGGACAATTTTCGTTGGCATTGTCGCACACTGTAATGATATAGTCAAACTCAAGATTTACATATTCATTTATGTTATTTGAAGTATGTGACGATATGTCGATCCCATCGAACTGCATAACCTGGATTGCCCGAGGATTCACGCCATGGGTTTCAATACCCGCGCTGTAAATTTCGGCATTCCCGTTCGCAAAATGTCGTAGATAACCCTCCGCGATTTGACTGCGGCAACTATTTCCAGTGCATAGGACAAGTATTTTTTTCATACGAATAGCCAAATTATATTGATTATAAAAAACTTAGGATCCCACCCGAAAATGAATTGCAGTACTATGACCGATGAAGTAATCACTATCGGTTTCTTGTGTCTCAACCAGAAATTCCTTTTAGCAGCAGGTTCCATCAGGCGCACAGCAATTGCTATCGTTCTCCGGACGACGAATTTCCACTTCAGAAACAGATGTGCCACAGTTCTCGACGGCCAAACATGCGGTTTGCTTGGACGCTAACAGAAAGTTTTCTCCGTCGAATCGCAAATCGTATTTTCCAATTGTAGCTAATTGATATTCTACCTCAATTTCCAAGTCATCCATTTCGAGAATTTTTTCTGAAAGGGAAATGATTGCGAGGAGTTTGTTTGGCTTCAATCGATGCTCATAATCATCAGCGTTCCAAAGCTGGAAATTTGCGGTTTTCTCACGGCGGATTTTGCCGCCGCAATCGATGAACGTTTTTGTGATGATACCTACCTCTGTCACATGGAAATGCTCGGGAACGAATGAACCGTCTTCAAGTTTGAAGCGGACATTTTCCATGTCAGGCAATACAGCCTTTACTTGTGATACTTTCATTTCATAAGATTTAGCAACAGTTTTTTATTCCACTTTGAAGGTGAGTAGAAATACCTTTAAAATATTCCTGAAGAATTTCGAGTGATTTTTCATCTATGCAGTAGCAAATCGCAGTTCCATCGATACTACCTTTTATCAAACCCGCGTTTTTCAGTTCCTTAAGATGTTGCGAAACAGTAGGCTGGGCGAGAGGCAGCACATTGACGATATCACCACATATGCATGTGTCAACAGTCATTAAGAACTCCATTATCGCGATTCTTGCCGGATGTCCCAGCGCTTTCATCATTGTTGCGATCTGATTTTGCTTTTCCGTAAAGTGATCCGTTTTACTTGCGCCCATATTTGATTCTTATATTGCAATATTACGATAAATTAGATTATCGTTCGGGATTTGACTTACTATTTAGGAGTTGGGTAAAAATATAGCATCAAGCCTCATGTATTTTACCCAGTATGACCATATGGAAATTATAGATGTACAGCATAGATACTTATCGCTTTTTTCGTGTAACAAAACTTGTATGTGCACATCTCACATTCGAATTTAAATCATCAATCATCATGAAAAAAGTTTTTCTAGTAGCGGGCTTGGCCCTCATGGCAGTTAGTTGTAACGACGACGATTCAAAATCTGGTGCTAAACTTCAAGGAACCTGGAAGGTGACATCGCTTACAACTTCAACGCCAATTGACCTTAACGGCGATGGAACCGCTAGCACTAACCTTATCGCAGAAACGGGTTGCTACGGCAACACCACCTTGGTTTTCGGAAACTCCAGCACTGTCGTGTTGGATGCCGAAGAGTTTGGATTTGACCAGACCACGGGGCAAACAACGTGTACCTCGTCACCGGCAGCAAATGGTGTGTACGCCGTTAACGGTGACTTGGTCAGCGTTGTAGTACAAGGGGAGACAACGGTACTGACGCGATCTGGAAATACATTGTCTCGCACGGAGCAGGATGATGACTTTGGCACTACGACCATGGTTCTCACCAAACAGTAAAATTGAGATTTTAAAAGCCCGGCTGATCACCGTGCTTTTTTGTAAAAATTTCGAGAAGTGGGTGAGAACTTTCTTACCTATTTCTCCAAAAGTTTAAGGCTTTTCGAATCCGGGATTCGGCTAGCATGTTCAAAACTTAGTGTTACTTTATCCGTAAAATCAACTTTTAGAAGACAGTTTCGGTAATAGACTAATTTTTTACTACGCATTTTGACTGGAAGATTCTCCCGGTCGCATCTGTCAACCTTAGAAAATACAATGCCTCTCGCCAACGCAGGAATTCTGACTCGATCCCTGACTGCGAAAATGCCCTTTCGGTATATCTACTCTCATTGCCCGATATGAATTCAAATATGCTTTGAAGCTATTTTTTATTTCCAGATGAGGAATCATAATCCTTTAAAACCAAGAATTCGGCCAGTGACGCTAAACCAGATTAGTTTTGCGATATAAGCTTGGCCGTTTTACCCTCTTTGCAATCGAATAAATAGCCACAACCACCTCCAAAATTCATGGCCGAATCCCGGTCGTCCTCGAGTTGGGCAACGAAGCGCATTTTTTTGTTGCAGCAGTCGCATTTGGGCGTGTCATCGCCTTGGATCCAGTGTGGGCGTCCGTTTTGCTGGCCTAGTACGCTTTTATGGTTGGCCGATTGTTGAAGGCGCGCCGACTCATAATCGTTGGTATCTGCCTCGTTTACCTGCACACCGGTTTCGGTTTGTCTTAAAGCAACGATGGGATCTTCGGGGGTGACGAATTCTATGTTTTCGGAACCGACGATGAGAATTTCCGGATCTCCCCAGTCTTCACAATTGTACATAAAGATCTGCTCGTATCCGATGTCGGTCTTGATTTTGCCCTGATACTGGAGTTCGGCACCGCAATCACACTTGGGCCACTCAAAAGGAGCTCCGACTTCGCGAACGGGATATCCGCCAAAGCTGGTTTGGTGAAGGTTGTGTTTTGCATCATCCTGTATAAGCAATTTCATGCCATGCCCGTTTTTGCGTCTCGTTTCTACGTCGGCATCCGTAAGTGGTTTGGCGAGTATTTCTAAATTTTCTTTGAGGTTTACTTTCTGGATATTTTCCAAAGTTTCCGCGCCACCGTGAAGGAGTGCCGGCAAGAAAGTAAGGCATTCGTCAATTCCTATCGGTCCGTATTTCTCGAGAGCGGGAAACTCCATGAGTCCGTAGGCTTCGTCTTCCATGTTCGGTTTATTGCCTGCCAGACGCTTGAAGAAAAATGAGAAGTCGTCATTTACATACAGATAACTTTCGGTATGGATATTATAAAAGGCAATGCAAGTCTCATCGTCTATTTCACCTATCAGGTAAAAGTTGCCCATGGCCGTTCTGGCAAAAGGCAAGATGGGGTGACTACTCAACTTCGGGAAATTTTTCAATAACGCCTCATAGTCCTCGGGATTTGTTAGCGATAACAATCCGTCTTTAAAAACAGCTTCACCATAGTGGTCTAAATATTCCAAAAGCACATCACTGTCTTCAAAGTAGTCTAAGAGCGCGGCGTATCTTTCTTTTAAAACAGCGGTATCTATCTTGCGGACTGTTTCCGGGCTTCCCAATCGTTGTATAAAACTTTCGTGTATCATGTTTGTTTCAGTTTGTAAGAGCTCAACTTTTTTCTGGCAGCATCTTGGGTTTATTCCATGCGCTTCCTCTACTACTGGTTTGCTCGATAATCGGCTGGATCAACTCGTCGTAGATCGTATTATCTTCGGGGGTCAAATTACAAAAAGTTTTGATTTGCAAGTGGCAACTTGATTTTCCCGAATCCCTTGTTCTGGATTTTGCAGATGATTTTCTTTCATAAGAAAATGTATATTAGCGGCGGACACCAAACAGAAAAAACAACTTAAATTTTAGAAGAAATGGGATTATTTGGACTCTTCGGAAAGAAAAAAATGACGTTGGCCGATGCAGATGCCGTCAACGACAAGGTCATCGCGGGCAGCACTGCGAAAGACAATGAGAACCAGCGCATGCGCGATGCATCGAAAGCGTTGACGAGCCAAAACTATGCGGAATCGATCAAAATGTATCAATCTTTGGCCGATGACTATCCGGCCAAAAAAAGTCTCTATCTGGGCCAGGCCGGTGCCGGTTGGTTTTTCCTGGGCAATTACGGCGAGGCGATCAAATGCTACACTATGGCGATGGACGGCGACACGGCCGGAATGATGGACGACAATATCTGGGAAGCCTCTGAAGCGCAGTATAACCAAAACAAGGATATTGCCGCGATCGAAGGTTACCTCAAATTATATCCAAACGGGCGATACAAGAAAAAAGCAGAAAAAATATTGCAGGGCTAATATGGATGCAGTGCAGCAAATGGTCGACTGGGTCAGTCATCCGCTGGAATTTGGGCGCGCTCCGGACACGGTTAGATTACTCGACCAAAAGGAGTTGTTCTGGATCACGCAACATATCGAGACGTGTTATCTCGTCGAGTTTACTTTTGGGGACGACTACTATATTGGGTTTACAGGCCCGATCACGTGGTGCTTTCTCGCAATCGACTTCAAGAAATTGACGTTTCGCGAGTTGTATGAACGGTATGCAGGCTGGCATATCGCCTTTTCGGAATACAACAACCCCAAGTACGACAAAAGCAAGCAAGGAAAGGACGAGGCAAAACTCGTGGCGCGATTGGTCAAGCATGGATATAAGGACATCCGAACCATAGAAAACACCTACATCTCAAAACAGAATTATTATGAGTTTGCAGCGCTAAAAAATGACAAGCCTGTGACTGTCGTTTGTACAAACAAAACGGCCAGCCTTTACGAAAATGACTATATTTTGCCGTATTTTGATTTCATCGGGAAAATATGGGATCCGTTTTACATCGAATAGATATGTCAATTCAATGCCAGGTTATAGTCCGTTTTCATTTTAGTACTACTATTGGCTACTGTCGATGAGTTGGACATTGCGGTTTTCGAATAAGATTTTTCAAAGGCAGTAAAAAATCGCCTGCATCGATCCGTTATCGATTTAAGTTCTAGTTTCTCGTTAATACGAACAGCGCTAAACGATGTTCGCACATTACCTAAATTGTCGCATTTCCTCATTAAATCTTCTCCAGCACATAATCGACTCCTTCCTGTCGCTCGGCATGCATTTTCAAGTGCAATTTGCCATCTTTGAAAAAATATTCTGCGCGTTTCTCTATTTCCATTTTTGGATTATAGGTCACCTTCAAGAGCAGTTTTCCTTTTTCGGAGATCTTGTATTTGCCATTAATATTTAGCGTTCGTGGGTCTTCCGTTAAGAAAAGTTGAAATCCGTTGTCGGGTGTGAAAACAAAAATGTTTTTGGCATAATCCATAAGGATGCCGGCACGCTTGTCTTGTAAAGCTGCGCCGCTGTAAGGTTTGTAAGACTTGGGAAACGTGATGGTGTCATTCCGGACATGGAAAGTACTGTCGCTTGCTTCAATGGTTTTCCACTTCCCGGTTAATGCAGGATCTGTTTGTCCAAAGGTGGAAACCGTTGCTAAAATAATCAGGGTTATTAGGAATTTTTTCATCGGTGTTTATTACTTGATGTTCATAAAAAGATTTTATGTCGGCTGAGTCCCTGTTGGCTTTAAGACCGATTTAAACGCATAAAACGACTATATGTTGCCAGGATCAAAAAGATGATTTTCGTACGAGATTTACTTTTGTGCGTTTTTGTAACGCTTCGCGCATTATGTCTGTTACGGCTTTTCGGAGATGATACGCTATGCCGAGTATTAGCAAAGTAACCCGCGATAGCTGAAGATGCGCTGTGGTAGGCTGTAAGATTTTTAGTTTTGGGTTTCCCGCGGGCGTGCAGCTTCGGTTTCTTTCGACGTTTCCGATTTTGCATAAACGTAGGGATCAAGAAAATATTTTTTTATCCCGAGCGCCAATAAAAATAGTAGAAAGACGATCACTACGTTTTTTGCTAGTATTTTATAACGCTTGTCGATTATGTCTGATGCAACTATTAGTAGTAAAGAAATTGGTAGCAGGATTATCAAGCCGTAAATCGATAATGCGATGATCGGATGGGCACCAAATGGAATGCCGTTATATTTAATTGGTAGAAGAATGATTACCAGAAAATATACAAAAAAGGTATAGAAGACGATATAGCGGTTAATTTTTGATCGCATCGCAATCACTGAGTTTTGTGTTTAGCATGTCAATGTAGTTAGAGCGTAGGGCTGCTAACCGATCGCTACTAGCTTACGAAGATTGTGCTCGCCGTTACTGCGAGGGTAACAAAACTTTTAAATTTTTGTAACTTGGAAAGTTTGAAAAATTCATAGTTTTGCGGCTTGGGTTAGAAGCAATTGATTTCTCCCAAAACCCAGTAATGGCGATCAACTGCGGTTATGTGCTGTTCTATTTATCCGAACTCAATGAAAGTCTATTAAAAATATCTTCGATTGTATCGGGTTGTAGCGCCCAACGGTAAGCAGGGTGAATCTCCCAGTCATAGCCGAAATCTGCTGTAGCGCTAGATAAATACCTGTTTTCTTCAAAATATTTTCTATCAATTTCACCTTCTTCTAATACCTTTCGCGCCGTAAGAAAATTGATTTTATATAAAAAATGTGCCAAATCAGGTGCTGTCGCGACCTTGCCATTAGCGAAAATGAACCGATTTTGCTGAATGATATTTGTAAGTTTTTGGCGTAACTCTGAAGTTGTAAAAATAAAACTGTCAGAAAACGTACTGTTAGCTTTTTTTGTTGGCTTCATTCCAAAAATTAGCTTTTCAATCAATGGAAGTTCAGTTCTGTATTCATTAATAGTATCTTGAATACGGCCCTGCGAATACTCTTCAAAAATACTTTGAAAATGTTCAGTTTTTATAAAATTTGAATTTGATTTAAAAGCTTCCCGAGCTGCTAATGTACACAACTTGACTAGATCTCGCGGTCGCTTTCTAATCAAAGACATTAAAATTTTATACATCGGTTTGTTTTCCCATTTTCCATATCCCTGAAATTTTGCTTCCATAATATCATCCAGCAAAAAGCCAAGATGATATTGTGGAGTTTGTCTAAGATTAGCCTCTGAATATGGTTTGTTAAAAAATGTGAGTATTCTGATAATCAGCATTATCAAAATTTCATGGTTATCCCAACTATACCATACAACATTTCCTTCGATTTTATCGGTCGACTCGTCCGATGTTCTAACCAAAAAATAAACATCGGAGCGTAGAGAAATTTTAAAGCTTAAACCGGGATTATCGCTTGCAAGATCTCGGACTGAATTCAATAGAGCCGAGAGTCTGCTTATATCGTCCTTCTTACCTTCCCAGCCTCGATCTAAGTCATCAATATAAACTATGATTTTTTTGGATTTGAGATAGTTCTCCATCAATAACTTTTGTGTGGGCGATAAGTTTACATTCTCATTAGCAACGGTAACTGATTCAGTGACATAATTTATAAGCTTAAGACTGAAATTCGAGAGCTTGTTTATAACTTTATTATCAGTAATCCCAAACTCTGCAAAAACTTTCGAACCAATAATTTTGGTTAGACCGTATTTCCATTGTCTAATTCTCAAAAGAAAATTTTCATCTTTTATTCCAATTTCAGCAATATCATCTGGTTTTATCAAAATTG
The DNA here is from genome assembly GCF_004295795.1 of Flavobacterium sp. Lineage (GTDB taxonomy): Bacteria > Bacteroidota > Bacteroidia > Flavobacteriales > Flavobacteriaceae > Flavobacterium. The sequence goes on along the minus strand of NZ_SEBR01000008.1, from coordinate 70,228 downwards.
GAAGGTTGCCCTTTTCAGAATCTTCTGCCATTGAGACTTTAAACAAGGCAGATTTTCCGATTCCTTTGTGTCCAACTAACACTCTAATAGGCAAGTCCGCTGCAACTCTTTTAAAAGTTTCATTTTTGAAATAGTATTCTCGTAGACGTTCTATGGATTCGCTTTCAGCGTCTTCAAAACCAAACAGTTTTTGGATATTTTCGTCAGTAAATTCTAAGCCAAGTTGTTGTAACATTGCGGAGTGTTTTTTTGTAAATGTAATAAATTCTTGAACTCAATTCTTTTTAGGAATTGCAAATAACGTTTGGCCGCTAACCGAGCGTTGCTGGTATTAGAAGAAAGTAATCTCTGCCGGATGCGGACGAAAGTAAAATAATTAATATTTCCGGCTTGAAAAAGCAGAAAATTCTTAGTTTATTGCTTTACAAGAAAGCGTTTCATTTTACCTGAAACCCAGCAAGGGCGGTTAGCGGCGGTTACCTGCAGTGTTATACCTTTACTTCACGTTTGGATGAATAATACTTTTCGATTTGCGGGCGAAGGTAGTCTTTGTCAAAATTTCTGAATTTAAACAAGCTATTTTTAGTTTTCCCACTATTTTTTGCGTATTCTTCTGCTGAGAGGAAGAATATTTCTTTGGCTAATTTATAGTACTCCTCCAATACACTGTCGTCTACTAAATCCTTGAAAAGAGAAGTTTTCCTTTTAGTGAATTCATTTTTTCTTGCCGGTGTTTCAATTACAAATGGCTTAACGAGAGTTGAAGCTTTTTCTCCTGCGTTATCTTTATATACAGCCTCACTCAATAGAATTGAGCTCATCAAATGTAAAAATACAAATCCTCCTTTTGAAATTAAGTCTTTTGTTTCGTTGGGATAATCATTTACCCTCATATCTGAATTTTTTATAGACCAAATTTTTTGATAGAGAATTGTAGAAAATTTATACAGATCATAATCTGCCTTGTCGTTAAAAATGGAATTGTATTTTGTTTCGGTGTCAAATAACGTTGTAGTATCATTAACAGCAACTACAGATTCCTTATTAACGACAGTATGAGTAATCTGAGCCATTTTTAGAAGCCCGATTACTTTGTTTCCCGTTATGCCCTGACGCTTATAAAAATTATCGCGACGCTCGTAATAAATTCCGGCCTCTATAAGATGTTTTTCAATATTACGCTGGATGTTATCATTAGCCTTTAAACTCGCCGCTTTTACGGGATTTTGTGAATTAGTAGCACTGATAATATCTGATTGAATATCTGGATTTTCTGTCTTCACCAATTTTACAAAAACTTTCAAAGAAGCTGGTAGTAAATTTTTACCATCTTTTGAAAAAGCGTAATAAAGACAGTGAACAGTCTGACAACCATTGACGATTTGTGGATTTTTTACACTATAGCTTTTGGATTCTAGTGGAGAAATTGAGTCTCCAATAATTGTTAAACCATTGTTCATTGCCCAAAACGTCGAAGATTTGCTTTCATCCAAAGCTGTATCGATAATGGATGAATTAATTTTTTTATCTTCTCCAAGAAAAAACCTAACATTACCGTCGGTTAGATGAGTTTTGAAATTATCTTCTTTATCAATTAACGTCGCGAGTAAATCGTTACCATTTACAAATCCAGCAAATCCAGCAGTGTCAACATCTTTTTCAGAGATATTAAGTGGTTGAGAATCAAATTTGATTTCAATTAATTCGTCAGTTTGATTATTTAAATCTAATAGTTTTTGCGCGCCCCAATAATTAAATTCAAAAGGGATTGCAAGACTATTTTTAGACAATTCATCTTCCAAATGCTTTATTTTCTCAGAAACGTTTGAATCAGTCGAAACGGTTATATAAAATACTTCGCATGAAAATTTCGCTCGTTCCGTTCTCGCTTTTCTAAACACTTTTCTAATCAACTCCGCCATATCGACGATGTCTTGATTCGCACCGATTTTTTGAAGTTTTTCTAATTCAATATCCAAATTGAAAATTTCTTCTATTCCTTCTTTAAATTTCCTGAAACCGTCAGTGGAAAAGCCGTCTTCTTTTTTCACTTGAAAAAATTTAACTTTCACAATGCTTTCCTTGTTAATTGGATGCTCTTCGTCTTTGACAAGACTTCCATTGCAAAATACGTAGCATAAATCAATCCCTTCGTCACCGCCTTCACCCATTATTCCATCAATTAAATCATCGTATTCCAGACCGTGCAAGTGCCGTACATTTACGAAAGAGGAAACAGCAACCTCAAATTGATTTTTCTTTACAAGATTAAGTTCAGGATTATCTTTAAACAACTTTTGGATTTGATCTTCTAATAAAATTTTCAGGCTCATAATGTTTCTTTTATAGGGTGTGTTTTTTTAAGCATCGCAGGTAACTTAAATGTAAGCAAAGTATTCTGCAATTATAATGCTATTACCAACATCCAAGCTCCAACACTCTAAAATACATTTTAATTCCTAAAACTCCCCGGCCAGTTATGCTCATCAGTAAAATGAACACAAACCACAAGCAACTCAGAACTAACGTCAAGAGAATAGTCGAAGAAGGTTGCAACAGGATCAGCCTCGACCGTCAAACCATCAAATAGATGTTCGGGAGATAAAACAAACTTGAAAAAACAAAGTTCGGGTACATGTAGCGATGGAGCAAGCGTGACATCCTTTTGGTAGCTTACGCCTCTATACTTGGCACCAAGTGCCAGCCAATAAAAAGAAAGGTCGTCGAAGTGTTTGGTTATCTCATGATAATATCCGGTGACATATCTTGTCTGTCGGGTTTCTGGATCTGTCCAAATGTACATGGAGGCGACGCCAAGGCGCATTTGTTCCCTGATAAGCGCTAACTGCTTCTCGGTAATTGCTTTCGAAAAATCATCCATTTTGCTAAGGTAAGGAACACGAGTGAATATATGTCTTAGGAAATAATTCATTATCAAATGTCTAGGCGAATGGGCTGCCTTTATTCTTTTTCCAACTCAAGCAGAACTTTACAACTTCTATGATGAGGAGCAATATCGCATTGAGCATAATAGTAAACGAACGCTTCTAAAAACCCATAATAAAGTCATTGACTTTTTAAAAACTTAGAAAGTTATAAAGTAGTATTGTAACTATTTTTCATTTTCATAAAGTCCGCACATTGTTTTTGGCTTTTCTCGTCGGTTAAATAATCTAAGTGATTATATGATACAAGGCTCAGCGCAAATCCCGGTTCTTGGATTTTCAATTTTTCAATGACCTCCAGAGTTGTTTTTAATGATACCGGTAGATAAACGCCATACCCTGATTCCTGAACTCCTGTATCTAATATAAAAATTGCTTGAAAGCCTTCAAATTCCTTAGTCGTAATGAAGTAAACTCCTTCGTTTGAGCGGTTAAATATTGATTGCCTAGTCCAAAATCCTTCCGGATAAATTTGCTCAGACGGATTCTGTATTTGTTCTCTTACAATGTCAAAAGCGTTGCTTAGTATCAAGGAATAGCCAAATTTTTCGAACGCAAGTATGTATGCTGTTTTGAGTAGCGCAATCTCAAACTTACGAAAATCGACTCGTGAAGTAGGGAACTCCAAATATGGAAGATCATCTTTCCCTGTAGTATTGATGTAGTCTTTTAAATTAACTGGATTGTTAGTAGTCTCTAAATGAGTTATTGTGATTATCCCATTGTCGCCTACATTTACTATCCCATTTACTGTAATGCCTTTATGTGTCACTGTAGCTCGTGATCCTGTATTTGGCAAAAAGGATGTGACGTCCATATCGCTCAGTCGTTCAACCAAGTGAAAATCTATCGCGTGACCGGCCTCATTATTACATTTGCTGCAAGTTAATGTGTTCGATTTGCCCCCAAGAGATTTTGGAGGTGCATCTTCGAGCGTCAGAAATATTTTCTCAGATGTATCTAAACCTTTCTCCGAAAATTGATTAAAACAAATTGGGCAAATATAAGTTTGATCATAAATCAACTTAACATTGTACAATCCTGCTTCCACAAGATTGTGTAACTGCCCTGAATATGCATCGAAAATTTTCTTCCTTTTGATTTGAGCTTTGTTCATTGTTCAAAATTGTTTCTTTTCAAAAAAAGGACCATGTGTCGATTAGCAATAATCGTCAATTGAATCCCCGCCACTCCACTCAAGCCATCTAAGATTGGAAGGCCTGTTATTTTGTCTATTGTATCTATATGGTCTACGACATGTTCCCTCGTAGGCGCCCCACCGTGATATGCTGATGTTACAATTCTATGTACAGGTACAGAAGCAATTTCTAGGTAGCTTGATTTCTCATTAAATTTTCCGAAAGTCTATTGATTATCTAATGGTCGAAATCTAGATCCTCGCTGATATCTGAATACTGAGCCGTTGTCACGAACTGAATAATGTTCTTCTTTGTACGTACACTCGACCTCCAGAGAGATCAAAAGTTTGCTTATTGTATACCATGCCGAAAAAAAATTGGACAAAAGTCTATCAAATTTTGAAAATAGAGTTTGATTGTACATAAAGATTATGCTGCTAGAGTAAATGTTCGACGAGTTACCTCTTACAAATAAGCCAGTTTCCGCGTTCGACAACTTTCAACTAAAGATATCATCAATTACATTTGGGTAGTCGCTTTTAACTTCATTTATTAGAGAAGTTAAAGTAATGAATCTTCCCCCTCCGCCTAAAGTAAGCTTTTCGACTCCAGTATACCATTGGGATCTTCTATTAGAAGAATTAACGAAAATCGAGACATCGCCTCCTGCTCTAGACCATACGTTATCTTGTTCAGGACCTTGTGGGTAAAATTTGACTAACTCATCCACTAGCTTCTTCTTAAAACTCTCAGATTCTGTCTCTGTTTCAAGTGACCTATGTAATTTAAGAGTATTAATCATTTCGAATGTGAATGCCGCAGCATTTGCCGCCGCCGCGGGCTGTGAGCCATTTGCATCAGATTCTTCTTTATTTTCAATTAAATCAGAAATTCCGCGAATTTCGATTCCTTGAGCTGTGTATGGTCTTGCGGCTATCAAAAAGCCATTTCCTTCCATATCTACTGCAACAGCCTCGCTACAGTATTTTTTTATATTCGTGAACGATGTAGCCCGTATTGATGAAACAACTTTCTCACCAGCGGCGATTGGCTGAACAAAGGCATTGGGTTTTGATTCTCCGTCTATATTTTGCGTCCAAACATTTTCCCGCTTTACATGCTTTGAAATTTGTTCTAAAACGTAAGAAGACGGCACCGTATCGAATCGAGGTTTAAATTCGATATCATCTTTTCCGAATTCAAACCCAATTACTTTTGATGACGCGACCACGTCCCCAAGCTTGACATCCTTGATTCCCCCTGCTACCCCTACAAAAAAAGTATAGTCAGGTTTAAAGTACTCAATCGCCCTACCAGTTTCATCCGCTGCACGGACGTTTCCAGCTCCTGCCTCTACCAGCAAGATGGGATATGACTCATTATCAAATATATAATACCCGGAATTGTACATTGATCCAGTCGAAGGGTGAACGACTGGCTCCAGGTCTATAAGATATTTTTTTACGGCATCGAATTCTAGACTCAATGCCGTCATAATCAATATTTTTGTCATTTGATGTATTTTTTTAGTTCATTAAGTTCCGTATTTTGTGGATAATCAGCGATCATCACTTCTAATAATGACCCAACGGTTACGTCACCGCCGCCGCCATTTTTAAGAAGCGTTATTCCAAAACGCCAATTATCTTCTCGAGATTTATGATTGGTGAACTTCCCAGAATCACCTCCGGCTCGTTTCCAAATATCACTGTGGTCAGGTCCTTCAGGATATAGGGATAATGCTTTAGACAGCATTTCTGAATATAACGACTCCACTGACACTTTTTCGCCTATAAGATGTCCGTGCATTAAAGTATCATAAAAGTCTAACCTTACTATGGATTTGCATTTGTTCAAGGCAATTTTAAACGAAGAATAGCGCTTTGCCTTTTCAAAAACCTGCCATGCTGCGCTTTTAAATTGTCTAGTAAGTATAAGATCGCCCAGTGCGGACGACTGTAAATCACTTATCTCACCACCATAATAGTTGATAAAATCCGATAGAAACGAGTCTTTTAAACCGTTTATGTTGGAATACAAAGTAAGAACAGCGCCTATATTTGATCTATTATTACTTAAAAATTCGGTAACGTATAGTTCGCTTCTTAATACTTCCAGAATTTCGATTTCTAAATTAGATACAGCTAAATTGCCTAAAAGCATCTTGTCCATGCAGCCATTGACCGTTGACCGCATAAATTTTTCGATGTATAAATCAGGCATGTTTTTCCAGAGATTTCCGCGATTTGGAAAATCGGATAAATCCGAAAATTGGCTGTCTGAGATCAGGGATAAAATATTTTGTGGAATTGCTTGTCCTTTGGCAATGAAACCGATAACGTCTTCGACTGCAGATTTAAGATTGTCTATTCCGTGCGGTAGATTTGAAGTTTGCTTCAAGCTCAGTGACCATATATTAAGCCAAATCGGATTGGTGGTATCCAAGGAATTTAATAACGATGGTTTTTTGACCGAACGGTCTGCATAGACGCCGCACAACAAGTCGCCTTGATCTTCCAATGCCGCTGTTAGTAGTTTCGTATCATCGAATTTCTCACATACCGACAAAGTCCCTTCGAAGCAATTTTCACCGGTGCTTCGTTCATATGCCAATTGCTTTTTTAAAGCTTGTTCGATTGGCAAATACCTTAATAACAACCTGGCGTAAAGCGAATACCACTTTTTTCCTTTAATGCCATTTGCCACCTTTTCTGCTGCAGCAATATTAATCGTACTCGGTATCGCATCGAATAGGATTTGTTCGTTATTTCTTGTTGAAGGTATATAAGAAAGCAATTCAATCCTGCAAATATCGAAGTTCTCTAGGAGCTGCCATACATTGTTTGAGCAACCCGAAGTCATTGTTTTAAGTACCGTCGAAAGTCCACTTTTTACCGAGGTTGTCCACCAAGTACCGGTATCGCCTTTACTAAGGACGACTAGATCTGCTGCCGATCCTGCGTCAAAATTCACTTCGCTATTAAAGTTTGTCGCAAGATACTTTTGAATTGCAGAATCTAAGGTTACCGAGCCATTTGTGAAGGATTCAAGCGGTAGGTTTTTGAGACTTTTGATGTTACTTTTATCATTATTTGAGATTGATCCGGCGAGATTATCAAGAATTGCCTTTTTTATGCGAATACCAGTATCGCTTTTCGGAGATATTTTTGCCACATTTCGCAGCAGCAATCTCAATTCATCTTGTTGTAAACCTGAATCAATACTTTGATAAAGTTGGAAGGCTTTTACAGTAGGTGCAACGATTGACCAATCCTTAAAATCCACGTTTAGCTCTTTGACAAATTCTTCAAAAGCATTTTCGTCATTCTTAAACAGAATGAATCGCTCAATTTCTGAGATAATTTGAATTTTTTCTTTGTTTTGGTCGTCGACGTGATCCACATTTTTAAGTAAGGATCTTAAATTTTCCTGGAAGTAAATGATTGTCTTTGATCTATCTATAGCCGTTGTGGAAAACCCAGTAGTAAAAGAAAAGTTCTTTTTTAGGCCTGTCGGCAATCCGGCCCAAATTGTTGTTAGCATATCTTCGAATGAAGAGAGATTTCCGGCGAAGATGACTGGATGCTCACCTTCTAATATTTTCTGTAATGTATCTTGGGCATAACGAGGAAAGCTTGTATCGATATCCTTTTTTGAGGTTGCAGAAGGCTCAAGTAACAATGCCTCCAGCTTCCGGCTATTCGAAATCTCGGGAGCCAGAAAACTCAACAAGTCTGTTAAGTTTTTAATGTTAACCAAGTCATCTAAATCGATAATCAGCGCATGTGTGAAAACCATGCCGCCGCGGGCGGCATTCAAATCGGGATACGTTTTGGTTAGAATATATTTTCCGTGTGATGCTGCAGCCGATAAATATGGTTCGAGTACAATTCCTGCCGACAGTGCACCAGGTCGGTCCGTAAAGGCTGTTAAAAATGAGTTTAAAGAAGGCTCACTGATCGTCGAGACTATGCAAGCATGCGATTTTCCTACGTCGCCATAAAAGGCTTGCTCAACACGTATCTGCATATTATTGAAGGAATGATGCTATGGCAAGCGTTAAATCGGATTCTTTTTTGCCGTCGTTCGTTATGATATAACCAAATTTTTCGGGCCCACGTTTAACAAAATCTTTATCTATATTTTTTTTGTCAAGCGTTTTTTCGGTTGCTGATAAACCAATCACGGCTAATGCATCAGGTTGCCAAACATGTGATAAATAGTTCCAAAATAATGGCAGTTTTTCTTCAAGCAATTGTTTTGGCAACTTTCCTTTTGCCTGCTCCTCCATTAAATCATAGCAAGACAAGACAACCGTTAATTTAGGAACTACAATTTTCTGGCGGGTAGGCACTTTTTTTGCATACAACAGAATTTGCATCAGTTCGGCATAGTGAGCAGCGTCGGAAAGTTCAAGGATTGCAGTTGCGGTTTTATTTCTTTCAGCGAGCACTTTCACGTCGGGAATCCCACGATTTATTATGTCTTCTAAGGGGACAATCTCATCTAACCGAATAAAGAGCATCCACGAGTCACTCTTTTCAATCTGGTCTTTCCATGACTTGCCAACACGGCGATCACTCACCATGGCCTTAATTTGTTCACCCCCGTAATCCGGGAAGTTGAAAGAGATTTTTTCCCCAGTTGTATCTTCGACCTCTAATTCAAGAATTTCATTTAAATTTACGTTGGTGTGATCTGCAGCCCTTCCGTCGTTTAAGGCTTCCAAAACCTCCTTGAAGATACTTAAGTTTTCAGGAGGTGACACAATTTTGTAAAAGTCTGACCGGGCTTGTAATCTGCCGTAAAGCTGACCTCCAAAATGCGTTTTACCCACATTTGGACCTCCAATAATCAAAATATTATTTTTATTTTCTGACATATTTATCGCTTTGAAAGGAACATATCCGATGGGTTGTGGTGGCCAACTGGTGGCATAATGTTAGATTCCTTCGAAAGCACTTCTAAAATCCATGAAATGCTTTTAAGAATATTATTATGGAAAATGGAGTCGTCACCTTCGCGGACACTCGTCTTAAATTCCAGGTAGTTCGAAATTGGAGAATTGCGTATATATCCTGAAATCTGTTCGACTATCTCGTCGTCGAGGGGAATGTCAGATTTTGACCAAATTAATCCAAACGGGCGTTCGCTCAAATTTTGCTTAATTCTATCGGCTACCATTTTAATTTGCTTTCGCGATTTTCCCAATTCTTCACCAGAGAGTAATTCGCAGTCAGAAAATAAAAGGAAACCATCGGCATTTTTATGGATCCATACAGCTCCAGCGGCATTTGGATCATTCTGGTTAAAGGCCCAACTGTCGAACCATTCGCCGGGAGCATCCGTAAATATCAATTCCTTTTTTTCTCCTGCACCATTTCGCAACGATAGATGCAATAGCCCTGGGATTCGACCAGAATTACTACTTGTGTGTGGTGGGAATTGAATGCTATTTTTCTCTTTCCAGCTCAGATACCAAGATAGATTTTCCCAGCCACTCAATGTAAGGGACCCCGCAAAATGGTAGTCGCCGATCGTACGCCCGTTTCGCAACAAGCAATAGAGTGTGGCCAAATAAGTTGTCTTTCCTGCGCTGGCGACACCTGTTATACCTATGATAGTAATTTTAGATGTTGCCGACAAAAAGTTCAAATCCTGTAATCCAACTGAGTTGCCAGTCCAAGGTACTCGCAAGTACGATTCAGCATCTGTTTCGCTTTGGGTTTGATCAGAATTGGCCTCGCCCGTCTTTTTATAAAATTTACACTCTGAAAGAATATCGCATCCTTCGTGGTTACATCCCGTTTCTTCGGGATAGCAATCTTCCCTGCTACAATTTCCAGCCATCTTATCGTGTTGTTAAGTACTCTGCCATTAAATCATGTAGCAACATAACGGCGATGTCGTTCAGAGAAATTGTTTCGGATTCATCAATACCCGTATACTGTTTTAACATCTTGGTAGTTGCCTTGCCGTGAACAACTAAACGCAAATAATTGGTAATTGAAATGCGGTTTTCGGAAGGCTCGGCATCATCAAGATGGTGAGCCAACTGGGATTTGTTGTCTTTTATATCCAAGGACTTTAAAAGTTCCTTAAAAGTCATCTTTTCATCCGCTGATTTTTCCACGGCCAAGAATGTGTCTCGGAGCAAAAAATCAACACTTACCGGCACAATGGCTGGTAATTGCTGATATAAATCATGAGCCATAACAAATGGCTGGATGAATTTATTAGTGGTTCGGTAGCTATTTCCCAGAGATGTCGAATACATAGTTTCCTTCCACCACAATAATTTGCTTCTCCGCTCGACGGCTTCAATAGATGTAAAGGATGCTTTAAGTGTATTATCAAGCGAAGCCTTAAAATCTGTAAAAAACTTATTTATAGGCGTTTCAAGAGAAATTGGCGTAAGCGATTTGCTAAATTCATCAAATGAATGTTCTACAGCAATTCGTATGGCCTCACTTGCCTTTTCTGAAAAGTGTTGAGACCAACTCGATCTTCCTCCGTGTTCTGGCCCATGACCAGATGGGTCATTTTGCGCAGCAACTAAAAGGGCTGATGTCAACCTTTTGGAATCTACTTTAGTTTTTTCAAATTTCAAACCGCTAACCTTCAGGGTAGGTATTTTCAATTCAGGTTGTGCCGATTCAAGCGACCACTCTTTGACGGCATCTTTTTCAGCAGTTTCTCCAAGTTCATACAAAATTTGCTCGACGATTGCTTTCTCCCTTCCCAATTTGGCAAACGGATAAAAGTTCGTGGCTGTTAAATAAATAATCCTTGCAATTTTGGGGTCTTCTGCAGCAATATCATAAAGAGCGTTGAGAATGACTGCGCGGAGCAACGGTATAGGTCTCTCGGTAAATTTTGAGCGGAGCGCTTTCCAATGGTTTGATACCACTGTTTCTGTGTCGACCAAAACTTGTTCGGTATCTGTAATTTGCGGATCCAGGGCGACTAAGGTATACGAAATAAGAACTTTTTTGTCTGCAATCAATTTTGCACGCAAATTCTCGATCGATTTGGTAATATGTTCCAGTCTCTCGTCATTGTCACCAATATCCAACAGACCAGCTTGAAGGAATGGCTGAAGTAATTTACTTTCCATATATTGTTATGTTTGCTAAAAAAAATAGTTTTATAATTGTCGCCTTCGAGAAATGCACAGAAATTTAAGCTAACGTTTGCGATAATGACATAATCTGTGCCTTTAAAATGAAACTGCCATAATTTCCTAACATTTTTTAATAAAACATTTGTAATATTTAGGAACTGTCAATTTGGCATTCAAATTTTAAAAGGCAATTTGATTTGACTGAAACAATAATTTTCTAAATGAAAAGATGCCTTTCAACATCTTTTTTTTAATATTTCATTTTTTCATACGTACAGGCGGCTTCTAGGGGGGAGTATTGCCTGGTGTTGACTTGTTATCGTTGCCTTCTGTCTGGTTTACCGGATGAGTCTGCGATTCTTTTAGGTCCTGGTTTAAGTGCCATGATATTTATTATTAATATGTAACGATTCAAATTTATTATAAAAAGACATGAACAATTACGGGAAACCATAACCCCAAAAATATGAGCGTTATAAAAGTTTTATAAAACAAAAAAGATGCCTCTCAGCATCTTACTAATCCATTCCTAGATCGATTTTAAAATCTAACAACTTTTTCGGTTCTACATCTAAACCTTTTGCAATTTCCAAAAGCGTCGTAAACGCAAGATTTCTATTCCCCCGTTCAATTTCACTCAAATTGCTCTTTGTTAAGTTAGTTCTGGCAGCAACCTCATCTTGACTTAAATTCAAACCTTTTCGGATGCTTCTGACGTGAGCACCAAATTGAATTAGCCTTATGTCTTTTGGTTTGACCATAAAACAAAAAGCGTAAAAATTGAAGAAAAAAATGTTATAAGAACTTATAACAAAACAATTTGATTTGCTATATTCGCACAATTCGAATGCGTTAGGTCGTTGACTTTGCACCGAATTAAATATTTTTGCGATTCTTCATACTAAAAATTGAAGCATTCGCTTTGAATCTTGCATCAGAAAACTGGTAATTTTTATGCACGCAAGAGGATAAGTGACCTGCTCACGACCCGGGCGTGGGCTCACTTATTTGCGTGCGGGTATACCAGTGCCACTGATGCGATAAGCTGAGTCCCACGCCTTTTTAATACCACACCGCGTAGGCTCATTTAATTGCACTAACCCAATTAAACTGGAAATGCCTATGACCAAAAACTAAAAACTATTTACTGTTCGCAATCGATTTCGTGACCAAAAATCATTGCGCGTGAGTGAAAAAAAAGCCCTCTACCACGTCGTCCAAAACAGATAGAGAGCCAAGCGAAAAACAAAACAAACGTTTCATTTAACCTTACCAAAGTATGAAAAACTTTTCATTGCGTAGGGCGGCACTGCTATTGTTGTCGCTGAGCGTAGCGGAACATGCAAGCGCATCCGCTTTAGAATGGCGCTTACCACCACCAAAAGGCTTGCAACAAGCGACCCAACAAATCCTCATGGGAATGGTGACCGACAACCAGGGCGCGCTATCCGGAGTCACAATCGCTGTAAAAGGCAAGACAGCCACTACCATTACAGACAACATGGGAAATTTCAGTATCGCGGCAACTACCGATGATACGTTAGTGATTACCTACGTAGGCTACAAGACCCAGGAACTAACGGTACGAAATTACGAGCCGTTGGTAATCAATCTTGAGGAAGATGTTACCGCTTTGCAGGAAGTGACGGTAAATGCCGGGTACTACAATGTGAAGGAAAGCGAGCGCACGGGCAGTATTGCCAAAATTTCTAGCAAGGAAATTGCTACCCAACCGGTAAGCAATACTTTGGCCGCCATGCAGGGAAGGCTTGCAGGTGTCAACATCACCCAAACCACGGGAACGCCAGGAGGTGGTTTCAATTTGCAGATTAGGGGGATTAACAGCCTGAGGGCTGACGGTAACGCGCCGCTATACATTATCGATGGAGTGCCGTATTCGTCAGAATCCATCGGCTATGTTCAAAGCAACACGATACACCCCACGACGACCAGTCCGCTCAACAACCTGAACCCAGGCGACATCGAGAGTCTTGAGGTACTTAAGGACGCTGATGCGACCGCGATCTACGGTTCGAGAGGCGCGAACGGCGTGGTGCTCGTGACCACAAAAAAAGGCAAAAAGGGCAAGACGACATTCACGGCCAACATGTCTAAAGGGATAGGGGAGGTGACAAGATTTATGAAGCTCATGAATACAGAGCAGTACTTGGCCATGCGCGCCGAGGCCTTTACCAATGACGGCTTTACGACAATTCCTGCGATCGCTTATGACATCAACGGAACGTGGGATCAAAATAGATACACGGACTGGCAAAAGGAATTGTTGGGCGGCACTGCCGAGATCACGAATCTCAGTTCCTCGCTTTCAGGTGGCAGCGAGTATACGCAATTTATGATAAGCGGAAACTTCAACAAGGAAACAACGGTATTTCCGGGAGACTTTGCTTACAAAAAAGGAAACATTCGCGTAAATCTTAACCACACCTCGACAGACGGTGATTTCAACGTGAACTTTTCTGCGGGTTACACTTTGCAAGATAACGACCAACCGTCTCGCGACCTAACGGCCGCCGCCATGAGTACACCGCCAAATGCGCCAGCCTTGTACACTGGAGATGGCGAACTGAATTGGGAAAATAACACCTTTACCAATCCTTTGGCATCGCAATACGGGAAGTCGCTTGCCAAGTCGAACGACCTAGTTTCGAACATGGTCTTGTCCTATCGTTTGCCGTTAGGTTTTCAGGCCAAGGTGAATTTGGGCTATACGAGTTTGAATCATAAGGAGAGGAACACGACACCCTCTACAATCTACAATCCATCGTTCAATTTCACACCGAGCTTTTCCTCGATTTTCGTGAGCCGCACCGAAAGGCAGTCCTGGATCGTGGAGCCGCAACTGGATTGGAAAAGGAATTTGGGAAAAGCCCGTCTTGAACTCTTGGCCGGAAGCACTTTCCAAAAGCAGGACAATGGCCAACTGGCACTAATGGGAAGCGGGTTTCCCTCGAACAGCCTGATCTATAATCTTGCGGCGGCATCCTATACGCAGGTTATGCTGGACAACGAATCTGAGTACAAGTACCAAGCGATTTTTGGCAGAGCCAACCTCAATTGGGACAAGCGGTTTATCGTGAATTTTACAGGAAGGCGAGACGGTTCGAGCCGTTTTGGTCCGGGCAGGCAGTTCGCCAACTTTGGTGCCGTAGGCGCAGCTTGGATATTCTCGAACGAGCAATGGTTACGGGATAATGCTTTCCTAAGTTTTGGCAAGCTTCGCGCAAGTTACGGCACAACCGGTAACGACCAGATTGGCAACTACCAGTTCCTGAATACCTTTTCTACCACGGGCATTACATACGAAGGTATCATAGGCCTGCAGCCAACGCGGCTCTATAACCCTGATTTCGGGTGGGAAGAAAACAAGAAACTCGAGATCGCACTCGAGACGGGCGTGCTGAACGACCGAATTTTCTTGACTTGGGCATGGTATCGCAACCGCTCGTCCAACCAACTCGTGGGAATCCCGCTTCCGGCCACCACGGGATTCAATTCGTTGCAAGCCAATTTGGGTGCCGAGGTCGAGAACAGCGGCGTTGAACTTACGCTTAGGACAATCAACATAAAGCGTGATAAGTTCTCGTGGACGACAGACATCAATTTTTCCACTTCGAAAAACAAGCTGCTCTCGTTTCCGGGGCTTGAAAGTACAAGCTACGTGAACCAATACGTAATTGGGCAGCCGCTCAACATCGTAAAGGTGTTCAAGTATACGGGACTCGATCCGCAAACGGGCATCTATACCTTTGCGGACGTGAACGGCGACGGGATAATTTCCGCTCCTGACGACAGGCAGACCATAAAAGACCTGAACCCGAAATTTTTTGGAGGAATACAGAACCAGATTCGATATGGACCCGTACAACTCGATTTCCTTTTCCAGTTCGTGAAACAGGAAAACTACAATTCCAAAGCAATGTTCGGGCGTCCCGGAACAATGAGCAACCAACCCGCCGAGGTGGTCAACCATTGGTCACAAGCGGGAGACGACGCGCCATATCAAATTCTGACGGCAGGTGCGAACCCGGCCACGAATGTTCCTTTCTCGCGTTTCATTGCCAGTGATGCGGCCATAAGCGATGCTTCCTACATAAGGCTCAAGAATGTGTCATTGACCTATGACGTTCCCAAACGATGGACGGGTAGCGTAGGCTGCCGCGTTTCACTACAAGGGCAAAACGTGCTCACTTTAACCTCTTACAAAGGAGCCGATCCCGAATTCCGCACACTAGGATTCACGCCGCCTTTGCGCGTGTTCACTGCGGGACTTAACCTCACACTTTAATAAGAAAATCATGAAAGAGTTTTTATATAAAAGAATGGCGGCGGCAGTGACGATTTTGCTGCTTATAGGGTGCGACAGTTTTGTGGAGGTGGATATGCCAACTTCCCAACTTACGTCCCAAGGTGTTTTTCAAAGTACGGCCACGGCCAATGCCGCAATGGCTTACGTCTATGCCGGTTTGCGGGATAACGGAATCGTTACCGGATCCCCAACGGGAATCTCGAGCTTGATGGGTGGCTATGCAGACGAAATGGACTATTATGGTCTGGCAGGAACAAGCTTGGATTTCTTTTTCAACAACAGTTTGCTCGCTACCGAACCACAGGTAAGTACATTGTGGTCGGTGAGCTACAACCAAATTTATGCCGCTAATTCCGTCATTGAAGGCGTGGGGGCAGCATCGCCCATTCCGCAGGCCGACAAGGACAGGCTTAAAGGCGAGGCTTTATTCGTAAGGGCTTGGCTGCATTTTTATCTGGCCAATCTTTACGGAGGTATTCCTTACATCACCACGACCGATTACGCGGTCAATTCCGCCGTATCCCGACTTTCAGTCGAACAGGTTTATGCACAGGTTCGTGATGATTTGGAGCAGTCCCTCGCTTTATTACCGGAGACTGCCGCCGGATTTGGCCGTACAAAACCGGATAAGTGGGCTGCTCAGGCATTTCTCGCAAGGGTCTACCTGTATTCAGGGCAATGGGCAGAGGCTTCAAATGCGGCTTCGGCAGTACTGAACAACACCGCACTTTTTGGTCTCAATCCCAATTTGAACGATGTGTTTTCGGTTTCGAGCAACGAGACAATTTGGAAATTGGCGCCAATCTCAGGTACGGCAAACACGCTGGAGGCCGCGACTTTTATTTTCTTGGCGGGCCCGCCACCTAATATGGCATTGACAACAGAATTGATGAATTCTTTTGAACCCAACGACGGGCGGGAAGCCGCTTGGACTAAAGCCATAACCAATGGAAGCGAGATTTGGTATCACGCCTTCAAATACAAACAACAAGGCATAAGTTCTTTTTCGATGGAAAATTCCGTAATGATGCGCATTGGTGAGATTTACCTGATAAGGGCAGAAGCGCGTGCAAGACAGGGCGAGCTTACGGGCGCAAAAGAAGATTTGGATGCCGTAAGACTCCGTGCCGGACTTGTGGCCACGACAGTAGTTGGGCAACAGGCTATCTTGGATGCCGTGCTGCAGGAAAGAAGAGTGGAGCTTTTTACCGAAATGGGACACCGCTTTTTTGACCTGAAAAGATTTGGGATAGCTGATGCGGTGCTAGGCGCAGTAAAGCCGAACTGGGATGCCACCGATGTGCTTTTGCCAATACCCGAGACAGAGTTGCTGCGCAACCCGAACCTTGGTTCCCAAAATCCCGGATACTGATATGATTGGATCTTACAGACGAGAAAAGGCCAGTTTCCTTTGGCTTTTATTTTGGTTAGTTAGTAGTGCCTGCCCCGCAATGGGGCAGGTCAATCCAAAAAAGGTATTGACCGAGGACGACTACATATTGTGGGGACGGCTCTCTATGGGCAGGATGAATGCCGAAGGGAGTTGGATGAGTTGGCGGATGTTGTATGAGGATGGCACCAGTATGCTCTATGTAGGGCGAACCTCAGGTAAATCATTGCCTAAGGTTTTTGCTAGAGCAACCAGGGAAAGTTTCGTGGGACGAAAGCAGTTCGCCTACTGCGACCCGAACAACCTGCTTAGAGTACTCGACTTGGAAAAAGGCGGGGAATGGGAGAAAGCAGGAATTGTCGCTTATGAGTGCTTCGACAAGTTTGGATTGCTTCT
Organism: Flavobacterium sp.; assembly: GCF_004295795.1. Classification (GTDB taxonomy): domain Bacteria; phylum Bacteroidota; class Bacteroidia; order Flavobacteriales; family Flavobacteriaceae; genus Flavobacterium. The sequence continues at coordinate 52,908 of NZ_SEBR01000008.1, read as the reverse complement.
TTTGCAGAAAGACGTACAGTCAGGGTTGTCCCAACTTGAAATCGTTGATTTTAAAGGACAGCGCAAACTGGAAATTGCGAACGTGGAATCATGGACGGTGAATCCTGAAAAAAACAAGATCGCTTTGGTTCTCAAGGAAGGGGGCGCATCGCATTGCGTGCTATTGCGTCTAGAAGATTTGGTTCTCAAAAAAGTGTCTGCTTATCTTAACGGCGAAGTGCAAATGCCGGTGTGGGACAACTATGGCAAGTACTTGGCGTTTGCAAATACCGCTCCTGAACATCAGGCAATTTATCTTTTTGACACGACAAGCGGTACACTAGACAGTATGGCGGCAAATGGCAAAGAAATTTTCTCGGACGGAAGGACGATTGCCAACAGTTTCAATTTGCAGCTAAGGGTAAAAGATGATGGTTCAAGTGTTTTCTTCAATACGAAACGCGATAAAGGCCGGATGAAGAAGTACAGCGATATGGTCGAGATTTGGAACGCGAGCGACAAGCTCGTTTACCCGGCACAAAAAATTCTTGATGGAGCACCTGAGTTGCTGATGGCGCAATGGGATGTAAGAAAGGGAAGTTGCGTGCTTATAGCCGACACCAAAACGCCGCTCACGGCTTTGACGGGCAATAAGGATTTCGCGATCACGTGGGATGATGATGCGTACGAACCACATTTTGAACGAAATGGCCCTGCAGATTATTACCTAACTGATCTGAAAAGCGGAATCAAAGTGAAATGGCTTACCAAGATGCCTTTTACGTCTGTGCATCCGTTGTTGAAAGGTAATCAGATCGTGTATCGTGACAATGGATGGAGGCTTTTTGATCCTGCAAGAAAGATCGTCACCGAATTGGACATTCCGGATTTTAAAGAAACACCAAACAAGGCCATAAATTTCCAGTCGCCGGCCTCGGACTTAAATGGAAAGTACCTTCTTACCAATGATGGATTCGATATTTGGAAACTGGATATGAACACTTTAAGGAAAGTTCGACTTACGCATGGAAGAGAGAAGAACCTAACCTATTCGCTTCCGGAGAAGAGCGACAAAATAGACAACACGGGTGGCTTGCGTGCATTGCGCTGTTTTGACCTGTCAAAACAACTGGTACTCCATGTCCGCAATCAGGACGGCAGTTTCACAGGCTTGGCCATGCTGCATCCGGACGGTCGCGTCACACAAATAGCTCATGGCCGGGAAGGATATCCCGAGGTAATCGCAAATGCAGAAAAAACCCACTTTGCATTCGTCACAGAATCGTTCGCGACATCCAAGGCAATCAAATCTTTTGTCAGCGGAAAAACGACAAAAATATTTCAAAGCAATAAGCAACAAAACGAATACTACTGGGGACATGCGGAACTCATAAAATATAAAGTTGGCACAACTGAGTTGCAAGGAATACTCTATTGCCCAGAAAATATAGAGAAAGAAAAAAAATATCCGCTTGTTACCGATGTGTACCAAGTGCAAAGCGATAAGTTGCATACTTCATTTGCGCCAAGCCTCATAAACTTCACAGGTTTTAATGTTGCCAATCTAGTTGCCAAAGGCTACTATGTGCTTTTGCCTGATCTCGCTTATGGCTGGGGAAATACGGGTATGGATGCCACAATTTGCGTCAATGCGGCAATAGATACAATACTTGAAGGCTATCCGGTAGATACCGACAAGTTAGGTTTGATAGGACATTCTTTCGGGGGTTACGAGACGGCCGCAATCGTCGGTTATACTAATCGATTCCGCGCTGCTGTAATGGGTTGTGGTGTTTCTATTGCAAGTAGTATGTATCTGCGCGTAAACCCAAACACTTCGAAGCCGGAGTACTGGCGTTTGGAGCGCGACCAATGGAAAATTGGCAAAAGCCTTTTCGAGAACAAGAAGGCATTTGACGACAATTCGCCTGCATTCAACGCTGAAAAAATCGTAACTCCACTGCTTATCTGGACAGGAAAAGAAGATAGGCAAGTGCTTGCCGACCAGTCCTATAATATGCATTTAGCGTTGCGAAGGCTTGGCAAGCAGAGTACAATGTTGATATATCCTAATGAAGGGCATTCAATTGTAAAGCCTGATGCCAGTAAGGATTTGACAAAAAGAATTGAAGAATGGTTTGATCACTTTTTGAAAGGTTCGGAATCAGACTGGATAAAATAAAATAAAAAGCGGCTCTCAGGAGCCGCTTTCAATTGTTTACGGCTCGAAAACCGTGATGTTGCATGCAACATTAACGTTGGGTTGATGCCAAAGCTGTTGCGTAAATGGTGTACCGTCAACGGTACAAATCTGACCTCCTGTGTCCGCGCACATTTTTACGTACGAACACGGCTGAAGGGGATTGCCTGTTAGGCGATATCCTGCCAATGGAGCCAAGGCACCTTTTGAATCGGTTTTGGCTGTTCCAACTGCTCCCGCAGAGGCAAGAACGAATGCCGCAACCGGCAAAATCATTTTTACGATGGTCGTTTTCATAATTAAAAAATTTAAAGATTGTGATCTACTCTTTTACAGGTTTTCGATCTGATCCCTGAACCGGGCCCGGTGTATCTTGATAATCGCCCAACAGATTTCTTTTTAGGTCGTAGCGGACGATCCATTTTTCATTGATTAGGTAAATCTTGTCATCGATCACCTTAAAACTGTCAAGGCTGTTGCCATCGATGTCGTAAAGCGGAAAGCTGAAGCGGTACGAGCCGTCGCGAATATCATACACATCGATTATACTGGCTTGTTTCCAAAGTTTGTCTACTTCCTCTTTACCCGGAAGCATTGAATTCACAAAAAGTAAATTTTTGTAGAGCGAGGCGCGGCGGTTTACCAATAAAGGTGCTTCGCGCATTTGTCTTAGACCTTTGCGGTTTGTTCCTACCTTGACGCGGGCTCGGCTAATAGTGTCGATAGTTTTTCCTTGCCGCAACGGTTGCAGATTGTGATCGGATACCACAAATTGATTACGGTAGTAATACAAGTACACGAATTCATTTTCGTTGGTGAGTAATTGACCATCGGTGTCAAATGTGCCGTCAGCTTGTCGAAGCAGTAACTTTTCATTGTATCTCGAGTCTTGCGATATTGAAAGTGGTTGCAGTCCCAATAAATTATTACCCTGCTTTGAAAATGTGCGCACGGCCAAATTATCACCAAAAAGTTCTGCAAGTGTAAACCGCTTCCTATTGGCAACACTCCTATAAGCAATCCAATCGTTCACACTTCCTTCAAACACATATGGAACTGTTCCATTGATAAGATAGAATTTGCCTTTTCGAACCCTTACTTGGGCAGAGCTGAAAGAAATTTTTGACTTGTCAAGTTTGATTTCCCTTGAGCTGAAATTTGAGAGATTGTAATCGCAGGACAGCAGGTGTAAGGGCGCTGTAACGTTTCCCAGATATATCAGCTCTGAATCAAATCCCGCAATATAGTAGCTATTATGAGGTAATTTGGCTTTGGATATCTGTGTTACTGACGGATGTGGATAGCGACGCTGGAATCTGTTTTCATAATGCACGATGCGCTCTGAAATCAGGAAAAGTTTTACTGTAATCCCACTACTGATAAGCATTCCGAAGGTCAGTACTGCAATCCCGAAAATCTTTTTGTCATGAAAGAACTCCTTTCTGGCTAAGTAATCCAAAGCAACAGCAATTAACGCAAAAATGACAAAAACCAAGTTGAAGTAGAAGTGTTCGAGCCAACCCATTTTTTCGAGAATGCCCCCGCAGGAACAAGGAACATGGGAAGCATAATTCATGATCAGGTAAATGTAGACGGTGAACGCGACCATCAAATTAAGTGAGCCGAACATTCCTACAAGCCTTGTTTTTGGAAAGGCCAGTAAAAGTGCCAGAAAAATTTCGATCGAAGGCACGACCCAAGCAAGCCAATCTGCATGACTGGTAAGAACAGGAGACATCGCAAGTTGGCGGTGAAATGCCGAATAATCCAGCAGTTTGCTTATCGCCGCGTAAATGAACAGCACTATGTACAGCAAGGCTATTCCTTGCGCGAGATTGTTTTTCAGTTTCATTATTTGCTTTGTTGGTTATGTAAAGTTGCCGAATCGCAAAATCACCGAAGGCAGCAATTGAGGACGAAGTTTATGCAATACGGCTGAAGTTCAATCTTTTGAACGGTTGACGCTGCTTGGGGTGTATCCGAATTTCTTGCGGAAAGCTTTCAGGAAAGTAATGTAGTCATTGAAGCCGCTCATTATAGCGACAGCCTTGAGCGTAATATCTGTTTGCTCGATGATCATGTGGGCGCGTTTCAGACGTTCTTCGTTGTAGAATTGGTAGATGCTTGTATTGAAGAATAGCCTGAAGTTATCCTTGAGTTTGTATTCATTGGTATTGAAATGAGAGGCAAGTTTGGTAAGCGTCGGTAGTGGTTTGTCGAGATTGTCAAGGATATAGCGGTAAAGATTTTGAGCCAGTGCGGTATCGTTTACCGGAGCTTTCGCGTTTTGGTTGATTTCGGCAATCTCATGAAGCAACGTAGTGACGGTACTCACCAGAAATTGGTCAGATTCAATTAGCTTGCTTATTGAACAAAATGCGGGCTGAATATGCTGGCCGTCTATTTCAAATTCAAGACGAACCGTCTCAAGGGATGCCGGAGCGTTTCTTATTTCAAACTGAAGTTGTTGCCAAACTTTTTTCGAGGCAGGTGTAAGCAAATTTGCGAAAGGTTGATTCTTTATTAGCGCAAAGCTGGAATGCAGTAACGTTATGGCGTTATCTGAACACGCAACGATGAGCAGTTGGGAATCGAGCAGAAAGGCCGCATAGGTTACATTCTGATAAGTGTAGAAGGGTTGTATTTGTCCTGACTTTCGAAGAGAGAGCTGCATTTGTGCCGCGAAAGTGTTGAGGGAGTCGCTTAGTTTACCTATATCGTCCTGACTGTCTTTGGCTATACGAAAGCCGAGGTTTCCCGTAGAAAGCTCAAAAAGCATTCGGTACAGCTGCCTGATACGCTGGTAATGGTTTTCGTCGTGCATGGATATAGTGGTTTGTTTGTACCAAGGGAGTGGGACAAAGCTATATCGGGAAGTTGGGTTTTTATAAATGTTTACTAGTCAATATGCAAAATGACTACTTGCAGAATTTGTGATCTCAGGTTTTGAGCCATAAAAAAACCGGGCTAGCGATAGCCCGGTTTATCAAAATTAAGATGCATCTCAAATCATTGGATGCGCTGGTATTCTAGTTAAGCCAAATGGCAATCCACCTTTTTAGATCCTTTGTCGGGCGACTGCACGCCGCCTGTTTCACTGGCGCAACCAAAGGGTTCACCTGCATTCATCAAAAAATGGATGTCATAATCGATAAGGCAATCTGACTTTTTACCGTCTGGTGGTAGTTTTACGCCTCCGATTTCGGTCACTAACACAGTTGAAACATGAACAGCAACGTTTCCTGAAGTTTCAGCCTCCAGCGCAAGATCAAGTTTTTTTCCTGCATCGATGGTCACGCCTCCTCCGGTGTCTTGGGCAACTTCCTTCCCCAACGGAAGGGCATTGGGAACAGGACGAGAACAATTCAGGAATGGCAGCGCGATGGTAGCGCACATCAATAACATTTTTAGATTTTTCATGGTATAAAAAATTAAATGGTTGCCTACTTTCAGATTGTTTTAGGTCGCTGTTTCGACTATTCCGACCGACAGTCTAGCCGTGAGATCTCAATACGGCAGTAAAAAACTGTTTATGGGTTGGGCTAAAACGCCCGCAAAATCAAGATTGATCGTCTGCTGTTGGCTTGTTTAAACCTTTTGCATTTTGATTGTCTGCGTTCAGTAGATCGATGTAGTTGTTGAACTCGATCAAGCGTGACATACTATTGTCTTCGATTGTGAGCCGAGGAAGTTGCACGAACGTTTGGTTGATAAAGTCAGTTTTCATATTGGAAAACTCCTGATCAGCCAGTGTCAATGCTATTGCCGTCGATTTATAATTGCAGTAGAGAGAAATTTCGCCCAGGTCGATTTCTAAAAATTTAACCTTGTTCTGTGCCACTGTTTCCAGTTGACCGTTGACGACATCGAATATTATTTGCCGTTCAAACTTTTCCATGGAACGTATGGCTGCTGGGGCAGGAGAAAAAGTAAGACGGAAGCGCTTGAGTTTTTTTTTGTTGCGAACTTGCTGCTGCTGTGGCGGTAGTAAACCTATGAGGTACAGTTTGAAAAGTTTCTGATTTGGTGCAAACAGCAGTACAAAAGAAGTATTTGGCAGATAAAAGTCAAGATGCCACTGAAGCCACCCTAACCAGAACAGTTGTTTTTCAAAACGAAGATTAGGAAGTTGTGTTACGATTTGTTCGTTCACAAAGAACCAATGCAGGAAGTGCGCAAGTTTATAGTTCATGATTGCTGATGTTGCGTTACTGAAAGTGGTGCTTCTTAGATTTCTCGACTGGCCGAGGCCGTATTTACTTTGTTTTTCGATAGCAGTAGTTCGACTTCGTTGACATCGTAGTAGATGATACCGCCAATTTTGGTATAGGGTAGTGTGCCATTCAGTCTAAGGTTTTGGAGCGTTCCGCGGGAGATATTGAAGATTTTCCGCACGTCGGGTGATTTTATCCATTTTTGTTGTGGATTGTTCCTGCCTTCCAAAAGTGTCCTGATCTCCTCTAGGAGAATATTCCGGAATTCGTACAGGTCTTCGCGGGTAATTACTTCGATAGCCATAGTGCAACTGTATTGATTGTGCTACAAAAGTGTCCCTATCAAAAACTTATATATCCCAAGACGTACCCAACTTGGGAGAAAAAAAATAACTCCTGCTTTGTGCCATAAAAAAAGCGGAACATCGTTCCGCTTTTCCAACAAGATTGTTGTCGCATTCTCTAACTGAGTTCCGTTTTTCTGGCAGCGACGGCCAAGGCGAATGCATCGACCTCTTCGATTTCTCGAATCACTCTGGCCAAATCCATTTCCTTTTCGAGCAAAGCGGTAATGCCATAACTCTGGATTCGCTGCTCAAGCAAGAATCTTCTGTATTCAAGCCTGACCAGCTTGTCTACCGCATCTTGTTTTGACGGGCCTTCGGGAAGTACTGAAATGATGGTTTGCGTGGCGGAAATTTCCACCATCAGGCCTTGCATGTCGCTCGCAAGTTTCACAGCCGTTTCAGAGAAACGGGACGTGATGCGTTCGTCAGAAAGCTGTTTAAAGGCCAAATCGGCTCTTTCTTTGGTTGCCAATGACAGTAGCGCGTCGCAATCAGCGATGGTGGCTACATTCTGAAGTGAATAGTTCATGTTTTCAAAATTTAAGATTGTGTCTACTTTCAGTTTTTTAGGTCGCTGTTTCGACATTTCCGACCGGCAGCAATGCCTTGAGATCTCGGAAAGCAATTTAGATTTGCCATCAGCCAAAGACTAAAAAAAAAACACATTTGATTTGTGCCGGAATGCTGTGATGTGAGCATTTTTAGGAGGGTACTAATGCACATTGATTATCATTGGCACATTTTGATCCTTCACTCAAAAATAACTTAAAGGTTGTTTTGCCATCAATGTCTTTTTGTGGCTTGAGAAATATGGGAAAAAGAGATGTGAAAAGAACAGGATGGGGTCTACTATCGAATGAGCCTCGTATCGAATGGAAATTTGACAGAACTGATTATGCGTATCATTTTAAACTCAGGATGGCCAGGATTGATAAGCAAATTGTAATCGCCTTTGGTTACTGCAGAAGGAACTTGCATAACGCAAAACTTTTTCTCGAAGATGAACGCATCGCCAATGGCTTGCGTTGTGATTGAATGTGGAAAAGTATCCCGGTCAGGAGGTAGGGAATTTTGCGGCAATCTATAAGTTGAGGTATCGTCGGGTATATGTATGGTAATCATCATATAGTCGGGCGGAAGCGTTCCAATTGACATGTGTACAGCCACTTCTGCCATAGCAAGTGACCTGTTTGTGGCCATGTAGATCATCTCTATTCCCTGTGAATTCCACCGAGCGCCTTTTAGCGCTGCGCCATAACCTGATAGTACGGATGCATATTTCGCAGTAGAAAGTCTGTAGGCTTCCATCAGGAAAGTATACCGTGGTCGATTCTGGTCAATTCCCCTACGACCAATTCCTTTCCATAGGAATCTTTAAGAAGTTCTTTAGGCTTATTGCTGCCCAAGGCAAAGCTAGGCGTGTTTAGCCACAACTTAAATTTTTCCACATCGCCGAATACGGATACACCCAAATTTGTCACTTCTGCCAGTTCAATAATTTTTTCAGAATGGATAGGCTTGAATTTGCTTAAGTCCTTTTTGTAGCGTTGCAGTGATTTTGTCGATATTGAGAGATAATCAGACCAGTCATTTTCCGTAAAAGGCGTGTAGTCCTGGATGTTTGCGAACAAGGAATAGGGAATACCCTCGCGGATGACTTGTACGACAAGCAATTTGTGATTGAAAAAGTCGAGGTAGCCTACGCCGTCTGCAAAAGGCATGGATTCTTTAATAATTTTTGAGCGTGTAATCACTTGATGGATTTCGTTATCAAGTTTCTGTTCCATTGTAGTCGACATTGTCTTCATAGTATTGAAATTTAGACATTTGTCTGTAAAAGTCAGACAATTTTCCTGAAATCAAAATTTTATGGTCGTATTTCATTGGCGCATCGGCTTGCAGTATTATCCCTGTTTGGCACTAATCATGGTTAGACGGATTCCGATGATCCGAATATTGTGTGGTGTTGCGAAACGTCTTTGACTTTTATTTTGCAGATATTTAGATTTTCAGATCGGGATATAAAATAATCGCATCACCTAGAGATAAAGAACGGGATTGAGGCGCGAGGTTGGGAATCACTTTTGAAGGAAGGTTCATACCGAAAGAACTGAAGCAGATTCCTAGCTACTCCCTTTTTGGAGGCGGGAAGTTTGATTGTTATGAATTAGTGTTCACAAGGGTTTGCTTCAATTTCTGAATATTCAACTAAAATAAATCTGTTAATTTTACGCAAAAAACTTGTGTGATATTTAGGTGTGATTTAAATTTGTCAAAAAAAACAAGAAGATGGATCCAACAATTCACGATAAAATTATTAGCATAGTGTCGGCGTCCTCAAAGGCGGCCAAGGCCGCCGATGCTTCTAGTTGGGCAACGTCGATGATGGAAACATCTGCAAAGGTTAGCAAGATTTGTGAGACGGTTTTGAAGGTGCCTGATGTATCAACTCAATTTGTGGATTACATCCAATTTTCGGAAAAGTGGAAACAGCTTATTGCTCCCCAACACATTAAAGACGTTAACCAACTTGTCAGCTTAGATTTTCACAGTTTTCCGAGTTATGGTATCACGCAATGGAAAGATATTGCATCCATTGAAAACCTAATTCAAAGTAATGTATCGGTTAATGATGTCCTCGCTAATAAATTTTGGGTTGACAAATCCCGCGAATTATCCAATCTTCAGATTCTTTCAGAAAAAGCTCATAGAGAGCTAGAAGAAAAAAAGAAGGTTGAATCGGAAATTCTCGATGCGCTTAAAACAAAGCTGAAGGTTCAGGAGCGTAATGAAATCGCCAAACCGTATACATCTGACAGTTCTCGCGTTTTTTCCTTTTTAGAAGAATCCGAAACCACTTATAATCCAAAATTCATAGTTAGTAGTGAGTATCTCCTTAAAAAACTATCAATACTTGGCGAAAACATAAATCTTGCCGACCTCTATGAGCCGCACCATTATAGAGTAATCAGTGAAGATTTCTACAATCGACTTTTGTCTCTTGAAGCAGTTCAAGAAGACATTAAGGAAAATTCCAAATTCATCGAATTTGTTGATTTGTTCGAGAGAATCCTTTCAAGAGTGGTCTCGGTTTTCCAAATCAATAAAAGAGATTTTATAAGAAGAATCCAAAACCTAACATTTAAAAACCTTGATGATTATCACTCAACGCCAGTAATATCCCTTGGATATTGAGGCGAATTGAAGGCGTTGCCTTGATATGGGAAATTTGAGTTTGAATAGACCTTCTTTCAACAAAAAATTTTACGTATTACCATGAGTGAATCAGAATTTATATCAGAAATAGATAGAGTACTAGGCACGATGCCGATGTCTCAAGAAATGAGAGAATTTTTAACGGCGTTGAGAGATAATCCTCCCGTTGCGGAACAAGAAAGAGTTCAAGCTTACCTCGAGTGGATGGAACTCATCTTGATAACAATGCAAGTCGTTTCTGAACTCTCCAAATACTTTTAGATTATGAAAATAGGTGAAGTTATCAAAATGTTTATCAAAGCAAGGAAGATGTCACAAATCGACGTTGCTGATAAGATTGGAAAGAGTCCAACTTCTTTGTCACAGATTATAAACGGAGCATATCAACCGCAAGCCGACACACTTGATGCGCTGAGCAAGGTTTTGAAAGTTCCCGTCCAAGTCTTCCACTTTCTAGCAATCGATGAAAGCATGATACCACCTGAGAATCGCGCATTATACAAGGCCATGGCTCCGACTATGGAACGGTTTATGTTGGATGTTTTCAACACCGCGCCCGAAGATTTAGAACTTGCAAAAAAAGCCCTTTAAGGGCTTTTTTTGTTGATTAGAATATCAGCATAAGTCATCAATGAATGAATTTATCTACTGAAGTTTTCCTTCACCAGACAATGATGTCTATGTCTCAGTGAATTTCTCCATGAATCGACCTATTATTTCTAGGGAAGGTATTTCTTGAATTCTCTCTTAATAGACTTCCTTGAGTTCATTCACTAAAGTTCCAATTTTATTTTTCACCTGTGGGCTATAAATTTGTTCCAATAATTTTTTCGTTTCCTAATTGGAGAAAATTCTCATCTGAAATTCTTTCGAACCTTCGTTAAATAATTCTTTGAAGGTAGCGGTGATTTAACCTGTAAAAGATTAAGAAATTTCAATTAGGAATTGTCGAAAAACTGATTCACAAAACCATGATCAATATGGCGTAGGGATTTGTTCGTTATACAACACCGACAATATTGCTAGTTTTGTGAATCCTCACATAAATATGAAGCCGAACATAAAGACGAGCCTCTCCAGAAAGATCCTTTTGCGAAGTTGCTTATCAAATTGTCCAAAATTCAAGATGAACTTCCAACAAGTATCGAGCTTTCACCATTAAGGCTGGCGATAGTCACTGCCAGAAGTGCCCCATCGAACATGAGGGTTATCAAGACATTGAGAAAATGGGGCGTTTATGTCGATGAGGCCTATTTTCTGGGCGGCGTTTCAAAAGATAAAATTCTGCAAGCTTTTGGCGCACATATATTCTTCGATGATTAGGATGTCCATTTGAAGGATTCGTCGAAATTAGTTCCCTCCGGAAAGGTTCCGTATTCGTCAGATTCCCTATTGAATGAGGTAGCAAAAGCGTTAGAAAGAAATAATACGAAGGATTAGCGAAAAACTGAGTCAGTAATTATCAGCAAGTGAAAAAGTCGTCGCCTTCCGAACTTCGAGAAAATTTATCCATCCCGACGTTATGCCAATCATTTGAATTATTTTTGTTTTAGCAGAATTAGGTGATGAACTTCTATGAAGAATATCGATAAAAGTTGTTTAGAAAATGCCTATCGGTTGTTCGAATCGAATGAAATCGATAATATAGAAATCGGCACGATAAAAGGGCTTCAGGAAATACAACGCTATTTATTTGATGGGCTGTATGATTTCGCAGGTAAGATCCGTAAACTTAATATTTCGAAAGGAGGCTTTAGATTTGCAAATTCATTGTATCTGGATGAAATTTTGGTAAAGATCGAGCAAATGCCGGAAACTAACTTCAGGGAAATCATCGCAAAATATGTGGAGATGAATATAGCGCATCCTTTTATGGAAGGCAACGGAAGATCGATGCGCATATGGCTGGATATGATTCTAAAAAGTAGAATTCAAAAACTTGTAAACTGGCAATTCGTAGACAAGACGCTTTACCTGCAATCCATGGAGAGAAGCCCGATAAATGATTTGGAACTGAGAACGCTGTTGGAGGAAAATTTGACAAGTGAAATTAACAACAGGGAAATTATTTTTAAAGGTATTGAACAGTCCTATTATTACGAAGGTTACGAAAAAGATGATGAATGATTACGATTCATAGCTGTTTACGGGTTGATTAAATTACTTTTTTTCATAAGCTCGTCCTGAGAGTTCGCAGCGCATTTTCCTCGAAACGTTATGATTGCCTCTGCGAGAGATGTCGGGTTTTATAATCCGGACTTTTTCTCGTAACGCATCAAAAGGTTTGGATAACAGCCCCATTTCGTTGGCGAATCGTCATTGACTAATTTCTTTCCAGACGTCTAAATTCGGCCGCCGCCTTTCCAAAATATTTCCTGAAAACTTTAGAAAAGCGTGTGTAGGTTGGATAACCACATGCGGCTGCAATGTTCTTTAGGGGAAGATCGCTTTCCATGATAAGCGACATGGCCCTGCGGAGTCGTTCCCTTGTATAGTATTGATAAATAGCCATGCCATAGGACTTCTTGAATCGTTCGTTCAACGAGTGTTCATTGGTCCCAAAACGTCTTGCAAATTGTTTGAGTGACGGTAGAGGAGTGGCGAAATTTTCATCGATATAATTTTTGATCGCCGTGGAAACAGAATCTTCTTGAGCTTCCCCCTGCATCAGTTCAATTTCGGATTTTTTAAAGATGGAAAAAACGATGATGCGACCGCCAGGCTCCATAGTGCATACCAAACTCACAGTAGGAACGATGCTGCCGTCATTGGCAAGGAAACTCAATTGAAGCTTTTGAAACGAATTTTTGCTCGAATTTCGTTCCGCATGAATCCAGGCGCAGTTTGACTCTGGAGCCAATAATTTCGTCACGGCTTGGGCTTTTTCGAACCCGAATGCTTTAGCCTGCTCTCCAGCGTTCGTTCGTTCGATCTTGCCTCCGCGTTTCACAAGAAAGAAAAACCGCTCCAAACCACATTTTTCACTTTCGTATAGTCTCGAAAAATCGTTGCTGTTGAATCCTTGGGAATTCGAATCTGTGAAATTTTCTTCGGATAATCTGGATAAGTCCGTAATAAAATTGCTGCTGTTTTCCATCGTTTAGTGTTGTGCACTAAAGGTAAAAGATAAAGTAACGCATAACGGCTCAGATAGTTGACCAATAAAGAAATATGATTGGTCGAAAAATCGAAAAACTTTGAAGTGCTTGTGAAAATGCCAAATACCACGTCAAATTTCCGTGTCACGATTCGCTCCAATATTTAGGTACAAATACGCACCTGTAAATCAGTATAATCACTTATCTGAAATCGTGAAGTTTGCGATAAGTTTGAAAGAGCTTTCACAACGCATTAATCTTTTTCAAGGCTTTTTTGCACATCGACAATGAACAGATGGGATCGTTGAAATTGGCTGCGATTTGTTTTGCTGGTGAGTTTGATACAAATACTGGATTTTCAATTTTTTCTAATTTAAATTCTCTAAACTATGTCAAGAAAAATTTTCATTGCAGTGGTGTTTTTATTCATAGGCATTTCAGCTTGTGAAAGCGATCAGCACGTCGAGAACGATCAAACGGGAGCTAAATTACACCAACTCTCGTTAGAATTCATTGCCTCTCAAGGCCAACAGTCCGGCACCGAGCGTTGGCCGCCAAGATGGTTTCAAATCGTCAGGGCAGATGCGATTGGCGCCATGGCCGGAGCAGGAATAGGAGCCTTTACAGGACCTGAAGGTGCCGTAGTGGGTGCAGTAATTGGCGGGGTCGGAGCTTCGGTCTTGGCGGCAGTTACAACAAGTTCCACGAGCAGCCCTATTCCGGGCACTCCGGGCACTCCAGGAGTCCCTCTAGCTTGTCCGGACAATCCCTATGACAGCAGAGGCTACTGGCATTACCAAACTGTGGCCGCAACTTGGACAAACCCTTCAAACTATCTGGTGGCAGGTAAGTTCAATTTGACCGCTTTCAACAACTTTCAGGAAAACTACTTGCGTACCAACCACGTTTTTACGAACGCGCAATTGGACGCTTACTATGTAAACGCTACCGTTGAATGGTGTACCAAGTTTGTAGCAGACATGCCAAACGATCCATCCGTGACCGCTAAATCGAAGGTTGACGCGCTTTACGCCCAAGGGAAGATCAGTCTTACCGCGAAAAACGTGATGAACGATTACTTCAATTCGATGGATGCCGCGGCCAATCTCGACGCCTTTATAAATTATTCCAAACAGGCCGAGAAGTTGGTTGCCCAATCCTCTTACAGCCAACTCGATAAAATCGTCATTTTGAATGCCATGGCTGTAGGAAGACACGGTTCTGTTTACTGGAATTGATTGCATTGAATTTTGATAAAAAAAGAATCCGGGCAATGCCCGGATTTTTTGTGTCCCGTTAAAACATTTCGGCTTGAAGTCGCATATGGATCATTCCTTTACGAACTTTTCGCACCAATTCCCTTTGTCGGTTTGTATCAGCACGATATAAATACCTTCGCTCAACGAACCCACACCAATCGAAGTTTGTGAACTAACGTTAAGAACTTGTTGTCCGAGCATATTGCTAACTATGACGTTCTTCACAGTGAAATTCTTATTTTCAGGCAGACCGATATTTAAGGTGTTTTTCGCCGGATTGGGATAAAGCGTTATTGCGTTCTTTCTTCCGATAATGGCATCAAGCCCCATGCAATTATCGACGATGAGGTGCAAGGGCATGGTCACCGTAGTTCCGCACTCGTTCACCATTTCACAAGTGTAGTCGCCCGAATCGGTCAATTGCAGGTTTGCAAAAGAAAGTATTCCGCTGGTTTGGTTGGCTACGACAACACCTCCTTTTTTCCATACATAGCTCGTCGCATTTGTGTTTTGTACATCGAATGTAAAGGGATTGTTTTTACAAATCGTGTAGGTGTCGGTTTCGAAAAAATGATAGGAAGGTTTTCGGCAGATTTCTATAAAACTCGCGATGTTAAAGGCATGGATGTCGGCACTGCCACCGCCGGGCATCGTGATTTGGTTGGTTTCCGAATTCCATTTGAAAGTACCGCCGTTCGGAATGGTTCCTATGAAATGGCCAACGCTGGTTTTAAGTAGCGAATTTGGGTATCTGACGGTATTGCCGCAGTAGTTGAAATTTTGTTTGACATTCAAAGCGCCGCTCGATGTGGTGTATTCGTAAAGTGTTCCAAAGTTGTAAGTAGGGTTACAAGCCTGTGGCGAACCGCCTTGCTCGCACAGTCCGTATAGTTTGCCGTTGCCTCCATTCAATAGAGGCGTGGGAATTCCACCTGTTGTAGATCCGTTGAAATCGATTTTCTTGAGTAGCGAGTTCGTGAAAATATTGTATTCCAATAGTGCTCCTGCTGGCTGCGATTGTCCGTTTACCACTTGGTTTATGCCTCCGGCTCTTGTTTCACAGTACAATACGCCGGGACTTGTTTCCAGAACGCTGTAAGGAAAATTGCCTTCAAGGCTAGCGGCACAATTCAGGGAACGGGCTATGCCCAGGTTTTGGTTGTTCATACTGAATTTGATGATACTGCCGTTCCAGGGTTGTGTGCTGTTTGGCGAAGGACAAACTGCGTAGGCGCTTGTACTGTACAAATTTCCATCGGCTGCCATGATGAATTCGTTGTAGATCGTATAGAGATTACCCAAAGGGTTGTAGAGTGTCGTGACTTCTGTGGCAATATTGTATTTGTAAACCCGGTTGCGGGTGGCTCCGTAAAGAAACCCTGGCGTGGGTTCGATAACACCAATTTGCGGATTGATCGGAAAAGTGGCATCGAATTCAAAATTATGGACGACGCGATATTGGTTTGTAGTCAGGTCATATTCATACAGTACACCGCAGGAATAGTTGTTCGTTCCGCCCGAGTTGGAGTAGAGATTTCCACCTCTTTGGCAGGTGCCGTACAATTTGCCGTTACTGGCCAGAAATAATTTCCCTTTCGGAGTATAGCCGTGAACGGAGTCGAACACGTGCATGATCACTGGATTTTCCCCATTTATATCATACTTGGTGATATTGCCGTAGTAACCGTCCAAAGCATCGAATTCATCTCCGGTGTTGACGCCCCAAAGTTCTTTTTGGGCGGCGATGGGAAGTGAAATGAAAAATGCCAGTACGCTAAGCAGGATGTATCGTTTCATGTTGTCGGTTTGATTGCAGATTTGTGACCGATTAAAAATAAGAAAGTTTTGACCCGGTAAAGATCAAAACTTTCTAGTTGATAAAAGACTGTTTACTTGACGATTATTTGTCTGGTTTCCTGTTTTCCGTCAACCGACAAAAGAACAAAATAAGCACCTTGTGCCAGGTTTACGCCTCGAATATTATTTTCACCGATGCTCAGCGAATAACTGCCCAGTTGCTTCCCGGCAACGTCCGTTAGGACTGCGGTAGCCGAAACCTTGAAATCGTCCACTCTTATGCTGAAATTTCCGTCGTTCGGATTCGGTGAAATGGTAATTCCTTCAAGTGATGCCTTAGGACCCGATTGTTTCAACCCGTGTGTTCCGGTAGCGACTGTAGAAGAACAAGTGGTATAAGTGACGCCGTTTATTACGAAGTTGGCACAGACACCTCCGGCAGGCGGGGCTGTACTGCCGCACAAAGTCAAGGTGTTTCCAAATATATTCACCGTACTGCTGTTTGCGGCAGTCGCTCCGTTTACGGTCCACGATGAAATTGTCCCTGTGCAAGGAGACACGTTTGTGTTTATCGAGTATTGGTCGCAATTTCCAGATCCCGACTGCAAAGTGTTCGTGGTAATCCGGATATAATTCACGGCGAGCTGCGCGGCGACTGCACTACTGCAACCACTTGCACTATTTGCAATGACATATATTGTTCCGGCAGGCATTGCAGGTGCACTCACCGCTGAAGTATTAACAGGAGGTACTAATGTCGGGTTTGAAGTAGTACAATTTCCAGTACAACTCCATCCCGAAGGCAAACTCCACGTATAGCTAGTTGCGCCAGCCACAGGATTCACTGCAAATGTGGTCAAGGCAGGAGAACTCAGCGGTACACATGTAGGCGTAGTAGCAGTAAACGTTGGTGTGGCCGGTCGTATGTTTATGGTCGTGAACACAGAAGTGCTGCTGCAGGCCGCTACGCTAGATCTTACATGGAGTTGGAAAGAACCCGATGAATTCGTAGTATTTACCGTAACCGTAGAAGTGGTCGCATTTTGGAGCATTACACCCGGAACAGATGCGGGAACAGTGTACCACTGGATGAGGTTACCACCTATGCTAGGAGTTATCGTATAAGTATTTCCTGAAGACGTCGCGTTAATACAAGTCGTGGAGCCTCCGGAAGGAACCACAGCATAAGGAGCAGTAATATTTCTGTCTATTTGGTAAACGAGCGTTACCGGGTCACACAATCCGGTGATGGTCAAGATGAGTTGGCCAGGGTTCGTGCTGCCGCCCGTATCGACACTGAGCTTCGTTTCGGTATTGGTCGGAGGAATCAAGCCGGTGGTCAGTACCCAGCCAGTATTGGGTGCCGTCCAAGTGTAAGTCTGTCCCGAGGGTGCATTCGGATAAACAACAGAGAAAACCGATTGATTGGTTGGCACACATGCAGGTGGAGCCATACTGTAAACGGGAGCCAACGGTGCTACGATAAGTGACTTCGTGACACATGAGGTATGGGTTCCCGAAACTGCGGTCGTTACGGTCGAAACGCCGCCATCGGCACTATTTGGATTTACCCTGCCGTAACAGCATTGAAGGGTAAAAGGAGTAACGGTCGCACCGGTTTTGAAGGTGATCGAACTGTTGTCCGTGGAAGTATAGAAGCCAACAGAAGAAAGTAAACTTGCGGGAATTCCGCTCCAATAATAGCTGTCAAAACCAATGTTGTCGTTGGGATTATCGCTAACGATCCTGTCTACGGAATAAGTATATTCGGTGAGTGGCTTCAAACAAGAAGGACCAATTATAATGGGTAGATTCGTGCTGAAAACCTTATAGACATCAAAGGTGATCGCTTTTCCGCAACCAGTTTGATCATAACCGACCCGAACTTGCCCTTTACTGCGGCCGAAACTGGGATTTGCATCTTCCGTCGAGTATTGGCGAAGTTTCTTATTGTAGGTTATGATGTTGGCCGTCAAACCGTTGGCCGGTTGGGTTGGAGCGCCATAAAAAGGCGTCGCGGTAGAATTGGAAAGGTCACCTCTGAGCGTCCAGGTGATGGTCGTCGCGCCCGATGGCGGATTGAACGTGAAAGTACCGCCACCGCTAGGATCGGGCATCGAAACGATTCCTCCATCACCAACTTTTCCGGTTGGATTAGGGCCGGTCGTGCCACCGATTCCCGCAACGACAACGGTACATCCGGGAGGAACCGACACAGTTTGCGCGTAGCCCGTCACGGTTCCGAAAATGACGGCTAAAAGCGAAAGGTATTTTTTGAATAAAGTATTTGAATTTTTCATTTTAAAAGTAATTAGCGTTTACAATAAAATAATAGTCTGTCGCTGGTTTGGATTAACGTGGGGCTAACTCGCGATTCCCACAAAATGCTTCTTTGATTTTGACCGCTTGTAAAGCGCCTCTTGTTTGCTGTTGGTTGGTTTCATATTTGTGAAGTATTGGTTCCATTTTGAAGATGCTCCCGAGACAGGATTTATAGATTTCGGATTGCCGCTGCGATAGCTGAAGCTTCTTAATTTGTCTCAGCTAAAGAGCTGTTTTTCAGCGTTGTGTTTGTCTTTTCAAATGTAGTTTTTAAGATTTCCTTAACGCTCACAGTAAATACTGATTTGTTCGCGGATTCAGTCCGTGTAAATAGGTAGCCTAAAACCGTGTCCGTTTATTTTGCGATACTGGTACGGAAATTTGAGTGCGATAAACGCCAAGTTGCGCCAACCGATTTGTCGGTAAAAAAGAATACTTACTTTTACATTGTCTTTACGTGTAAATACGTACATAAATCCGTGGAAACCGGTATTTTTAGAACGCCTAAACCGTAGTAGCTTTCGCACATTAACCAACAAATTGATTTCTATGATACCAGACCAAAATTCAGGTACGGTCATTACCAAGCAGGAAGCGAAAACTTACATTGATGCGTTCAAGGTGCGCTACCCAAATGAGGTGACTGCCTTTTTCGTGGGGGCGTCCAAGGTCGACCTTATCCTGCGCCAACCAAATTGTATTGGCATTAGGATTTACAACGGCTACAATACCGCAGAGTCCAAGATGAACCAGGTGCTCGTAGGCGTAAATGCCCAGCAACAGGATATGAGTGAAGGTGTTATCATCGAAAGACTCATTACCTGTCCGCCCTATTGCCCTTCGAGTGGCGCGCTAAATCAGTAAGAATCATGTTTCAATGGTTTACCTATTTCACTCTCGCGCTGGGATTTCTGCCAATGGCGATCTTTGTGTTTGGGAAGAGACGGGTAAGCCTTGAAACACGTTTTGTTTTCCCTTACATCATACTGCTTTCCGTTGCTTCGGCATACGAATTCGTGTTTTCGTTGTGGTTGCTTTACAACGTAAACCTGTGGTTTTCGAGTTACTTGCTGCTGGAATTCCTTACAATCTCTTATTTCTTTTGTCGGCTGTTGCGATCTTGGAAGTTGTGGTGCGGTGTTGCGTTGGCCTATGTCGTTTTCTTTTTGTTGCTACATTTCCAAAGGCGTGAAAACAACGAATTGGTACTCGACGGGTACCTTTCTGCCGTTACCTTCGTGGCGACGGTGGTTTTGGCCACGGCTTGGTTTGTGAGGTCGATGAAAGAACTGGCCTATGGCTATCTTGTGAAGGATTATGTGTTTCTTTACGTCGGAGCCATATTGGTTTACCTGGCCGGTACCCTTTTCCTGTTTTTGTTCAGTGGGTTGATATACGATCAAAATCACGATGCATTCATTGAATTGTGGTGGCTCAACATATTGTTCAGTTTTATTTCGAGAATTGTTTTTAGCGTAGCCGTATGGAGAGACAGGACATAAATATTATTTTTTGGCTCGGCACCTGCGCAATGCTCGCATTTATTTTGGCGCTTGTCGTCGTGATATTGAGCTATCAGCGACATTTCTTTAAAGTGCAGAAGAGGGAGGCCGCGCTGCTGTTGGAGACGGCGTTCGCAAGCGAGTTGAAAGAAAGGCAAAGGATAGCCCGTGATCTGCACGACGGACTCCAGGGCGACTTGAGCGCCGTACGTATGCAGCTATTCCGGCTCAAAAAAAATCCAGGGGAACATGATATAATTATGGATGTCGAGGAAGCCATACTGGCAGCTATTGAAAACACCCGCCTGATCTCGCAAAACCTTGTCCCACCGCTGCTTTCAAGCCATGGTTTCCTGCACACGATTGGCGCTTACCTGGAAAAGATATCAGGGGAATCCGGTGTAAATTTTACCATAAAGGCAACCAAAGACATCAAGCTTGACATCACGACAAGCTATTCCCTATATCGCATAATACAAGAATTTTCCACGAATATGATCAAGCACGGCTTGGTGCAGAAATGCAATATAAACCTCTCTCACGAAGCAGGCGTTTTTTGTCTTGAACTCAATGACGACGGTCCTGCATACGATTTCGAGCTTGCCTATCGGGAATCTGGCGGAATGGGGCTTAAGAATATAAAGTCGAGGCTTGAGACACTTGGAGCCGTTATGGTTCAGGAAAAAACGCAAGTGGGTAACCGTTTCATTATAACCTTAAAAATCACGCCATGACGAGAATTGCGATAGCCGATGACCACCGCCTTTTCCGAAAAGGTATGGCAAGTTTGTTGGGAAGTCTGGAGGGAATCGAGGTCGTCCTGGAAGCCGAGAATGGCCATTCCCTTTTACAGCTGATGCAGGAGATTCCGGTAGACATCCTGATCACCGACCTTGAAATGCCCGAAATGGACGGTTTTGCGGCGAGCAAGATCATTCGCGAAAAATACCCTGATGTAAAGATTCTCGTCGTTTCCCGCCTTACCTCAAAAGAAGCAGTATTCCAGGTCATGCAGATAGGCGCGCACGGCTATTTCTCGAAAGACTCGAACCCTGATCAACTACAGGACGCGATATTCAGCATTAAGGAAAAAGATTTTTATTTCGGCAGGGAACTTGGCCCGGTAATCCGCGAAGCTTTGTTGTGGGAGAAAAAATCAAAAAAGGCGAATGAGTCAGGAGATGTTTCCCTAACAAGAAGAGAAGTAGAAGTAATCAGGCTGGCCTGTAAGGAATATAACAGTCTAGAAATTGCATCAAAGTTATTCATCAACGTCCGCACGGTAGAAACCCATCGCAAGAAAATTATGGAAAAAACCGGTGCAAAGAACTTTATCGGAGTTGTGCTTTATGCTTTGCGGAATGATTTGGTTGGGTTGGAGGAGATTTGAATTATCGATTACAATAGCTGTTGGCGGCTAAGAGCGTTGCCAATTTAGTACGAAAAAAACACGTTAAAATGACACCATTACAGTACGCACTCGATATCTACGCGAAAATTCTGGTTGCAACGTTCGGGTTCATCGCACCTTCGGTAACATTGTTGTTTCCGGTAATGATTCCGAAACTGGACATTCTGAAAGCCAACTTAGCAGAGAAATCCAATACTTTAAAAGATATAGAAGAGATGTATTCCGATTTAAGTGCGCAAACTTATCAAATCGAAAACGGCCTTACGGAAATTTCCCGAAAATTACGAGAAGAGATAGATCGTTTGAATGAACAGCTGGATTTACTTTCATTAAAGAAGCAAGTTCCTGATATTTTCGGTTCGCTTCTGGGAGCGCTCGTACTTATTATTGTAGGCAATTTTGTTCGCCCAGATTTCGCAATACACTTCGACATTGACTTGAAAGTTTTCGACCCTGTCGGTTTTTGTTGTACCTTGCTAATAGGATTTAGTTTTCTGTTGGCAGGAAAAGCACTTTTCAGGCTGTACAGTATTCTTTGCTTGGTGGTGGATTTTAAATTCGAAGAGCAGAAAAAAGCGAATGAGACTAGGGTAAGCACATAAAGAGATCAGCCATGAAATTTAAATTGATCAACATAATCAACGAAAGAGAAATTTCGGTTTCACCCAACTGGAAGTGGGACGGAAATGAAGGAGAAAAGGTGGTGGTTAGAGGGTATGATCTCGAAAAATCAGAAGTGCCTTTACAGGTTGCCCGAGAATTTGCCAAGAAAACATTGACCACAGCTTTGGTAGATAAAAATATTTCATTGCTGAATCCTCGAAAACTCGCGAATGATGTAATCGAATGCGATGTATATGCAAATGGTGTGAACGTCTCAGAATATTTTATCGGCTTAGGCAAAAATACAAAAGAGACTCGTTTTCAGGCTGCGGGCTAATTACCGTTTCAGCGCTACTTTCTTTTGTGATGCAAAGAAAATTCTTTTTACTTAAGGTAACCGCTTAGAAGAAATTTTTCCATTTCGATCACTAAACATGTTTAGGTTGTTCCGTAGCTGATTGCTTCGTTTCGGTAAATTTGTTCCACGATTACCTGGAGAGCCATTATCGTAAGTTCTGACTTACCTATCTTTCTAGAAACGTTTTCTTTTTTTTCCTTGCAAAACGCTAAATAACTGCTTGGAATCGTCTACTACAAACTTTAAATTGCGGATGTAGGCGCAATAGCTGTTCATTTGGATACACATTTGTCTATTGAGGGCGGTTATTAAAATTAATTTCCAGTCCAATATTATGGCAAACAATTCTTGGCCAGGAAAGATATGGAGCTCATCAAGAGTCGCGCGAATTTTCTTGTTGTTAAGTACCGTAATGGACGCTTCTAAATTGGAAATCGTTGACTCGAACGCCTCGCTTATCTCAATTTTAGTCATACGGTCGGATTTTTTTCTAAAATAGGGAAAAGATCGCCTGCGGCAATCTTGTTGGGCGTTGGTTATGCATGCGCTCAATAGGGCTTCTGGTGTGTATCGTGTAGGTATCCTAATAGATAAAGCTTACTTGGTGACAAATGAAGTGTTTTAAGCGGCTATCTGAGTGTAGCCGTACAAAGGTTTCGTTTTGCAAGAAAATCCTCGCCCTGGCGTGTACCTCGAGTTCACCGGATGGGATTCCGCTTCGCGGCATCCCTCAAAACTCCGTTTTGAGCGTAAAGCGCAAATAAAAAAATGCCTCAAGCAAGCTTGGGCATTTTTTTATTTGCGCTTTACGCATCCGTGACCTCGATGGGATTCGAACCCATACGCCTTGTGAGCACCACCCCCTCAAGATGGCAAGTCTACCAGTTTCTCCACGAGGCCTTCAACAAAAAAAGTCAAACGATGAACGCTCGACTTTGTGACCCGACTGGGGCTCGAACCCAGGACCCCAACATTAAAAGTGTTGTGCTCTACCAACTGAGCTATCGAGTCATTGCCTGAAGAAATGTTTTTTAGGTCATTGTGACCCGACTGGGGCTCGAACCCAGGACCCCAACATTAAAAGTGTTGTGCTCTACCAACTGAGCTATCGAGTCGTTAACATTTCTTCAATGCGGGTGCAAATATACAGTCTTAATTTTAAATTTTCAAACTGATTTTACTTTAAATTTACGTTTTTTTGAAGCGCAACGTTAATGCGTTATTTATTAGGGATTTGCCGAATGAAAAAAGTAGTGTTGTGCGGTTACATGGGTTGCGGAAAGTCGACCGTTGGCCATATTTTGTCCGCGAAAATCGATTTGCCTAGTTTTGACCTTGACGATCTGGTCGAAAAAAAGGCAGGTTTGTCGGTTTCGGAAATCTTTTCCAAAAAAGGAGAGATCTATTTCCGCAGGCTTGAGCATGAGGTTTATATGGAGATGATGTCGGGAAAAGAAAGCTTTGTTTTGGCACTCGGAGGCGGAACTCCGGCCTACGCGAACAACCATTTGCTGCTAAAAGGCAACAACGTCCAATCGTTTTTCCTCAAGGCTTCGATCGATACTTTATACGATCGGCTTATCCATGAAAAACACGGGCGTCCGTTGCTCGCGGAAAAGTCCGAAGAAGAAATGAAAGAGCACATCGCCAAACACCTGTTCGACAGGAATTACTACTACAATCAGGCCAATAAAGTTATTTCAGTCGATGGAAAGTCGGCCGATGAGGTCGCATCTGAAATCCTCGAAAAACTAGCTTAAGTAAGCTGAATTGGCGTTCTCCTTAAAAACAACCTTCACGTGTTCCATCAGTCCGGTGGAAAGCGAAATCCCTTTGAAATCGGCCTTTACCGGATATTTTTTGTGGTTTCGGTCCACGAGAACGGCAGTCTTAAATTTCGTGAGCGGCACGTCGAGAAAGTGTCTCACGGCATAGATCAAGGTCGTGCCCGAATTGAGCACGTCGTCGACCAGAACCAATCCTTTGTCGCGATAATCTTCGGCTTTCAAGGAAGTTTTTATCGGTGAACCCGGATTTTTCTTGTCGACTTTTACCTCGCACAAAAGCGGTTGCAAATCGGAGACTTTCGAGAGTTGGGCCGCGAGTTTTTCGGCAAACACGAAACCGTTAGGGGCGATTCCCGCAATCACGATTTCGTCCGCTTCACTAAAAGTCTCGTAAATCTGATAGGCGATCCGCTTGATCTTGTGCTCGATTTCCTCGTGGTTGAGGATGACGTTCTTGGCCATTTCCGACGTTGTTTTTCAGCCGCAATTTAAGCATTTAAATCAGGAATCCGATTCATCGGCTTCGTCAAAATCACCCGTATAACCGTCAATGTCGCGTCTGTCTTTCTTCGTCGGACGGCCTTCGCCATTCTTTCGGTAGTGTTCTTTCGACAACCTGATCATTTCCATGTGCGCAAATGATTCGGCCGGCGTCTCGTCTTTCCTGTAAATGTCGACGAGTTTCGCACCGACGCGGCTTTGCGGCAAATCGAGAACAGAAACGATATGCGTGATCTGGTCTTTGCGGAAAGTGATCTTGTCGCCCGGAAAAACTTCCTTTGACGGTTTGGCCACGTTTCCGTTGACGGTGATATGGTTCTTCTTGGCGGCTTCGGTTACCATGTTGCGGGTCTTGTAATAGCGCACGCACCAAAGGAATTTGTCGATTCTCATAATTCTAAAAACGTCGTTAAAGTACTCACAAAAATAAATCAATATTGTATCTTGCGGGCTTTAAAAAACCTTGCAAATATGAAAAAGAGCATTATTTTAACTTCTTTGCTCGTGCTTGCGCTTGTGCTCGTCCAGTGTAAAAACGACGACGACATCGGGGCTTCAAAACCTAGGGATTACGCAACTCAATACGCTACAGATTTAGCCGACATTGAGACGTTCCTCAAGACGCACAGCTACGAAGTTGTAAATCATCCCGGCTATCACGATGACCAGGACGTGACTTTCGACACGGTAGCCGAAGGAAGTCCTGACGCGATCTGGGCAAGTCCGAACCTTCAGACGCGAATGGTCAAGACTTACAGGACGGCTGACGAAGATGTCGAATACAAAGTCTACTACCTCAAATTGAGAGAAGGCGGCGGTGCTTTGGGCACGCGTCCAAGTCCGTGTAACGCCGATGCAGTTTTGGCGGCTTACTCCGGTAGATACATGTTTCACCTTGCCACAGAAGATGCGCAAGGGAATGCGGTCGACAGCCTCAAAACATTCGAGTTCGAAACGAATCCTTTTCCGCAAGGCGATTTGAACCTTGGCGAGACGATTCGCGGTTGGAGCGAGATTTTCCCGCAATTCAAGTCGGGAGACGCCACACAGGTTGACGGTTCGCCAACTTTGTACACTGATTTCGGTGCCGGCGTAATGTTCCTTCCTTCGGCTTTGGGTTACTACAATTCAGGCTCGACGAACATTCCGGCCTACTCGCCACTTATCTTTACCTTCAAGCTTTACAACGTGACGCGTTTGGATACAGATAACGACGGCATTCCGAATTATCTCGAGGATCTCGATCACGACGGTTACATGTACATTATGTTGGATGCCGACGGAAATGGAGTAGGCGCGCGCCCGGACGACATCGACAACGACGGCGCTCCAAATTACCTCGACCAGGACGACGACGGCGATCGCGTGTTGACCAATGTGGAACTTTTGGTTGACCAGAACAATCCGGACGGAGCGAAATACACGTTCGATACGGCTCCAAGTTGTAGCGGCGACGTCACGACCATCGATAGACTCAGGCTTATTTACGACCCGTCTTGCTCGCAAGCGCCGTAAGTAAAAGATGTATAGAAACAAAAAATCCCGTTCAGGCCGAACGGGATTTTTTTTGGATATATATTCGGAAATTACTTTCTCGAAATTACTTTCTCTGCCGCAGCTACAATCGCTTTGGCGTTGAGCTTGTATTTTTCCATGAGTTGCTCAGGTGTGCCCGATTCTCCGAAACTGTCGAAAACGGCAACGAATTCCTGAGGCGCCGGATTATTAAGCGCGAGAACTCTCGAAACGCTTTCGCCGAGTCCGCCCAAAATATTGTGTTCTTCGGCGGTCACGATGCAACCTGTCTTTTTCAACGATTTGAGGATTGCTTCCTCGTCAAGTGGCTTGATGGTGTGGATGTTGATCACTTCGGCCGAAATCCCGGTGGCTTCCAAAGTCTCGGCGGCCAAAAGCGCTTCCCAGACCAAATGGCCTGTGGCGACGATCGTCACATCTGAACCTTCGTTCAAAAGCACGGCTTTCCCGATCTCGAATTTTTCGTCGGCCGGTGTAAAGTTAGGCACGACCGGACGTCCGAAGCGCAGGTAAACCGGCCCGTGGTGTTCGGCGATCGCAATTGTCGCGGCTTTCGTCTGGTTGTAGTCGCAAGTGTTGATCACGGTCATTCCCGGAAGCATTTTCATGAGTCCGATGTCTTCCAGAATCTGGTGTGTCGCACCGTCTTCGCCCAAGGTGAGTCCGGCGTGAGACGCGCAGATCTTGACGTTTTTGTCGGAATAGGCAACCGATTGGCGAATCTGGTCATAAACGCGTCCGGTAGAAAAGTTCGCGAACGTTCCCGTAAAAGGAATTTTTCCGCCAATGGTAAGTCCTGCGGCAATCCCGATCATATTCGCCTCGGCGATTCCGATCTGGAAAAAGCGCTCCGGATGGTTCTTCTTGAAATCGTCCATTTTGAGCGATCCGATAAGGTCGGCACAAAGCGCCACGACATTCTCGTTGGTCTGCCCGAGTTCGGTAAGACCCGCTCCAAAACCGGAACGCGTGTCTTTGCTACCTGTATTTTCGTATTTTTTCATTTTTGTAGTCTTGAGTCGTAAGTTTCAGTCTTGAGGTTTGAGTTTTTAGTCTTGAGTTTTTAATCCTGAGTTTTTAGTTTTTAGTTTTGAGTTTTTAGTTTTGAGTTTTTGAGAAGACGCTGAATGTTGCAAAAATCTCAACACCCTTATCTCACTACTCATATCTCAAAACTCATATCTCAATACTCAAAACTCACATCTCAATACTCAAAACCAGTATCTCACACCTATTAATAATCAGATTCGGTTTCCGTGTAATTCTGCAACAAAGCCGTCTCGAGTTGCGCATCGCTCGGCGCTTTGCCGTGCCAGGCGTGCGTGTGCATCATGAAGTCGACGCCGTTGCCCATTTCGGTATGCAAGAGCACGCAAACCGGTTTTCCTTTTCCAGTAAGCGCTTTGGCCTCGGTCAGTCCGGCGATGATTGCCTCGATGTTGTTTCCCTGCGTGATTTCGAGCACGTCCCATCCGAAGGCGATGAACTTGGCTGCGATGCTTCCCATGTTCAGAACCTCGTCTGTAGAACCGTCGATCTGTTGTCCGTTAAGGTCGACCGTAGCGATAAGGTTGTCGACTTTTTTGGCCGATGCATACATGATCGCTTCCCAATTCTGTCCTTCCTGAAGTTCGCCGTCGCCGTGCAAAGTGAACACCAAATGGTTGTCCTTGTTGAGTTTCTTGGCTTGAGCCGCACCAATGGCAACAGACAATCCCTGACCCAAAGATCCCGAAGCTACGCGAATTCCCGGCAAGCCTTCGTGGGTTGTAGGATGTCCTTGCAAACGCGAATCGATGTGTCTGAAAGTCGCCAATTCCGAAACCGGAAAATAGCCACTACGCGCCAGAACGCTATAAAAAACGGGAGAAATATGTCCGTTTGACAAGAAGAAAATGTCCTCGCCAATGCCGTCCATATCGAAACCTTCCTTGCGCTCCATGATGTTCTGGTAAAGCGCCACGAAAAATTCGGTGCACCCAAGCGATCCGCCGGGATGGCCGGAATTGACCTTGTGTACCATGCGCAGGATATCGCGACGCACCTGAATGGCCAGCGCATTTAACTGTTGTGTGTTACGTTTCATTATGTGGTTTTATTAAACTGTCCCAAAGATAAACTTAATTCCAAAGCGGCAAATGATATTGTGAAACCGAAAAACCGACGAAGGAAAGTAGTCATCGGCAAATTAAGTGTTAAATATACACTATTGCAAATTTATTTTGGTTTCCCGCTTTCGGACGCAACTCCAATCCATAAAAAAACGATCCGTTAAGACCGCTTTTCCGTTGTATTGTGAGTTTTTACTTTCGGATGATTTTTTGGGTTTGGACACCAACAATTATTAATTAACAATTATTAATTAATAATTGTTGTTCTGTCAGAAATTCACGCCATGTCCATTAGTAATTATTCATTACTACTTATTAAATAATCCTAACTTTGAGCAAACGACTTCTATGCAACTCTACACCATTATAGAACCAACGGCGACCGAAGTTCCGATTTTGATCAGTTCGCCTCATTCGGGCACGTATTTCCCGGACGACATCAAATCACGCATCAAGCCTGAATTGGCCGCGCGCCCGGACGACGCCGATTGGTACATCGACAAACTTTACGATTTCGCACCCGCGATGGGCATTTCGATGATCAATGCGAATTATTGCCGATGGGTTATCGATTTGAACCGCTATCCGCAGCGCGAACCTTTGTACTACGACGGACGCGTGATCACGGGCTTGTGTCCCGTAACCGATTTCAACGGACTGGCGCTTTACGACGGAAAAGTTCCGGACGACCGCGAGATCGAGAAACGCCTTGAAAAATACTTCATCCCATATCATCAAAAAGTGGAGGAATTGCTCGCGGCCATGGTAGAAAAGCACGGAATCGCCGTTTTATTCGATGCGCATTCGATCCGAAAAGCCGTTCCCGGAATTTCGAAAACCCCGTTTCCCGATCTTATTCTGGGCGACAACGATATGACATCGGCTTCACCTGCCATCATCGCGGCCTGTTACGACGTTCTGCAGACCGGAAAATTCGAGGTCGAGCACAACATTCCGTTCAAAGGCGGCTATATCACGCGTTTCTTCGGAAAACCGGAGAACAACGTGCACGCACTTCAGCTCGAAATGGCTAAGAAAAATTATATGGACGATTCCGAAATGGTTTACGACGAGCAACGCGCGGGCGAAATGCGCGATCTGTTGCAAAGAATGTTCGCCAATATCATAGCAACTTTCAGGTCATGAAGTCGTTTTGCTTTAAAGGTTTGCTGACCGAAAACGGTTGGCTCGAAAATGCCTGTGTTTCGGTTGATGCCGACGGAAAAATTGCCTCGATTTCGAGTGGTTCCGACGGTGAAAAAGTGAACGGTTATGCGCTTCCAGGTTTTCAGAACGCCCATTCGCACGCGTTTCAATACGCTATGGCCGGATTGGCAGAATTGCACGAAGGCACGGGCGTTCCGGACGATTTTTGGTCTTGGAGAACCGCGATGTACAATCTGGCATTGACGATTTCGCCCGATCAACTCGAGGCGATCGCAGCGATGCTATATTCGGAAATGTTGCGTCACGGTTACACTTCCGTAGCCGAATTCCATTATCTGCACCACGACAAAGACGGGAAAAGGTACGCGAACTTGTCCGAAATGGGCGAGCGCTTGATTGCGGCGGCAAAGAAAACGGGAATCCGCATCACTTTGGTTCCGATGTTCTACCAACAAGGCGGTTTTGGACAAAATCCGGTCGAGAAACAAAAGCGTTTCATTTCGGCTACGACCGACGACTATTGGCAGTTGCGTGAAGCGACCAAAAAATCGGCGACCTTATATAGTGGCGCGAATTGGGGAACGGGAATCCATTCGTTGCGAGCGGTGAAACCACAAGACGTGATTCGCGTAACAAACGAAATGGACAAGAACGCTCCGTTTCACATTCACGTTTCCGAACAACTCAAGGAAATCGAAGACTGTCTGGCGTTTCACCAAAAACGGCCCGTGCAATGGCTTCTCGACAATACTTCGGTCGATGCGAATTTCCATTTGGTACACGCGACGCATCTCGACGATTCAGAGGTTTCGGGCATCGCGAAATCTGGAGCGAATGTCGTGATTTGTCCGAGTACCGAAGGCAATTTGGGCGATGGTTTGTTCCGATTTGACGATTACAAGAACCTTGGCGGAAAGTGGTCGATTGGCACTGACAGTCACGTCGGCCTCAATCCTTTCGAGGAATTGCGGATTCTCGACTACGGACAAAGACTGATTTCGCACAAAAGAACCACATTTTACGAAAGCGGAAAAGGCGACAGCGGTTTCAACGCGATCAGGATGGCTTGGGAATCCGGACGAAAGGCGATGGGCGAACAAAACCAGACGTTCTTCAAGATAGGCGATTCGTTCGACGCTGTCGTGATGGATGCCGATTCGGCTTTGGTGGCGACGGCTTCGGCCAAAAACCTGTGCAATACTTTTGTTTATGCTGCCGATGTTTCGAATATCCTCGGAACGATCGTCGCCGGAAACTGGGTTGCCAAAGACGGAAAGCACTTGCGGCAATCTGAGACAATTGCTGATTTCAGGCGAACGATGGCCGATTTGGGTTCGCGATTGTGACCTGATAGACAAAACTGTTGACCGACAATTTGTGTAAGTATTGGCAAAAAAGAAAGTCCACCAAACACAAAATTGCTTACTTTCGCGACATCATGAATACACAAAACAATATTCAAATGACATGTGCACTGCGCTCGGACGTGAAACCGTTCGTGTTGCGGGCGTTTTGTGTGAACCCATATTGATTCAGAAATTGAAACCATATAATCACAAAGCGTCCTGATAATCGGGGCGCTTTTTTTTTAAAAGACAAATCAGTGAAAGTCGATATTGAACACAAATGCGGTTAGTCTTTGGAACTTCTGAGTAAGTCCGAAAAATAACAAACTGGAAAATCTGCCAAAGAACGCGGACAGGATAATTATTGTCTTTTATTTATTATAACTAATTGATTTCCAGTGAAATAAATTAAATTTTTCTTGCGAGTTCCAAAAAGACTTGCGTTCTTTGCAAAGTCGGAAAAAGGAAAGGATTTCCCCAAAAACGACAAACACAAATCAGGATAGTAAAATAACAATTACAAAAATGAAAACCTTGAACCACATCGCAAATCGCTCCATTAAGCAGCCTAAACAGGCGGTGCTTTTTATGGTGTGTGACGAATTTGTGGTCACGGGCAAGTGTACAAGTAGACGAACAAGGAAGAAGTAAGACGTTCATTTCCTTTTGATACGAAAGCACTTGCCATCCGCAGGTGCTTTTTTTTTGCGACAGTTTGAAAGCCGCAATAACAGCATCCTGGATAGATAAAAAGAAACAATTACCAAGAAAAAATAACCCATTAATAACAAGTAGCCAATCAAATAATAATTATCAATTAATAATTATTAATTACCTACGAAGTTTCAATCATCAACACAACACAATCATGAAAGCACTAACCTTAAAATTCTTCGATGTACTCGAAAGAAACCTCTCGCTAAAGGAATTCGAAAACTGGCTTTACTCGCTGGAAAACACTGACGGGCTCAGGAATTCGGCCTTGTTCAAAGCCTTTTTCAACTTCAATTACACCCATAAATCGGGATATGAATTCTCGAAGCTGCTCACGAATTTCAATACGGACGAATATGCGCTGTACAAATTCGAGAACACGTTGAAACAGATTTTGTCTGACGGGAATCTGTTTCGCGTCGTAAGATCGGCTCACGATTTCAGCCTCAGGTACGATTATCCTTTGTTCGCGATGATCGGCGAATACGATTACGAGTTGCAAAACGAATATCTGTCGTACGAAACGACGCGCCAAAAGCTCGCAGCCACGGCCGAAAGCCTTTTGCAGCAATGGATTTCGCTGAGAACTCCGGCTGCGCGACTGGACTTTCTCAAAGGCAAGATCGAAGTAAGCAATCCGGTGCCTTTGAGTCCAGATTCGGCTTATGTCAAATTTGCGGGAAGGCTTTGGAATTTCTGGAAAAATTAAGTTCCTGAGTTCCTGAGTTTGTGAGTGCCTGAGATGTAGTGCCGAAATTGTGCCGAGACTTTTCCGAAATTGCGCCGAAACTACTCTGCAAACGATCCGGAGATTGCCGCAATCGACTTTGTGATACACTCTGAAAGGAAACTGCCATGTTTCAAATCCCTGGGCTTCGGTTCGGGGATTTTTTTTTGGTGTGGCGAGCGGCGGACTGCGAAAGTGCCTGAGTTTTGTTTGCCGAGAAGTCGAGCCTTGGAAAGGTGCATTTTTACAAATAAATGAGCGAATTTACCAAACCTTCATTTAACATTTTTTACAGATTTTCTGTAACCAATTCATTCCGCGATTTTGTAGGGATAAACATTTTCCCCTTCCCTGAAGGTAAGATCGGGATTTCCCGAATAGGCCCATTACAGAAAATATGTACTTTTTGTTAAATATGAGTGTCCGAAATCTGATTCAGCATTTCTACGAACTTCCGGTGAAAAGAAATGCTATCGGGAATCCATCTCAATATTTTGAAGCAATTTCCGGCTGCCGCTTTTAGCTTTCTCGAACCCGTCGGTTTTTGCTGCGGCCAAAACGAGCTTCCTTCGGTCGCTGTTTCGGTCGCGAAAAAACATGTCGGCTTTTTCGAAAGGCTAAGCCGCTTCATCCGGGCTAGGGCTTGGTGCAAGATTGGCCGGTTTTGGGAATTAAGCGCTAAGGCACGTTCAACTTCGGCACTTTTCCGAAGCAATCTCGGCAAAACTTGCGTTGCGCAAACTCAGGCACTCAAGCACTTTGCAATTAGGGACTTTCTCAAACTGGTAGGGTTCGGTATGGAAGAGAAATCGATATAGCTATTTTTACCAAAATCAAAAATCCACGCATGAAATCGAGATTACTTTTACCATTTCTGCTAGTTGCGACGGTCGTTTTTGCACAACAACGAAAAAAAACCGACTTTGACTTCGGCTGGAAATTCCACTTCGGACACGCCGCAAACGCTGAAAAAGACTTCAATTATTCCATCGCGACGGCGTTCTCAAAATCGGGCAACGGCGGCAAAACGGCAATAGATCCCAAATTCGTCGACACTTCGTGGGCGAAGGTGAGCCTGCCGCACGATTGGGCTGTCGCGCTTCCGTTTCAATACGTCAAGAATTTCGATGTACAGTCGCACGGGTACAAACCCGTCGGCGGACTTTTCCCCGAAACTTCGATCGGTTGGTACCGCAAGAACTTCAGCCTCGATCCAAAAGACAGAGGGCAAAGGTTCGAACTCCAATTCGACGGCATTTACCGCAACGCACAAGTCTGGGTAAACGGATTTTACTGCGGCAAAAACGAGAGCGGTTATCTCGGAACCAATTATGACATCACCGATTTCGTCTCGTTCGACAAAGAAAACGTCGTCGTAGTAAGGGTCGACGCAACCCAATACGAAGGCTGGTTTTACGAAGGCGCGGGCATTTACCGCCACGTCTGGCTCAACCAATATGCCAACACGCACATAGAAACCGACGGGATTTTCGCCCACGCCAAAATTTCGGGAAACAAAGCGAATCTCACCGTAGAAACAACGGTCGCCAACGACGGTTTTTCGGCTTCCGAGGCATCGGTTCAGGTTTTCGTCAAAGACAGATCGGGCAAAGTCGTGGCTTCGTCGGCGAGCTCGAAAGTGAATTTGTCCGAAGGGAGAAATGCTACAGTAAAACAGAATATTTCGGTTCCGAACCTAAAATTGTGGTCGCTCGAAAATCCATATCTGTATAGAATTTCTGTCAGAATCAACCAAGGCGGGAAACTCGTCGATTCCGAAATCGTGCCATTCGGTTTCCGGACCATCGAAATCAAGAAAAACGGCGTTTTCGTAAACGGGAAATACCATAAGATCTTCGGTGTGAACAACCATCAGGATCACGCAGGCGTCGGTGCTGCGATTCCGGATCATTTGCATTATCACCGCGTCATGCTCGAGAAACAAATGGGCGTGAACGCTTGGAGAATGAGCCATAACGCGCCCGATCCTGTTTTGCTCACGGCTTGCGATTCACTCGGAATGTTGGTCTTGAACGAACAAAGGCTATTGAATTCGGGCAAGGAATACACCGATCAATTCAAGAAATTGCTAAAGCGCGACAGAAACCATGCGTCGATTTTCCTTTGGTCAATCGGGAACGAGGAAGGCATGATCCAGAAAACCGATTTCGGGAACAGGATCTCCAAGTCGCTTTTGTCCATCCAACGTCAATACGATCCTACGCGAACTTCCACTTACGCTGCCGACTTGGGCACGGAATACGAAGGCGTGAACGAGGTGATTCCGGTGCGTGGTTTCAATTATCGCCAGTTTGCCGTGGCCGATTACCACAAAGCGCATCCGAACCAACCGCTTATCGGGACAGAAATGGGAAGTACGGTCACGACCCGTGGCATTTACGTGAAAGATTCGATTCGCGCTTATGTGCCAGACCAGGATATTACCGCGCCTTGGTGGGCGAGCAAAGCCGAGGAATGGCAGAAATTGTCCGCAGAAAACGACTACTGGCTTGGCGGATTCATCTGGACAGGATTCGATTATCGAGGTGAGCCGACGCCTTATTCGTGGCCGAACGTGAGCTCGCATTTCGGGATCATGGACGTTTGCGGTTTCCCGAAAAACCTATACTATTACTACCAGAGCTGGTGGACGGACAAAGACGTGCTGCACATTTCCCCGCACTGGAACTGGCCTGACAAAAAGCATTGGGACAAACCAAGCGATTTCGTCGAAGTTTGGGTAAACTCGAATGCGGACAATGTCGAATTGTTTCTAAATGGAAAGTCGCTGGGCAAAAAAGACATGCCAAGAAACGGGCACCTGAACTGGAACGTCCAATACGAACCCGGAAAACTCGAGGCCGTCGCTTACAAAAAAGGCAAAAAACTCACGGCCAAGGTAGAAACGACCGGTCCGGCTTATGAAGTTGTAGTGACGCCGTACAAAACCACGATGACCGCCGACGGGAAAGACGTTTCGATCGTCAACATTTCGGTTGTGGACAAGGAAGGGCGTGAAGTGCCCGATGCCGACAACATGATAAGGTTCGGACTCAAAGGCGATGCGAAAATCATCGGAGTCGGGAACGGCGATCCGAGTTCGCACGAAGCTGACAAATGTGTCGACGGTGCGTGGCAGCGTTCCTTGTTCAACGGACATTGCCAAGTGATCGTGCAAGCCGGAACCAAATCGGAATTTATCCATTTCGACGCAAAAGCCGCCGGACTCGAAACCGGAGCGACTGATTTCATCACGGTAGAACCGACGAAGAAAGCGATTGTCACATCTGACAAAAAATACGAACTCAAAGGCGAAGCGGCCAAAACGCGCCCGGTCGACAAAATGATCGGCGCCGATATTTCGTTCCTTCCGGAATTGGAAGCAAAAGGAATGAAGTTCTCGGACAAAGGCGTCGAGAAAGACGCGATAGAGATTTTGAAAAGCCACGGCGTGAATTACGTCAGACTGCGTATTTTCAACGAACCCGCTAACGAAAAAGGCTATTCTCCGGGCAAAGGTTTCTGCGATCTCAAAAACACTTTGGCTATGGCAAAACGCGTGAAGGCTTCGGGCATGAAACTGTTGCTCGATTTCCATTACAGCGATTATTGGGCCGATCCAGGCAAACAATACAAGCCGAAATCCTGGGAAGGCCAATCGATGGAACAACTCAAGAAGTCGCTTTACGATTGGACGTTCAAGGTAATGTCTGACCTCAAAAATCAAAGCACTTTGCCCGATATGGTCCAAGTAGGAAACGAGATCAATCACGGACTTGTCTGGCCCGAAGGCTCGATCGCGAATCCGGACGGAATGGCGCAATTGTACAACGCAGGCGTTTCTGCCGTGAAAGCGGTGAATCCGAAAACACAGATGTTGTTTCACCTCGCACTTGGCGGACAACATTTCGAGTCGACCGAATGCATTGACGAAATGCTGAAACGCGGAGCGCACTTCGACGTGATCGGACTTTCGTACTATCCGAAATGGCACGGAACGATCAGCGATCTCGAATACAATCTCGCCGAATTGTCGAACCGTTACGACAAAGATGTGATCGTGGTAGAATATTCGGCCATGAAACAGGAAGTGAACAAAGCGGCTTTCGAAGTCCCGAACGGCCGCGGAAAAGGAACGGCGATCTGGGAACCGCTTTCGACTTGGGAAAAGGTTTTTGACAAGGACGGAAAGTCTAACGACCTGATTCTGGAATATGACGACATCAGCACGAAATTCCTAAAGAAGTAATATTTTTTAAAACACGAAAAGGCCGGACATCATCATCCGGCCTTTTTATTTTTCCCTGATTTGGATTCAGCCTTTTACGGCAAAAGTCTTTTCGATCAGCTCGTAACCTTCCTTGTTGTCGCTTACGTCCTCGTCGGCTTCCTGGATCAAAACGGTGTAGGTGCGGCCTTTAAGATGAAAACAATGCAATGTTCCGTGGTGTTTTACCGTGAGGATATTTGCCGTAAAATCGCACGAAAGCGTTTCATTGCCCGCGAATTTCCCGGGTTTTGTGGGCGTGAAAACCAACCCGGATGAACTGTAGGTCATGTTGCTGTTCATTTCGCTTTGATATGTCTGAAGGTTTTCGTTCGCGTCCAGATCGCCTTTTACCCACGACAGCGTGAACAATCCGCTTGAGCTCAGTCCTTCTTTTTGGGCGGCGAGGTAATACCCGATTTCGGTTATCGCTTCCTGTTCGGCAATTTTCCAGTCGCCGGGAATGTTGAACGAAACGCCGTCGTGGCTGAAAAGTTTGGGTTCAGGTTTGCTGCAGGCCGCGAGCACGAACAAAAGTAAGAGTCCGATTTTTTTCATGAATTCTGATTTTTTCCTTGAATACAAGTTGTCTAAAATAGTAAGGCTTATGTGATTCGTGCATTCGTGGCTCAGATGCAGTTTAGTTTCGAGCCACGAATGCACGAATTTCGGCCCCGTCGATTTGTCAAAACCAAGTTACATATTTTTCGTCGGATGTAACAATGTGATTTAGAATCAGATGGTCGGGTATTTTCCGAAGCCGTCCGTGTCCATAATCCTGCAAAACCAAACCATAATTGTACAGTTCGGCAACGAATCGGCTGTTTTACTTTTACAAGTCAGAAAAATAGACGGATCATGAAAAAAATACTTGCCTTCTCACTGTTGCTGACAGCTTGGCAAACATTCGCGCAACACGATCACCATCAAGCCAAACCAGATAATCCGAAGCCACAAAACCATCAAAACCACGAAGGTCACGATATGTCGAAAATGGACCCGGATTCCACGAAAACCGAACACCAAATGCATTCGATGCCACACGCTTTCTCGAGAAATCTTCCCATGAACCGCAACGCTTCGGGAACAGGTTGGTTGCCAGACGCCTCGCCAATGTACGGACTCATGTTCCACTCGAAAGATTGGATGTTCATGACGCACGGCAGTCTGTTCGTGCGATACAACAACCAGGATTTCACGAATCGCGGATCGCGTGGCGCAGACGAATTCGACGCTCCGAACTGGTTTATGTTCATGGGACAAAAACCGGTCGGCAAGAAAGGACTTTTCCATTTCAGCACGATGTTTTCGTTCGATGCCGCGCTCGGTGGAAATGACGGTTATCCCTTGTTGTTCCAAAGCGGAGAAGCTTATCGCGGCGCGCCTTTGGTCGATCGCCAGCATCCACACGATTTGTTTTCGGAGCTTTCGGTGAGTTACGCTCACGCGTTTACCAAAGAAATCGACGCTTTCGTTTATGTCGGATATCCGGGCGAACCTGCGCTTGGAGCCGTTGCGTTCATGCACCGTCCGTCAGCGCTTTACAATCCGGATGCGCCTTTGAGCCATCATTGGGTCGATGCGACGCACATCACCTTCGGCGTGGCGACGATCGGTTTCCGATACAAAAAGTTCAAGATTGAAGGTTCGTCTTTCACCGGACGTGAGCCGAACGAACATCGGTACGATTTCGACAAACCGCGATTCGACAGCTATTCGGGACGACTTTCATACAATCCGAACCAAAATTGGGCACTTCAGGTTTCCCACGGATTTTTGAAACAACCCGAAGAATTGCATCTGAACGAAGACGTGAACCGAACGACCGCTTCGGCCACTTACAGCTTGCCATTGGACAAGAACGGCTGGTTCAACGCGACCGCACTTTGGGGAATGAACAAATCGAAAGGACACGATGGCGAGCACGCCGCATTGTTTGAAGCCGCGTGGAATAAGCGAAGATTGGCGGTTTACGGAAAATACGAATTCGTGCAAAAATCGGCCGAGGAATTGGCTTTGGACGAATCGATTTATGGCGAACACGCGGTTTTTCCGGTGAATGCGATCACGGTCGGAAGCAGTTACGACATCCTGAAAATGAAGAAATTCAATCTTGCCGCCGGCGGACAGTTCAGTTTTTACGCGAGTTCCAGCCGATTGGACGAGCTGTACGGAAAAAATCCGATGGCGTTCGAGGTTTACGTCAGACTTTATCCAGGTCTGATGAAAATGTAGTGTTGTCCGAAAGTCGGGCGATGCAGTTTTCTCGCAGTTTCCAGACTTGATCGTAGTCAAGCGCAATTTTTTCGGACGCAATCCAATCGCGCACAAAATTCTGATGGAACTTGACTTTAAAATCCGAGACCTGATCGGGTTCGATTTCTATTTCGTGTAAAATGTCTGCTTTGAGTTTTGAGAAATCCGAATTTGCAGCAGTGAAATCGAACTTGAATCCGCCGAGATCCAAATAACAATGTGCTTCGGGAATAAAGTCCAAACCCGAGTTCTCAAGTGTGTTCCCAATTCCCGGCGTGTTCCTTCGCGACATTCGGTAAACGCCCAAAATCAGCTTTGCCGGAATGTAGTTTTCATCGGCGATTGCTTTCAACAGCGCGTGTTTGGATGAACAACTGCCTTTTGCTTCGGTTAAAACCAAGCTAAGATCGCGTCGGTTCGCGTTTCTTCCGTAAGGCAAATCGCGAACGTGTTCCAAAAGTGAATTCCAATCCCCGATTCCCAGATCGAGCGCGATTTTCGTGAGCATCCCGATTTTCAGCCGTGGTGATTTCAGGCCGATGCAAACACGAAAACCATCCGGATCGCGCAAGATTTTGCCGTTTTCTCTCCAATACGGATTTTTCGCTTCTATCGGATTTGTTCCAAAACGCCCGGCTCGTTTCACCAAGGCATCGATTTCGGCCTGAGAATTCAGATAGAAAACCAAGAGGTCGTCCTCGTCAGGGAAATGTTCCGGATTTTCGTCCGATCTTGTGAATTCGATTTCCCAATTTTCGTTCAGCTTTCCAAGGAAGATGCCGTCGTAACCATCGTGGTTCCCGAATTTTCCCAAAACCGAAAGTCCGATGACTTCGGTATAAAAACCAAGCATCGGACTCAAATCTTTGGTATGTCTAGCGACGCGAAGCCGCATTAGAAAATATAGGTCGAAACCGCTCCGGCGTCGAGTTGCGAGCTGAAAGTCTGGTTGTTGAAATTTACCGAAAACGTCTTGGCTGCGGCCGATGTGTTGACCACGACCAGAACCGTTTTTCCGTCAGGCGTCAGGAAAGCGACGTTCGGCAAACCTTCGATTTCGTTGGTCTTGATGCGTTTCGACCCCGGACGCGCGAATTTCGAGGCGTGCGCCATGTGGTAATACGCGACATTTTTGTTGACTTTCGAACCCTGGATCGTGACCGCGCCCATGCAAGTCGTGCAACCGCCGCGATCTGTGTGTGGATCGTATTTCGAATCGGCGGCCAAATTCCACTGCAAGACCGTTTTTGCCCAATTTCGCGTCGCACCGACCAGCAAATGCTCGACATTCCACTTGAGATCGTTAAGGAAATCGCCCGGTCCGCCTGTCCATTGTTCGGTGAAATAAAGGTTTTTGTCGGGATGCGCGTCGTGCACCTTGCTCATGGCATCGATCGT
Organism: Flavobacterium sp.; assembly: GCF_004295795.1. Lineage (GTDB taxonomy): Bacteria > Bacteroidota > Bacteroidia > Flavobacteriales > Flavobacteriaceae > Flavobacterium. The sequence continues at coordinate 12,792 of NZ_SEBR01000008.1, read as the reverse complement.
GCCTCCGTAAAGGTGAAAGCCCGAACCGTCGATGAACTTTTTGGCTTTTAGATCGTTCAGGATCGAAATCGGATAGTCAGGTTTGTCGCAATTGTGGTCGTAAAGCACGATTTTGGTCTTGATTCCCGCTTTGGCAAACGCCGGTCCGAGGAAATCGCGCACGAAAACCAGTTGGTCTTTGGCTTCCATGTACATACTCGGATTGTTGCCCGGATGCAAAGGTTCGTTTTGGATCGTGATCGCATCGATGGCGATTCCTTCGGCTTTCATGCCTTGGATGTACTTCACGAAATACTGGGCGTAAACCGGATAATATTCCGGTTTCAGGCTGCCGCCTCTTGTGTCGCCGTTGTCTTTCATCCAGACCGGAGCGCTCCAAGGCGAGCCCATGATCTTTATTTTGGGGTTGATCTTGAGGATTTTTTTGAGAATCGGGATCAATCCCGTGCGGCGGTCGTTCTCCAGGCTGAACTTTTCGAGTTTGACGTCGGTTTTTCCTTTTGGCAGATCGTTGTAAGAGAAAACGTGGTCGTCAAGGTCAGATGCGCCGATCGAGATTCTCAGAAAGCTTATCCCGATGGCATTTCCGGCAGTTGAAAACAAATCGGCCAAAAGTTCTTTTTGTTCGTCTTCGCCCATCGCCGTGAGCAATTGTGCGCTTCCGCCGTTCAGGCAATACCCGAAACCGTCTATGGTTTGGAAGGTTTGTTTGTCGTCGATCGAGATTCCGTTCCTGTTCGTGAGCGCCGACGCTTCGACCGAAGTTATATCGGACTGCTTGGTAAAAAGTACCGACTTGTCTGGTTTGGTGAGCCAGTTTTCTACTTTTACGGATTTTTGGGTCTGGGCTGCGACCATCGCGGTGAAAAGCGCAACTGCCACAACTAGTGTTGTTTTTAGGAGGTTCATTGGTTGTTTTTTGATTTTTGTCGGTTGAGATTTCGGGATTCTCAAAAATAGGGATAATAAAAGTTAAAAATCCAAATCCAAATTCCAAAATCCAATCCCGATCGCTATCGGGACAAATCCCAAATCCAATTCCGATAGTCAGCTGGACTAATTCCAACGCCGATCACTTTTGAGGCAAAATCCGCTGTTTGTTTTTTTATGCTGACCTGCAAGGTTTTTTCGACCTTGTAGTTTTTTTTGAACCATTAAGTTCATTAAGAGCAGTAAGGAGATGTGTTTCGAAGTTGTCGTAGTAGTTTTTGCTTAACAAACTTAATTTCCTTAATGTCCTTAATGTCCTTAATGTGTTAAATTCGAAAGCGTCCGACTGATTGAGAGATGCGAGAATTCAGTTATGTTCAAATGGCAATTATCGGTTTGAGTCCAAATCCGAAAGTCCGAAAATCCGACAATAAAAAAAAACTGACTCCAAATTGGAAATCAGGTTTTTGGCTACCGAAAATGGCTTTAGTTCGCTTGCTCTTCCTAGAGATTTTCGACGACTTTTCTCAAGCCATCGAGTACGACTTTCCAGTTTTCACGCGAATCGTCACAGGCTTTTTGGTCTTGGAAACCTTCTTGCGTGATCGTGAGTTTCGTGAATTCCTCGTCCAAAGTTTCAATTTCGTAGGTGACGACCGCATAATTTTCGGGTTTGTCTTCAAGGCCCGAAGTCAGGTAGCTCACCGACACGGAATTTCCCCGATCGATATCGAGCACTTCGCCCTTTTCCTCGTATGCTTTTCCGTCCCAGACGCCTCTCCAAAAAACGGGCGCGCCTTTTTCCCATGACGTTTCCATCGTGGTTCCGAAAAAATATTCTTTTATGAGTTCCGGGTCTGTGACGCCTTTCCAGACGTCGGCCGCCGTGGCGTGAATCTCGACCGATTGCGTGATGTTCAGTGTGTTGTCCATGATCGTTTTTTTTTTAGTTAGGATTTTTTTGAGTGTCTGAGCGACTGAGCCCGAAGTGCCTGAAGTTTTTTGTTTTGCCGAGAAATGTGGCCATGAAAAGATGTGGTGTTTTCCGAAAGACAAAAGTAAATCTACTGAACCTTCATTTAACAATTTTTACAGATTTTCTGTAACCGATTCATTCCGCGATTTTGTAGGGATAAACATTTTCCCCTTCCCTGAAGGTAAGATCGGGATTTCCAAAATACGCTCATTACAGAAAACATGTACTTTTTGTTAAATAAAGGTCGTCCGTAATCATCATTTGTTGTTTCCAGTTTTTCGACACAATATTTTGAAGCAAATTCCGGCTGCCGCTTTTAGCTTTCTCGAACCCGTCGGTTTTTTCTGCGCCCAAAACGAGCTTCCTTCGGTCGCTGTTTTGGGCGCGAAAAATCACGTCGGCTTCCTCGAAAGGCTAAGCCGCTTCACCCGGGCTAGGGCTTTGTCGCAGAAACAAAAAATCAGTTTTGAGATATGATTTTGTCGATGCGATCAGACAACTCAGGCATTTCCACATCCGTGACTTTATCACTAAAAAAAAATCCCGCTGATTAGACGGGAATTGCATTTTGATTTCGGTGTGACTGCCTTGATTGATGATCTGCGATTGATTCGTGATTGATTTGCGACTGATGATTTCTATAAAGAAGAACGTCGCCGCGATTTGTTACAGTGTTTGCGAAAAAAAAGTTCATTTTATTTGAATCGCCCGTTCAGCCTGCGTCGTATGCCGCGACCAATTCCGCTTCGTCGAGTTTTATCATCTTCATCATGGCTTGCATCATGCTGGCGATTTTTTTGGGCTCGTCCGATTTTATCAACTCGAGGAATTTGTCGGGAATGATTTGCCACGACAGCCCGAATTTGTCCTTGAGCCAGCCGCAAGCCTGGGTTTGCCCGCCTTCGAGCAGCGCGTCCCAATATTTGTCGACCTCGCTTTGGTCTTTGCAGTGGATCACGAACGAAACGGCTTCGGTGAACTTGAACATCGGGCCGCCGTTCAGCGCTGCGAACTTGATTCCGTTGAGCTCGAAACCTATCGTCATCACCGAGCCTTCGGGTCCCGGACCTTCTTTCCCGAAGCGCGTCGTGGCGTTGACCTTCGAATTCGGAAATAGCGAAACATATTTGTTCACGGCTTCTTCTGCTTGGGTGTCGAACCACAAAAAAGGCTCGATTTGCTGGCTGTTTGTCTGAAAGTTCATGGTTTTTGTTTTTTGCTTTGTCCAAAGTTATCGGATTTTTGAGACGAAATCGAGTGGTGGAAGCGACAATCCATATTGTGAAACGCGCCAATCGTCAGAAGTGGTTTCCGGAATCAGGAAGCCGATCGCGATTTGGAAACGAGCGTTTTGCATCCGCTCAGGCGCAACTCTTAAATTCAAACTAAAGTGTCCCAAACCAATAGCTGATTTCGACTATATTTGCGAGCCGAAAAACATCGGGACAAACATGAAATTCGACCTTTTACAAAAAGACCCGCAAACCAAAGCCCGCGCCGGAAAGTTAACTACAGACCACGGCGTTATAGAAACCCCGATTTTTATGCCCGTGGGAACGGTCGCGTCCGTGAAAGGCGTGCACCAACGCGAGTTGCGGGAGGAAATCAATCCGGATATCATCCTCGGAAACACTTACCATCTGTATTTGCGTCCGCGAACCGAAATCCTCGAGAAAGCCGGAGGTTTGCACAAATTCATGGGTTGGGACAGGAATATCCTGACAGATTCGGGCGGTTATCAGGTCTACTCTTTGTCTGCCAACCGAAAAATCAAGGAAGAAGGCGTGAAGTTCAAGTCGCACATCGACGGTTCCTACCACTTTTTTACGCCAGAAAACGTGATGGAAATCCAACGTACGATAGGCGCCGACATCATCATGGCCTTTGACGAATGTACGCCGTATCCATGCGATTACAGATACGCCCAACGTTCGATGCACATGACGCATCGCTGGCTCGACCGTTGCATTTCGCACCTGGACAAATTGCCGTTCAAATACGGGTACGAGCAGGCATTTTTCCCAATCGTGCAAGGAAGTACTTATAAGGATTTGCGTCAGCAATCGGCGGAATATATCGCCAATTCCCAACAAGTCGGCAATGCCATCGGCGGACTCTCGGTTGGTGAACCGGCAGAAGAAATGTACGCGATGACCGAAGTCGTGACGGCGATTTTGCCAGAAGACAAGCCGCGTTACCTGATGGGCGTCGGAACTCCTATCAACATTCTCGAAAACATCGCGCTCGGAATCGACATGTTCGACTGCGTGATGCCAACCAGAAACGCCAGAAACGGCATGTTGTTCACGGCTTACGGCACGATCAACATCAAAAATAGAAAGTGGGCCGACGATTTTTCGATACTCGACGAAAACGGGACGACATTCGTAGACCGCGAGTACACGAAAGCTTATCTGCGCCATTTGTTCGTAGCCGATGAATATCTCGGAAAACAGATCGCCACGATCCACAACCTCGGATTTTACATGTGGTTGGTGCGCGAGGCCAGAAAACATATCTTAGCGGGAGATTTCCGCGAGTGGAAAGAGAAAATGGTCCGTCAGATGAACAATCGACTCTAAACTCAGGCACTTTAGCACTTCGCACCTATGAAGATCATCGACCTCTACATCCTAAAGCGCTACCTCGTCACTTTTACGGTGATGTTGCTCATGTTCATTCCGATCGGGATCGTGATCGACGTGTCCGAAAAGGTCAACAAGATGATCGAGAACAAGATACCGTTTGGAGAAATCGCCTTTTACTACCTCAATTTCACGATCTATTTCGCGAATTTGTTGTTCCCGATTTTCCTTTTCCTTTCGGTGATCTGGTTCACTTCGAAGCTTGCGAACAATACCGAAGTCATCGCGATTTTGAGTTCGGGGATTTCATTTTCGAGATTTTTGCGTCCTTATATCGTGGGCGCGACCATCGTTTCTATCGTCGTGCTTTTGGCCGGATTTTTTATCGTTCCCAAAGCCAGCCAAGGTTTCAATGACTTTCGGTACGAGTATCTAAAAGGCGGCGGAAAGGACAAAAAGCAAAAGAACAGCGACGTTTTCCGTCAGATAAACGACGAGGTTTTCATCCACGTCGGAACCTTCAACCAAGGCTCGAAAATGGCGTTTTCGTTCACGCTTGAGAAGTTCGATAAGAACAAGAAACTCGAGTATAAAATCACCGCAAGCCGCGTGAAATATAACGAACGCACGAAGAAATACACGATGTTCAACTACACCAGGCGCGACGTCGGGCCGCTTGGCGACAGACTCACTTCCGAAACCAAGAAGGACACGGTTTTCCCGTTCGAGCTCGAAGATCTGACGCCGACAGTCTATATCGCGGAAACCCTGACTTTGGGCGAATTGAACGACTTCATCGCCAAGGAACGCAAACGCGGATCAGGCAATATCGACACTTACCTCGTGGTTTTGTACAAAAAGTACAGCCTTCCGGTTTCGGCCTTCATCCTTACGATCATCGCGGTTTCGGTTTCGTCGATGAAACGCCGCGGCGGAATGGGAATGAACCTCGCCATAGGGATCGGGATCGCGTTTACGTTCGTTTTCTTCGACAAGATTTTCGGGACTTTGGCCGAGAAGTCGAGTATTCCACCGTTTTTGGCGGTGTGGCTTCCGAATTTCCTGTTCGGGATTCTCGCGGTTTATCTCCTGAGGAATGCAAAGCGGTAAACTCCAGTCGTACTTACAGCTTCACCTGATCGTTTTCATCTGGGGATTCACGGGCGTTCTGGGCGGATTGATCTCAATTGGCGGAACGAACCTCGTGTGGTATCGCATGCTGATCGCGACGGCTTGCCTTTTTGGCTGGCTCAAGTTTACCAAAACGCCTTTGAGAGTTCCCCGAAAAGTGCTTTTGCGCCTTATTTTCGTAGGACTTCTGATAGCGGTGCATTGGATCCTGTTCTTTACGGCGATAAAGGTTTCGAATGTGTCGATCACCTTGGCCATGTTTTCGATGGGCGCTTTTTTCGCCGCCGTTTTCGAGCCTTTGTTCTACAACCGAAAGATGCTTTGGTACGAAATCCTTTTCGGACTCGTGATTGTGGCTGCTTTGAGCCTGATCCTGAACGTGGAATTCCAATATATTAACGGAATGGTTTTGGCGCTGATCTCGGTTTTCTTCGGAGTCATGTTCACCTTGTTGAACGGAAAACTCACGCTCGATCACGACCCGAAAGTCATCACTTTATACGAATTCGTCTCGGGCTTCCTGTTCGTGACTTTATATCTCGCGATTTCGGGTGACTTCACGCCCGATTTTTTCGACGTTTCCGTGAACGACTGGCTGCTTATCTTGCTTTTGGCTTCGGTCTGCACGGCGTATGCTTTCACTGCATCGGTTCAGATCATGCGGAAACTTACGCCTTATACCGTGATGCTGACGACCAACCTCGAGCCGGTTTATGGCATTTTGCTGGCTTGGCTTCTTATTGGTGAAGGGGAGCGCATGAGTTTTGATTTTTATATTGGGGCTGCTGTTATTATTGGCGTTGTTGTGCTTAACGGTGTTTTTAAAAATAAAATTTCTTCTTGATTTTTTTTGGGAGCTGGTTCCGGCTACCTGGCACTAGCTTTTTTGAAAAATCCGGTTTTCGTCGCCTGCCAGCGGGGCTTACTTTTGCCTCGCCGCAAAAGTAACAAAAAGGCGCGCGGCACGACCGATTTTGGCGACCTGACAGCCTTGGAAATTCGGGAATTAAAGGAACTCGCGGGAAGCTTTCTTCGAAACGACTAACTTTTGGGGCGCTCAAACAGCCTTTAATTCCGCGAATTTCCAAGACGTCAGGTGCCCGCCAAAACGCTCAATTGCCGGACTAATCGGAAAGTGTCTATTGATTTTTGGCTTGCGCGCTGCGCCAAAAATGTGCCCGCTCGGACTCTTGGGTTATTAGCACTTTCACACCCCGCTCGACCCTAATGTGCCCGCTCGACACTTTGGGTTTTAGAACCATCTGTGTCTGCAACACCCGAGATCAACTGGGGGAGAATTCCACGAGTTTTGTATGCCTTCCTTATTTGTAGCAATTTTCGCGATTGAAAACAAATGCTACACTTTTTGTAGCATTCGTTCTGGCCGGACGATTTTGCTACAAAAAAATGTTGTTAGTAATTTACCGCGTTTGCCATTTTCCAAAATCCCTATATTTACAAAACAAACATTCAACACCATGGAAACGCCATCTAAATCCCACATAGGCCGTAAAATCTCCCGCATCCGCGAACTGCGCGGCATGAAACAGGAAGCTTTAGCGCAGGCTTTGGGCGTGAGCCAGCAATCGATCTCGATTTTGGAGAACAGTGAGGAGATTGATGACAAGCGCTTGAAGGATGTCGCGGAGGCGCTTGGCGTTAGTAAAGAAGCTATTGAGAATTTCAGCGAGGAAAATGTGATTAATTATTTCAATAACTTTTATGACAACAGCGTAAACTCAGGCACGATTGCCAATAATCCTCTTGCGTGCACATTCAATCCTTTAGATAAATTGATTGAGGTTTTTGCTGAAAAGGAGAAGCTTTATGAGCGGTTGCTTGAGGCTGAAAAGGAAAAAAATACATACCTCGAAAGGTTATTGGATAAGAAATAGAAAATTTGAAAAGTCGCCGTTGGCGACTTTTTTGTTTTACTGAAAACCGTATTGCCTTGACTCGAAGTCCTATATTTGGGAGGATAGTGGCGACGACCTATCACTTATTAATTATTCATGCGTCATGCCAAAAAAACACATCGATGAAAATCAAATTCCAGTGTTCTAAATGCTTTAGAAATTATGTTGAAACGATAGATTTTGTACAAGTACAAGATCAAGAATTGTATAGATATACATGTTCAGAAGGCCATGAAAATGTATATTTCCAAATGAATCAAAAGTTTGAATTGTTAATGGAGTCCGCAATTTACGCTATTATCGACGGATATTACCGAGAAGCAGTTTCTTCAATGACTTCTAGTTTAGAACGACTTCAGGAATATTTCATAAAAGTATTGTTTTACGAGCAAAACATTCCTGAACAAACTTTCAATGAATCTTGGAAGCTCGTTAGTGCGCAATCCGAAAGGCAACTTGGAGCTTTTGTTTTTTTGTATACGCAAAAGTATCGAAGCGCTCCAGATAATTTAAATTCGAAACAGCGGGAATTTAGAAATGATGTAATTCACAAAGGAAAGTTTCCGACGTTTGAAGAAACGATTAAGTATGGACAAATAATTCTCGATATTACTTTTATATTTTAAATGCACTAAGGCAATCCTCGGAAAACTCGATAACGACAATGACCCATGAGAAACACAAATTAATGATGGCAAAATTTGAGGCGATGAACGAAATTCCGTTTACCGTTCTTTCTCCAAATATTATAAATCTTCATTATCACATTTCAAGTTTTAAAAAACCAGCTTTAATTGAATATATAGAGTTGGTAAAAATAAAACTAAAAGACGAAGGCGCGAACGCATAAACACCGCAAACCTCAATAACGGGTTTTCAGGTTTCGGAAGTGTCCTTTCCATGACTGCAAAACAATGATTTTTCTAACTTGAAAAGTTTGAAAAAATCAAAAGTGTTGCTGCCTTTCGTACTAACGGAAAAACCCTTCTTCGACAGCCGCGCCTTCAACTGGCGGCCTCACGCTACCAGCAAGCGTATCACCGGTTCCAAAAAAAATTAGTTCATAGCCAGATGTAGAACCTATAAAATAAAGAACTATCTTTACGAAGTAACTATCATAAACTGATACTTACTTCTTTTATGGCAAAACAATTTTATAAAGCAGTGTATTTCAGTGACTACCCCTCTGCAATAGCAAAAGACCGATCAGTTACAATCGCCTTTAGCGAACCTGAGGAATCCTACTTTTCAAAAATTAAAGAACTCTCTACACAAGAAATTAAGGATTTGATAGGTGTTCAGACATATAAGCAACTTTCGCTATTTGCAGAGAAACAAGATAGATCTATAAATCAAGTTATTAAACGACTTGTAAAACAAAATCTTCATCAAATAGATAAAATTGATGGAGTTACAGAAAAGGACGTAACCTTTGTCAAAAGTAAAAGTCTTCCTTTTCAACGCTGGTATCCTTACATTGAAGGCTATGCGCCTGACTTTGTGAAATCTTTGATCAACAATTATGGCATTGCTAATACTATAATCTACGAGCCTTTTGCAGGCACTGGTACAACTTTGCTAGCAGCAGATGAATTAAATATCAAAACTGTTTATTCGGAAGTCAACCCATTACTTCAGTTCTTAATTGAGACAAAAATAAGTGTTTTAAAATCCTCTGATTCTAGACGTAAAAATATTGCAGAGAGTTTGAAAGTGATAAAACATACTATCATTGGTGATATTGATAATTTTGAAAGAAATAAATCACTAGAAGACTCTTATAATTTATTGTTCCCTGAGAAAGAATATTTTCCCAAAAATGCACTTGATCAAATTTTAAAACTTCGCACTCTCATCGATAATATCAAATTAGAAGATGAATTGCTGGGTGATATTCTAACAGTAGCTGTCATTTCTTGCTTACTGCCTGTGTCATATTTAAAAAAGGTTGGAGATGTGAGATTTAAGACTGAGAAAGAAATTAAAAAAGACCTAAAAGCTCTAAATGAGGTTTTGCTGGACAAAATCGAAGACATATCTCAAGATGTGCTAGATATAAATATTAAGCTCAATAATCTTCCTGAATTTATTTCAACGAATGCAAAAAATATTGGCAAAATAAATCATTTAAAAATTGGAGCAGTTATTACCAGTCCGCCTTATCTTAACGGCACTAATTACTTTAGAAACACGAAAATAGAATTGTGGTTTTTACGATATCTGCAGTATGAAAATGACTTACGCTTTTTTAGAGACCAAGTCTTAACCAGTGGAATCAATGACGTCAGAAAGGAATATGCTAAAACTGGAATTTTAGATTTGACTAAGATTAGTCCTTTATTACATTCTACAATGGATGAATTGAAAAGTAATTCGTATGATTCGAGAATTCCAATAATGGCTAAAAGTTACTTTGATGAGATGTATGGAATTTTTAACGACATCAAACCGTCACTCGAACAAAACTCGAAAATTTTGATTGATATTGGTGATTCTATTTTTTGCGGAATTCACATTAAGACTGACGATATTTTAATCGAACTTTTTCAAAGTTTAGGTTATAAACTAATTGACAACAAAGTTTTGCGTAAGCGTCGGTCCAGAAATCAAGAAGTTCTAACACAGTCATTGCTTGTCTTCGAGTATACTGGAAAAAAAATCTCATCGACTCGAAGGGTTATAAAAAAATGGGAAGCGGATTGGAGTTCTTTTAAGAATGACTTACCTCATCAACAAGTTCCATTATCGAATAGAAATTGGGGACACAAAAACCACTCGCTGTGTTCATATCAGGGCAAATTAAAACCATCAATTGCCAATCAATTAGTAAATACATTCGTGCCTAATGAGGGCAGCGTCTTTGATCCTTTTTCTGGTGTGGGCACTATACCGTTTGAAGCCGCCTTATCTGGTAAAATGTCTTATGGGATTGATATTAGCTTACCTGCGTATTATATTTCTTATGCCAAAATCAATTCAGCATCGGTGATTGAAAGCTACGCTTATATAGACTCATTAAATAATTTCATAAATTCAAATAGTTGTACTCGTGATGAACTTGAAGCTGTTAAACAATTCGGTTTTAATAAAAACTTATCCGAATATTACGAGGAACGAACGTTAAAAGAAATTTTGCTTGCTCGTAGATTTATAAAAGAGCGATCTCCTAAAACTCCTAGCGAAATGTTGGTAGTTGCATCCTTATTGCATATTCTTCATGGTAATAGGCCGTATGCTCTCAGCAGAAGATCACATCCTATTGTTCCATACGCACCAACAGGGGAATTCGAGTACAAGAATTTAATTGAAAAATTAAATGAAAAAGTTCACCGGGTAATTAATCAAGAACTTCCGTTAAACTTTAGAAATGGAAAAGTATTTCATCAAGACACTACTAAAATCTGGCCACAAGAAATAAATAATCTTGATGCGATAATTACATCACCTCCATTTTTTGACAGCACTCGCTTTTACCTCGCTAATTGGATTAGAATTTGGTTTACAGGCTGGTCAGAAATTGACTTTAAACACCAACCAAAATCTTTTGTAGATGAAAAACAGAAACTGAATTTTGATATTTATGAGCCAATCTTTAGACAAGCGAAGGAGCGCCTTAAGACTGACTGTCCTTTTGTGCTACATCTCGGCAAAAGTAAGAAATGTGATATGGCATCTGAACTTCAGAGAATAAGCAAACGCTGGTTCAAAACCGCGGACATTTTTGATGAAAGTGTTGAGCATTGTGAGTCACACGGCATTAGGGATAAAGGAACCGTAACCTCTCATCAATATCTTGTTTTAATTTAGATTGCTTGGGTTTATTCAAACCCAAGCAATTTTTTATTTTCGATTGACAACTTATCGACCAAATCATAAATGAGTATTATCTTTTTTATCTCTTTAATGCGTTTCGGTAAATCAGATTTTTCTCTTACTTGAAGGTAACGATCTACTCCTTTATTCACGTCGATATTGTGATTCATAATTGGAAGCTTACTTGACATCAAGTCAATATTTGCGCCAACAATCTTAGCCAAATCAATTAATTCACCATTTGTGTAATATCTGCTTGGCCATTTATCTCTTTTATTTTCATTAGCTCCTTTGGAAAGCAAAGCCGCGTTTTCTTTCTTCAGCGGATAAAGATATTTTGAAGGTAAAATATGGTCAATAGACCATGTTTCACGCTTAGAAATATCTAATGGTTCTTTTGTTTTAAAGCAACGACCGCCGAATCTGTCAAATAATTCTTGAAAATTAATTTGTTCATTTTCGTCTTCAATGAAAAGATCAGCTATCCTTCTTCGAACCGAAGACTCATGTAATTGTTCTTTTGAACGTTTTGGATTTAGAACTGCGTTGATAGCTCCCTTACAACTTCTACATTCCATTTGTTTCTCTAAAGGTCCCCAGTTACTATGCTTGCTAAAGGCATTGAATGGTAATATTCTACTACAAACATTACACTGTTTCCAATATGACTCTGGATGTTCTGTAGCGATGCGAAAAAAACCTTCCCAAAATCTTAAAGCTGTTGTCGAATCTGCACTATTATAATCTTCTTCCCAATTATCAAACGGTAAATCAGTTTCTTTAGAATGAATAAAGCCACAACTTTGACATTTCCAAACGGCCGAGTCAAGCGCCTCTTTAGGTGTCGTTAAATTCTGACCAATTCGTTCGTAATTCATTTCTTTACAACTAACACATTTGTATGCAACCCAAGCATCATGATAAGGTATACCTGGAATTCTCAATATACCAGTGTCGTTCACAGTCTTGCGTCTACTCATTAGCTTTTTTAATTTATCGATCATGTCGTAAATGTATCAAATTAGAATAACATGATTAAAATCAAAAGTATTACGCTTGCAGGTAACCGTCAACAATAACCACGATTTTTTTGAAGAGTTACGTCAATACACAACAGCACATTCGTGGAAAAAATCTTCCCTGTAAAAACCAAAACTCCCCAAGCGAGCACGCCTTTTGCGCAGCGCGCAAGCAAAAGGCCAATAGATACTTCCAATCAGTCCGGCATTTGAGCGTTTTGGCGGGCACCTGACGTCTTGGAAATTCGCGGAATTAAAGGCTGTTTGAGCGACCCAAAAGTGAGTCGTTTGGAGAAGAAGTTCCCGCGAGTTCCTTTAATTCCCGAATTTGCAAGGCTGTCAGGTCGCCAAAATCGGTCGTGCCGCGAGCCTTTTTGTTACTTTTGCGGCGAGGCAAAAGTAAGCCCCGCTGGCAGGCGACG
>NZ_SEBR01000042.1 GCF_004295795.1 Flavobacterium sp. | reverse complement strand
CCGAGGAACGAGGTTCACTGAATCCTTTAAAAAACAATAAAAATCAATGAAGTAAAAGTAAGCCCCGCTGGCAGGCGACGAAAGAAAATCAAAGCCTGCGGCAGCGCAGCTGCCGAAAAACACAAAAAAAGCGCAGCTTTTTTATTTACGCTTCGAGAGCGAAAGAAAGTTCTGAAAAAAAGGAATTTCTTAAAAGAAAAAAGATTGTCTTACAACAATCCATAGCCCGGATGCGGGCAACTAGCCTTTTGCAGAAAAAACCGCATTTTTCTTAGGTTGCAACAGCGACCGAAGGAAGCTCGCTACAACCTCTAGAAAAACCGGTTTTTGCAAAAAAGCTAGTGCCTGCCAGCCGGAAAAAGCTCCCGAAAAAAATCCGCTATTCAAAACATTTTTACTAAAAAACAAAATAATTTTATTGTTTTTCAATAAATACTAGTTAAATTTGATTTGAAATTAAAAACGTAAACTTTATGGAAATCGGAACAAAACAAATCCTAAACTTCCTCCACGTAATCGCGTGGGTACTCTTTATCGGGCTTTGCATCGAAGCCGGAAGTTTCCTCTTTAACATGATCTACTCGATTACGTATCAACCTTTCGCGGCGCAATATTTCGGGCTTCAGGGATTGCTCGCGTTTGACGAAACCAGATTCGTGGCAGTCATGTCGCTAATGACGATTGCCGGCGTACTCAAGGCTCTGGCGCTTTACCGCATCGTGAAAGTCTTTACAGACAAACAACTCAACCTGCACTCGCCTTTCAACCAGGAATTCGGGAAGTTCGTTTTTGCACTTTCGTATCTGACGCTTGGCATTGGGATTTTCTCGTTTTGGGGAGCAAAAAATGTCGAGACGCTTGTAGCCGAAAATATCGTGATGCCAAGTTTGCAGCAACTGCGATTGTCCGGAGCCGACGTCTGGATTTTCATGAGCGCGACTTTGTACGTAATCGGTTTGTTGTTCAAGCGCGGCGTCGAGATGCAACAGGAAAGCGAACTCACGATATAATGGCGATTATTGTAAATTTGGACGTGATGATGGCCAAGCGCAAGATGTCGTTGAACGAGCTGTCCGAAAAAGTGGATATCACGCTGTCGAATTTGTCGATCCTGAAAACCGGAAAGGCAAAGGCGGTGCGATTCAGTACGCTCGATGCGATCTGCAAGGCTTTGGATTGTCAGCCGGGAGATATTTTGGAGTTTCGGGAGTGATGATCGTAATTTTATGACAAGGAACAATGGAAGTCGAACCACGTTGCCATTGCGACGGCTTCCTGTCACTGCTCTGCTACGGCGACAACCCGTATTTTGCGATACCATAAAAATTGCAAAAGCCCACTTTAATGCGTATTTTAGCACATATTTAGAATTCATGATCATAACGCGCTGGCTCACGCAAATCGGGAAATATTTTTTGATGGTGAAGGAAGTTTTCCGGAAACCGACGAAATCGTCCGTGATGCGAGGCCTTATCCTCAAAGAAATTGACGACCTCATCATCGGGTCGCTCGGAATCGTCGCCTTTATTTCGTTCTTCGTCGGTGGCGTCGTTTCGATACAAACGGCTTTGAACCTTACGAATCCTCTGATTCCGAAATATCTGATCGGGTTTGCGACGCGGCAATCGGTCATTTTGGAGTTCGCTCCTACTTTCATCTCGATCATTATGGCGGGAAAAGTCGGGTCGTTCATCACCTCAAGTATAGGAACGATGCGCGTTACCGAACAAATCGACGCACTCGAAGTCATGGGCGTGAATTCACTGAATTATCTCGTTTTCCCAAAAATCATCGCCTTGCTTTTGTATCCTTTCGTGATCATGCTATCGATGTTCCTCGGAATTCTCGGCGGTTGGATCGGCGCGGTCTACGGCGGATTTTCGAGCTCGACCGAATTCGTTTCGGGAATTCAGACCGAATTCATTCCGTTCCACATCATCTACGCCTTCATCAAGACTTTCGTGTTCGCGATCATACTTGCCACAATCCCGTCTTTTCACGGATTTTACATGAAAGGCGGAGCGCTCGAAGTCGGGAAAGCCAGTACGACATCTTTTGTGTGGACTTCGGTCATGATCATCACCGCGAACTATCTTCTAACGCAATTACTTTTGAGCAAATGATAGAGGTCAAGAATGTAATCAAGTCGTTTGGCGACACCACGGTTCTCAAAGGAATTTCGACGATTTTCGAAACCGGAAAGACCAATCTCATCATTGGGCAATCGGGTTCGGGGAAAACGGTTTTGCTAAAGAGCTTGCTCGGAATCCACCGTCCTGACGAAGGAAAAATCTTGTACGACGGACGCGCTTATTGGGATATGACGGAAGATGAAAAAAGAGATCTGCGAACCGAGATCGGAATGGTTTTTCAAGGAAGTGCGTTGTTTGACAGCATGACAGTTGAACAAAACGTCGGATTTCCTTTGCGGATGTTTTCTACCAAGACCAAAGGCGAGATCAAAGACCGAGTGGATGAAGTGATCGCGCGCGTGAACCTGATCGACGCGCATCACAAAAAACCGTCGGAAATCTCGGGCGGAATGCAAAAACGCGTTGCCATCGCGCGCGCTATCGTGAACAATCCGAAGTATTTGTTTTGCGATGAACCCAATTCGGGCCTTGATCCGAAAACTTCTACCGTGATCGACAACCTGATCCAGGAAATCACACACGAGTACAAAATCACGACTGTCGTCAACACGCACGATATGAACTCCGTGATGGAAATCGGCGAAAAAATCGTGTTCCTCAAAGAAGGTTTGCTCGCTTGGGAAGGCACGAAAAAGGAAATCTTCAAGACCGACAATGCGGCAATCGTGGATTTCGTTTATTCGTCCAACCTTTTCAAAAAAGTCCGGAAGGCGCAACTTCGCGAGGACAAAGGCGAATCCATCTAATCGCGAAGCAAATAAACCCAACCTGTTTTCTCGTCTCCAACCTCGTTTTGGATGTAGTAATAATACGTCGCGCTTGGAAGTAAAGTGCCGTCTTTGCATTGTCCTTGCCACTGGTTAACGTAATCGTTCATCTCGTAAACGACCATTCCGTAGCGATTGAATATCTTCACCTTGAGGTTTTCACCTAATCCGCTTAGGTCGAAAGCGTCGTTAAGCCCGTCGCCATTGGCCGAAATTCCCTTCGGAATCGAGCACAAAGTCACTGTAACATTTTGTACGAAAGTTTCCGAACAACCAGCGGCGTTCGTGACTGTAAGCGCGTATTGTCCGGGTGCATTTCCTGAGATATCGGTCGGATTTTCGAACGATTGGAAGTTGTTCGGGCCAATCCACGAATAGGTGACCGAATCGCCTTGGGAAACAGTGGTAGCTCCTAACATCATCCTGTCATTCAAGCATGCCGACGCCAAGACAAATTGCGGCAATTGACCGATCGCTACCTGCAAATCCTGGATTTCAGAAGCGCAACTTCCGATAAAAGCCTGAACCGAATACGTTCCATTGTTGGCCGATGTCGCATTTGGAATCACGGGATTTTGATCGGACGAAGTGAAGCCGTTCGGACCAGTCCATTGATAAGTAGCTCCTGCAACCGTCGACGCCTGCAAATTCAGATCGCCTTGCTGGCAAACATCTTGCTCGAGGAAAGGAACAGGGTTTTCGGGCGTCGGATGGATCGTAAAACCGTGAACCGAAATATCATCTGAGCTACATCCCGACGATTTTGTGTAAATGAAAGTGTAAGTTCCCGGCGCAACAGACGAGGTGTTCCAAGAATTTCCGGTCAAAGTTCCAGAATTGGTTTGTTCAGACCAGGTTCCGCCTGTCTGGAAATTTCCGTCGAGGAACGTCGAAAGGTCGAGGATACCTTGATTGCCGCAGTAAGACTGCTGGCTGTCAGATCCGGCTCTTGCGATCGGCACGATTTGGTCAAGCTCGTATTGCAACGTGATGTCGATGCACGAGTTTGGATTGTCCGTAAAAACACGAACGGAATAAGTCCCCAAATCTGAAGCTGAAAAAGACGCAATCTCAAGTGTAGCCGATGTCGATAATACAGTCGCGCTTCCGACGTGCGTCCACGAATAATTGAGGAAAGCATATTCGGGAACAGACAAACTCGCAGGTTGGCCTTCACAAGACGAACTTGCGGCAATCGCCATGGCATAAGCTTCGGATATCTCGAGAATCCTGTTGACGATGTTTCCGCAAGAATCCGTGACCCGAAAGTTGTAAATTCCGGGTTGCAGATCTGTAAAAATTTCAGATGTTCCGTTGTCGACCGCAAACGGCGCGGTATTGAACGTCGTAATCTCATATTGCAAAGGCGCGATTCCTCCGATGGCTTCCACGATGACGTCAAAAGCGGAATTGTCGCAGGAAAAGTTGTAAGTATTGACGATTTCCGGCGTTTGCAGCACGTCGAATTCGTCGAGAATGTTCAGGCAAAAACGATCGTCTGTCACCGAATACATCGTCCGGAAAGAAAAAACGCGAAAATGTCCCGTATAATTCAGGTTCAACGTCGTTCCCAATTGCAAAAGTCTTGCATTTACGGCCGTTGGAGCAGTGTTGGGTAAATAAGCCGCACCAGTTCCCGGGTGCACCCAATTTCCCGTCAAAGGATTCCATTTTTGAAGCCAGAACGAAATGGCGCCCGAGCTGTTGTCGGAATACGAAACCGAAACATCGAACGCGCCACAATGTTGGGTTACGCCCACATCGGCCGTAAAAGTCAGTCCGGCAACTGTCACCGGAAAATCCCATTCGCTTCCGCAGGTGTTCACGATACGGAATACGTAATCGCCTGCGGGCAAATTGGCTAGCCTGAGACTCAGTGTGGAATCGAGTGCGAAATTCACGTTGTTCGGCAATGGAAACGCGTAAGCAGCAGGAGCGGAAATTATAGCAATGTCGGCAATTCCCTGAAACGCGCGAATGTATACCGACGAGACGCCTTCCAGACAACCCAATTGTACGTTTACCGTAGGATTTCCACCTTGAGGCGCATCTACGGTAAAATATAAATCGTAAGGTTCGCCACAAATATCCAATCCTGTAACGTGATAATTTCCCGCCGGAAGCTGCAGCATCTCGAAAGCGTTCGAGCCAGGACTTGTCATCTCGAGCTCGTGAGGTAAATCGAAGGAATAAGCATCGGACGCTTCAACTACGACAGCAGTCAAAGCCGGACTGATAACGTAATCGGTAAAATTGCAGGACATCGACGTTGGAATCGCCTGTGGCAAGACTGGACTGTTTGCCACGTTTCCGTCATCGGTATAAACATTTCCGCAGACATCGATCACCTCAAAGCCATAAGAATAAGTTTCATTAGGATTTATCGTCACGTTCTCGACAATCGTCAGCACGGTTTGTCCGCCGCTGTTTATCGTATAATTGGAAATTTGCGCCGGACCACTTGGCGGATTCACGGTAAAAGTAACCTGGAGCGGATACCCGAAATTGCCGTTCGTCTCGAAAGTCTGAGTGATTTCGATGGTTTGGCAGTCGATATTTTCTACGTTGGCATTCGCGGTAAAAATAGGCGACACGACGGGAGCGAACGAAAACGTGTAAGTTTTCACGATGGCGTTGCCGCAGTTGTCGGTGACTTTCAAAACATAGGTGCCGCCTTGGCTCACCACGAAAGTGTTGCCAGATTGCGGGCCAAACGTTTGCGGACCTTGCGTAATCTCGAATGTGGACGCATTACCTGAAACGACATTTGCCGCTATGACAGCCGATTGACTGCAAGCGTCAGGCAAGTGTGTGATCTGATAATCCAAATTTTGGATCTGGCTTTCAATCGTGACGTTCTGTTGTTGCGTTCCCGACTGTCCGTTGTAGGTTTGCGTGGCCACGACAAGATAATTGCCGGCGGTCAATCCGGTGAATCCGTTTTGGGAAGTTACCGTGATTGGCGTTGTCGTGTCCGGAAGTGAATACAGACTGAAAAGCAGCGTCGAACCCGGAGCTGTTCCGAGTACCGAAAACTGCATCGTACCATTTCCAGTACAGGTTTCATCAGTGTGAGTTACCGAAAAACTGAAATTGGAAGGCTGAGCGAATGCCGATGCAAAGCACAGGAAAAAAAACAGCACAAAAAGTCTGGAATTTGCGTAAAGCTCGCGCATGCGTTTGTGATTAAGCTTACCCGTAAGATACAAAACCAGCCGAAAAGTTGTGCGTCAAAAGCAGCAAACGAACGAAATGACTTATAATTCGCCCGCCAATCCGGTAATCCGTTTGATGTCTTGCTCTTTGCTTTTCGGATAAATCAGCAAAATGCCTTCGCGATCCACGATAATAAAATCATCCAAACCGTCGACGATGATGAGTTTGTCGGCGTCTGAGCGGATGATGTTGTTGTTGGCGTTTTCCAAAATCACACGAGCGTTCACCACGGCATTGTTACTTTCGTCCTTCGGAAGTTTTTCGTGAAGCGAACCCCAGGTTCCCAAATCGTTCCAATCGAATTTCGCCGGAAGCACGAAGACGTTCGGCGCGTTTTCCATCAGCGCGTAATCGATCGAGATGTTTTCCGCATCGGCATAATTTTTCTCGATGAATTCCTTTTCGGACGCCGTGTTGTAACTGTCATATCCTTTCTCGAACAAAGCCAGCATCGAAGGTTGGAATTTCGCGAAAGCCGCGACCACAGATTTTGCGCTCCAGATGAAAATGCCGCCGTTCCAAAGGAAATTCCCGCTTTCAAGAAATTCTTTTGCCGTGTCATAATCTGGTTTTTCCCGAAATTGGCGCACTTTCTTGATCTCGTTCGCATCCGATTTATCGTACTCGATATAACCGTAACCCGTATTCGGGAACGTCGGTTGGATTCCCAACGTCATCAGTGCATCGTTCGCCTGACAGTAATCGAAACACTTCTGTAGATTTCCCACAAAAGCATTTTCGTCCTCGATCCAGTGATCGCTTGGCGCTACAACCATCAACGCGTTCGGGTTCTGCTTTTTGATCTTGAGCGAAGCGTACAAAATGCACGGTGCCGTGTTGCGCATCGCCGGTTCGAGCAAAACCTGGTCGGGATTTACATCTGGCAATTGCTCCAACACCAAATCGTTGTAGCGTTCGTTGGTCAGGATCAGTATGTTTTCTTTTGGAATGATTTGCGTCAGACGTGAAAATGTCTTTTGGATAAGGGTTTCGCCCGATCCCAACATATCGTGGAACTGTTTTGGGAATTCGGCTGTGCTGACGGGCCAAAAGCGCGATCCGACGCCGCCTGCCATAAGTATTGCGTAGTAATTTTTGTTCATCTCTTTGTTTTCTACCCTAAAGATTCTCATTGGCGCAGGAAAAACAAAATCATTTAATCCAGCTTTAACAATTGTGGTAAAATTTCGACCTCGGCATTTGGATTGAAAAGGTACATTCTGCCCGATTTCACCTCGACACACTCGTATCTTTTCGTCCGAAGCGCGCCTTTCTGGAAGATCTTTCCGTTGTGGATCTTGAACAAAGCGCCATAAGGCAACTGGAAAACATAATGTTTGTCGCCCGTTTTCTCGTCGTATTCCTTGAGCGCCAAAGACAAAGTCGTGTCAGTGTCGCTACTCGCCGACGGATTCTTGAAATGACGCGCCAAAAGCGGCAACAACACATTCGGGAAAATCTCAGGCCTTATGAACGGGATCATCAATCGCTGAAATGTCAACTTCCATTCGTTCCCATGCGGTTTGATATTGCGCCCGAATTTCTCGAAAGCAACCAAATGCGAAATTTCGTGCACCAACGTAATCAGGAACCTGTATTTATTCAGGCTGCCGTTGACCGTAATTTCGTGCTTGCCCGAATAGCCTTTCCGGTAATCGCCATGTCGCGTAACGCGTTCATTGACGATTTTCAGATGCACTTCATTGGCGACGATCAGCTCGAAAATCGGCTTTACGGCGGCTTCTGGCAAATATTTGGTCAGGGTTTCGTTCATGGTGTCGTGGCAGCGACTTGCAGTACTTTTCCGTTGTAAAATTTATTTCCCGTCAAGGTGAATTCGGCAATGTATGTGGCCATTTCACTGGCCTGAAGCGGTGCTTGGTAACCCGGAAACGCCTCGGCCAGCATTTCTGTCTGAACTGATCCCAGAGCCAAAACGTTGAACGAAATGCCTTGTTCCTTGTATTCTTCGGCCAATAGTTCAGACAGTGTGATAACCGCGCCTTTGCTCGAAGAATAAGCGGCCAATCCCGAGAATTTCATCGTTCCTTGCACGCCGCCCATACTCGAGATCGTAACGACGTGACTTCCTCTTTTGAGATACGGAATCGCGATCCTGTTCAAAGCTGCAACGCCAAAAACGTTCACTCGGTAGACTTTCTCGAAATCTTCCAAACTCAGGTCTTCAAAAGGTTTGAGTACCAAAGCTGCGGCATTGTGAACGATCGCGTCGACTTTTTCCCAGGTTTGCAAAAAATCAGAAACTTGGTCGAGTTGGTTTTCGTCAGATAAGTCCACTTGCAAATACGTCACGTTTTCGTGCTTTAGTAAATCTGGGTTTGATTTTCTCGACAGCGCCAAGATTTTGTGCCCGGAGTTTGCCAGTTGCAATGCTAGTTCCAAGCCGATACCGCGACTTGTTCCGGTTATGATTATGTTTTTCATTTTGGATTTTTCGTTTTGTAAAGATACGAATCAAAGTGTTTTTTTCTTTTTAAAGCTTTTTCCGGCTAACGTAGCACTAGCTTTCTTTAAAAATCCTGTTTTTCTAGAGGTTGCAACGAGCTTCCTTCGGTCGCTGTCGCAACCTAAGAAAAATTTGGTTTTTTCTGCGAAAGGCTAGTTGCCCGCATCCGGGCTATGATTGTCGTAAGATGATCCTTTCTTTTTTAAACACAATTTTATTTTACGGACATTTTTTTCTCTCGAAGCCTAAAATAAAAAAGCTGTGCTTTTTTTGGTGTTTGCGGCAGCTGCGCTGCCGGATGTTGTAGTTCGTCGCCTTCCGCGGGACTACTTTTGCCTGGCCGCAAAAGTAGCAAAAAGGCCTTGCGGCTGAACCAAAAAAGCGACCTGACAGCCTTGAAATTTGGAAAAGAGGCGAACAATGCGCTGTGCCGCTTACGCCTCTTTTTTCCCAAATTTCAAGACGTCAGGTGCCCGCGTTTTGTGCTTAGGCCGCGGACTAATTTGAAGTGTTTATTTGCTTTTTAGCTTGCTTCGCTGTGCTAAAAATTGTCTCCGCAGGAAATTTTTTGTTTGCGAGAACTTTCCGGTTGTCTTCGTAGCAAAAAAAAGGTGTGTCTTTGACGGAAACAATCGGTTGGCTTTGATCGAAAATCTCGGGTTTTTACGTTTTGCCCAAAACAACCATCAAGATCAAAAACCTTAACATTTTCTACAGAAAATCTGTAATCGAATCCCAGTTTTTTCCGCGAACTTCGGCCAGACCTAACAAATCTCCGAGATTTGTTAGGTCTTAGGAAAATGTGGTCTCTCATGGATTTCGAGTGGCCTTTTAGACCTTTTAAGAAAACAAGTTTTAGAAGATAGAAGTTTCCGGTTGTCCAAAGGAAAAAAAAGCTATGTCTTTAACGGCGAAGATGGGTTGCCGTTGACCGAGACTCTTGGGTTTTCACTTCTGCATGAAACAAACATCTGATCAAAACAAACATCTGATCAAAAACCTTAACATTTTCTACAGAAAAGCTG
This sequence comes from Flavobacterium sp., assembly GCF_004295795.1. Classification (GTDB taxonomy): domain Bacteria; phylum Bacteroidota; class Bacteroidia; order Flavobacteriales; family Flavobacteriaceae; genus Flavobacterium. The sequence goes on along the minus strand of NZ_SEBR01000042.1, from coordinate 445 downwards.
TAATCAACTCCCAGATTTTTCCCCGAACTTCGGCCAGACCTAACAAATCTCGGAGATTTGTTAGGTCTTAGGAAAATGCGGCTTCCCGCGAGTTTTCGACTGGTTTTTTGGCTGTTTCAAAGCACGGGTTTGCAATGCCAAAAGTTTCCTGTGACGACGTTATGGAAACGATTCTGGCGATTGAGGAAAAAAGGTGTTTCGGAGACGCATTTTTCCAAAGCGACAGCGGCGGAAAAATGTCAATAAACACTTTCCAATCAGTCCGGCATTTGAGCGTTTTGGCGGGCACCTGACGTCTTGCAAATTCCCGCAAATGGAAGTTGTTCGAGCCACCCAAAAGTTTCTACATTCGAGAAAAAGTTCCGGCGAGTTCTTTCATTTGCGGAATTTGCAAGGCTGTCAGGTCGCCAAAATCGGTCGTGCCGCGAGCCTTTTTGTTACTTTT
>NZ_SEBR01000028.1 GCF_004295795.1 Flavobacterium sp. | reverse complement strand
GGAGAGCATATTATTTTCTATCGAGAAATTTTAAAAGACGAAATTGAAATTGCGAGAGTTCTTCACGGAATGATGGAATTGAAAAGTAAAATCTAGGAACCTCACATAACCGCCGCTAAAATGCCTGGCTTTCGGATTGTCGACCGCTCATTTTCCATAACTTCGATTGCGTTATCAGAGAGTACAATCTCCGATTTTCCCCACTTCCTTCAGTCACGTCTCGCTACCACAAAGCCTGGACACCCTTACGACAAACAATTACATCTGACGACACGTTCAACTACAATTTTTCGACCAATTTTTACAGTAGAAAATCCTTCCTAAACTAAAAAAGATATGTCGCAATGCTGTTTCTAACAAAAATTCTAATTTTCCAACCTTTTCAATATTACCTTTCGTAAACGCTCTTCATGCTCATCTCCCCACCCACCGATGGCTGCAATTATTGGAATTAGCGTTTTTCCAAAGTCCGTCAGGCTATACTCTACTTTTGGCGGCACAACAGGGTAAATTATTTTTGAAACAAGTTCGTGATCTTCTAATTCCTTGAGCTGAATATTTAGAACCCTGCGGGAAGCATCCGGTATTTTGCGTTGCAATTCGCTCGGTCTATGAAATCCTTCACTAATAAACCAAAGCAAACGTATCTTCCATTTGCCGTAGAGCACTTCACCAATAAGATCGAGTCCACAATTTAAGTTCGGTATTGTTTTTCTTTCATACATCCCACAAATTTAGACCTATCTCCCATTCCGTGCAATAGGGGAAAAATTTATCCCTATGCAAATCGTAACTCCGTACTTGTGAGAAACTTACATACTTCTGAAATTTGTACTTAACAATTTTAAAACGAATGTAAAATGAACTATCAAAACGAATTATCAGGCAAAATCGCCTTGGTGACAGGAGGCACAAAAGGCGCAGGAAAGGCGATTGCAGAAAGGCTGCTACAAGCTGGGGCAACGGTTATTATCAGCGCAAGAAATACTCCGGAGATTGAAAACGGCAAATTACATTTCATTCCGGCCGATTTAAGTAAAGCAGAAGGAACACAAAAAGTCATCAGCGAAGTGCTCACAACTTACGGAAGACTTGACATTTTAGTGAACAATCTGGGTTCTTCCACCACACCTGCCGGTGGCTTTAAGGCATTGTCCGATGAAGATTGGGAATCGACGCTACAGGCTAATCTGCTGGCTCCGGTTCGACTTGACAGGGGATTTTTACCTCAAATGATCGATCGTAAAAACGGAGTTATCATTCACATAGCTTCTATCCAGGGGAAACTTCCACTCTATGATTCCACCTTGCCTTATGCAGCTGCAAAAGCAGGTTTGAGAAACTACAGCAAAAGTTTATCGAATGAAGTCTCGCCTAAAGGTGTTCGCGTGCTGAGTGTATCGCCAGGATGGATCAACACGGGAGCCTCGAAAGCTTGGTTGGCCGAGATTGCAAGAAACGCCAATGGCACTGTAGAAGAAGCGCAGCAAGGTGTGATGGATGCTTTGGGTGGAATACCATTCGGCAGACCTGCTGAGCCTGAAGAAGTAGCTGAATTCGTTGGTTTTCTTGTTTCTCCGAGAGCCAACTATTTATCGGGAACTGAATACGTAATCGATGGCGGTACAGTACCAACAATCTAATAATCTTCAAAAATAACAACAATGAAATTACCAAAAGTAGTAGCAGATTTGGTCAAAGCACAAAACGAATTTGACGCCGTGAGCTACGCCAATCTGTTTTCAGAAACCGCCGTAGTGTTTGACGAAGGCAAAACGCATAAGGGAAAACTTGAAATAGAGCGTTGGATCGACCACTCGAACAAGAACTACCAATCAGTGATGAAACCACTGGAGTATAACGAAAATGGTACATCAAGCATCTTAACCGCAGAATGCTCGGGAACATTTCCAGGAAGCCCGATCAAGCTAAAATTTCACTTCGATATAGTTGATGGGCAAATCCAGCATTTAAAAGTGACAGCGTAAAACACAATAGAGAGTGACCAAGTTAGTCACTCTCTATTTTTATAATACTAAGTTCTGAATTACCGCGCCAAATTCGACACCTCTGGTAACAGCGCACTATGATCTATTGCCGGTTTCAAGTGAAATGGACACACTTTTTTCTTAACTTCGTTTCCGTCCGTGAGATACGGCATTTAGCGGCCTCACGTTACAGGACATTTTGAAAAAACCCATTCAAATGGTAACCTTTCTTTTTTGCGCAATAATTTGGGCTCAAGATCGGCAAAAACTAGAAAAAAGTCTATATGGAACTACTGATCACAACCATATCGATTGCGCTTACCGCGTTGTTATTTCTACTTAAAAAACGCACTCACAAGAAAAAATACCAGAGCGAAATCTATTTGAAAAATTTGGCCGGAATTACTGAATTCAATTCCAAAATTGACTCCTTGAACGATTATTGCACTTGGCCGTATCGCGAGGAAATCAAAACCGATTTCATTGAAATTGGCACCTATTTCAGGAACAAAACCAACTATTACAAAAAGGAAGAGAAAGTCAAGATATTCAATGAGATATTTGACAATTTCGACAACTACATCGCCAATTATAATACGAATTATATCTTAAGAAAAAAGGAAAATCTAAAGTGGTTTTTCGAAGATATCGAAGGAAAGAAATTAGACGACCAACAGCAAAATGCCGTGATTACCGACGAATATTCCAACCTGATAATCGCGGGCGCGGGCTCGGGCAAAACACTGACAATTCTGGCCAAAATCAAGTATCTGACAGCAATCAAAAACGTAAAACCATCAGAAATTCTACTGCTTTCGTTCACCAAAAAAACGGTCGACGAACTCAACGAAAGGCTTGGCAAAATAGCATTGGCTACCAAAGCGACTACCTTTCACAAACTTGGCTACGACACGATAAAAAGTGCCAGCATCGATGTTCCCGCGATCACAAACGACAATACGCTCAAACAAATTGTAACGGAATATTTAAGATCTGATATTCTCGAAAACCCGGAAGCGATAAATTCCTACATCCGATACATCGCGTGCTACATGAACATTCCCGAAGAGCATGAAAAATACACTTCGTTGGGAGAAAAATCAGATGTGGAAAAGGGAATCGATTTCGAGACCCTGAAGGCAAAAACCGAACCGCTGAACAAAATTGCGACCGCAGATCTCGACACTTTGCAGGGCGAAAAAGTCAAGAGCGTCGAAGAACTTATAATAGCGAATTTCCTGTATCTGAACGGAATCGAATACGAATACGAAAAGAAATATCCGCATACAAACGTCATGTATCGCCCCGATTTCCATCTATCGGAATACGACATCTGGCTGGAACATTTTGGCGTGGACGAAAACAACAATGCCAAATGGCTGACGCCGCACAACGCAGAAAATTACGTCAGGAAATGGCGTTGAAAAAACAGAATCACAAAGACAATAACACAAAATTGCTCGAGACCTATTCCTATTATAATCGAGATAATGCTTTGCTTCCGAAGTTGGAAAAAATGCTCAAAGACGAAGCTGTCGTTTTCAAACCTAGAGACACCAAAACCATTTACGACAAAATCACCAAAAACGACAAAAAATTCGGAAGTGAACTGATCAAACTCATCGAAAGCTTCATAAACCTTGGGAAATCGCGACGGATGGACACGAATTCGCTAAAGCATTTACTTTCGAAAAACCCGAATTCCAAAAGCGACTTCATGCTGGAACGCCAAAAAATATTCCTGCAGTTCGCTTTACCTATTCTCGACAAATACGATCGCGTGCTAAAGGAGCGAAACGAGATCGATTTCAACGACATGATCAATCGCGCGGCTGACGAGATCCAAAACCAAAAACCAAACTACAAATACATCATCATCGACGAATATCAGGACATTTCATTTTCCCGATTCAATTTGATCAAGGCGATCCGCGAGTTGTCCGGAGCGAAATTGATTGCCGTAGGAGACGATTGGCAGTCTATTTACCGTTTTGCCGGAAGCGACGTTTCGCTGCTTCGGAACTTCGAGAAACACGTCGGAAAACACGAAAAATTACTGATCGAACAAACGTATCGGAATTCGCAACAGTTGATCGATATCACCTCGAGATTCATCCTCAAAAACAAAAGCCAGCTTCCAAAAAGTCCAACGTCAAAAAAGGAAATGCTGCAAAACCCGATTAAATTGGTCGGGTATGAACCAAATACGATCGAGCAGACATTTCTCAACCAAATTCGGCAACTCGTCGAAAAATATGGAAACAAGCCGATTCTGGTTTTGGGCCGACACAGTTTCGACATCGACGACCTTATAAAAGTAACCCAAAACAACAGTGTGAAATACATTGAGCGATCGAACAAATTGCAAGTCAAAGGCTTTGAAGATGTCGACATCAAATTTCTCACGATCCACAAATCAAAAGGGCTGGAAGCCGACAACGTCATAATCCTGAACCTCAAAAATCACCTACTTGGCTTTCCGAACAAAATGACCGACGACCCAATTTTATCCTTATTATTGAACGATGACGAAGAGTACAGATTCGCCGAAGAACGCCGCTTGTTTTACGTAGCATTGACGCGAACAAAAAACGAAGTCCTATTGTTCGTGCCGTCGGACATTTCGATTTTTGCGAGCGAATTGATTTCGGACATAAATTACTTGACGACCATCGAAAACGGAACATTGACCTCGGCAAATTGTCCGTACTGCCAAACGGGAAAACTCGTGATCCGGACAAATCCCATACAGGCAAAACAGTTTTTGGGATGCACGCACTACCCTATTTGCAACGAGACGTACAACGACATCAAAATCCTCGATAATGCGTTACTGTGCAAAAGTTGCCAAAGCGGATTTATGGTCAGTCGCTCGGGGCGATTCGGCGAATTTCTCGGTTGTACAAATTATCCGAAGTGCACGGAAACGATCAAGCTATCGTAAATCGAAATTCTGGCATTTGACATAACAGCAAACTCGCGCAACAAATGGCTTTTGCGTAACTTGGAAACAAATTAGAAGTCATGAAAAACATATTGACGCCAAACGAAAAAGAACAAATATTTGCGACATTGAAAGCGCGTTTTGAAACAAATCCGGATCGGCATAAAAATATCGATTGGGAAAAAGTGTCCGAAAAACTCGAGGTAAATCCCGACAAACTTTGGTCGTTGCACGAAATGGAAAGGACAAAAGGCGAACCTGACGTGATCGCTTTCGACGAAAAATCGAATGAATACACCTTTTTTGATTGTTCGCCAGAAAGTCCGGCCGGTCGCCGCAGCACTTGTTTCGATCACGAAGGCCAACTTTCGAGAAAAGAGCACCAACCTGAAAACAACGCTTTGGACATGGCCCAAAAAATGGGTGTCGAAATTTTATCCGAAGACGAATACCGACATTTACAGACGCTGGGAAAGTTCGACCTCAAAACCTCGAGTTGGGTCAAGACGCCAGATAAAATCCGGAAACTTTCGGGCGCACTTTTCTGCGATCGCCGATACGACACGGTTTTCACGTATCACAACGGCGCCCAATCGTATTATGCCGCACGCGGATTTCGGGCAAAATTGATTGTCTGATTTTGACGCAAATTCACTAATTTGTAGGCAGATAAATCAATCGGATATGAAAAAAATTACACTTTTGCTCTCGGCTTTTTTGATGATTTTACTGATCTCGTGCAGCGGATCGGACACTTATCGCGGAAACTGGAAAGCCACAGACGCTGACGGCAACAAATTCCAGATCAATTTCGCCGAGAAATCCTTTTCGGTAGACGACGGAAGCGGAAAGAAAACCAAATTCGAATACTCGCAGAATTCGGTTTCCATGAAAAATTCCACGACGACTTACGGCATCCAGATTTCAGACGGAAGACAATACAAAATCTATTTCCCCACAGACGACGAAACACAGGCCTTCATCACGGACGAAAGCGGAAACCAACTCTACACGATCGCGAGAAAGGATTACAAAACGGCCAACGACATCAACAAACTCAATTGATGAAATCGATTATATGTGTCTTATTTCTGCTGATTTGCCTCGGTTCGAAAGCGCAAGTCGACGCGAAACTAAGTTCGGTTGAAGTTTCAGATGAAACCGCGCAACTTATACGCAACGATATCGCCAAAATGACCGCGGAACTCAATTCCTCAAAAGATAAAGCGAAGATCCACAAAGATCGCGGCATGAAATATCTCGCGATAAACGAGTTCGACAACGCTGTCGCGGATTATACGAAATTGATCGAATCTTCCGCCAAGGACGCGGCACACGGTTATTTCTTTCGCGGACTTTCGAAGAAATTGAGTGGCAAATTCTACGCGATTTCAGCCTGTGACGACATGAAACGCGCAAAAGAACTCGGTTATGACAGCGACAGTACAAATTGGGAAGGCATTTTGCAAATGTGCGGTTTTTGATTTCCGATTGCCAGTACAATCTTCATTGCTTACCTTTGTGCCAACTTTAAAAATACGAACATGGAAAACGGAATATATGCCAAATTCGTCACCAAAAGAGGTGAAGTCTTGGTCAAACTTACACCAGAACTGACGCCGGGAACGGTTGGGAATTTCGTGGCTTTGGCCGAGGGAAATCTCGAGAACAAAGCGCGTCCGCAAGGAAAACCCTATTATGACGGCTTGACGTTTCACCGCGTCATCAGTGACTTCATGGTTCAAGGCGGCGATCCGAATGGAACAGGAAGCGGTGGACCGGGCTACCAATTCGACGACGAATTCCACCAGGATTTGCGCCACGATACTCCGGGCGTGCTTTCGATGGCAAACGCCGGGCCGGGCTCTAACGGATCACAATTTTTCATCACGCACGTGGCTACGCCCTGGCTGGACGACAAACATACCGTTTTCGGTAAAGTCATTGAAGGTCAGGACGTAGTCGACGAAATCAAGCAAGGTGACGCGATCGAAAAACTCGAGATCGTGCGCGTTGGCGAAGAAGCCCAAAAATGGAATGCAGTCGAGGCTTTCCGCGTTTTCGAAGGATCGCGTTCGAAGCGAGAAGCTGCCGAAAAGGCGGAAGCCGAAGCCAGACTCGAGAAATTGTCGGCCGGATTCGAACAGACGGAAAGCGGTTTGCGTTACCAGATCATCCAAAAAGGAAACGGAACGAAAGCTGCAAAAGGCAAGACGGTATCGGTTCATTACACCGGAACGCTCGAGAACGGCAAGACTTTCGACTCGTCTTATCCACGTAAAAAACCAATCGAGTTCCCGCTCGGAATGGGCAATGTGATCGAAGGTTGGGACGAAGGCATCCAATTGTTGCAAGTTGGCGACAAGGCGCGTTTCGTGATTCCACCAGATTTGGGTTACGGAGCGAGAGGCGCCGGCGGAGTCATTCCACCAAACGCCGTTTTGGTCTTCGACGTAGAGTTGATGGACGTTCGCTAATTCATGCATCCGAACAAAATATCGAAAAGAGGAAATCGCGTCATGTGGTTTCCTCTTTTGTTTTTGGCGATTTTCATCGGATGCAAAAATTCTGAAGTCAAACCCAAAATCACGTCTGGAAAATCAAAAATCGAAAAACCGAAATCCCACGAAATTTTCGGCTACAGATTCGAGATCGAGGGCGATTTTGACGGAGACGGAAAATCGGAAAAATTGACCGAACACTATTGGGACACTGATACAAATAAGGAAACTTTCAAGTTCCGAGACGATCTCGAATATGGCGACTTGATCCAATGGACAGATAAAAGAAATACCGATGCTTTTGTTTTGAGTTCCAACCCGGAAATAGACAGTCTCAAAATTGGAAACAGTCTGTGTTTCGGATTGCACTTGTTAAAGAACGATGGCGATCTCAACGGAGACGGAAACGACGAAATCTCGCTGGTAATCGACCACGCCGACTTTTCGAGTTGCAACAGCTGGCGAATCTACACTTACCAAAACGGCAAATGGAAGGAACTTTTCAAATTCGATATCTTGGAATGGCAATTGCCGCAGCTTCCCGATGCAACGGGCGAATACGGTCTTTTCGGAACTTCGGGAAAGGTATCGATCCCAAAACAGGACAAAGCCAACATCGAACTCGAAAATCAACTCAAAGCCTGGCCAGGATTGGTCAGGAAAATCGGGAAAAACCAAATTCAAGCGATTTTTCGCAACGAGCAAGCCGACGAAGATACGATGACGGTCAATCTCATAACCATGAAAATCAAAAGGCGAAAACCAGAGTTCGAGTGACCAGGCCAAATTCGGAAGATTTCGTTTATTTTTACGACAAAACCAAATTCAGATGAAATCACGAATCCTCGTTTTTGCCCTCGCGGCAGTAGCGTTCTCCTGTTCGCCAAAAGTCGTCGTACAACCTTCGACGCCGGCAGCAACAGAAACTCCTAAACCCGAAGTCGCAGAAACAACTTCTCCAATGCCAAGCCCGGAAGGCATCGCCAAGGGACGCGATCTGTACGCGAACAATTGCGGAAAATGCCACAAATTATTTGCCCCTACCGACGAATCCAAAGAAGACTGGGAACCGATCCTGAAACGCATGCAGCGAAAAGCACGTCTCACCGACGAAGACATGGTATTCATCCACGACTACATCTTTTCGGAACTGAAATAAAAAAAGCCTCCTGATTTTGGAGGCTTTTTCGTTATTCGACTACAAATCCGTCGGGCAAAGTCGCGTTCTTTTTCACGACGATGATTCCGTCCTTGACCGTGTAAAGTTCGTGATCGGTATCTTCGAGATGCTTGCCGCCGTTGAGTTTGACGTCATTTCCGATGCGCACGTTCTTGTCTATGATCGTATTGTTCAGCACGCACCGCTCGCCTACTCCGATATTGATCACGCGATGTTCCAGATTCGTGTAGATTTCCTGCAGATTCTGATAGAAATCGCTTCCCATGATATACGAATTCCTGACTTCCGAATCGCGTCCGATCCTCGTCCGGATGCCAATCACCGAATGATCGACCGAACAATGGTTCAGAATGCAACCTTCGGCAATCAAAGATCGGCTAACGGTCGACGTTCCGATGATTTTCGAAGGCGGAAGTACGCGCGCCCTCGTAAAAATACGGTTGCTGTTGTCAAAAAGATTGAACTGCGGAATTTCATCTGTCAAATCGAGATTGGCCTCGAAAAAAGAATCGATGTTTCCGATGTCCGTCCAATAACCCTCATACTGAAAACTGCGGATTTTGTGTTTCCCGACCGATTGCGGCATGATTTCCTTTCCGAAATCGGTAGTCGTTTGGTCTGACATCAATTTCACCAACAAGTCGCGATTGAACACGTAAATTCCCATCGAAGCCAGATAGTGCTTGCCCTGACCTTGCATTTCCTCGCTCACGGGCGATGTCCAATCCTGCAAGACATCGGCACTTGGTTTTTCGGTGAAAGCCGTGATCCAATCGTCCGTATCGGTTTTGAGGATTCCGAAACCAGGCGCGTCTTTAGCGTTTACCGGAAGCGTCGCGATCGAGATCTCGGCACCACTTTCCTCGTGTTTGGTAATCATTTCGTTGAAATCCATCTGGTACAACTGATCGCCCGACAAAATCAGCGCATATTTGAACTCGTGGTTCAGGAAATATTGCATGCATTGTCGCACCGCGTCGGCCGTTCCCTGAAACCAGGTGGCGTTGTCCGGCGTTTGTTCGGCGGCCAGAATATCGACGAAAGAAGTCGAAAACGTACTGAAATGATAAGTGTTCTTGATGTGTTTGTTGAGCGAGGCCGAATTGAACTGTGTCAAAACGAAAATGCGCTTGATGTCGGAATTGATGCAATTCGAGATTGGAATGTCTACCAAACGGTATTTTCCGGCAATCGGAACGGCCGGTTTGGATCGGCTTTGGGTAAGTGGCGAAAGCCTCGAGCCTTGTCCGCCACCGAGAATTATGGCAAGTGTCTTGTTATTCATGTGCTATTTCTTTAGGTTCAGATATTGTTCGATGTATTGTTGTGCGACCGAATCCCACGAATGGTCGATTTCCATCCCCGTTTTTCGTATCGCGTCAAATTTCTTTTGGTCGGAAAAAAGTCCGAGCGCGCGGTTCACCGACCAAAGCACGTCTTCCACACTGGTTTGGTCGTGGCAGATTCCAAAGCCGCCGTCGCCCATGTCGATTACCGTGTCGCGAAGTCCGCCGGTTCTTCTTACGATCGGAACCGTTCCGTAGCGCAACGAGTACATTTGGTTCAGTCCGCAAGGTTCGACGCGTGACGGCATCAGCAAAAAGTCCGATCCGCCATAGACCAAATGCGCCAGTTGTTCGTTGTATCCGATATAACAATCGTAGTTCTCGCGATGGAAATGTCCGATGGCGCGCAGATGTTCCTCCACGCTCGGATCGCCGGAACCTAAGATCAGCACATTTGCCTTTCCGGTAAATTCGGTCAAAATCCTACGCGAGATTTCGGGAAGCAACTCCGCTCCTTTTTCGTAGACCAAACGTCCGATGAACGAGAAAATAGGAAGCTTTTCATCAAGACCGAATTTTTTGCACAACGCTTTCTTGTTCGCCGCTTTACCGACCTTCATCGTTTTTACGTCGAAATTAGCTTCCAGCATCGCGTCGGTTTCCGGATCCCAGACTTCCGAATCGATGCCGTTCAAAATCCCGACCGATTTTCCTCTTTCGTAACGCAGCAAATTCTCGAGTCCGTTGGCGTTGTTGGCCATTTCCTCAAGATATGTCGGGGAAACCGTCGTGACTTTCCACACGCATTTGATCGCGCTCGCCAGCGGATTGATCACGCCGTTCCATTCAAGATAGCCGCCATTGACAGCATCGAAATCAGGTAAATAATGCGATTTGTCGAACGAAAACCAGCCCTGGTATTGCGCGTTGTGGATCGTCAGCAATGTCGGCGTGCGGTTGAAATGTCCGTAGCGATGGCAATGTTGCATCATAAACGGCACCAAACCTGTATGATGATCGTGGCAATGCACGATATCGGGACGTTTTCCGGTTGCCGTAAGCCAATCGAGAAATGCGATCTGGAAGGCGACGAATCGCTCGGTATCGTCTTCGTATCCGTAAACTTCCGGGCGATCGAACAGCTGCGGAATCTTGATCTGGTACAACTCGAAGCCCAACAAATCCTGTCGCTCCTTGACAACCGAATAGTGGAAATGGAAAACGCCAAGCTTCAACTCGCCCTGAAAAACATCATCGAATTCCTGCTCTTGCGAAAATTTGGTGTCATAACCCGGAATCACGACTTTTGCCGAATGCCCGAAACGGTTGAGATATTTTGGCAAAGCTCCGACCACATCGGCCAGACCGCCCACTTTCGCCGCCGGAAAACACTCGGCGCTAAGATGATAGATTTCCATTGAAGAAGTGTGAAGTTGCCCTCTAATTTACGCAAAATGCCTTGAGATTTCCTACGATTGCTACTAAGCATTTGTTAAGAAATGACAGGGTTTTCAACAAGCTTCCAAAATTTTGCAAATTGTCGGTTTTTTGCTGTTTCACTTTCGAGGACAAACCCGAATTCCGATATTAGCAAAAACATTTTTTGATGGATTTGACCTGGCACGAATTCGAACGCGTCGAGATGCGCGTAGGCACGATTGTGGAAGCGAACGACTTTCCCGAAGCGAGAAAACCGGCGTTTCAACTCACGATCGACTTCGGGAGCGAGATCGGTGTGCGCAAATCATCGGCACAAATCACGAAACGCTATTCCAAACAGGAGCTGATTGGTCGACAGATTGTCGCCGTCGTGAATTTTCCGCGCAAACAGATCGGCAAATTCATGAGCGAATGCCTGGTTTTGGGATCGGTCGGAAATGACAACGATATCGTTTTGCTTTCTCCTGATTTTGAGGTCGCGAACGGGCTTCGGATCGGCTAGAAACTTCGTTGTTCGCTGCTCGTTATTTGTTATTGGCTACGAAATAAAATTGTATCTGAATATTCAGGGCAAACTACGAATCGTCTCAACGCGAAATTTTTAACCGCGAATTCGCGAATTTGACCTCGAAACGAGTATAAATTCGCGAATTCGCGGTTAAAAAATAGTTACGGGCAAATCAGTCTAACCAATAAGTGGCAAGCAAAAAAAAATCCGAACAAAAGTCCGGATTCGTTATTTGAAAATCTTCGATCGAAAAATCAGATATCGTCAAAATCGACATCGGTAAAACTCGCAGCTTTGGCGGTTTCCTCCATCCTATTGTCGATGCTGTATTCGCGTTTGAAGTCTTTTTGGTGGCGCTCTGAAATCACTTCCTCGCCTTTCTGCGACAATACATAGTTGGTCATGTCGTCCAGGATTTCGGCGAAAGCGGCAAAATCTTCCTTATAAAGGTAAATCTTGTGTTTCTTGAAGTGGAAAGATCCGTCGTCTTCGGTGAATTTCTTGCTCTCGGTTATCGTGATGTAGTAATCGTCGGCACGCGTGGCACGCACATCAAAGAAATAAGTTCTTCTACCGGCGCGCAGCACTTTCGAAAAAATCTCCTCCTTCTCCAGCATATCATGTTCTCTCATAACCTCAGCATTCTAGTTGTTATCGTTATTTCTACTTCCAAAAATGTAAAAAAAACGTTATTTCACCAAACATTAGGTCAATTCTTTTTCCGAAAGTTGTTTCAGATAAAGCTCGCGGTAGTAGCCGTCGGCGTTTAGGAGTTGATTGTGAGTGCCTTGCTGGATGATATTTCCCTCGTCGAGGATCAGGATGCGATCGGCGTTCTTGGCAGATGAAACCCTGTGGCTCACGATGATGGTCGTCTTGTCCTTGCAGAATTCGAGCAGGTTTCCGAGAATCGTTTCCTCGGTTTCCGTATCGACAGCCGACAGACAATCGTCGAGCAACAATATTTTCGGGTTCTTGATTGCTGCACGCGCAATGGAAACGCGCTGTTTTTGTCCGCCCGAAAGCGTGATGCCACGTTCGCCCAAAATCGTCTCGTATTGCAGGTTGAACGCCGCGATATTGTCATGGACGGCCGCGAGTTTTGCCGCTGAGATCACTTCTTCTTCCGAGGCTTCTTCCTTTCCGAATCTGATGTTGTTCTTGATGGAATCCGAAAACAGGAAAGCGTCCTGCGGAACATTTCCTACCGATGAACGCAGGTTTTCGAGATTCAGTTTCCTTATCGGAAGCCCATCGACCAAAACTTCTCCTGAGGTCGAATCGTAAAGCCTTGTCACCAAAGACAAAATCGTCGATTTCCCTGATCCGGTCTTGCCCAAAATAGCAAGTGTTTCTCCTTTATTGACCTTGAACGAAATGTTTTTGAGCGCGCGAATGCCTGTGTCATCATAAGTGAATCCGACGTTCCTGAATTCGATTTCCCCTGAAATTTCGCTTTGCTGCGGATTCTCGTTCCTGATTTCGGGCTCGATCTTGAGGAATTCGTTGATGCGTTTCTGCGAAGCCTCGGCCTCTTGGATCATGGACGAAACCCAACCGAGAGACGCGACCGGCCAAGTCAGTCGGTTTACATATAATATGAATTGGGCAATGACTCCGATGCTCGCGATGTTCTTGTCGCCATTTATGTACATCATTCCGCCAACATAAATCACGACAAGGTTACTCGCTCCGATCAAGGCGATCATCAACGGTCCGAAAAGCGATTGTACTTTTGCCAGACGCATGCTTTTGGCTTTGCTTTCTGTTGCCAGATCTCGCATTCTGTCGGTTTGTTGCTCTTCCAGGGAATAAGCCTTGATCACTCGGATTCCCGAAAAAACTTCCTGCGAAAAACTCGAGACTTTCGAAAGATACTGTTGGAAAACCGTGCTTCGCTTGTTAATTTGTACGCTCAATTTGTAGATCACGAACGAAAGCAGCGGCAATGGCAAAATCGTGTAGAACGTCAGCAATGGCGAAATGCTCACCATGTATCCGATAACGACGATGAAAGTGATCACGGTCGTGAGCGAATACATCACCGCCGGCCCAACGTACATTCGCGTCTTTCCGACGTCTTCGCTGATTCGGTTCATCAAATCTCCGGTGCGGTGTTGTTTGTAGAAATTTTGCGTCAGACGTTCGTATTGGCCAAAAACCTCATTCTTGAGATCGAACTCGATGTGGCGCGACATCACGATCAATGTCTGTCGCGTGATGAACAACAAAAGTCCCGACAGAATCGTGGTCAGGACGATGTAGACCATGTTCATGATCAATTCGTCTCTCAAGACCGTGACATCGGTGAGTTTTCCATTGGTGTAATCTTCCACGACCTGAAACGAGTCGCGAACGAGCTCAGGCGTGTACAAAGACAGAATCTGCGATGCGATCGTAATCAGGATACCGCCCAAAAAGTGGTATTTGTACTTTACGAAATATTTATTTAAATACTGTAGTTCTTTCATTATTCTAAGCCGGAACGGACAAAATCTGAAGTGGAAACTGTTAAAAGTGAACGGAAAATGAAATTTTTCAAAAAGCCCACATTCGGAACATTTATTAACAATTCCCTAATTTAAACGCTTCTGAGTGAATTTTCTTGATTTAATCGTTAGTTTTGCATTAGCTTTTTACAAAAGCCTCAAAATTAAATCTTGAAATATGATAACTGAATTCACTACTGCAAAAGACCTGCACAAGATTGATCCGGTATTCGGTCAAGCTTCATTCGACAACCACGAGCAGATTGTTTTTTGCCACGACAAAGATACCGGTTTGAAAGCAATAATCGGTGTCCATAACACAGTTTTAGGACCAGCTTTGGGTGGAACGCGTATGTGGAAGTATGAGAACGAGTGGGAAGCGTTGAACGACGTTTTGCGCCTTTCCCGCGGAATGACTTATAAGTCGGCGATTTCAGGATTGAACCTTGGCGGTGGAAAAGCCGTTATCATCGGAGACGCGAAAACAGACAAGACGCCAGAGCTTATCCAAGCTTTCGGACGTTACATTCATTCCCTTAGCGGAAAATATATCACTGCCGAAGACGTGGGAACGACAACTCCTGACATGGATTTGATCCGCGACATCACGCCTTACGTAACCGGAATTTCAGAAAGCCGCGGCGGGTCCGGAAACCCTTCGCCTGTAACTGCTTACGGCGTTTACATGGGCATGAAAGCGGCCGCGAAATACAAATTCGGAAGCGACAATCTTGGCGGGAAAAGAATCCTCATACAAGGAACCGGCCATGTAGGCGAAACTTTGGTAAAGCATTTGACTGACGAAGGCGCGATCATCACGATTTCCGACATCAGCCAAAGCAGAATGGAGGAAGTCGCCAAGAAATACGGAGCTACGATCTACGAAGGCGAAGATTTGTACAATGCCGATGTCGACATTTACGCACCTTGCGCGCTTGGAGCCACGATCAACGACGACACGGTTTACAGAATCCAGGCCAAAGTCGTTGCCGGAGCCGCTAACAACCAATTGGCGAACGAGAAAATCCACGGTCAGATCCTTCGCGAAAGAGGAATCGCCTACGCACCTGATTTCTTGATCAACGCCGGCGGAATCATCAACGTTTACGGCGAAATCGTAAACTACGGAAAAGAGGAAGCTTTGAAGCGAACCGAGAACATCTACAACACCACGCTCGAAATCTTCGACCTGGCCGACGCCAAGAATCTCACGACGACTCAAGCTGCGATGGCCATTGCCGAAAAACGCATCGACGACCGTAAAAAAGAGAACGCGAAATAATTCGGGAACCCGAAATAAATAGTATTTTTGCGGAGCGAAATCAAAAATGGTTTCGCTCCGTTTTTAATTAGAAAAAGTTCTTACAGGTGTTAAACAGAAGACATATCCGTATCAAGGTGATGCAGTCGATTTACGCGATGCATCAGAATGGTTCAGACAACTTGGAAAAACAGGAAAAGTTTCTCCTTCACAGCATCGAGGGCATGTTCGACCTCTATCTCATCATGTTGTCGGCCTTGATCGAAATCCGCAGCAGCGAATCCGATTACCTCGAAAAAGCCAGCAAAAAACACCTCAGTACTCAGGACGAACGCAATCCGAACCTCAAATTCGTCAACAACGGCATCCTTACGATGCTGGACGAAAGCAACTCTTTGAGCATCGCCATCGAGGACAGGAAAATCAACAACTGGAAACTTAACGACGATTACATCTTGCTGTTGTTGAAAGACATCAAGGCGAGCGCATTGTACGAAAAATACATGTCGAATCGCGTAAACAACTTCGCCGAGGACAAGCAGTTTTTGGTCGATTTGTTTACAGATGTGATCGTTCCGAACGAGAAACTTTACGACTATCTCGAAGATTACAGACTGACTTGGGTAGATGACATTCCGTTGGTAAACACCCAATTACAGAAAGAATTCAGGGCTATCGAAGCAGGTCAGGAGTTTCGCGTGTCCAAACTTTACAAGGACAATGAAGACCGCGATTTCGTGACGATATTGTTCCGCAAGACTGTTCTTAACGAAAGTGAACTTGCCAAGGAATACATGGACAAAACACCGAATTGGGACACCGAAAGGATTGCCGAAATCGACACGATCATCCTCAAAATGGCGATTTGTGAGTTCTTGAAATTCCCGTCAATTCCTATAAAAGTCACGATCAACGAATACCTTGAGATCGCCAAAGAATACTCGACCCCAAAAAGCAGCATTTTCATAAACGGGATTCTCGACAACCTCGTCAAGGAATTCCAGACAGCCAATAAGTTGAACAAAGCGGGCCGCGGCTTGCTCTAACAGTAATCATCCAAATGAAAAAACTCGTTTTTGCGTTGGCACTTTCCTCTATCGTGCTTACGTCTTGCAAACAGGAGAACGCTTCGGACAAAATCGATCCAAATGCACAGGATACGCCAATTTCGAATGCGACTCCAAATCCTGAACCAAACATCGGCGGACCAGACGTTCCCGCAACAAAACCTGCGCCACCGGCCGACGGGAAATATCCTGTCATCGCTTTCGAAAAAAGCGAGCACGATTTCGGTTTGATCAATCCGGGAGACAAAGTCACTTACAACTTCAAGTTCAAGAATACGGGCGAAGGCGACCTTTTGATCTCAAATGCGAAAGGTTCTTGCGGTTGCACGGTTCCGGAATACCCTAAAGAGCCAGTAAAACCAGGCCAGGAAGCCGAAATCAAGGTGTCGTTCAACTCTACCGGAAAACACGGAAAACAAACAAAATCGGTGACTTTGGAAACCAATACCGAAAAAGGAATGGAGCGCCTTCAGATTCACGCTTCGATCAAAGATAAAAATCAATAAAATAATGGGATACAATCAAATCATACCGTTAGTCTTGATGTTCGTGGTCATTTATCTGTTCATGATATTGCCGCAACAAAGACGAATGAAAAAGGAAAAAGCTTTTGAAAGCACGCTGAAAGTGGGTGACAAGGTCATCACCAAAGGCGGAATGCACGGACGCGTTTCAGAATTGAACGACAAAACGGTCGTAATCGAGACGATGGCCGGAAAAATCAAGTACGAGCGTTCGGCAATCTCAATGGAAATGAGCGCCGCTTTGAATGCGCCTGTCGTAGAGAAAAAGTAATTTTTTTCCGAGATATTACAAAAAGCTGTCGTTAATTCGGGCGGCTTTTTTTTTTGGAAAATTTGTAATTGAATAGGAAAATTTGCGCTGGCTTCTTTTCAAAAGCTTTCTTGATCGATCCGCTTACGGTCGACAGAACTACTTTTTGTATTTGTCGTTGAGCCCGATAGCTGATTTGATCATTGGCGCAATTTTCTCCAAACGCGCATCTTTTGTCTTTTCCTGTTTTGCCGTATCGACATACTCAAGATATTCCCGTTGCTTTCCTGGCTTGAGTTTTTCAAATGCCGACTGAAGTTCGAAATCGCTGTCCAAAGCGTTTTGAAAGTATTCGGAAATCACGGTCTGCTTTTTCTCGGGTTTTATCGACAAACCCGCTTTCTCATTCGCGATCGCTTCCTCGATATAGGCAAATATCAGCTTTTCATCGCATTCGATTTCGGCTTTGGAATCAAATCGCCACTGACGCAAACCTTTGGTCACGCCTTCGTTCGCGTTCACGAGTTTTTTATCTTTGTCCTTTAGGAAAACGCCATTCCAAAACCAAAGCGCAACATAGTTCTTGAAGCCGCCAATCCCAATCACATTCTTAATGCCTATAGTAAAAACCGGTCCGCCCCACTTGGTCATTTCCACGAGTTCGGTTTTGGCGATAATGGCTTTGAGCGCATTCATTTCTTCAGGCCACTGACCCGATTTGTCCCACGGATTTTTCTTTTCTGACGTTGACACTAGCGTTATTTTCGGGCAAGTTATAAAATCATGGAAATTGAAAAGGCACCGTTTGTTGCGATGCCTTATACTAAAAAACATTACTTTTTCTTCTTGCCTTTTTTGTCCTTTTTGTGTTTTGGTTTTGCCGAAAAATCAGTCGTCGCGGTAAGTTCGGCGATTCGAATGATCGTATCGACGGCTTTCTGCATGCTTTCCACCGGAACGTATTCGTATTTTCCGTGGAAGTTGTGTCCGCCGGCGAAAATATTCGGGCAAGGCAATCCCATATAAGACAAGCGGCTTCCGTCAGTTCCACCGCGGATTGGTTTGATAAGCGGCTTGATACCCAAATCCTTCATAGCGCGTTCGGCCAGATCTACAATGTGCATCACAGGCTCGACCTTTTCGCGCATGTTGTAATATTGATCAGTGATTTCAGCGACGGCTATGTCTTCACCAAATTGCTTGGCGAACTTCTTGTTGATTTGCCCGACGACCTTTTCCACGTGCTTTTTGCGTTTTTGGAACTTGGCCATATCGTGGTCTCGGATAATCAGTTCGACCACACTTTCCTCTATGCTTCCCGAAAGTCCTACAACGTGAAAAAACCCTTCGTATCCTTTGGTTTCCTGAGGAATTTCGCCTTTCGGAAGTTCATTGATGAACGCATTTGCAATCAGCATGGAGTTTATCATCTTGCCTTTCGCATAACCCGGATGCACACTTTTTCCCTTGAAGGTAACTTTCGCTCCGGCGGCGTTGAAGTTCTCATACTCGAGTTCCCCGATCTGGCTTCCATCCATCGTGTAAGCCCATTGCGCCCCGAATTTTTCCACGTCGAAATGATCCGCACCGCGCCCGATTTCCTCGTCAGGAGTAAAACAAACCCGAATTTTGCCGTGCTTGATCTCGGGATTTTTGATCAGGTATTCCATTGCTGTGACGATCTCGGTAAGCCCGGCTTTGTCGTCGGCTCCGAGCAATGTCGTTCCATCGGTCGTGATCAAAGTCTGTCCTTTGTATTGCAATAGATCCTTGAAATAACCTGGCGAAAGCACTATGTTCCGTTCCTTGTTAAGTACTATGTCTTTTCCGTCGTAATTCTCCACAATTTGTGGTTTGACGTTCGCTCCCGTGAAATCAGGCGAAGTGTCGTAATGCGAAACGAATCCTATGGTTGGAACTTCGTGTCTAATATTGCTTTCCAAAGTTCCCATCACATAACCATTTTGGTCTTGCGTCACTTCAGTCATCCCGATTTGCTCGAGTTCTTTGGCCAAAAGGCTTGCGAGAACCAACTGTTTTGGCGTGCTTGGCGTTGTATTCGACTTGGCGTCGCTCTCGGTATCGATCGTCACATAACTGACGAAACGGTCGATGATATTTTGCATGGTATAAAATTTTAACAAAGGTAGGCATTACGCCCATTTTTCGGTGTTAACTTTCACTGGTTTTAGTAGCTGATTCCCGCTGTCTGCTGCAAGTCCTCACGCCCTCGCCAAATTTTTATGGCCTTGGCAAGAGCTTCCGTTGGTCGCTTTGCCAAAACCTAAAAATAAAGGCGCAGTCGCTGCGGGCTTTCCACTGCCATCGGGGCTAGGAATCCTGTCTTCGGAACAATCCCGGATAGTCCATCACCAATCCGATTTCATCCACGAGAATCACGGCCTCGAAATCTTCGGGAATCGTCTCGAACCTGAATTCACGTTCAGACAGTTTCGTGTAACGTTGGCGTTTACGCTCGAACGAACCAGTCGTCAAATCGATGTAAATCACATCAATCTCCCAAACTTTTTGCTGCGTAAAATCCAACCTGCGAACAGGGAGCAAATTCGTAAAAGGCGTCGGCAAAATGTCGATATCAAAACAACCGCTCAGTCTTGGCGCGTCTTTGCCATCGATTTCCCAATTGCCTTTACCATCGGACTTTCCAGCCAGCACAAAACGCGATCCGCCCAAAGTAGATGTGATTTCAAAAGCGGTCACATTCCAGTCCACGTCTGTAGCAATGGAATAAACAGCGTTCCCGAAAACGCGATTCTGAAAATTCGACATTTCAATTTCCGAATCCACGCGATAGCCATATTCGAACTTGCGAACCCAACACCGTTCGACAGTACCGAAATACGCGCTATGCCAAATTACCTTTTTGTCCAACATCGTTATCTTCAAAATTCAGATCACATTCCGGACTTTCTCACAAATCCCGATAACGCGACACAACCTTGTATGCAACACTAAATTTTTTGCATTTCAAATCCGACCGCAACTTAAACAACCTTTTCGTACGAAGCCGTTTTTAAACGTTTACTGTCGATTATAAACGTTTGTAAGCGTTTACTGTCGGATAATTTCTTGGATATCTTTAGCCTGTGCCTTTATTCACGGCGGTTTTCACTCACAAATTGATTTTGGGAACTAGTCTGGATTATCAGAAAAGATTGGCTTTGCCTTTGAGTTTTATGTCTTGGGAAGACGATCCGACGAGGATTCCAAAAACACCGGCATCGTATCCGAATGCCTTTTTATCTGTTTTGTAATACGAAAAAGCGTCGGCATCCAATTTTATCGTGATCGTCCTGCTCTCGCCTTTTTTGAGAAAAGTCTTGCAGAAGCCTTTGAGTTCTTTCAACGGACGCTCGACAGGCGATTTTTCCTGGGAAACGTATACTTGAGCCACTTCCGCACCATCGAACTTTCCGGCATTCCTTATCTTGAAAGTTACCAAAACCAAGCCTTTCGAGCTCTCATCGATCTTGAGATCCGAATACTCAAACGTCGTGTATGAAAGCCCGAACCCGAACGGAAACTGCGGTTTCGTCTGGCTTTTGTCATAAAAACGATAGCCTAAATCCAAACCTTCTTTGTAGGAAACCCTCTTGTCTTTGTCAGCGTCGTAATAATTGTCGTGTGTCGGGTTGTCCTTCCACTCTTTTTCGAAACTCGCCGGCAATTTACCACTCGGATTCACCTTCCCGAACAAGATTTCGGCCGCCGCCGTTCCGCCCTCCTGACCCGGAAACCAAGCGTGTAGCAAGCCTTTCACTTTCGGCAACCAATCTTGCATAAAGACATTTCCGCCTGCGTTCAAAACCACAACCGTATTTGGATTCGCAGCCGAAACCGCCTTGATCAAATCAGCCTGATAGGCCGGCAACTCAAAAGTCCTGTCGAAACCTTCGCTTTCCCCGCTCGAATCGAATCCTATGGAAACGATCGCGATTTCACAAGCTTTCGCGGCTTTCACGGCATCTTCAAAACCGACATTTTCCTGATAGGCGGCAAAGACAATCGTCGCATCGCCGCCATTTTCATAATAGTCGAGTTTGATATCGTATTCTTTCCCGGCTTCCAGATTCAATTCCTTGACTTTGAGCAAAGCCGCGTGGTCGCCCCATTCGTTGAGGATTTCCTTGCCGTCGACCCACAATCGGAAGCCGTCGTCGCCTTTTACTCCAAACTTGTATAATCCTGATTTCGCCGGACGCACGACTCCGGTAAAACGAATCGAGAAATTGTCCGCCGGAACGCTCGCCACTTCTGGCTTGTCGGTCCATTTGTGGTTTATGTTTTTGTCCACTACAGTCGCAATCGGCTTCCCCTCAAAATTCTTGTTCGCGAAGTATTCTGCTTTCAATCCTTTTTCCGAAGCGCCTTTCGCAACAAAAAACGGCGAATTTTCCACATAAGTTTCCAACACCGGGATCGCGTTTTTGACCACCGTTATTTTTGCCGACGGAGCCACATTCCTGATCCCATCGACCAAAGAAACCGAACGGAAAGACGCCGTGTAAGAACTTCCACCTCCGGCAGCATTGGAATCGGCGTTAGGCCCGATTATCGCAATGGTTTTCACCGATTTCTGCAACGGAAGTACACCGTCGTTCTTGAGCAAGACCATTCCGCCGCGAGCGACTTCCAGAGCCACTTTCTCATTCTCTTTATTCGGTTTCAATTCCTTGGCCATCTCGTACGGTTGGTCGTAAAATCCGAATTTAAAAATGATCCTGAGAATCCGCATCACCTTATCGTTAATCACATTTTCGGATAATTCTCCTTTCTTGATTGCGGGCAAAAGCGTATCCCTGTTCATGAATTTTCCAGACGGCATTTCCAGATCGAGTCCGCCTTTTGCCGCTGCAACGCCGTCGTATGTCGCAACCCAGTCCGACATCAAAATCCCGTCAAACTTCCACTCGCCTTTGAGAATGTCGTTGTTCAGATGCGAATTTTGTGTCGCGTGCTCGCCATTTATAAGATTGTAACTGTTCATGACAGCTCCGACTTTTGCGTCTTGAACTGCCATTTTGAATGCGGGAAGATAGATTTCCCGAAGCGTGCGTTCGTCCACGTCGGAACTCACATTGTTGCGATCCCATTCCTGATTGTTCGCCGCGAAGTGCTTGACAGTCGCCACGACACCTTGACCCTGCACACCTTTTATATAGTGTACGGCCATTTTTCCGGCCAAAAACGGATCTTCTCCCAAATATTCGAAGTTGCGTCCGTTCATGGGAGCGCGGTAGATGTTGACTCCGGGTGCGAGCAAAATGTGCACGCCGCGTTCCCTTGCGTCTTTTCCGATCGCGTCCCCGTAAGCGAACGCAAGTTCCGTGTCCCAAGTGGCAGCAGCCAGGATCGACGCCGGATAAGCCGTGGTTTTTCCGTAATTGCGGGCTCCGACAGGTCCGTCGGTCATCTTGATTTCGGGAAGATTGAGGCGCGAAATGCCTCGGATGTAAAAATCCTTGTAGCCGCCGATGTAGTCGATTTTCTCCTCGAGTGTCATTTTTTTGAGCAGACTCGCGGCTCTTTCGTCGGCAGTCGCTTTGATGTCTTTGTAAGTCTGGGCTTGGAGTGAAGCCGTAAGTGCCAAAATGGCGATGGTCAATCTCATGTGTTGGAAATGTTGTGTTTTAAAGGTAGAAAATAAAACACGGTTTCCAAATCACCATTGTTGGTTCGCCCAGCCCGCAATTTCATTTTGGGCCGATACCGCATCCGATTTACGGAAATTGAACGCCATTTTATCCGAAGAAACCTCGATGTTTTCCCTGGAAATGTAAAGTCCGTCTTTGTCCGACTTGATCGCGATTGCCGTCACAGGTTCGCCCCTTGGCAGATTTGCGAAGGTTACCGCACTTGCCGAAGTGGTTCGCGCCAGAACCGATTTGCTGTTTCTGAAGACCAGAAAAATGGTGGTCAACTCATTATTCCCGATGTCAAATGCGAGATCGGACTTATCGCCGGGCAAATTCAGGAAACGGTCGCAATTGATCCAACCAAGTTGTGGTGTCCTGAAAAATCTTGTGACTTTGGAAATTTCTTTTTGCGCGATTGCCTGTTTACGCGCTTTCCCTTTCTCAATTTCAGTTTTGGCCATCGAGTACTTCATCGCCTTTTGTCCTATTCTATCGGCCGGATTCAAGGTTACCGGCATGACATTCGTGATTTCGTGGTTCGGTAAATACCCGGAAAGCAGCACCTTTTGCCCAATCAGCTGTTGTTCGATATGTCCGTCGATCGTTGGTGTGATGCTTTGGATCGTTTTGGCTTCGAGAATCGTTCCGTCGGGCTTCATCCTAATTCGGTAAAGACCTTGCTTTTCTTCGGAGAGATCGAACTTGAATTTCAATCGTATATCTTGCATAGAAAAGCTTGTGACGCGACTGACATTCGGCACGACATACTCGCTCATAGCAGGCTTTTCCCAATCGATGCCTTCTTTTTCTTCTTTGCCCAGGAAAAGTTCCATGTCGCTTTTTACCGCCGATGCGAATGCGATTTCCATTTCCTTTCCTTCACCCAATTTAAGTTTCTTGCCTTCGGATTCGGCTTCGATAAATAACATTCCGCCTGTTTCCAACATCCGATTTCCGCTCGTGGTCGACAATCCGGCTTTCAAAATGTCTTCCAGACGATAAAACTCCCTGACTTTGAGCGTGATTTTCCCCGAAACCGCATTTTGTGAAGTCGCGAAAACGAAACTGTCGCCTGCGATATTGAGTTTCGTGCCTTCGGGCAAAGTGATGATGGTGTCCTTTTTCGGATCGATCACAATGGAAACCGATGGTTTTGCGAAACGTCGTGTCGTCCATTTTTCGACTTTTGGATCTGATTTTACTTCGGAATTCGATTTTCCGGAAACACTGTCAAACATCGAATTTGCGTTTTCCGCTTCGGATGAAATCGGTTTTAAACTATCGCGATCCGACCCAACCTTGACTGAAGATTCTCTTTTGTCACACGAAAAAAGTAGCAGCGCAACTGCCGAAAGTGTAAGATTTCTGATCATGCTCGTGGTTTTTAACATAACGTCAAATACGATGGTATTGTTACGACTCAATTTTTCCAGCTTTGTTTTTCCGACGCAATGTCATTCTGCAACAACGAATTGATGTTTGCCGACGCACTTTTGAGAACGTAAACCGAAGTTCCTTTTTCCCTCGCAAATGCATTCTCGATTTCCCCAGTTTCGTAAACCGATTCGAAAAAACCGAAATAGCGGCTTATGAACCGATTTTCCTCGGAATTCTCGCGCACCAAAACCACATTTCGTATCGGCTGGCGCAAATCGAACCAATTCACGTAATCGGCGTTCATCGTCACGGCGTTGATTGCGCGATTTTTACTGTAGAAATTTACCGCTCCGGCCTGACCGTAATTGTCGCAAAGCACGATCGTCCTTTCGTTCGCCGGAAGTTGCGCCAGTGCCGAATCGACCTTTGCTGCGAGTTCCTTCCAACCCAACATATCGGCAAAATCCTGAGGCAGATCGTGGTCTTTTCCGTCTTCCCAACGCGCCAGGTGCAAATCGGGATTGTCGGCCACGCGGTCTTTCATGATCGATGGCTCGCTCACAGGAAACGCTATCGGGTAAATCGCGACCAAAAATCCGACGGGAAGCGCCAGAGAAATACCTCTCAGAATCAGTCCGGATTTTCCTGTGAGACGTCGCTCCAAGACGACAGATCCGAACGCGAGGAAAATCGGATACAACGAAATCGCGTAATAACCTTTTGCGTGAAGCAGCACGAAAATGACCAGCGTCGAGATCAGGCTCCATACAAAAATGCGATACGGACGCAGCGATTTCGACACCAAAAGTCCCACTATCGCCGCGATCATTACGTGGATTTCACCTATAAAATACAAGAGTTGCTCTTTCAAAAAGTCGGCTGTCGATACGTTGTCCAATTGGGTTTCCTTGAGCAGTTTCATGTGATGGATGACGGGAAATCCGTTCAGAATCTGCCAGATCAAATTTGGAAGGACAATCGCGAAACCGACCAATGCAGCGAACCAAAAATGGCTGTTCAAAAGCAATTTCCGATGCATCGAAAAAGCAAATGGCACGAAAAATCCAATCGCCAAAAATGCGATGTTGTACTTATTAAGGAAGCCAAATCCCAGCGAGACAAACGCGAAATAAATCCAACGAATTTGCCCGGACTGGAAATACCGTATAAAGGCAAAACATGAAAATGTCCACGCCAGAACCTCGAAAGAATTGGGTTGGAACAACATATTGATGCGAAGCAAGGCCGAAAAAAGCACCGAAAATGCACCAAGAATCAATGCAAACCAACTTCCGCCAAGCGATTCTATCGTTTTCCACACGACTGTCAGAGTCAAGGCTCCGAAAAGACATGGGAAAAATCGCACCCAAAATTCCGAATTCCCAAAAACCTGGATCACGACAGCAAAAACCGAAGTCAAAGGCGGCACCGACAAATAGCCAAAATCAAGGTGGTTGGCCTGATCCAAGTGCAGGAATTCGTCGCGATGCAGCTCGTAAACCGGATTGACCAATTTGAAATTGAGCGCGAATTTGACGAGTATAAAAAAAAGCAGCAGTAAGTTCCGTTTCATCGCTATGGGTTAGGAAACGGTTAAAGTTAGTGAAATGTATGTCGGAGGTAAGCTCGATTGCTTTAATTTTAGTCGAAAAGTTGCGACATGGAAACGCCAAAAATCCCGCTGGACGGCGGAATGCCTTACACCGAAACGAATCTGGAAAACCTATTTCCAGAACCGCTGAACGCCATCACGTCACTGTTTTTTCTTGCGCTCGCCATTTTCTGGCTTTGGAAACTCAAAGGCACCTATCGCGAACATCTCTACCTGACATTTTCCGTTTTGCTGCTCACGATCGGAGCCGTTGGCGGCAGCATCTATCACGGTTTGCGCCAATGGGGATTCTTCATCATGATGGACTGGCTACCTATAATGTTACTGTGCGTTTTTACCGGAGTTTACTTCGTGGCCAAGCTCACGCGTTGGTACATAGGCGCGCTTTTGATCGTGGGTTACGGCTTTTTCCAGTATTTCATCAGGCAACAGCTTCAGGGTGACGGCGATGCTATTCAATTCTACATCAACCTCAACTATGCCGTTCTGGGACTTTTGGTGCTTTTCCCCGTATTGGCTTTCCTTTTCAAAAACCATTTCCGCAATGGCCGATGGGTTGGATTCGCCTGGATTTCGTTCGTGTTCGCGCTTGCTTTCCGGGTTATCGACAAATACGGCTGGATTTCGATCGGGACGCATTTCCTGTGGCACACTTTCGGCGCAATTGCCGCTTATTGCATGTTGGAATTTGTCTATCAGGTCAACAAAACACAACCTGATTTGATCCCTGAGCGGACGTAAACGGCAATGAAATCCATCGTCTCCTAACTATTTTTCCCTCCGAAAAAAATTGCTCGGTTGCCTCTCACTTTGTCGTAAACCCTTTTGACTGCTGGGATAATTGCGCGTTTGTCCGAACCCTGTCACCCGATTTATCCGACAGTAAACGTTTGTAAACGCTTATAAACGACAGTAAACGTTTAAAAACGGCTTCATCCATTTCGACTTGCTATGTTTGCAAGGTTCGAAGTGACGGATGTTTTGCACAACGTTTACGGAAACGGTGATTTTGGTTCCTGTTCGGGATGGATTGAAGTTTGGGTTTTCGGGTTGCTGTCCGTTTGTTATCACTGATAGACCAATTAAGATGATTGGAAAGCTAAGTTTGTTTTAGAGTCGCGGCAAAAAATTAAACCATTAAGATAATTAAGATAATTAAGGTCATTAAGGTTTTTCCGATGCTTTTCGAAGACAACAACTTTGATCCGTGGAATTCGACAGCATCGTCTAACGCGCGCGATCTGCGTAAGTTCGTGTATTCGTGGCAAAAAATTGAACAATTAAGATAATTAAGGTCGTTAAGGTTTTTCCGATGCTTTTCGAAGGAACCAACTTCGATCCGTGGAATTCGACACCAGATCGTCTAATTCGTGCGATCCGTGTAAGTTCGTAGAGTCGTGGCAAAAAATTGAACAATTAAGATAATTAAGGTCGTTAAGGTTTTTCCGATGCTTTTCGAAGAAGCCAACTTCAATCCGTGGAATTCGACAGCATCGTCTAACGCGCGCGATCTGCGTAAGTTCGTGTATTCGTGGCAAAAAATTGAACAATTAAGATAATTAAGGTCGTTAAGGTTTTTCCGATGTTTTTAGAAGAAGCCAACTTCAATCCGTGGAATTCGACAGCATCATCTAACGCGCGCGATCTGCGTAAGTACGTGTATTCGTGGCAAAAAATTGAACAATTAAGATAATTATGGTAGTTAAGGTTTTTCCGATGCTTTTCGAAGAAACCAACTTCAATCCGTGGAATTCGACAGCATCGTCTAACGCGCGCGATCTGCGTAAGTACGTGTATTCGTGGCAAAAAATTGAACAATTAAGATAATTAAGGTAGTTAAGGTTTTTCCGATGCTTTTCGAAGAAACCAACTTCGATCCGTGGAATTCGACAGCATCGTCTAACGCGCGCGATCTGCGTAAATTCGTGTATTCGTGGCAAAAAATTGAACAATTAAGATAATTAAGGTCGTTAAGGTTTTTCCGATGCTTTTCGAAAAAACCAACTTCGATCCGTGGAATTCGACAGCATCGTCTAACGCGCGCGATCTGCGTAAGTTCGTGTATTCATGGCAAAAAATCGAACAATTAAGATAATTAAGGTCATTAAGGTTTTTCCGATGCTTTTCGAAGAAACCAACTTCGATCCGTGGAATTCGACAGCATCGTCTAACGCGCGCGATCTGCGTAAGTTCGTGTATTCGTGGCAAAAAATTGAACAATTAAGGTCGTTAAGGTTTTTCCGATGCTTTTCGAAGCCGACAACTTTGATCCGTGGAACTCGACAACAAATCGCCTATTCGTGCGATCCGCGTAAATTCGTGTATTCGTGGCAAAAAATTAAACCATTAAAATAATTAAGGTCGTTAAAGTTTTTCCGATGCTTTTCGAAGACAACAACTTTGATCCGTGGAATTCGACAGCAAATCGTTTAACTCGTGATCCGCGTAAATTCGTGTATTCGTGGCAAAAAATTGAACAATTAAGATAATTAAGGTCGTTAAGGTTTTTCCGATGCTTTTCTAAGAAACCAACTTCGATCCGTGGAAATCGACAGCAAATCGTTTAATTCGTGCGATCCGCGTAAATTCGCGTATTCGTGGCAAAAAAAATGCACAAGGAAAATTAAGGCTGTCCCAATGTTTTTCGAAGCGTGCGACCTCGATCTGTGCAAATACGTGCATCCGTGGCAGAAATTTGAGCATTGATAAAATTCAGATTGTCCCGACGCTTTTTTAAGCAGTCGATTTTCGATCGTGCGAAAGCAAACCATGAATTCCAGGATTCGTGGTAAAAAAATCAGCAACACCAATATTTGTTATCGGTGGAAAGAATTCAAACCGACGTGATTACCGGTCCAAAAGGAAACAAAAGTTGTATTTTTCGCGAATCTCCGCTATTCCAAAAGAATGAGAAACGCAATTTTAGTTCTGTTGCTACTGTTATCCCCAATTTTTGTCAAGGCGCAAACTGTCTATAAGACACCGTCGGGCAAGAAGTATCACACTTCGAACTGCCATACGGTAAAGAATACGTCCGAGGCATTGTCTGTAGAAGATGCTTCGGCAATTGGATTGACGCCTTGCAAAATTTGCAAACCGAGCCAGATTCAGGGTGTCGTTAAAAAGGCATCAACCTCTGGCGAAAAACCCGGAACGATGCAATGCTTGGGCACGACCAAAAAAGGAAAGCGCTGCAAGCATATGACTAGTATCGGAAACGGATATTGTTTTCAGCACCAACCGGATTGAACGTTGCGTTTTATCGCGTGCAGTCTATTATTGGAAAAATGTTTATCCGAACGGAGAATCAAATTTCAAAAACGACAAAGCTCCTGAACAGGAACAAGTTCATCGCTAACGTCACTTTAGAGAATGCCTGGCATCAACAAAAAACTCCCGCAATGCAGGAGTCGTATTTTATCGTTTTGAGTATTCTTCCATTTCGAGGTCGCTGTCAAACGGGCTTTTCGTAAACGGATAAATCGCTTGTTTCACATAGCCTTTCGGAAAATTGGCTTCCAGTAATCCGGTGTCTTCCGGCCATTCGTTTTTGGGAAGGTAATACGTACCGAAAATCATGTCGATGAAAGGAAAAATCGTCGCGAAATTTTTCCCATAGTGATTCGGATTCTTGCAATGATGCCAGTGATGATATTGTGGCGTGGCAAATACATACTTGAGGAAACCGAAGTTGATTCGCGTATTGGAATGGATCAAAACGGCATGAATGGCCATAAAGACAATGTAGACGTTAAAGGTCAGTGTTGAAAAACCAAAGACATAAAGCGGCACGAACGCCATGGAACGCGTCACGAAAATATCAATGAAATGCGTTCTCGATCCGGCTAGCCAGTCCATATTTTCAGTGGAGTGGTGAATCGAGTGAAAACGCCACAAAAAGTGATGCGTGTGAAAAAAACGATGCGTCCAGTATTGGGCCAGATCGGTGATGAAAAATGCAAACAGCAACTCGATGGCAAACGGCAGGCTTTGCGTCCATTCGTGCAAACCCGACAATCCCATCCAACCGAACAGCAATTTGGCAGGCTGTTGCGTGATTATACCAAAGAACTGAACCAACAAATGGCTCACGCAAAAATAAACCAGGTCGGTACGCCATTCCTCGTGAAAGGTGCGTTGGCCTTTGCGCTTCGGGAAAACCATTTCAATCGGAATAAAAATAACAGCCATGAGCAACAAATCCAGCAAAAGCCAGTCAAGTCCCAAATGCCAGCGCGTATTGCTTACCGGCCGCGGATCGACGTCGAATCCTCCGACAACAATCGTAGCGGTGATGAACAACAGCCCGATCAAAGGCCATTTTTTGTTCCTGCTGAGCATAAAACTCAGAATCGCAAACAACATCGCGGCGATGATAGAGGCCGTCAAGAGTATTTTCATCGACGCTCCGGTATACACCGCACGAAATTCGGGTGTCGTAAGCCACTCGGGATATTTGAAACAAATCACGCCTAAAAGCGCCATTATACCTAGGAAAACAGATACGTATCCGCTGATCAATCCCTGGCCAAACTTCAGATTTTCTTTTACTTCCATCATCAAACTTTTTCGTGCGCTAATATATATAAAGACGCATTGGCGATATTATGATTCCCTAAATTTAATTGCTCGGCCAAGATAATTACCTTTGCAGCCACAAAATAAAGCCATGCGTATCGACATCATTACGGTTCTGCCGGACTTGCTGAAAAGTCCTTTTGAAGGTTCAATCATGAAACGCGCCATCGAAAAAGGTCTCGTGGAAGTGCATTTCCACAACCTGCGCGATTATACCAAGCAAAAGCAAAAAAGCGTGGACGACTACCAGTTTGGCGGAGGAGCGGGAATGGTTATGACGATTCAACCCATAGACGATTGCATCTCTCACCTTAGGTCTGAACGCGAATATGACGAAGTGATCTACATGACGCCTGACGGAGAAACCCTGAACCAGCAAATGGCCAACCGCATGTCGTCTTACGAAAACATCATCATCCTTTGCGGACATTACAAAGGTGTCGACCAGCGCGTGCGGGATCAGTTCATCACCAAGGAAATCTCGATCGGGGATTATGTCCTGAGCGGAGGCGAACTTGGTGCTCTGGTTCTTTCGGATGCATTGATAAGGTTGATTCCAGGCGTTTTGTCCGACGAAACATCGGCCTTGACCGACAGTTTCCAGGACAATTTGCTTGCGCCGCCTGTTTACACACGTCCGTCCGAGTATAAAGGTTGGAAAGTGCCAGATGTACTATTGAGCGGGAATTTCGCCAAAATCGAAAAATGGCGCGAGGACATGGCTTACGAGCACACCAAGACAAGGCGTCCGGATTTGCTGGAGAACGAGTAACAATTTTTCGTTGTTTCCAAACCCGTGACCTCAGGGTTATAAACCCTGAACCTTGATCCAGAATTGTTTTCATCGGAAATGTAAAAAACATAGAATGCCCAAAATACTGCTTCTCGAAGACGATCCGGTGCTTTCAAAAGAAGTCGCCGGTTTTCTCACGAGCCAGAATATGGTTTGCGAGGCGGTATTCGATGGTGAACTTTTTTTCCGTCAACTCAAGAACGACAAGTACGATTTGTTCGTTCTCGACATAAACGTTCCGAAAATGAACGGACTCGATGTTTGCGCCAAGGTTCGGGAAACCGACAAAGCCACGCCAATCCTGATGCTTACGGCTTATGGCGACGTATCGGATAAAAGAGACGCCTTCCAGTCGGGCGCCGACGATTACCTTGTGAAACCATTCCATCCCGAGGAATTGCTCATGCGGATCCAATCTTTGCTCAGGCGAAGCAACGTTCCACAACAATCGGACGAGATCATTTCGATAAGCGATCTCGAAATCAACACGACCAGCTCAAAAGTGGTAAGAGGCGGAAACGAAATCCCGCTTACGCAGAAAGAATACCAGTTGTTATTGCTTTTGGCACGCGCGAAAGGCCGTGTGTTGTCGAAAACCGCGATTTCCGAACAACTTTGGGACACGCATTTCGACACGAACCTGAACACGATCGAGGTCTACATCAATTATATCCGCAAGAAGATCGATAGGAATTTCGAAGAAAAATTGATCCACACAAGACCGGGATTCGGATATTATCTGTCGAACGAATGACGCTCAAACGCAAAATAGCCATCAACATCAGCATCGCCTTCTCGATTTTGTACGGGCTTTCCGCTGTGTTGCTTTATATTTCGTCGGCGAGTTTCCGAAAGGACGAATTCCGAAATCGCCTCGAAGACAAGGCTTTCACTACGACGCGGCTTTTGTTCGAGATCCGCCAGATCGACAGGCAAATGCTGAAACTGATCGACCAGAATACGATCAACAAACTTTACAACGAGAAGACTTTGGTGTTCGACGCCAGTTACAAACTCATCTACAGCAGTATCGACGATGCGACGATCGCCTGGAATCTCAACGATCTCAAGCGACTCAAGACCGAGAAAAAGATTTTCCGATCGGTTGCCGAAAAAGATCTCGTGGGCGTTTTTTACGATTTCAAAGGCACGAACGACTACTACGTCTTGATTGCGGCCGAGGACAAATACGGCCACCAACAACTCGATTATTTGTTGCAGATTTTGTTGGTCTCCTTTTTTCTGGGAACGGCGATCGTGTGGTTTTCGACTTACGCGTTCATACGGAAACAGCTCAAACCGCTTGACGATTTCCAGAACGACATCACGAATATCACGGCCAATCAACTTCATTCGACCTTGGAAGTGTCAAGTGAAAATGACGAAATCGCCGTGTTGACGCGGACTTTCAACGAAATGTTGCAACGCATCGACAATTCGTTCAACGCCCAAAAGGAATTCACCTCTAATGCTTCGCACGAACTTCGCACGCCCGTTTCGCGACTGACGTTGCAGCTCGATTCACTTTTGCGCCAGGAAAACCATTCGGAGGAAACGCAGAATTACTTGCAGAACATGAAAGCCGATCTGGGTCAGATCGCCGATTTGATCCACTCGCTTTTGCTGCTCGCGCGCATGAACGAACAATCGCCGTCCGAATTCGGGTTGGAGCGCATCGACGAGATCATTTTCGACGCTTTTTCGAAAACACAGTCGGTTTATCCTGATTTTCATCTGAATTTCGCTATTTCGGGCGAGCAGGATCCAGATTTGGAGATTCGCGGCATCAAGTCGCTTCTTGAGATCGTATTCCTGAACCTGTTCCGAAACGCTTATCTGTATTCCGATGACAAGAAGGTTAACGTGAGGATTTCCCAATCGGCCAAAGGGCTCGTGGCCGAAATCTCGAATTCCGGACAACCGATTTCACAGGACATCATCCCCAAAATCTTCGAACCTTTCGTTCGCGGGGAAAATTCGGCGGCAACTCAAGGTTCGGGACTCGGACTGCGCATTGCCAAAAGGATTCTTGACTATCACAATGTGTCGGTTTCCTATTTCGAATTTGGCGGGATCCACACTTTCACACTGCTTTTTACCACTTCGAATTAAGGTATTTTTAAGGTCGGACTAAAGGTCGATTTAAGGTCGGCTCAACATCTTTGCCGTCAATATGACAAAGATGAGAACGATCACCTTAACCCTGATTTCCGTTTTGGCGGCTTCGGCGTTCGCGCAAAAAAATGCGATGACGCTCGAGGATTGCGAACAGGCGCTCCAGAAAAACAACCTGATGCTGCTCGCCCGACAGTATGACATCGCGTCCGCCCAAGCCGAAATCATCCAAGCCAAAATTTGGGAACATCCTTACATTTCGGCAGACTGGAATGCGTACAATCCGGAGACCGACACTTTCTTCGACGTCGGAAAACAAAAAACCATCGCGATCGACCAACTGATTTACCTTGGCGGAAAAAAGAAAAACGAGGTAAGACTCGCGCGGAAAAAAGCCGAAATCGCAGCCTTGGAATTCGAGGAATTGCTTTTCAACCTCAGGTTCGAACTGCGCAAAAGCTTCTACGCGATTTATTTCGACGCCAAAAAACTGGCACTTCTCGACAACCAGATTTCCCAGATCGAACAGCTCGTATCGGCCTACGAAAGCCAGGCCGAAAAAGGAAATGTCGCGCTCAAGGAAGTCGTGCGTCTGCAATCGCTTTTGCTCGACATCAGGCACGAACGCATCGAGATTTTCAAAAACGCGTCCGAAGAAAGACGCAATCTCGCCTTGCTTACGGGAATCGACACGCCCGTCGAACCTTTGGCCGAATCGAAAAACCTGATCGGAAAATTCGCCAAACTACTTGAGAAACCAGACGATCTGTTGCTCATCGGAAAAGAGAAAAATCCGGAGTACAAAATTGCTTTGCTGGAAATCGAGGCGCGCCAGGTCGACATCAAATTCCAGAAATCACTTGCCATTCCCGACGTTACAGTCGGCGCCGGATACGACCAGTTTTCGGGTGCTTTCCGAAACGAGACCAATATGCGGGTCGGGATTCCGCTTCCGCTTTGGAACAAAAACAAAGGGAACATCAAAGTGTCCGAAGCCGAACTGGCCAAGTCGAAGACCGACGGCGAACGCAAACTCTTCGAACTCAAGGCTGACCTTGAATCGGCTTATGCGATCTGGGACGAGAACCGCAAGCAGATTCTGGCCATCAAGGAATCGGTTTACGACAATCTCGAATCGGTCAACAAAGGCATACTCAGCAATTTCCAAAAGCGCAACATTTCGCTGAACGAATTCACCGACTTCATGGAAAGCTACAACCTGAGCGTGCTCAACCTGAACGAAAGCTACAAACAACTCATTTTGTCGGGCGAAACCCTGAATCATCTTGTGAACGATACCTTATTCCAACCATGAAAAAAATCATCTTACTTTTCGCGACATCGGCTGTGCTTTTCGGCTGTAAAAAAAGCGAGACGCCAGAAATGCGCCAGACTTTCGCACTCAGCGACGCTATGCTGAAAACGACACAAACCGAATCGGCAACCGTAAAACCGCTGCGGAACGAAGACACTTTTTACGGAAAAATCCAGGCCGACAACAACAAGACGATAGAAGTTTATCCGATTGTTGGCGGAAGCGTCTCGAAAGTCTATGTCGAATTGGGCGATTACGTCAAAAAAGGCCAGCTTTTGGCAACGATCAGAAGTACCGAAGTGGCCAATTTCCAGAAAGAACTCGACGACGCGAACAACGACGTGATCGTGGCGCGCAACAATTACAAGGTCGCACAGGAAATGTATGAGGGAAAACTCACGTCTGACCGCGAAGTCATCCAGGCCAAAAGCGAGTACGAGAAATCGAAGTCGCAGCTGCAACGCGTCAAGGAAACTTACAGCATCTACAACATAAAATCGGGTGCGGTTTACGAGGTTCGCTCGCCTTTGAACGGCTTTATCATCCAGAAAAACATCAACCAGGACATGCTTTTGAGAGATGACCGAAGCGACAACATCTTCGACATAGCCGAAATCAACGAAGTCTGGGCGATCGCCAACGTGACCGAAGGCGACATCAACCGCGTGCACGAAGGCGAATCGGCACAAGTCACGACGTTGAGTTATCCCGACAAGGTTTTCGACGGCAAAGTCGACAAGATCTTCAACATCATCGATCCCGACACCAAAGCGATGAAGGTCGTGATCAAATTGACGAACCCTGATTTTGGCCTCAAACCCGAAATGCGAGCCAGCATCAAATTGTTCTACGAGGAAAAAAACAAGCAGATGATCGCCGTTCCGTCCAAGTCGATAATTTTCGACAAGAGCAAGAATTTCGTGATGGTTTTCAAGGATCGGAACAACATAGAAACGCGCCAGGTCGAGGTTTTTCGACAAGTCGGTGACATCACTTACATCTCGTCCGGACTTTCGGAGAACGAAAAAGTCATGACACAGAACCAACTTTTGGTGTACGACGCCCTAAACGACTAAACCATGAACAAATTCATAAAAAGCATCATCGCCTTTTCGCTCAAGAACAAGGCCTTCACCTTCTTTTGGGTCGGAATCGTGGCCGTTGCCGGATATCTTTCGTTCCGCGAAATGCCCATCGAGGCTTTTCCCGACGTGACCAACACCCAAATCGTGATCGTGACGCAATGGAAAGGCCGAAGTGCCGAGGAAATCGAGCGTTTCGTGACAACTCCGGTAGAGATCGCCATGAGTGGCGTGCAGAAAAAAACGAGTGTGCGCAGTATTTCGATGTTCGGACTTTCGGTCATCAAGATCATTTTCGACGACGATGTCGAGGATTTCTTCGCGCGACAACAAGTCAACAACCAACTTGCGACGGTTGCGCTTCCGGACGATGTCGATCCTGAAGTGCAACCGCCTTACGGACCGACGGGCGAGGTTTTCCGATACGTGCTCAAAGGCAAAAACCGGGACGTCCAAAACCTTTTGACGCTGCAAAATTGGGTCATCGACAGACAGTTGCGCGCCGTTCCGGGAGTTGCCGATATCGCATCTTTTGGCGGACAGGAAAAGACCTACGAGATTTCGGTCGACCCGAATCGCCTTACCAAATATGACATCACGCCTTTGGAAGTCTTTGAGGCCGTGAACAAATCGAACCTCAACGTGGGCGGCGACGTGATCGAGAAAAACGGACAGGCTTATGTCGTGAGAGGTGTCGGATTACTGCAATCCCGCGTCGATATCGGAAACATCATCGTCAAGGAAGCGGGCGGAAATCCCGTGCTGGTAAAGAATGTCGCCGATGTTTCCGACAGTTCTTATCCTAGAGTCGGTCAAGCCGGATTGAACGAAAGGGACGATGTCGTCGAGGGAATCGTCATCATGAGAAAAGGCGAGAATCCGCAGGAAGTCCTGGGTCGTGTCAAGGCCAAAATCTCCGAAATAAACGAGCGCGTGCTTCCGTCTGACGTAAAAATCGAAACGTTTTACGACCGCGACAACTTGATGAATTTCACGACGGAAACCGTAATGCACAACTTGCTCGAGGGAATTTTGCTGGTCACGGTGATCGTTTTCCTGTTCATGGCAGATTGGCGCACGACTTTGACCGTTGCCATCGTGATCCCGTTGTCGCTTTTGTTCGCCTTTTTCTGTCTTCGGATGAAAGGCATGGGCGCGAATCTGCTTTCGCTCGGAGCGGTCGATTTCGGGATCATCATCGACGGAGCCGTTGTCATGGTCGAGGGAATTTTCGTGACCTTGGATCACGTCGCCCACAAAAAAGGCATGGACAAATTCAACAAACTGGCCAAGGCGAGCATCATCAAAAAGACCGGAACCGAGATGGGAAAAGCGATCTTTTTCTCGAAACTCATCATCATCACGGCCTTGCTCCCGATTTTCGCCTTCCAGAAAGTCGAAGGAAAAATGTTCTCGCCTCTCGCCTACACGCTTGGTTTTGCGTTGCTCGGAGCTTTGATCTTTACGCTGACGTTGGTTCCCGTTTTGGCACACATGCTATTGAACAAGAACGTCCGCGAAAAAAACAACAGATTTGTCAACTTCTGGAACAGAATTGTCGAGAAAGGATTTGCGTGGACGTATCGAAACAAACGACTGAGCGTCGGGATTTCATTGGTTTTCATGGCGTTGACTTTCGGATCGGCGAAATTCCTCGGAACCGAATTTTTGCCACAACTCAACGAGGGCGCGCTTTGGGTCACGGCCGAACTTCCGATGAGTTATTCCCAACCCGAAAGTGCCAAGGTCGCCAACGAACTGCGCAAGGAACTCATGGAATTCCCCGAAGTCGTGAAAGTGCTTTCCCAGGAAGGCCGATCGAACGATGGAACCGATCCGAACGGATTCAATTTCGTGCAATTCCAGGTCGATCTGAAACCCGTGAAAGAACTCGGCGGAAAATCCGTGGATGACATCATCTCGGAAATGGACGCCAAACTCAAGAACCATCAGGGAATTACGTACAATTATTCCCAACCGATCATCGATAACGTGGCCGAAGCCGCCGCCGGAATCAAAGCCGCGAACGCCGTCAAGATTTATGGGGAAGATCTCGAAAAGCTCGACGATATGGCCACGAAGGTGATCGCGGCGATCGAGAATGTCGAAGGGATCGAAGACGTCGGAATCATCAGGAACATCGGCCAACCCGAAGTCAGCGTGATTCTTGACCGCGAGAAAATGGCGGCTTACGGCGTGACTTTGTCGGACGCCCAGGCCGTTCTGGAAATGGCTTTTGGTGGAAAGACCGCGACACAAAAGTACGAAGGCGAGCGCAAATTCGATGTTCGGGTGCGCTATGCGGGTGAGTTCCGAAAGGATGAAGCCGATATGGGAAAATTGCAGGTTCCGACGTTGGAAGGCGCAAAAATCCCGCTCAAGGAAATCGCGACGATCCGCAAGATTACCGGCCCGGCCTTTATTTACCGCGACGACACCAAGCGCTTCATAGGCGTGAAATTCTCGGTACGCGGACGCGATTTGGGAAGCACGATCGCCGAAGCCCAACAAAAAGTCAAGAAAGTCGAGGTTCCGACGGGTTACAACATTGGCTGGACGGGCGAATTCGAGAACCAGGTGCGCGCCACCGGACGTTTGGGACAAGTGGTTCCGATCAGTCTTATCGGGATTTTCGTGTTGTTGTTCGTGCTTTTCGGAAACATCAAAGATTCGCTTTTGGTCCTGGCCAACGTGCCTTTCGCAATAATCGGCGGCATCATCGCCTTGCATTGCACCGGAATGAACTTTGGGATTTCGGCCGGCGTCGGGTTTATTGCGTTGCTTGGGATTTGCATCCAGAACGGCGTGATCCTGATCTCGGAATTCCATAAGAATCTCAAGGAAAAAATGACGCTGGACGACTCTATAATTGAAGCCGTGAAAGTCAGGACGCGACCGGTCGTGATGACGGCTTTGATGGCCTCGATCGGGTTGTTGCCGGCGGCGATCTCGACGGGAATCGGTTCGGAATCGCAAAAACCGCTTGCCATCGTAATCATTGGCGGACTTGTCACCGCAACTGTCTTGACGCTTTTGGTCTTCCCGATCATATTCTGGTTTTTCAACAAAAAGAAAACCGAATCGCTATAAAACAAATGGTCAACGACAGACGAAATCCACGCGTTGTCCTCATGTGAGCGAGAATAACTGCCGACGGAAAAGTCTGTCGTTTCCCGTTTTACCTTGTGCCTTTTGAAACCCAAACGCATTCCTATCCCGAATCGCGCTTTGGAAACCACGGCCTAGCCCCGATGCAAGCGGTTAGCCTTTTGAAAAAAACGCCCTAGTTTTGCACCCGCGCCAAAGCGACCAGCGGAAGCTCTTGGCGCGGGCTTGCAAAACAGGGCGTTTTTGAGAAAGCTAAAAGCGGGTCAGCGGGATTTGCTTCTTGGTCAATCATTAATTATCACTTCCATCTTTTTCAAATTATTACTTGCCAATTATCAATTTTTAATTACTTTTGCGCCCACATTGACCCAACCTCTGACGAGATCCGTGCATGTTGCGTTGATATTCAAACTTTTAAAATTTAAATCATGGCAGATTTAATGAAATTCGTTCAAGACGAATTTGTAGCTAAAAAAGAGTTTCCTGAATTCGGAGCCGGTGACACGATCACGGTTTACTACGAAATCAAGGAAGGTGAGAAAACGCGTACGCAGTTTTTCAAAGGTGTTGTAATCCAACGCAGAGGTTCAGGTAACACTGAAACTTTCACGATTCGTAAAATGTCAGGAGCTGTAGGTGTAGAGCGTATCTTCCCTGTGAATCTTCCTGCATTGCAGAAAGTCGAAATCAACAAGAAAGGTCACGTTCGTCGTGCCCGTATCTTCTACTTCCGCGAACTTACCGGTAAGAAAGCGAAGATCAAAGAAGAAAAGAGACAACGCGCTTAATTCTTGTTTGGAATATAGAAATGGCCTCGGATTTTTTCCGGGGCTTTTTTTTGGAATCAATTCGCCCGGACTTTTGGACTCGCTCATTTTGGATCACGAAACCGGAACCGCGACTTTCACCCGCCCGCCCTACTAATTTCGGTCTTTCTGGCTATGGTTGATTACAGAAAATCTGTAAAAATCTTAAATCTTGTTTCGGGCGTTGCGCCGGTCCAAACCCGGGTTCCAGATCAAATCCTTGCCGGCGCCGGGCTATCCGCTGTATCTTTTGCTACAGCTTTTGCACTTCCACGAACTTTCAGACTGGCAAAAGGATGCCGCTTTTATCCCTAACGCAGCCGAGCGAAAAACCAAATCCGTCCGCGAATCAAAAAAACAGCTCGCAACAAAACCCATCAAACCTACAAGGTTGAAAAAAACCTTGCAGGTTAGCCACCGACGGAAACTCTCTACTTTCAACATCAAGATAGATTCGCGACCCGAGCAACGCGAATCTCAGCAAAGATTCGTGTATTCGTGGCCAAAAACTATAAAATATCAGGACACGACCCGAGCAACGCGAACTGGCCAAAAGCAATCTGTGGCAAAAACAAGAGCGACACGAAATGAAATTTTATCGCTACAAATGATTAAACCGCGAATTCGCGAATTCAAAATCCGGCCGCTGAATAAATTTGCGAATTAGCGGTTGTCTCT
>NZ_SEBR01000007.1 GCF_004295795.1 Flavobacterium sp. | reverse complement strand
TCGCCTTCCGCGGGACTACTTTTGCCTGGCCGCAAAAGTAGCAAAAAGGCCTTGCGGCTCGAACCAAAAACGCGACCTGACAGCCTTGGAATTTGGAAAAGAGGCGAACAATGCGCTGTACCGTTGACGCCTCTTTTTTCCCAAATTTCAAGACGTCAGGTGCCCGCGTTTTGTGCTTAGGCCGCGGACTAATCGGAAGTGTCTATTTGCTTTTTAGCTTGCTTCGCTGCGCTAAAAACGGCTCCGTAGCAAAAAAACAGGCGTGTCTTTGACGGAAACAATCGGTTGGCGTTGACCGAGATTTTTGGGTTTTACGTTTTGCCCGAAACAACCATTAGGATCAAAAACCTTAACATTTTCTACAGAAAATCTGTAATGAACTCCCGGATTTTTCCCTGAACTTCAGCCAGACCTAACAAATCTCGGAGATTTGTTAGGTCTTAGGAAAATGCGGCTTGCGACAGTTGAAAATTCGCAGAAATGAAAAACTGTGTGAGCGACCCAAAGAGGTTTTCGCACCCAAAAAGGCTCCGCGAGTTTTTTTCATTTCCGAATTTTCAAGGCTGTCAGGTCGCCACAAACGATCTGCCGCTAGGCATTTTTGGTTCTTTTGTTGCCAGACAAAAGAACTCTCCGCCGGACAGGCGACGAAAGAAAATCAAAGCCTGCGGCAGCGCAGCTGCCGAAAAGAAGCAAAATAAGCGAAGCTTATTTATTTAGGTGTCGAGTGAGATAATTTCCGTGAACACAGAACTAAAATAAAAAGAAAAAAAAATCGTCTCACGACAATCCTAGCCCGGATGACGGCAACTAGCCTTTTGCAGAAAAAACCGAATTTTTCTTGATTTAAAACAGCGACCGCAGGAAGCTCGTTTTAAACCCTAGAAAAACCGGTTTTTGCAAAAAAGCTAGTGCCAGGTAGCCGGAAAAAGCTCCCTAAACACCATCAAAAAACTTCAAAACAATATTCATAACAATCGCAAGCATGACAATCGGAACAAACCACATCGCACGTTTGGCGCGGGCGTCGACGTTTTTATTCCGCAAAACCGAAATCGCCGAATAGCCCAAACCTGCAAGAAGAAGCGTTCCCAAAATGAGCGAAATTATCGCATTCTCGATGATGGTCGTCACCAACATCAGCGCGATAAAGGCGAACGGTAAAATCGGGATGAGTTTTTTGAATCTGCTGTTCGAGAATTCTGTGATTGGATTGAAGCTTGCCAGTTTCGATTCGATTTCGGCAAAATCTTGTAGCTGTTTTGGCACGAGAATCTGGAATCCGTTGCCGGAAACGATCAGACTTCCTGTACTTACGCGCTTTATGGAATCGATTTTCACCGTCGGGATTTCTGCCGTGGGAAGATTCATTTGCGCACGTGAAATCGCGAATTCGTCTATCGTGAGTTCGTAGCTTTGGAAAATCTCAGCTTGCTTTTTTACCGTACGATAAATCGAAAATCCTAGAAACAAAGCCAAAATTGGGATCACGAATGGCAAAACATTGACATCGGAATCGGAATTATTTGCATTCAAGGCACTTATCGAAATTCCCACGATTGCTGCAACGACCAATATCGGCAGGCCTTTTTTGAGCATTTGTCTTTTGATTTCGTCCAGTCCTTGAGGCGTGATTTTGTAGGTTTTCATTTATTTCCTGATTGCGAATTTAAGTCCGGCGTAATAATAAAGTATCGAAATGATCCCGATTGAAAATGGAATGACGGCGTAATAACGCAAACTGTCGTCTTTCGAGAAAAACTCGGTCAGCATCCAATAGGCATTGGCCAAAATCCAGAAAAATACCGCGACGTTGTGCAGCAATTCGCTCTTGATATGGCGCGTTTGCCAAGTGATCAAAGCCGCGGCTCCGATTGTCGGTATGATCATGATAACGCCAAGCGGTTTCCACAACATCACCCAGCACAAGTCTTTGACAAGCCAGAAAACGATGTGCAGATTCTCGATTTTGCGATACCTTTCGGGAATCACGTACATGGTTTCGTCGCTTTGCATTGGTCGGTTTTTGGCCAAATTTAGCAAAGTTCGGTTGTTATTGGAACTGATTTAGACGTGCAAAATCTCGTCTTCGACCAAAAGTTCGTCCCGTCTCATTTTCAGGAAAACCTGAGCTGTCGCGATCACGTCTTTTTCGCAGTAAGTGATGATGCGGTCGATGTCTTGGTCGACGTAGAAAACTTGCGCAACCTGGCTTCCGTCGATGTCGCCCTTCGGAGATGGAATTCCCAAAATCTTCGTGAGCAGTTTCAACGAAGTAAAGTGTTTGTAATCTCCGAATTTCCACAACTCAAGCGTGTCCAAATGCGGCACTTCCCAAGGTTTTTTGCCAAATAGATTGAGTTTTTCGGGCAATTGGATTTCGTTGATGATCATGCGTCTCGCAATGAACGGAATGTCGAATTCCTTGGCGTTGTGTCCGCATAAAATGTGTTGCGCGCGAGAGAAATGGTTGTTGAGCAGATTCGAGAAATCGAGCAAAATCTGTTTTTCCTCGCCAAAAAAAGAAGTGACGCGGAAGTTTCGGATATCGCTTTTGAGCACGAAATATCCAACCGAAATTGTGATGATTTTCCCGAATTCGGCCCAAATTCCGGCTCGTTCGTAAAAAGCTTCGGGCGTGTATTCGTCCCGTCTTTGGTATTGGGTTTTTTGCTCCCACAACAACTTCATCTCGTCGTCGAGGCTGTTGAAATGTTGCTCAAAAGGAACGGTTTCGATGTCGAGAAACAGGATGTTCTCCAGTGGAATTTTTTGGATCATGGCGTGTAAAATTTAAATTGGCGTATATCACTTTCTCTGGGAAAGCATTTTGTAAGTGTCTTCCAAATATACATAAAAATCGTTGCTGTGATACTCGCCCGGGTCATTTACGTTGCCGCGATGTCCGAGGCGCACGATAATCAAATCGTCTTCGGGCACGACGATCACGTATTGGCCCAAATGTCCGCGCATGTAGAAGATTTCCTTTTCGTTGAAATCGGCGAGCCACCAACCGTAACC
The DNA here is from genome assembly GCF_004295795.1 of Flavobacterium sp. Taxonomy (GTDB): domain Bacteria; phylum Bacteroidota; class Bacteroidia; order Flavobacteriales; family Flavobacteriaceae; genus Flavobacterium. Next base: position 174,530 of record NZ_SEBR01000007.1, on the reverse strand, counting down.
GTAATGCAATGTTTCGACGAAACGCGGTTTGGTGCAGGTTTTGACGAAAGTGCTATCGAGAATTTGTGTGCCATTCCACGTTCCGTTCTGTTTGAAAAGTTTTCCGAAGCGCGCAAAATCACGGGCATCCGAAGCGATGCAACAATACGCTTTCACGAGTCCGTCTTTGTGGTCGGTTTGCCACAAGGCGTCATTTTCGGCTCCCATCGGTTTCCAGAATTTTTCCGACACATAAGTCGCCAAATCCTGACCTGTCGCTTTTTCGATGCACATCGCGAGCAATTGTGTGCTTCCGCTCGAATATTGAAAGCTTTGTCCGGGTTCGTATTTTACCTTGAGATTTGTCGTGAATGTCGCCAGATCGTTGTCGAAATACAATTGTGTCGTCTGTGAAAACGGACTGTAATATTTCTCGTCCCAATCGAGTCCGGACGCCATCGAAGCCAAGTCGCCAACCGTAAGTTTTTCGGCTAAACCTTGCGAATATTCAGGAAAAAACTTCCCGACTTTTGTGTCGAGACCTTCGATTTTTCCGTCCATTATCGCTTTTCCGAGCGCGGCCGTGACGATTGATTTGGACATTGAAAACGAGTTCGATTTCGAGTCTTTCGAGTAGCCGTCATAATAACTTTCATACCAAATGCTGTCGTTCTTGATGATCATAAAGGCGACCGTCCCAATTTGCTTGTGTACGCGCTCCAAGCGATCTGTAGCCTTGACCGAATTGTAATCTTGGGCGATTTTCCAAGGCTGCGGATGCTGGCCTTTCGCAATGACGCGATTGTCGAAATGGCTGTAATCGTCGAGATAAGCCGTTTGGTGTCCGTGCAGATAAGTGACCCAAACGCCTCTGATTATATACGCGTTTCCGCTCAAGATCAACGCGCCGCAAGCCACGGCAACCATTAGTGTCACTACGATCAGAAAACGTTTTAGAAATTTGAGCATATTACGAACGTTTCAGTACCATCGAAGCTTTTCCCTGAAAATTGATCGTCATTTCTTTTTCGGAATACGCCGTGATAGGAAGATTGATCACTTTCCCTTTGGCCGACGTCATCGCGATTGTCTTTTGGGCGGCGTCGTAAGTGTAAGTGCCGGTTTCGGATTTTCCCATCATCGAGAAAGTGACTTTTTTGTCGGCAGTGAAGTCGAACGACATGTCCTTGAAAATGTCTCCAGCCATTTTTTTGGATTCCTCGTCGAGATCTGGCGTGTCTGCCAAACTTTGGAACGCCCATTTCCCTAAGATTTGTTTCTCGGTTTGAGCAAAAGCCGATACGGCAAAAAACATAAAAAATACAAGTGCAACTTTTTTCATTTGGTGGTTATTTGTTGGTTTAATAAATGGTTTTATTTTCAGAAAAGACTTTGTTGTGTTGGAGGCGTTTCGTGCTCGAGCAGCCATTTCTTGCGCCAAAGTCCGCCGGCGTAACCCGTTAGCGATCCGTTTGAGCCTATTACGCGATGGCAAGGCACGACAATCCAAAGCGGGTTTTTCCCGTTGGCCGATGCGACAGCGCGAATGGCTTTCACATCACCCAATTTCTTGGACAAATCGAGATAACTTGTGGTTTTTCCGAAAGGGATCTTGAGTAGTTCGACCCAAACCGATTTTTGGAATTCGGTGCCTTTCGGATTGATCGCGAAAGTGAATTCGCTGCGTTTTCCATCGAAATATTCCGAAAGTTCAACGACAGCTTTCCTGAGATTTTTGGGAATTTTAGCCGATGTTTCCACCGAATCGTCCAAGATCGAAATAGCCGAAATCCCGTCTTGATCGCCTTCGATTCTGGCAATTCCAACAGGCGTTTTTACGAAAGCTGTTTCCATCAATTCGTTTTCATGTCGCGAATCAGACTTCGCTCCATCACGTCTCTTGAAGCGTCGGGCAAAGGCGATCTTCCAAGCGGATCTGACGTGTATTGCCGAACCGCGCTTCGTTTTATGGCGTTCGATCGGTTCACGTCTTTTTGCCAATCGTAATTCGCCGGAAGTTTATTGTCGGCTGAGTTTACCAAAAGCGTCGATTTCAAATTTGCGGGCGCAAGCGAAAGAAACGAAATGCTGTCTTTTTGAGTCGGAAACAATTCTCTCGAAAAAGTGAGTTCGGGCGCGATGAATGTGGACTTGGGTTGGATTTTTTCTTGTGCCGACGCGAAAGTTGCCGACAAAGCGAATCCGATGGAAAACAGGACGATCCTCATGACAAAATGATTTTCATAAAGATACAAAAAAACCAAAGCGGCGGCGTTGCGCGACAATTCCTAAAATTCGAGAATCGGGATTTGCATGTCGTGGAAAAGCAGGATTTTCCAGTGTTCGGCTTCTGCTTGTTTTTTCCAGATTTGGCGCAATTCGGACGCCTTTTTGCCATCGTGGTCGCTTTTGTAGGCGATGTGGAAGTCGATGTAAGATTTTTGCGGAAGATTGTCGGCTCCATAAAAAATCGTTTCCTCGCTTTCGCGGATCCAGAATTCCTGATGAAACGACGTGTGTCCGCCCGAGACGGCAAATGTGATCTGGTTTCCGATCTGACCTTCGTCCGAATCCAGATCAACTAAATTCGGAAGTTTTGAAATCGCATCCAAAATCCCGAAATCGAACGACGGATTGTCTTGTTGCGCAAAAGCCCAATCGAGTTCGCGCTGTTGGAAATAGATTTTCGCATTTGGAAAGTTGCCAATGAAATTGCCGCTTTCGAAACGTCCCAAACCGTTCACGTGATCTTTGTGGAAGTGCGAAATCAGGATTTTGGTCACTTGTTCGGCAGCGAAATCGTGGTTCTCGAGCAAGCTCAGGATTTTGGGTTTTCCATCTTCTGAAGAAAGTCCGAAACCTGCGTCGAGCAAGATCACGTCTTGAGTCGTGACGACCAAAAAAGCTTGTACGGCCATTCGCAATCCGCCCGGAAAATCGTCGATTCCGTAGAACTCCTTGTTCTTGCTGACCGAAAAATCGCCTTCTTTTAGCACAAAAATCTGCATTCCGGAAACTTATTTGGCGTGAGTCAAAATGTAGGCTTCAAGCGCTTTGAGTTCTTCGCCTGACATGCGTTTGGTGATCGCGAAATTGACTTTCATCGCCGTGTAATTCGCCGGATCGACAATCGGTTCGGCTTCTTCCTTGAGGAATTTCACGATATCGCCGTTCTTTTTCTTGTAGACCGATGCGATTTCCTCGAGCGAAGGCCCGATTATTTTTTGGTCCGGACGATGGCACGAATAGCAATTGCCTTTGGATTCGAAGATCTTCTGTCCGAGCGCTTCCGGCTTGAGGTTTTCTTCGTATTCGAAAGTTTCTTCGGCCGGCGCTTCTTTTATTCCGCAGGAGATGAAGGCCAAAAGTCCGAAAAGGAAAAGATGTTTTTTCATTTGAACGAGAAGTTCTTTGGGATTATTTGTTGAGTAAAATCGCGGCTTCTTTAGCAAAATAGGTCGAAATGATGTCTGCTCCGGCGCGTTTGATCGACGTCAATTGCTCGATCATCACCTTGTCGTGGTCGATCCAGCCTTTCTCGGCCGCGGCTTTCACCATCGCATATTCGCCCGAAACGTTGTAAACCGCAACCGGAACGTGGACCGCATTGCGAACTTCGCGCACGATGTCGAGATACGCGATTCCGGGTTTTACCATGACGATGTCCGCGCCTTCTTCTACGTCCTGAAGCGCTTCTTTTATGGCTTCGGTGCGATTGCAGAAATCCATTTGATACGTCTTTTTGTCTCCAAAACCTGGAGCCGAATCGAGTGCGTCGCGAAACGGTCCGTAATGAGCCGAAGCGTATTTGGCCGCGTAACTCATTATGCCAACGTTGTGGAAATTGTTTTCTTCGAGACCTTTGCGAATCGCCGCGACGCGTCCGTCCATCATATCGCTTGGCGCTACGAAATCAGCTCCGGCTTCGGCGTGGGAAATGCTCATTTTTACCAAGGCTTCTACTGTTGCGTCGTTGAGGATTTGTCCGTTTTCGACGATTCCATCGTGTCCGTAAATTGAGTAAGGATCGAGCGCGACATCCGGCATCACGATCATATCGGGAACCGCGCCTTTTATTGCGCGAATCGCTTCCTGCATAAGTCCGTCCTTGTTCCAGGCTTCTTTTCCTGTGTTGTCTTTTAGATTGTCCGAAACTTTCACGTACAAATTTACGGCCTTGATTCCGAGTTGCCACAATTCCTGGACTTCTTTCACGGTCAAATCGAGCGAACGTCGAAAAATTCCGGGCATTGACGGGATTTCGATTTGCGTGTTCGTGCCTTCGCAGATGAACATCGGAAACATGAAATCATTCGTCGTCAAAATCGTCTCGCGAACTAAAGACCGAATGGAATCGTTGGTGCGAAGTCGTCTGTTTCTGTGAATCGGATACATATCTTATTGCTTTACTTTTTGGAATTTACTTTTGATTTGTTTGGTCCTTTCGACCAGAATTTCGGGAGCGTCGAATCGATATCCGACAAAAACCGTGGCATAAACCATCGAATCGCCAACGGTCACGCCGCTGTTGACTTGCCTGTCAGAATAACTTGCACGAAGGTTCGCCCCGAAAAACCAATTTTCGGAATTGTAACCCGGCGCAAGCAGCAAACTCGAGGTATAAAGCGCCGAGGTCGTCTCGTCGCCTTCGTCGTTGGTGAAATTGATTCCCGCGCCTATCGAGAGCCCGCCGACGAGATTGATGTGTTTTCCGATTACCCAATTGTAATGGTAAGCGGGCGTGAAAGCGATGTCGTAAAACTTGATTCCGCCTTCGATTCCGGGTTCGTTGTTGCCGTCGAGCGAAGAATAATGGTAATTCAGTCCGGCCGAAAAACTGCCCGCGCTTCGCAGTTGTTGCACGTTTTGCAACGCGATGGCGCGATAGGAGAATTTTCGGTTGAAGAAAAAATCAGTGCTTCCGCCAATTCGCGTCGACTCGAGATTTTTGTAATACAGTTTTACCGATGTGCCTTCGGGCTCCAAACTCATGCCTTTTTGGTTGTGGTATTCGAGGCGTTGCATCCATCGGCCAGGAAAGAATTCCAGTCCGAAAGAGGTCATTCTCGAACCTTTGTTGTCGCGGTTGTCGGCAAAAAACTTCGGCGCAAAACCGAAGCTGAACGCCACGATATCGTATTGAAAACCAACGTTCAAAGTCGTTTTGTTGTTTGGGACGATATTCACCTCAACATCTTCATTTTCAGACGAAATGACAAAATCGTTCGACTTGTTCAACACAAAAAGTTGCGTGGAAATCTTGTCCTCGAATTCCCGAAAATAAGGCGCGATCGAATCCTGTTGCGCAAAGCAAGGAGCCGAAAAAATCGCCACGATCGGGAACCAGCTTTTCATATCCAGTCTTTTGGATTTTGGAGAACATTCACGAGTTTTTCCTCTTGGCTTCCGGCATTTGGATGATGGTCGTAAACCCATTGCACGTGAGGCGGCAAACTCATCAGGATCGATTCGATGCGACCGTTGGTTTTGAGGCCGAAAAGCGTGCCTTTGTCGTGGACGAGATTGAACTCGACATAGCGTCCGCGGCGGATTTCCTGCCAATTCCGATGGTTTTCGTCATACGGCAAGTCCTTGCGCTTTTCAACAATCGGAACATAAGATTCAAGAAAACTGTTTCCAACGTCTGATACGAAATCAAACCAATCCTGCATCGAGCGGTTTTCGGTAGTTTTCAGATAGTCGAAAAACAGTCCGCCAATGCCGCGAGCCTCGTGTCTATGCGCGTTCCAGAAATAATCGTCGCACTGTTTCTTGTACTTCTGATAAAATTCGGGATCGTGTTTTTCACAGGCGTTTTTGCACGTTTGGTGAAAGTGGATCGCATCTTCGTCGAACAGATAATACGGCGTCAAATCCTGTCCGCCGCCAAACCACGAATCGATCACATTTCCATCGGAATCGTACATCTCAAAATAACGCCAATTCGCGTGAACGGTAGGAACCATCGGGCTTTTTGGATGCATCACGAGACTTAATCCGCAGGCGAAAAAATCGACTTCGCCCACGTTGAACATCTTTTGCATCGACTCCGGAAGTTTTCCGTGTACGGCCGAAATGTTCACACCGCCTTTTTCAAAAACCTGTCCGTTTTCAAGGATTCGCGTGCGTCCGCCGCCGCCTTCGGGACGTTTCCAATTGTCTTCCCGGAATTTGGCCACGCCGTCGATGTGCTCGAGTTTGGCCGTGATTTGATCCTGGAGATTTTGTATGTATCCGAAAAATTTGTCTTTCATGGCTTATAATCGTGTTTGAGCAGTCCGAAATATTTTATGTCTTCCAAAATGCCGTCGGCGCTTTTGAATTCCTGGCGCAAAATGCCTTCCTCGACGAATCCGTGTTTGGTCGCGATTCTTTGACTGCCAAGGTTCTCGAGTGATGTGCAGATGAAAATCTTGTTCATCCGAAGCTCTAAAAAACTGAATTTCATCACTTCGGAAACCGCTTTCGAAATCACGCCTTTTCCCTCGAAATCGCGATCGACAAAATACGCCAACTCGCATTTCATGATGTTTCGGTCGACATTTTTGATGCTGACGTAACCGATGAGTTTGCTCGTTTCAAGATTCCGGACGTAGAAATGATAACCGCCTCCGTTTTCTTCCTTGTCGATGTTTTCGCCCAAAAACTGTATCGTTTTGTCGAGGTCGAGACAATTGTAGAGCGTTTTGGGAAACGTTTTTCGAATGTGGTTGACGTTGCGTTCGATCAAAGCGAAAAATTCCTCGGGCAAAATGTTTTGCAACCTTTCGATTTTCCAGTTGTCGAACGTTAATTTCATGGCTATTTTTTGATGTAGATATTTTCGCGTCCGAAGCTGTACATGAGTTCGTTTTCGGGATGAACCGGGATGAACGAAAGTTTCTTGACAGTGGCGCTATCGGCTATTTTGATGCGGAAATATTGGTCGAAAACGCGATTGGATTTTGTATCCGACGTAATCGTGTGCAATATCTCGTCTTGTCCGTTTTTCACCAATTCGTACACGCCGACATATTTTTCTCCATCGGCCAAAAGCTCCAATTTGTTTTCGTCTTTGAACGTGTAAACTTTTCCGTTGGCGATCTTTTCCACCGAAAGTTTCTCGCCTTTGTTTCCGCCAAAGCGCTGTTCGGATTCTTTCCATTGCCCGATCAAGGCTTGTTCGCTGGAGTTGCATCCGACCAATAAAAGCAACGCGAAAAATAGGATTGCGGCTTTCATTTTATTGTCCGTATTCTTTCACGGCGTCGATGAACGCTTTGGCGTGATCTACCGGAATATGCGGCAAAATCCCATGTCCGAGATTTACGATATAGTTGTCTTTTCCGAATTCGTCGATCATTTGGTGCACCATTTTCTTGATTGTCGGAATTGGCGACATCAAACGCGACGGATCGAAATTTCCCTGCAAAGTGATTCTTCCACCAGACAGGTAACGAGCGTTTCTCGCCGAACAAGTCCAATCGACACCAAGTGCCGAAGCTTTCGATTTTGCCATGTCGTTCAACGCGAACCAACAGCCTTTCCCGAACACGATCACTTTTGTTTCCGAAGCCAAAGCCTCGACGATCTGGTTGATGTATTGCCACGAAAATTCCTGATAATCGACCGGTGAAAGCATTCCGCCCCACGAATCGAAAACTTGCACGGCGTTTACTCCGGACTTGACTTTTTGCTTGAGATAAGCGATCGTCGTATCGGTGATTTTTTGCAACAAGGCGTGAGCGGCTTCGGGTTGCGAGAAGCAGAAACCTTTGGCCGTGTCGAAACTTTTCGAGCCTTTTCCTTCGACCGCATAACAGAAAATCGTCCAAGGCGAGCCCGCGAATCCTATTAGCGGCACTTCGTCATTCAGCATTTCCTTGGTCAATTTGATCGCGTCGAAAACGTAACCCAAAGTTTCATTGACATCGGGAACGATCACTTGCTCGACATCTTTGGCAGAACGGATCGGATTCGGCAAAAATGGCCCGACGCTTTCCTTCATCAAAACCTCGATTCCCATGGCTTGCGGCACGACGAGAATGTCGCTGAACAAGATCGCGGCGTCAGGTTTCACGATTCTTATTGGTTGTACGGTGATTTCGGCGGCCAATTCCGGCGTCTGGCAACGCGTGAAGAAATCATATTTGTCGCGCAAGGCACGAAATTCGGGCAGGTAACGTCCGGCTTGACGCATCATCCAAACGGGCGGGCGTTGTACGGGTTCGTTGTTCAGGGCTTTTAGGAAAAGGTCGTTTTTGATCATAATAGAAGGTCAACCTGCAAGGTTTTCAAAACCTTGTAGGTTTGTAAATTAGTCTGTAAATTCTTTATACTCGTTGTTTTGTTGATGGACAAATTTGAAGTTATCTAGATTTTCAAATAACGCCAATCCGCCATTTATGTTGACTACATCGGACTTCAGTCTCAAGTATTCTGTATATGAGGCAAATAAAAAGTCACTAATCTCTATTCCCAAATGATTTGTAGGATTTCGATGAATGTAGACAATTAAATTTCTTAAATAATCTTCCGATGTAAGCTCTAATCGTTTGAAATGTTTTTCAAAAAGCGATCCCGAACGATTTGTGTATTTATTAAACGCTTTGGCATAAGCGTTAAAAAAATTCGAGAGCGCTTGCGTAACACGATCTGATTCGTCAATAATTTTTACCGCAAAATGAAAGTGAGTATTCATAAGACAGTATGCAAATACTTCACATTTGTATGAAAGATACTTCTTGAAAAGTTTTAAAAAATAGCTCTTGTTCTCATCATTAGCGAAGATATCCGTCCGGTTGATTCCTCGGTTAAATAAGTGGTAATACTTGTCTTTCTGTAAAACTTCTAAATTCATTTTACGGCTTCTTATCTAAACCCACAAGGTTTTGGAAACCTTGCAGGTTCGCGTAATAGTTAACACACTTCGCGATTGTACTTTCTATTGTGGGTTGATTTGCTATAATTGTAGTAACTGGATTCGAACCAGTGACCCTTTGTATTTCCGCAGCCGTCGTCTGTCCGATACAAAAACAGACCTGATTCGCAAGTTCGTGTTTCGACACAAAACTTTTCACGGCGCTAGGACTGAAAAACAGGATCCCGTTGATTTCAGACTTGATCTCGACCGGCGTCAATTCGGTTTCGTAGACTTCGATCTCGTTCATTTCGACATCGGCTTCCATTAGCGCCATCGGCAATTCGTTCCTGCGGATATTTCCCGAAAAGAACGTAAAACTTTCGGTCGGATATTCTTTGACGATGAGGTTTGCGAGTTCTTGCGCGTTGTCTGCCGATTCCTGAACCGTGAAACCCAATTCATCAAGCAAATCGGCGGTTTTCGAGCCCACGCAAAATACGGGATTTCGGCGAATGTCCTGAATTTCGGGATGCGCAGCCAACGCTTTCGCGGAATTCTGGCTCGTCACGATCAGGTTTTGGTTAATTTCCGTCAAGCGGAACGGCAACTCGGTCACGCGGATGAAATCGGCTTCGACCAATGAAAATTTGGCGTTGAGCAAAAACTGTTTCTGGTTCGATTTCAGTTTTTTGGTGGACAATATTCGTATCGAAGGACTCATTTTTTCATTTCCGATTTGATTCTTGCCATCAAATCTTCGCCTCCGTTCTTGAGGATCGTTTGCGCACAATCGCGTCCGAAAGTCTGGTAATGCGTCGTTTCGGATGTTTTCTCGATCGCGAGTTTTTCCTGTCCGTTCAAAGACAAAAGCGCGCCTTCGAAACGGATTTCGTTTTCGAAAATCTCAGCGAAAGCTCCAATTGGCGCGGTGCATCCGCCTTCGAGCGTTCTCAGGAAATCGCGTTCGATGTGCGTGCAGATTTCGGTTTCAAAATGGTTCAATTTCCCAACGGCTTCGCGGCAAAAATCGTCATTTGCCATTGCGACGATAACCATCGCGCCTTGAGCCGGAGCGGGCAACATCCAATCCAAATCGATGTGATTGTCTGGCTTGACGCCTATTCTGTCCAAACCTGCCGAGGCGAAAATCGCTCCGTTCCAGTCGTTATCGGCCAATTTCTGCAAACGCGTATTGACGTTCCCACGCAAATCGACGACCTGATGATGCGGATATCTGTGCAACCATTGTGCCTGGCGACGCAAACTTCCCGATGCGATCGTGGCGATTTCAGTATAAAAATCCTGATTTCCTTTGTAAACGAGAATGTCTTTTTCAGAAGCGCGCTCCAAAACCGCAGCTTGCACAATCCCGATCGGAAGCGCCGTCGGAACGTCTTTCATCGAGTGAACGGCAATGTCGACCTGCCCGTTTATCATCGCCATGTCTAGCGTTTTGGTGAAAATTCCCGTGATTCCGAGTTCGTATAAAGGTTTGTCGAGAATCAAATCGCCCGTAGCTTTTACCGCGACGATTTCTGTTTCAACACCTAGATCGTTGAGTTTTTTTTCGACCGTATGGGCTTGCCAAAGAGCGAGTTGGCTGTCGCGCGTGCCGATCCTAATGACTTTGTTCATTTTACCGAAGTTTCGATCTTGAAGACTTTTTCGATCCATTCGATGCTTTCGTCCATCGGCGTATTGGTGTCTTTCAAGTGGTTGGCAAAATGTGTCGTGATCTTCTGGATGATGCGGTTCGAGATGATTTCGGCTTGGTGTTCGTTGAATCCGGCGATTTTCCTGCTTTGGAAATCGAGCTCGGAATTCTTGATCTCGTTGAGTTTTTCCTTGAGCGCATTGATTGTCGGGGCGAACTTTCGCTCGTGCGTCCAAGCGGTGAATTCTGCACGGATTTCCTCGATGATCAATTCGGCCGCGGGAATGTGTTTCTTGCGGTTTTCCAAAGTGTCGTCGGTGATTTGCGACAAATGATCCATGTGAATCAACGTGACTTCGGGCAAATCCTGGACGTCGTCTGAAACGTTTTTCGGAATCGACAAATCGAGAATCAAAAGTGGTTTTTTCAGATTCAGAACCGCTTTGTCGATCGTTGGCCTTTGTGCGCCGGTCGCCACTACCAAAATGTCGGCTTTTTGCAATTCCAAATGCAATTCGGAGTAATCTTTTACTATCAAATGCAGTTTGGACGCGAGTTTTTCGGCTTTGTCCTTCGTGCGGTTGATCAGCGTGATATGTTCGTTTTTGGTATGTTTTACGAGATTTTCGCAGGTATTTCTTCCGATTTTTCCTGTTCCGAAAAGCAAAATGTTCTTGTTTTTGATATCAGACACATTTCGCATCATATATTGAACCGACGCAAAAGAAACCGAAGTCGCTCCCGACGAAATCTCGGTCTCGTTCTTGATTCGTTTACTGGCCTGAATCACGGCGTTGGTCAATCTTTCTAGGAAAGCGTTTGTGAGATTGTGCTTTCGCGCGTGAGAAAATCCTGTCTTGAGTTGGCTGATGATTTCGAAATCGCCCAAAATCTGGGAATCCAAACCTGTCCCGACGCGAAACATGTGGTTGATCGCCTCGGCATTTTTGTGTACGTAAGCCACGCGCTGGAATTCATCGACGCTGCCTTGGCTGTTGTCGACCAGTAATTTGATAAGCTGATAGGGATGTTCGGCAAAACCGTAAATCTCGGTACGGTTGCAGGTCGAAGCGACAATCATTCCCGTGACGCCTTCCATGGCTGCTTGGCTCAAGAGTTTGTCCTTCGAACTTTCGTCGAGGCTGAATTTTCCCCTGATCTCGGCATCGGCTTTTTTGTAGCTCAATCCTACGACATAGAAAGTCTGATGCTTCGACGAGTTAGTTGTATGCATGTTTGTCCTCAAAATCTGCAACAAAAGTATTTCAGTGATTCTGATAAAAATAACGCTCAAAGGACTATTTGTGTCGCTGTACGAGATTTTGGGTACAAAAGGTTCGTCCAACGTTATTTTGTGCTAAATTTGCAGCGTTGACGGGCTTTCGGAACGTTCTTATATAGAATCATTCTAAATAAATAACTGCCGATTTCCTAAAATTCTCACATCAAAAAATATCGCTATGGGTTCACAGGAAGTCATTAAGATAGAGGACGATTTTTACCTGATTCGTTTCCAGAACGATGCATCGGAAACATATCGCGCGGAACGTCAGGTTTCCCAAGGTTTGATCCAGTTCCACTACGGATTGAAAGGAAAAGCCAAGTTCATTTTCAACCAAGGCACTTATGCGCTTGATTTGAGGGAAGAAAAGTCGTTGCTGCTTTACAATCCGCAAAAGGAATTGCCGCTGAATCTCGAATTGGCGCCGAATTCCTGGGTAATTTCTGTCGTTATTTCGATCAAGAAATTTCACGCTTTGTTTTCTTCGGAAGCCGAACATATCCCGTTTTTGTCGGCCGGAAACCAAGACAAGAAATACTACAACGAAGCCGATATTTCGCCTTCGATGGCAATCGTGTTGAACCAATTGTTCCATTTCAACCTGCATCCGTCGATCAAGAATCTTTATTACCGAGGAAAAGCGTACGAACTTTTGAGTTTGTATTTCAACCGAACCGAAGATCCGGATGCCGAACAGTGTCCGTTTTTGATCGATGAGGAAAACGTGTTGAAAATCAGGAAAGCGAAAGATATTATCATCGCGAATATGGCCGAACCACCCGGATTGCAAGAGCTCGCAGACCAAATCGGACTCAATCTCAAGAAACTGAAAACGGGTTTCAAACAGATTTACGGAGATTCGGTTTACGCTTTTTTGTTCGATTACAAAATGGAATTCGCGCGAAAGTTGCTCGAGGATGGCACGCACAACGTGAACGAGGCCGGACTCAAAATCGGATATTCTACCGCGAGCCATTTCATTTCGGCTTTCCGCAAGAAATTCGGGACGACTCCGAAGAAATATTTGATGTCGATCAATGTTTCGGCGTGATTGGTCATTAACCTGCAAGGTTTCCAAAACCTTGTAGGTTTAAAATTCAACGTTCAAAATAGTAAGTAAACAAGACTCCAAGGTTTTGAAAATCTTGAAGGTTATAAAACAAATAATTAAATAAGACCTACAAGGTTTTGGAAACCTTGCAGGTCGAGATCCCGAAATATGAAAGGAGTTCTTCTCGTAAACCTCGGCTCGCCCGAATCCCCGACACCAAAAGACGTAAAACCGTATCTCGACGAATTCTTGATGGACAAATACGTGATCGACGTGCCCTTTTTGCTGCGTGCACTTTTGGTTCGCGGCATCATTTTGCGCAAACGTCCCGAAGCTTCGGCTCACGCGTATTCGCAAATTTGGACAGAAGACGGATCACCGCTTATCGTGATCTCGAAAAAATTCCACGAAAAGGTGAAGACCAAGACCGAACTTCCCGTTGCGCTTTCGATGCGTTACGGAAAACCGAATATCGAATCGGGCCTGCAGAAATTGGCAGATCAAGGCGTGACCGACGTTTTGTTGTTTCCGCTTTATCCGCAATATGCGATGGCTTCGACCAAGACGATCGAGGTTTTGGCCGAGGAAATCCGCAAGAAGAAATTCCCGGCGATGACGATTACCGAAGTTCCGGCGTTCTACAATCGTCCGGATTACATCAAAAATCTGTCTGACCTCATCAAGAAAAATCTCGAAAATTTCGAATACGACCATTTGTTGTTTTCGTATCACGGAATTCCCGAAAGACACATCCGCAAAACCGATATCACCAAATCGCATTGCAAGATCGATTCGAAGTGTTGCGTCACGCCTTCGCCTGCGCACAAATTCTGTTACCGCCACCAATGTTATGAAACGACGCGTTTGGTTGTCGAACAACTTGGAATTCCGGCAGATAAATATTCGCTTACGTTCCAATCGCGTTTGGCCGGAGACAAATGGCTCGAGCCTTACACCGATGTCGAAATCAACAAAATGCCGAACGCCGGAATCAAGAAGTTGGCAGTCGTCACGCCTGCATTCGTAGCCGATTGTCTCGAAACCTTGGAGGAAATCGCCATGCGCGCCAACGAGGATTTCAAGACGCACGGAGGCGAGGATTTCCTGGCGATTCCATGTTTGAACGACGGTGAGGAATGGTCGCAAACGGCCGCGAACTGGATAAACGACTGGTCAAAATCGGATAAAATTTTCGCCTGATGCAAGAAACCGCCGAAGATTTCGGGACGGGCGATTTGAAAAAATTGCTGATGCGACAAGCGGTTCCGGCTTCTGTGGGCATTTTGTTTTTGACGGTGAACATGCTCGCCGACACGATTCTCGTCGGGCGTTGGGTCGGATCGATCGCGATTGCCGCATTGACTGTCGTGACGCCGATCATTTTTTTGATGGCTTCCATCGGATTTGCGGTCGGCGCTGGCGGAAGCTCTGTTCTCTCACGGGCTTTGGGCGCGAAAAATCACGGGAAAGCAGAAAAAACGGTCGCTCACCAAATGCTTCTCACGACAATACTGACTTTGATTTTGATGTTCGCCGGCTACTTTTATGCCGATTGGATGCTGAAATTATTCGGAGCACAAGGTGAAATCCTGAAACCCGCGAAAGAATTTTTCTATCCACTTTTGTTCGCCGGTCCGCTTCAGGCTTTGAGCGCGATGGGAAATTCGGTGATGCGTGCCGAAGATCGGGCGCGTTACGCGATGGTTGGAATGATCGCGCCGTCGGTGATGAATCTGGTTTTCGACGTGCTTTTCATCAAGGTTATGGACATGGGCGTTTTCGGAGCCGCACTCGCCACTTCGCTTTCGTTCGCCGCCGGATTCATTTATCTGGTTTGGTATTTTGTCAAAAAGAGTAAAATCAGACTCAACTTTTCGCATTTCGTCCCTGATTTCAAACTTGCCGGAGAAATCGGCGGATTAAGTTTTACTCCATTGGCGCGACAAAGCGTGATCAGTGTTCTGTCGATTTTACTCAACCATCAATTGTTCTCGTTTGGAGGCGACACTTCGGTTGCGGTTTATGGGATCATCAGTCGGATGTTGATGTTCGCGCTTTTTCCGGTGAACGGCATTACCGAAGGTTTCCAGCCGATCGCTGGTTATAATTTCGGCGCCAAAAAGTTCGATCGCGTGCAGAAAATCGTCAAGATTTCATTGGTTTCGGCTTCGACATTGGCCGTGGTGATCTATGTTTTGATCTTGATCTTTGCCGAGGAAATCGTATCGGTTTTCATCGATGATCCGAAAGTCTTGAAACAAACTCCGAATGCTTTGCGCTGGGTTTTTGCCGCTTCGCCCGTGATTGCGATCCAGCTGATTGGTTCGGCTTACTTCCAATCGTCTGGAAAAGCCATCAAATCTTTGCTTCTGACGCTTACCAAACAAGGATTTTTCCTGATTCCGCTTATCCTGATTTTGCCCGATTATTTTGGTATTTTTGGAATATGGGTCGCGTTTCCCATCGCCGATGTCTTATCGGTTCTGGTCACCGGAAGTTTCCTTTTCGCGTCCCTGAAAAAATTGCCCGATGGAAAGTTATAACTACCTCAAATCGCTTCACTTAATCTTCGTGATCACTTGGTTCGCGGGACTTTTCTACATTGTGAGATTGTTCGTTTACCAGATTGAGGCCGCGTCGAAACCATCGCCCGAGAAAGAAATCCTGCAAAAACAGTACAAAATCATGACGTATCGGCTTTGGTATATCATCACTTGGCCGTCTTGCGTTCTGGCGATCCTGTTCGCGATTTCGCTTTTGTATTTGATGCCCGAATGGTTGAACCAACCTTGGATGCACGTCAAATTGGGATTCGTTTTCCTACTGATTCTGTACCAACTGAAATGTCAGCAAATCTTTGGTCAGCTGCAAAGAGACGAGGTGAACTATTCGTCGAATTTCATGCGCTTGTGGAACGAGGGCGCGACGATCATCTTGTTCGCTGTCGTGTTTTTGGTGATTCTCAAAAATGCTTTCAACTGGATTTACGGCGTTGTCGGAATCATGGCTTTTTCGATTCTGATCATGCTCGGATTCCGCTTTTACAAACGCATCCGACACAAAAACAACTCGTAAATGGCCGGACTTTTCAGCATATCGCTCCGAATCAGGATTTTTCTTTCGATGATCGTTTTGATCGTCGTCGCATCGGTTTTGCTGGCCACGATTTCTATTATCCAATTCAAGAACGAGGCCAAGGAATACCATCAGGAAAGACTTGTCAACAAGGAAAATGCGATTACCGAACACATCAATTACGTGCTTTCGACGACGACTTATCCGCTTACGACAAAAAATCTGCCGTTGATTTTCAAAGATCGGATTCACGAACTCAGCGACATCCACAACCTTGAAATCAACATTTACGGACTTAGCGGGAAACTGCTCATTTCGTCCAAATCGTCTTTTTCGATTGATAGCGTTCCGCCTCCGGTTCCGCCTTTGGTGATGAAACTCGTGCAATCTTCGATCGAGAAACGCTACGTGAATATTACCAATATCGACGGCGTAAAAAACCGTTCTTCCTATTCGATCATCAAGGACGACAAGTTCAAGCCGCTTGGAATCCTGAACATTCCGTATGTGGAAGACGACAGTTATTACGAGAACGAACTCCGCAATTTCCTGATCCGGTTGAGCCAGGTTTACGGCTTTACGCTTGTGATAGGATTCGGGCTCGCCTATTTTCTCTCAACTTACATCACCCAAACGCTAAAGACGATTTCCGACCGAATCAACGAGACGAGTTTCCTGCAAAAAAACCAGCGCATCTACCTCAAGGCGAACAGCGCCGAAATCGATTCCCTGATAAAAGCTTACAATTCGATGGTCGACGATCTCGAGAAATCGGCGGTGAAATTGGCGCAATCCGAACGAGAGGAAGCGTGGCGCGAAATGGCCAAACAGGTTGCTCACGAGATCAAGAATCCGCTTACGCCTATGCGTTTGACCGTTCAGAGTTTCCAGCGCAAGTTCGATCCGAACGATCCTGATCTAAAGCAGAAACTCAACGATTACAGCCAGACTTTGATCCAGCAGATCGATACGATGAGCGCTGTCGCGTCGGCCTTTTCGAATTTTGCCTCGATGCCTGCGCAACAGAACGAAACGCTCAATGTGGTTCAGGTCGTCGAATTGGCTTTGGATATTTTCAACGAGGATTTTATCCGATTCGAATCTTCCGAAGACGAGATCATTTCGGTGGTCGACCGGACGCAACTCATCCGGATTATCACCAATCTCGTCAAAAATGCGATCCAGGCGATCCCGGAACACCGCGATCCCAAGCACGTTATGGTCAAGGTGGAGCGAGTTGGCCAAGACGTGGTGATTTCGGTAGAAGACAACGGTTTCGGAATCGAACCATACAACGCGCCCCACATTTTCGAGCCAAAATTCACCACGAAAACCAGCGGAATGGGACTCGGTTTGGGCATCATCAAAAACATCATCGAGAATTATAAGGGAAGTATTACTTTTGAGACCGAACCTGGAAAAGGCACGATTTTCAAGGTGCGACTTCCCATCACGGACTAAAATCCGAAAGAAGCAACAGCAACGATAATCCACATTACTTATGGCATTTGAAAACATATTGGTCGAGAAAAATGACCGCATCGCAACGGTAACGATCAACCGACCGACCAAATTGAACGCACTCAACAAAGCGACGATCAAGGAACTCAACGAAGCATTTACCGATTTGCAGCAAGACGGCGAAATTCGCGCAGTAATCCTAACGGGAAGCGGCGAAAAAGCGTTCGTAGCCGGAGCTGACATATCCGAATTTGCCGATTTCGACGACGAACAAGGCGCGGCATTGGCAGCGACCGGGCACGACATCTTGTTCAACTTCATCGAGAATTTCTCGAAACCCGTGATCGCGGCCGTAAACGGATTCGCGCTTGGAGGCGGACTCGAGTTGGCCATGGCCTGTCATTTCAGGATTGCATCCGACAACGCCAAAATGGGCTTGCCAGAAGTGACTTTAGGCGTGATTCCGGGCTACGGCGGAACGCAGCGTTTGCCGCAACTCGTCGGTAAAGGAAAGGCTATGGAGATGATTTTGTCGGCGGCGATGTTGACTGCCGAAGAAGCGAAAACTTGGGGATTGGTGAACCATGTCGTTCCTCAAGCCGAATTGCTAGGTTTGGCGAACGATCTGGCGCAGAAAATCGTCAAGAACGCACCAATCGCGATCGCAAAGGCAATCGAGTCGGTAAACGCCGGATTCGACAAGGATTCAGACGGATTCACAACCGAGATTCGCGCTTTCGGCTATTGTTTCGGAACCGAGGATTTCAAGGAAGGAACAACTGCCTTTTTGGAAAAACGCAAGCCTGAATTTTTGGGGAAATAAGTTCGGAAAGAATAAAATCGATATAGAAAAGTCCTGTCAAATGGGCTTTTTTTATGCGATCAGGCGACTCTTATTCCGCTCAATTCATCTGCCAATTTGTGCAGGCCGTTTGATATCTGGATCAATCGATCGTCAGACAATGGCGTGAGTTTTTTGGTGTATTGCCTAAACAAGCTTTGATTGATTCCGGCGTATTTTTCTGCAAAAGCCGATTTGTTGATGACCGAAAAATAATCAAAGAATTGTTCCAGATCGACTACGTAATTAATTTCAAAATCATCGATCGAAACTTTGTCGCCCTTTTCGTTCAGATACTCTATTTGATAGAACAACACCTCGTTGATGTTGCTTTTCAATTCGGAAATCGTATCTGCAGCCGTCGCGATTCCAGCCATTTCTTTGGCGTAAGCAGAAAATCCCGTCCCGGTTTTCTCTACGATTATTGTGATCTTTTTCTTTTCCACTTTTTTTCGATTTGCCGATTAGCAGTGATTCGAAAATAATCAATCCTGAATCGAACAATGACAAATATATAACAAAATTGTTATATAACAGATTTGTTATATGTTTTAAAAATTTTAGGATAATCAGCACGAATCTTACACTCGTTCTGTTTCCAGATCGCGCCAGAAGCCGTAATTTTATGGTGACAACGACAACATTATGGACATTACCTACCAACCCAATCTCGGCTTCACGATCAACGAAGCTACTCTCGCTTTTGGTATGAGTCGCGAAGCTATCCGCAAGACGCTCAAGATTTCTTATGAGGAAGACAATTCGACGTTTGACGCCAGTGAATTTTTCGAGGACGAGGACGGCAATTTCGATTTTAGCCTCAATCGCGACATTTATTCCGATTTGACGCAGGAAGGCGACTCGATTTTTATCACTTACGACAAAAATCAGGCTTTTACCGAATTGGAAATCCACGAGGGAATTGCAGTGGCGATCCAGGATTTCAGATTGTTCCAAGACCAACCGATCGCGGAAATCCTGGCTTGGTTCCACCACCAAAATTTTACACTGACTGAAGTCGAGCCCGGAAATTACGCGGTCACCGAACTCAAAATTTCGGTCGCAACGCACGAGGCCATGGGCGGAGACGGAGACGGATTGTCGTATTTCTACGCTTCAAAAGATATTTCGCACCTGATCGATTAGGCTATTTTTCACCTTCCCATTCGGCGTAGAACTGTAACAAAAAACTTTCCATGTAAGCGTGCCTTTCTTGGGCCAATCGCTTTCCGGTTTCGGTGTTCATCTTATCCTTGAGCAGCAGTAATTTCTCGTAAAAATGGTTGATCGTGGGCGATACCGAATGTTTGTATTCTTCCTTCGACATGCCAAGATTGGGCTTGATCTCGGGATCGTAAAGCGGACGATTTTTGAATCCGCCGTAGTTGAAACAACGTGCGATCCCAATGGCGCCAAGTGCGTCCAAACGGTCGGCATCCTGAACGACGTCGAGTTCTTTTGAAGAAAAAGTCTTTTGGAAATTTCCGCCTTTGAACGAAATGTTCTCGATGATATGGATCACGTGGGTAATCGTTTCCTCGTCGGCGTTCTGGCTTTCGAGAAACGATCTTGCGGTTTTGGGTCCGATGGATTCGTCACCGCCGTGGAATTTGCTGTCGGCGATGTCGTGCAACAAAGCTCCGAGTTGAACAACCAAAAGATCGCATTTTTCGGCTTCGGCTATATGCAATGCCGATTTCCAGACGCGCTCGATGTGAAACCAATCGTGTCCGCCTTCCGCGCCTTGCAATTGTTGTTTTACGTAAGCTACCGTGTTGGCAATCAGGCTTTCCATCAGAATCCCAAGCGAGCCGGTTCTACCCACTTGAAAATCTGTGATTCTGCCGGTATGACCAATCTTTCGGAAATCCTGGTCATACGCGCCGGAAGTTTCATCAGGAAATCGCGCGCCTTTTCGGCCTCATCGGTAAGATTTGTGATAGTTCCGATTTCCCAGCGATCAATCAGTTTCTGCAAAATGTCCACGTAATCTGCCGCTGTGTAGACGCCGATCCTTTGTGCAGAATCTGAGAAATGTTCAAATGCCGAACTTATTTTCTCTCCGGATTCACGCAAGAAATGAGCGGGCATCACGATCTTGATTTTCATCATGTGCTGGAAAGCCAACATCATTTCGCTCGGGTCGACCTTGAAGATACGATCGACGAAATCACTGTAAGCATGGTGGTGACGCATTTCGTCTCCGGCAATCATCTTACACATTTTGGAAAGGTCTTTCGCTCCGTACTTTTTGGCGATTTGGGAAACGCGATTGTGGGAAATATAGGTTGCCAATTCCTGAAAACTGGTGTAGACAAAGTTTTTGTAAGGGTCGCGGTCCGTGCCGATGTCGAATCCGTCGCTGATAAGATGTTGCGTCGTCATCTCGATCTCGCGCATGTTGACGCGTCCGGAAAGGTAAAGGTATTTGTTGAGAAGATCACCGTGACGATTCTCCTCAGAAGTCCATTGACGCACCCATTTCGACCAGCCGTTTCTCTCGACCTGACCAACACCGTCAACGTCCATGAGCCATGATTCGTAGGTAGGAAGCGCTTCCTCGGTAATCATGTCGCCGATCAGCACGACCCAAAAATCGTATGGTAATTCTTTTGCCAATTCGCGAAGTTCCTTGATTTTTTCGAAGAAATCATCGTTTCCGGGCTCGGGTAGAAAATCAGACGGCTGCCAGATGGTTTCCACCGGAATCAGATATTGACTGACTAAACTGTCGATATCTTTTTCGAGGAATTGCATGACTTCCAGACGTACGTTTTTCGTTGACATATTCGGTGGTATTTAATATTTGATGGCCGACGTGACGGCTTTTTCGGTGTATTCTATAATTTCCTCGAAGCCGTGGTTCGCTACGGAAATCGGTTCGTGTACCGTGAATTTCAGATGATTTCCAAGTCCTAGCGGAAAGTAACCGAACTTGGCCATTTTCCACGAATTGTTGATCGTAAGCGGCAAAACGTAAGCCGATGGTGTCGCTTTTACCAGTATTTTCAGGCCCGTTTGCGCGAATTCTTTTGGCGCTCCGTTCTTGCTTCTCGTGCCTTCGGGAAAAATTACGGCCGAACGCTTGAACTTTTCGATGTAATCGCCAAGACCTTTGATTGCCGGAAGCGACTGTCTGGCGTCTTTCCTGTCTATCAGAATCGATCCGCCGTGTCTTAGATTGAAGGACACACTTGGGATTCCTTTTCCTAGTTCTTTTTTGGATACGAACTTCGGATGGACCTTTCTCAAAAACCAGACTATGGAAATGATATCGTAAAGGCTTTGATGATTGGCGACGATGATCAGCGGAACATCGGTTGGGATTTTTTCGCGTCCGGTGACCGTGTATCGCGTTCCTATGATCCTCGTGCATCCGATAAGAAACCAATTAAGAACGTCCACACTTTTCTTGTGCGCATTGTATCCGATTTTCAGGCAAATCCATTGAATCGGATGAAAAACCAGCAGACAAAGTCCGAAAAAGAAATAGTAGACGACCGAAATTGGGTACGAAATAATTTTCTCCATGCCATTGGGTAAATCTCGGCAAAAGTAAGTAGAAAATATGGTTTTGTCAGTTGTTGCCGCAAGGTTTTGGGAAAACTTTTGGCAATACCTCCTTTTAACATTTTTTACAGAAAATCTGTAATGGAAAGTGGAAGTTGGCGCTTAATTTCACACTTCCGCGGAACACCAAAAAACAACCCGATATTTTCGCCATCCAATTCATTACAAGCCATTTAAACCATTGGGTTGTTTTTGCTTTTTTGTTGTGGAAAAGTAACGTTTGGGTTGTCAATCACAAAAACGAAAAAAGAGTACATTTACGAAATTTTACTAACGATTTTAGAGCCAGGAAAAATGAGTTCAGAGAAAGATGCCAAACTAAAAGCACTACAATTAACACTAGATAAATTAGATAAAACATACGGCAAGGGAACGGTCATGAAAATGGGCGACAAGGCCGTCGAGGAAGTCGAAGTCATTCCATCGGGATCGCTTGGAATCGACCTTGCGCTTGGTGTAAACGGCTACCCAAGAGGTCGTATCATAGAAATCTACGGGCCGGAATCTTCGGGCAAGACGACACTCACGTTGCACGCGATCGCTGAGGCGCAAAAAGCAGGTGGAATCGCAGCCTTCATCGATGCGGAACACGCTTTCGACAGAAGTTATGCCGAAAAACTCCACGTTGATATAGAAGAACTAATCATCTCTCAACCAGACAACGGAGAACAAGCTTTGGAGATCGCCGAAAACCTGATCCGTTCGGGAGCGATCGACATCGTCGTCATCGACTCGGTTGCCGCACTTACGCCAAAGAGCGAAATTGAAGGCGAGATGGGCGACTCCAAAATGGGATTGCACGCGCGTTTGATGTCGCAGGCTTTGAGAAAACTTACCGCCACGATCAGCAAGACGAACTGCACGGTGTTTTTCATCAACCAGTTGCGTGAGAAAATTGGTGTGATGTTCGGAAATCCCGAGACGACTACGGGTGGAAATGCCTTGAAGTTCTACGCTTCGGTTCGTTTGGACATTCGCCGCTCGTCGCAAATCAAGGACGGAGACAACGTGATAGGAAACCGCACCAAGGTGAAGGTCGTGAAAAACAAAGTCGCTCCACCGTTCAAATTCGCCGAATTCGACATCATGTATGGAGAAGGTGTTTCGAAAGTGGGTGAAATCCTCGATTTGGCTGTTGAATATGAAATCGTAAAAAAATCAGGATCTTGGTTCAGCTACGGCGATACCAAATTAGGACAAGGACGTGACGCCGTGAAAGTGATGATAAAAGACAATCCGGAACTCGCGGACGAGCTTGAAAACAAGATCAAAGTCAAGATCAAGGAACAAAGCAACTGATAAAAGAGCCCAATTCGGGCTTTTTTTATTTTTTTTACTTTTTTGACGCAACCTTTTTAAAACTGCTGCATCTGATGAAAAGATTAGAAAATTTGAGAATGAAAAAGCTGTTCTTTTTCTTATTGGCGATTACCGTCGCGTCTTGTAGTATATCCGATGAGCCAAAATCTCAGGCGTATATGGTGCAAGTAGAAGACGCAACTGTACCGGAAACCATGATTTTGGGACAAATGGCTACGATTCAGGTAAAATATCGCAGACCGACCGACTGTCACATCTTTAACGGATTTTACACGGAGTCTGACAATTTTACACAAACCATTTCGGTCAGATGTATCAAGTTCAACGAAAGCAACTGCATAGATGATTCAAGTGTCGTCTATGATGTGCCGCTCAATTTCATGCCTACCGTTGCCGGAACTTATCATTTCAAGTTCTGGACCGGCGAGGATTCGAACGGATTGCCCACTTTTCTTGAAATTGACTCTGTTGTAGAATAATGTTAAATCTGCCCGATTTTGAGTTTAGAACAGCTCATTAATGATTGCAGGAATAACGACAGGAAAGCGCAAGAGCAACTTTATACACTATTTAAGTCGAAGTTGTTTGCCGTTTGCCTCAAGTATTCCAGAAATTACGCCGAAGCGGAAGACAACTTCCAAGACGGGTTCGTGATCATTTTCAATAAGATCGGACAGTACAATTTTAAAGGTTCTTTTGAAGGTTGGATGAAACGCGTGATGGTAAACAACGTGCTGCAGCAATACAGAAACGTGACTTATCTGGACATGGCCAACAAAGACATAGCCGATGAAGAAGTCGATGTAGAGATCGACGATGACGATATTCCGCTTGATTTTCTAATGAGGATCATCCAGGAACTGCCCGACCGCTACAGACTGGTTTTCAACCTTTACGTAGTCGACGGATATCCACACAAGGAAATAGCTGAAATGCTAGGAATTACCGTGGGAACATCGAAATCGAACCTGGCGCGAGCGAGAATGATTTTGAAAGAGAAAGTTGATAATTACCATACACATAAATTACCCTCTGCGAAATGAGCGAGAGAAAAAACCTCGACCGCCTATTCCAGGAAAAATTCAAGGATTTCGAGGCGGAGCCATCGGAATTGGCGTGGAAGAACATAGAAGCGAGACTTGAGGAGAAAAAACGCCGAAGAGTCATCCCGATCTGGTTTCAATTGACCGGAGTGGCTGCTATTTTCCTGATCGGAACGCTGGTCGTTTGGAACTGGAATGCAAGTCCAGGCAAGAATTTGAATGGAAATCAAGTGGTTACGGCTCCTGAAAACGGAGGCGCGAACAATAATAAATCGGGAGACGGAAATT
The DNA here is from genome assembly GCF_004295795.1 of Flavobacterium sp. Classification (GTDB taxonomy): domain Bacteria; phylum Bacteroidota; class Bacteroidia; order Flavobacteriales; family Flavobacteriaceae; genus Flavobacterium. Next base: position 150,124 of record NZ_SEBR01000007.1, on the reverse strand, counting down.
CGGTTTCTCCTGTCGGAAGCGAAACGTTCGGCGAGCCCGGAAATGCGGTAACCGATAATGGAAATTCAGGCGGAAAGGCTTCGGGAACGACTTCTTCGGACGGAATTTCTTCAGATGGAGCCAATACCGATGCGAGTGCGTCAGACAAAAATCCATCGGAAACAAAATCAGCGAAACGTTCCAAAACAACACGTTCAACCGACTTTGCGATTCCAGACAACGCCGTCACGGAAACCAACGCGAAAACGGTCAAAAACAGAGCGAATGTCAAGTTGAAAAACAGCGCTCAAGACGGGAATACTTCGGGCAGCAATGCTTCTGGGATACGTCAGGAGAATTCGGGAATCGCTTTGTATCCGGAGAAAAACGCCAAAGGCAAAAAGAGAAATTCGGTCGGAAAAAACAAGATCGGCACTTCGGGAAGTGGTCTGAATCCGTCGGAATCGGAGAACATCAGATACGCGTCGGCGGGCGAAAAATCGGCGAAAGCCAAAAACGGAAAATCAAAATCGGCCAATGCTGAAAATTCGGAACAAATTGCCCAAAACGATTCAAAATCCAATAAATCCGACAAGTACAAAAACAACGTAAATATTATTGATAACGAGAAAATTGCTGTAAACGAGAACAACCAATCGGGACAAACCGAGCAACACAACCAAGAGGTAACTGCGAAAACAACGACTTCGACCCAAGCTATCGCCGCGAAAATCGACGATATCAAAAAGGATTCCACCGCTCTTGCTATGGCGGCTAAACCCAATGCACTGGAAGAATTGCTAAACATTGAAAAAGAAAAAAGCAAGTCAGTTACCCAAAACGAACCGAAAATGAATAGGTGGCAAGTCTCACCAAGGGTTGCCCCTATTTATTCGAGTTCAAATTCGAACGGTTCCCCGATTGATTCCCGTTTCGCCGGCAACGAGAAAGATTTCAAGACGCAAATTTCATACGGATTGGGCGTCGGTTATGCACTCAATAAAAGGCTCACGGTTAGAACCGGCGTGAATTCACTCGCTTTCGAATACAATACAAATAATGTCGTGGCCTCGCAATCTACAGTTGGAAGACAGCAATTGCAACACGTGAAACCTACCGTTCAAGGCGCGTTTTTGAGAATCCAGAACAAGAACGAAAGCGCTCCGATCGAGTTTACAAACAGCGGATTGGTCATGAAGGAATTCAGCAGCAGTTTGAGCCAAAAGACAGGTTATCTCGAAGTGCCGCTTGAATTGAGTTACAAATTGCTCGACAAGCGTTTCGGAATCGACGTGATTGGAGGTTTCAGTACTTTATTTTTGAACCAGAACGAGGTTGCGTTGGTTTCAGACGGCAATCAAATGCAGGTTGGCCAGGCGAACAACCTCAACGATATGAGTTTCAGTACGAACATCGGGATTGGAATGCGATACAACATTTTGAAATCGCTACAGTTCAATTTTGAGCCGATGTTCAAATACCAGTTGAACACTTACACGGAATCAGGGAATTTCAAGCCGTATTTTTTCGGTTTGTACACAGGACTGAACTACCGTTTTTGATATTAGTTAGTTGGTTACAATTAAGTTTCGTGTTGTTTCTTTCGGGAAATAACTTCAAAAGAGCGTCTTGGCCGAGATGCTCTTTTTTATTTTGATCGCACCCGAAGCAACTCGTGATAAATCACCTGGCGCGTTTTGTCGCGAAGTTCTTTTATGTCAGATTTGTTGTCGTCCGAAAGTCCAGTAGTAGGAATTTCGTGGTGAAGCGTCGCGCGCATCCTACCCGGACTTCCGCTGAAAAACGCGAACGAAAAACGCTTTTTGTTATCGTGGAAAGTGATCGGAAAAATGGGAATTTGGTGTTCGATCGCCAGCCGGAAAGCGCCGTCCTTGAACGCGTCAAGCAATACGGTTTCGTCATCGGAAACGCCGCCTTCGGGAAAAATACAGATGCTCAAACCTTGTTCCAGTCTCTTTTGTGCGCGTTCGAAAACTTCTTTTCGGCTTTTCGGACTTGTCCTGTCGACCAAAATGCAGGTTCTTTTGTATACGAATCCGAAGACGGGAATTTTTGCAAGTTCCTTTTTTCCGACAAAAACAAACGGATTGCGAACTACGGCCAACATCAGCATAATATCTGTCATGGATGTGTGATTGGCCACGAACATGTAGCTTTTCCCTGGTTCGGGTTCGTCCTCGCGGTTCACCTTGTACCAGAATCCCATTCCGAAAAGGATGAATTTGCCCCAAATGCGAGCCATCACGAAGAAATATGGATACCATTTTTCCTTGCTGATCGCCACCAGTAAAAACGGCGAAAGTGCAATAATCGGAATGGCCATCAGGAAATAAAACCAGACGCGCCACAAAATCCAGAAAGCGTATTTGAAGATTTTCATATTTCCAAAAATAGTCAAACGCGGTTACATTTGGCAAAAGGCGTAAATTTGCGCAAAATCACACGAAATGGCCAAAATTCTTACAGGAGTACAAAGCACCGGAACTCCGCATTTGGGCAACCTTTTGGGCGCGATTCTTCCGGCGATCGAATTGTCCAACAAACCTGAAAACGAGTCTTTTTTGTTTATTGCCGATCTGCATTCGGCCACGCAAATCAAAGACGGGGAAACCTTGAGAAACAATACTTACAGCACGGCCGCGGCTTGGCTTGCCTGCGGACTGAACATCGAGAAAGTGATTTTCTACAGACAAAGCGATGTTCCGCAAACCGCCGAGTTGTCTTGGTATTTGAGTTGTTTTTTCCCGTTTCAGCGTCTCACTTTGGCGCATTCGTTCAAGGATAAATCCGATAGATTGTCTGACGTGAATGCCGGACTTTTCACATATCCGATGTTGATGGCTGCGGACATTTTGCTTTATGACGCCGAATTCGTTCCCGTCGGAAAAGACCAATTGCAACACATCGAGATCACTCGCGACGTCGCTTCACGCTTCAACAGCCAAATGGGTGAGACTTTCGTGTTGCCCGAGCCATTCACGCACGAAGACACCAAGTTGGTTCCGGGCACGAACGGCGGGAAAATGAGCAAATCGGCCAACAACATCATCAATATTTTCCTTGACGACAAAGCCTTGCGCAAACAAGTCATGTCGATCGAAACCGACAGCACGCCTTTGGAAGCCCCCAAAAATCCCGAAACCTGCAAGATTTTCGCGATTTACCAGTTGATGGCTTCCGAAGCTCAAATCGCCGGATTGCGCGAGAAATACAAAAATCCGAATGGCGATTTCGGTTACGGCCACGCCAAGCAAATCCTGTTCGAACTGATCGTCGAAAAGTTTCAGGACATTCGCGAGAAATACAACCGCTATATTAATGATCGCGCGGAAGTCGACAGATTGCTCAAGATCGGTTCGGAACGCGCCTCTGTGATTGCCAATGGTGTTCTGACACGTGTGCGCCACAAACTCGGGTACGAATAATCACACAGCTTCAAAAAGCTTTCCGGGCAACGGTTTTATCACGCCTTTGAGTTCCATCGTAAGCAACATCGATGACAATCTCGAAATCGGGATGCTGTTTTCGATCGCGATCGTGTCGAGCAATTCGCGTCTGTCGCACAAATAGTCGTAAATGCGTTTTTCTTCGTCCGACAAGGAAACGAACAGCTGCTTTTGAACGGGTTTTGGCTTCGGCTGCAAATCCCAATTCATGATATAGACCAAATCTGCCGCGCTCGTCATTAGATGGGCGCGCTGCGTTTTGATAAGTTGGTTGCAACCTTGGCTGACGGAATCTGTCGTGCGACCCGGAACGGCAAAAACCTCGCGGTTGTAGTCGTTGGCGAGATTTGCCGTGATCAATGATCCGCCTTTTTCGGCCGATTCTACAATGATCGTGGCTTCGGACATTCCGGCGACGATGCGGTTTCTCTTGACAAAATTCTCCGGAGCAGGAAACGCATCCGACCAAAATTCTGACAAAAAACCGCCATTTTCATTTATAGGTTTGAGAAACTTTTTGTGGGCTTTCGGATACGTCTGATTGAGCCCATTGCCCAAAACCGCGATTGTCTGCAAACCGTTCTCGATTGCCGCCTGATGCGCGATGATGTCGATTCCGTAGGCGAATCCGCTTACGATTATCGGATTCAGAGGCGAGAGTTCAGACAGCAATCTGTGCGTGAAATCATTGCCGTAAGCCGTGGCTTTGCGCGTTCCGACAATGCTGATGATCTTCCTGTTTTTGAGGTCGATGTTTCCCGTCGAGAAAAGCAGTAACGGCGCATCGTAACAATGTTTGAGGCGATCCGGATAATCGTCTTCGAGAAACGTCGTTACCTTGATATTCGATTTTTGGATAAAATCGGCTTCGGCTTTAGCTTTCTCGAAAATCGACTTATCTTTGAAGCCCGCAAGCAACTTTGGACTCAGGCCGATTTCTCTGAATTTTTTGGCATCGGCACAAAAGATTTCTTCGACCGAATTGAAGTTGGAAAACAGTTTTTTGGCGATAACGTCGCCCACGCCTTCTACTCTTTGCAAGGCTAAAATGGATACTAATTCTTCGTGGCGCATAGTAAATGATTGAAGCTGAAATGTATAAATTTTCGGTTGGATTGTTAATAAAAATTGTGGATAAAATTTTGACAGCGGCTCGCATTGCATAATTTTGTTTCTATGAAGATTGAACACTACATTTCCCAGCTTTTGTACCGATATCAATGCGTTACGGTTCCGGGATTCGGCGCTTTTTTGACCGAATACCAGTCTGCGCAACTGCATGAGTCGTCCAGTGCGTTCTATCCGCCGAAAAAGTTGGTTGTGTTCAATTCGCACTTGAAAAACAACGACGGTCTTTTGGCCAACCATATCGCTTTCGCGGAGAAATATTCCTATGAAATGGCCGTGGCCGCGATTCACAACGAAGTTTCCATCTGGAAAAATATTCTGGAGGTAAACGGACGCTTCACGTTGAAGAACATCGGAGAGTTGTCTTTGAACAGCGAGAAAAACATTGTTTTTTATCCGTCGGACAATTTGAATTACCTGACCGAAGCTTTCGGACTAAGCTCTTTCGTGTCTCCTGCCGTAAAGCGCGAAACCTACAAAAAAGAGGTCGAGATTCTCGAGGAAAAAGCACCAATCGCGTTCACGCCCGAAGCCAAACAGCGCCGACCATATTTGCGTTATGCAGCGGTTTTTGTCTTGGCCATGGGACTTGCAGGATTCGGAGGTTCGAAACTTTACGACGCACAAATCGAGCGCCAAACGCAACTTGTGGAAACCGAAGTACAAAAGCAAGTCCAGGACAAAATTCAGGAAGCCACTTTCTTTATAGACGTTCCTTTGCCGGCGGTGACTTTGGCCGTAAAAGAAGAGAAAATGCGCTATCATGTCGTGGCCGGAGTTTTCAGAAGTCCGGAGAATGCTGACAAAGCTTGCGCGCAATTGAAAGGATTGGGTTATAAGTCGAAGCGCATTCCGCAAAACCGCCACGGACTTTATCCGGTTTTATATGGAAGTTTTTCCTCAAAAGCCGAAGCCGTGAGCGAAATGAATTCGATAAGACAGAAAACCGACCCTCAGGCTTGGTTGATGATCAAAGACTTTTAACATTTATCCCGACGCGTTCGGGATTTTTTGTGGCCTTGCTTTACCTTTGCCAAAAAAAGACATGTTACCAAAACATCCATCTGAATCACTTACGACCTTAACCGACTTGGTTTTGCCGAGCGAGACCAATCCATTGAACAACCTATTCGGAGGCGAATTGCTCGCCCGAATGGACAGAGCTGCGAGTATTACCGCTCGCCGTCACTCGCGTCGGGTTTGCGTTACGGCTTCGGTGAACCACGTGGCTTTCAATCGCTCGATTCCTTTAGGAAGCGTTGTCACGATTGAGTCGAAGGTTTCGAGAAGTTTCAAGAGTTCGATGGAAATCTTTATCGATGTTTGGATCGAGGATCGCGAATCTGGCGTCCGGACAAAGGCGAACGAGGCGATTTATACATTTGTAGCCGTCGACGATACAGGTCGTCCGGTTGAAGTGGCACCCATTTTACCCGAAACAGAATTGGAAAAAGAGCGATATGACGCAGCTTTGAGACGCAAACAACTCAGTTTGGTCCTGGCTGGAAAAATGAAACCGCACGAAGCTACCGAGTTGAAAGCTTTGTTTGAAGGTTAATTTTCGTCGGATACAAATTCGAATCTGGCTGCATCTGAAAGTATTCCTGTCAAATTCTCGAAACCTTCATTTAACGATTTTTACAGAAAATCTGTAATCAAGTCGTTTCAAAATTTTGTAGGGATAAACATTGGCCCCTTCCCTGAAGGTAATTTCGGGATTTTTGGAATACGCCGTTTACAGAAAATCTGTAGTTTTTGTTAAATGTAGGTCCTGTAGGAAATAGGATTTCTAAAAACGAAAAACCTCAGAGGTTTTGAAGCCTTGAGGTTTGTGGTCGGATACAAATTCGAATCTGGCCGCATCTGAAAATATTCCTGTCAAATTCACGAAACCTTCATTTAACGATTTTTACAGAAAATCTGTAATCAAGTCGTTTCAAAATTTTGTAGGGATAAACATTGGCCCCTTCCCTGAAGGTAATTTCGGGATTTTTGGAATCGGCCGTTTACAGAAAATCTGTAGTTTTTGTTAAATGTAGGTAACTGTAAGAAATCATATTCCATCTAAAAACAACAAACCTCAGAGGCCTAAAAACCTTTGAGGTTTGTTATCAAAGACAAATCTGTCCAATCAAAAATTTATTGATTTCAAGACCTTAGATTTCCTGTGAAAACTACATTCCCGACAACCAAGTCTGCGGATTGTTGTAAACCGTATTCTGTTTTATCAGGAATTTCAGCGTAGTTTTGCCTGTGTCGCCGTTGGTTCTGATTTTGCCCAATGTCTGTTTGATCTTGACCTTGTCGCCTTTATCGACATTTACTGAACTCAGGTTCTGATAGATCGTAAAATAATCTCCGTGCTGGATGATTACGGCCTTGTTCACTGGCGAAATCACGATTACGCTTATCACTTCTCCTCCAAAAACCGCTCTCGCGCTTGCACCATCGTCGGTGGTGATTTCGACTCCGCTGTTGTGAACCGTCAGTGAGCGGTAAAGTGGGTGCTGTTGATCGCCATATCCGAGGCTGACAACGCCGCGTTCTACCGGCCATGGCAAACTTCCTTTGTTTGATCTGAAATTGTCGGCGACGACTTTTGCTTCTGGTGTCAGGACGATTTTACTTGGCGCCTCGGCCACTTTCGCTTTTACTGCAGACGCTTTCGACGGACTGGATTTCGCAGCCGCCAATGCCGCTTTCCGGTTGGCTTCCTCGATCGCTTTTTGGATCAGGCGGTCAATTTTGCGGTCTATGTTTCGGCTTTCTTGTTGGTATTTCTTGATTTCGGCGACAATCTTTTTCTTGTCTTTTTGGATGGAACCCATAAGAACTTCCTGCTCCTGTTTCTCTTTGACCAACTCTTTTCGCTCGTTCTCGTTTTCCCGCAGCAACTTTTGCTTTTCGGCTTTTTGGGCTTCGATGTGCGTGTTGTAAGTGACCAATTCAGTCGTCTTTTCGCTGATTTCCTCGCCTTGTGCCTTGCGATAACTCGCATATTGCTTCATGTATTGGGCGCGTTTGTAGGCTTGAAGAAAGTTTGCGGACGACAGAATGAACATCGCACGACTTCGCACCGAACGACTCTTGTACGATTTTATGATCATCGCCGCATAATCTTCCTTGATCACGACGAGTTCCTTCTTGAGTTTGTTGATCTTGAGTTGCGTCAAATACAGATCGTCGTTCAAAAGACGGGTTTGTTTTTCGGTCGTGTGGATGAGTTTTTCCTTGAGCTTGATTTTCTCTTTTTGGATGTCGATCTGGCTGTTGATGGACTTTTCCTGAGAACGCATCGCATCGAGTTTTTCCTGTTTCTCGGCAATCTCGCGTTGGATCTGCGCCTTGCGTTTCTCCAGTTTCTGTTGTTCCGATTGGGAAAATGCCGTCACCGAAAACAGTAAAAAGAAAAGAATGGCTAATTGTTTGGTCATGGTGTCTTTTTGTGCGATTAGTCGAGGTTGACGCGCTCGTAACCTTCGGGAACGCTGTATGGAAATTGGAGATTTTCGTTGAAAGTCGCTCCGTTGTATTCGATGCTGATGTTTGTTTTTCCTTTTGGCTGAATGGCTTCAAGCAAGATTTTTGCCGGAAGATTCGCTTGGGCAAATTTGTTGAAACCCGGATAATTCACCTCGAGGCTGCGATTTTGCTGTGGTTGGTTCACGTTCTCTTTCTTTATCAAATACGATCCGGGCTCGAAGTAATACGCTTTTTGTGTTTTCGGATTAGAATTGTCGGTCAGTTTCACGAGATTTCCTTCGACCGAACTTTTGTATTTTCCCTTGTTCAGATCGTCCAAAACACGTCCGATGAGCAAATTCTGCACTTTGTCATAGTCGAGAGAAGTTCCGAGCCAACGACTTAAAGCTTCGTAATTTCCTTCGAAGAAAGTACCGTTGATTTTCTCGTAATACTTGACTTCGTTTGGCGTAATCAACGCTTTTGCCATCGTGATTCCCAAGAATCTTATGCTCACGAAAATCTGTTTGTCTTTTTCGATCCTGATGTCGGCGCTCACGTTTTGCGTCTGATCGTCGTCTTTGTATCGGGCCGAAGCCTTGATGGCCAAGGTCTTGAAGTCCTTCGCATCGGAATAATGTCCGGAAATCACTTTTGCAAGTTCTGTATCTTCGGGCGTTGCCGGCGTTTTCGTTGGTGTGACGGCTGTCGTGGGTTGCGCGGTTTTGCATCCGACAACTAAAACGGCGCTCAAAATCAGGGCGTAAATTCTCATTTCTTCTTCTCTATCAGTTTTTCGGCCTTAATGAAATGCTCTTCTTTTTTCTTTTGGTCGCCCAGGCCGTTGAAGGCTTCCCCAAGCTGGATGTGGAAATTGGCTTCCAGCTGCTTGTCGTCCACTACATAATCCAGGCCAGTTTCGAGTAAATCCTTGGCTTTCTTGAATTTTTTCTGCTGATTGTAGGCCAATCCGGCATAAAAATAAAATTGTGGCTGAAGCGGATACGATTCCACCAAACCTTCGGCTCTTTCACCAAGCGAGACATAATCAGGCTTGTTGAGGTAAGCGTCGAGCACCAACATGATCGCTTCCATGTCGCCTGGTTCTGATTTCAGATGTTGCTCGTAATATTTGATGGCTTGCTCCCATTGCTTTTTCGAATGATAGAACTTCCCGATTTCTTTGGCAACCTTGACTTCCTTATCGTTCTCGAAGTAGGCGATCGCCTTTTGCAGATCGGCATCGAATTCAGGTTTGTCTTTGGCGAACAACAGAAATTCGTTCATGACGCGATGGCGGATCTTGTTGTCGATTTTTTTGCTGGCCAAAATCTGGTTCATCGATTTTACGGCTTTTGTTCCGTCGGCTTTCGTCAGATGATATTTGAACAGACTGATTTGCGCCCAATCGGAACCTGGAACAGCTTTCTCGAGTTTTTGTGCGATCTCGAGCGCTTTTGCATCCTGATTCGAATCCCAATACAAGAACATCAAAGTCACGTAATTCGATTCGTCTTTTGGATTGCCTTTGATCTTGTCAAGCAGATTCGAGATTTCCGAACCCTGAAACTTTGGATCTTTCATGATCGCCGACTTGTAATTGTCGCGCAAATCGTTCGTTCCGACGGTTTCGTTGAGTTCGTTTATCAAGACCAAAGCCTTGTCGAACTGTTGCGTGTTCATGTATAGCGAAGTCAGATCTTCCTTGTATTCGCTCTTGAATTCGATGAGTTTCCTGACGATGACGATCGCTTGGTTGTAGTCTTTTGTTTCGTAACAGACATCGTACATTCCGACCCAAGCCCATTTGTTCTTCGGATCGATCTTAGTGACTTGTTCGAAACTGTCGTACGCTTTCTTGTAGTCTTTTTGAGCTAGATAATTCTTGCCGAGCTCAAAGAAAACCACGGGATTGTTAGGCTCGAGTTTTTGGCATTTCTGCAAAGCGCTGATTGCCTTGTCGTAATTCTCGATGCCTTTTTGCTTGAGCGATTCGTAGAAGTTATTGCGGAATTCATTCGCCTCCATAGCCACGTCTTCCGGCTCTTGGATTTGGGCCGAAAGTTGGGTCTGGAGGCAAAGTCCGAGTAAGATTATGTAGGCGAATCGCTTCATGTTTTATTCCAAAACGGAGTAATCTCCGATGCTTATGCTTGTGAAATTCCCGTCAAAACTCGCGTGGTTGCCAATCATGGCGTTGTCGAGGTTAGCGTTCTTGATGTGCGCGTGCGTTTGGACAAGACTGTTTTTGATCGTGCTGTCTGTCACGTGAGTCGATTTTCCCAACGAAACGTTCGGGCCGACGGTCGAGTTGATCAGGATCACGTCTTTGTCGATGAAACACGGCGGAATGATTGTCGAGTTCTCGATTTTTGCTTCGTCGCTTACCAAATTCTCTCCGTCTTTGTGCAAAAATCCCAACAGACGTGAATTGGTTTCGACCGTTACGTTCTTGTTTCCACAGTCCATCCATTCGTCGACTTTTCCCGGCACGAAGCGCAAACCTTTCAGTTTCATGTTTTCGAGGCCGTCGGTGAGTTGGTATTCGCCTCCTTTTGTGATGTCGTTGTCAAGCAGATATTGCAATTCCGAACGCAGTGTTTCTCCCGACTTGAAATAGTAGATTCCGATGATGGCCAAGTCTGACACAAAGTCTTTTGGCTTTTCGACGAAATCTGTGATGCTGTCTCCGTCGAGCTTTACGACTCCGAACGCGCTTGGATCCTCGACTTGCTTTACCCAGATTACGCTGTCGGCGGTTGTATCTAACGTGAAATCGGCACGGAATAGTGTATCGGCGTAAGCCACGACGATCGGTCCGCTCATTGATTCTTTGGCCGACATGATCGCGTGAGCCGTTCCCAGCGGTTGTTCCTGGTAATAGATCGTGCCTTTCGCTCCCAATTTTTCGGCGATCGCGACGAGATCTGTCTCGACTTGTGTCCCGAAATCTTTGTGGATGATGAACGCGATTTCCTCGATTTCCTGATTGATCACGCCCGCGATGTCTTCGACCAAACGGTGCACGATTGGTTTTCCGGCGATTGGAATCAACGGTTTTGGGATTGTGAGCGTATGTGGGCGAAGGCGTGAACCGCGTCCTGCCATTGGTACAATTATTTTCATTTTTATATAAAACTTCGTTATTCGTTATTCGCTATTCGTTATTCGCTATTCGTTATTCGTTATTCGTTATTCGTTATTCGTTATTAAACTAATTTCTTTTTAGATGTCTCAATACTTTTTACAAAAATTGCGATTAGTTCATTTGCTTCGACTTGCGTTTCTATGAGCTTATTTTCTTTTAGTAAACACAAATTCGCCCTCTCCAATATTTTAAGGCAGGAAAATGTTTCTCTTAATTCTTTTAGAACAATCGACATTTTGTGTATGAAATCATTTCTTGATTCGGCACTTTGTGCTTCGCTATAATTCAGTGATGGCGCTGTTCCTTATCGGATAATTTGCCCCGACAAATGATTGCCGGGTTTTGAATTTTCAATCCCTTTTGATATCTCAATAACCATTACGGCAAAATCAATTAATCTTTCGTGTAAATCAAATTTTTTCATGGCGTGTACAAATTTTAAGGCGTAGATATTGAATTTTGAATAACGATTAACGAACAACGAATTTTGAATTACAAAGTTCCAGTACTCCCAAAACCGCCCGCACCACGAGCAGTTTCACCAAGGCTCTCAACCTCGACCCACTCAGCGCGTTCGTGCTTAGCGATTACTAGTTGAGCAATCCTGTCACCATTGTTGACAGTAAATTCCTCGTTAGATAAATTTACCAAAATTACACCTATTTCGCCTCTGTAATCAGCGTCTATCGTGCCTGGAGAATTCAAGACGGTAACGCCGTTCTTGAAAGCCAAACCTGAGCGCGGACGCACTTGCGCTTCGTATCCGATTGGTAATTCGATGAACAATCCTGTCTTGACGATCGTGCGCTCTAAAGGTGCTAACGAGATTGGTTCCGATAGTACGGCTCGCACGTCCATTCCTGCTGAGGCGATTGTTGCGTATTCAGGGAGTTCGGTTCCGGAGTTGTTGATAATGTTTATTTTCATGTTGTCTCGATTCTTGTTGTTTGCCGATTTAGCCCCGATGCAAGCGGTTAGCCTTTTGCAGGAAAACGCTTGCTTTTGCCGAATTGCGACAGCGACCGAAGGAAGCTCGTCTCAAGGCGTTGCAAATGCAGCGTTTTGCCAGAAAGCTAAAAGCGGGCAGCGGGTTCCAGCTTCATATTTCCATTTTTTTCGTTCTCGATTTGCGCTTTAAGATCCTTTCTAAAGTTTCGCGCTCGCTGTAATAGACAAAACCTGTGAAAATGAGCAAAAGCGGTATGTTGACGAAATAATTTTCCCGGAAAACGTAAAATGCGATAAATGAAAATCCTATCGAAAGCCCGAGATAAACCAGGATTTTTTTCATGTCGTATGGGATTTCGTAATGCTTTTGGCCCATCGTGTACGAAATGATCATCATCGTTCCATAGGCGGCGATCGTGGCAATGGCCGAACCCATGTAACCGTCTCCCGATTTTTTTTGGAAAATGGGAATCAGGAAGAAGTTAAGCGCCAAGGTGACGATCGCTCCAACGATGGAAATGTAAGCGCCGATGTGCGTTTTGTCAATCAATTTGTACCAAACCGACAAGTTCGTGTAAATGCCCAAAAAGAAGTTCGCCACGATGATCAGCGGCACGACTTTCATCGCTTCCCAATAATCGGGGTTGCTCAACAGGAAAATCTTGAGAACGTCGGCGAAGATTACCACCGACAGCAAAATGAGCGATCCGAAAATCACGAAATATTTGGTGATGACCGCGTAGGTTTGCCTGGCGTTGTCGTTTCCGGCGTGGCTAAAAAAGAACGGTTCGATTCCCAAACGGAAAGCCGTCGCGTACAAAGTCATGAAAAGCGCTAGTTTGTAGCAGGCCGAATAAACGCCCGCCTGATCTTTTCCGACGCCGGCGGGAAGAATTTTCTCAAGTAGGATTTTGTCGAAATGCTCGTTTACGGCGAATGCGATTCCGGCGAAGAAAATCGGAAGGCCGTATTGCATCATTCGCTTCCAAAGCTTTGGGTCGATGTGCCAATTGATCTTGAAATAATCAGGTGAAAGTACCACGAACGTGAGGAAACTCGCGATCAGGTTCGACATAAAAATGTATCCGACCTCGAAATTCTCGACATACAAACTGCTTATGAAACTGTCGGGATTGCGATCGGCAAAACCCGGAAGCCACAAAAGGCAAACGAGGTTCAAACCCATGTTGACCACGACATTTCCGATCTTGATTGCTGCGTAACGCATCGGCCTTTGTTCGGCTCTAAGTTTCGAGAATGGGATTACGACAAGCGCGTCCAAAACCAAAATCCAGATGGCGTAAGTGATGTAAGACGCGTCGACGTTCACGCCATCGGCAATGCTGTTTCGCAGCAAAAGTGCGAGTCCGAGGAAAATCAAGGAAGACCAAAAAATCGAGATTGTCGAAGTCGAGACGACGTTCGATTTGTCTTTTTCGGAATTGTAGAAGCGGAAAAAACCGGTTTCAAAACCGTACGAGAGCGCAACGTTGAGGAAAACCATCCACGCCATTACGATGCTCACTTCGCCGTATTCGCCTTTGGGCAATTTGTCGGTGTACAATTTCACCAACAGAAAACTCAGCATTCGCGGTAAAACCGTGGCTAGTCCGTAAATCGCAGTCTGTTTGAAAAGGCTTTTGTACACGTAAAGGTGAAATTTCGCTAATAGACAAAAATAGCCATTTCGCGCGGGAAAGTCGAAGTCTTAAGCGCCCGTTATCACCATTTTAATTAACATTTAAGACCTTTTGAGGTGGTTTTTGATGCTTTTTTGCAGGATTTCCTGTTGGGCGCGAAAAATGAATTGGAACCAGGCAATTGTCAGCGGGAAAATGCCGGACGTAATCCCTGCCATTTTTTCGCCGGTCGCCGCCGAAAGGACCAGAATCACGAGCCAAATCAGAAACAGAACCACGATTTCACCTCGCATGCCGCTGTGCATTTTCACCTGGATTTTGTCGGATGGATTGCGTTTGATTCTCACTGTTGTCGCTATCTCGGCTACAACCTCAAATCAGTGCGTTACGGCATAGATTTTTCCGACTTCCATTTTCCAAAAATAAAAAAGCCGAACAAATGTCCGGCTCTTTCACGTGTGTGTTTTTTGTTTATCCTTTCAAAGCTTCGGCTCCACCGACGATTTCGAGGATTTCTCCGGTAATCGCAGCTTGACGCGCTTTGTTGTAGGTCAATTTCAATTGGTTGCGCAAATCTGTGGCATTGTCGGTTGCTTTGTGCATGGCCGTCATACGCGCTCCGTGTTCGGCTGCCAAAGAGTCGCGGACTGCTTTGTAAACCTGTGTGCGCAACATTTTTGGGATCAAGGTCATGATGATCTCTTCTTTCGACGGCTCGAAAATGTAGTCTACGGTTTGCTTGTTGTCTGTCGTGGTTGGCGGAACCAACGGCAAAAACTGCTCTTCCTTGACGACTTGAGTGGCCGCGTTCTTGAATTGGTTATACACCAAAACGATCTTGTCGTACTTTTCTTCGTGGAAAAGACGTACCAAATCGTCGGCGATCACCGCGACATTGTCGAAAGTCAAAGCATCGAAAACACCGTTGTTGTTGGTGATCACGTTGCCTGTCTTGCGGATGATGTCATTTCCTTTTTTACCGATCGTGACAAAATCAACCTTTTTTCCTGCGTATTGCTTTTCGGCCAAACGCTTGCTTTCCTTGATGACGCTCGAGTTGAATGCGCCCGCAAGTCCGCGGTTTGACGTGATGGCCACGATAAGCACGTTTTTCACTTCGCGTTGGATCGTGAATTCGCCGCCCAGATCGCCTTCTAGCGTCGAGGAAAGGTTTTGGAGCAACTCCGTAAGTTTTTCAGAATACGGACGCATGGCAGTGATGGCGTCCTGGGCCTTTTTCAATTTGGCCGCAGAAACCATCTTCATCGCCGAGGTGATTTGCATCGTCGATGAAACAGATGTGATCCGGTTGCGTATTTCCTTTAGGTTTGCCATTTTTTAGTATTGAGTAGAGCGTTGTGAGTCTTGAGATTTTAGAAAAGAGACAAACTCAATTCCAGAATCTCATTACTCAAGACTGTTTTCAATTAATTGTATTTCGCTGAAATCTCTTTCGCCGCGGCTTCGATAACGCCTGTGATCTCGTCGGTGAATTTACCGGCTTTCAAAGCGTCAAGCGTATCGCGGTGTTTTGCGTTCAAGTACTCAAGAAAGTCTTTTTCGAATTCCTTCACCTTGTTCACAGGAACGTTTCTCAACAAGTTTTTCGATCCGGCGTAGATGATCGCAACCTGATCTTCAACCGTGAACGGCGAGTTCAAACCTTGCTTGAGGATTTCTACGTTGCGACGACCTTTCTCGATTACGTTCAATGTAACCGCGTCAAGGTCAGATCCGAATTTCGCGAAAGCTTCCAATTCACGGAATTGTGCCTGGTCAAGTTTTAGCGTACCGGCAACTTTCTTCATCGACTTGATCTGTGCGTTACCTCCAACACGTGATACCGAAATACCAACGTTGATCGCCGGACGTACACCAGAGTTGAACAAGTCAGATTCCAAGAAGATCTGTCCGTCAGTAATCGAGATTACGTTTGTCGGGATGTAGGCCGAAACGTCACCTGCTTGTGTTTCGATGATTGGAAGTGCGGTAAGCGATCCGCCACCTTTCACGATCGGTTTCAAGGAATCCGGAAGGTCGTTCATGTCTTTTGCGATGTTGTCATCTGCAATCACCTTACAAGCTCTCTCCAACAAACGGCTGTGAAGATAGAAAACGTCTCCAGGATAAGCCTCACGTCCCGGTGGACGACGAAGCAAAAGGGAAACCTCGCGGTAAGCGACAGCCTGTTTCGACAAATCATCATAAACGATCAAAGCCGGACGGCCTGTGTCGCGGAAATATTCGCCAATCGCAGCACCTGCCATTGGAGCGTAAACTTGCATTGGCGCAGGATCGGATGCGTTTGCAGCAACGATTACCGTGTAAGCCATTGCGCCTTTTTCTTCCAACGTTTTTGCGATTCCGGCAACTGTCGAAGCTTTTTGTCCGATAGCAACATAGATACAAAATACAGGTTTTCCTGCGTCGTAGAATTCTTTTTGGTTGAGGATCGTATCCAAACAAACCGATGATTTACCCGTTTGACGGTCACCAATCACAAGCTCGCGCTGTCCACGTCCTACCGGAATCATCGCGTCAATCGCTTTGATACCTGTCTGAAGCGGTTCAGTTACGGGCTGACGGAAGATTACTCCCGGAGCTTTGCGCTCAAGTGGCATCTCGTAAAGATCGCCTCCGATCGGGCCTTTTCCGTCGATTGGAAAACCTAGCGTATTCACGACGCGTCCAACCATTTGCTCACCAACTTTCAATGAAGCGATGCGCTGTGTTCTTTTTACTTGTGAACCTTCTCTGATTCCTGTCGATGGGCCGAGCAATACGACACCAACGTTATCTTCTTCCAAGTTCAAAACGATACCTTCAAGGCCGTTGTCGAACTCTACCAATTCACCATATTGTACGTTTGACAAACCGTAAACGCGGGCGATACCGTCACCGACGTTCAAAACGGTTCCCACTTCTTCAAGCGTAGCTCCCGATTCGAAAGCCGAAAGCTGTTTCTTCAAAATCGCTGAAATTTCAGCCGGTTTAATTTCCGCCATAACTTTTTATTTATCTACCTATTTTTATGTTTACTCCGGAAGGTCTGGATTCTTCCTTGATAATAACCGTATTGTTTCCGTTGAATCGATCTTCAACTTTTTCATCGTACTTCATGCAGAATGTACGTACTTTCTCCTCGTTCAACGCACAGTCGACCAATGTATTCGATTTGAGCAGTTTCTCGACCAACAATTTTTTCGTGAAAGAGTAACTCTCGCTCGTAAGTTGCTGATTCGATTCCACAAAAATCACCTTGCAATAACGGACGCCGTTCTGCTCCATATATTTCAGGATGATGATGTCTGTTCCTTCAAGTGTCATGTAAGTCACATTGTTGGCATTCGACTCATATTTCATACAAGCGACTCCGTCAATGGAAACAGTTGCCGTTTTCTTGTCGAAATCTATTTTTTGAGCCGATGCAAAAGCAACCGACAGCAAACAAACCAAAGTAAAAATTGCGTTTCTCATCAGTTTGCCAATTCGCGTTTAAGAACTTTTAATCTGTTGGCAACCGAAGCGTTGTATTGCTTGTCGCCCACGCGAAGGATAAAACCTCCAATGATTTCCGGATCGACGATATTCTCGATAACCAGTTTTTTGTTCGTGAACTCTAGCGCTTTCGACAAAACTCTCGCTTCCATATCCTTGTCGAGTTCGACGGCAGTCGTGACCGTAGCCACTTCCACTCCGTTCATGTCTTCGAACAATCGGCTGTATTCGATCGCAATCGCTTCCAAAATCTCGAAACGCTTGTTCTCTTTCAACAATCGGAACAAACCTTTTGTGATATTTTGTGCCGAGTCGAAAACTTCGGTAACCGCTTTTTCCTTCACCTCGTTGCTGATAATTGCAGCCTCGACGAATTCTTTAAGCTCGGCATTCGCACCGATGTTTTCGGCTATGTGCAACATGTCGTTGTTCACTTCCGAAGCCACTCCGCTTGAGTGCGCCATATCTAAAATCGCTTTCGCGTAACGGATAGCAGCTCTAGACATATTAGTTCAGTTTAGCGTCGGCCAACAATTTGTCGACCAATTTCATTTGTGAATCTTTGTTCGAAAGTTCGTCTTTCAACAACTTTTCGGCGATCTCCAAAGAAAGCGATGAGACCTGGGCTTTGATGTCGGCCATGGCTGCATTTTTCTCTGCGTTGATCGCTGCTTTTGCCTGCTCGATCAATTTTGCGCTTTCGGCAGATGCTTCCGCTTTGGCGTCGGCAATCATTTTCTCTTTGATCTCGCGAGCTTCTTTCATCATAGCATCGCGCTCCTGACGAGCCAATTGCAAAGCTTCCTCGTTTTTAGACTGAAGCGCAACCATTTCCTGACGTGCCGTTTCTGCAGCTTTCAAGGCATTGTTAATGCTTTCCTCGCGAGTTTTTACCGCTCCAAGAATCGGTTTCCAAGCGAATTTCTTCAAAAGAATGAAGAAGATGACGAAGATTAGGGTCGTCCAGAATATTAAACTTTCGGGTGCTGTGAAATTCATATGATATAAATTTTGTGCTTTTGTTGTAATAAAGGCCGACTACGAACCAACCGTTCGCAGTCTGGCCTCGATTTTAATTATTTTGCGATCAACGCAACAACCACTGCGAAAAGTGCAACACCTTCGATAAGTGCCGCAGCAATAATCATAGCGGTCTGGATTTTTCCAGCAGCTTCTGGCTGACGAGCCATACCGTCCATTGCAGATCCACCGATCTTTCCAATTCCGATTCCAGCTCCGATTACTGCCAAACCTGCTCCAATTCCAGCTAATACCATAATGATAAATTTATATAGTTAATAATTAAAAAACTCTTAGTGATGGTCGTGTTCCTCAACCGCTTGTCCTATGAACAAAGCTGTCAACAACGTGAACACGTACGCTTGCAAAGCCGCAACCAAAAGCTCCAAGACGCTCATGAACAACACGAACGCTCCCGAAATTGGCGCAACTGCCAACGATCGGAAAATGAAGATCAGGGAAATAAGGCTCAAGATGATGATGTGACCCGCAGTAATGTTCGCGAACAAACGGATCATCAACGCGAATGGTTTTGTCAACATACCGATGATCTCTACCGGAACCATGATCGGGTAAAGCGCTTTCGGAACCGGCGGCGTCAAAATGTGACCCCAATAATATTTGTTTCCGCTGAACGACGTTACGATGAACGTGATCAAAGCCATGACGAACGTGAAGAAAATACTTCCTGTAAGGTTCGAGCTGAACGGGAAGAAAGGAATCAATCCGATAAGGTTGTTGATCCAGATAAAGAAAAACACCGTCAACAAATAAGGCATGTATCGCTCGTATTTTTTAAGACCGATGTTCGGAATTGCAATGTCATCGCGAACGAAAGTAACCAAAGGCTCAAGAAATCCGGCCAATCCGGTTGGCGCCATCGTATTCTTTTTGTAAGATTTCCCAACGACCGAGAAAAGTATGAAAAGTACGATTACCGAAAGGAAAAGCGAAAATACGTTCTTGGTGATAGAAAAGTCAAGCGGACGGATATCGAAGTTGAAAGCGCTAACGTCTTCTTTCGCGGTCGTCTCATATTGGTCGGCGTAGTAGATCACTTCGTTGAAACGCACGAACTTCTGTCCGTTTTTCTCTACAACGTGGTGTCCGGTGTTGTCGTGGTGGAATTCTTCCGAAGAAAAAACCGCTAATCCGTCGTTCGTCCAAAGAATGACAGGAAGATAGAATGAAACCGGATGTCCGTTCCAATCAAAAATGTGAAACTCATGCGAATCGCCAATGTGGGAATTGATCAACTCGCTTGCGTTGAATTCTTTTTCTTCGGCTGCCTCATGCGAGCCTGCGTGCGCGTTTACTTCCTCGTGGGCAGTGGCTTCGTGAGTCGGTTCGGCGTGCTCTTGTGCAAATGCGGAAACAGACATGGTCAACAAGCTGACGGCGAGTAAAGAACGAAAACGTTTTAATAGAATCATGGAAATTTGAATTCTGCGTTTCTAAAATTTTTTGCAAAAGTACAACTATAATCTGCAATAGAAAACATCAGATGAAAAAAAGTCAGAACGTTGATATTCTGCCTGTTTATGAGGCTATTTGGAAGGTTCAGACTTTAACATACGCACGGCGAAAAGCACTTCGGCCGTCAAAAACACGAAATAAGGTATGAAAAAGGCCGCGATGTCTCCTACGTAGTTCATTTCGTCCGAGAAAATCAAAGGCGACAAAAACACGACCGAAAGCGCCATTTTCACCAAGCCCGCGCCCACGAAAGCGAAACCCGTCGATTGGTAGGCATATTTGTGGACGAGCGAGACCATGAAGCACAAAAAGGAAGAGGCGGCGAAGTGGAAAGCATACGTTTTCCAAGCTGGAAAAAACAAGTGGGAAGACGCTTCGGCAAACAAATTTTCCTGGATAAAATTTCCGGCAACGGCAATCCCGAAAAACACGATCCAATAGATCAGGAAAGTTCGGTTCATTTTTTATTGAGGTTGTTGACTTGTCGGATGACGTTGTAAAGGGCGATCGCCACCGAAAGCAACGAAAAGATGATCAGGTAAAGATTCTCGCTGCCCGTTTTTTCATCGAGCCACATCCCGAACCAGCAAAACGCGAAAATGATCGCGCCCATCTGAAACGGAATTCCCATAAGGGCAAGCCATTTATTGCTCTTTTTCGGATTCTGGTCGCTGCTCATGAACGGGAAGATTTTTGGTTTGCGGACGCATTTCGCAAGAAGCGCTGAAAGCCGCTCCGGGTTCAACCGAAAGCTTGGCGCAAATTACGTGTCCAAGAATTTTGGCTTTTGCTTTTACATTGAGCATTTCGGCCACTTGGATTTTTCCCTCGAATTGGCCTTCTATGTCAGCATTTTTGCAAACGATGTCGCCCAAAACCGCTCCGGCCGGACCAATCACGATCTTGCCACTGCATTGCAGATTGCCCACGAGTTTTCCGTCGAGGCGCAGGTCGGCTTGGGAAATGATGTCGCCCTTGATCGCCGTTCCCTCGACGATCCTGTTGGTTTTTCCCAAGAGGTCGGTGTAGGATTTAGGGCTTTTGTCGAACATTATTTTCTTGGTGTAGATTGCGATTTCGGACTGGTCGTATTTTGCTGCGGCATTCCCGGCGGCATGTTTCCGGCTCTGGGATCGTCTGAATCCTGAGGCGGACGACCGATCGAAGGCGGTTGCGTACCTTGCGTCTGGCTTTGTGCCGGACGCGCTTTAGGAACACGCGCGCCACGAGGCGTTTGCGTTTTCGGGCCGTCCTGAACCGGTTTCACTACCGGAGCGGCGCGTTTTTCGGCAGGTTTGTGCGGATCGGCCAAATATTCCTCGAGGTTTTTCTTCATTTGGAGCACGGCGTAATTCTCGTTCGAGATCACGATCGCGACATCCGGAAGTTTGTATTCCTTGAATTCTTTGAGTACCGATGCGATTCCTTCGGCTCCTTGTTCGGTCTTGATTCCGTGCACGACGACGAAATTCATGTCCATCGTAAAAATGTCGAGCGATTGCGTCAATTGGTCGGCGGTTCTTTCCGAGATGAACTTCTTGAGTTTTTCCTGAAGCGTCTTTATGTTCTTGGCGTTAGGATCTGGCGCGCGATAGATGATTTTCCAGCTTTTTGGCGGCACGTCGTTGAACTGGCGCGCTTCCATCATTACGATATCGCGTCCGAGCATGACTTCGGCTTCTTTTCCTTCGGCTTGATTCGGATACGTCAATGCCACATAATTCAGGGCTTTCTTGTATTCTTCGACACCTTGCAATTTCCCGATGTTCATCGCCTTCAGCATCTCGAATTTCGGAAGCGAAGACTCGCCCGTGTATTTGTCGACGGCATCTTCCAACTTCGGAACCAAATTCCTGTAATCGCCTTCCTTGTATTCCTTGTAAAGCTGATTGAACGCGACTTCAGGCGCTTGAGCCGCTTCGCCGGTTTGCGAATTCTTGAGGATTTGGGCGTAACGCGAATCTGGATATTGGCTGATGATGTCGGCTTTCATCGCTTCGGCTTTTGGCTTGTCGATGATTTCGTAAACCTTGTACAAATTGTACATCGCAGGCAAAATCAGACGTTCTTCCGGATTGCTTACGAGCAGTTTCTCGAGTTTGTCTGCCGAACGCTCGTACTCCTTGAATTTTTCCTTGTAAATGACGCCAAGTTGGTAATATGCGAAGTTTCTTTCCTTGGACAAACTGTCGATCACGACTTTTGAAGTCGGAAGTTGGCTGATGTAGAAATCTGTGGTGTAACGCGCCTCGGCCTGTTCTTCGGCAAGTTTTTTGGCCTTGATCTCTTCCGGAGTCAACTCTTCCTCGGGTTTTTCCTCCTCGGCTTGACCGCCAGACTTGTTGAAACGCCAATTGTCCTGATACGCCCGATTTCCCCAGTTCTTGCGGAATTCCGATTTACCGAAAGCGACAGTCGTAGGATTGTAGAAATAGAAATCGCCGGGTTTGCCGCTCTTTGGGCCAAATGTCGAAGGCGAGGCGTTCGCATCGGCTTCCTTGACCGGAGCCGCCGAACTTTTGGAAACGTTTCGAATCGACTGATCGGCCGAAGCCACGTCGCCAGCGCGGGATTGCGCCAAAACCTCGGCTTTCTCCTTTTCCTTCTCAGCCATTACTCTCGCGGCTTCGTCGGCTTTCTTGAGTTTGTCGATGTATTTTTGGTAATACGCGATTTGCTGCTCTTTCGGCATCGAATAAATGCTGATGATACTGTCGTTCGTCGTGGCAATTCCTTCGTACTTGATCACGTCTTCGAGGTTCGTGCGCTTTTTCTCGATGAGTCGGAATTCGCGCGTTCTCGGTTTCAGGTGGACCAACGTACTGTCGTAGTAAAATCCTGCGGTGACATATTTGGCCTGGTTGAAATAGATTTCGGCCATGTTTCTGTAGTTCGATGCGTTCAGGTAAGCATCGGTAGGTTGTGCGTCAAGCGATTTGTTGTAATATTTGAGCGCCTGTTTCGGCTTGTCGCTCTTGTCGTAAAACACCGCCAATTGGTGGTTTAGCCAATCGAGATACGGGCGGTTTTCGCGATCCTTGAGCAAATCCTTGTAATTCTCGACGAACTGCAAAGTGTCGCCTTTCTTGTAATCGAATTGAGCCGATTGGTGTCCGATGGCCTGAATCCTGTAAACCCAAGGCGAGCTGCGTTTCATGTCGATCACACGCTGAAAGTACGTCCAGGCGCTGTCGTTTTGTTTGGCTTGTTCGAAAAGTTGTCCGATGATGAAATTGTAGCGCGCTTCCTCGTCGTCGATTCTCGTATTTTTCAACGCGATTTTGAGTCTATTGACGGCGCTGTCTCTTTGTTGCGTGTTGATGAAAGCCTGAGCCAAAGTCGCGTTCGCCTCCGAATAGACTTGCCTGTCGAGTTTTACTTTCGGATCAGCCAGCAATTTGGACAGATTCGTGATTGCCAAACCGTCGTTTTCCAGACGCATATTGGTTTTTTCCCTCCAAACTTTCGCCTCGTAGATCTTGCTGCTCTTTGGGTACTTGTACAAAACGTAATTGAAAGCTTCCAAAGCCGGAACGTAACGCTTGTCGTAATAGCGCGATTTCCCAAGCAAGATGTGCGCTTCGTCGATTTGGTAATTGACTTCGGTTCCGCCGATGTTCATCGAGTGTTTCTGGATGGCTTTTGTGGCCTTTTCCTCGGCACGCTGGAAATTCGGGTTTTTCTGTTGCTCTTTCGGACCTGTCGGTTGGCCGCCCAAAGTTGGCGCCTCGAGATCAGGTTGCATCCTTTCTACCGGAAGCACTTCCCAAAAATCATCTCCGTAAAGCGTCCGGAGGTCTTTCATTCCGGCTTCGAGCGCGAGATCGCCATTGTACAAAATGTTGTATTTGGTACTCATCGCATGCGAATTGCGCGCGAGGAAAGTATCGCGTTTGGTGGAACAAGCCACGACCAAGGCGATAAGGCCGAAAATCGATAAGATTCGGAATATATTGGTTTTCAAGACGGTCACCGTTTTATGCATAAACTGCCAAATGGCGTTTTTAGTATATTGCTACTGTATAAACGGGTAAAAATACGGTTTTTTGGCAATTGGCAATTTTGGTTGGCGTTAAGAACGGATTTTATTTTTTGCCAGACTTTGGAATTCAGATGCCAAGCGCACGCAAAGCCTTTCAGACCGCGAAAAATTCCTCGAGTTCTCTCAAAGTCTCGGGCGAAGTCCTGATGTCTTTCACGACTTCGCCTTTCTGCAAAGCGACAATCCTGTCACAAACTTCGACGGTGTGCGCCAAATCGTGGCTTGATACCAAAATCGTAACGGACGGATCATCAGCCAATTCGCGGATGATTTTCTTGAGACGGTTGACGGTAGTCGGATCGAGGTTTGCGAAAGGTTCGTCGAGAATGATCACTTCGGGTTTTCCGATCAAAGTGGCGATGATCCCGACTTTTTTCATGTTTCCTTTGGACAGATCTCGCAAATATTTCTTGCTGTTGAGAATTTCGCCGTTGAAAAATTCCTCGTGTCTGGCCAAAAGCGCATCGACATCGGCTTTGTTCTGTTTTCTCAGATCGCCAATGAAATAGAAATATTCTTCGGCTGTCAAATATCCGATAAGGAAACTTTCGTCGAGAAATGCCGACGTATGAGGTTTCCATGCTTCGCTGGCATTTACCGCGATATTTTTGCTCAAAACTTGTCCCGTCGTAGGTTCGATAAGGTCGAGCAACAGACTGAAAAATGTCGTTTTTCCGGCGCCGTTGTTTCCTACGAGGCCAAAACTCTCACCCGCCGGAATCTTTAAATCAGTGATGTTGAGAACGGAAACGCCGTTATATTGTTTGGAAAGTTCTGTGACTTTGATCATGTCGTTGCTTTTTTGATGATTAGTTGTTGCTTTTGTAAGCGGCGATCGTCTTGTATTTTTCAGATTTGTAGATGCGCTCGATCAGCGAGAAAACCTTATTGCGGAAAGCGAACCCGATAACGCCTGCGCCAGCGACCAAAGCATAACCCAATTCCGGACCGACCGTGTAATAACCCAAACCGTAAAGCAAAGGCGGAACGGCCAATTTCGGGATCGTGATCAAAAGCGTCTTTACATTGAAAGCTTGCTTGTCACCGAAAGCGCGTTTTCCCGAAGTAAGATCGATCGGCGTTTTCACGAATGCGCCTCCAAGCAAAACCAAGTGCGAATTCACTCCGATGTTGTAAACCGCCGCGGCCAAAATCACGAGATAAACCTGCAGTCCGAAAACAAGATAGAACGAGGCAATGATCGAAGAAACTACCGTTGCGATCACCATAAGCCACCATTTCGAAGCGAGATATTCTCGGTATTTGATATTTTGGCTCATCATTAGCGGATAATAAGCGCTATCCCAGCTTGGCACGAATTGTCCAAAGGTGAACAGAAATCCTCCGGTGACGAAAATTCCGGCGAAGACTTGCCAAAACGGACCACTGTAAACTTCGATGGCGTTGGTGAAAAACAACAATCCGTAGAAAATGAAAAGGCAACTCATCAGGACCGTGGTTCGAGAGCGTTTGTTCCTTTTCAAAAGTCTGATGTCGTTCTTCAGGAAAGTTCCCATTTCGCCAAATTGGTCGAGCCACGTGAAATCTTCGGTTTTGGCGATTGTTTTTTTAAGGGCGAGTCCCGTGTCGAGATAAAGTCGGTTTCTGTAATATCGGAACACGAAATAATAGAGTGCGGCCAGGAAAACCAACGCTGCGAGAAATACTATCGGCGTTTGGTAAAATCCATTGAAAACGATGCTTGTGTAAGCGGTGATGTCGAACCAACCGTAATACCAACTTGCCGCAGCCAGGATGACCACGGCGACAACCGGATAAAAAACCGCATCCTTATTATTGATCAAAAGGTTGATGAAATTGTCGGCCAACAAAATAGCGACGATCGAAAAATGCCACAAAAGCACGTTCAAAGGCGAATGTCCGTTGACCAACAAAGCGATCGTGAACGGAATCAGCCAAAACAAATGGATCACATTGAAAAACGAGATCACGCTTTTTCCGATGGCAAAATGCACGACGACATTTCGCTTGATGGGCAAAATCAACAGCGGTTTGATGTTAACAACCGGCATTTTCTGCATGAAAAATCTTATGAACAAATCGAAGAAAACGTAGAAAATCAGGTATTTGTTTACGGTCTCAAGCGGATTGATACCTTGGTCGTTCAGAATCGGATACATCGCAAAACCAAGCATGCAGAACATTCCGGCATAAAAAGTAGCGACGATTCCCAAGATTATCTTGATGGCCAGATTCGCTCCCAAAGCGGCCGATCTGAAAAAAGCCTTGGTTTCGAGCATGAAAAAATGTCTGAACATGATTTGATTTTTTGATTGGAGCCGAAATTTACGGAAATGTTACAGGAAATTTGAATTTGCACGCACAATCTCGACAAATGGCTTGAAGACGTGTTGTTTTTTGTAATTTCGCAAAAATTTTCAAAATGTCGACCTCGTTCTATAAACTCAACATAAAGGAAGTCAAAAGGGAAACACCCGAAGCCATTTCGGTCGCGTTCCGAATTCCCGATCAGCTTCGCGATTACTACAACTTCATCGCCGGACAATACCTGACTCTGAAATTGACTTTGGACGGGGAAGAAATCCGTCGCGCTTATTCGATTTGTTCCGCTCCCGGAAGCGACGAGTTGAGAATCGCGATAAAAAGCGTGAAATCTGGGGTATTCTCTGTTTTTGCGAACAAACAATTGCGCGAAGGCGACACGATGGAAGTCGGTTTGCCCGAAGGAACCTTCACCTTTGAACCGAATCCGGAAAGGAGAAAGAACTATGCGGCGTTTGCAGCCGGAAGTGGAATTACGCCAGTGATGGCAATCATCCAAAGCGTGTTGATCCACGAACCGAATTCGACTTTCGTGTTGGTTTACGGAAACAAAACGCCCGAACAAACGATATTCTACAACAAAATCCACGAATTGGAACAACAGTTCACCGGACGGTTTTTCGTACATTTCGTATTCAGCCAAACCAAAGTCGACAACCATCTTTTTGGAAGAATCGAGAAATCGACCGTGAATTACATAATGAACAACAAGTTCAAGGACATGGAGTTCGATAAATTCTGGTTATGCGGACCTGAGGAAATGATCACGCTCGTGAGTACTGTTCTCAAGGAACACAACGTCAAGGAAAAAGACATCCGTTTTGAGCTTTTCGTACCTCCGAAAACCAAAGCGCAATTGGAAGCACCCGTGGAAGGACATACCAAAATAACGGTTCTCGTCGATAACGAAGAAACGACCTTCGAAATGTCGAAGAAACAAACCTTGCTCGAAGCGGCTTTGAAGCAAGGAATCGACGCGCCCTATTCGTGCCAGGGCGGAATTTGCAGCAGTTGCATGGCCCGCGTCACGAAAGGATCGGCGCAAATGGTCAAGAACGCGATCCTAACCGATGGCGAAATTGCTCAAGGTCTAGTACTTACGTGCCAAGCGCATCCGACTTCCGAAGAAATCGTCGTTGATTTCGACGACATATAACCAAATCGCTTACATTTTTATCGGAGTTTAACGAAAATTGCTGTAATTCATCGACTTTAACGTTAAAGCAGTTGCGTATTTTTTAGCTTTTTCTACATTTAGAAAGATTTTTTTGTTCCAAAAAACTAAATCTGCTGAAAACTATGAAAAAACTTCTACTACTGGGAGCGCTCGCTCTTGGCATGTCCGCTCATTCCCAAGTCGGAATCGGTACGACGGCTCCAAGTTCAAGTGCCATGCTTGACGTTACTTCTACCACATCTGGAATGCTCGTGCCCCGCATGACGCTTGTCCAAAGAAACACAATCGGCACGCCGGCAACCGGATTGCTTATTTATCAGACAGATAACTCGCCCGGATTTTACTACTTTGACGGAGCGACTTGGGTTGGAATCAGCGGCGGAACGCGATGGACGTTGACCGGAAATGCCGCGACAGCGCCAGCCACGAACTTCATCGGCACAACCGACGCCCAGGATTTCGTAACCCGAACCAACAACACAGAGCGAGTTCGCGTTACCAGCGCAGGTCGCGTTGGCGTTGGAATTGCTGCTCCAAACGCGAGTTCGGCTTTTGACATCACTTCGACCACGGGCGGTATGTTGATTCCGCGAATGACGCTGACGCAAAGGAACGTGATCGCGACTCCGGCCACGGGATTGTTCATTTATCAAACTGACAACACACCCGGTTTTTACTACTTCGACGGAACGGTTTGGGTAGGACTCGCCAACGGAATCAAGTGGAATCTGACAGGAAACGCCGGAACGGTCGCCGGTACAAACTTCATCGGAACAACTGACGCGATAGATTTTTCGGCCAGAACGAACAACGTAGAACGTTTGAGAATCACTAGCGCCGGAAAAATCGGCGTGGGAACGGCAACTCCAAACGCTAGCTCGCTTCTCGATTTGACCTCGACTACTGCGGGTGTTTTGGTTCCGAGAATGAACATCGCACAAAGAAACGCGATCGGCACGCCAGCGACAGGACTTTTGATCTACCAAACTGACAGCACGCCAGGATTTTATTATTTCGACGGGACGGCCTGGGTTGGAATCATAGGCGGAATCAAATGGAATCTTACCGGAAATGCCGGAACGGTCGCCGGGACGAACTTCATCGGAACGACCGATGCCATCGATCTCACGACCCGCACGAACAATACCGAACGAATGAGAGTAACTTCTGCCGGAAACGTCGGGATAGGAACGGCGGCGCCGACTTCAAGACTTCATGTGACTTCTGCGTTGCAGGGACAATCGTCAATTTTGGGAGTCAACACAAATACCGTTGCAGGAACGATTTCGTATGGCGTGAGAGGCGAATCGGCGTCAACTGTTCTTGGTTCGGCCGGCGTTTACGGAGCATCGACAAACAGCGGAAACAACGAGCTCGGAGTCGTTGGCGATTACAGTCTTTGGGGCGCGGGCGTTTTCGGCCTCGGATGGAATTCCACTTTCGCCAACATGCCGACACTTAGGGATTTTGGAGTATTCGGAACTTGTACTTTCACAACAGGAACGGGAGTTTACGCATACGATGGATCAAATTCAGTCGGATCTTACGCGTTTTACGGCACCGGGAAATATGCAGTTACGGGCACGAAATCTGCATCGGTTCCAACCACAAAAGGCAACCAATTGTTGTATTGCACCGAAAGTCCGGAAATCTGGTTTGAGGATTTGGGCGGAGCAAAACTCGTCAACGGATCGGTTCACATCGATTTGGATCCGATGTACATCGAAACGATTTTCGTAGACAACGACAAGAACAAAATGCGCATTTTCATCCAGGAAGAAGGCGAAAGCAACGGACTTATCGTGATAAAAGACGCCGACAACAAAGGCTTCACTGTGAAAGAGAAAAACGGCGGAACATCAAATATCGACTTTTCATACAGAATCATGGGAAAACGCAGATTCTACCAAAACCAACGCTTCGGAGTCGATTCGCAGCAACCGTTCGGGGATAATCTGGCCAACGCGAAAGATGCGCCACTAATTCCGACCGATCCACAGGAAATGAAACGAATCGTCGATCAGGCAACGGCCACCAAAATGGCACAAGCCAAAAAATAACTAGAAGTTTTTCACCATTTTGATGTTGGCGCGGTCGTAAAGGCCAGATTCGAGTTCGGTCTCGACAAAACCGAATTTGCGATAAAGGTGGATCGCGGGCGACAAAATGATATTGGAATACAGAAAGAGCTTGGAAATCCCGAGCTCTTTTGCTTTTGTAAAACTGTGTTTGATAAGCATTTGACCTATTCCGAAACCTTGAAAATCTTCTGAAACCGCCATTTTCCCAAGCTCGAAGTCACCGTTTAGTTTTTTGAGAAGCGAAACCGTCGCCACGATTTGTCCGTCGATGCGAACAACCCAAACGAATCCGCCTTTTTCGATGATTTGACCTCTCGGGTCAGCAAGCGATCTTTCGTCTCCGGCTTCGACCTTGAAGTACTTTTCGAGCCATTCGTAATTGAGGTTCTTGACGTGAGTCTGATGTTCGTCGGAAAACTCCAAAAGTTCAATCCTGTCGCCTTTGGTGTCAGGTTCCGAAATCACCAAAAACGTCAGGTCTTCTTCGGATTCATTTTTGATTTTATGCCAGACTTTCTTCGGAATGTGCAAACTTTCGTTAGCCGGAACCACAACGATTTCGCCTTCGATCTCGAAAGTCGCCTCGCCCGACAAAACGTAAAAAACCTGCTGGCTTTTCGCGTGATAATGTAGGATTTCAGACGCTCCGGACGGCATTTTTTCTGAAATGACCGACAAAGTATCAGATTTCAGCAACTGCCACCCGTCGCAATTTTCGCCCCATTTGTAATGTTCGGAATTGGCGGTCGACTTTTTCATCTCAAAACGGAATTTATCTTTTCAACTACAACTTTCGGAGCAATCGTGCGCATCGCATCTTGGTAACCTTCGACGACTTTGTTTCCGTAAACCGATGTCGGCAAAAGCGGAAATCGCTCTCGGTCAGACAAAAGTTGGTGCGATTCGGGTTGGTTGAAAGGCGCAAAACCGGCGTAAGGATGCGTCGCGCCCCAAAGCGTAACGGTCGGCACGCCAAACATCGCCGCGATATGCGCGTTTCCGGAATCCATGCTCAACATCAAATCGAGATTCTGGATCAGATTCAGTTCTTGCTTCAACTTCAATTTTCCGGCTACGACAATCGTGTTTTCGGCGTCGGATGCAAACGACTCGAGCACTTCGGTTTCTTGAGCTCCGGCCCCGAAAAGAAAAATCCTGTAGTTTGGATTTTGGCTCAAAGCCGATGCGATTTCTCCCATCAAGTCTTGCGGATATTGCTTTCCCTGATGTTTCGCAAAAGGCGCAATCCCGATCCATTTTTGGGATTTTTCACCTGAAACAGTTTTTACTTCAGAAGACAATTCGGCTGTTTGAGGAAATTCCGGATGGGATAAATCGAGCGCGAAACCCAGCTCGCGAAAAACATCGGCGTAGCGTTCGAACGTAGATTTGAGTGGTTTTAGAATCTTGTTTTCATGGCGCGTTAACGCTTTTTTCTCGTCTCGGCCTTTGTCGATTTTCGCTACTGGTTTTCCGCTTACGACAAAAAACGAACGCACGATTTTCGATCGCAACACGTTGTGTAAGTCCGCGAAAGCGTCGACGTTTTTGCGCTTTAGATCGGAATACAATCTGGCGAGTCCGAAGATGCCTTTGTGTCTTTTGTCCAAATCGATCGCGAAAAATTCCACATTCGGGATTCCATCGAAAAAAGGAGCGAAAAACGGACGCGAAACCAAAGTGATTTTTACGCCCGGAAACTGCTTCACGAAAGCGCGCAAAACAGGAACCGTCATCGCGACGTCGCCCATGGCGCTCAGTCGGATGACGGCTATGTGAGTGATTGGCGTGGCCAAGGTGTTACTTTTTATTCTGGTACAAAACCGGATTCAATTCCTCGTCGTTGTACATTTTCATCTGTTTGTAAACCTTCATGAACTTGTCGCCATTTTGGATATCGGTCAACAAATCGTCTATCGCCGTTGACAAGTCTGTGCGCTGTTCGAGCAAAGTGTTGAGTTTGATCTGACACGCGTCGCGGTGCGCTTGGGTTGCCTCGGCACGCGTCGCTTCTTCGTTCATGTGGTAGATTTTCAAAGCCAGGATCGACAATCTATCAAAAGCCCAAGCCGGACTTTCAGAGTTGATCTTGGCGTTTGGTTTGACTTGGACATCGGCGTATTTCTGGAGAAAATAACT
Source organism: Flavobacterium sp. (assembly GCF_004295795.1). Lineage (GTDB taxonomy): Bacteria > Bacteroidota > Bacteroidia > Flavobacteriales > Flavobacteriaceae > Flavobacterium. The sequence continues at coordinate 118,615 of NZ_SEBR01000007.1, read as the reverse complement.
GTCGATATATTCGACCATATCGGTTCTTTCCTGGTTCGAGGCGTCGATTCTGCGCTTCAAGGCCAAAGCCGCCACAGGATCGATTTGCGGATCGCGGATGATGTCCTCAAAATGCCATTGCACGGTGTCGATCCAATTCTTGAAATACAACAAATGCTCGAATTGGTCTTTTGAATACGGATTGGCAATCGGTTGGTCGACATTGTCGAATTTGTGATAGTCGTTGATGCTTTGCTCAAAAACCGAATAAGCTAATTTTGCGAACATAAGGTTGGATTAAAACACAAAGATATACCTTTACCTTCCAAACCTCAAAGGTTTTGAAAACCTTTGAGGTTTTAAGCAAAAGCCTTCAAAAAACCACCGCATGCACATTCGCTACCTTTCCGAGAATCACAGTATTTTGAGTCATTTTTTGCGTCAGATCAGAGACGTTGAAGTCCAAAAAGACAGCATGCGATTCCGTCGCAACATCGAAAGGATCGGCGAAATCATGGCTTACGAAATCTCGAAAGAACTCGATTACAGTCCGATTCAAATCAAGACGCCGCTTGGTGTCAAAAATACTTCCGAAATCGAAAACGACATTGTTTTGTGCTCGATTTTACGCGCCGGATTACCGCTTCACAACGGTTTCATGAACTATTTCGACGACGCCCAAAACGGGTTCATTTCGGCTTACCGACACCATTTCAACAACGACGACGAATTTGAGATCAAGGTCGAATACAAGGCAATGCCTTCGATTCAGGGCAAAACGTTGATAATCGTCGATCCGATGTTGGCCACAGGACAATCATTGGCGGCCGTGATCGAGGTTTTACTGAAGTCGGAAACACCGGACAATGTTCACATCGCGGCTGTAATCGCGGCTCCGGAAGGCGTCGACTTCATCGAAAAAATCCTGCCCGACAACTTTTATTTGTGGATTGCGGCCCAGGACGACCGCTTGAACGAAAAGAATTATATCGTTCCGGGTTTGGGCGACGCCGGCGATTTGGCTTACGGGCCGAAGTTGTAGTTAAGAAAGTCTATCCGAAAGTCGTTCGCACAAATCCTCGATGTCGCCGTAGCGCGCGATCTGGGCAACCCAATTTGTCGGAATGGCTTCGAAACCGTAGAGCAAACCTGCGATTCCGCCTGTAATTGCGGCTGTCGTATCAGTGTCGTCTCCTAAATTCACGGCTTTGAGAACCGCTTCTTTATAACTTTCGGTGGTCAGCAAACACCAAATGCTAGATTCCAGAGAATGCAATACGTAACCGCTTCCGGACATGGAATCTGAATCTGATTTGGAAATGTCCTCGTTCAAAAGTCGCTTTAAAAACGCTATTTCCTTCGGATTGATCTCGAGTGTTTCCAAAAATGTCGAAACCGACTTCTGAAGTTCGAAATAAGCCTCGAATTTGTCTTTTCCGACAAAAATCAGACGCATGAATTCGAGGTAGTAAAAACACGCGATGATTGATCGAATGTGGCCGTGAGTGATGGACGAAACTTGCCTTACACACTCAAAACGCTCCACGATATCGAGATCTTTGGTATAGAAAAACAAAGGCGAAATGCGCATCAGCGAACCATTTCCATTGTCGAGTTCTTCAAAACCTCCGGCCAAGACAGGCGGCGTTCCGGCGGCAATTCGGTCGATTGCGTATGAAGTTGCGATTCCGATGTCGAAAACTTGACCGCGAGGCGTCCAAAAATTCCCGCGTTTCCATTTCACGAAATTGTCGGCGATGGTTTGCATGTTGAAATCTTGCGTCAAGGCCTCGGCCAAACAGAAAGTCATCGAGGAATCGTCAGAAAAAGTGCCCGGCGGCAAATTGTAAGTACCGTAACCAATCATGTCAGTCACCGGATTCAACGCGATCGCCTGACGACTTTTGAATTCGACGGGAACGCCAAGCGCATCGGCGACAGCCACGCCAAAAAGCACACTTCTAATTGGTTCGAGCAAGTTTTTCATACACGCAATTTCGGGATTTACTGCTCAACAAGTTGCCAATTCGTGCCGTATTTTGCGACGATTCGCAAGATTTCTTTTTTGGAGGTTGGAATTTTTGTCGTGTCTTTTCCTACAATGAATTTGGCTTGCATTTGGTATGGATAATTCTCGATTTCCAAAGTCCTGACGTTTTTGAGGTCGAAATCGTTCCAAACATAATCGGTCAGAGACATTTCGGTAAAACCGCAACAGGCTTCGAAACCTTGGACGATTTTGCGTTTTTTGTCCAGCGTAGGATTTCCGATTTGTTCGAAATCCTTGATATGACGAAACGTTTTCGCGTCCGACAAATACAACTGGAAAGTCATGATTCCGGTGCCATTCGAGATTTCATGGCGAATCCCGATGTCGTTTTTTCCGTCGAAATTGAAGTCTTCGATAAATGGCTCGATTTCGGAAACGCGATTAAATTCCGCATTTTTTTGCTCGAAAATTTTAGTCCATTTCGTGTTTTGGAGTTCGTAAACTGACACTTCCGAGATTGAATCAAGGCGTATCACAAGCGCGGTCCGGATCCAAAAACCTTCCGATTTTAATGAAGCCTTTTTCAGAATCCTCGACGTAATGCTCACTTCGGATTTGCCGGAAAAGTTTGTCCTGGAAATATTTTTCGGCTGACGATTTCTTCGCTTTCGCGGATTTTTCCGACGGTTTCGAACATCCGAAAAGCAAACAAAATCCGAGGAGAAACAACAACGATTTACGGGGTTTCACGGTTTCAGAAATTGGATTAAAGCTGCAAAAAGAAACAGACGACCGCGACCAAAGCAGTCAATCCGGCCATCAATTCGCGGTTGAGCTGGCTGCTTGTCGTCTCGACGATCGTGGACGCCATAATGGCCAAAGGCGCGAGCGTGTAAATCAGGACATCGTTGCTTTTGAAAGGCGAAACGATAAAAATCGCAAGCCCGATGAAAAAAGCCAAAATCACCTTTTTGTAAGAAGATTGCAAGATCAACGGACGTTGTGAAAGTGTCGTCGCCGTGAGAAAAAAATAGTAAACCACGACGGGCGCGTACATTGCCAAAGCCAGATTCTGCTTGGTGTCGGTGAAATAATCGATGCTGAAATCCATCGGAATGTTCGCTGCCACGAAGTCGATTCTGGATTCGTCCAAAACCAAAGCGAACAGGAAGAAAACCACGATCGAAGCCACGAACGCGATCAATGGCAAAATCCAGTTTCGGTAATCCCGGGAAACGTGGAAAACGATGGAAACGAAAACCAAAACGATGAAAAGTACGCTCCAGAAATGAAACATCGCCGCGAAGAAAATCCACAGTGACGCATCGAAAATCTTCTCTTTAGGCGTTTTTAGCGATTGAAGCGAAATGAGTCGCCTCAAGGCCAAAAGCACGAAAAAATTCGAGACCATGAGGTTGAAATTGTCGTAAGCCTGCGGAAAAAACAGCGTAAAAAGAAAGTAAAACAGGATCGCATAAGAATTGTCGCGGCTCATTCCGTTTTTCTTTACGATGAAATTCAGGATGAACAACGAGCTGAAAATCAGTCCGAAAAGAAAAACCTTTTCCAAAAGCCCGGCCACGTCGTTCGCTTTTTCGGAAGCCGAAAACTGGAACAACAAGTAGAAAACCGCCACGAGCACGATCAAAACCGTATAGTTAAATGGCGTAGATTTTCTAAAAAGGCTTGCTATCATGCGTAGTTTTTATACTTTTGTGGAAGTAAAATTAATACTTGTTCAGAGATGAAATCATTTTTCGAAGCAATCCAATGGCTTTTCGTTGACGTTTTGTACGTGCCGCTTGACTGGTTGAGAGCCTTGGAGCTTAAAACTTGGTTCGGCGCCAACCTATTGAACGCGGTTTTTATGGTAATCTGTGCTTACTACTTGATTTATTGGATCAAGCAAATCGGATTGACCAAGGAAGACGACGTTCAGGACACGACCGCTCACTCTTTCTTAAGCTAAGTCAAAACCGATATCTTTTCGATAATACATCGTATCAAAATGTAGCTTGTCTATGTTTTGATACGATTTTTTTATGGCTTCTTCGTAGTCGTTTCCGTAAGATGTGACCGCCAAAACGCGTCCGCCGTTCGAGACGACATTTCCCGCGGCATCCAATTTCGTTCCGGCGTGAAAGACGATCGAATCTGAGATTTCATCGAAACCTGTGATCAGTTTTCCTTTTTCATACTCTTCCGGATATCCGCCAGAAACGATCATTACAGTTGTAGCCGCGCGGTGATCGATCTCCAAAGCGACTTCGTCCAGTCTTTCGTTTGCCACGGCAAAGAACAATTGCACCAAATCTGATTTCAATCTCGGCATCACGACCTCGGTTTCCGGATCGCCCATTCTCACGTTGTATTCAATCACGAAAGGATCGTTTCCGACTTTGATCAACCCGATGAAAATGAAGCCTTTGTACTCGATTCCGTCCTTGCGCAGCCCTTCGACGGTCGGCATGACGATTCGCGTCTCGATTTTCTCCATGAACACGTGATCGGCAAACGGAACCGGTGAAACCGCGCCCATTCCGCCTGTATTCAAACCAGTGTCGCCTTCTCCGATTCGCTTGTAATCTTTGGCTGTCGGAAGGATTTTGTAGCTGATTCCATCGGTCAGGACGAAGCACGAAAGCTCGATTCCGTCGAGGAATTCCTCGATGACGACTTTGGCAGATGCGGCTCCGAACTTTTGTCCGACGAGCATATTGCGCAATTCCGTTTTTGCTTCCTCGAGATCGTTCAGGATCAAAACGCCTTTTCCGGCGGCCAATCCATCGGCTTTCAGAACGTATGGCGCGTTTAAGGTTTCGAGGAATTTGCAGCCTTTTTCTACGGTTTCGGCCGTGAAACTGTCGTATGCCGCGGTCGGAATTTGGTGTTTTATCAGAAATTCCTTCGCGAATTCCTTGCTGCCTTCGAGTTTGGCGCCAAGTTTCGACGGTCCGATCAGCGGAATTTCAGCAAGTTGCTCATCGGCTTTGAAAAAATCGTAAATGCCTTCCACGAGCGGATCTTCTGGCCCGACGACGACCATTTCAATATTTTCTTCAAGCACCAATGCTTTTACTGCGGCAAAATCTGTTGGAGAAATGTCCACGTTTGTGGCAATTTGAGCCGTTCCCGCGTTTCCGGGCGCGACCAAAAGTTTTGTGCAAAGTGGTGATTTTAGGAGTTTCCAGGCCAACGCATGTTCGCGTCCGCCTGATCCGAGAAGAAGAATCGTCATGGTAGTCGTGTGTTTAGAGTGCCAAAAATACTCGGTTTTGGCGGGAAAGACAATATTTGTGAGCGTTTAAATTATTGGTCGGATTCGCGTATTTTTACGAAAATTTGACGCCGTGCCAGGAATTTTCGACTTATCGCTCCAACTCAACGGATATCCGTTAAAATGGGCGAAGCTTGAACTCAGGAAAATCCTCGCCGTTCCCGATTCGCATTACGCCGATTTTCTCGAACAGCGCAAAAAAGACATCGTCGATTATCACTTCAAACACAACGCTTTTTACCGCGAAATTTCTCAAAATTCGAGTTTCGAAAAATGGGAAGATTTGCCCGTAATGCAAAAACGCGATTTTCAGCGTCCGCTTGGTGAACGTTTGTCGAAGGCTTTTCGCGAGTCGATGGTTTTCGTCAACAAGACTTCGGGATCGAGCGGAAATCCCATGACTTTTGCCAAGGACAAAGCTTGTCACGCGATGGTTTGGGCGAATATCCAGAGGCGTTTCGGTTGGTTCGGAATTGATTTCAACAACTCGTGGCAAGCCAGGTTTTATGGGCGTTCGCTTGATGTCGCCGCCTCGAGGAAACTTCAGGTGAAAGACTTTTTGAGCAAACGGCATCGCTTCGATATTTTCGATTTATCGGATGATGCGCTCGAGAAAATCACATCCAAATTCAGTAAGACCAAGTTCGGGTACATAAACGGTTACACGAGCAATATCGTGTTGTTGGCCAAATATCTGAAGAAGAAAAATATCGTTCTCAAGGACATTTGCCCGACTTTGAAGGTTTGCATCACGACTTCGGAAATGCTTTTTCCCGATGACCGAAAGTTGCTCGAAACCCAACTCGGAATCCCGATTGCCAATGAATACGGCGCATCGGAACTCGAAGTGATCGCGTTTGAAAATCCAGAAGGCGAATGGCTCGTGAATTCCGAAACGATTTTCGTGGAGATTTTGGACGATGAAGGAAAAGTGCTTCCTCACGGACAAGAAGGCCGAATCGTGGTGACGAGTCTTGACAACAAAGCGCATCCGTTTATTCGATACGACGTGGGCGACCGCGGCATTCTCGACGAAAAAAGCACTCCCAAAAAGCCTATTCTCAAGAAACTTGTTGGCCGAACCAGCGATTTTGCGCTACTTCCGAGTGGCAAAAAACCCGCGGGAATGACGTTTTACTCACTGACCAAAAAGATTTTCGAAGACGACGGAAACGTTGGCGAATTCGTGATCCGTCAGACGGAAATCGACAAATTCGAGATCGATTACACGTCAAGAAGGCAATTGACGGAAGGCGAAGAAAACCGAATTTCCAAAATCATGACCGATTATCTCGAGCCCGGACTGACTTTCGCCTACAACCGAAAACCGACTTTGGAACGTACATCGGCCGGAAAACTGAAGCAATTCACGAATTTGGTAAAATCCGGAAACCGATGAAAAAGTTTCTCGCCATTTTGTTGCTTCTGACAATTTACGCAAATGGACAATCTGCCAAAGTCGTGGCTTTTACAGCGACAAAAAGGACGATTCACGCACACATAGGAAGAATGCCCGTTGCGATTTTTCTCAAAGTTCACAAGCAATTTGCCGAGCACGACCAAACGTATTATTCGGTTCAGGGTTGGTACAGAAAAAAATCTTCCAGAACCAAAATCCCGATCGTTGGCGTTTACAATGGCAGTTTGACGCTTTTTCGTTTCGACGACAAAAATTCACGCAGTAAAATATTGGATTTCGAGTCGAAAAAACCCGATTTATTTTCGAAAGCGCAAGATTTGGAACACAGCGAAGGTTATGCCGAAAAGTTCTCGATTGCGAAATACGACCGTGAAATAAAGGCTTCATGGGAATCGGGAAACCAAAAAATGCCGTTGTATTTTGCGCCCGATGAGACGACAGAAATCCTCGAAAAACGCGAATTGTTGGTCATCACAGCTGCAAACGGCAAAACGCATCACGTAAATTTGCTTGGTTTGATTCCCGAGCGCAAGCGGTTTTCGTTCGTTGGAATTTGTGCGCTAAAATCCGGCTCGCGCGTGTTGCTGAATTACGAATACACGTATAACCAAAATTCCCAAGGACGTTGCGGCGCCGGGATAGAATCTGGATACGTAACTTTGCTGCTCGACAAAAATTACAAAGTGACATCGGCGAAAGATGTGCAAACCGAAAGTTGCAACGACGATTTGGAAGTGGAAAAAAATCCGAAAGATCCAAATTTACTGACAACCAACGACTTGCGAAACAACAAAGTCACGAAATGGCGAATAGACGCCAAAAAAGCCCAAATAATCAAAGTCAACTGACAGCCTAAATAACATCGAATGAAAATCACGATCGTCGCCGGCGCAAGGCCGAATTTCATCAAGATTGCCCCAATCATCAAAGCGATCGAAAGCCGTAAAAATGCTGGCGCTGACGTTTCTTTCCGACTCGTTCACACTGGCCAGCATTACGACAAAAATCTCTCTGATACGTTCTTCGAAGAATTGAAGATTCCGCATCCCGACGCGAATCTCGAGGTGAAAAGCGGTTCGCAAGCGGTTCAGACGGCGGCGATCATGGTGGCTTTCGAACAGGAATTGCTGCAAAATCCAACCGATTTGGTTTTGGTCGTGGGCGACGTGAATTCGACGATGGCTTGCGCGATCGTGGCCAAGAAACTCAACGTGAAAGTCACGCATGTCGAGGCTGGAATAAGATCTGGAGATTGGACGATGCCCGAGGAAATCAACCGGATCGTCACTGATTCGATTACCGATTATTTCTTTACGACCTCGACTTCGGCTTCGGAAAACCTGCTGAAATATGGCGCTAATCAAGACAATGTCCATTTTGTCGGAAACGTGATGATCGACACGCTTACACAGAATTTACCGCGCGTAAAGCAACCCGATTTCTGGCAGGAATTTGGGCTTGAAACCGGAAATTATATCGTGTTGACTTTGCACCGACCGAGCAATGTGGACGAGGAAAAATCGCTGCAAAATTTACTTCTCGGAATCGACAAATTGGCCGGCGACAAAAAAGTCGTTTTCCCCGTGCATCCGCGCACTAAAGCGATCTTGGGCGACGCGAAACTTGACTTCAAGAACATCTTGTACGCCGAACCTCAAGGCTATTTGGCATTTATGTATCTGATCAAGAACAGTTTTGCCGTGATCACCGATTCTGGTGGAATTTCGGAAGAAACGACCGTTCTGGGAATTCCGTGCTTTACGATGCGGGAGAATACTGAAAGACCTGAAACACAATCTATTGGAACAAATACTTTGGTGGGAATTTCAGTCGAAAATCTGACGAAACACTTTACGGAATTTCTCCAAAACGGATTGCGCGAACACGGAATTCCAGAACTTTGGGACGGAAAAGCATCCGAAAGAATCATCGACATTTTGCTCTCGGAATGGAAAAAATCCTGATCGTATCGAATTATTATCCGCCGGAAAAAGGCGCGGCGGCGAACCGGATCGAGCAAATGGCGCTCAAGTTGTCGCAACATTACCAAGTTGCCGTGATCTGTCCGCTTGGGAATTATCCCGAAGGCAAGCTCTTCCAGCAATATCGCGGCAAATTCTCGGTGTCGGAAAACCAGAAAAACGTGCTCGTGAAACGGCTTTGGATCTATCCGAGCAACAGCAAAAACATCGCCAAACGACTGCTTTCGATCTTGTCGTTCTCGTCGGTTTTGTTCCTGAAATTGCTGTTTGGGAAACTTCCGAAGAAAGTCATCGTGCAATCGCCGCCTTTGCTGCTCTCGTTTCTCGCGGTTTTGGCGCTGAGAATTCGCCGACGCAAGGTTATTTTGAACGTCTCCGATTTGTGGCCGATGGCGGCTTTGGAACTAAAAGTGATGCAACACGGATCGTTTTCGCACAAATTCGCGCTGTTTCTCGAGAAATTCATCTATAGGAACGCAAACGTGGTTTTGGGTCAATCGGAGGAAATCTTGGCGCACGTGCACAAAATCGTTCCGAGCAAGAACGCACATTTGTATCGCAATTTTCCTGATCATACCGAAGCGTTTTCCTTCCGCGAAAGCGACGAAAAAATCAAGTTGTTTTACGCCGGATTGCTTGGCGTGGCGCAAGGTGTACTCGAATCTTGCCAAAAGATGGACTTGGCCGGGACGAACGTCGAATTCCACATTTTTGGAGACGGAGCCGAAAAATCGGAAATCCAGAAATACATCGCGAATCATCCCGATAAAAACATCGTTTTCCACGGAATGGTCGACCGAAAAGTGTTGCACAAAAAACTCGAGGAATTCGATATCGCCTATGTTCCGCTGGCGACGCGAATTTACGGTTCGGTTCCATCAAAAATTTTCGAATACGGCGCTTTGGGAATGCCGATCCTGTATTTTGGCGGCGGCGAAGGCGAGGATATCGTGCGCGAAAATGACTTGGGTTGGGTTGCTTCGGTTGAGAATTTCGAAGCATTGAATGCTGTGCTGAAAGTGATTTCGGAAAATGGAAAACCAGCGTTAATCCCAATGAAAACAAGAATTCTTGAAACGGCGAAACGCAACTTCAACCTCGATTCCCAACTTCGGAACTTGATTTCGGAAGGCGTTTTCTAGTACGCTTTTTCTTCTCCCTTGAAAATATTGATCACCGTTTGCAGGATGATTTTGATGTCGAGCAGGAACGACCAATTCTCGATGTAAAACACGTCGAATTTGATTCGGTTGATCATGTCTTCGTCTGTCTCGATTTCACCTCTGAAGCCGCGAACTTGCGCCAATCCCGTTATTCCGGGTTTTACGTAATGGCGAACCATGTATTTTTTGATGCGCGTTCCGTAAGCTTTGTTTTGCGACCACAAGTGCGGACGCGGGCCAACGACAGACATATCGCCAACCAAGACATTGATGAACTGCGGCAGTTCGTCCATGGAAGTTTTTCTCAAAATGCGTCCGATTTTGGTTACGCGCGGATCGTTTTTGGACGCTTCTTTCTCTGTCGTCAGATTCATCCGCATCGATCTGAACTTGTAGCAAAAGAATTCGGTTTCGTCGATTCCGGGTCTTCCTTGCTTGAAAAAAACCGGGCCTTTCGACTCGATCTTGATGATGATGGCCAAAATCGGAATCATCCAGGAAAGCACGAAAACAATGATGAAAAGCGAGAAAAAAACGTCGAATCCGCGCTTGAAACCTTTTACGACAGGTTCGTGCAACATTGTTCTCTGGAGCGAAAGTACCGGGAAAAATCCGTAGTAATCGATCTTGAGGTTTTTGGAGAAAATGTCTTTCGTGTCGGGAATAAACTTGATCGAGCGCTTGTGTTCATCGGCGAATTCGACCAGATCCTTGAGCTGCTCGTTCGAAATCTCGTTGAGCGAGCAATAAATTTCGTCGATCTTGTTTGCAAGCACGAAATCCTTGAGTACGTCGAGCTTTCCCTTTATGTTCTCGTTCGATTTCTTGTCTGAGAAAAATCCGTAAAAGCGGTATCCGAAATCGTTTCTTTCCTCAAAAAGTTGCTTGAGGCGGATGGCTTCTGGCGTATAACCTATGATGACTGCATTCCGGAAATTGCTTCCTGTGATGATTCGGTACTTTTTCAGATAGTAAAATAGCGACCACTTAAAAACCGTGATGATCGCCATGGACGAACACATATACAACGCAATGGCTTTCCCGCTGAAGATCGTCTCTTTGGCGAACGGGAAAAACGCAATGACCAAAAGCAGGAACAACACGCCTTGCCTTACGAGTTTCGACAGAATATCTACCGGAGTCGTGAACCTGTAAACGCCGTAGAACTTGATCAGGAAAGCAATCCCGATCCAAACGATGTTTTGATATGGGATAAACCAGTGAAAATCAAGGTTGAGCTGCTTGAAAAAATAAAACGGCAAGATATTGATCACGGCCAAGTCGAGCAAAATGCTGATCGGTCTGATGTATTTGGAATACCTACCCGTTTTAGCTTCCGTCATATCAATGGATATATCCTGAAAAATCTTTGTGTTCTTCTTTCAAAAGTTCTTCGGATGAAAGCGACTTGAAATACTCGTAAGTGATTTTCATGCCTTCGGATCTCGAGACTTTCGGTTCCCAACCCAAAAGGGCTTTCGCTTTGGTGATATCCGGTTGACGCTGCAACGGATCGTTCACCGGCAGGTCTTTGTAGATGACTTTTTGTTGTGTTCCCGTGAGCTTGATGATTTCCTCGGCAAAATCGCTGATCGTGATCTCGTCCGGATTTCCGATGTTTACCGGAAGCACGTAATCGCTCAGCAACAAACGGTAAATGCCTTCGACCTGATCGTCTACGTAGCAAAACGAACGCGTTTGTGAACCGTTTCCGAAAACCGTCAAATCTTCGCCTCGAAGCGCTTGTCCGATGAAAGCTGGAATCACGCGGCCGTCGTTGAGTCGCATTCTCGGTCCGTAAGTGTTGAAAATCCTGACGATCCTGGTTTGCACTCCGTGAAAAGTGTGGTAAGCCATCGTGATCGATTCCTGGAAGCGTTTGGCTTCGTCATAAACGCCTCGCGGCCCGATCGTGTTCACGTTTCCGTAGTATTCTTCGGTTTGCGGATGCACAAGCGGATCGCCGTAAACTTCAGAAGTCGAAGCAATGAGAATCCTCGCTTTCTTGACGCGTGCCAATCCCAGCAGATTGTGCGTTCCCAACGATCCTACTTTCAAGGTCTGGATCGGGATTTTGAGATAATCTATCGGACTGGCCGGAGATGCAAAATGCAATATGTAGTCAAGTCGTCCCGGAATGTGCACGAACTTGGTAATGTCGTGATGGTAAAACTCGAAATTTTTATGGCTGAATAAGTGTTCGATATTTTTGAGGTCGCCGGTGATCAGGTTGTCCATTCCAATAACGTAATAACCCTCGGCAATGAACCGGTCGCAAAGGTGCGAACCCAAAAAGCCCGCCGCTCCGGTAATCAAAATTCTTTTCATAGACTTACGCTTTTTTTGCGGACAGGGAAATTTTGTTCCCCGCGTTGTACAGACAGTAGACAAGCACAAAAAATGTGACGCCTCTTTGCCTCCACAAAAATGACTCCGTCAAAAATAAACTTATCATAAGAACTGCAAAAGAAATATGGGTAAAATCTTTGGCGTTTACGGCATTTTTGAGGTTGATGAAAAGCATGGCCAAAATGAGCAAAAGCCCAAAAATTCCAAGTTCGGCGAAGTTTTGCACATATTGGTTGTGGAAGTTCTTGCCTTGGTAGCCTTTAACGGTTTCGTTTCCTTTGAAAAGTCCGTGCTCTTCTGTTTTTTGTCCGACTTTGGAATAGGATGCATTGAGCCCGTAGCCTTGCCAGAAAATGTTGTCCTCGCCAAGCATTTCGGTAAAAATGCGTACTTGATAGACTCGGAAAGCCGTTCCTGCGAAATAATCGTTCTGCGTGAATTTTTCCTGGTTCCAGGCTTGGGAAATACTGACGCTGTTGACGTTCTGCCCTGAAATCACGATGTCTTTCGGATCGACTTTTGCCGTATTGAATTCCGATTGGAAACGCTGCACGATTTTCGGGAAAAGGAAAAGACTCAAAATTCCGATGCAAATCAGCGCGAAGGCAGAAATCACGATCTGCTTTCTGTTGAATCTGGAGAATCCGACGAAATACACGATCGTCAAAAGCGCCCAAACCAAGGCGACGTTCTTGGACGAAAGCAGAATGATCAGCAAAGCCAGAAGCGCGCAACAAAGTTTGTCGAGGATCGATTTGGAGTATTTGGTCAGCAAGGCGAAAAATCCAACCGAAAAAAACACCGAGACGTAAATCGCGTTGGTTTCCTCGGTGACCAATTCGTGATAAAAAAACACGGCTTTGTTTCCGGTAAGGAAAAATCGGATGCAGGCTTTGAGTAAGTAAAACAGCGCGATTACACTCATTCCGTATCCGAAAAATTCCATTATTCTGATGCGCTGGTTTTTCGAGAACGCCGGAAACATCAAAAACAAAAGCGGAATCAGGAACAGATAGATCATCCGCGGAAGCGCTTTTACAGAACGCGGCAAATCAATTGACCAAAGCAACGAAAGCGCCATTAGTACGAAAAGCGCCATCGGAAGGTATAAAATCCAGTCTTTGCTGAAATGCCTGTGAAGTCGGAATTGCCAAATCACGGCCAATCCGAACAAGATCAACGCGATGTTTCCGATGCCCAATTTGACCGGAGCACAAACCAATAAAACGATTACAAAAAACGAAAGCGGATGGCCGTTACTGAGGTTTTCCCATAACCTGCTCAAAAAGTTCGAGGTATTTTCCGTTGATGGTTTCCCAGTTGAATTCATTGACGATAGCGGCGTAATTGTTTTCTATGAGCTGCAAGTTATCGCTTTTTCGAGCCGAAAGCAGAATATTTTTGACCTCGTCAGGATTCGAGAAATACACGGCATTCGTGCCCAAAATCCCTTTGTTGAACGCGTTGTTGTGAGATGCGATGAAAGCTTTTGATGCCATGGCCTCGAGAAGCGAAGGATTCGTCCCGCCGACCGTGTGCCCGTGAAAGTAAATGTTCGAGAAATAACGCAGGTTGTTCAGGTGCTCGAGGTTGTAAATTCCGCCGGTGAACCTGATATTCGGATATTTCGCGAACTTGTTCTTGAGATATTCCCCGTATTTGGTCTGATGTTTTCCGACGACCAAAATCGTTTTGTTTTCACCCGATTTCACAACGCCTTGCAACACCATATCGAGATTGTTCTCGGGTTCGAAACGCGCCATGATCATGTTGTAATTCGCGGCCTCGACGTTATATTGTTCAAGAATCGACGCGTCCGGTTTGTCAAACGGATGCGCTCCGTAAGCGATGTAAGTCGACTCTTTCTTGTATTGTTTTTTGAGGAAATCCTGAATTCCAATGGAATCCGAAACCAGATAATCGCTGCTCATCGCGGCCAATCTTTCGGCAAACTTGAGAAATTGTCGCACCGGACGGTTGTATTTGGTGCGTTTCCATTCGAGTCCGTCCATGTTCGTGATGATGATCGGCTTTTTCGGAAGCAGGAAAAACCAAACCGAATTACTCGTATAACCCAATTGCAGGATGATGTCGAAATTGCGTTTTCTGGCGTCCATGATACAATTGTAGTCGTAGATGAACTGGCCAAAAGTGCCCATTTTGTGTTCCGGATCGTTGATGTGCAAAAGCTGCACGCCATGGAAAGTTTTCTCCTGATACGGATGATTGTGCGAATTGTAGACGTAAACCTCGTGGCCCTTTTCGACGAGATAGACCGAGAAAAATTCGGCAAACTGTTCAAAACCTCCGTAATGATTGGGAATTCCTCGGGTTCCTAGGATTGCGATTTTCATATTCTGGCCTTGGTTCGGGCGCAAAAATAGCCTTTTTGCACAAGTAACAAAACCGCGAAAGATTATTTGCGTGAGAAACGCGAGAAAATTTCAAGAAAGGCGTCAGTGTAACTCTTTTGCGAAAAGTGTTCCGTAGCGATTTCGAAGCCTTTGTTTCCGAAGGTTTTGCGCAATTCCAAAGAGTCGGAAAGCGCGTCGAGACATTCGGCCAGTTCGCTTGCATTTCCCGGTGTGAACAGGTTTCCGGTTTCGCTTTCGCGGATGATTTCCACAAGACCGCCATGATTGGCGCCGACGACCGGCTTTTTGGCAAGCATCGCTTCGATGGCGACCAATCCGAAAGGTTCGGGCTCGGTCGACGGCACGACGGCAATGTCGATCGCGTCCCAAATGGACCAGATGTCATCTGTAAAAGCGACCATTTTTGTTTTGTCGGTCAAGCCGAAATGCGAAACGGTTTGTTGCAATTCGCGTTCAAAATGATCTTGTCCTGGCGGAGCCGATCCTACAAAAACCAATTTCGTAGCCGCCGACGATTTCATTTTCGAGAACGCTTCGGCCAGCAATTTCTGGCCTTTCCAACGACTGATTCTTCCTACGAGTGCGATCACGACCGAATCTTTATCGGCATCAAAAAACCTCGAACGCACTTCGTCGCGATTGTCTTTCGGCTCTGGACGATCGATCCCGTTGTGCACGACTTGCGAGATTTTGGACAAGGCCGGCAACTGCGAAAGCATGAAATCCTGGGTCGCGAAAGAGTTGAAAACGGCAACATTTGAAAAGCGTCTCACCAATTTCGGATACGATCTGGCGATGATTTTGGGATGCTCGATGATTTCGTGAACGTGCCACAAATGCGGCAACCGGAAACGTTTTGCATACAAAGCTCCGAACATCACGGCCAACGTATTGGAGTAAACCAGGTCGATCTTCGTTTTGCCCAATTGTTTTTTTACCGCCGCGAAGCCACGCCAAACCTGGGTTGGAAGCGAGAAGACGTTTCCGGGCGTAAACATTTTTCGGGAAATCTTGATTACGGGCGCGATGATGACTTTGGCTCCGCATTTCTCGAGTTCCGGCCTGAGCGGCCCGTCGAACGGAAGCACGATAATGAACGAGATTTCGGAACCTTGTAAGGCCGATACCAAATGCAGCAAAGTCTTGTCTGAGCCGTAAAGTTCTGCCGATTGATGGATTACGAGTATGGTCATTCTTCGACAGGTTTTGGGTTTCGCATCGCCATTTCGCGATAGCAGATAAGCGCACCGATCAGGATCGATTTGTTGTCGAGCAAATTGTAGACGCCCATGAAAACCCAGTTCGAGAAAATGAGGAAAACTCCGGTTCCGAAGAGCAAAAGGTTTAGCGATTTTACGATTGGAATGTCGGACTTCGGACGTCTGAACAACATAAAAATCGTGGTCAGGTAAAGGAAAACGCCAACGAGTCCGGCTTTGAGGAAAACTGTGAGATATCCGTTGTGCAGAATCGAAATATAGCGCAATCGCATGTCGCCAAGCCAAACTTCTTCCTTGAGATCGACTTTCGAGCCGATGCCTTTCCCGAAAATGATTGTCGCCCAACCGTCTTCTGTCATTTGGCGGATTCCGAGAATGTTTTCCCACGATCTGTAATTGTCGTTGAAATCTTTCCAGTCGTTTCGGTCGATTTTGGTTTTGAAAGGTTCGGTGGGCGCAATTTTGATCTTGTACAGCAATGCCTCGATCCCGTCGCCTTCTCGTTTGGGGTTGATCCAGAGAATGGCCGAATAAGAAACGACGGTAAAAACAAAAAGTGTCGTAAGCACGGTGACCGAAGTTTTGGTAAGCCTGAAATAACCTTTCATGGCCATGAACAAAATCACGAATTGGATCATGTTCGTCCTGGCGAAATAACTCAAGGCCGAAAGCCCGACGATCCAGGTAAAGATGATTCTTCGTCTTTTGCCCATTTCAAGACCGAACTTGTCGTGAAAAAGCAAAATCACGAATGCGTAGACCTCGAAATCACTGAAATATCCGCCGTAAAGACGCACGTCGTTCAGGTTGTAAGCGCTGTGCATCGGAACGGAAATCAGCAAAACCGTAAGGTGAATTGCGGCGATTACAAAACCTGTGTAAGCGATGGTTTTGATGAGATCAGGGAAATCGCGCTTGGCGAGTTGGTATCCGATCATAAGTCCTAACAAAGGCTTCAAAATATAGGTAATGTCGCGGATGATGTAATAAAGCAGGTAATCCTTAAACAAAAAGACTACGAACGCAATCAGGATTATCGATGCGAAACAGGCCATCTGCTTAAGGATTCCCAAAGAATATCGCCTGTGGATCGTGACCAATGCGGCAATTGTCCAAACGGCGAAAGTAAGTTCGTAAATGTTGAGCATGGGAATGCCGACGCAAAGTGCGAACAGAATCTGGCAGAATCTTTTGGTTAACCGAAATTCCATCAGCTGATCGTTTTGAGCACTTTGGCAGGAATGCCGCCAATTACCGAATTCGCCGGATAAATTCCGGTTACGACCGCTCCGGCCGCCACTACGGAATTGTCTCCGACCTCGCATCCGTCAAGGAAAGTGACTTTCGCGCCAACCCAGATGTTGTTTCCGAGCTTGATGCCTTTCGAGGTCACGCCTTGTTCGCGAATGGGCTTGGAAGTATCTTCGAAATTGTGGTTCTCAGAATGGAAACTGATGTAAGAACCCATGATGACGTCGTTGCCGATCTCGATTCCGCCTGCTGCGCCGAACTCAGTGAATTGCCCCACGGCGGAATTGTTTCCTATTTTCAGACCTTTTCCGTACTTTGAAAAATGGCTTGTGCAACTTACCCAGGAATAGGATCCTATCTTGACGCCATTGCCCAACTGTACGCCTTCTTTGGCATATCCGTCGATTTTTACGTGACTTTCTATCGTGACGCTTTTACCGAACTTTATCTTGCTTTTGTTCTGGAATGAGCAATCGCATCCGACGAAAACCTTTCTGCGCAAAAACAGCAGTCCGCGAAGTAACATGATGGTGCGTTTGGTCAATGTTCGGAAGATGAGACTGTCGGGCAAATCCGGGTCGATCTGGTAATCCTTTCCGGATTTTACGAGTAAGCGTTGAAACAGTCCTTTTAGCATTGAAATCAGGGAATGGCCCAACGCCAAAAATACGATTGTTTTTCTAACCCCGAAGAAAGAAGTTGCTTTTTACCGATGCGAAGAAAAGTGCCGAGGACAAAATCTCTGTGGCGATAAGCACGCAAAGCAATCCTTGAACGTGGAAAAAAGGTATCGCAAGCACGATCGCCAAAAGACTGACTATCGTGATTATCATGGTGTAACGCACATACTCTTTTTGTTTGTCCCAACCCAGCATAAGTTGCTTGAGCGGAACCGTGACGGCCTGAAGCAAAGGAATCGCGACTGCAATCCGCAAAAGGAAAACGATTTCCCCGATACCTTTCGGGTTGAAATAGGAAACGATCGGCGTGGCGAAAATGA
This sequence comes from Flavobacterium sp., assembly GCF_004295795.1. Classification (GTDB taxonomy): domain Bacteria; phylum Bacteroidota; class Bacteroidia; order Flavobacteriales; family Flavobacteriaceae; genus Flavobacterium. The sequence goes on along the minus strand of NZ_SEBR01000007.1, from coordinate 100,609 downwards.
AAATGGCTACCATGCTCAAGGCGATGAAAGCGAAGTTGGCGCCGTTGTAGCGTTTCCAGAACAAAAGGCCTTGATGTTTGTCTATTTCCAGCAAATAACAGATGCGCGGAAAGACGAAATTGAAGAACAACAAAATATAGGTCTTGAAAATCACGACGATCTGGTCGACGATCTTGAATTGTCCCGTCAACGCGTTTCCACCAAAGAAACTTATGAGCATCGTAGGCGCGTACATTTGCAGCGAGACGAAAATCTGGGAGGAAAAAATCGAGAAGTTCGAACGCAGCAAGGTTTTGACATCGTGCCGATTCGCGTCGGAAAAACGTATCGGATATTGGGTAAAAAGGTATCCGACCACAATCAAATGCGCCACGATCATCCCGATTCCCCAAACGAGGTTGTTGTAGATATAATCTTCCGGGTTCGAGATCATCAAAAATACTCCAACCACGTAAATCGTTTTGGAAATAATGGTCAGGATCGTGATCCATTTGAAGTTCTCGACACCTTGCAAAAACCAAGTCGGATTGACGCATTGTCCTAACAAAACCGGAAGTCCGAGAAAAAAAAGCCGCTTTTCGACGCTGAAAAACGGAATGAAGAGAAACATCAGGCTTGCCGCGATCAGCACGAGCGACAACGTGAAGAATTTGGCCAGGTAAGTCGTGGCGAAAATTTGGCTCAATTTCTTTGGGTCGTCTCTTGAAACCGAGACGCTTTTTACTCCGACAATGTCCGATCCGTAGTCTATGAAAACCATCAGGAAGAACGAAAGCGCCATTCCTACGGCGGTTTTCCCGTATCCGTCTTCTCCGCAAATCCCAACGATGTAAGGAATCACGAGCAATGGCGTAATCAGGTTGAAGGCTTGGCCTATTCCGTAGACGCCGAGGTTTAGGGTTTGTTTGTTGAGAAGCCTTTTGAGCATGGAACAATTTAAAAAAAAAGCTACAAACATGTTGACGTTTGTAGCTTTTGTATTCGTTAAGAAGAAATTATTCAGGCGCTTCTCCCGCAGTGATCTCGTTAATTTTGTCTGTTTGCGGTGAAAGTGGATAAAGAATAGGGCCTGTGGTCTGGTCTTTCTTTAGACGCTTAAGAACTGTAGTTCCAGGCGCAACGACAGTATAGCTTTCAAAGGGTTGAAAATATGTGAAGATATTTTGTCCTGCGGCAGTTACTTCTTTTCCTTTGTAGCTCATCGTAAACGTTTTAAGATCTACATCAGATTGCGCCTCGTTCTTTCCGAACCCGAAATCCACACGCATCAACGAAGGAATGACATCTTCTGGAAGGGTAAATGTGACTTGCTGAACTTTGTCGCTGCCTTTTACCGGCATCCAAACGGACATATCCTCTGTAAAGTTGGATGATCCGTCGAGCGAATAGTAAAGATGGAAATTGTCATCTTTCTGTACGATTAGATCGAAAGTCACACGAAAAAAATCATCTTTCTTTTCTTGCGTTTCAGGCGCGGCTGCTGGATCGGTAGTCGTCTTATCGTTCTTACAAGAAAACAACGTTATGGCGAGTACTAGTACCGCTGCGAGTCTTAATTTCATGATGGTGTACTTTTTTTTAAATTTTGGTCAAAATTAGCAATTTTTTATAGACTCCAATTTTTTTTTTATTTTTTGTCGAATGTTCTATTCGTAATGATAAGTCCCTCTTTTTTAGCGACTTTATTTACCAAATGGACTGCAATTTTGTAATTGCCCGGCGCAAGCCCCGAGACATCGAACGTAGAGGAGAATCCCGAGTTGTCTAGGTTGTGTTCACTTTTGAAATAGGACGTCACGTCTGGTCGGTTTACTTTTTGGGTATTGAATCTTTCGGCTTTGTCATCTTTCACAAACAAAATAGCTACAGTGGAGTTCGTCGCGTCTTGGTTTTCAAAATACGCCCAACCGTTTACTTTCACTATGTTGCCTGTTCGCTCCAGTGTTTCTATGCTGTTGGGGAAACCATCGCCGTTGTATTCCTGTAACTTTCCGAATTTTGAAATGTCGACTACTTTAGGCGCATCCTTTGCCAGAACAAAATGTTTCCCCCATGAGTCATAACCCTCAAAGTTGTTCTCAACATAAAAGTGAGTGCTTACGAATTGTTGCGCCGACTCTGAAAGTACGAAAGGACGGCCATGCGCATCTATATACCAAAATGCCTTTACCTTTGTCGAATCTTGCATCATTTGGCCTACCAATGCTTCCAAAGATTCTACTTCAAGCGTTGGTGACCGTTTTATTTTTTGTGCAGTCATGAAGTAGTCGAACCAATATTTGAGACTTGTGTATACCGGCTCACCTTTTTTGTCGTTGGTGATCACAAAGTCTGCGGCTTCGCGCCATTGTGTCTTACTTGGCACTTTATAGTATTTTTTTACCGCGACCAGATTTGCCAACATAAAAAACAGCACTACAGCCAAAGTGGAATATCGAACTATTGAATTCCTGACAAGCCCGAAAGCGGCTGCAAACACCAAAAAGAACACTGGAAGTATGCTGGTAAAGTATCTCGTTATAGTAACCGGAGTATCCGTATAAGACTTTATATAAATGATTGCAACGATAAAAGATACCCAGGGAAGAAAAAGCGTGAAGGCGAAAATCTTTTTATCGGATAGCAGCCCTTGACGAGTAAAGGAAATGTCCTTCGCCTTAAAAAGATCGAAAAGGAAGTAAAGAAACAGCGGCGTAAAAATGAACAACGTTATTTCTGATGTTCCCAAAAATTCCTTGAAAATAAGCGAAAATGTCTCTGGAGTGGGCATCGGAATCCACGCAGATTTAAATGCGAGCATCCTAGACATAATTTTATAATTAGGGATAAAAAGCAGTATAGCTATCAATCCGGCAAATACTGATTTTTTCAAAAAGTCGAGCCTGGATTCTTTCGGGCTCATCACTAAAAAGAAAAGAATTACGACCGCCTGCGCCAGTAGATTTATGAAACTGAAAAAGTTTGTGTTCAAAACCAATGCACAAGCCAATCCATATAAAATCGCATTTCGCAACGAACTTTCCCTTAAGAATCTGACCAAGTAGTGGAACGAGACCAAAACAGCGAAAAAGTAAAAAGTATACGGCCTGGCGTCTTGGGATATATAAATGAAGTACTCACTGAACGCGGTCAGTACAGCGGCTATAAGTCCTACTTGTTTGGAAAAAAGAATCTTACCGAATTTGTAGATCATATAGACAGATGCTACTCCAAGGACGACAGAGAACAACCTTGCAACGATTGGGTCGTATCCGAAAACGGCGAACAAAATCTTTAAAATAAAGAAGTATAAATATGGAAACCCTTCCCGGACATTGATTTCTGTAATCGTGGTGCTAAAAGAGACATTCGGATTGGAAATGTTCATCGTATAGATCTCGTCCATCCAAATACTTTGGAAGTCGAGTTTCCACAGTCTAAATATTGCCGCGACCACCATGATCATTATAATCCAACGATTTTCAAAAAAAATTCTCTTGATTTTTTCCATACCTTCAAATTGACAATAAAGCGTTAATCACTTGCTGCGGATCGAGTTCAAAATACAAAGGCAATCGAAGCAAGCAATCTGTGTAGCGATCTGTCTCGGGCAAATTCCTACCGTCGTGTTTATCGATGTAAAACGGACTCGAATGTAGACTTATGTAGTGGAAGACAGGGTGAATATCCTTTTGCTTAAGTTCCGATATGATAGCCGTTCTTTGTTCAATAGATTCGCATACTAAATAAAACATATGTCCATTGTTGGTGGCGAAATCGTGTATTTTTGGGAGCGTGATGCTATTTTTTTTGGCCCAATCGGATAAACCCTTATTGTACTCGCTCCAGTGATCGCTACGTTTGGCCTGTATCATTTGAAGATTCTCGAGTTGTGCCCACAAAAAAGCAGCGATCACTTCTGAAGGTAGAAAAGAACTGCCTAAGTCCACCCAGCCATATTTGTCGACTTCTCCTCGGAAAAATGCCGATCTATTGGTTCCCTTTTCCCATATTATTTCTGCTCTCGCCGCAAATCTCAAATCATTTACGGCAAGCATCCCGCCTTCGCCCGAAATGATGTTTTTCGTTTCATGGAAGGAAAATGCAGCCATGTGTCCGATTGAGCCTAAAGCTCGTTTTACCCCGTCTTTTCCCGTGAAAAAACTATCAATTGCCTGGGCTGCGTCCTCAATCACAAAAAGGCCGTGTTTTTCGGCCACATCCATGATGATATCCATATCGCAAGAAACGCCCGCATAATGAACTGGAACGATTGCCTTGGTGCGTTCAGTGACTAGCTCTTCGATTTTGCTCTCGTCCATATTAGGATGGTCTTTTCGACTGTCTGCAAAAACGATTTTGGCGCCTCTTAATACAAATGCATTCGCCGTAGAAACGAAAGTGTAGGACGGCATGATGACCTCATCGCCGGGTTGAATGTCGATAAGAATCGCTGCCATTTCCAATGCGTCAGTACAAGAAGTCGTCAGCAGGCATTTTCCGAAACCATAGTTGTCCTCGAAAAACTTTTGGCATTTGATTGTATATTTCCCGTTTCCGGAAATTTTGCCCGACAATACGGCATTTTCTATATAATTGGTTTCTTTTCCTGTAAGGAAGGGTTTGTTGAATGGAATCATTTAGAAATAGGAATCTGTTTTGATGATTTTGATAAAATAAACTAGCGTTGCCAATACATGGAGACTAAGTGCGAGCAACTCTATAATGAACGCTTTGAAACCACGTTCGTCGGCGATGACCGATTTTACGATCTGGTAAATACAGGTCATAAAAAGCAAGAAAGAGCACATGATATTTTGCCATAGGAAATTTCCGTCAGATGCACGTGTGCCTACTTCTGTAAACAAATTACCTATGAGTAACGCAATCGCGATTCCCAACAGCGCAAACTGTACCATTTTCTCCTTGAGCATTTTCGGGTTTTTTGCCAACGTTACGATAGGGAAAAGGAAACTGCAAATGAAAGTGCAAACAAAGACGAGCGCAAGATTATTGCCCGCCGACCAAACCTTCATGAATGAGAAGGGCTCGATCACCACGGAATTCTTTTCCGTTTGGGCGACCGATACGTATATAAAGTAATATTCCACCAAAATCAATATTCCGGCCAAAAAAAGTGGCAAAAGATTTACCCAAAACGTTTTCGAAAAACGGTAGGTCTTGAGCAATAACAGCGGATAGACCAAAAGATAAACAAAAAGAAAACTGGGCTTTACTACAACGTTTGCCACGATAAGCAAGCCGATCCACAACATGCGCTTATTCGTCGGATTTTCCAATTGACGCACGCTGATCCAAAACAGTCCCATAACGAAAGGCATGGCGAATATGGTCGTTGAATTGTGCCACACGTTAGGCGGAAAACTCAAAAGGTAAAAATAGCCACTTGCGGCCATGATAGTCGGAAGGCTGAAACAAAACAACAAAGCCGCCGACAGCAGATTGGCTTTTTTAGCAGATAATTCGACAGCTCCAGAACTCCCCGAACTGAGAAAATTTCGACCAAGTACGAATTTCACGTAGGTCGCAGCGGTAAGTACATATGCCGATATTGTAAGCAATGACGACGTTTTGGACGAGAAAAAGCTCAGTAAATAAACCACTCCATAGTAAAGAAAATTCGTTTGGAACGGCTTATTTCCATATGCGTAATCCTTAATGAATTGGGCATGAAGCGGAATATCAGTACCAATCCTGAATGTCATGAAATAAAATATCCCCAACAACAGGCACAGCAACACAATATCGAAAATTCCGAATTTCTTATCAAAAAATTTCATTTTTGCCATTTGTTTTAGTTTAGTCTGACTCTTAATTTGTTGAACATGTATTTTTGACCATTTTCATCTGTCGCATGTAAAATTTTCAGCAATCCAGAGCCACAAACCACTATCGGATGTGAATCCTCGATCATCAAAATCTTTCCGGGCGCGCGATTCACGATGGTAATATCCTGAACGATTTCAGATTCGTGGATCGTTATTTTCTCGCCGCCGATGTACGTCACTGCTCCATTATATGGATAGCCGACCGCATCGATAGTCCGGCTGATACGCTCGGAAGATTCATTCCAGTTTACACGATAGTCCTGTTCATCTCTCCACAAACTGTAAGTAGCCAGATTCTCGTCTTGTGGTTTCGCCTCGATACCTTGTGCTGTCAATCGGGACAAAATGTCGGAAATCAAATCGGCATAAAGCAGACTAACGGCGTCTATCGCACGCTCAATTTTAATCGGATAGGTGACAGTCACTTTCCTACTGTCGATAACGTCACCTTTGTCGAATTCACGATCGGCCTTGATTGCCGTCACTCCAATTTCTGCGTCGCCTTCAATCAGCGCCGTCACCAGCGGATTGAATCCTCTGTATTTTGGCAGTAATGAATCGTGAAATACGATAAGTTTGTCCATTTGTGTCTTGATGAGCCAACGCCAACCGATTGCAAAATAAACTTCGGCCGAAGGAATTTCCGTTGCCTCCGTTCTTTCAATAAAAGTGATATCGGATGCATTGGCGAGTGTACGCAAATCTTCGAAATAATCGTTTGCAATTGCCTTATCACGACCCGCAACTACAAAAAAACGCTGACCGCTTTGTTGTTTCCAGCGAACGATCGACTCAAGGCATTCCAACCCTTTTTTTCCCATTAAGAAAAGTCCCGCTTTATACATCTGTTCGCTTCTCCACAATATAAATTGGACGTCCTTTTACTCCTTCGAAAATTTTTCCCACGTAAAGTCCAAGTGTTCCCAATGTGATAAGAATACATCCGCTTAAAAACCAAATGCTGATGATCAGGCTCGCATATCCGATTACGGAAATGTCGCCTTCCAAGTAGCGATAGATCATCAAAAGTGCGACCGCAAATGAGCAAAGCGCGATCACAACTCCGAATTTTATAATAAGCCGAAGCGGTTTATCGCTGAAAGCCAAGATGATATCCAAGGCCAACTTTATCATGCGCTTGAAGTTGTAATTTGATTTTCCGTCTTGCCGTGAAGCGTGTTTCACATTGAGATGAGCCGTTCGAAAACCTACCCACTTCACCATCGTCGGAAAATATCTGATGCTTTCACGCATGCGCACAACCTGTGCTATAACTTTTGCCGAATAGATGCCAAAATTCGCGACTGCTTCGTCCTGATGCGAACCAGTCAAATAAGCGAGCGTACGGTAAAATGTCTTGGAGAAAAAGCGCTTGGCCCAATTATCTTTTCTGCTGTGACGCCGGGCCAGGACTATATCGTAACCTTCAAGCGTTTTTTGATAAAGTTTGGGTATTTCTTCGGGTTGATCCTGAAGATCGCAGTCCATTACCGAAATCCAGTCGCCGGTGACCACATCAAGTCCTGCTGTGATGGCATAATGCTGGCCAAAATTCCTACTGAGTTTTATTCCGATTATTTCGGGATGGATTTTACTGAGTTGCTCGATTTTGTTCCAAGAATCATCCGGACTGAAATCATCTACCAAAATAATCTCGAGTTCGTCAAAACCATCTGGAACCGATGCTTTTATCCGTGTTACAAGCTCTTCCAAATCGTTATAGGCGCGATAAACAGGCGAAACTACAGATAACTTCACAATCGTTGTTGTTTAACTTGTGTAAAACTATTCCATTTTTTCTTTTTATCCATAACTACGTTGCAAATTAGCAGTTGTTTGGCTCCATTTCAGAAAGCAACGTGACGAAAATGAGCTTGCATAGTATTTACCTCTTTGAGATATCCCGCGTGGCCGCAGTATTTGAATCGGCTGTAAAGCTATCGATTTTTTGGCATTGCCGATACGTTAATTTTAGGCGTGAAAGCGGTGAATCTTGCTTTTTTGAAGGTCAAATTTCGGCGAACGCCACATTTCTGCATTTGAAAGGGAATTTGTGCTTTACATCGACAAAAATTCTAATGCAGGTTTAATGTATCTAATTTCACGCCCTTAAAAATCAATCTGTTAAAAACGTCATGAAAAAAATTACTCCGTTTTTGATTGTCTTGTTCCTTGTTTTTGGCGGCAAATCTTTCGCCCAAAACTTGGTAATCAACGAGATACTGACATCAAATACTTTCACCAATGCCGACGAGGATGGTGATTTCCAGGATTGGGTGGAACTTTACAACGGCACTTCGGCTGCTGTCAACCTTAACGGATACGGCCTTTCGGACGATCCGACGCTTCCCTTCAAATGGGTTTTCCCGGCCCAGACGATCGCTCCGGGCGCATATCTGCTAATTTATTGTTCCGATAAAAACCGAACTGTCGTTGGCCAGCCTTTGCACACGAATTTCAAGATCAGCTCGAACGGCGAAGTCATTACGCTCACAAGCGCGGCCAATGCGACAATCAGTCAAGTTCCGGCGACGGCGATTCCATCGGACGTGTCTTACGGAAGACTTCCAAACGGAACCGGACCGTTCGTGTTCTTTACCACGGCGACTCCGGGCGCGCAAAACGGCACTGTCGGATTCAATGAAATCCTGAATCCGCCAACTTTTTCACAAGCCGGCGGATTTTTCACTGCAGCTTTCGACTTGAGTTTGGCAACGGCGACTTCTGGCGCGTCTATCATTTATACGCTTGACGGAAGCGAGCCGGACCCGAATAACTTGTCTGGGACGACTTATCAGTACAAGAACGTTTATCCGCATCATCCGGGCGACGCTACTGGTGCGCTTTTGACAAAAAACTTCAACAGTATTTCCTACACAGGTCCCATCAACATCGTGAACCGCACGTCACAGGCGAACGACATTTCGATGATCTCGACGACGTATTTCGACGCTTTCTATCTTCCGGACAACAACATCTTCAAAGGAACTGTCGTTCGTGCGAAAGTCGTCAAACCGGGCGCGCTTCCAAGCAAAACCGTTTCGAACACTTACTTTGTGACGCCACAAGGCAGTGGCCGTTTTTCTTTGCCGGTCGTTTCCCTTAGCATCAGCGAGAACAAACTTTTCGATTACAACGACGGGATTTACGTTCCCGGAGTCGATTTCGATCAATGGCGCATCGACAACCCAACGCTTGAGCCGGAAGGACAAGAAGATCTGGGCAATTATTACCGCCGCGGAATGGCTTGGGAACGCGAAGCCAACATGACCTATTTCGTCAACGGATCGCAAGTCATCAACCAAAACATCGGGCTTCGTTTGCACGGCGGATCGTCACGCGACTGGCAGAACAAATCGTTTAACGTTTACGCTCGTGCGGAATACGGGGACGAAACCATGGATTACGCGTTTTTCCCGAACCAACCAATCGACTTTGAGCGTTTGATCCTTCGCAACTCGGGTGCAGATTTCTATGAAACGCACTTCCGCGATGCCTTGAACATGAGACTTTTGAAGCAATCGCACGTTTTGGCAAAAGGTTACCAACCGACTGTTACGTTCGTGAACGGCGAATATTGGGGAATCTTGAGTTTCAGCGACAAATTCGACAACAATTACTTCAAGCGCGTTTTCGACATAAACGACATCGACATCTTGGAGAGTGAGGCACAAGTCGAAGAAGGCGATGCGGACGACTATATTGCGATGACGGACTATATCGCGACGCATCCACTTTCTGTGCAGGCGAACTACGATTATATCTTGACGCAACTCGATTATGAGAATTTCGCCGATTATTTCATCCACAACATTTATTTCGACAACCTTGACTGGCCGGGAAACAATATCGTTTACTGGAGAGAAAAGGTCGATGCCCCGAACGCGGCTTATCCGCATGACGGACGCTGGAGATGGCTTGGTCACGACATGGACGCGACTTTCGCCACCACGTCAGAAGATATCAACCGCAACTCTTTGGCAATTGCGACAGCTACGAACGGTCCGGAATGGCCAAACCCGGAATGGTCGACTTTCCTTTTGAGAAAAATGCTTGAGAACACGGGTTTCAAGAACTATTTCATCAACCGTTTTGCCGATAAGATCAACACGACTTACTCATCGGCTTTCGTCAACACGACAATGGAAGAGATGAAAAATGTGATCCTTCCGGAACTCGCCGAGCAAATCGACCGTTGGACCGCGCCGGTTGACATGGCAGATTTCAATTTCTTCTACGGATTCGAGCAAAGTTTCGCGACGCAACGTCCGGCGATCCAACGCAATCATATCCGTGGGAAATTCGCGATTCCGGCCAACATCAACGCAACTGTAGATGTATCGGCTCTGGCTCACGGATACGTAAAAATGAACACGATCGACATCAAGCAAGGCACTGACAACATCGCCGCGAATCCTTATCCTTGGACAGGCGTTTACTTCTCCGGAATTCCGGTGACGTTGAAAGCCATTCCGAACACAGGTTACACTTTCAGTCATTGGGAAGGCGCGTCGACTGCGACAACCGACCAAATTACGCTTACGATGTCGGCGGCATTTTCAGTGAAAGCTGTTTTTGTTCCGACGAATACCAACGCAAGCGAGCCGATCTATTTCTGGTACATGGGAACGGCAATCGCCAACGACACGCCACTTTCGACTTTGGCTTCATCGTTTGAAGTTCCGGCCACTGACGCGATCATCAACTACACTTCGTGCTTGCCAGGCTATCCTTATGCAGCCGGAAACCCTTTGTTCCAACACGCATCGATGGAAAGAAGAAACAGCCCGACGCCAATCAACTACATCGCTGCTGCAAACGGCGGCGCGGCTTATACTGCAAGTGCAATGCGTGGCATCCAGATAAAAGAGCCTTTGGCGACAGCGACTGCCGAAAACACAATGGTGTTCGCTTTCACGACTGCTAATTTCGAAGACATCAAGTTCTCTTTCGCAGCCAAAAACGAATTGACGAATGCACAAAATATCGTGATCGATTATTCCACCGTTGCCGGATCGACTCCAACCTGGACAACTGCCGGATTGGCTTCGTCCACTTTGCCGTTGACCGCAGATTACGCTTTGTTCAATGTCGACTTCTCGTCAATCACGGCGGCCGACAACAATTCGAACTTGAAGATTCGCGTGCGTTTCTCAGGAACGGGCGACATGACAGTCGATGCCGGAAACCGCATCACTTTCAACAACATCGCAGTTCACGGAACCTCTTTGCTTTCGGCTCCGAGCCACAACGAGGTCAAATTCCTTGTTTATCCGAACCCGACCAACGGGATTGTCAATGTGGCAAATGTATCGGCTCAAGCGAAATACAACTTGTTTACGATCGACGGCAAAATGGTGCAATCGGGCAACGTCGGAACATCGGCTCAAATCAGCCTCGACGGACTGACTTCCGGCATGTACATGTTACAGATTACCAGCGACGGAAAAACCGAAACTAAAAAGATCATTAAGCGATAAACACATATTATATTGATTCAAAGGGAGATAACTTCGGTTTTTCTCCCTTTTTTTATTGACAGAAATTTCTGAGAACGTGCAGTTCGTCGAAAATTTTGGTTTTTTAAAACGAGAAAAACCTGACAAGCCTACCAAACCCTATATATTTGCCGCCTAAACAGGTAGCACATGAGAAAAATTACCCTTCCGCTGATTTTATTGGCGTTTTTTGCTTTTTGTACCACATCGAAAGCGCAAGTTGTCATCAACGAAATCGTGAGTTCGAATGCTTCGCTTAACGTGGACGAAGACGGCGATTTCCAGGATTGGGTCGAGCTTTACAACGCCGGATCTTCGGCTGTCAATCTCGGTGGTTTTGGCCTTACGGACGATCCGCTGACGCCCGAAAAATGGACGTTTCCGGCTGTGACGCTAAATCCGGGGCAATATCTTTTGGTGTATTGTTCGGACAAAAACCGAACCGTTGCCGGACAACCGCTTCACACCAATTGGAAGATCAGTTCAGGAGGCGAAACTGTACTTTTGACGAACGCTTCGGGTGTGACCGTAGATCAGGTTCCGCCAACTGCGATAGAAGAAGATTTCTCTTACGGACGCTTTCCCAACGGAACAGGTCCGTTTGTGTTTTTTGACGACGTCACGCCCGCGGCACTGAACGCTACAACCGGTTACAACGAAGTTTTGGACGAACCGACGTTCTCGCAAGCCGGCGGATTTTTCACATCGGCATTCAACCTGACGATTTCCTCGGCCGAAACCGGAGTGACTATTTTGTACACTCTTGACGGATCTGAGCCTGACGCCGCGAACATCGGCGGACACACTTACCAATACCGCAATTCTTACAACGAGACAGGTTCTCAAACTCCGGGCCCGCTACTTACCCAGAGTTTTGAAACGCTGACTTTTTCGGCGCCGATCAACGTTTATGACAGATCGAACGAGCCCAACAAGATCTCGATGATTTCCTCGACTTATAGCCACGATCCATCTTTTTATTTGCCTGACGGAACGATTTTCAAAGGCATGGTCGTGCGAGCAAAAGTCATCAAACCGGGCGCGATGCCGAGCCAAACGGTTTCACAAACCTACTTCGTGACTCCGCAAGGCGCTTCGAGATTCAATCTTCCGGTGGTTTCGCTTTCGCTGACAGAATCTGATTTTTACGATTACAACGACGGGATTTACGTGGCCGGGAAAGATTTTGACGACTGGCGCGCAGCCAATCCGACGGAAAATCCTTCTGGGCTTCGCATCGGAAATTACCACAGACGAGGCGAGGAATTCGAAAAACGCGCCAACATGACGTATTTCGTAAATGGAACACAAGTCATCAACCAAGATATCGGACTTCGCATCCGCGGTGCTTCAACGCGTCGTTATGAGAGCAAATCGCTTACGGTTTACGCTCGTGCCGATTTTGGCGATGCCGATTTGGACTATCCGTTTTTTTCTGATTTGCCTTACCAAAGTTACGAGCGCCTCACGCTTTCGAACTCCGGAAGCGATTTCAGGAATACGATGTTCCGCGATGCGCTTTGCCACGATATTTGCCAGGAACAAAAAGTCGAAAACGAGAATTATCAACCTGCGATCGTGTTCGTGAACGGCGAATATTGGGGAATCTTGAACCTGCGCGAGCGTTTCGACAACAATTATTTCGCCCAGAATTATGGCTTTGACAACGTCGACTTGCTCGAAAACAACGGAGATGTCGAGGAAGGCGACGACGATCACTACGACGCTTTGTCGGCTTATTTGCAGGGCGCGGACCTCAGCGACCAAAGTCAGTACAATTATGTTACGACGCAACTCGATCCGGAAAGCATGGCCGACTATTACATCGCCAATATCTTTTTCGACAATTCGGATTGGCCTGGAAACAATACGCAATATTGGCGAAAAAAGGTCGATTACGATCCGACGGCCGCTTACGGAGCCGATGGCCGTTGGCGTTGGGTTTTCCACGACATGGACGATACTTTCGGAGTCGGGACTGACCAATACGACCGCAACAGCCTCGAAATCGCGACAACTTTCTCGAATTCGTGGATGAATCCGGAATGGTCGACGCTCTGGCTTCGGAAAATGCTTCAGAACGAGGGCTTCAAGAACTATTTCATCAACCGTTTTGCCGACATGATGAACAGTTATTACCTACCGAATGTCGTCACATCCAAAATGAATGCGAAAGCTGCGGTAATCGAACCGTCGCTTCCGGAACACACGAACCGTTGGAGCGCATTTGAAGTGAACGACTTCGAATGGTACACGAATTACCAAACCGGTTTTGCCCAGCAACGTCCGGCGTTTCAGCGCGATCACATCCGTGCGAAATTCGGGATTGCCAACACTATCGCGGCGACTCTCGATGTATCGGATGCAGATCACGGCCACATCAAGATCAATACCTTGGAAATCACTCCGACGCTTGCTGGCGTGAACGCAAATCCGTTTCCTTGGAACGGCGTTTATTTCGCGAACATTCCGGTGACTTTGACCGCGATTGCCGAACCTGGCTACGTTTTCAGTCATTGGGAAGGCATTTCATCGGCTACGACCGCAGAAATTACGGTGAATTCGGCTACAAATTTCAGTGCGAAAGCGGTTTTCATTCCATCGGTTTTTGCTGCCGAAGAAAGCGAGCCCGTTTATTTCTGGTGGATGAGCAACTCGATCGCGAACAACCAACCGCTTACTACTCTCGATTCTTCTTATGAGGTTTTGGGCAACACTTCAATCACTTATTCTTCGTCGCTTGCGGGTTATCCTTTCACGAACTCGAATCCGCTTTGGAGAAAAGGCTCGATGGAAAGACGCAATTCGCCAACGCCTATCAACTATCGTCCGGAAGCCAACAACGACGCGGCTTATATTCCGGGTCAGATGAGAGGCATCCAAATTACACAACCGTTCCAAAACAACGGATTGGAGAACACGATGGTTTTCAATTTGCCGACAACCGGATTCAAAAACATCAAATTCTCGTTTGCTGCCATGGATGAAGGCGCGGCTTCGGGCATGATTCTCGACTATTCGACCTCGGAAACTCCAACCTGGATTTCGACCAACATCACATCGGCTTTGGCCTTGACAACCGGAACATACCAACTGTTCGAAACCGACTTTTCAACGATCACTTCGGCGAACGACAACGCGAATTTCAAGATCAGGATTCGCTTCACGGGCGCCGACATGACACTCGACAACGGAAACCGCGTCACGTTCAACAACATCGCGCTCGACGGCACGCAAATGTCATTGACTTACCCGAATCCGAACGTGTTCACGGTTGGAACGGCGATCGCGACTTTGGTTCCGACGACAACTGCCGCAGCGACGAGTTTCAGCATTTCGGGAACGCTTCCTGCCGGACTTTCTTTCGATACGACAAACGGGCAAATTTCGGGCACACCGACGGCAATTTCCGCAACGACGACTTACACGATCACAGCGACAAATGCTGGCGGAAGCACGACTTACGACCTCATCATTACGGTGAATTCGGCGGCTCCGACGGCTTTGAGTTACACGACACCAAACATTTTCACGGTTGATTCCGCGATTGCAGATTTGGTTCCGACCGTTACCGGAAACGTGACTTCGTACAGCATTTCGCCAGTTTTGCCAAACGGACTTTCTCTCAATACGACAACCGGAATCATTTCGGGAACTCCAACCGACGTTTCGGCAAACGCGACTTACACGATCACAGCGACAAATGCCGGCGGAAGCACGACTTTTGATCTGGAAATCGCGGTGAACGACATCGCTCCGACGACCTTGACTTATCCGACTCCGAATGTTTTCGTAATTGGAACGCCAATCGCGAATCTCGAACCGACCGTTGCCGGAAACGTGGTTTCCTACAGCGTTTCATCGGCTTTGCCTTCCGGACTTTCTCTCAATGCAACCACAGGCGTGATTTCTGGAACTCCTACGGCTGTTTCGGCAGCGACCGCTTATACGATCATTGCCACGAATTCTGGCGGAAGCGCGACTTTCAATGTTTCGATTGCCGTGGATTCGGGCGTTCCGACGAACTTGAGTTATCCTACTCCGAATGTTTTCAACGTCGGGACAACGATTACAGATTTGACGCCGACCGTCACCGGAAACGTCACATCTTACAGCATTTCACCAGCACTTTCTGCCGGACTTTCTTTCAATACGACAACGGGCGTGATTTCCGGAATGCCGACTGTGGTTTCCGCGAACACGACTTATACGGTTACGGCCGCGAATGCCAACGGAAATACGACTTTCGACCTTTCGATTGCGGTCAATCCGGCGGCTCCGAGCGCTTTGAGTTACAACAGTCCAAACACTTACATCGTGGGTCAGGCGATCGTTTCTCTTGCTCCGACCGTTACCGGAACCGTGACTTCTTACTCGATTTCTCCAGCGCTTCCGGCCGGACTTTCTTTCAATGCGACGACGGGCGTAATTTCCGGAACGCCGTTCACATCGGCTGCGACCGCGACTTATACCGTTACGGCCACAAACGCCGGCGGAAGCACGACTTTTGGAGTTGTCATCACCGTGAATTACAACGCTCCGGGAAGTTTGAGTTATCCTTCGCCACAAATTTTCACGGTCAATACGCCCATTACGCCTGTTTTTGCGGGAATTATCGGTTTTGTGACCAACTTTTCGGTTTCGCCCGCACTTCCTGCCGGACTTACGCTTGATCCAACTTTCGGATACATCTCCGGAACGCCGACTGCTGTTACGGCAACCGCGACTTACACGATCACGGCATCCAACTTTTCAGGAAGTTCGACTTTCGGATTGGTAATAACCGTGAAAGATGTCGCGCCGACGAACTTGAGTTATTCGACTCCGAACGTTTATACTGTTGGGAACGCGATTTCGAATTTGACGCCGACCGTTACCGGAAACGTGGTTTCATACAGCGTTTTCCCGCCGCTTCCCGCCGGACTTTCCCTTGATGCGACAACCGGAGTCATTTCCGGAACGCCATCAGCCGTTTCCGCGACAGCGACTTATACCGTGACGGCGACAAATTCCGGCGGAAACGCAACTTTCGGAATTTCGATTACCGTGAACGACCAAGCTCCGACAGCGTTGAGTTACAACACGCCTAACGTTTTCACGGTTGGAAACGCGATCACGGCCTTGACGCCAACCGTTACCGGAAACGTTGTCGCTTACAGCGTTTCTCCGAGTTTGCCTGCCGGACTTTCGATCAATGCGACAACCGGCGCGATTTCTGGAACTCCTACCGCGATTACGGCGACTTCGGCTTATACCGTGACGGCGACAAATTCTGGCGGAAGTACGACTTTCAATGTCGTGATTACAGTTCAGGAAGCCGCTCCGACCGCCTTGAGTTACACTACTCCGAACAACTTTACAGTCAACGTGGCCATCGCGCCGCTTTCGCCGACAGTTGCCGGAAACATAACTTCCTACTCGATTTCACCAAACTTGCCAGCCGGATTGATTTTCAGTACAACGACAGGCGTGATTTCGGGAACTCCAACGAGTCCATCGGCGACGAATACTTATACCGTAACGGCGTCGAATGCCAGCGGCGATGTGACTTTTGGAGTCGTGATCACCGTGAGCATGCCGGCTCCGGGAAGTTTGAGCTACACTTCACCGAACACGTTCACCGTCGGAACTGCGATTTCGCCTTTGTTCGCGGCAATCATCGGATCGGTTGATTCGTTCACGGTTTCACCGGCTTTGCCTGCCGGATTGACTTTGGATGCGACTTTCGGATTCATTTCTGGAACTCCGACAACTGCGACGCCAACGGCAACTTATACCGTGACCGCATCAAACGGATCAGGAAGTTCGAGCTTTGGAGTTGTGATTACGGTCAACGTGGCCGCGCCTTCGAACTTGAGCTATACGACTCCGAACAATTATACTGTCGGAAGCGCGATTTCGCCTTTGACACCTACCGTTACCGGAACCGTGACTTCTTACTCGATCTCGGCGAGTTTGCCTGCCGGACTTTCGTTCAATGCGACGACGGGAATCATTTCAGGAACTCCTGCGGCGACATCCGCGGCGGCGATCTACACGATCACGGCGACAAATGGAGGCGGAAGCACGAGTTTCAACGTTTCGATCGCGGTCAATGCGGTCGCTCCGTCGGCTTTGAGTTACACTTCGCCAAACACGTTTACCGTTGGAAGCGCGATTACGGCTTTGAGTCCTAGCGTGACCGGAACCGTGACTTCTTACAGCGTTTCACCAAGCTTGCCAGCCGGACTTTCTCTGAATTTCGCAACTGGCGTGATTTCGGGAACTCCGACATCCGCGACAGCGACGGCAACTTACACCGTAACGGCGACGAATTCTGGCGGAAGCACGACTTTTGGTGTTGTGATCACCGTGAATCCATCCGCTCCGACGGCTTTGAGTTATACGACTCCGAACGTTTTCACTGTCGGAAGCGCGATTTCTGCTTTGAATCCGACTGTGGCCGGAACCGTGACTTCGTACTCGATTTCACCAAACTTGCCAGCCGGATTGAATTTCAATACGACGACTGGCGTAATTTCGGGAACTCCGACGGCGATTTCCGCTACAGCGACTTATACCGTAACGGCGACAAATGTGAGCGGCAGCGCTACTTTCGGGATTTCGATTACCGTGAATGCCGATGCTCCGAACAATCTGTCTTATCCGACGCCACTTGTTTTCACAGTCGGAACAGCGATTTCCAATGTGAGCCCGACCGTTACCGGAACTGTCGTTTCGTACTCGATCTCGCCAAACTTGCCAGCCGGACTTTCTTTCAATACGACAACCGGCGTGATTTCGGGAACTCCGACGGCGATTTCCGCAACGACGACTTATTTCGTTATCGCGACCAATTCTGGAGGAAATACTCTGGCGCAAGTTTCGATTACCGTGAATGCGGCCGCTCCGAGCGCTTTGAGCTACACGACTCCGAACGTATTCACACTAGGAACTGCGATTGCGACCTTGACACCAACGGTGACCGGAACCGTGACTTCTTATTCGATTTCGCCAAACTTGCCTGCCGGACTGACTTTCAACACGACGACGGGAGCGATTTCGGGAACTCCGACGGCGATTTCCGCAACAGCGATTTACACCGTGACGGCGACGAATTCTGGCGGAAGCGCGACATTTGGCGTTTCGATTACCGTGAATGCGGTCGCTCCGAGTAATCTTTCTTATCCGACGCCACTTGTTTTCAATGTGAACGCCGCGATTTCGAACGTAAACCCGACGGTTAGCGGAAACGTGACTTCGTACTCGATTTCACCGAATTTGCCCGCCGGACTTTCTTTCAATGCAACGACGGGCGTGATCTCGGGAACTCCAACAGCAGTTTCCGCGACGACGGTTTATACTATCACGGCCACGAATTCTGGCGGAAGCACGACTTTCCAGCTTACCATTACGGTCGATCCGGAACTTGGAATGATTGGACACGAGGCAATTTCGTTCGCCGTTTATCCGAACCCGTTCGTGGATCACGTGATCGTGAAAGGCATCGAGAATCATTCGAAATTCAGACTTTACGACAGCAACGGACGTTTGGTCGACAATGGAAACATTGAAGGCGACACGATCAGGTTCCGCGATTTGCCTCAAGGCACTTTCCTTTTGGAAGTGGTAAGCGACGGCAGAAGCGGTTTCTTGAAAGTTGTCAGGAAGTAAAACTGAACTGTATAAAAACAAAAAAGAGGTCGAAATTGGCCTCTTTTTTTGTTTGTGTCAGATGAAGATCAGGCGTTGTTTTTGGCCAAGGCTTCGGACAAAGCGATTTTCCAGTCGCGAATCTCAAGCGAGAATACCGATTTGATTTTCGATTTGTCAAGAACGCTGTAAGCCGGACGTTTCGCCGGAGTCGGGAAAGCCGACGTTGGAATTGGGTTGAGTTTTATGTCAAGTTTAGATTGGGAGAAGATTTCCGAGGCGAAATCGTGCCAACTGCAAATTCCCTCGTTGCTGAAGTTGTAAATGCCGTAAAAAGGCTTATTTGACGTGATAACCGCAATAATGGCGCGCGCAAGATCAACGGCGTAAGTTGGCGTTCCGACTTGATCGTCGACCACGTTCACCTCATCGCGTTCTTTGGCCAGACGCAACATCGTTTTCATGAAGTTGTGTCCGAATTCGGAATAAACCCAGGAAGTCCTGATGATGAAATAACGCGTCAGGATGTTTTGGATCTCGAGCTCGCCGTCGCGTTTGGTGCGTCCGTAAACGCCTTGCGGATTAGTTTTTTGTTCTTCGGAATACGGCTTGTCAGCATTTCCGTCGAAAACGAAATCGGTGGAAACATGAACCAAAGTGCAATTTTTGGCCAGACAGACAGCCGCCAGATTTGCCGCCGCGGCAACGTTTACCAATTGTGCTTTTTCGGGTTCGGATTCCGCTTTATCGACGGCAGTGTAAGCCGCCGCATTAATGCAGAATTCGGGTTTCACCTGGTCGAAAATCGCCTCGAGGCTTGCGAGATTTGTGATGTCGGCTTGCGAGGAATCGGCGAAATGGAAATCGAGATTTTCGTAGTTCTGATGGATCGATTTCAGGGCCTGACCCAATTGTCCCGATGCGCCCGTTACCAAAATTACCATACTTTTCTGGCGTTTTCGAGATTCGGGAGAATTTGGTCTTTTTCGGAAATCGTCATTTCGGATTCCGGAAAATTCCAGTCGATATTCACCGTCGCGTCGTTGAAAATTAGTCCGCCTTCCGATTCCTTATTGTAGAAATTGTCGCATTTGTAGAAGAAAGTCGCTGTTTGGCTCAGGACGAGAAATCCATGGGCGAAACCTCTCGGAACAAAGAATTGCCGGTTGTTTTCGGCCGAAAGTATAACGGCTTCATAGTGTCCGAAAGTAGCCGAATCCGGACGCAAATCTACCGCGACGTCGAGTACTTCTCCGTGGAGCACGCGAACGAGTTTGGCCTGCGCGTGAATTCCCGTCTGATAATGCAAGCCGCGCAAGACGCCTTTGGTCGAAACCGATTGGTTGTCCTGGACGAAATGCACGTCCTGACCGATTCCGTCGGCGAAAGTGCGTTCGTTGAAACTTTCCATGAAAGAGCCGCGTTCGTCACCGATGACTTTGGGTTCGACGATAAAACAGCCCTCGAGTTTGGTAGCGATGAAATTCATTCCGAAATAAGTCCTAAAAGGTGTTTTCCGTAACCGCTTTTGAGCAACGGCTGGGCCAGAACGCGAAGTTCATCTGCCGAAATAAAGCCCATTTCGAAAGCGGCTTCCTCGATCGATCCGATTTTTAGTCCTTGTCTTTCCTCGATGACCTGCACGAATTGGGAAGCTTGCATCAAGGAATTGAAAGTTCCCGTGTCAAGCCAGGCCGTTCCGCGATCGAGAATGCTCACTTTGAGTTTTCCGCGGTTGAGATATTCGCGGTTCACGTCAGTGATTTCGAGTTCGCCTCTGTGGCTTGGTTTTATGTTGGATGCGATCTCGACCACATCGTTGTCGTAGAAGTAAATTCCGGGAACGGCGTAATTCGACTTTGGTTTTTCGGGTTTTTCCTCGATCGACAAAACGTTTCCGTCCGCATCAAAATCGACGACGCCGTAACGCTCCGGATCGTGTACGTGGTAAGCGTAGATCACACCACCGTTAGGATCGTTGTTCGATTTGAGTAAAGCCGAAAGTCCGGTTCCGTAGAAAATATTGTCGCCCAGAACGAGTGCGACCTTGTCGTTTCCGATGAATTCTTTCCCGATGATGAACGCTTCGGCAAGTCCGTTGGGATTTTCCTGCACGGCATATTCGAAACGGCAGCCGAGTTTGGATCCGTCGCCCAAAAGCTGTCGGAACAAAGGCAAATCGTGAGGTGTGGAAATGATGAGGATTTCACGGATTCCAGACCAGATCAACGTCGACAGCGGATAGTAAATCATCGGCTTGTCATAAATTGGCATGAGTTGCTTACTCACAGCCAGTGTTAGCGGGTGCAGGCGCGTGCCCGAACCTCCGGCGAGAATGATTCCTTTCATTATGCTTGGAGTTTGCTTTTTGCCGATTGTTTTTTGTAAAAAGCCATGAACAATCTTACGATCACGAAAATTCCGATAAGGAAAATTGGAAGGATGATTTTCATTTTACCGTTGGTGACTTCGGTATTCTCGATGTTGATGTCGAGTCCGTGATCTTTTATGATCTTGTCATAACTCACTTCGCCAATACGCAGATCGCCTTGCTCGCGAACGAGTTTGTCCTTTGTGTCGATCACGTCGTTGAGTTGCGTGTTTTGGTTGATGTAAACCTGTCCGCCGCCTTGACCTGATCCGATCTGGCCCAAAATACCGTCGATTTGTGCAATCATGCGGTCGTTGGCTTCCATTTTGATTTTGAGGTTCTTTTGAAATTCCACCTGCAACTTAGAATAGAAATCGCTGTCGTTCAGATACTTGAGTAACGGCTGGATCATATTCGCATCTGTTGCCGCATCTTTGGTATGCAGGTAAATCATGTGCGTGGGATAGTTCCTGGCAGTTGCCGGTTCTTCAATGATTTTTTTGATACTTCCGTCTTCTGACATCACTTTCAAAAGCTCGAAATTGTACTCGCTTCTGTTGGCAAAAGGATAAACGTCGACGATCGGCTTGATTTCGACCTTGAGCAATTTCTTCGGAAATTTCAATCCGACGACAGACTTGAGATAATTCGTGTCGCCTTTCTCGATTTTCGATTCGAGCAAATTGATTTTTCCGTACAGGTAATCAACACTTCCGAAATTGGGCTGAACCGTGATTTCGTGGTTGTACGTTTTTTGCGTGCGGTCGAGATAGATTCCGAGTCCGACGCCAATGACAAGCAAGACGATGATGACGATGATGTTCTTGATGAAAAACTGCAACATCAGGAAAAGTCGCGTATTCAAACCTTCCAATGCATTGTTCATCTTTTCTTTCAAAGCGTTCAGGTCAAGTTCCTGATCGTCGTTAAATTTGTTGTCTTTCATCGTTTATTTGACGTTTAGTAGCTGTTCCAAAATTTTGATCGTAATAAGGTAAGTCGGTTTTACGCCCGTTGTTCCGAGGCCGCCTGAGGCAAGCGTGCTTCCGGTTTCAAGCGGATTGTCTGACGCATAATAAGCATAACGAACCTTTACGTCCGGATTGATGCTCTTGCGGATTTTCGAAGCCGATTGGATCGCTTTCTGATAATAAGCGCCTTCCATCTCGAGTCCGATAACGCCCCAGGTCGACTTGTTGAAGAAAGTCAGAAGGTCGCGGTTTTGCAGCGACGTTCCCAAAACGGTAACCATCGGGCCGGCGTAAACCGGAATGCCGTTGTTTTCCAGCAATTCCTTGGTCAGTTCGTTCTCGAACGGATAATTGTCGCCCGTGCCTTCGTTGATGTGCGCCGACGGAATCATGATATCGCCTTTGTCGCCTTCCAGAATTCCGGCTTTTCCCATGATGGAAACCGAAACCACGTTCAAAAGCGTGCGGTTTTTCCCATCGGAATACGGCTTGAGAAGTTCGTCGATCGTCTCGTAAGCTTGTTCGCCGAAAGCGTAATCCATGACGATGATCACGGGTTTGTCATCGGCTTTGGCTTTTGGGAATGCCGATTTTGTCCAATCGATCTTATCGGTATCGAAAATTTGCACGTCGATGTTCGTGCCAGACGTATCCGGAAGCGAAATCATGCCGTGTTCCAAAGCGAATTTCTCGACGGGCTTTCGAAGCGCATCGGCACCAGACTTGGAAAGTTCCTCGTAGATCGCGTAATCGCCTTTTTCCTTGAACTTGGCCTTGTGCACGTGTTCGGCGAAAAGAGAATTCATGACCGAATGCATGTTGGCCGAAATAATATGGATCGGAC
Organism: Flavobacterium sp.; assembly: GCF_004295795.1. Classification (GTDB taxonomy): domain Bacteria; phylum Bacteroidota; class Bacteroidia; order Flavobacteriales; family Flavobacteriaceae; genus Flavobacterium. Next base: position 77,465 of record NZ_SEBR01000007.1, on the reverse strand, counting down.
GGTCGATCAAACCGTTTTCCTTCAATACAGATTTGATGTTGTTGGCCCAGATTTCCCCGTGGATGTGATGTCCGAGGCGTTCTCTCAAGATCGGGCTGAAGGAAATCGTGCGCTTATTGTTCTCGACCAATTCCTCGATAGCGAGTTTTCCGAGCCAGTACACGACGCTGATGAACCGATCTGGATTTTCGGGCGTTCCGAAGCTGTCATAAACGTCGAGGATTTCCGAAAAGGACCTTCCCAAAACATTTGCCGCGTGCGACATCGCCTGTTCTTTTTCGGCCAGTTCCAGACGTTCGCCATTTCCTACGACTTCGCCCAATTTTTGCCAATCGCGCGAAACTTCGCCCGTATTTTCATCGAGCAAAACTCTCGCTTTGATCTTGTGCGATTCGATGAACAGGAACGTGAGGTGCGTCAGGATGTCGTAAATGTCCGACCGGCCGCGCGTGATCTCGACGTTCATCTGCTCCTCGTCGATGCGATAGCAATTGCGTTTTCGCTTTGGCGGAACGATGGCCTGGAAATGTGATTTGGAATAGCCTTCGTCCGAAGTCAGGTTGATGAAACGGCATTGCTCGATCCCGACCGGAAGTCGTTCGATTACGTACAAAAGTCCGTTCAGTTCTACTTTTTCGGTGGCGATGCTTCCGTAAATTTCGGGGCGCAAGGCCAAAAGTGCTTCTCTTAGTGTTTCACCGGAAACGCCCATCGGCTTGTAGAAACCGCGGTTAAACAAGTGGCGCATGGTGATGTAAAGGCGTTCTACAGCTGCCGAAGATTCCTGGGCGCGCGTGCGAACGATATTCTTAAGTTCTTTCATTCAATAAATATCTCACTGTGCAAATGTAGGATTTTTGCCGTTTTGTTTGGTTTAAGGTTTCAAGTTTAAGGTTAACGTTTGGTTTATTGGATTTTGGTGTTTCTTTTTTGGGTTGTGTTTTTTGGATTTTGGGTTTGGATTTCTAATTGGATTTGGGTTGTTTTTTGAGTTTTTTTTTGAAGTAGCCGTTCCTGTTGTTAAGGTTTGTTTTTTTGGACTTTAGGGTGAAGTCTTACGGATTCGCGGCATTGTCGCAACGTTTTGTTTTTCGGGTTTGATTTAGCCGGACTTGGATTTTTGGGTCTTCTGATAGAATCCGATTGCGGCAATTTGTCTGAATTTCTGGTTTTCGAACTTAAACCAACACCTACATTTAAGAATTTTTACAGATTTTCTGTACTCGACCAATCGTGGATCGCCCTAAATTGTGGGTGGGTGGCGGTGGTAATTTTTTCGTGTCAGATTTTGTAATATCCCTAAAATCTCACCTTCCCAACTGATCCGCGACTTTTCGATCGTTGGACAAACGCGGCAATTTGCTCTGTCCGCCGAGTTTCTAGCCTGAATCAGAATTTGACAAATTCGCGGAATTGTCGCAACGTTTGGTTTTTCGGATTTGACTAAAATTAGCTAAACTTGGATTTTTGTATCGTCCGATAGAATCCGACTACGGAAATTTGTCGCAACGTTTTATTTTGGATAATATCCAAATTAGCCAATCTTGAATTTCCGTTAGAATCCGACCACGGGAATTTTATCGCATTGCCTGGTTTTCGAACTTAAACCAACACCTACATTTAAGAATTTTTACAGATTTTCTGTACTCGACCAATCGTGGATCGCCTTAAATTGTGGGTGGGTGGCGGTGGCAATTTTTTCGTGTCAGATTTTGTAATATCCCTAAAATCTCACTTTTCCAACTGATCCGCGATTTTTCGATCGTTGGACAAACGCGGCAATTTGTTCTGTCCGCCGAGTTTTCCAATCGATTTCATATACTTCTCGAATCCATGAGCCGGAACTTTCGTAACAACAAGTTTCCGAAGCACATTTCCAGAAATCAAATCGTCATAATACACATTTTGCTTGCGCATCGCATCGTCGATTTTCTCTGAAAAACCCAGAATATCAGATGGTTCATTCTCAAACTCGATAAACCATTCGTGATACGGAAGTCCGTCTTTCGGATTGATTTGCGGCGCAACAGTGAACTCGTTTACACGAATGTCGCTTCCCAGCATCGCTTCCTTCAAAGCTTCCTCGACTTCCTTGCCGATCACGTGTTCGCCAAAAGCGGAAATGTAATGTTTGATGCGACCCGAAACGATCACGCGATACGGTTTTGTCGAGGTAAATTGGATCGTATCGCCGATGTTGTAAGCCCAAAGTCCGGCGTTGGTCGACAAAATCAGTGCATAATTGATTCCGATTTCAACTTCTCCGATTGTGTAACGGCGCGGATTTTCGGTAAAAAATTCATCGGCTTTGACGAATTCATAGAAAATGCCTGAATTCAAAAGCAACAACATTCCTTTCTCAGATTGTGAATCCTGATAGGCGAAAAATCCTTCCGAGGCCGGAAAAAGCTCGATCGCATCCACTTTGCGTCCGATGAGATTCTCGAACTTGGCGCGATACGGTTCATAGTTCACGCCTCCGTAAATGAACAAATTGAAGTTCTTGAAAATTTCCCCGACGGGTTTTTGGCCTTTCAACCTCAGTTTCTCGAAATACATCTGAACCCAACTCGGAATGCCCGAAATCACTGACATATCTTCGTTGATCGTTTCCTCGACGATCGCATCGACTTTGGTTTCCCAATCTTCGATCGTGTTGGTTTCCCAACTTGGCATGCGGTTTTTTTGGAGGTATTTTGGCACGTAATGCGCCACGATTCCGGAAAGTCGGCCAAGTTTTACGCCGTTTTTTTCCTCAAGTTCCGGACTTCCTTGCAGGAAAATCATCTTTCCGTCGACAAAATCGGCGTTTTTGGCTTCATGTATATAATGTAGGATGGCGTCCCGTGCGGCTTCGATGTGAAACGGCATCGATTCTTTGGTAAGCGGAATATATTTGGCGCCCGAAGTCGTACCGGAAGTCTTGGCGAAATACAAAGGTTTTCCAGGCCAAAGCACGTTCTGCTCGCCTTTCACCACTTCGTCCACATACGATTTGAGTTGTTCGTAATCGCGGATCGGGACGTTTTTGGCGAAATCTTCGTAAGATTTTATGTCCGCGAAAGCGTGATCTTTTCCAAAATCTGTCGAAGCGGCTCTCTCAATCAATTCCCGGAAAACTTTTTGTTGGGTTTCGATTGGACGCTGCGCCCATTTCTGCGTTTTGGAATAGACGTAATTGGCGAAAAGTTTGGCGGCTATCGACTTGAATGACATAATTAAAGCGGGAATTTTTTCTTGATGGCAGATTCGGTTCGCACAAAAAGATAAATGCAACTTCCGATGATTAAAGGCAATCCGACGACGACACCGACGATTTCCGGCAAATCGGCATAATCCAAAATTACGGCAACCGCAAGCATGAAAACACCTACTTCCAACATGCGCCAAGCCGAAAATCTTTGGGCGAAATCCCATCTTTCCTGTGACTTTCTCGAGTTGTTGGAGCGATATCCGTAAAGATCGTTGATCTTTTTGGGTGGAAAAACCAACATGACAGTCGCGGCCAAAATAAAAATTATCCCACACAAAATACTTACAAAACCGTCGGCGACATTTCCCATTATTCGAAAGATATGAATTGTTCGGGATCGATCGGATAACCGTCTTTCCAAAGTTCAAAATGCAGATGGATTCCCGTCGATTCCTGTCCGGTCGAGCCTGCCAAGCCTACGACTTCGCCGGTTCTCACGACATCGCCTTCCTCGACTGTCAATTCCGCGGCGTGTTTGTAAACCGATATGAATCCGTTGTTGTGGCGCACGATCACACAGTTGCCGTTGCTTGGCGTCCATTCTGCAAAAATCACGTTTCCGTTCAAAACCGCTTTGATTGGCGTGTTCTTCGGAACGGCGACATCGACAGCATAATGTTTTTGGCGCGCGTTGAATTTGTCGGTCACGCTGCCTTTTATTGGCGCGAACAAAACCACGCTCGTCTTTGGCGTCGCTTTCTCGAACAGGTTGTATTTGTCCTCTTTGGCGACTTCCTCGCGAAGTTCTTTTTCTTCTTCGGATGCCGTGATCTGTCCATCGGGAATTTCCATGCCGGCGGCGATTATCGAATCTTTGGAGAGTTTGGCCAAATCGAGATCGCCCGTCAAAATGCGTTTTATCGACTTGATGTAAGCTTCGTTTTTGGTAAGAGCGACTTGCAGCGAATCTGACTTCAAGGCCAATTCGGTAGCATTTCTCTTGAGTTCCGACGAAGCATAACCCGGAATGTACTCGCGCAAAGGCGTAAAAGCGATGATATAAGTGGTCACGAAAATGATCACGACCGCGCCCAAGGTGGCGAACACGAAAACGTTCATCAGCGTGAGCCGCAATGAGAAAATCTCCTCGAACGTGTCTTCATTCAAAATGACCAGTCGGTTTTTTGTGAAGAGTTTCTTGGCGATTTTTTTCCGTTTGAGCCTTTTTTGAGCCATGTTGTCGCTTTGTACAAATATAGGAAATCCGAAGTCGAAGAAATTCCGTAAATTAGAGAAGTGGCAATCATAAATATTTGCCAAAACGTTCGGCACGGAGATGTTTTTTTGACCTATCTTTGTCGTTATATTTCAATTGCTTCGGCTTAAATACAGTACCATGGGAAAATTTGGAGTAACAGAATGGATCTTGATTATTGCGGTAATCCTTTTGCTTTTTGGAGGTAAAAAGATTCCGGAACTAATGAAAGGATTGGGTTCCGGAGTAAAGGAATTCAAAAATGCAGCTAAGGATGAAACTCCTGCCGACAAGAAAAAAGAAGAGCAGAAAGCTGCTGAATAATACATATCCCGGCCTAAACCGGGATTTTTTATGCTTTGAAATTACTTGAGATTTGGCTTTTGTCGTCTCAAATTACCATCGTCAAACCAATCCGCTTGCGATCTTCATCGACATCGACAACCTTCACCTGAACGTGTTGATGCAACTTTACAACCTCGTTCACATCACTCACGAAACCGTCTTTGAGCTGTGAAATGTGGACCAGTCCGCTTTCTTTGATTCCGACATCTACGAAACAGCCGAAATTGGTGATGTTGTTGACAATTCCGGGCAAAATCATTCCCGAGCGCAAATCCTTTATTGTCTTTACCGAAGAATCGAACTCAAACACTTTCGCCGATTTTCTCGGATCGAGTCCGGGCTTTTCAAGTTCCTTGATTACATCTTTCAATCCCAGAATCCCGACAGTTTGCGTGACGTAATTCTCCGGTTTGATCAAAGCCGTTTTTTCTCTATTTCCGACGAGTTCCGAAACCGACAACTTGAGATCTTTGGCCATTTTTTCGACGATCGGATAAGCTTCGGGATGCACCGCCGAATTGTCCAACGGATTTTTCGCGCCCACGATTCTCACGAAAGCCGCGCCTTGCTGGAAAGCTTTTTCACCCAGACGCGGTACTTTTTTCAACTCTTTCCTATCGGAAAAAGGTCCGTTTTCAGAGCGGTAATTCACGATGTTTTCGGCCAGCTTCTCGCCTATTCCACTCACGTACGAAAGCAGCGATTTACTTGCGGTATTGATGTTGATTCCGACCGAATTCACGCAGCGTACCACAACTGTATCGAGTTCATCCTTGAGTTTGGACTTGTCGACGTCGTGTTGGTATTGCCCGACGCCAATTGCTTTCGGATCTATTTTGACCAATTCGGCCAGCGGATCGGAAAGTCTTCGCCCAATCGAAACCGCGCCGCGAACCGTGACGTCATATTTTGGAAATTCGTCCCTTGCAATTTTGGACGCCGAATAAACCGACGCTCCGGCTTCGCTCACTACGAAAACCTGAAGCGGTTTATCGAACGCTATTTTCTTGATGAAGAATTCGGTCTCTCTTGAAGCTGTTCCGTTTCCAATCGAGATCGCGTCGATTTTGTAGGCATTGACCATTGAACGGATTTTTTTCATCGCAATCGCAGTGTCATTTTGTGGCGCGTGCGGAAAAATCGTCTCATTGTACAACAAATCGCCTTTTTCGTCCAGACAAACCACTTTACAACCACTTTTGAATCCCGGATCAATCGCAAGAATGCGTTTTTCGCCCAATGGCGGCGCGAGTAGAAGCTGGCTCAGGTTCGTTGCGAAAACACCAATGGAATTTGTATCGGCTTTGGCTTTCGCTTCTGACAAAGATTCGTTCGAGATTGCCGGTTCGAGCAAGCGTTTGTAACTTTCGGAGATTGCCTTTTGGAGTTGTATCGCCGTCTCGCGTTTGTTTTTGATGACCGAATTTTCTATCATTTCAAGCGCTTCTTCTTTTTCAATGTCGACCGAAAGCTTGATGAAACCTTCGTTCTCGGCACGCAGCATGGCCAAAAGTCTATGAGCCGGCGCTTTTGTGAGATTTTCTTTCCAGTCGAAATATTGACTGAACTTTTTGGCATTCTCGTCGTCTTTTTTGGCCTTGACGACTTTGGTCGAAATCTCGGCTTTTCGCTGGAAAATCCGTCTCAACGTTTTTCGGACGTAGACATTTTCCGAAACCCATTCGGCGATGATATCTCGCGCGCCTTGCAAAGCTTCGTCTTCGTTGGCGACGTTTTTGTTGATATATTTCGAGGCGATGAAATCTACGTCGTCGCTGTTTTGTGCCATGATGATTTTGGCCAGCGGTTCGAGTCCGTTTTCTCTTGCTGTATCGGCTTTGGTCTTTTTCTTCTTTTTGTACGGAAGGTAAAAATCCTCGAGTTCGGTCAAATCGTAAGTGGCTTCGATCTTTTTCGAAAGTTCGGGCGTCATCGCGTTTTGTTCCGTGATCGATTTTACTATCGCGTCTTTTCGTTTCGTGATCGCATCAAATGAAGCATTTGCTTTGGCTATATTCTCAATAAAAACCTCGTCGAGATTTCCCGTCATGTCTTTTCGATAGCGCGATATGAAAGGAATCGTACAATCTTCGCTCAAAAGTTGCACAACGTTTTGGATGGATTTTGGTGAAGCGGAAACGTGTTGGGAAATAAATTCGATATTGGTCATTTGGTTGTATGGATTGACAGAATTTTTCTGGATTTGGAGATTGGCCTTGCCGAAACAGATTTTCTGTCAGAACAAACGCCTACCCCGGATGGCAGCGGCAGCCTTTTGCAGGAAAAATACTGGTTTTACCAATTTGGGACAGCGACCAAAGGAAGCTCGTCCTCAAATTGTTTAAAACCGGATTTTTGCCAGAAAGCTACAGCGGACAGCCGGAATTGGGTACAAATTAAAAGAATTGGAAAACGAATCTGGCGTCTGTTCATAAATAAAAAATCCGCGCAGAATTGCTGGCGGATCCTGATTTCATGTCTCGCGGTTTTAAGAACAGATGATCTTGTTTACGCGTGTGGCGTGGCGTCCGCCTTCGAACTCCGTAGCCAGGAAGTGCTCGACCATTTCGACGGCTTGCGGGATCGAGGTGAAACGCGCAGGTATCGAAATTATGTTTGCGTTGTTGTGGCGGCGGCACAAATCGGCGATTTCTTTTGTCCAACAGATTGCGGCGCGCACATTTTGATGTTGGTTGGCCGCCATTGCGATCCCGTTTCCTGTTCCGCAGATCACGATTCCGAAATCGGCTTTGCCTTGACTTACATCTTGCGCGACCGGATGTCCGAAATCAGGATAATCGACGCTGGCCTCGGAATCTGTTCCATAATTGGTAATTTCGTGGCCCAAAGCCTTGAGTTTTTCTACGATCTCCTTTTTGTAGTCGGGTCCGGCGTGGTCGTTCCCTATCGAAATTTTCATGTCGTGAAGTTTGTTGGCCGCAAAGATACTTATAATGTTGATTTATTTCAGGAGCGCGGGCTTTGCTTCCCATTGAAAGCCTCGATTGGTTTTGGAAATTGACATCTGAAATACCTATTGTTAACTTAGATTCGTAAGTGGTTCAGTATCAGCTAACCTAAAGTTAACATTGATTGTTGATAAAGTCCCGGTAGAAAATGGGAAGATTTTGGTGTGTCGCATCATAATATTTCCAATCAAAAACGCAGACGAGAAATCAAAGCGAAGTTTCACAGATTTCTTGAAAAGTTTTCAAGGTTCGGTACTATGGATATCAACAATCTCGACAATGCCATTTTTTCGACAAAACAACCGCAATTCCGATTGTCAACAACTGTTAATCAAAACTTAAAAAAGTCTAAAAATGAGCTATTTGGATGCGAGATTGTGTGTTAACAAATCGTTATAACAAAGTAAAATTGATAATCCTAACCCGCCAAAATAAAATTATTGTACCAATTAACATCCCATAATAACCATCATTAATTTTAAATTTAAAAGAAGATTTTTTTGATGTTTTTAATGATTGTTGATAAGATTGGAAATTCGAGTTTTTTGATTTTGGATTCGCAGATTTTGGGAGTTTTGTTTTGTTTGGAAGACTTCTAATGTAATTTCCGTGGATGGAATTTGGAATTTGTGTCTTGGAATTTTTCAAACGATTCTAAGCGAATGTCCGCCTTTGAGTTCTTCGAGAATGAAAAGCACGATGTCTGTGTCGTTCGGGTGGATTTTGAGCTTGATTCCGCCCAAAGCGAGCGAATAGAACGGCATTACCGAAGCAGTTGCCTCGTTCTCGAAAAAATAGTGCAAGCCTTCCTGGTCGAGCCGATGTTTGAGTATCTCGATCTCGTGCGTGTAATGGAAAACGGCGATGGTGATGAAATTTTCCATATCGAGGGTTTTGGCGTCGTTTAAAGTTACGAATTCCCAGCTTTATTGCTTAAAAGTTATAATTTATTTAAAAGTTAAGACAGCCTCGACCAATGGCTGGCGTATTTCGTAATTTCACGCCTAATAGTTTAAACATCAATGGCAAAAAAGAACCATAAACCGGGAAACGGAAAACCCAAGGATTTTACTGATAAGATCTTGAAAATCCTTGCCCGAAATTCAAATAAGGCATTCAACCACAAACAGATAGCGGCGATTCTCGAAGTCGACGACACCAAGAGCAGGAACGAGATTATCAGAGATCTCAAAATACTGGCTTCGACCAAAAAAATCATAGAGAGCGAACCTGGGAAATATCTCGTGAAAGCGGTAAGCCAGGATTATTACGAAGGAACGATTGACATGACGAGCCGAAAGACGGCTTTTTTCATTTGTCCGGAGTTCGAGGAAGACGTTTTTATTCCGACCAACAATCTCAACAGAGCGCTCGACAAAGACAGAGTTCAGGTCTATGTCTACAATCGCAGAAAAGGAAAAAGACCTGAAGGTGAAGTAGTTGAAATTCTCGAACGCGCCAAGACGCAATTCGTCGGTGTGATCGATATCCAGAAGAACTTCGCTTTCGTTTCTACGGCGAATCCGAAAATGTATACCGATATTTTTATTCCGAAGGACAAAATCGGCGAAGCCCAACAAGGTGAAGTCGTGCTTGTCGAGATCGAAGATTGGCCGAAAAGAGCCGATTCTCCGTTCGGAAGCGTCGTAAAAGTGCTTGGAAAACCAGGCGAACACGACACTGAAATCCACGCGATTCTCGCAGAATACGGTTTGCCGTACGATTTTCCGATAGAAGTCGAAGTCTACGCCCAAAAACTCGATACGTCGATCCAACAATCGGAAATCGAGAAAAGACGCGACATGCGAAAAACGCTCACGTTCACGATCGATCCGAGAGATGCGAAAGATTTTGACGACGCGCTTTCGTTCAAAAAGTTAGATAACGGCAATTTCGAAATCGGAATCCACATCGCCGACGTTTCGCATTATGTCGAAGAAGGCACGATTCTCGACGACGAGGCTTACAACCGTGCGACTTCGGTTTATTTGGTCGACAGAGTTGTTCCGATGTTGCCTGAAGTGTTGTCGAACTTCGCTTGTTCACTTCGTCCGCATGAAGAAAAATACACGTTCTCGGCCGTTTTTGAGTTGGACGACAAAGCGACTTTGGTCAATCAGTGGTTCGGAAGAACTGTGACTTATTCTGACCAGAGATTCGCGTACGAAGAAGCGCAGCACATTATCGAAACCAAGCAATCAGCGATTCCGCAGGAAATTTCGTTGACCGGAGAAGCTTACGAGGCGCCAAAAGACGTTACCGAAGCCGTGCTGAAACTCGACGATCTGGCCAAGATCATGCGTAGAAAAAGACTGGCCGACGGAGCGATCTCGTTCGATAAAGTCGAGGTCAAATTCAAGTTGAACGAAGAAGACGAACCTGTTGGCGTTTATTTCAAGGAAGCCAAAGATTCGAATCACCTGATTGAGGAATTCATGCTTTTGGCCAACAAAAAGGTCGCGGAATTCATCGGAAAACAAAAGAAGACATTCGTATACAGAATTCACGACGAACCCAACGAAGACAAGCTTATCGGACTTCAGGGCGTGATTTCGAAATTCGGTTACAGCATCGACTTCAGAAGTAAAAAACATATTTCACAATCGATCAACAAATTGCTCAGTGACGTCCAAGGCAAAAAGGAGCAGAACATGGTCGACACTTTGGCGATCCGAAGCATGAGCAAGGCCAAATATTCGGTTCACAATGTCGGGCATTACGGATTGGCATTCGATTACTACTCGCACTTCACCTCGCCTATCAGACGTTATCCTGACGTGATGGCGCACCGACTTTTGCAGTATTACATCGACGGTGGAAAATCTGTATCCGAAGAAGTTTACGAGGAAAAATGCGAGCATTCGTCCAAAATGGAATATCTGGCGACAAGTGCCGAACGCGATTCCGTGAAATACATGCAGGTCAAGTACATGGCCGATCATCAGGATCAGGATTTCCTTGGCGTGATTTCCGGCGTTACCGAATGGGGAATCTACGTCGAGATCGTCGACAACAAATGCGAAGGAATGTGCCGAATCCGTGAGATCAAGGACGATTATTACACGTTCGACGAAAAGCAATACGCACTCGTTGGTGCAGTTTCACACAACACGATCCAGTTAGGAGACGAAGTTTACGTGAAAGTCAAAAATGCCGATCTGGTCAAGAAACAGCTCGATTTCCATTTCCTTGGAAAGAAAGACGATTACGAAGCCCAGAAAGCAAAAGCCGACCAGGAATCGGCAGCAAAATCAAAGAAAAAATCCCCGAAGCCAAAGGTTGACGGAGACAATTAAAGTTCAATCGAAATGAGAAAGTTATTTTTTACGATAGCCGTTTTAGGAAGTTCATTCGGATTTTCCCAAGTGACGAAAGATCCGGGCGATTTCACGAAAGTCAAGGTTTACGACAGGATTTCTGCCGAGCTCATACCAAGTGATGCAAACAAAGTAGAGATCACCGGAAACCGTTCCAAAGAAGTTATAATCGTCAATAAAAACGGCGAGTTGAAACTCGGAATGCCAGCCACGAAATTGCTGCAAGGCGAGGAAATCGAGGCCAAAATCTACTACAAGGAAATCAAGAGCGTCGACGCCAGCGAAGGTGCGTTCATTTCAAGCGGAAAGCCGTTAAGTGCCGCCAGACTTGAGGTCACGGCCAAAGAAGGCGCTGAGATCAAGCTGGAATTGGACTCCGAAATCCTTAAAGTGAAATCAGTTACCGGAGCCACTGTGCGTCTTGAGGGAAAAGCTTCCGATTCTGAGATTTCCATCGGAACTGGTGGAATCGTCGAGGCGAAAAATCTGATAACAGAAAGAACTGACGTCAGCATAAACGCCGGCGGAGAAGCCGATGTCAACGCGACCAAATACGTGAAAGCGCGCACCAAAGCCGGAGGCGAGATCACGATTTTCGGGAAACCGCAAACAACCGACAAAAAGTCAATTTTAGGCGGAACAATTACCGAACAGTGAGCAAAAGGCGGGAAAAATTAACAGATTTGAAATTTCCCGCTATATTTGCCATATCACTTACTAGCCTATGATCGAAGATATTCTTGCCGCGATTCCTTTCGGATTTATTTTGAGCATAATGGTCGGACCGGTTTTCTTCGTCCTGTTGGAAACCAGTGTGGTCAAAGGTTTCAGGGCTGCGATTTGCTTCGATTTAGGTGTTATGTTGGCCGATGTGATCTTCATTCTCATCGCCTATTTTTCGAGTTACAGATTGCTCGAAGCCATCAAGGACGATCCGGCTTTGTTCCTTTTCGGAGGTTTGGTAATGCTGACTTACGGACTGATCACGCTGTTGCGGCACAAGAAAGCCAAGAAAAAAATGATCGATCCGGAAGATCCGGTGGAGCTCGCCAAAAAGAACTATTTCAGTCTTTTCTTCAAGGGATTTTTCCTGAATTTCATCAATATTGGTGTATTGGGAATTTGGTTGGCGCTCATAATTGGCGTAGGACCGCGTCTGGAATTGCAGACTTCGAGAATCATCACGTTTTTCGCTTCGGTGATCATCAGTTATTTCATCATCGACATCTTCAAGATTTTGGCGGCCAAGCAATTGCGTCGTTATCTGAATCCGGCGAACATCCTTATGATCAAAAAAGGAATTAGTATCGTTTTGATCATTTCTGGATTGTTCCTTTTGTCCCAAACCTGGTTTCCGAAAGAACATCAAATGATGGACGAAGCCATTCACAAACTCGAGAACTCGGGGAAAAAATAACATGAAAAAGTCTTTGTTTTCAATTGGTTTCGCTGTTTTGGCGATGCTGGCTTCTTGTTCCGACAAAAAGGAAAAAACAGGAAATGGTTCCAAAACTTATCTAGCAGATGCGGCCAAACTGCACGAGTTGCTTACATCGGGAGACGAACCGTTGCAGACTTTCGAAGTTCCATCGAACAAGACTTCGGAAATCACCGCCAAAAAAGGAACTTTCCTCAGGATCGATCCGTCGGTTTTCGAAACAGAGGATGGACAACCGCTTGCAGACAAGATTTCAATCGGTTTCAGGGAAATTACCCAAGCTCCGGAATTTGTTTTTGCCGACATAAGAACTTCATCCGTCAACCACAAAAATACATTGGCCGCCGGCGTTTATTTTCTTGAAGCAAAGTCTGACGGAAAAACTTTGAGAATAAAGTCCGGAAAAGCTTTAAATATCGATTTCAGGCGTTTTTCGACCAAGAGGATGGAACTTTTTGTTTCCAACCGGGACAGTCTTCAAAACATGAACTGGATGCCTTCCAACAAATCTTTCAAAAGAGTTGGAAACGCAAAAGTGGTGGACGACGGAGAACAATATTATATGCCGATGCAGATCAATCGGTTAGGTTGGATCGGCTGCAATGTTTTCAACCGCACTTCTTACGAGTTTTCGGGTCCGATTTCATTCGATTTCGTGTCGGGAATTCCTGATTTTGCGTTCGGAAAAGCATATTTATTGGTCGAAGGACGCGATACGACAATGGCACTCGAAACCGATTTGTTTTTTAAAGGAAAAGACGACATGATGTTCACCGAAGTGCCAACCGAAGGCAACGCACTTTTTGTCTGCACGGCTATAAAACAGGGAAAATTATTCGCATTCGCCTCAAAAGTTGATCTTTCGGACAGCAAATTGCCAAAAGTGAAGTTCGAGCAAACGACAGCAAAAGAACTATTTGCCAAAATCAAAGCACTTAAATAAGGCATTTTTCGACCGAAACTTTCAAACTTTAAAAGATTTGGTTACATTTGCCGACCTGATTACAAATTGGCGTCGTGGCCGAGTGGCTAGGCCGGGCTCTGCAAAAGCTCTTACAGCGGTTCGAATCCGCTCGATGCCTCAAAAAACCTTCGAAGGAAACTTTGGAGGTTTTTTATTTTTAGGCGTTTCGTACTTTTATTACAAAATGATTTTATGGATTTGGAGCTTGCGGGAAAAGCTGTGTGATCCAATCGAATTCGGGAAAAATGAACTTCCAAACGGTTTGCAATGGAGCGAAAAAATGGCGTTTACGAAAGCTTAGGTTCGCGTTTTAGATCGCTCCTCGCCTGCTTTGCACTTTGTCCAAACGGTTTATTTTTTAGGATCAACTCCTATATTCTTCCATCACGATCGTGACCATTTCGACATCGCCACCAATCGGCGGATTGATTTTCGACACGCCCAAAGTGATGCACGAAACTTCGGGGATTTCTCCAAAAACACGAACGATGATTCGGTGCGCGACATGTTCCAAAAGTTTCGACGGAATTCGCATTTCCTCAACAACGATGCGGTTCAGCAGCACATAATCTACGGTGTCGGCAAGTGCGTCGCTTTCGGCAGATTTTCTCAAATCGGTCTTTATTTCAAGATCTACCGTGTATTCCGAACCGATTTTGGTCTCTTCGGGCAAACAGCCGTGGTACGAAAAAGTGCGTATATTTTTGAGTCTGATGATTCCCATGTGATGAATTTTCCCCAAAATTACGACAAATCCCAACGCGAATACTGCTGTTTGAAAACGAACAAAATCAACGAATAAACACTAAATTTGCAGCTTTCCATACACAATTATGCCAGAAGAAAAATCCCTTAATTTCATTGAGCAGATCATAGAAGAAGATTTGAAGAACGGCCTGCCGCACAGTGGCTTGCGCTTCCGTTTTCCGCCAGAGCCGAATGGTTATCTGCATATCGGTCACGCCAGTGCGATCGCTTTGAACTTCGGTTTGGGCGAATCTTACAGCGCTCCCGTGAACTTGCGTTTCGACGATACCAATCCCGAAAAGGAAGAACAGGAATACGTCGACGCAATTAAACGCGATGTGGAATGGCTTGGTTATCAATGGGCTGAGGAACGTTACGCATCTGATTATTTCCAACAACTATACGATTGGACAGTCGCGCTTATCGAAAAAGGAAAGGCTTATGTCGACAGTCAGTCTTCAGAAGAAATCGCTGAGCAAAAAGGTACGCCAACGCAACCCGGGGTCGATTCTCCTTACAGAAATCGATCGGTCGAAGAAAATCTCGACTTGTTCGATCGCATGAAAAAAGGCGAATTTGCTGACGGAACCCACATCGTTCGCGCCAAAATCGACATGGCTTCGACCAATATGTTGATGCGCGATCCATTGATGTACAGAATCATGCACAAACACCACCACAGAACCGGCGATGATTGGTGCATTTACCCAATGTACGATTGGGCGCACGGCGAATCTGATTATCTTGAACAAATTTCGCACTCGCTTTGTACGCTTGAATTTTTGCCGCACCGCGAATTGTACGATTGGTTTTTGGATCAGATCCACGACGAGAAGAAATTGCGTCCGAAACAGCGCGAATTCGCTCGTAGAAACTTGAGCCACACCGTTGTAAGCAAGCGAAAATTGTTACAATTGGTGAACCAGAATTTCGTTTCGGGTTGGGACGATCCGCGTATGTCGACCATTTCCGGTCTTCGCCGACGTGGCTTCACTCCTGCTTCACTGCGCAATTTTGCAAACACTATCGGAATTGCCAAACGCGACAATTTGATCGATGTTTCGCTTTTGGAATTTTGCATCCGCGAGGATCTCAACAAAATCGCACCTCGCGTTATGGGCGTGATCGATCCGATAAAATTGATCATTACGAATTATCCGCAAGGAAAAGAAGAACGATTGGAAGCCGAAAATAGCCAGGAAGATGAAAACGCAGGTTTCCGTCAAGTGCCATTCTCAAAGGAATTGTGGATTGAGCGCGAGGATTTTATGGAAGATGCGCCGCCGAAGTTCTTCAGGCTTTCGATAGACAGAGAAGTCCGTTTGAAGAATGCCTACATCATCAAAGGTGAAAAAGTCGTCAAGGATTCTGACGGAAATATCACTGAAATCCATGCGACTTACGACGTTGATTCGTTGTCGGGAAGCGGAACTGAAGCCAGTCAGAGAAAGGTTTCGGGAACGCTTCACTGGGTTTCTGCGAATCACGCTTTGGAAGCCGAAGTACGTCTCTACGACAGGCTTTTCACCGACGAATCGCCAGACACTCACAAAGGGAAAGACTTCCTGGAATTCATAAATCCGAATTCCTTGAAAACCGTTACGGCTTATGTTGAACCGAGTTTGAAAGATGCGAAAATCGAGGACAAATTCCAGTTCCAAAGACTTGGTTATTTTACTGTGGATAAGGAATCTACGTCAGAGAAATTGGTTTTCAACAGAACCGTCGGACTCAAAGATGCATGGGAAGAAAAGGGAAAAAAAGAGGAAAATGCGGTCAACAATTCGCTGAAGGAAATCAACCGTTTTTTCAAGGCAAATTCTGATGAAGAACGCGATGCGATCGAGAAATCCATTTCTGAAAACATCAAGTCGCTAGAAAATTTTAGTTTGATCCAGAATTCGTTCCGAAAGAATATCGCCAACAATAAGAGCGCACTCCTATTCGCGAATTGGCTCGTGAAATATTCCGACAAAATTCAACTTTCCGCAATCGAAGAAGAGATTGTCGAGAAATTTTATGGAATGTCACTCAAAAGCGAATCGCCATTTGTGCGAGAGGAAATTTTGCATCAGCTGAAAAACAAAACGGAGGTCGCTTCGATTTTTTCCGAAGAAATCGCCAAACTGAAATCGGTTGAAAAGAACGAAAGAGTTTTACAATTGCTTTCTGAGTTCTGATAGATTTCGAATATTATAGATTTTAGAAATGGAAGCCGACGAGTTACAGTCGGCTTTTTCTATTATCTGTAAATTCTATTGAAATTTATTTTTGATCGATATTTACTTTAAAAATCGGCTTCCATATTTTATTTCTATCGGATAAATAAAATCATCTAACGTACTTGGACATTTTTTGATATATCGTCGCGCAAATCGCCTTATTTCAATTTTTGACTTCAAAATCCCGTTTTAACGAGGTGTTAACCGTCAAATGTTAAAAAATGGCTACCTTTAAGAAAATCGATAAATCAAACTTATGTCAGATACTTCCAAAACGGCGGTCGCACTTTTACTTGGTGTCGCTGTCGGTGCAACACTCGGAATTTTGTTCGCCCCCGACGAAGGTTCAAAAACCAGAAAAAAACTCAAAGACGGTTTTGATGAGAAAAAGGACGAACTCAAGAAAAAATTCGACGAGCTTACTTCTAGCCTGAAATCCAAACTCGAAACTTCCGAAACGGAATTGCAATCCGCGTTTGAAGATGTGGCCGAAAACGTCGACGAGAAATCGAACGAAATCATCGACAGTCTCGAGAAAAAACTCGCTGACCTAAAATCGGCGGCAGCCAAAATGCGGGACTAATGGCGCTTGAAGATCTAAAAGAAAATGCCGAAGACCTAAAAGAGAACGTCAAAGGTTTCATTGACAGCAATGTAGCCTATTACAAACTTTGGTTTTTCAAGGTGGCGATGAAGTCGACGACAATGTTGTTGAAGCTGTTGCTGATTGCGATTTTCCTGACTTTGGTTTTGGTTTTCGTGTCAGTTGCCGCTGCGATCGCCATTGGTTATGCGCTCAACAATTTTGCCTACGGATTTTTGATCATCGGCGGAATTTACATAATCCTGAGTTTGATCGTTTACAACATCAAGGACAAAATCGTCGAAGGCCCGATTCTCGAGAAATTCTCCCAATTCTTTTTCAACGAATAATCATGGAAAACAAGCGCTATTCGTCTTATGCTCAAATTGAGCAAGACCTTGAAATACTCAAGATTGAGAAAGAATTGTACTACCAGAAAGTACTTCAGACGTTCGACAACACAAAAGAAAGTCTCGACCCGAAAAGAATGTTTGGAGGCGTGCCCGATCTTGCGCTCGATATGGTTTCGGGATTCGCCGGACCGCTGAAAGGAATGCTTATAAACTTCGTACTCAAGAAGATATTCAAATAAAAAAGAGGCTTGTCGGCCTCTTTCTTTTTACACGGTAATGTCTGGATTTTCAGGAGTTTCGGGATTGTCCTTTCGATAAATCTTTGTTTTTTCCTTTGGCGGAAGTTCGCGGTTGTGCTTCTTCATCGCCTCGCCAACCTGGTTTGAGGCGGCAAAAGAAACGACCATATTGTTCAACATGTCGTTCGCGGCTTGTGGTGTATTTGGAAGTAAGATCAGGTTCGAATTCGTATCGGCGCCAATCGCTTGCAAAGTATCGTAATGTTGTGTCACGACAATCAATGCCGAAGCTTCCTGAGAGTTGATCCCGACCTTGTTCAAAACTTCTACCGATTCTACCAAACCTCTTGCAATTTCGCGTCTTTGGTCTGCAATTCCCTGACCTTGAAGGCGTTTCGATTCGGCTTCGGCTTTCGCTTTCGCGACAATTCTTATTCTGGCCGATTCCGCTTCGAATTCGGTTGCTGTTTTTTCACGATCGGCGGCGTTGATTCGGTTCATGGCATTCTTGACTTGGATGTCAGGATCGATATCGGTTACCAAAGTGTTGATGATGTCGTATCCGTAAGTTGTCATGGCTTCGTTCAACTCGCGTTTTACGGCGATTGCGATATCGTCTTTTCTCTCGAAAACATCGTCGAGAATCAACTTCGGAACTTCGGCACGAACCACGTCGAAAACATACGCAGTAATCTGATCGTGAGGATATTCCAATTTATAGAACGCCTCGTAAACCTTTTCCTGGATCACTTTGAACTGAACCGAAACCTTGAGTTTCACGAACACGTTGTCTTTGGTTTTGGTCTCGATGATGACGTCCAATTGCTGGATTCTCAGGTTGATTTTTCCCGAAATTCTGTCAATGATTGGAATCTTGAGTTGTAAACCGGAATTTCTTACGCTGTGAAATCTCCCGAAACGCTCGATCACCACGGCACTTTGTTGCTTGACAGTGAAAAAACACGAAAGGAAAATAAAAAGCCCAAGGACTAGAAAAACGATAGTTGGTATATCCATACTGTTTATTTGTTTAGTTATTCCCGTCAAATTACGAAAATTACTTTAGGTTTGCCTAACCAATATTACGTTATGAAAAAGTACATTTTTGGCGCTATTTTGCTGGCGTCATCGGCCGTTTCTGCTCAGTACGGCTATCGCGATTCGAATATGATCGGGCTTTTTGGCGGAATCAACCAGACTTCGGTGAACACGGATAATTTCGACACGAAAGCCGAAACCGGCTGGAACGTCGGGCTTTCCATAAGAGGGAATTTCTACAATGATTTCGATATGGTTTATGCCATCCAGTTCAGCGAGAACAAGTTTTCGGTTCCGACCGTAAATCCGTTATCGCTTCAGGCCGAAGATGTCGACTATACGATCCAAGGCGTGAAAATCTCGTTAATGCCGAGTTACAACATTGTTTACAACCATTTGTCGATCGAGGCCGGACCGGTTTTGGGAATCAACGGCAAATTGAAATACAAGGAAGATTATGAGAATAACGTAATCGACGGAACGCTCGCAACCGTGCCAAGTATAGAAGAAGGCAGTACTTTCAACATTTTGGGAGCTGTCGGAATCACGGCGGGAATTAGGCATTTACGTCTGAATGTACAATATCAGTACGGCTTCAACAATTTCTTTTCAGGTGTGGATGAAGAACCATTCGGAAAGAAAGTCAAAGGAAATCTTGGAATCGTTACCGGAAATCTAATCGTTTACTTCTGATGAAAAGCCTCGTAATCACTGCCTTTTTTATCTGCGGGTGCGCTTTCAGTCAAACGACAGTGTTTCTGAAAGGCGGGGAAAAATTGGTCGCTTCGGATTTTCTCGTGAAACCGGCGAGCAAGAAAGTGGAATTCCGTGCCAACGGACGCGATCACCTCGTGAAATTCGCCGATTTCGATTCGGCCACGACTGATAAAAAAGTGCTCAAGAAGTTCGCGATAGGGAAGAAGGCAAGACTTTTTTACGTTTTGGCACAATCGAAAAATAGAACACTTGGCGTTTCAAGCACGAAAAGAGTTCAGGAAAGAGGCGGATTTTCAGGTGTCGTCACGCGATATGAAGTCGCAGTGATCGAAGACGGAAAAATCCTTAAGGAACTGAGTTTCACTGAAAGCAAGACCAAATCTGAAATCGAGAAACGCGGACAGTTTTTCGAGATCGTGAACCAATATTTCCAGGATTGCACTGATTTCAAGAACAAGGTCGACCTTTTCAGATCTTCTCAAGACGATACAAATTCAATCGTGCTGAACATTCTCGACAATCCCGAAAAAACTTCCTGTAAATAAAAAAAGCTCCGTAATTGGAGCTTTTCTTTTATAAATTGGCGATCGCCCGCTTGATTCGCGAAATCGTCTCGTCTTTCCCGATCAATTCGATGATGTCGAACAAATGCGGGCCTTTTAAGGCACCCACAAGGCTCAAACGCAACGGTTGCATGACTTTGCCCATTCCGATCTCGTTTGACGCCATCCAGTCTTTTACGATCGTTTCTACGTTTGCCGATGTGAAATCCTCGATCGATTCGAGCAATTGAAACAAATCGCTCATCAATGCCGGCGTTTCTTCTTTCCAGTTTTTGGATGCTTTCTCATCGTATAAAGTTGGGGCTTCGAAGAAATAATCTGAAAGTTCCCAGAATTCCGAGACGAAATGCGCGCGTTCCTTGATCAACGAGACAATTTTCGCAAGTTTGGTTTCGTTGGTTGAAATTCCCTTTTCAGATAGCGTAGGAGCGAACAACTTCGCCAATTCCTCATCAGATTTCGAGACAAGATATTGGTGGTTGAACCATTTGTTTTTCTCCGGATCGAACTTTGCGCCGGCTTTGTGCACGCGATTCAAATCGAAACTTTGTGACAATTCGTCCAGCGAGAAAAGTTCTTTTTCTGAGCCGTCGTTCCAGCCCAACAGCGCGAGGAAGTTTACGACAGCTTCGGGGAAAAATCCTTTTTCTCTGTAACCCGATGAAAGGCCATCTTCCGTTTTCCACTCGAGCGGAAACACCGGAAAGCCCAATTTGTCGCCGTCTCTTTTCGATAATTTTCCGTTTCCGACAGGTTTCAGAATCAATGGCAAATGTGCGAATTCAGGCGCTTCCCATCCGAAAGCACGATATAGCAAAACGTGCAGCGGAAGTGACGGCAGCCATTCTTCGCCGCGAATTACGTGAGAAGTTTCCATCAAATGATCGTCTACGATATTCGCCAAATGGTAGGTTGGCATTCCGTCGCTTTTGAACAGGACTTTGTCGTCCAAAAGGTTCGTGTCGAATTTTATTTCGCCTCGGATGATGTCCGTCAGCTGTAGAATCTCGTCAACCGGCGTTTTGAACCGAACCACGAATTCTTCACCGCTGGCGATTCTTTTTTGTGTTTCTTCAGCTGAAATGTTCAACGAATTGTCGAGTCCGCCGCGAACCGAATGGTTGTAGATGAAGGTTTTTCCATCAGCTTCGGCCGATTTTCTTAGGTTGTCAAGACTTTCCGCCGAATCGAATGCGATGTAAGCGTTGCCCGAGTCAATCAATTGGTCGACATATTGTTTGTACAAATCCTTGCGCTCGCTTTGTCTGTAAGGCCCGAACTTTTCGTTTTTCCCGACGGTTTCCGAAGGTGAAATTCCAAGCCATTCCAAGGCCTCGAAAATGTATTGTTCGGCTCCGGGAACGAATCGGCTTTGATCCGTATCCTCGATCCTGAGGTAAAAAACGCCGCCGTGTTTCTTGGCGAACAAGTAGTTGAAAAGCGCTGTCCTGACGCCGCCTATGTGAAGCGGACCGGTCGGGCTTGGTGCAAAACGCACGCGAACTGGTCTTGACATTGTTGAAATTTTTTGCAAAGATAGGGAAGTCGATTGTCGAATGCCGAAAGTCCGGAAAAACCTGCAAGGTTTCCAAAACCTTAATAGGCCTAAAGTTCACCCACGAGCTTGAACTTTCTCGATGCCTTGGTGGTTCGTGTCCGAATAATTAACGTTTTGTGCAACATCAAAATTGTTACTTTTATCGGTTATAGAAAAATCTGCAATTGAAAACGTCAAATATCATTTACGACAAGCTCGAGGCTTTCATCAAAAAATACTACACGAACGAATTGATCCGCGGAAGTTTGTTCTTCGTCGGGCTTGGTTTGCTGTATTTTATTTTTACGCTTTCGGTCGAATATTTCCTTTGGCTCAAACCCGGAGCGAGAACGTTGCTGTTCTGGGCGTTTATTCTCATGGAGTTGCTGTTGTTGGCAAGATTCATTCTGTGGCCAATTTCGAAATTGTTCAAATTGCAGAAAGGCATCGGATATGACGACGCGTCGAAAATCATCGGAAGCCATTTCTCGGAAGTGAATGACAAACTCACGAATTTTCTTCAGCTTTCATCCGATACAAACCAATCGGAACTTTTGCTGGCTTCGATAGAGCAGAAGGCGAGCACGTTGCAACCAATTCCTTTCGGGAACGCGATCAATTTCAGGAAGAACAGGAAATTTTTGCCGTTGGCTTTGCTTCCGATTTTGTTTTTTGCCTTTTTCTACATTTCCGGCAACCAGGAATTCCTTTCGCAAAGTTTGAACCGCGTGGTGAATTACCAAACGCAGTTCCTTCCTCCGGCGCCTTTCAAATTCGTGATCCTGAACGATAAACTCCAAACGGAACAGAACAAGGATTTCGTCCTTCGAATCAAAACCGATGGAAAAGTCGTTCCAGAAAATGCGATGATTTTTATCGGTGATGAAAGTTATTATATGGAATCGGAAAGGGCAGGTGAGTTCCAATTCAAGATCAACAAGCCGAGTTCGAACCTTGAATTTCACGTGGAAGCGAATGCCGTCCGTTCGAACGATTTTGAATTGTCGGTGATTACCGTTCCTTCGATTGCGAATTTTGAAATGGTGTTGAATTATCCGGGTTATCTCAACAAAAAATCGGAGGCAATCAAAGGAACCGGAAATGCGATTTTGCCCGAAGGCACGCGCGTTACCTGGAAAATGAACACGCAGGCGACGCAAAATGTCGATTGGAAAGACGAGGCGAATTCGTTTCCGTTCCTGAAATCGGACAATCAGTTCACGCTTTCCAAAAGTATCACACAAAACACAGATTATCAAATACTTACATCAAATAATAAGGTTTCGAACTACGAAAAGCTCAATTATAGGATTTCCGTAATAAAAGATCAACATCCGACGATCACTGTGGGTAATGCGCCCGACACTTTGAAGGTCGAGAAGAACTATATTTTGGGTCAAGTGTCCGATGATTACGGGCTTTCGAAACTCCAGATCGTGTATTATCCGAAGGGAAGTCCAACTGCTTCCAAGCGTGGAACAATTGCCGTCAAGCACGATGTGTTCGATCAGTTCGTGTTTGCTTTTCCTTCGACGCTTCCGGTTGAGCAAGGTGTTTCTTACGAGTATTATTTCGAGGTTTTTGACAACGATGCGCCACATGGATTCAAGAGCGCGAAGTCGTCGGTTTTTTCTGATAGAATCGCCACTGAGCAAGAGAAAGAGGATGAGAATCTGCAACAGCAAAATTCCAACATCAACAGTCTAGAGAAGTCTCTGAAGACTCAGGAGAAGCAAATGTCAGAGCTCGATAAACTTCGGAACACCGGAAAAGAAAAAGAGAATCTCGAGTTTAAGGACCAACAGAAAGTCAATGATTTCATCAAACGTCAGCAACAGCAGAATGAGTTGATGAAGGATTTCTCAAAGAAGCTTGAAGAGAATCTGGACAAGTTCAAATCTGAAAAGAAAGACGAGTTCAAGGAAGAATTGCAGCGCCGTTTGGACAAGCAGGAAAAAGACTTGGAAAAGAACCAGAAGTTGCTTGATGAACTCAAGGAATTGAACGATAAAATCAGCAAAGAGGAATTGTTCGAGAAGATGGATCAGTTCAAACAGAACGCAAAAAATCAGACAAAAAATCTTGAGCAACTGGTAGAATTGACCAAGCGTTATTACGTTGAAAAGAAGGCTGAACAAATTGCCGATAAACTGGAAAAATTGGCTGAGAAGCAAGACAAGCTTTCAGAAAATGAGAGTCAGAACAGCGCTCAAAAGCAAGATGAAATCAATAAGGAATTCGACAAAATCCAGGAAGAAATGGATCAACTCGAAAAAGACAACAAGGATCTCAAATCTCCAATGGATATTCCGAAGACCGAAAATCAAGAAAAAAGTATCGAAGACGATCTAAACAAATCAAAGGACGAACTTCAGAAAGAGAACAAAAAAGCCGCCAAGCCCAAGCAGAAAAGTGCATCCAAGAAGATGAAGGAGATGGGCAACAATATCATGATGTCCATGGGCGGTGGCGAGATGGAACAAATGGAGGAAGATGTTAAGATGTTGCGTCAGATTCTTGATAACCTACTGGCTTTTTCTTTTTCGGAGGAAGACTTGATGAAAGACTTCAAGAACCTCAAACGAAATGCTCCTTCATACAACAAAAACCTTAAGTCACAACAGGATTTGAAGCAGCAATTCAAGCATGTCGACGATAGTTTGTTTGCGATGTCGCTGCGCAATCCGAAGATTACAGAGAACGTAACGACAGAGATCGGAAATGTGCATTACAACATCGATAAGTCTTTGGATGCTTTTGTGGAAGCCCAAGTTGGAAAAGGAACTTCGCATCAACAGTATGCGATTTCGTCAGCGAACAAACTTGCCGATTTCCTCAGCGAAATCATGAACAGCATGCAAATGCAAATGCAGATGTCGATGGGCGGCGCCGGCGGAAAGAAGCCATCTCCAGGGCAAGGTCAAGGAATGCAGCTTCCCGACATCATCCAAAAACAACAAGGTCTTGGCGACAAGATGAAAGATGGCATGAAAGACGGAAAAAGTCCAGGCGATAAAGAAGGGCAAGGTGACAAACCGGGTGATAAAGGAAAACAAGGCCAGCAAGGCGGACAACAAGGCCAAGGAAAAGGGCAGGGCAAGGGCGAAGGTCAGGGTCAAGGCGAGGGCCAAGGCCAGAACGGAAAGAATGGAAAAGATGGAAAGAGCAACGGCCAAGGTGAAGGTTCGCAAGGAGACGACGGTGAAGGCGATGCACAACAGATCATGGAGATTTATAAGGAACAACGCCAGTTGCGTGAAGCTTTACAAAAAGAGCTGAACAAGCAAGGATTGGGCGGCCAAGGGCAGAATGCCATAGATCAAATGAAACAGATCGAAAAGCAGTTGTTGAACAAAGGTTTCAATAATGAAACGCTTCAAAAAGTACTCAATTTGAAGTACGAACTTTTGAAATTGGACAAAGCCGTGCAACAACAAGGTGAGGAAAAGAAGCGCCAGTCAGAAACGAACAAAAAGGAGTTCAACAATCAAACGAGCGCACTTCCAAAGGCGCTTCAGGATTATTTGAACAGCATTGAGATATTAAACAGACAAAGCTTACCTTTGCGCTCCAATTACAATCAGAAAGTTCAGGAATATTTTAAGGGAAATGATAAGCTTTAATTACGAAACCGAATTCGAGATCAGTGATGAATCTACTTACGAAAAGTGGATATCTGACGTTATTTTATCCGAAGGAAAAAAAGAAGGTGACATCAATTACATCTTTTGTGACGACGAATATTTGCTCGATATAAACCAAAAGTACCTCGATCACGACACGCTTACAGATATTATTAGTTTTGATTATTCTGTCGGGAATGAATTACATGGCGACATTTTTATTTCTGTCGAAAGGGTGAAGGAAAACGCAGCGGAGTTCGGCGTAGCATTTGAAACCGAATTAAGACGCGTAATGGCGCACGGTGTTTTGCACTATAGCGGATACAAAGATAAATCCGAAGCTGACGAGGTTGTAATGAGGAACAAAGAAGAGGAAAAGATGCAAATGTTCCACGTGGAACCTTAAACATCTAAATGTCGAATTTGATAGGCGTGTTTCACGTGGAACATTATGTTTGAAAATGTTTATGATGTTATAGTGGTCGGTGCGGGTCACGCAGGTTCGGAAGCAGCAGCGGCTGCAGCCAATTTGGGCTGCAAGACGCTTTTGGTTACGATGAGCTTGCAAAACATCGCGCAGATGTCGTGTAATCCGGCGATGGGCGGAATCGCGAAAGGACAGATTGTTCGGGAAATTGACGCTTTAGGCGGATATTCGGGAATTATTTCTGACAAGACTGCGATTCAGTTCAAGATGTTGAACAAGTCGAAAGGCCCCGCAATGTGGTCGCCGCGTGTTCAAAGCGATCGAATGCGTTTCGCTGAAGAATGGCGTTTGATGCTTGAGGGAACACCAAACCTTGATTTCTATCAAGAAATGGTTCGCAGCCTTTTGATTGAGAATGGAAGAATCACAGGAATCACAACTTCTCTCGGCGTTGAGATTAAAGCTAGATCTGTGGTTTTGACGAATGGGACTTTTTTGAACGGATTGATTCACATCGGCGAGAAACAATTTGGCGGTGGAAGAGCAGGAGAGAGTGCCGCGTTCGGAATCACAGAAGATTTGGTCAATGCTGGATTCGAGGCCGGACGAATGAAAACCGGAACACCACCGCGCGTTGACGGACGTTCGCTTGACTACAGTAAAATGAATGAAGAAAAAGGCGATGTAAATCCGCAGAAGTTTTCTTATTCAGATGTCACGCAGCCGTTGAAGATTCAGCGGTCTTGTCACATGACTTACACTTCGCCAGAAGTTCACAATATTTTGAGAGAAGGATTTGATCGTTCTCCGATGTTCAACGGTAGAATCAAAAGTCTTGGCCCTAGATATTGTCCGTCGATTGAAGACAAAATCAATCGGTTTGCCGATAAAGAAAGACACCAGTTGTTCGTTGAACCTGAAGGTTGGAATACAGTAGAAGTTTACGTTAATGGATTTTCTACTTCGCTGCCGGAAGATATACAATACAAAGCGCTCAAAACCGTTGCGGGTTTCGAAAATGTGAAATTTTTCCGTCCCGGATATGCGATTGAGTACGATTATTTTCCCCCAACCCAATTGAAACACACACTTGAGACAAAATTGGTCGAAGGTTTGTATTTCGCTGGTCAAATCAATGGAACGACGGGTTACGAAGAAGCGGCATCGCAAGGATTGATGGCCGGAATAAATGCGGCGCTAAAAGTTAAGGGACGAGATCCAT
The DNA here is from genome assembly GCF_004295795.1 of Flavobacterium sp. Lineage (GTDB taxonomy): Bacteria > Bacteroidota > Bacteroidia > Flavobacteriales > Flavobacteriaceae > Flavobacterium. The sequence goes on along the minus strand of NZ_SEBR01000007.1, from coordinate 50,713 downwards.
TTATTCTGAAACGCGACGAAGCTTACATTGGAGTTTTGATCGACGACCTGATCACGAAAGGAACGGAAGAACCTTATCGCATGTTCACGTCGAGAGCGGAATATCGCACGTTGCTTCGTCAGGATAATGCCGATTTCAGGTTGACTCCCAAATCTCACGCAATTGGGCTAGCTTCCGATGCAAGGTTGAGGCGAATGGAACACAAACTTCACGAAAGTGAAAAGATGGTAAGTTTCTTCAAACAGACAAGCGTTTCGATGGAAGAGGCAAATCCCATCTTGGCTGACAAAGAAAGTGCACCAATGACTCAAGCGGACAAGATGTTCAAAGTTTTCTCGCGTCCGCAGATAGAACTTGATGATATTTTGAAATTTGAGAAAGTAAAAGAGTACATCGCCGAAAACAATCTGGACACGGAAATTATCGAGCAAGCTGAAATACAAGTTAAATACTCGGGCTATATCGAAAAAGAGAGAAATAATGCCGACAAGCTTACACGTTTGGAGGACGTTAAAATTCCTTCCGATTTTGACTATCAAAAGATAAAGTCGATGTCGATCGAAGCGAAACAGAAACTTTCCGCAATTCGTCCGGTCACGATTTCGCAAGCTTCAAGAGTTAGCGGCGTTTCGCCCAGTGACATTTCTGTTCTGTTGGTTCACATGGGCAGATAAGTTTCACGTGGAACGAATCATCTGAAGGCTTATAAATAAAGAGATTGCCGTGATTTTCATGGCAATTTCGTTTTTAAAATAGATATGGAAATAGAGAAAGATAAACTTTTTTTGACGGTAAAAGACCATTCGGTTTCAGGAGAATCCTTCAATTTGATTCGGGATTCTGAACTCGATCTGCTTTATACATTTCCAAAACCTGAAGAAAAAAAACTCGCTTCATACTACGAAAGCGACGACTATATTTCACATACGGATGGAAAACGGTCCATTTTTGAAAGAATTTATCAAATTGTAAAGAAAATTGCGTTAAAAAACAAGCTGAAACTTGTCAATTCGATGCAAGCTTCAAAAGGCAAAATTTTAGACATTGGCGCGGGAACCGGGGATTTCTTGTCAGTCGCAAAAGAAGATGGTTGGCAAGTCGAAGCTATTGAGCCAAGTTCAAAGGCGAGAAAGGTTGCCGAAACGAAGGGAATTTCTTTTAGTGAGGAAACTTCTGCATTCACTGACGAGTCTTTTGATGCGATTACAATGTGGCACGTTTTGGAACACGTCCCAGATCCGGAAGCGCAGTTGAGAGAACTTCACCGTTTGCTAAAACCTGACGGATCGATAATCATAGCAGTTCCAAATCACAAATCATACGACGCAGAATTCTACGGCGAAAATTGGGCAGCGTTTGATGTGCCGAGGCATTTGTGGCATTTCTCGAAAAGCTCGATCGACAAATTGTCCGCGAAAGCGAATCTGAAATTGATAAAGACATTGCCGATGCCTTTTGACGCTTTTTACGTAAGTCTTTTGTCGGAAAAATACAAGACTGGCAAGATGAACCCAATAAAAGCTTTCTTTAACGGACTGAAATCCAACGCAAAAGCGAAAAAAACGGGTGAATTTTCATCTTTGATCTATATCATCCGCAAACCGAAGCTTTAAATCGGAATCAAATACGGCTAAAAACCATCCACCTAACCGAATTTTTATATTTTTACGCGATTTTTAAAAAACCGAAATACAATAATAGAATGAAAAAGACACTCGCAATAGTCGCAATCGCCATCGCAATGGCATCTTGTAACAAAGACGCACAACAGGCTCAGTTTAAAACGGCTTACGTCGATACTGAGAAATTGATGAAGGAATCTGTAGAGATGAAAGATCTCGAGGCGAAATACAAGACAAAAGGCGACGAGATGAGCAAGGAGTTGAAGGCAGAAGCTGAGCGTTTCCAAAAAGATGCGGCTGCGTTCCAAGCAAAAGCGCAACAACTCGGACAAATCTGGGCGCAACAAAACAGCGGTCCTTTGGCACAAAGACAGCAGCAATTGCAATATGCACAAGAGGGAATTTTGCGCCAGCTGCAAAGCGAAAGTGGCGTGGAACAAGATTCACTTGTGTCTAGAGTCGAGAAGTTCCTAAAAGATTTCGGGAAGGAAAAAGGCTACGATTATGTATTTGGAACAGGTGCGTCTGCATCGGTTCTTTATGCGAAAGATCAATATAATATCACCGACGAAGTCATCAAGGCTTTGAACGCGAAGTATGAAAAAGATGGCAAAAAACCTGCGGCAAACGACCAAGCCAAAGTAGAAGCAACGCCGGCCGAAAAAAAATAATTCCGAACCAGGAATAACAAAAATGCTTCTCATCAAGGGAAGCATTTTTTATTTCTGAAATCCAGACGATTAACCAAATTCTTTGTATTTTTCGGGAATCTAATCCACGCCAAAATGATACTATCTGACGCCGCATCCTACGTCTTGCGATTCATCAACCAAACCGATCGCTCCATATTTCTCACCGGAAAAGCCGGAACAGGAAAAACGACACTTCTAAGGGAAATCATCAAGACTACGCACAAAAATACGGTCGTGGTCGCGCCAACTGGAATCGCCGCATTGAACGCTGGTGGCGTCACGATTCACTCCATGTTCCAACTGCCGTTCGGTGGTTTTATTCCAGATTTTACTGCACCGACATTTTCAGATTCCGTAAAGTTCGAAACGCGAGAAAGTTTGCGTCGCCACTTCAAGATGAGCGCCATAAAACGCAGCGTTATCCGAAACATGGAATTGCTCGTGATCGACGAGGTCAGTATGCTTAGGGCCGATTTGATTGACGCCGTAGATTTCATGATGCAGACGGTTCGCAAGAAAAGTGCCCCGTTTGGCGGTGTGCAGGTTTTGTTTATCGGCGATTTGCTGCAACTTCCGCCTGTTATCAAAAATGAGGAATGGGATACGCTCAAGAACTATTACCGCGGAAAATTCTTTTTCCATTCACATGTTGTCCAACGCAATCCGCCTTTGTACATCGAGCTTACGAAGATTTACCGTCAAACGGATGACGCGTTCATAAACATCCTGAACAATCTTCGCAACAACATCGTTTCACGTGAAGACATCGCCGTCCTGAACTCGCATGTGCAACCTGACTTCAATTTGCGTGAACATCCCGGATTCATTACGCTCACGACTCACAATTACAAAGCCGATGCGATCAATTCGGCGGCACTTGAAGTCCTAGATAAACAGACTTTTGAATATAAGTCAGAAATTACTGACGATTTCCCCGAAAGGATTTTTCCGATAGAGGAAACGTTGCGATTGAAAGTGGGCGCACAAGTGATGTTCGTAAAGAACGATCTGTCGAACGAAAAACTTTACTACAACGGCAAGACCGCGACAGTCGTGTCTTTGTCCGATCAGGAAATCCTCGTGAATTTTCCCGAAGAGAACAAAACGATTCCAGTTGAGCGCTATGAATGGCAGAATATCCGATATGTCGTAAATCCGTCCAACAAAGAAATCACCGAAGAAGTTCTGGGAACGTTCGTGCAATATCCCATCAAGCTTGCCTGGGCGATTACCGTCCACAAAAGCCAAGGATTGACTTTCGACAAAGCCGCGCTTGACGTAAGCGACATTTTCCAGCCAGGACAAGCCTACGTCGCTTTTTCGCGCCTTCGTTCGTTAAACGGCCTGATTTTGCTTTCCGCGCTGCGTATGAACGGGCTCGCGAACGACAGAGATGTTATGGAATACGCCGAAAACAAGTCGGAACTCGATGTCCTGGAGAATTCGCTCAAAAACGAGAGTAAAAATTTCACGCGCAACTATCTCAAGAACAGCTTCGATTGGCTCGATTTGGCGCAAAGTTGGCGCAATCACAAGTTCAGTTACAATCAGGAAATCACCAAAAGCGAAAAAAGCAACCACAGGATTTGGGGCGAAAACCAATACGCGACAATCGAAAAATTGCTTGATCCGGCGGCAAAATTCTGTTTGCAACTCGATCGGCTTTTTGAATCGGAAAATCCTGATTTGCAGTTTATTTCAGATCGGATAGAAGCGGCGGTGCACTATTTTCTGTATCCGATGGACAACTTGGTTTCGGAACTTTTTCTCAAAATGGAAGAGGTGAGGAGAATCAAGAAAACGAAGGAATTTTACTCCGAACTGCTTGATTTAGAGGAAGAACAGACCAAAGCCGTGATCTCGCTTTTGCGGATGAAACGTTTTGTGGAAGTTTTGGTTTCGGGCGAAGAATTGTCCAGGGAAAATCTGTCGACGGCCAAAATCCGAAATTATCGCGACGACAAAATTCGCGAAATCCGGGAGCGTTTCAGTCAAAAATTCGGGGAAGTTATCGTCGAAAACGACAATGTTACGATCGAACGTCCGACGAAGAAAAAAGGCAGGAAAGAACCCAAGAAAAGTACAATTCTGGAAACCTTCGAACTTTGGCAGCAAAATTTGTCGGTGGAAGAAATTGCCCAACAGCGAAAATTCACCAAACAGACGATTTACGGACATTTGATAAAACTCGTCGAAAACAAAACTATCGTAGTTACGGACATTCTGACTCAAGATCGCGTCGACGCACTTTCGGAAGTTTTCGTCGGATTCAAGGAAAGCGACACCGTCGGGATGCTGAAAGAAAAACACGGGGAAGAATTCAGTTGGGACGAACTCAAATTATACCGCGCAACGCTCGATTTCAGCCAAGCCAATACACAGCCATCACCGCAGGAATAAAGTAAATCGCAATGGTTCGCGCTCCGTCGTAATCTTTGGCGATCCTTTGTCCGAAAAGCAGGAAAATCAACGTGATGCACGAGAAAACGGCTCCGTAAAATCCGTAGTTTCTTTCACCGTTTGTCAAAAGTTGGATGCTTCCGACGACACAAAAAATGCCGGCTGCGAGCTCCAATGCCAAAATGACGAACAAGGCCATCGGGACACTCGAGCGCAAAAACGTCTTCGAAAAATGTTCCTTCAGCCAACCCACGTTGCCTTTCCAATCGGTAACCTTGTCGTATCCTGATTGGATAAAAGTCACTGCCAAAAACAAAAGAATGAGTATGGATGCGTAGTTCATAGGTTATTTTTTGTGGATGAGACGTGTGAGTTTTATCGAAAGGTCAGTCAAGATTATCTTGGCGTTCCCGTTGCGTTCGATGTGGTAAATGGCGTCGGAAAGTTCGGCAAAAATTTCCGAAATGTTCTTGTCGTTCACAAAAGGGGCAAAGTTCTCGAGTTTGAATTTGTCGACTTTCGGTTCGAAATACACCAGCGGCGAGGCTTGGTAATTGAGCAAAAGCGCCTGTCTAAAAATGTCGATGCAGAAATTGAGGAACTTTTTTTGGGTTTCGCGTCCCAAACCGGCAATGGTTTCGCTCCAAGAGATCAGATCGTTTATCGCCGAAGCATTTCCTTTTGCGCGAAAAGCCGCACGAACCCATTGCACAAACCATTCTTCAAACGGCGTGTCTTCACCGTCTTCGTGCAGTAAATGCAAGGCTTTGTTGAAATTTCCCTGAGCCTGGCGCGCCAGGCGCAAAGCATCACGCGGCACCATATTTTCTTTGGCGACCAAAGTGTCGGCAATGATTTTTTCGGGAATGGCGTTGAATTGCAAAACCTGGCAACGCGAGCGGATCGTCTGCAAAATATCTTCCTCGTGTTCCGAAATCAGGATGAAAACCGTCATCGGTTCCGGTTCTTCTAGCAATTTGAGGATTTTGTTCGACGCTTCGACATTGAGTTTGTCAGCCATCCAGATTATCATGACTTTGTATCCGCCTTCGAATGATTTGAGAGCCAAAGCTTTGAGGATTTCCTTCGCGTCTTCAACCCGAATTTCACCTTGTTTGTTTTTGACGCCCAAAATCTGGTACCAATCGAAAAGACTTCCGTACGGATTGTTCTTCAAGAATTCGCGCCATTCGAGAAGGAAGTCGAGACTTTTGGGGCTTTTCTTGACATCGTCGGTTGTGACTGTCGGATAGACGAAATGCATATCCGGATGTTGGAAATGCTCGAATTTGAGATTGCAGGATTCGTTTCCGCCTGAATTTTCGTTTCCGACATTTTTGCAAAGCACGAATTGTGCATAAGCGATCGCGGCGGCCAAAGTTCCGCTGCCTTCGGGTCCGACGAAAAGTTGCGCGTGTGGAATTCTCCCGGACGAAGCACTCGTCATCAGGTGATTCTTGAGGTGTTCCTGACCAAGGATTTGGGAAAACTGCATGGCGCAAATATAGCGCATTCGGGTAAAGAGCCAAGCGCGAAAAGTCAAGGTTTGCGCCAACTCCGCAGGAAATCCGTATTTTACCGCTTTAATTTTAGTCGGGCCGACTCAGCAAGTACTTTTGTTATGAGAATGGGATATTTTGCCAAAAGAAATTTTGCGTTTTATGCGACGCATGCGTGTTTGTGCGTAGCGTTTTTGATGCTGCCGTACATCTTTACGGCGGAAGGCAGTTTCTTGCGGATTCCCAAAATATTGTCCAACGGACACGATCGCACGTACTTTTCGGTGTATTTCTGCCTGCTGCTTTTTTTCTATCTGAACTATTATTATCTCACGCCACGACTTTATTTCGGACAAAAGAAAACGCTGTACTTTTTCATTCTCTCGCTGTTTTTGTGCTTTTTCCTTTTTATGGCGTTCTTTTTCGATCGTCCCGAAGTAACGCTTTTTGGCGAAGGAAGTCCAGATTTCAAACATCCAGTACAAGGTATTCCGCATTCGGCACCGAAAATTGTCGAGTTCGGAGACGCGCCAATGATGAAACCGAACCAGCACGCGCACACGATCCTGATTTACCTCACGGGGGTTCTGGCGAGTTTGTTCCTGTCGATTTCGCGTCGACTGCAAGCCACTGAAAGCGACAAGATGGAAGCCGAATTGTCACTGTTGAAGGCGCAGATCAATCCGCATTTTCTTTTCAACACGCTCAACAGCATTTACGCTTTGGCCATCCGAAAGGACGAAAAAACCGCAGATTCGGTTGTGCAATTGTCTGAGCTCATGCGCTATATCATGAACAACGCCAATACGCACCAGATCGAGCTTGACAAGGAAATCGTGTACATCAACAACTATATCGCGTTGCAGAAATCGCGACTTGGCGACACGGCGAAAATCGAATATATGTGCGTCGGAACGCTTTTCGGAAAAAAAATTACGCCCTTGATTCTCATATCGTTCATCGAAAATGCGTTCAAACACGGCGTGAATCCCGATGAAATTTCCGAAATTCAAATCAGCATTGAGATTGTCGGAGATCATTTGACGCTTTTCGTGGCCAACAGAAAAGTGCATTCGGTCAGCACAGAAGGCGGAATCGGAATGGCCAACACGATAGAAAGACTCGAAATGTTGTACGCCGGACGCCACAATCTGCAAATCAAGGACGACGAAGAAAATTATTCGGTAAAATTGAACATGGATTTATGATACGAGCCATTGCCCTCGATGACGAACCGCCTGCTCTCGACGTACTAAAAGCGCTTTGCGAACAAATCGATTACGTCGATCTTCAAAAAACGTTCACTAAGGCCGAAGAAGCGATGAAACACTTGCGGAAATATCCGGTCGATCTTTTGTTTCTCGATATCAATATGCCATCGGTTTCGGGCATCGATTTCTACAAGAATCTGCCGCACAAGACGATGGTGATTTTTACGACGGCTTATTCCGAATATGCAGTCGAAGGTTTCAACCTGAACGCAGTCGATTACATCATGAAGCCGTTTTCGCTTTCGAGGTTTACGCAAGCTCTCGAGAAGGTCAAAACGCAGATGAATTACCAAAACCAGAACGCCGAGCAGCAATTTCTTTTCATCCGTGCCGATTACAGTCTGGTCAAGATTCCAATTGCCGATATTTTGTTCATCGAAGGTTTGGACGACTATCTCAAAATCCACATCCAAAATCAAAAAACCGTTGTCGCGCGCATGACCATGAAAGCGATTATCGAAAAATTGCCTTCCAAAGATTTTATCCGCGTGCACAGATCGTTTATCGTTTCAATCAACAAAATCGAGAAAATCCGAAATAAGATGGTGCATGTTGGCGAAGAGGAAATTCCGGTGTCGGCGAGTTACGAAAAGGATTTTCTGGCGGCGATACAAAAAGACGTGTAATGCAAGGTTTCGTGCGGTTTTCGCTCAGGCGGATTATCGACAAAGATTCCCAATCGACTTGGGACAAAGCCTTGTTTGACGCGACTTGGTTCGAATACAAACTTCAGATTCAGAACTTCGGGAATTTCGCACGGTACGAATCTTTTGCCGACTTTCTCAAAAACGAACCGAATGCCGAGACGATCCATTCGAGGGTAAGTCCGGCGGTTTATCCCAGCATTCAGATTCTCGACGGAAAACTTCCTGTGGTTTACGATGCGAACGGCGAGTCGCTTGCGCTGAACCAATTTTATTTCGAAATCCAGAATAGCGATTTTCTCGACCAATCGAAGCATAAGATTTCGGTTGATTTGATTTCCAAACAATTTTTCCTGATTTCAAGTTCGGCCAACGGTTTTTTGGTTTGCGATGCCTCGGATGCGGACGATTTTCAGAACGGACAAGAACTTCGCACGTTGCTGATCGCGAACCAACATTTGCTCAACATCTATTCGTTCAAAAAATCGTGAAAGCGCAAATTTATACGGGTACAAGTCGCGAAAAATCTGAATCGGAGTGGCACAGAAATCTAAGTCTTTTTGATTTTAACAAGGAATTTCGTTCAAATTTTGGACTGATTTCAATTTTTGACGAGGAAACTTTGAGCGCAAATCGTACAAAGGAGTATAATTTTAAAAGCGGATCAATTGTGGTTGTTCCGATGATCGGCGCGATTATAGTTTCACTTTTCCAAAAAGAAATCACGCTTTCTCCTGGCGAAATTTTGTCGGTCGATGCTTCGCAATTGGAGTCCGTTTCGAATCCTTATGAACGGGAACAAATCAATTTCTTGATCATCCGCGTAGACGAAAAATCCGAAATTGAAACTCAAAATTCGCTTTCGGATGAACACAATGTCTTGCAGAACGCTTTCGAGATCGGTTCGACCAAAGGTTTTTTGGGAATGTTCGACGGACGCCAAAAAGGCGAGTTCAAAACCGAAATTTCAAAAGGACTTTTCGCATTTGTGATAAACGGCGCTTTCGAGTTCGACGACCGATTACTTGAAACCCGCGACGCATTATCGATTTCTGAAGCTGAAAATCATGACTTCGAAGCGCTGTCGGGCAATGCGATATTGCTTGTAATCGAAACAAAGCTTGATTCGCGATAACGATTTCATTGCGTTTTTACCTCGAAATCTTTCGCTTTTACCTCATTAACTTTTTTGTTTGGAAGTGTTCTTGTTGATTTGTTCAAGAATTTAACCAAAACCACAAATGGAGCGCAAAGTTTTCCTTAAAAACAGTTTAGGATTTTTGGGAATGGCCATGTTGGCACCAGAAATGCTGAAAGCGACACACCTCACGCAGGCGTCGGTCGAGGAAGCTTTGGATTGCACCGTGACGAATTCCGAAACCGCCGGACCTTTTCCTACGATAAATCCTTCGTCTTACGCGACCTCGAATATCGTTGGCGACCGAACCGGTGTCGCGTTTACCGCCAATATTTACATCAAGAACAAAAATGCCGCTTGCGCCGCTTACCAAAATTGCATCATCGATATCTGGCATTGCGACAAAGACGGGAATTATTCCCAATACGGCGGCACGGGCATGCAACCAGCGAATTACACCGCTTATAACTTCCTCCGCGGAAGACAAACCACAGACGCCGACGGAAAAGTGACTTTCACGTCTATTTTCCCAGGCTGGTATACGGGTCGCGCGACCCACATTCATGTCCATATCTATACGGCCTCTGGAACTTCGCTTCTGGTTACGCAAATCGCTTTTCCGGAAGGCGCTTCGAGCGCCGTCAACGCCGTAAATGCTGCCACCGCTTACGGTTACACGAAAGGGATGAACGGTTACACGTACAACGCCAACGACAATGTTTTTTCTGATGGAGTAACCAGCGAAATGTCGGCCGTTTCTGGCTCGCTTTCTGGCGGATACACTTTGGAACACACCATCTACGTGAACGGTCCATCTCTGGGTGTGGACGATTCCGAGCGCCAAAACGCGGTTATCGGGCAGAATTATCCGAACCCATTTCAGGAAGCGACGACAATTCCGTTAATTCTGGAAAGTGCGTCGAACGTTTCACTGACTGTCTTTGATGGCAACGGCCGCCAAACCGGAATGCTCAAGAAATTCAGCCTGAACGCCGGCGCCAACAATCTTAACATCACAAGAAGCGAATATTCACTTTCGAGCGGTACTTATATTTTTACCGTGAAAGTCCAGAACGCTCAAGGAACATTCACCCAAAGCCGAAAAATGCTGGTGAAGTAACTCAATTTATTACAACCTGTTTTACGCAAAAACCTCTTATGTCCGCGCCTACTAGGACATTTGAGGTTTTTCTTTTTGAAGGTTCCGTCAAGCGGAAATGCGCCTCGGCCAAAAAACTTATATTTGCCTAATCTCATACAAATCAAACCACAATGAAAACCGTAGACAATTTCGATTTCAAGGATAAAAAAGCGCTGATTCGCGTTGATTTCAATGTTCCTTTGGACGAGAATTTCAAAGTTACAGACGACACGCGCATCGAAGCTGCAAAACCGACTATCGAAAAAATCCTCAAAGACGGCGGAAGCGTCATTTTGATGTCGCACTTGGGACGTCCGAAGGGAAAAGAGGAAAAATATTCGTTGAAACATATTTTGGACAAGACCTCTGAAGTGCTTGGCGTGACTGTAAAATTCGCCGAAGATTCAAGAGGTGAAGCGGCCAAAAAAGCTTCGGAAGACTTGAAACCGGGCGAAATCCTGTTGCTTGAAAACCTGCGTTTTTACAGCGAGGAAGAAGCCGGAGATGAGAACTATGCGAAAGAACTCGCGTCTTTGGGCGACATTTATGTGAACGACGCTTTTGGAACGGCGCACCGCGCGCACGCTTCAACTACGATTATAGCCAAATTTTTCCCGAACGAGAAATGCTTCGGATTGCTTTTGGCCAAAGAAATCGAAAGCTTGAACAAAGTCTTGAAAGACAGCGAAAAACCGGTCACGGCAATTTTGGGCGGATCGAAAGTTTCGACGAAAATCACGGTAATCGAGAACATTCTCGACAAAGTGGACCACATGATCTTGGGCGGCGGAATGACCTACACATTCATCAAAGCGCAAGGCGGAGAAGTTGGCGATTCAATCTGTGAAAACGACAAATTGGATCTGGCTTTGGAAATTCTCAAGAAAGCAAAAGAAAAAGGCGTGCAGGTTCACATTCCGGTTGACGTAATCGCGGCCGATGATTTCAACAATAACGCAAATACGAAAATCGTCGACGTAGACAAAATTCCTGACGGATGGCAAGGTCTTGACGCGGGTCCGAAGACTTTGGAGAAGTTCAAGAAGGTCGTTTTGGAATCGAAAACCATTCTTTGGAACGGCCCGGTTGGGGTTTTTGAAATGGAAAATTTCGCCAACGGAACTATCGAACTCGGAAATTATATAGCCGAAGCCACGAAAAACGGAGCATTTTCGCTTGTTGGCGGTGGAGATTCGGTTTCTGCAGTGAAGCAATTCGGCCTTGAGCCAAAAATGAGTTACGTTTCTACCGGTGGCGGTGCGATGCTCGAAATGCTCGAAGGAAGAACATTGCCTGGAATCGCCGCGATTCTTGACTAATATCTGACAACATAAAAACCAAAAGGCTGTCTTTGTGACGGCCTTTTGTGTTAATAATATGCATCGGAATGTTAAAAAGTATACTCCAAACACGAATTTGCAGTTATAAGATTAGTGAATTTTGTTATAGTATTACTATGTTTGCAAATCCCAAAAAGTTGGAAGATAGCTTTTTGGCACGTTCTGTGTTACTGTGCACAAAATTTTCAGAAGTATAACCTATCACGAATTGAAGTCTTTATGCTGTAGGATTTCCCGCATGAAAAGACCATAAAAACGTAGAGAATGAATCTAAGAAATGCCACACTTTCTTTACTGCTGACAATCTCGGCTTCGGCATTCGCCCAAGACGCGGCGAGTTCGGAACAAGCAGTAAAACCTGAGATCAAACAATCTTATCTCGATTCCATAAAAAGTACTTTCGTGTACGACAAAATGGCCGCCTGCGTAGACAGCCTCTGGATGAAGGAACTCACGAACCCTGAAATTTTCAACGATCTTTCGGCCGATATCAGAAACCTCGACTTGAATCGCAGCGTCGATTACAACGACGGTTGGTCAACAGAGCTTTTCAAGAAAAGGCTCGCCGAAATGGACTCAAAATCTCCGTTCAACATCGAGTACAATGCCGGACTCGAGAACCTCACCAAGAATTTTCTAAAAAACCGCAAACGCGCCTACGAACGTCTGATGGCCATCTCGGAATATTATTTTCCGATGTTCGAGGAAGCGCTCGCAAAATACAACGTTCCGCTCGAGATCAAGTATTTGGCTATCGTCGAATCGGCTTTGAACCCGAAAGCGGTTTCAAGAGTAGGAGCGACCGGACTTTGGCAGTTCATGTACCAAACCGGGAAACAGTACAATCTTAAAATCGATTCTTATGTCGATGAAAGAAGCGATGTGTTGAAAGCCAGCGAGGCTGCGGCTCAATACATGGCGAACATGTACCGCATTTTCGGAGATTGGGATTTGGTTTTGGCCTCGTACAATTCCGGACCTGGAAACGTTGCGAAGGCGATCCGTCGCTCTGGCGGAAAACAGAATTTTTGGAATATCAGGAAACATCTTCCGCAGGAAACAGCCGGTTATGTTCCCGCTTTCCTTGCCACGATGTACATTTACGAATATCACAAAGAACACGGAATCGTGCCGAACCGCGCGATGGTAAAGCATTTTCAGACCGATACGGTAATGGTCAAAAAGCAATTGTCTTTCAAGCAACTGTCTGATTTGCTCGACATTCCGATGGCGCAATTGCAGTTGCTGAATCCGTCATACAAATTGAACGTGATTCCGGCGTACTTCGACAAAATGCATTACCTGAGATTGCCAAATGACAAAATGGCGATTTTCACCTCTAACGAAGAGAGGATTTACGCTTACGCGGATCACGAAAATGCACGCCGCGAAAGACCTTACAGCGCAATTCAATCGGCTTTGGCCTCGAAAGATTCAAGTCGTTCGAACAGACAGAAAGTCTCCGATGACGGATTCGTGACCAAAACACACGTCAAATACCACAAAGTCCGCAAAGGCGATAGCTTGGGTGAGATTTCAGACAAATACGGCGTTTCGGTTGCGAGCATCAAACGTTCGAACGGACTTCGCAAAAACGTAGCGCCACTCGGAAAAACGCTCAAAATCGTAACTACGGAAGCTGTCGCGGTAAACGCCAGGAAAAAGGACGAACCAAAAACGGAAGTCGCTGTGGCCGAAACCAAAAAACAGGATGCGGTTGCGTCGACCACGGTTTCGTCAGCGACGATTCTCGGATCTGAAAATCCCCAGTTTTACGTAGTCGAGAAAGGTGACAATCTCGCTGCGATCGCGTTGAAATTCAATGTTTCGGTTGAAGATCTGAAAAAATGGAACAACATGTCTAACAGCGTTGTGCGACTGAATTCGAAATTGAAAGTTGCCGATTTGGTAAATGGGGAAGATTCCGTAGCGAAATCGAGCGACGAACCAAAATACAGAACGACAGAATACACGGTTGTGCGCGGAGACGCTTTGAGTGTGATTGCCAAGAAAAACAATGTGTCGGTCGAAGATTTGAAACAATGGAACAATCTGTCAGATGACAATGTTATGGTCGGCGCGAAATTGGTCGTGGCCAGAACAGAAGTTTCCAACGACGTGGCATCGGTTGAAAAACCATCGAAAAGAGACAAATATGCTGCGGCGGCCAAAAAAGTCGAGGATCACTATTACGTGAAAAAAGGTGATTCTCTGTTCAGCATCGCCAAGAAATCGGGTGTAAGTGTTTCCGAATTAAAACAATGGAACGGCATAAGCGGCAACAATCTCAAACCGGGAATGAAGCTCAAGATTAGCGGATGACCACAAAATATTGATTACTTTTAGGGCTTTGTTCAACTCATGAAGAAAGCCCTTTTTTTATTGCTTTTTTTGCCGATCGCCTTTCTTTCGTGCGACAGGAAAAAGGCCGATGCGAAAGCTTCCGAGAACTACAACCAGATTTCGCTTATCATCGACGACGTGCTTTGGAACGGTGAAATTGGTGATTCGTTGCGCAATAAATTCGCATCTCCGGTTTTGGGTTTGCCTCAGGAAGAACCGCTTTTCACGATCAATCAGTATCCGGTGAAGCTGCTCGAAGGTTACACGACAAACAGCCGAAACATCATCGTTATAAAAAAAACCGACCGAACAAGTTTCGAGATCAAGCAAGATCAGTTTATGACGCCTCAAAACGTCGTTTACATCTACGGGAAAAACACAGCCGATATCATCAATCTGATTGAGGAAAACGCGCCCGAAATCATAAACAGAATCAGGAATACCGAAATCCGGCAGGCGCAAATCCATTTGAGGAAATCGCTCGCAAGCGACAAAGCCGTCGAGGCCAAATTCAAGGTTGCGCTCGACATTCCGCCAGATTACCGAATGGTGATGAAACGCCGCAAATTTCTTTGGTTCAAAAAGGAAATCGTCTCGGGAAGTACAAGTATCATCATTTACCAGATTCCCGAAAAATTTATCGGAACGCCTACTGTCGGAAAGATTGTGGACGTTCGCGATTCCATCGGAAGAAAATACATCCACGGCACAAAACCAAATGCCGATATGATGACTGAAAACTCCTATACGCCTTATTTCTCGAATTTGTCGATTGACGGACACCGCGCTTTCGAAACCCGCGGAACCTGGCAACTGAACAACGATTTCATGTCCGGACCGTTCCTGAATTATTGCATTTACGACGCCAAACGCCATATTTACATCGTCGCTGAAGGTTTTTGCTACGCGCCGTCACGTGAAAAGCGCGAGTTGATGTTCGAATTGGAAGCCATCCTGAAAACGCTTCGTTTCCCTTCTAAAAAATAAAAATGGAATTAAAATTCAAAATAAAGCGTTTTGAGGCGCTTTCTGCTGCCGAGCTATACCAAATCCTGCAATTGCGTTCTGAGGTCTTTGTCGTCGAGCAAAACTGCGTTTATCAGGACATAGATGGAAAGGATGACGTTGCGTTACATCTGTTTGGGGAAATCGACGGAAAAATCGTCGCTTACGCGAGGTTGTTCGACAAGGGAATTTCTTACGAGGAAACTTCTATCGGGCGTGTCGTTGTTGCGCAAAACGTTCGCGCGAACAAATTTGGACACGATTTGATCCGCGAAGCAATAAACGTCATTTCGGATGAATTCGGGCAAACCGAAATCGCGATCTCGGCGCAATTGTATCTCAAGAAATTCTATGAATCTCACGGTTTTGTGAGTGAAGGCGAAGAATATCTGGAGGATGATATTCCGCATATTCACATGAAACGCGCATAAAAAAACCCGAACAAATCGGGCCTGATTTTAGATTTTGGTGATTACCAATTCAACGCGTCGGTCGTATTCGAAATCTTTTCCAAGCGGCACTTTATTCCCATAACCCTTGAAAGTCATGCGCTCTTTCGCGATTTTTTTGACCGCGAGATATTTGTAGACGGCCTCGGCGCGATTCGTGGAAAGTTTGCGCTTTTTGGTCGCCAAATCGATGGCTTCGTTCTGATAGGGCGGAACACAGCAAACATGTCCCTGAATCTCGAAATTTAAGTTTTTTTGTTTTTGGAGGATTTTGGCCAACTGATCAAGTTGCGTCTTGGCCTTGAAAGTCAGTTTGCTGCTGCCGCGTTCGAACAAAAGGTTTTCGAGATAGATGTGATCGCCAATGACGGGATTCTTTGGAATCGCGGTGTACATTCCCGGAAGCACGATCTTTGGCAACGGACGCAGGTTCAAAACCACGTCGACGCGCCTGTTTTTGGAGCGCTTCTCCGGAATTTTCTCGGGTTCCAAATCGTCTTCGATCGTGATTTTCCCTTTTCCTTCGATGGTCACGATAACTTTGCTTTTGATTCCGGCGGCAACGATTCGTTTTTGGACTTCGGCCGCGCGTTGGGTGGAAAGTTTGGTGTTGTACGCATCTTTTCCGCGGTCGTCAGTGTATCCGAAAATTTCTATGGATTCGATTCGCGTGGAGTCGGCTTTCTTGATAAAATCGACTACGGCTTTGCCCTGATTGGCGTCGAGCGCGAATTTGTCGAATTGAAAATAAACCGATTGGACAACGTTTTCCTGAGCATGACCGATGGCGCACAGGAACAATAGCGACAGTAAGGTTTTCAGACGCATTTTAGATCTTGAGTAACTTGTTGTATTCGGCCGGAGCGTTCAAAATTGCGACGGCTTTCTTGATTTCGGAATTGTTCTTCGTGTAATATTGGTAAAGGCCTTCCTTGTACTGGTAGCGTTTTATGGCTTCATCGCGGATAAGCTCCTTGATTTCATTCTGGTTTTTCGAGATTTGCGCATCCTCACTTTTTTGCAAAGCCGACAAAAGCGACTGGTATTCCGTTTGGATCGAGGCGTCGATTTTTTCTTTTTTGGCCGCTTCCAATGTTTTTTTCAAAGCGACTTCGGTATCGGTGTCAAAAGAGAAATTCGTTTTTTTGAGAAAGGCTTTGAAATCGACGAAATCAGCATCGGAAATGGCCGGAACCGTTTTGTCGTTGCCCGGATGTTTGTAATAATAATCGGTTACGTAATTGAAAATCCCGTCGTTTTTGATCAAAGCGTCAGAGATTGGGCTGGCTTTTGCTTCAGAAAGTTCAACGTCAGGCTGAATTCCGCCACCGTCAAAGACCGTGCGTCCTTTTCGGGTTTTGAATGCATTGTATTTGGCCGCTTCGGTTCGGATCGCTTTTCCGTCCTTGTCGCGGTGCGCGTAATCCAAAGCCTGTATGCATCGGCCAGAAGGCGTGTAATAACGCGAGATCGTAACTTTGAGCTGCGTTCCGTAAGTGAGATCTATCGGACGTTGCACCAAACCTTTTCCGAAACTTCTGCTCCCGACAATCACCGCGCGATCCAAATCCTGCAGCGCGCCCGAAACGATTTCCGAAGCTGATGCCGACTTTCCGTCTACCAAAATCACCAAAGGAATCTCGGCGTCGACGGGATCGCGAGTTGTTTTGTAGGTATTGTTGTGTTTCTCGAGCTTGGATTTCGTGGTCACGATCACTTCACCCTTCGGAACAAATAAATTGCAGATGTTCACCGCTTCGGCCAAAAGTCCACCGGGATTGCCTCTCAAATCGAGAATGATTCTTTCGGCTCCGTCGCGTTTTAAACTTTCCAAAGCTTCTTTGGTTTCCAAAGACGCGCGTTTGTTGAATTGGGAAAGCACGATATAACCGGTTTTGTCGTCGACTTTCGAGAAAAACGGAACGGCTTTGAGCTCGACTTCGTCCAAAACCAACTGCGTCGTCATGACTTTGCCCTGACGTTTGTACTTGAGATCGATCTTGGTGTTTTTCGCGCCTTTGAGCAATTGGCCGGCGTCTTCCTTGAAATCGATGAGACTCACGTCGCCAATCTGGACAATTTCATCTCCGGCTTTGAGTCCGGCTTTGTCTGCCGGATAACCCTTGTACGGTTCTTTCACGATCAAAACGCCTTCTTTGCGCGTTAAAAGCGCTCCGATTCCTGTGTATTCGCCCGTATTGTTGATCTTGAATTTAACCACATCGGCCTCGTTGAAATAAACCGTGTAAGGATCGAGATCGGCGAGCATGTTCTTGATCGCGTGATCCATGAGTTCGCCCGGATTCGTCTCGTCTACGTAATTCTCGTTTACGGCCTTGAAGAGTTCGGTGAAAATCTCGATTTGTTTGGCAACTTCGAAAAAGTCTTCCCTAAAACTGGCGCCAACGAACAAAAGTCCGGCTCCGACAGCGGGAAGCACATATCTTTTCTTAAGGAAAGTGTACATGATTCAATTGGTTTTCCGTCTTCTGAATCGCTTGCGGAAGAACAGTATGAGGGCGACTAAAATAATAATAAAAGGCCACATTTCGAGCAGGCCGACCAAGAAATCCAAAAGGCCGTTCAAGCCTGAAACCACGGCGTTCCAGATTTTGCTTCCAAAGGAAACCGACGCACTTTCCTTTTGCGGAACATTTTTGTAGAAAGTGATGGTGAAAGCGCTCATGTCGACTTGCGTCTGTAGATAATTCAAACGCGCTTGCTTGGCTTCGATTTCTTCCCTGATTTGCGAGAGTTTTTCCTCAATTTCAAGCATTTCCGAAACCTTGTTGGCTTTTCCCAAAAGTTGCAGATAGCGATTTTCGAGCGCCTTTTGGGTTTTGACTCGCGATTCGTTGTCGATGTACTCGGCTGTGACGTTTTGGGAAGTGATGTTCTTTTCGTCAAAAAAAGCGACTCCTTCGGAGATTTGGGTAAGGAAAGCATCGAAATTTTTCGCCGGAACGCGCACCAAAATAGTTCTCGAGACTTGGTCATTTTCTTTGGTTTCGCTGTCGTCTTGCAGAAAACCACCGAATTTTTTTAAAGAGGAAAGGATGCGCCCGCTGGTTTTAGAAAGGTCGTCGGTCTGGAATTTGAGATCGGCCGAACGGATGATTTTCTGCTGGATTTGTACGACGGGTTTCACGAAGTCCACGCGATCGACTTTTGGTGGAAGCGGTGAGGCCATAACTTTCATGTCGGCGGCGGGAGCGGATTCCTCGACTGCAGCGACTTCTTCGGTGGTTTCCGCGGAAGCATAATAAGTTTTGTCGGCAGGCTCCGATTTTTTGTTGCATCCGACAAGAATGCAAGCCGAAAGCAAGAGCGTAAAAATTGTTTTCATTGGTGTTGGTTTGTGTTAGAACGAAAACAATCGGTAAAAAAGTATTATCGGTTTTCATCCAATTTCGGAAGATCCCGCACTTTGAATTTCTCAAAAAGTGCGATGGTTTTGGATTGGATTTCCTCGTGCGAAAGTCTGTCTTTGGATTGGTACAAAAACATGAAAGCATAAGGTTTGTCGAGGTTTTCGAGCAAAATGTGTTTGTTCAACCGATAGGCTTCGCGCAACTGTCGTTTGAAAATATTGCGATCGACGGCTTTTTTGAAATTGCGTTTGGAAACCGAAACGCCCATTTGGATCGTTTCGATTTCGTCCGGATTTTCGACGTAAACCAAGCGCAAAGGGAATTTTGAAACCGATTTTCCTTCGGAAAACAATTTTTCGATCGTCTTTCGGCTTTTGAGTTTTTCAGATTTTGGGTAAGTGAACGCCATATCGGCAAAAGTACGAAAGTGAGTCGGGAATCGCTTCTACAGGTTTTTCGGGGAAATTTCTACAATGCTTCCACAGGTTTCCACAGTTTTGTGTCCGACGGAATGCTGCCGGATTTTTGTCGGAATAGTTATTTTTCATCTGATAATCAGCCGTTTGATGAATCGGTATAAGTCATTTCCGACACGTTTCGGATAGCGGCACCGAACTTGCTTCTTCTGAGCAAAAGAAACAACAACGAAATAACATACTCATGAAAAAATTGCTTTTTTGCGCCATGCTCTTGACCGGAGCTTTCGCATCTGCACAGGAAACAAAAAAAGAAACCAAAACTACTAAAACTGAGACCGCGACTCCGGCGACTTCTACGTCAACTTCGACTACGACTTCTCCTGATGCCAAAAAAGCGTCCCAGACAACAACCACAACCACTTCGTCACAGACTCCGGCAACTACAACTAGCCCAGCAACCAAAACGGAGACGACCACAACAGAGAAAAAAGCTGTTCCGGCTCCGACAAAATAAGGAATGTGTGACAACCATTGAGAAAAATGCCCTTGGAAACTGCAACGAATTCTGAGGGCATTTTCTTTAAATGAAAATCGTGTAAATCTTGGGTAAAATGCTGAAACGCAAAACACTCAAGGCTGACGTAACTTTACATTATAGAAATTGACGTTCTGAAAATATAAGCGCTATCCGCAGGTTGAAGAAACAACTGCTGGCAAAAAAAGCGGATAACTACTACAACTCAACAACAACTCAACACGAAGTCCTGAGATCAAATTTCAGGCGCATTTCAGGGAAAAGCCGATGATTTGGCATACCTGAAAACAGAAACCCTTCTAAAGTAAATTTGGAAGGGTTTTTTGCTTTTTGGACATATCGACTTCAGCGGAAAGCTGTCCTAGAATCAATCGGCAGAATGCGTGATCTGTCGCTTCACATTTTTTCCAAGTTGCTCGAAACTGATTTCGGTCACGCCGCCTTCATAGTTCAAGGTCATGAAAATCGCCTTTCCGGAAAGTTTGTAATCGATGTCGATCAGGCCATTTTCTCCAACTTTGACGATCGTGTCGTTTTTGGGCAGATACGGCAAAAGAAGTTTTGCATCCTCGAATTCTTTCGAGATCAAAAATTGACCGTAAGCTTCTTGAATGCTGAGGTTTTTGATGTTGGCGGTTTCTTTTGAAAGCATTCCGTCAGGCAAATCGTCGGCTTTTTCGGGAATCTCGAACCGGCAACTTTTTGCGAGTTGTTGCAAAAGCGATTCCTCGAGGTGCATTTTCTTTGGATTTTCAGGATCGGATGTGATGTCGTAAAGTTCTTTTCCCGACGGAGTAAGTTTGAGCCAAGCGATCGTGCTTTCGTTCTTTTGCTCGTTTTCTACAGCATTTTCCGCATAAACTTGAATCGTGATTTCGTCTTTTGCCTGCGATTCGATCCGGACAAAAAACGCGTCGTAATCCTTCAGATTCAAACCAGATTGTCGGGCAAGAACTTTGAGAATCGTATCGCAATCGGACGCTTTCTGGTTGTCTATAATTGTTTTTTCCTTCGGATTTTTGTTGCACGAAAAAAGCGCGATAAAGCAAAAAGCCACAACTAGATATCTCATAGAACAGATTTTTTCGGATAAAAAAAGCGGACTGAAAAGCCCGCTCTAAAATAGAAAATCGAAAGTTATTTTTTCCACGAATTGTTTTCGGGTTTGACGTCGGCCATAAGTCCGCTGGGATCGATCTGGATTGTTTTCACCTTTCCGGATTTGATCGGAATCTTGAATTCATAAGTCGGCATCGCCCAAGCCCAATCTTGCAAAACCGTGCGTTTCAAACTCGGGTAAGGACTCGGTTTTTCGAAACTCATCATGCGAAGCGGAACGTAGAAGTATTCTTTCGTACCGTTTTCGAATTCGACGATAAGATCGATCGGCATTGGCATTCGCCCGATTCTTTCGAGCGTAACCGAAGTCGCGTCGGCAGTTTCGCTTACCGATTTTATGCCGTAATCGATCGTATTCGTGGTTTGCGTCCAATCTGTCAAATACCAATCCAGAATCGCGCCCGAAGTTTTTTCTGCCTCGCGTTTGATGTCATTCGGAGTTGGATGTTTGAACTTGAAATCGGCATAATACCGCTTTATTGCTTTCATCAGATTCTCCCGCCCGATCACGTAAATGAGTTGCGAAAGGAAAATCTCGCCTTTGCTGTAAGACGTGATGCTGTAAACGCGATTTTGGTCAAATCGATCGGAATGCGTCGACTGCGGCTGTTCGACACCCGAATTTGCCATGGAATTGTATCCGCGATAAGCGCCAGCCCAAGGATTTTCAGACTTTTTATCGGCGATCTCGTTGAGTCCGAAGTCTTCGAGGAATGACGTGAAACCTTCGTCCATCCAACCGTGTTTGCTCTCGTTCGAAGCCAAAACGTGCTGAAACCACGAGTGCGCCATTTCGTGAGCGGTGACGCCCAAAAGTCCGTCGAATTTGCCCGTTCCCATAATCAAGGTGCACATCGCGTATTCCATTCCGCCGTCGCCGCCTTGAATCACCGAATATTGCTCGTAAGGATAATTGCCGACGGTTTTGTTATAAATGTCCATAAGACGCGCCGTCGCAGGTTGCAAATCTTTCCAATTCTTGTTGAATTCCGCATTGTCGAGCCACAAAAAATGCAATTTTACGCCGTTCGGTCCGTCGAAAACGTCGTGGTTGTATTTTGGATCGGCGGCCCAAGTGAAATCGTGAACCATCGGCGCCACGAAATGCCAGGTCAAGGTTTTCGCCTTTTTCGGATATTCGACCGTTTTTCCCTTGTCCTGATAGCCATGCCCAATCTCGTTCGGATTCTGCAAATAACCCGTTCCGCCCAAAACGTACTCTTTGTCGATCGTGATCTTCACGTCGAAATCGCCCCAAACGCCGTGGAATTCACGCGCGATGTAAGGATCGGTGTGCCAGCCTTCGAAGTCGTATTCGGCCAATTTCGGATACCATTGCGACATCGAAAGATCGACACCTTCGGAATTATTGCGTCCGGAACGACGGATCTGAACCGGAACCTGTCCGTCAAAATCAAGCGAAAAAGTCGACTTGGCGTGCGGCAGAATCGGTTTTGCCAAAGTGACTTCGAGGATTGTCCCGACTGTTTTGGCATCCGCGGAAGCGCCGTCCTGCTTGAAATTGTCGATTTTCAGATAACCGATTTCTTCCGGTTTCAACGCGGCGATGCGACTTTTGACGATGTCTTTTCCGTCGGCGCCTTTGGTTTTGGTGACCATTCGTCCGTCAGGATCTTTAATCGATTGGATTCTCGCGTCCATCTCGCTTCCGGGTTGGAAGGCGTTGTTGTACAGATGATAGAACACGCGGCGCAAGGTATCGGGTGAATTGTTCGTGTACTCGAGCGTCTGTTTTCCTTTGTATCTGTAAGTTTTCACGTCCATGGAAACGTCCATTTTGTAATTGACGTGCTGTTGCCAGTAACCGTTTTGCGCGTGGACTGAAATGCATCCGAAAAGCGCGAGTAAAATCATGTTTTTCATATTCCCAAAAATAAAAAAAACGGAAGGGTTACTTCCGTTTGATTTGAAACTAGTTCCGCTTATTTTGACATTTGTTCGGCCATGATCAAAGCGTTGTAGGCGTTGACCATTTTGCCCGAAACACTGGCGTTCGTAAACGGACGCTTTTCTTCCTTATCGCCCAAAACGACTTCGAAAGTGACCGGCACGCCAGAATCCATGATGATTTTCTTGACTTGTGCAGCCGAAAGTTTCGGATAGTAAGATCTTATCAAAGCCGCGACACCAGCCGCATTTGGAGACGCCATTGACGTTCCTTGCTCGTATTTGTATTTGTTGTTCGGAACTGTTGCGTATATTTTGGAACCCGGCGAGAAAATGTCTACATTTTTCTGTCCGTAGTTCGAGAATCCGGCTACCAAACCTGGTCCGTAAGTGTTGTTCAAAGCTCCGATTGTCAAGACGTTGTCAGCGAATTCCGTAGCTCCTGAATCGTCAGAATCGTTAGGAAAATTCGCGTTTGCCGGATCGTCGAGATCTTTTCCGTCGTTGCCGGCAGCGTGCACGATCAGAACGTCTTTGCTCGCGGCATATTTTATCGCGTCGTAAACCCATTGTTTGTGAGGCGAATAGCTTTTTCCGAAACTTCCGTTGATGACTTTCGCTCCGTTGTCAACCGCATAACGGATTGCCAATGCGATGTCTTTGTCATACTCGTCACCGTTTGGAACCGCGCGAACTGCCATGATTTCGGCTGTTGTAGAAACACCGTCTCCGCCTTTTCCGTTTCCGCGAATCTGTGCGATGATTCCCGCAACGTGCGTTCCGTGCAACGAAGCTTCTTTGTCAAGCGCGTAAACACGGTTGTTTCCGTATTTTTTGTCGTTGATGTCTTCCGGATTGTCACCTACAGCTTTACGTCCGTCGAACTCAAGGTTCAATTGGTAGTTGAGTTGGTCGAAAACCTGTTTTTTGTATTCGTTCAGGTCTTCGTTGAAGTTCGGGCCAACCTGTTGGATGACGCTCATCATCACCATTTTGCTTCTGTTGAGGTTTTGGTCAGAAGTGGAAATGCCTTTGAGTTCATCCAAAGTATAATTGTCTTTTTTCAGATGCGCCTTGATTTGCTGATTGGCGGCGAAAATGAAATCGACCTGTTGTTTCCCGGCAAGTGCCTGCTGATATTCGTCGTCGAACGCGGCTTTCATTTTTTTGTACTCGGCCGATCCGTCGTCGCCTTTCTTCAACATACGCGTCAATTCGAGGTTTTCGTCGTTCGAGTCGCCAAGGAAAT
The DNA here is from genome assembly GCF_004295795.1 of Flavobacterium sp. GTDB lineage: Bacteria > Bacteroidota > Bacteroidia > Flavobacteriales > Flavobacteriaceae > Flavobacterium. Next base: position 26,568 of record NZ_SEBR01000007.1, on the reverse strand, counting down.
TCCATCCGTGGACGTCATCGATATAACCGTTATTGTCGTCGTCGATTCCGTTTCCTGCGATTTCCTTCGGATTCGTCCAAATCATGCCTTGCAGATCTTCATGGTCGATATCGACGCCTGAATCGATAATCCCGACAACGACTTTTTGCCCTTTTTTGCCATTGAGCAATTCGGCATAAGCGCGATCGACGCTCATTCCGGGAATCGAGTCTTTAACCGGATCGAGGTCGCTCCAGCGTTGCAAAGCAGGTTCGGCAAGTTGGCCTTTTTTGGCGGTAATTACAGTTGAAGCAGAAATAGGAGCGACGGCAGTCTTGGTTGCGCCACATCCGGTAAGCATCGCCGCGATAAGAGCTGTCGCGACATAAGGAGTGTATAATCTCATTTTTTGAATGTTTCTATTTTTTAAAATGGGTCTAAAAGTATCGTCTTTCGTTACAACGAATCTTCCGATTAACAGAAAGTTATGACGATTTTTTTATTTTTTGGACATTTTTTCGGCCATCAAAAGCGCGTTGTAAGCGTTCACGACCGTGCCGCCGCGGCTGGCTTCGGAAAACGGTTTTTTCTCGCGCTTGTTTCCAAGAACGACCGTAACGTCTGGCTTCACTCCAGAAGTCATCAAGATCTGCTTGACTTGAGCCGCCGACAATTTCGGATAATAAGAACGGATCAAAGCGGCAACTCCGGCCACATTCGGCGCGGCCATCGAAGTTCCTTGCAGATAAGCATATGTATTTTCCGGAGTCGTGGCGTAAATGCGCGTTCCCGGTGAGAAAACGTCCACGTTCTGTTTTCCGTAGTTGGAAAATGGCGCGACGAGATTTTCGCCGTAAGTCGAATTCGATGCACCGACGGTAATCACGTTTTCAGCGACTTCCTTGTTGGTTTTGTCGAAATCCATCGGGAAATTCTGGTTTTCTACCAGGTCGATGTCGTTTCCGCTGTTTCCGGCGGCCATCACGATAAGCACGTCTTTTTTGGCTGCGTATCTGATTGCATCCCAAACCCATTCCGGATGCGGCGAATAAGCTTTCCCGAAACTTCCGTTGATGACTTTTGCGCCGTTGTCGACCGCGTAGCGAATCGAAAGCGCGACGTCCTTGTCGTATTCGTCTCCGTTCGGAACGGTTCTTACGGGCATGATCAAAACGTTTTCGGCCACGCCATCGCCACCGAATTCATTGCCGCGAACTTGCGCGATGATTCCGGAAACGTGCGTTCCGTGGGTTGTCGATTTTTTGTCCGGGCCGTAAACTTGGTTGTTTCCGTAGTTTTTCTTGTCGAAATTATCCGGATCGTCCATTTTCATCCGTTCGTTGTAATCGACGTTCAAGGTTACGTTTACCTGAGATTCGGCGCGTTCTTTCGAGCTTGCCACGAACTTGTCGAGTTCTTCGGGTTTCATGCGGCCAAGCAACGTGATCACGCGAGGTTTAAGGCGCGTCACCAAAGTGTCTTTGCTGTTGAATTTGTTGAGATCGTCGACCGTGAAATCGTTTTTGCCGAGTTCTTTTCGAATCGACGAAAGCGCTTTGATCATGTCCTCGCTCGACTTGAGGTTTTTCTGAGCCGCTTTGTATTGTTTGTCAAAATCGGCTTTCATGGTTGCATAACCTGGCGCATTCGGATCGGATTTTTTCACCATACGCGTAATTTCCAACGTCTCCGCGACAGCGTCACCCAAAAAGTTCCAACCGTGAACGTCGTCGATATAACCGTTTTTGTCATCGTCGATTCCGTTTCCTGCGATTTCCTTGGTGTTCGTCCAGATTTTGCCTTTCAGATCTTCGTGATCGATGTCGACGCCAGAATCGACTACGCCCACGATTACAGTCGTACTTTTCTTGTTTTTGAGCAATTCCTTGTAGGCGCGGTCGACGCTCATTCCGGCGACGGAATCTTTCTCGAGATCAAGATCGCTCCAGCGCTTGAGGTCGTTTTCGGCTAAAGGCTTTTTCTTAGCCGTCACATTTTTGGCCGAAACTTGGGCCGTTGCGTTGAATGTGACAAAAAGTGCGGCGATCGCAAGAGCCGAAAGTGTTTTTGAGGAGAATTTTTTATTCATGTTGTTGTTTTTATCGTCAGAAAATTTCTTCGCAAGTGAAGGTTTCTTTAAGTCGGATGCCGCGTTCTGTCTGTTCTACGGTAATGACTTGGTTGTGAGCGTCGTGTTCGAGCACAATGTAGAAATTATCGGCCAAAGCGTCGGTCAGGAATTTGCTCTTTTCGGGCATCGTCAAAAGCGGACGCGTGTCGTAACCCATCACGTAATTTACCGGGATGTGTCCGGCGGTCGGGATCAAATCGGCCGCGAACGCAATTGTTTTCCCGTTGTAATCGATATACGGAATCATCATTTTTTCGGTATGTCCGTCCACATAATAGATTCCGAAACCAAGTTCAGAAGTCGCCTGGAAGTCAGACTTTGGATTTTGCAGAAAGTTTAATTGGCCGCTTTGTTGCATCGGAAGCAAATTTTCGGATAGAAACGACGCTTTTTCGCGAGCATTCGGTTTTGTCGCCCAGTCCCAATGGTTTTCGTTCGTCCAGAATTTGGCGTTTTTGAAAGCCGGTTCGTAACCCGATTTGTCTTTGTTCCAGACGATCGAGCCGCCGCAATGGTCAAAATGTAGGTGCGTCATGAAAACATCGGTGATGTCATCTTTCGAAAATCCGTACTTGGCCAGTGATTTTTCGATGGAATGATCGCCCCAAAGCGAGTAATAGCCAAAGAATTTGTCAGATTGCTTGTCGCCCATTCCGGTATCGATGAGAATCAGTCGGTTGCCGTCTTCGATTAAAAGGCAGCGCGCGGCAATGTCGATGAGGTTGTTGGAATCGGCCGGATTGGTCTTTTGCCAGATGGTTTTCGGAACTACGCCGAACATGGCGCCTCCGTCGAGCTTGAAATTCCCGGCTTCAATCGGATACAATTTCATATTTCGGAAAATTTTTGCAGAAGTGAATCGCAAATGTAACGATTCGTTCTCCAAATGCCGAAACCATTGCCGATTTCTATCGCCTCATTCGTTATAAAAATGTTGGCGGATGCGGCCAAAAGTTCGTTTTACACTATCTTTGCGCATTATTTGAACGGAACCGAAAAAAATCGGGCCAAAATCCGAAAGACTGATTTGATTGTCAATTGATTGCGAAACAGGATTTAACCGATCGTTCCACTAATCACTAAAGTAAAAATCATGATAAAAGTTTCTGATTCTGCCAAGACCAAAGTCGTCCAATTGATGACCGAGGACGGATTTGACGCCACGATCGACTACGTTCGCGTCGGTGTGAAAAGCGGCGGTTGCTCTGGTCTTGAATACGTACTCAAATTCGACAAAGAACTGGGCGAAACCGATAAAGTTTTCGAAGACAACGGCGTGAAGGTCGCAGTCGAGAAAAAATCGTTCCTGTATCTGGCCGGAACTACTTTGGAATTTTCCGGCGGATTGAACGGAAAAGGTTTCATTTTCAACAATCCGAACGCGAGTCGCACTTGCGGTTGCGGGGAAAGCTTCTCGCTTTAATGTTTTAAGCCGACAAAAGGCTTTTTAACCTAAGACTTTTTATGTCAAAATATACAGAAGACGACCTCAAAGTCGAACTCGAAAATAAAGAATACGAATACGGATTTTATACCGATATAGAATCTGATACGTTTCCCATCGGACTAAACGAAGACATCGTTCGCGCGATTTCCCTAAAAAAGGAAGAGCCGGAATGGATGACCGAGTGGCGATTGGAAGCTTTCCGCGCGTGGAGCGAAATGACCGAGCCCGAATGGGCAAATGTGCAGTACAAGAAACCGGATTTTCAGGCGATCTCGTATTATTCGGCTCCCAAAAAAGTCGATCCGAGCAAAACGCTTGACGATGTCGATCCGGAGCTTTTGGCGATGTACAAAAAACTTGGGATTTCTGTCGACGAACAAAAGAAAATGAACAACATCGCGATGGATATCGTGGTCGATTCGGTTTCTGTCGCGACGACTTTCAAGAAAACTTTGGCCGAAAAAGGCATCATTTTTTGCCCGATTTCCGAGGCGATCAAAGAGCATCCGGAATTGGTGAAGAAATATCTTGGAACCGTCGTTCCGCAAAAGGACAATTTTTATGCAGCACTGAATTCTGCGGTTTTTTCCGATGGATCGTTCTGCTACATTCCGAAAGGCGTGCGTTGTCCGATGGAACTTTCGACCTATTTCCGAATCAACCAAGCCGGAACGGGACAATTCGAAAGAACTTTGGTAATCGCCGACGAGGAAAGCTACGTGTCTTACCTAGAAGGTTGCACCGCACCAAGTCGTGATGAGAACCAATTGCACGCGGCCGTCGTAGAATTGATCGCGATGGACGGAGCCGAAATTAAATATTCGACGGTTCAAAACTGGTTTCCGGGCGACAAGAACGGAAAAGGTGGCGTGTTCAACTTCGTGACCAAACGCGGACTTTGCGAAAAAAACGCGAAGATTTCGTGGACGCAGGTCGAGACGGGTTCGGCCGTGACTTGGAAATATCCGTCTTGCGTTTTGAAAGGCGACAATTCGGTTGGTGAATTCTATTCGATTGCCGTTACGAACAACTATCAGCAAGCGGATACGGGAACGAAAATGATCCATTTGGGCAAAAACACCAAGTCGACGATCATTTCCAAAGGAATTTCTGCAGGAAAGTCACAAAACAGCTACCGCGGACTCGTCCAGATTTCAGGCCGTGCTGACAACGCCCGAAATTTCTCCCAATGCGATTCGCTTTTGATGGGAAATAACTGCGGCGCTCACACATTTCCGTATATCGAATCCAAAAATCCGTCGGCGAAAATCGAGCACGAAGCTACGACTTCGAAAATCGGCGAAGACCAGGTTTTTTATTGCAACCAAAGAGGCATTCCGACAGAAAAAGCCATCGCTTTGATCGTAAACGGATTTTCCAAAGAGGTTTTGAACAAACTTCCGATGGAATTTGCCGTGGAAGCCCAAAAATTGCTTGAGATCTCGCTCGAAGGTTCGGTTGGGTAAATCGTAGCACAATTAAAAAATTTCCGAAAAATGAATTCGTATCAAGACATAATCAAGATTGATCCAGAAAAACGGTTTGGAAAACCTTGCGTTCGCGAGACAAGAATAACTGTTTACGATGTTCTCGGATATTTGGCATTAGGGATGTCGTTTGATGAAATTACATCAGATTTTCCAGAATTGACAACAGCTGACATCAAAGCCTGTTTGAGTTATGCCGCCGATCGGGAACATAGGCTTAAATCGGCGTGATGAAACTGTTGTTTGATCAGAATATTTCGTTCCGGATCGTACGGCTCTTAAAGGATCATTTTTCGGATTGCAAACATGTGAGTGACGTAAAGCTTCAGAACTCAAAAGACTTTGAGATTTGGCAATTTGCTGAAAAAGAAAATTTTACGATTGTCACCTTTGATCCTGATTTTTATGATTTGAGTATGGTTCGAGGTTTTCCTCCAAAAATAATCTGGCTCAGAATGGGTAATATATTGACAGCAGAGCTTGCTGATTTAATGATTAAGAACAAGTTGGCAATAGAAGATTTTCTTGCATTGAGCGAATCAGAAATTGCTTGTTTAGAAATAGATACAAAATAAAATGCTAGAAGTAAAAAATCTACACGCGAAAGTAGAAGACAAAGATATCCTGAAGGGCATCAATCTTTCGGTGAAAGCCGGTGAAGTGCATGCGATCATGGGACCAAACGGTTCCGGAAAATCAACGCTTTCGGCAGTAATTGCCGGGAACGAGCATTATGAAATGACCGAAGGCGAGATCATCCTCGACGGTGAAGACATTTCAGAATTGGCGCCGGAAGAGCGCGCTCACAGAGGCATTTTCCTGTCGTTTCAGTATCCGGTGGAAATCCCGGGCGTTTCGGTTACGAATTTTATGAAGACCGCGATCAACGAATCGAGAAAAGCGCAAGGTTTGGAGGAAATGCCAGCCAATGAGATGCTGAAATCGATCCGCGAAAAATCGGAACTTTTGGAGATCGACCGCAAATTCCTTTCGAGATCTTTGAACGAAGGTTTTTCGGGTGGAGAAAAAAAGAGAAACGAGATTTTTCAGATGGCGATGCTCGAGCCGAAACTCGCGATCCTTGACGAAACGGATTCCGGTCTTGACATCGATGCTTTGAGAATTGTCGCAAATGGCGTCAACAAACTCAAGTCTGAAAACAACGCAATTATTGTAATCACGCACTATCAGCGACTTTTGGATTACATCGTTCCTGATTTCGTACACGTTTTGTACCAAGGAAAAATCGTAAAATCGGGCGGAAAAGAATTGGCTTACGAACTTGAGGAAAAAGGGTACGATTGGATAAAATCGGAGAACTAAAATGGAGTTGAAAGAAAAATTAATATCGTCTTTCATGGCGTTCGAGGAGCAAATCGACACAGAAACTGCTTTGCACGACATCCGCACGACGGCACTCAAAAATTTCGAGGAGAAAGGCTTTCCGACCAAGAAATTGGAAGCTTGGAAATACACGTCCTTGAATTCGGTTTTGAAGAAAGATTTCACGGTTTTCCCAAAGACCGAATCGGCACTTGATTTCGCCGATGTCAAGAAATATTTCCTGCACGAGATCGACACTTACAAGATTGTTTTCATCGATGGTGTTTTTAGCTCGTTCCTGAGTTCGACAACTCACGACGGGCTCGATGTTTGTTTGATGTCGTCGGCCTTGACCAAACCGAAATACAAGATGATCATCGATGAGTATTTCAACAAGATCGCGTCGCAGGACGAAAGTTTGACGACTTTGAATACCGCTTTTGCCCGCGAAGGTGCGTTCATCAACATTCCGCGTTCGAAAGTCGCCGACAAGCCGATCGAGATCATGTATTTCTCGACCGGAAACGAAGCCGCTTTGATGGTTCAGCCGAGAAGTTTGGTGATTGCCGGCGAGAATTCTCACGTGCAGATTGTCGAGCGTCACCAAAGTCTGTCCGAAAACGCCGTTTTGACGAATGCCGTTACCGAAATTTATGCGAAAAAACGCGCTATCGTCGATTTCTACAAGCTTCAGAACGACAACGATTCGGCTTCACTGATTGACAATACTTATATTTCACAAAAGGAAATGAGTACCGTGAAAGTCCATACTTTTTCTTTTGGCGGAAACATTACGAGAAACAACCTGAATTTCTTCCACGAAGGCGAACACATCGACTCGACTCTGAAAGGAATCACGATCTTGGATGGCACGCAACACGTCGATCACCACACTTTGGTGCGTCACGCGACACCAAATTGCGAATCACACCAGAATTATAAAGGCATTTACGCCGACAAATCGACCGGAGTTTTCAACGGAAAGATCTACGTCGAGAAAGAAGCCCAAAAAACCGACGCTTTTCAGCAAAACAACAATGTGCTGCTTTCGGACAAAGCCACGATCAACGCCAAACCGCAACTCGAAATCTTCGCCGATGACGTGAAGTGTTCGCACGGTTGCACGATTGGGCAATTGGACGACAAGGCGATGTTTTACATGCAATCGCGAGGTATTCCGCAGAAAGAGGCGAAAGCGCTTTTGATGTACGCTTTCTCGAATGAGGTCATTGAAAGCATCAAGATTCCGGAGTTAAAGAATCGAATCAATAAATTGATTGCCTTGAAGTTAGGTGTCAATATGGGATTTGATTTGTAGTCTCGCGAAAAATAGTAATAGGAAGTCCGATTGAAAGTCGGGCTTTTTTTTGGCTGGAAGAAATCGGGGCTTGAACGTAATTTTTACTTTTTTCCGACCTCAAAAATACCACCACCACCCGCCCTAAATTTAGTGCGGTTCCGGATCAGTCAAGTACAGAAAATCTGTAAAAAATCTTAAATTTTGCAACCAAATCAGTACAAGTGCATCGGGAAACCGGCGCTTTCAATTCAAAGATAGTCCTCATATTCCAGAATCTTGCCCGTCAACCGATTTTCCAAATAAGAATTTCCACCGTCCTAGGCCAACAAAATTTCCTTCGCCTGACCATAATACAGCGAAATTTTGTCCGAATCCCAATGTTGAGGCGGACGTTGCAAATTCGTAATCCAATCGGCCAATTTGACTGCCCAAACTTCTTTCGGCTGAGATTTTATCCGATTCAAGCTGTCAGCGATAGGATTTTTCTGTGATTTATCTTTCGTAAGCGCTTTCACGCCATTTAAAACCGCATTTCCGAAGCGCTCGGCAATTTCTGACGCAGAAGCATCCGTGCCTTCCAAAACGTCGTGCAAAAGCGAGATTTGAATAGCGAAGTTGAGGTCAAAACCATTGGAATTTTGCGAAGCGACGATAATTTCCATGGCGACGTTACTCAAATGCACGACATAAGGCAAATCGCTCGACGGGATTTTTTGGTCGGAATGCTTCGCGGCCGCGAACTTCAATGCGGCTCGGTAAAGGGTCTGGAAGTCTTGCATCAGTTTTTTATAGGAATTAGAAATTTGTGGAAAACCACGCCTTTTCCATCGTCGAACCTGACCGACAAGTTCAGCGTATCAGACTGGATCAAAGCGCGATCCGGATTTATTCTCCAAGTTGAAAACCCTTTGTTGTCGCTGCTTTCGCGAGTTAATCCGATTGCGGAAAACGCCGTGGTTTTTGGATCGATATTCTCGGTTCGGAATTGCAGTGAACTCGTTTTTCCCCAAGTGAGATTCCTGCGCCCGTTGTCGATTGTCAGCGTTATTTTTTGGCTGTTTTTGGCATAAGTAAAAGTGTCGGTCTGCACGAAGGCCACGAGAACAAAAAGCAGTGTAATTAGTGGTTTCATGCTTGAATTGATTTTTGGATCGGATGCAAAACTGGTTTGGTTGACAAATGGTTGATTTTTTTTCGTTTTGACCAATTCCGTCACTTTACACTCGCAAGAATTTCCTTCAAAAACGTATCAAAATCGAACTTCTTGCCTTCGGTCAAACCCATTCTTACTATCACCAAATTTTTCGATGGAATGATGAAAATGCGTTGGCCTTGGAATCCGTTGGCCGAAAAGGTTTCACGTGGCACGTTTGGCAAAATTCCGCCGCGATTCAGCCAGAAATGTCCGCCGTATTTTCCTTCTGAACCTTTTGTTTCCGATGTTACGAAATCGAGCCATTTTTGGTCGAAAACCTGATCGCCGTACCAATTTCCTTTGTGCAGATAAAGCAATCCGAATTTCGCCCAATCGCGCGTCGTTGCCCAAGCATACGAAGATCCGACGAAATTTCCCGACATGTCAGACTCGACCAACATCGAATGCATCCCGATTCTATCGATCAAATCGGAATACCAAAAGTCGAGATATTCCTGATGCGTTTTGAACTGTTTGCGAAGCACTCCCGAAAGCAAATTGCTCGTTCCCGAGGAATAATTCCAGTGCTCGCTAGGCTTGAATTCGGGCTTTTTCCCGAGTTGGGCGCGCGTCATGTCTTTGGACAGAAACAGCATTTTAGTAACGTCCGAAATCGTTTCGTAATTTTCTTCCCATTCGAGCCCGCTGTTCATTCTGAGCAGGTTTTCTACGGTGATTTTTTTTCGGTCATCGGCTTGCCATTCGGGAATTTGCACGGGTTTTCGAATGTCGAATTTGCCTTGTTTTTCAAGAATACCGAACAACGTCGCCATCACGCTTTTCGTCATCGACCAACCTAGAATTTTGGAATCTTTCGAAAATCCGGGCGCGTATTTTTCGGCGATGATCTTGTCTTTGTAAATCACGATCACCGAACGCGAGCGCCGGATTTTCTCGTCGCCTTTATCGAATGCCGAAGCGACGACCGAGTTCAATTTTTTGTAGTCGATGTTCGGGAAAACCGTGTCTTTTTGATCTTCGCTTCCGACAGGAAATGGCGCTTTCAAAAATGTCGCCGGACGATTTGGCGTTTCGACGGGCGCGTTCAAATCGAATTTGTCGTCAATCAAAACCGATCCCAATCCTTGTCGCCAAACGGCTTTTCGAGGTTTGAGTCCAAAAACCGATGCCGTCACCGAATGCGATTGGTCGTCAATCTCGATGTTCGCCTGATTCACCAATGGAATGTCGTTGTCGTCCTGCATTATCGTTTCAAGTGACCGATTGTCGATAAACCTGCAACTGGCCGCATTTTTTGCCGCAAAACCTGAAATAAGGTCGAGTTTCGGATAATTCCAAAAGGCGATTATCGCCAGCAAAACGAAAAATGTCAATGGAATCCAGTAGCGTTTTTTCATGATTTATTCGTTTAGGAATTTTTTGACCGCTGCTCGATAATCGAAGTTTTTTTCCCGAATCGTGCGTTTGATCGTGTCGTATTTTCCGTTTTTCAAGGTTGTCCGCGTAACCAGAACGCTGTCGCCGCGAAAGCCGAAGTTGACCCGTAGCTTTTTGAGCAACACGAAATTGGTGTCCTTTGAACTGTGAATTTTATAGTCGTATTCGCCTCCGCCCGAGCTTTCAGAGATTATTCGTTTTCGTTTTTCGTCCCAAGTCGTCCCCATTCCGGAAGCGATGCCCGAAAGAGTTTCGCTGTGGATAAATTTCCCGTTGCGTTTGTCGAAGAGATAGAATTCCGAAATCACAGCGTTGCGATTTCCGATGTTTCCGAGGAAAAATGCCAGATCGTTCTGGTTGTCGAAATTGTAGTCGGCATACTCGAAATCAAGTTTTTTTTCGTTCGGAAACTCAAATTGATCCGACTGGAATTGTTGTAGATAGTTGCCTTTCTTGTCGAAGACCTTCACCGTCGTCAAGCCTTTTCGCTCGTGCGGATTCCAGTTTTGGACGTCAATCTCAAATATAAAATCACCTTTTTTGAGGCGTTTGTTCAGATGCGAAAGTTTCGGATTCATAGTCGAATCTACAATTCTGTTGAAATCTTTCTCTGGAATCGGTTGCAGATTTATGGAATCCGAAGCGACAAAAAATCCGTTTCCTTTTTTGATTCCCAAGTAATCGCCCGACGCGACTTTGTTGGACAGATCGATGCGCGTAAAAAATAGCGAATCATTTCTGAAAACACCGACAATGCTGTCTTTCTCCCGAAAATAAGCGCTGAACTTATAGCCGTGAATCGAGTCGTTTGTGCGGATGAAATGGTAATAGTCCCATTTTTGGTCGTGCAGGAAGAGATCGATCGGTTTTTTGTCGGCACAAGAAACCAAAAGACATAAGGGCAAAAGTAAAAACAGGGATTTTTTCATTCTTTTCGGTTGAGATGAAGTTAATGAATTTGTGTTGGACTGGATAAATCCGACCTGCTTTAATCCGAAAAATCCCACTTCCAAAATACAAATCGATTCGTCAGGCAACAAAATTTGCAATTCTCTCATTTTCAGTTTAATTCGTTGGGGATAAAATGAGCATTGTAGTATATTGGCCCAAACGACAAAGTAAAAAACATGAAAAAAATGATTCTCCTCGCGGCGCTGATCGCACTTTCGAGTTGTAAAAATGACGTAAAATCTGGCGAAAATGCGTCAAGCGAAGAACTGAATTCCGAAAACGCAGCTGTAGAAAGCGAAGGTTCGTCCGAAATCGTGACGCAACCGTTTTATGACGACAAAGGTCAACTCATGGCAACGGTCGAACTTCCGGCGAATTGGCATCTGAACAATAAAAAAGGCGGTCCGTCGATTTTTGGTCCCGGCGGAATTTCTGTTTTCGACATTCCGATGCGAAATTTCATGTACTCGAACGATCCTTATGTCGCGCAATCGTATGTCCAAAACGGCGGAAAACTTCGTCCATACTCATCGGCCGCCGATGTCGTAAAACAGGATTTGCTTCCGGTGGCGCAACGTGAAGGCTCGAAATTAATTTCAGTGACGCAGCTTCCAGATGTTGTCAAAGTCGATAAAAGCGTCAGTGATATGTTGTATAAAGTTGGCCCGATGAACCAGCAATTCGAAGCCGTTTTAAGCGAGTGGGAAGACAAGGACGGAAATCCATATGCGATCGTCGTGCACTTGAACGGAAGCCAAATAGGAAACACGATCATGTGGAATTACTACTGCAACGGACTTAACAGCCCGAAAGAACGGTACGATTCAGCCAAGCAAACTTTCGTAACCGCTTTGGAAAGCATGCGCTACAATCCCAGATATTTCGATGCCTACAACCAAAGTGAACAAAATAAAGCCAGCGCAAGTTGGGCCGCGCATCACCAAAGAATGCAATCGCGCCAACAGGCTTTCGATTCGCAACAGGCCGCGCACCGCGACAAATGGGAAGCGATCAACCAGTCGAGTATGGCCGCTTACAATTCGGCGAATGCTGCTTCTGACAAAAACCACAACCGTTTCCTGAACTACATAAAAGATCAGGAAACCGTGACAAATTCAGGCGATGGGAAGCGCTATCAGGTGGAAACAGGTTCGAACCAATATTACGTGAACGATCAAGGACAATACATTGGGACGAATGATCCGAATTACGATCCTAACCGCGATCAGAATGTGAATAACCAAACCTGGAACCAAGCGCAAAAATCCGATTGAAACATTTAACAAAAAGTACAGAAAATCTGTAATGTTGATGTGTTTTTATCTCCGAACTTGCAAGACCTAACAAATCTTGGAGATTTGTTAGGTCTTGCAAAACCCACAAATTGATGTGTTTTTTCAAATGCCGAGAAGCCGTTTAAATCGCATCTGAACCCAAAAACAACCTATATTTGGATAACGCCAAAACCCTCAAACGTGGATATCCAAAATGAAAAAGCCGCCGAAATCCTCTACCAGAAAGGGATTTTGAACCAAGACGAACTCGTCTCGATAAAAGCCTACAAATCGCTCGGGATTTTTTCGGTGCACCACGAATTGCTGCTATTCCTTTACATCGCGGTTTTGCTCGTCGTAAGCGCGTTGGGAATTTTGGTCTATGAGAACATCGACACCGTCGGGCACACGATCTTGATTGGCCTCACGCTTATTTCGGCGGCGGCTTGTTTCTATTTCAGTTTCAAAAAAGCACCGGCATTTTCTACCGAGGAAACCTTTTTCGAAAATCCTGTTTTCGATTACGTCGTACTGTTAGGAACGATGCTCACGGGCGTATTTTTCGGCTATCTGCAATTTCAGTACAATCCGTTGGGAAACACCTTCGCGCTGGCTTCGGCCTTGACGAGTTTGGTCGGATTTTTCGCCGCTTACAGATTCGACAATCGAAGTTCGCTTTCAATCGCCATCACGACTTTGTCGGCGACGATCGGGATTGCGATAACGCCGCGAGCCGTGATGGAACTTGACATTTTCGAGAATCTTCCGATGTTCGTTTCCGGAATCGCGCTCGGAATGCTGCTCGTCGTTTGGGGAGAAATCAGTCAGCGAAAAAACATCAAACGCCATTTCGCGCCGTTTTTCTTCGGGTTCGGACAACATCTTATAGGAATTTGCTGCATCGTCGGACTCATCCAGGATTATTGGCCGATTTTCCTCATTGTCATGGCGTTGGCGATGGTGTATTTCTTCCGAAAAAGCCATCAGCAAGAATCGACGGCACTTTTCGTGTTCACGATTTTGTACTCTTTTTTTGGTGCGAACATCGCGCTTATCCGACTCATAATTCTCACGGAATCTGACGAATTGGCGATAATGTCGGCTTATTTCGCGCCGTTTTTCTACATCGGTTCGATCGCGCTTTTCATAAAATCAATCCGAAAATTCAATCAGGAACACTAATGATAGCCTACGACAAAGAGTTGCTGGAAAACACTTTCGCAGTCGAGGCTGCCGAAGACCTAAGAGACGGAAAATTCATTTCGGACGAACAATACAAACTCGCCAAACAAAGTTTTGTCACGCTAAAAACCAATCGGAACATTTTCCTTAGAATCGCCTTCTTTCTACTTGGCGTTTTCTGTTATTCGGCCATGTCGGGCACTTTTGGGCTTATGTTCGCCTCGATGTTGGAGAATTTCGGATTCATGGCGTTTTGCCTTGCGATAATCGGTGCGATAGTTACCGAAGTCCTGTCGCGCGGCCAATATTTCGCCCACGGACTAGACGATGCGGCGATTTTGGGATGCCAGCTCTGGACGGGAATCGCATTCGGAATCACTACGGAATCACCAGCGATCGTGTGCCTTTCCGTGTCTATTGTCGCCGGAATATGCGCGCTGCGATATCTGCACACCTTGTCGGTTATCGTTTCTGTTGCCGCTTTCGTGGCGTTTATCGGAACGTTGACGTTCGATATGCACGTGATTTCGGAGATTTATCTGACGGTGATTTTATTCGTTTTCGCGATCGTTTTGTTTTTCATCCATCGAACATTAAAAACGAGAAAGAATGCGATTTTCTACAATTGGCCGCTTTTGGCTTTGGAATTTTCGAGTCTGGCCGTTGGTTATTTTTCGATGAATTATTTTGTTGTCAGAACTTTGGCCGAAGATCAAATGGGATTTCAGGTAACGCCGGCAAACGACATTCCGCTAGCGATTCTATTTTGGATTTTCACATTTGGCTTGCCGCCGATTTTCGTCTATTTCGCTATCAAAACGAAAAACCGACTGATGCTTTGGGTCGGGATTCTCACCTTGGCGTTCTCGATTTTCAGTTTCCGATATTATTACCACGTGCTTCCGACAGAATGGGCGTTGCTTTTGGGCGGATTGCTTGTGGGCGCGGCGAGTTTGTTTTGCATCCGAAAGTTGAAAGGACGCGAAACCGGAGTGACTTTCGAGAAAGACAGATTGCACGATTCGCGCGCATTGTCAGTGGCGCAAGCAGTGATCGTGAATTCGCACGCGATCCAAAACATCCCGACAAACGGCCCGATGGAATTCGGGGGCGGCGGATTCAGCGGCGGCGGAGCGGGCGAAAGTTTCTGATCATTCGATTTTCGAGAATGCGATATCTGAAACCGAACCTTCAGCGCTCACCAAAAGGCTTTGTATTTGGCCATGATGCGACAGGATTTCTCCTGATTATCCGATACCCGATTTTCCCGTTCAACGACATCAGCGAAACTTATCCGACCATTCCATTTTAAGATGTATTTATCGGTTTCATAACCAAACAAGCCGTAAATTTGCGCCAAATCGAAACCAAGATGTTTGACATCCAAAAAGTAAGAGCCGAATTTCCGATCCTGACCCAAAAAGTCAACGGGAAACCACTGGTTTACTTCGACAATGCCGCCACTTCGCAAAAGCCGCAAATCGTGCTCGATGCGATCTCGAACTATTACAGCGAAATCAACGCCAACATTCACCGAGGCGTTCACAAATTGAGCCAATTGGCAACCGACGCTTACGAACGATCGCGTGAAACGATCCGCCAACATATCAACGCCAAGCATACTTATGAGGTTTTGTTTACGGCCGGAACAACTCACGGCGTGAATCTGGTGGCCAATGGATTCGCTTCGATCTTGAAACCCGGAGACGAGATTTTGGTTTCGGCACTAGAACATCACAGCAATATCGTGCCTTGGCAAATGCTTTGCGAGAAAACGGGAGCGATTTTGAAAGTCATTCCGATGAATTTGGATGGCGAGTTGATTATCGACGAATACGTCAAATTGTTGTCCGAAAAAACGAAAATCGTTACCGTAAACCATATTTCGAATGCGCTTGGCATCGTGAATCCGATCAAGTTCTTGATCGACAAAGCTCACGAAGTTGGAGCCGCGGTTTTTATCGACGGAGCTCAGGCCGCGCCGCATCTGAAACCCGATGTTCAAGCACTCGATTGCGACTTTTACGCTTTTTCAGGACATAAGATTTGTGGTCCGACCGGCACCGGAATCTTGTACGGAAAAGAAGAATGGCTCGAAAAATTGCCACCGTATCAAGGCGGAGGCGAAATGATCAAGGAAGTGACTTTCGAGAAAACGACCTATGCCGGATTGCCGCACAAATTCGAGGCCGGAACGCCGAATATTTCGGGCGGAATCGTTTTGGGAACGGCGGTCGATTACCTAAACGGCATCGGATTTGAAAATATCCAAAAGCAGGAAAACGAACTCCTGGCTTACGGAACGCAGAAATTGCTTGAGATCGACGGGCTCAAAATCTTCGGGACGTCCAAAGACAAAACTTCCGTAATTTCGTTCAACCTCGACGGAATCCATCCGTATGACGTCGGGGCGATTACCGACAAGATGGGAATTGCCGTGAGAACCGGCCACCATTGCGCCCAACCGATCATGAATTTCTTCGGAATCCCTGGCACGGTTCGTGCATCTTTCGCGTTTTATAACACAAAAGACGAAATTGACGCTTTGGTCGCATCGGTCAAAAAAGCCCAATTGATGCTTGCTTAAAAACACCAGATTATGAAATTTATCTCGATGATTTTACTAGCGGTTTTCCTTGGAAAAGGATGCGATAGCCAACAGGAAAAAGACCTTGCCTCGGCCGTTGTCGAATACACGGCCAATACCAGAGGTTTTTTCTACAAGATTACGATCCAGGACAAACAGGTTTTGGTTTCAAGAGACAGAAATGGTTTCCAGAAGCCCGAATCGAAAGCGATTCCGGAAGCCGAATGGAAAGCCTTGGTCGCCGAATTCTCGAAAGTCGATCTGGACAAATTGTCGACGTTGAAAGCTCCGACCGAAAAGCGCTTTTACGACGGAGCGGCAATCGCGAACCTGAAAGTGACTTACAAAGAGAAAACTTACGAAACCACAGATTTCGACGATGGTTTCCCGCCGGCCGAGATCGCGACTTTGGTCAATAAAATCACCGCTTACAAGCCATCCAGAGAATGACGATAAAACAAATCCAGGACGAGATAGTTGACGAATTTTCAATGTTCGATGAGGAAAATTGGGACGAGCGCTACCAATATCTGATCGACCTTGGAAAGTCGCTTCCGCTGATCGACGACAAATACAAGACCGAGGACAATCTTATCAAAGGTTGCCAATCGAGGGTTTGGCTTCACGCCGATGAAAACGACGGAACAATCGATTTTACAGCCGATTCGGACGCGATAATCACAAAAGGTCTGATCGCGATTTTGATCCGCAGTTTTTCGGGCCAGAAGGCTTCGGATATTTTGGCATCGGATACGCAATTCATAGACGAAATCGGGCTGAAAGAACATCTTTCACCAACACGCGCCAACGGACTCGTGTCAATGATCAAACAAATAAAAATGTACGCGCTGGCATTCCAGTCGCAGCAATAATATGGAAACAGAAATCGATACAGCAGAATTGGGCGAAAAAATCGTCAAGTCGCTAAAAGGCATTTACGATCCCGAAATTCCCGTGGACATTTACGAACTCGGATTGGTTTACGACGTTATGGTAAGCACTGATTTCGAGGTGAAAATCCTTATGACGCTTACGTCTCCGAATTGTCCGGTGGCCGAAAGTCTGCCCAAGGAAGTCGAGGAGAAAATCGCCAAGATCGAAGGCATAAAATCGGCTGAGGTCGAGATTACTTTCGATCCGCCGTGGAGCAAGGATTTGATGAGCGAGGAAGCGAAGTTGGAACTCGGAATGTTGTGATGCAAGAGGAAGAAATTATCAACCGCGTCGCGAACAGCGCACTTGAAGTCTTTGATCTCGAAGATTATTATCCGAAAGGACAAAGGCTCGAAATCGATTTGTCGCAATGGCTTCTCGAAGGATTTTTGCTGCGCGAGAAAGACTTCCGCGAGAGCTTGAAAAATCACGATTGGACGCAATACCAAGACGCTTACGTAGCTGTTTTTTGCAGCACGGATGCGATTTTGCCGGCATGGGCGTCGGTTTTGGTCACGATGCATCTGGCCCCTTTTGCCAAGCGGATCGTTTCGGGTAAAATCGACGACATAAATTCGGCTTTGTACGAGGAAATCTTGTCCAAGCTTGATTATTCTGATTTTGCCGATAAACCCGTGATCATCAAAGGTTGCATGAAAAAACCGGTTCCGATGAGCGCTTACGTTCTGGCTGCACAAAAGCTTCAGCCCGTGGCGAAAAGCATCATGTATGGCGAGGCTTGTTCGGCTGTTCCGCTTTACAAACGACGATAAAATCCTACGTAACCCGTTTTGAAACTTTATATTTGTGTCATAACCTAAAATGAGACGAATATGAGAAACAAAGTTTTGTGCGCGTTTTTGTTTTTGAGCGCATTCGGACTTCAAGCCCAGGATTCGACGGCCGTCACGACCGACACGATCAGTCCGTGGACAGCCAAAGGGAACGCATCCTTCCTGTTCAACCAATCGACTTTTGACAATTGGGTTGCCGGAGGTGAAAACAACATTTCGGGTAACATCGGTGTCAATTATGACGTCAATTACAAGAAAGATGAGTGGAGTTGGGACAACAAATTCATCGCTTCTTACGGATTGGTGAAAACCAAAACCAGTTCGTTCGCCAAGAAAACAGACGACAGGCTCGAGATCAATTCGTTGCTGGGAAAACAGTTCACCGAAGTTTGGCATTACTCGTTTTTCCTGAACTTCAGGACGCAATTCACCAAAGGTTACAAATATGACAAGGACGCGAACGGCGTCGAGATTCGCGAAGAATACACTGATTTCATGTCGCCGGGATATTTGTCATTCGGACCCGGAATCGCCTGGAAAAAGCGCGACGATTTCAAGTTCAATTTCTCTCCGGTGGCTTCAAAACTAACTTTCGTCGATGCCGGACGAACGCTTCCAAACGAGGAATATTTTGGCGTGGCCGAAGGAAAAAGTGTCAGATACGAATTTGGAGCGAACCTTTCCGGAATGTACAAATTCGTGTTGCTAGCCAACGTTTCAGTAGAAAATATCCTGAATTTGTACACGAATTATCTCGAAGATCCGCAAAACGTCGATTTGGATTACCAACTGAACGTCGTGCTCAAAGTCAACAAATGGCTTACTACAAACATCATGTTCCAGACGATTTATGACGATAACGCTTTCCGCGGATTCCAGATCAGACAAGTCTTTGGAGTCGCGATCAACTACGGATTCTAACGAAACTTATCTTAAAACAAAAAGCCTCTCGTTACTGAGAGGCTTTTTTTATTTGTCTTCTGGCGCTTCCTTGAAATCAGGATAAAGGAAATTGTTGTAAGGAAATCTCGAGATATGGATCTTGCGCACGGCTTCGTAAACGATCTCCCGAAATTGCTCGAAATTCTCCTTGTTCGTAGCCGATATGAAAATCGCGTTCTTGTCGCCCAAATCGTTCATCCAAGTCGATTTCCATTCGTTTAATGTGTAATGGCGCTTGGTTTTCTCTGTGATCAGATCGTCTTCTTCGATCGTCAGGTGTTTGTAAGCGTCGATTTTGTTGAAAACCATGATCGTCGGTTTGTCGTCGCTCTTGATTTCCTTTAGGATTTGGTTGACCGATGCGATGTGATCCTCAAAATCAGAATGTGAAATGTCGACTACATGCAGCAAAAGGTCGGCTTCTCGCACTTCGTCCAACGTACTTTTGAACGATTCTACCAATTGTGTAGGAAGTTTTCTGATGAATCCGACGGTATCCGAAAGCAAAAACGGCAAGTTCCGAACCACGACTTTTCTAACCGTCGTGTCAAGCGTGGCGAAAAGTTTGTTCTCGACAAAAACGTCGCTCTTTCCGATGGCGTTCATCAAAGTCGATTTCCCGACGTTCGTGTATCCGACCAAAGCCACGCGAACCATTGCGCCGCGGTTTCCTCTTTGCACCGACATCTGTTTGTCGATCACCTTGATTTTCTCTTTCAGAAGCGCGATTCGGTCGCGAACGATCCGTCTGTCTGTCTCGATTTCGGTTTCACCCGGTCCGCGCATCCCGATTCCACCTTTTTGGCGTTCCAAGTGCGTCCACATTCCCGAAAGTCTCGGAAGCAAATATTGGCATTGGGCGAGTTCGACCTGCGTTCTTGCGTAAGAGGTTTGCGCTCTTTGGGCGAAAATGTCGAGGATGAGGTTTGTCCTGTCCAAGACTTTGCAGTTCAATATCTTGGAAATGTTCTTTTGTTGGGAAGGCGAAAGTTCGTCGTCGAAAATTACAGTGCTTACTTTAAATTCGATTATGTATTCCCTGATTTCCTCCATTTTTCCGGTTCCGAGGAATGTCTTCGGATTCGGCTTCTCCATTTTCTGGGAAAAGCGTTTGACGACAGTTCCGCCAGCTGTAAATGTCAGGAATTCGAGCTCGTCGAGGTATTCGGTGAGTTTGTCTTCGGGCTGGTTTTGGGTAACAATCCCGACGATGACCGTCTTTTCTATATCTAATGTTTGTTTTTCTAGCATCTGAAAAAATTATTTGCAAAAATAAGCATTAAATTCATACAAAAAATGCGGTGCAAGGCCTATTCTAAAAGGGTTTTTTGAGAAATTTTAGCGAAAATGAGCGAAACTCTGCTTTTTCCAAATTTTTAGTTAAATTTACGCCTCAAGCTACTAACAATTTCTAACAACCAAATTTCAACTCCATGAAAAAAATTACTTTTTTTCTTGTGCTGCTTCTATTGGGGTTCACGGGATTTTCACAAATCCATGAGACTTTCGATGACGCCAGTGTAACGGCTCCTACCGCTTTAGGGCCGTGGACGCTTCCTAGCGGGGCGTGGCGGATTGCAGACAACGGCGTAGGTACAACCAACTGGACAATCAGTTCCACATCGGTTTATCCGGCCTATTCCAATCCGAATGCGGCTTACATCAACCGACAAAACATCGGTGCGGGAAATGTTTCCCAGGATTACTTGATTTCACCGGCTTTTCCGTTGCCGGCAAACCCACAGATGCGCTTCCAAAGCCGGACGACGCTTGCGGGTTTCCAAAATACGGTATTTGAGGTAAGAGCAGCATTGGGAACTTCCGATCCGACGAACCTCGCCAACTTCACTTATTTGTTGGGAACCTGGAATGACGATGTCATAAACAGTGTTTTCGATCAATATGAACAAAAAGTGATCGATCTTCCTGACTTTGGAGGCGCGACAACCATTTACATCGCTTTCGTCAAAATCACTACCCAAACCGGAGCTGCCCAAACTGGTGAGCGCTGGTTGGTTGACGATGTGCACGTAGACCAGAAATGTAACGATTCTGAAGTGGAAACTTTGGACTCATCCGCTTCGACGGCCTCCAGCATTACGCTTGACTGGGATGCCGCCGGAAACAATCAATGGGAAGTGCTTGTGCTTCCTGCCGGTGTTCCTCTGGCAAATGCCGGAACGCCTATCGTGGTAAACGGATTGCCAACAGTTACTGTCACGTCAACTACCGAGACAGTTCCAGCGCCTTTTACCGCTTTGACTTGTTATGTTTATTATGTACGATCGATTTGTTTCTTCCCAGGAGAATGGGTCGGACCATCAGATCCTGTCTGTACGCAAGCTTTGCCACCAGTTTGTGGCGGAAATTACGTAGATAGCGGCGGTGTCGATGGCAACTATTCAAACAACGAATCTTCAACGATAACGATCTGTCCGCAAAACGCGGGCGATGTCGTTACGGTAACTTTCACGGCTTTCAGCGTCGAGAGCAATTGGGACGGAATGTATGTTTACGACGGAAACGGAACGAATGATCCGTTGATCCCGAGTACAAACGGTCCGGGTAACGGAGACCTTACGACACCCGGAGCTTATTGGGGCAACTCGATTCCAGGCCCGTTCGAATCTTCGAGCGCCGACGGATGTTTGACTTTCCAATTCATCAGTGACGGATTCCAGAACCAAGCCGGATGGGCGGCGAACGTGACATGCGGGCCTGCGCCAACTTGTCCGAAACCGACTGCGCTTACAGGATTGTCGGCTACCGACCAATCGGTTACTTTGTCTTGGACGCCGGTTGGACCTGGAACTACTTTCGAAGTATTGGCTTTGCCTACAGGTTCGCCTGCTCCGGGCGCCAATGCGACAGGAATCCAGACGACGAGTACGACTTTTACTTATCCCGGATTGGCTTCCGCGACTTGTTTCGACTTTTATGTTCGAACACGTTGCAGCGATACCGATATAAGTTCGTGGTCGTTCAAAATCACTTATTGTACGCAAATCACTCCACCTGTTTGTGGCGGCGTGTTCACCGATACTGGCGGACCAAATGCCAATTATCCGAACAACTCAAACTCTGTTGTTTCGATCTGTCCGCAAACACCTGGCGAAATCGTTACTGTGACTTTTACGTCTTTCAGTGTCGAAAGCACTTGGGACGGACTTTACATCCACGACGGAGATTCCTTGAACGACCCGTTGATTCCAAGCAACAACGGTCCTGGAAATAACGGAAACCTTTCTACGCCGGGTGCGTATTGGGGAACGGCTAACCCGGGAACATTCGAAGCATCGAGTGCCGACGGTTGTCTTACTTTCCAATTTTTCAGCGACGGCTTCGGAAACGAACCGGGATGGTCAGCGACTGTGAACTGCGGGCCACCGCCAACTTGTCCTAAGCCAACTGCGGTTACTTTGGGAACTCCTACGGCTACCGAAATTCCAGTGAGCTGGACTGCGGTTGGACCTGCAACGACCTGGCATGTTTATGCCGTTCCTTGCGGATCGACGCCTCCATCTGCGACCGATCCTGACTTTGTCACTGCAAACGCGACTTCGGTTACTTTGACAAACCTTGATTCTGCAACTTGCTACGACATTTACGTTTTCGCGATTTGTTCTCCAACTGACGTAAGCTCACCTGCGGGACCAAGAACGGCTACGACTTTGGTTGCGCCTCCTGTTTGCGGTGGCTTCTTCATCGATCAAGGCGGACCTGCGAACTATCCGAACCAATCGAACTCTGTGGTTACGATCTGTCCTGAAAACACGGGAGATCAGGTTACGGTAACCTTCACGATGTTCAACACCGAGGAAAACTGGGACGGAATCTACGTTTTTGACGGAGACAGCGTCAACTCGCCAATGATAGCAAGTGACAACCCGGCAGGTTTCGGACCTTTGACGGAACCCGGAGCTTATTGGGGCAATACGATCCCTGGTCCGTTCACATCATCGGCGGCCAACGGATGTTTGACTTTCTGGTTCCTGAGCGACTTCTCTTTCAACGAAGAAGGTTGGTTGGCCAATGTTGCTTGTCTTCCTCCGCCAACTTGTCCTAAACCTACAGCCGTCACTATCGCTGACACATCCGCTACGACGGTAACCGTAAGCTGGACAGAAGTCGGATCGGCTACACAATGGCACGTTTTGGTATTGCCGGCTACAGCTCCGGTTCCGGACGCGAATACGCCAGGATGGGAAGTTGCCAATGCAACGACTTATACTTACGGAAATATTACTCCGCTCACTGCGGCGACACAATACAAGGTTTACGTTCGCGCTTTCTGTAGTGCCGATGACATCAGCCTTTGGTCGAACCCGAAATCATTCTCTACCGCACCTGAAAACGACGAGTGTACGGCTGCTGTCGTAGTTCCGGTGAATCCGGGTGTTCCTTGCGTCGATTCTGTTTCCGGAACTTTGATTGGAGCAACTGGTTCTACTCAGGCGAATACCTGTACGGGAACGGCTGACGACGACGTTTGGTTCCAGTTCACGGCTTTGACCACGGCTCAGGCGATTACTTTGAGCAATATCCAAGGAAATGCTTTCAGCCTAAATATGGCTGTTTACCAAGGCGATTGCGCCGGAGGACTTACTTTGGTTGAATGTTCGGAAACTTTCACCGATCAAATGACGGTCAGTCCGCTTGTTCCGAACCAAATTTATTACGTCAGGGTTTGGACAGAAACTGCAACGCCAAATCAGAATTCGACTTTCGATTTGTGCATCACTACAGTTCCACCGCCAATCTACACCAGTATCACAGATTACACGATCGAGGAATTGGTGACTGACATCTTGATCAATTCAGATTGCGCCAGCGTGACGAACATCACTTATTCTACCGGAACGAATTTCGGTTCGACTCCAGGCATCGGATACTTTGGCCAAAACGGCTCGTCGTTCCCGTTCCAGGAAGGTTTGATCATGACGACCGGACATGTTTTGAATGCACCAGGTCCGAACTTGAATGTTCTGGACGACGGAAATGCAGAAATGGACACGTGGGGCGGCGACGACGACTTGGAGAATATCGTTTTTCAAGGAACCGGCCAAACGATGATTTCCTACAACGCATCGATATTGGAATTTGACTTTATTCCGATTACTCCGACAATCAGTTTCAACTTTTTGTTCGCCTCAGAAGAATACGGGATTTTCCAGTGCGATTACTCGGATGCATTTGCGTTCTTGTTGACCGACACTGCTACGAACACAACGACCAATTTGGCGGTGATTCCAAGCACGAACACGCCGGTTTCTGTAATCACGATTCGCGATACTGCTTATAACGGTGGTTGCGGTTCGGTGAATCCTCAGTATTTTGATGAATATTATTTATTGCCGGAAGGTGCCGATCCACTTTCGGCTCCAATAAACTACAATGGTGTAACGGTTCCTTTGACCGCCACATCGACTGTTACGCCGGGTACGCAATACCATATCAAATTGGTTATCGCGGATCGACTTGACGGTAATTATGATTCGGCAGTTTTCCTTCAAGGTGGAAGTTTCAACATCGGAGACATCCAGTTGGGACAAGATTTCCTTGAGGCAGATGGAACGGCGCTTTGTTCAGGTTCGTCATTCGTGCTTGACAGCGGACTCGATCCGACACTTTACACTTTCCAATGGACGCAAGACGGAGAAATCATTCCTGGTGCTACCGGTGCGACGATTACCGTTACGGAATCTGGAGATTACGGCGCAACTGCTACTTACAACAACTCGACTTGTAGCGCGACAGATTCGGTTACCATCGAATTCTATCCGCCATTGCAGCCGGGCACACCACAAAATCTCGTGGCATGTAACAGTACTGGTTTTGCACAATTCACTTTGAGCGATGCCGATGCGCCTATTCTTGGAGGATTGAACCCTGCGATTTACAGCGTGACTTACTATTTCTCTGAAGCCGATGCAAATGGACAAGTAAATCCACTTCCGAACATTTACACAAATGTTGTGCAGTACGACCAGACAATTTGGGCTAATCTTCACACGCCATCCGGATGTTTCGCGGTCGTATCGCTGCATTTGATCGTTCAGGATTTGGCGCCTGTATTTACGGTTACACCAGATTTCTCGATGTGCGCTGGCGCTGCGGGAACAATTACTGTAACTCCTGGAAACTTCGATCCTGCAAGTGTGACTTATTCTTGGACTTTGGGTGCAGATCCACTTCCAGATACGACTCAAACGATAAGCGTGACGCAAGCCGGAACTTACACCGTTACGGTCAATAATGCCGGATGTACGGGTTCAGCTTCTACGGTTGTCACTTTGACGCCTGGGCCGGTTGCTCCGCCAGATGTCACGGTTTGTGATTCTTACATTCTTCCGACTTTGCCTTCTGCGGGTAATTATTTCACCCAATCGGGCGGACTCGGAACGCCTTTGTTTGCGGGCGATGTCGTGAATCAGACACAGACGATCTATGTGTATTCGGCAAGTTGTCCGAATGAAGACAGTTTTGTGGTTACAATCACGACTTTGTCTGCTTTTGTTCCGACGATAACTGACGGATGTTCTCAATACGTCCTTCCAGATCCGGGAACGAACAACACTTACTACACAGCTCCGGGCGGACCGACTGGCGGTGGAACGGTATTGAACGCCGGTGACGTGATCACTCAGGACGGAACGATCGTATACGTTTATGCCAACGACGGAATTTGTACAGCTGAAAGCAATTTTACGGTGACAATCGGAAACATCACGGCCATCACGATGCCAGATGTAACCAACTGCGGACCGTATACATTGCCTGCTTTGCCTGCAAACCACACTTACAATACAGCATCTGATTGTTCAGGAACCGTTTTGGCGCCTGGAAGTACAATCAATGCGACACAAATTGTTTATGTATGTGCGGTTTTGGGTACTTGTTCAGATACGTCAGAGTTCTTGGTAACGATTTACGACCAACCGACTGTCGGTACATTCCAGCCAGTCGTTGAATGTAATAGTTACACACTTCCGACGTTGACTTCTGGCGGTTACTTCTCCCAAACAGGAGGTGTGGACCCGATCACGAATCTCACGCTCGGCGTAGGAACTTACACGGTATATGTTTACGTTGCTCCGGTTGCCGGCTCACCATGTACGGCTGTCGAGACCAGTTTCACTGTTGCCGTTTCGGCTACGCCTACGGCAGATGTTTTACCAGATGTCACGAATTGTGAAGGAGTTTGCTTTACGCTTCCTGCACTGACTCCGGGCAATACTTACTGGTCAAACGGAACGCAGTTGAACGCTGGCGATCAAGTTTGTCAAACGAGTACTATCACGATCCGTGCGGTATCTCCTGACAACGCTCAATGTTTCACGGAATCCACTTTCACGGTAACGGTCGGTGACGCGCCACAGTTCACGATCGATGGCGGCTGCCAGAACAACGTGTACGTGCTTACGGCCACTGCTGTGAACTACGACGCTGCTACGGCGTCCTACGCATGGTCGACGACCGACGGCCAGATCGTCTCTGGCGGCTCGACTGCCTCGGCGACGGTCTCCGGCGCTGGCACCTACACCCTTACGGTTACGGTCTCGGGCTGCGACGGCAGTGCGCCTTTCGTGGCTGCCACGACGAGCTGCACGATCCAGAAGGGCATCTCGGCCAACAACGACGGTGT
>NZ_SEBR01000006.1 GCF_004295795.1 Flavobacterium sp. | reverse complement strand
TTAATGGTTCAAAAAATTGTGGTTGATTTTTGTGAGATTGCGTCGGACAATTTCCTTTGCTCGTTTTGCAACTAAAAATATTTCGTAATCGAATGTTGTCTCAAATATTTAAGCCACGACCCGAGCAACGCGAACTGGCGCAAGCAATTCACGAATTTTTAGCTTCGTTATTTTTTGCCACGGTGCACGGATCACACGGATTTTGCTTCACATCGGGGTTACGCGGGTCAAACCGATTGAACGACGAATTGCGTCGGTATAATCTTAACTAATCTTAACTTTCTTAATTGTTCAAAAGTTTCAACGATACTTTTCGGTAGCGCAAAAGCGAAGCATCTTAATGACCTCAATGACCTTAATGGTTCAAAAAATTGTGGCTGATTTTTGTGAGATTGCGTCGGACAATTTCCTTTGCTCGTTTTGCAACTAAATATTTCGTAATCGAATGTTGTCTCAAATATTTAAGCCACGACCCGAGCAACGCGAACTGGCGCAAGCAATTCACAAATTTTTAGCTTCGTTATTTTTTGTGACGGTGCACGGATCACACAGATTTTGCTTCACATCGGGGTTACGCGGATATAACCGATTGAACGACCGAATAGCGTCGGAACAATCTTGACTACACTTAACTTCCTTAATTGTTCAAAAGTTTCAACGCTACTTTCCGGTAGCGCAAAAGCGAAGCGCCTTAATGCTCTTAATGAACTTAATGGTTCAAAATTTTGCAGTTGATTTTTTTGTCGAGGATTGCGAACTTTCCGGTTGGTGTTATTTTGGTGGTTGAACGGGATTTGAGGTGACAAGCACGCGTTAGCGATTTGGCCATTGTCTAAGCTCTTTTGAATGCGACCAGCTTTCAAAAAGCGAGTGGCCAAATCGCGGCCGCGGCCAATCGGGCTTCGTATTTTGGAAGGTATTTGTGGCCGCGGCAACGCCCAAATCCTTAAAAAAACCAAATTGCGGCCGAACTTCGCTAACTTTGGGAAATAGATTTCGACCATGAAAAAAATCCTAACCGTTTTGATTTTGACAGCAACCTTATCGGCCGTCGCCCAGAAAAAATACAACCTTTTGATTGGCACTTACACGAATTCCTGCGAGAGCAAAGGCATTTACGTGTTCGATTTCAATACCGAAACGGCCGATTCCAAGCAAAAATCGTCGACAGGAAAGTTGGTCAGTCCAAGTTATCTCTCGGTTTCCCCGGACAAAAAAATCGTGTATTCGGTGAACGAGGACGGCAAAAAAAGTACGGTCACGGCGTTGAATTACAACCAGAATTCGGGCGAGCTTTTGTATGTGAATAGCGTCGATTCGAAAGGCGCCGATCCTTGCCACATCATCAACGACGACAAAAACGTGATCGTTTCGAATTATTCGGGCGGCACGATCTCCATCTTCAAAAAGAAACCGAGCGGCGGATTGACCGAAGCGGCACAAGTGATCGCCCACGAAGGCCACAGCATTACGAAACGCCAGGAAAGCGCGCACGTACACATGGCGCAGTTTTCGCCCGACAAGAAGTTCGTCTTGGCGAGCGATCTGGGTTCGGACAGGATTTATGTATACCGATATTACCCGGACTCCGAAAAGAAAATCCTCGAATTCCAGGACACGATCCCAATCAAGACCGGAAGCGGGCCGCGGCATTTTGTTTTTTCGCCGAACGGCAATCAGGTTTACGCGATCCAGGAACTCGACGGGACGATCACGGCCTTCAATTATGGCGATGGAAAAGCCAAGCGCATTCAGGAAATTTCTATCGTGAAGCCTGATTTTAAAGGCGATATCAGTTCGGCGGCGATCAGGATTTCTTCGGACGGAAAATTCTTGTATGCGACCAATCGAGGCGATGCGAACACGATCTCGGTGTTCGAAATTGGAGCGAACGGTCGATTGACGCACAAATCGACAATCCCAACCGGCGGAAAAGGCCCGCGAGATTTCGCTTTGAGCCCGGACGGCAAATTCGTGCTGATCGCGCACCAATACACGAACAATGTTACGATTTTCGAGCGCAATCCGGCGACCGGACTTTTGGAAAAAACCGCAAAGAAAATCGAGATATGTTCGCCGGTTTGCCTGGTTTTCGACGAAATCAAGTGATCGATTTCTTAGATATCGGCTATCTCGAAACGGGAAGTGAAAGCCAGAGAAAAGCTTTTACGGTTTTGTCCGAAAGCCGTGTTTTGGAACGATTGTGTGAATTTGATCCTGTTTTGATCGGGACTTTCCCCATTGGGATCGCGGTCGAATCCAGTGATTTGGATGTGGCTTGTCACTTTGGCGATAAATCGGAATTTATTCTGAAGCTGCAATCGGAATTTTCGGACTTTGCACAATTTGGAATTCGGGATTTTGTGTTGGATGGACTCGAAACGGTGGTTTGCAATTTCGTTTTTTCAGGTTTTGAATTCGAGATTTTTGGTCAACCGATTGCCGTGACTTCTCAAATGGGTTATCGGCACATGGTTGTCGAACATCGGATTTTGTTGGAAAAAGGGGAAGATTTTAGAAATGAGATTATCGGTTTGAAAAACTCCGGGCTTAAAACCGAGCCTGCTTTTGCGGTTTTGCTTGGGATTTTGGGCGATCCTTATTTGGGATTGTTGGATTTCGAGGTTTGATTTTACCGTTTTACTTTTTAGATTTTTTGAACCATTAAGAGCATTAAGTTGCAGAACCAAAATCAATGTGGAACTTAATCCATTAGGAAGGTAACTTCAGATTTTTTGAACCATTAAGAGCATTAAGAACATTAAGTTGCAGAACCAAAGTCAATGTGGAATTTAATCCATTAGGAAGGTAACTTCAGATTTTTTGAACCATTAAGAGCATTAAGAACATTAAGTTGCGGAACCAAAATCAATGTGGAATTTAATCCATTAGGGAGGCAACTTCAGATTTTTTGAACCATTAAGAGCATTAAGAGCATTAAGAACATTAAGTTGCAGAACCAAAATCAATGTGGAACTTAATCCATTAGGAGGCAACTTCAGATTTTTTGAACCATTAGGAGCATTAAGAGCATTAAGTTGCAGAACCAAAATCAATGTGGAACTTAATCCATTAGGAAGATAACATCAGATTGTGTCAACTAAAGTCTTGTTATCCGATTAAATTCAGATAAAGTCGAAAGATCAATCCGCATCCGACATGGAACAGAACGAACTCAATTTTACTGAAAGTTTTCCAGGCAATGTCATAAATCGCAATCGGCAGATAAGCACCAACGTGGATCAGCCATGCGAAAACGGCGATCAGGAATATCCAGAATTGCTGTTCGTTCGAGGTGGATTTCGATAGATTCCCGAATTGGAAAATAGCGAAACTGAAGAACAAAACCGAATAAACCCACAAAAAGCCTTTCAAAAATCCCGTTTTGGGTTTTTCGGACATTACCTTTTTTTCTTTTTGGCCGCCTGTGCGCGCAACAATCCGCGGTTCACGGAACCTGTTTTTTTCTTGGTTTTTCCGGGTCCGCCGAGGTTGATTTTTTTGTTTTTAGCCGATTTTTCGTGATGGGAAGCGCCTCCGTCAAGTTTTACCTTTTTCATGAGGAACTTGACTTTCTCCTTTTCCTTTTCGGGTCCGATGAGCAAAGTCGAGATTTCCACATCTGATGGCAATTCCAAAATGTCGATTTCCCTGTCCATGAGCATTTCGGCTTCGATCTTGATGTCTTCCTCACGCGGAGCGACAAATGAAATCGCGATTCCGCTTGCGTCGGCACGACCTGTGCGCCCAATCCTGTGCATGTATTGCTCCGGAAGTTCGGGCATCTCGAAGTTTATGACGTGGGAAATCTCGCTGATGTCGAGTCCGCGCGCCATTATGTCTGTCGTTATAAGTCCGCGAAGCAAGCCGTTCTGGAAATCGGCCATCGTGTGAAGCCTGTAATTCTGTGATTTGTTTGAGTGGATGATCCCGAATTGTCCCGGAAATTCCTCGTCGATCTTCTCGAAAAGCATGTCGGCGATTTTCTTGTTGTTGACAAAAACCAAGATGCGTTCTGTGCTTTCATCGGTTTGGATCAAATGCTTGAGCAAGTTGACTTTCGTATTGAAATTGGGCACCTGATACGACAATTGCTCGATTTTTTCGAGAGGCGTTCCCGACGGCGCGAGCGTGATTTCCTCGGGAAAATCGAAGTAATCGTTGAGGATTTCATCGACATCATCGGTCATCGTGGCCGAAAAAAGTATGTTTTGGCGTTTGGTTCTCATCATCGCCAAGATCGAAGTCAGCTGCGGACGGAAGCCCAGGTTGAGCATTTCGTCGAATTCGTCTATGACCAGTTTTTGTGTTTCGTCGAACCGAAGGACGTTGTCCAAAGCCAGATCCATAACGCGACCCGGCGTTCCAACCAACACGTCAATGCCTTGGTAAACCGATGTTTTTTGGGTGTTGATATTCACGCCACCGTAAATTCCCAACGCGCGAAGTGACATGTATTTTGCCAATTTTTCGACTTCCTCGACGACTTGTACGACGAGTTCGCGCGTTGGTACGAGGATTACGATTTTTGGTGTTTCGGTCGGAGTAAATTTGTAGAGTTTGAGCAATGGCAACAGATAAGCGAACGTTTTTCCCGTTCCCGTCTGGGCGATTCCCATCACGTCGCGACCGGACATGATGACCGGAAACGCTTTCTCCTGGATGGGCGTCGGTGTTTCGAAACCGAGCTCGTCTACGGCTTTTTGGAGTGATTTCGGGAGGTTGAACTGTTCGAATGCCATCTTTTAATTTTTTGCAAAGATAGTGATATTACGCGCAGAAGCGTCGGGCTTAGCTATCGGAACTAAAATCCAAATTTTGAACCATTAAGGTCATTAAGGCGCTTCGCTTTTGCTGAACCGAAGTTTGGCTTGGAAGTTTTTGAACCATTAAGGTCATTAAGGTCATTAAGGTCATTAAGGTCATTAAGTTAATTAAGGCTTTTTGCTTTTGCTGAACCGAAAACTATTTTTTAGTTTTTTTGAACAATTACGAAGTTAAGTTAAGTTAAGTTTAGATTGTTCCGATGCGATTCGGTTAGATCTGTGGTATCTGGAAGCGAAGCGGAAAATCCGCGTAAATCCGTGTAAATCCGTGCATCCGTGGCAAAAAAAAAGCAAAGCGAAAAATTCGTGAATTGCTTGCGCCAGTTCGCGTTGCTCGGTTTGTGGCTAAAATATCTGACATACCACGCTAGTTGTTTGATGCGATCTTTACAAAAAATCAGCGACAATTTTTTGAACCATTAAGGTCATTAAGGCGCTTCGCTTTTGCTGAACCGAAGTTTGGCTTGGAAATTTTTGAACCATTAAGTTCATTAAGTTCATTAAGGCTATTCGCTTTTGCTGAACCGAAAACTATTTTTTAGTTTTTTTGAACAATTAAGAAGTTAAGTTAAGTTTAGTTTAGATTGTTCCGATGCGATTCGGTTAGATCCGTGATATCCGGAAGCGAAGCGGAAAATCTGTGTAATCCGTGTAAATCCGTGTATCCGTGGCAAAAAAAAGCGAAGCGAAAATTCGTGAATTGCTTGCGCCAGTTCGCGTTGCTCGGTTTGTGGCTAAAATATCTGACATACCACGCTAGTTGCTTGATGCAATCTTTACAAAAAATCAGCGACAATTTTTTGAACCATTAAGGTCATTAAGGCGCTTCGCTTTTGTTGAACCGAAGTTTGGCTTGGAAATTTTTGAACCATTAAGTTCATTAAGTTCATTAAGTTCATTAAGACTTTTCGCTTTTGTTGAACCGAAAACTATTTTTTAGTTTTTTTGAACAATTAAGAAGTTAAGTTAAGTTTAGATTGTTCCGATGCGATTCGGTTAGATCCGTTTAATGCGTGTAAATCCGTGCATCTGTGGCAAAAAGTTATCTGCCGATCAAAAGGCCAAAACCAACATCAGCCCGCTCATCAAAATCATCAAACCATCTTCTACGATCGTTACCGTGCTCATCGGCAGATTGAAAACAGCTCCAAGGCAAGCGCATCGGATCGTTTTTTTGTTCATCACACTTTGCAGCACGCCGATAATGCTTACAGACATCACCACAAACGTCACCGAATTGGTCAAAATCGGATTGAAATCCACCAAAAAAGCGATTCCGAGTGCGAGTTCGACGAATGCATAAAGGTAAGCCCACGCCGGAATTTTTCTGGCCAGGACGTCGTACATCACATAACTTTCGGCGAATCCCTTGAGGTTTAGCATCTTGAAAAACGAGAACGTCAGGAAAAATCCCGCCATGAAGTGTCGCATAAATTGCATCCAATTGAAGGTTTGATGGATTTGGACGAGAAGCGAAATGACTGATATGTAAGAAAATATCAACAAAATAGGAGTATAGGTCGCAACCCAACTTTTTGTTGTTTCGGCAATTTCGCTATGGCTTTCGGCCGAAATTTTGTATTTGCCGTCGTTTCCGAGTGCTTGCTGCAAGTCCGAAATACCGACGTGTTTGTCCATTGAAAGTGTGGCCGTGTGATTTTCGAGTGAAATATCTGCCGAAGTGATTCCTTCGACCTGCAACAACCGGCTTTTCACCTTGAATTCGCATCCGGAACAAGTCATCCCGGAAATCTGATAAGTATGTGTCATGATTTTTCTGCTTTGCTCAAGTACAAATTTCGCGTAAAGATCAGCTTTTGGCTTGCACAATTCCGGAAGATTTCTGCCTGATTATAGTTCGTTGAGCGAAATCCGGCTGCCGCGTGAATTCCGAAACTCCGACGGCGTTTGTCCCGTAACTTTCTTGAACTGTCGCGTCAGGTGTGAAGCGCTGCTGTAGTTGAGATTGTCCGCAATTTCGTTCAGGTTGAATTCGCCGTATTCTAATAATTCCTTGACGCGCTCGATCTTTTGCAGAATGTAAAATTGCTCGATCGTCTTGCCGTTCTGTTGCGAGAAAAGATTGCTCAACGCGCTGTAATCCTGATTGATGCGCGAAACGAGATAATCGGATAAATTGACCTTCAACGCATTCGAATCCTGATGCACCAAACCCACGATCAGGTTCTTGATCTTCTCGACGGTCTGCGTTTTTTTGTCGTCGATGAGTTCGAATCCGAATTTATGCAAAGCCGCGTCAACCCTTGATTTTTGTGCATCCGACAAACTTTTCGACAGTTCGACCACGCCCAATTCCACCAAAACCGGAGCAAATCCCAATTCCTCAAAAGTGTTGCGGACGACCATTTTGCAGCGGTCACAAACCATATTTTTCACGCGAAGTTCCATTTTCCAAAGATACGCAATCGCGGTTTTTATTTTTTGGGCGTTGCCGCGGCCGGAAATCTTGTGAAATTACAACGTCTCATTGGCCGCGGCCGCGCTTTCGCCACTCGCTTTTTGAAAGCTGATCGCATTCAAAAGAGCTCAAACAATGGCGAAATCGCTAACGCGTGCTTGCCACAAGATCGTTTCGTTCGTGATTAAAGTCCTCAAAAAAAGGAAATTACGGAAGGTTTTACTTCGAGAATTTTAAACCATTAAGTTCATTGAGAGCATTAAGGCGATTTGCTTTTGCGCAACCGGAAAGTATCGTTGAAACTTTTGAACCATTAAGGAAGTTAAGTGTAGTAAAGATTGTACCGACACGATTTGGACGTTCAATCGGTTAGATCCTTGCAATCCCGAAGCGAAAATCCTTGCCGTGAAAATCTTTGCATCGCCGGCAAAAATCGACTACTAGTTTTTAAACCATTAAGTTCATTGAGAGCATTAAGGCGCTTCGCTTTTGCGCAACCGGAAAGTATCGTTGAAACTTTTGAACCGTTAAGGAAGTTAAGTGTAGTTAAGATTGTACCGACACGATTTGGACGTTCAAATTCGTGACCCGAGCAACGAAATTATTTGATACATCGTTTGGCCACGAATACACGAATGTATGGCAATTCCAATGCGATTTTCCTGTCGAAAATACGGGTGCTTCGTGCAAATTTTTGGAGCACATTCAGCCCATTCGCTTACTAGGGTTGTGCTAAAAATCAGCCCTAAAATTCCTGGATTGCGTTTCCGAAAACCTTACGATCCAAAATCCAGCCTCAAAAC
This sequence comes from Flavobacterium sp., assembly GCF_004295795.1. Taxonomy (GTDB): domain Bacteria; phylum Bacteroidota; class Bacteroidia; order Flavobacteriales; family Flavobacteriaceae; genus Flavobacterium. Next base: position 204,610 of record NZ_SEBR01000006.1, on the reverse strand, counting down.
TTCTCGAAAGCGCCCAATCCAAACAAAGCAAAATCGTATTTCGAAGGATCGGTCGCGTCGAATTCGCGCAACTTCGAATCGAGTTCGGCAAGTGCTCTCGCATCGTTTTGCGTGCGCGTCAAAAGGCCGAGTTTTCGCGCGATGTTTCCGGAATGGACATCCAAAGGACAAGACAAAACCGCCGGAGAAATGGACTTCCAAATTCCCAGATCGACACCTTTGTTGTCTTTTCGCGCCAGCCATCGCAACATCATGTGAATGCGTTTGGCCGCGCTTCCGTTCAAAGGATCTGAAATGTGTTTTTGCGTGCGGCCTTGGTGCGGAATTTCGAAAAATACTTTCTTGAAGTCTGAAATGCCTTTCTGCAAATCATTTGCATTTTTGGCAAAGACCGCTTCCATGCCGCCGTGATTCGTATAAATGTGGCGAAGTGCACGCACAAAGGTTTTGAGGTCTTCGGCATTGAAAGTGCGGTGTACGAAACCTTCGAACTTGTCAAGATTTTCCTCAGAATGCGACATCACGAAATCGTAAGGCGAATTTCCGGTCAAATCCATCATTTTCTTTGCGTTCGCAATCACCGATTTCCGGTTTCCCCAAGCGATCGTCGCGGCGAGAAAGGCCGAGATTTCCACATCTTCCTTGAGCGAAAAACCATGTGGAATCTGGATTGGATCCGATTCTATAAAATCAGGATTGTTGTACAATTCGGACTTCTCGTCCAGGAAAGCTTTCAGTTCTTCAAACGTCATCATCGCTGTTTTCGAAGGCGCAATTTATACGATAGTCCGAAGTTGAGCAAATGTCCATAAGCGATTCCGTGGTTCGGCGAAAACCTGTAAATACTGGGCTGATAATTGATCTGGAAGTAAAAGCGCTTGTTGAGGCGCAATCCGAGGTCGAGATTTGCGGTAAGGGAATTGTTTGAGAAAGACGCGACGTAAATATCTTCGTCGTTTATGAAATCGTGCTCGTAGGTCTTGAAATGGGCGGCCACGAAGCCCAAACCGTATCCAAAATGCCACCTTTTCCAAACATAGTTATCGGTCAATCTCAGAAAAAAGGCCGTTGCATAAGCTTGATCGTCGAAAATTGTGTTGTTCAAAGGCGCGACATAACCTGTTCCGATCGAAAAATAGCGCTGGTCGGCATAGCTGTAATCGAGGTTCAGTCGCGCTGTGAGATACGAGACGCCCACGAAATCATAGCCTTTTTTGGAAATGTTGATGGCCGATATAGGCGAAATTCCCGGCGTCAGATAAAGTTCGCCTTTCTTGATTCCATAAATCGCGTTCCAATCCTGTCTTAAGTTTCTCTCCGGTTTTTGCCCGAAAGCGCGAGGATTCGATCCGTAAGCGCAAATCGAATCGCCGTGTGTCGAAATATTGACGAAATTCCCGTAAGTGAAGCGTTGTTTGCTCAGTAGATCGATCGCGAAACCAATCGGCATAAAACCCGCTTGCGTCGCATTCAACGCGATTTTGCTGTCGGTGAAAGGATAAAGCGTGAGGTTTTTGGAAAGGCTGTCGGTTTTTACCGCGAACGGAAGTTGCACTTTCTGCCGTTTGACGTTCACTTTCGCGGGCAAGTTGTATGTCGAATCGAGAATCGTAACGGTCGTATTGGGCTTGTCGGAACTGAACGTGATGTCGTAATGGCTCTTGTTCAGGATTGTCGCGCACGAAGTCAACAGCAGGCAAATCACAAAAAAGGAAAGGAATTTCATAAAAGCAATTTCGGGAAAGATGCGGATTTTATTCGAGGGTTGCGTCAACTTTCGGAATCATTTCCGACCTGAAACCATCCGACAGGTCTTTTTTGCGCAATTGCGGACGAATCCCGAAGCGTTTCGCGAAAAAATCCAGTTGTCCGGAATTTACGGCCGGCAGGAAAACATCGCCTGTGTTCCAAAAAAAATCGCTGTGCAAGGGCGAGTGATAGTACAGATTTCCGATCATTTGTCCTGTGCAACTGCGGTCGTTCCTCGAATTCGGATGCGGCCAGATCACATTTCGAAACGAAAGTGCCGTGGTCTTGTTGGCCAATTTGTTGTCGGTGACCGAATCGAGTTTCAATGGTACGAAAACCAGTATCGAAGCCGCGATCGTCCCGAAAGTCAGCATTCCAAAAATCGCTTTTTTGTTTTGGACAATGCATCCGACGCAAAACATTCCGAAGAACAAAATGAAGTTCGTGAAAAACCGATATTGGGGCGAGAGCCAAAGCAGCAAAAAAAACTGGACTACCATCGTCAAGTAGGCGATCCACATTGGCTTCTTCGGATAAAATCTGGCGATGAAAATCGGGCTCAAAAGAGCAAGTAAAACACCGATCGTGTTGAAAAAGCCGTGCAGTTTGGGCAATCGCATCCAGCGCACAAAAATCTCCCAAAACGGCATAGCGTCGTATTGCTGCTTTGTCAGTCCGAATGGAAACGGCCTGCTTTCGACGAAAAAGAAGTCGGCGACCTGTCTTGGAACGGCATAATCGGTCTCGAATCCGAATTGGTACGGAAGCGGGAACAGGGCTTGTCCGCTCACGATGATGTTTTTGGTAATGAAAAGCGCGAAAACGGTCAATCCGGCGAAGAAGATGCGTTTTGAAATCAGGTTTCTGAAATCGGATAATAGCAACCAGATCGGTAAAATCACTAGTGCCAAAACAGTGATTTTAATGTAAAGCGCGAAAAGCACGAGCAGTGCCAAAAGCGTGAAATTTGCTTTTGTTGGCGTTTGGAAATGGCAGAAAAATACATCCAAAGCCAAAAACGTCAATACGAAAACAGGAATGTCAGCCGCCGGCGCGCCCGAGAATTGCAGCAAGAAAACGTTGGCTATCGGGAGCAAACCCATTGTCAGGGCGACTTTCGATTTGGTCTCGAGAAAATCGAGCAACCTGAAAACCGAATACAGATTGGCTATAAGCAAACAAAATCCGCTCAAGTCGTTGAAATTCGGATACAAAAACGAGAAGCTGAACGCGCTCTGGGCAATGTGCCAGCCGCTCATTTGCGCCAGGAAGATGTGCAGATTCGCCAAACCTTTCACGAATCCGAACTCATTCAACCACTTGATTGTCTGGATGTAATAAGATTCGTTGTCGAGAATGTAAGGCGCTGCCGCCGACTTGGCCAAAATAAGGATCGCGTTTACGGCAAAAAGCAGTTTGAGCGATTTGGGAAGTTTCGAGAACCGAATTTTGAGCAAGCGGAAATTCGCCACGACGGCATTTCGGAAAACAAAAAAAAGCACGATGTTCAGCACCAAAAGCGCTGTGTGGAATTCCCAATTGATGCGTCCGAAAATCGCCCAAAATGACGCGATGACCGTGATAGCGAACAATCCCAAAATCGAGATCGTTGTGAAATCGGACGTTTTGGTCTTGAAAAGCGAGTTTGCGCAAGCCCCGAAATTTACGGTCGTAAAGACGATGTAGACGAAGGAAAGCGCGATCAGTAGCATTTAGTCGATTATTAGTCCGTCGCTCATCGTGAGTTTCCGGTCGGCCATGTCTGCGAGGTCTTCGTTGTGCGTGACGATCACGAAAGTCTGTCCAAGCTCGCTTCTCAACGTGAAAAACAGGTTGTGCAGGTTTTCGGCCGTTGCGGTGTCGAGATTTCCCGAAGGCTCGTCGGCAAAAATCACCGAAGGCTTGTTTATCATGGCCCGGGCGACCGCAACGCGCTGCTGTTCACCTCCGGAAAGTTCGCCGGGTTTGTGGTCGAAACGGTGCGAAAGTCCTAGGTAATCGAGTAGTTTTTTGGCTTCGGATTCTACCTCGGACTTGTTTCTTTTGGCGATGAATCCCGGAATGCAAGCGTTTTCAAGCGCCGTGAATTCGGGAAGCAACTGATGGAATTGGAAGATGAAACCCAAATGCGTATTGCGAAAGCGCGACAGGTTCGTGTCGTTCATGCCGAGCAAATCCTGTCCGTCGATACTAAGGCTCGTGCCTTGTGTTACAGCCGGACGGTCGAGCGTTCCCAAAATGTGCAACAAAGTCGTTTTCCCTGCGCCGGAAGCGCCAACAACCGATACGATCTCGCCTTTTTCAATGCTCAGGTCGACGCCTTTTAGCACGTGAAGTTTGTCGTAATATTTGTGGATGTTGGTCGCGTGGATCATTTTTTCGGGTTTTGGCAAAGAAACGATTTTTTTTCGGACGCATTCCGCATTGACTTCACTTTGGAATCCAGGAATCAGTGTCCGAAACGCGTTGTCCGGTAAAAAATCAGGATATTGATTCAAGTCAGATTTGCAGTCAGTTTCGATCCCGTCAACTCAGGTACTCAGATACTCAGCAACTCAAACATAAACTTGCGTTAACGGAAAATCCAAAACCTCAGTCCTGACGTAATTTTGTACATCAACACGAATCTTATGAAAAAGCTATTGTTCATTCCGGTTGTCATTGCGTTTTTTTCGTGCATGGCCAAGGAGAAACAGCAAGATCACGACAAAAAAATCAAGATGGAAGAGCAGAATGGAATGGAGACCGCGACGTTTGCGGGCGGATGTTTTTGGTGTACCGAAGCGGTTTTCCTCGAAATCGACGGAGTGAAGAGCGTGACTTCGGGTTATATAGGCGGAAAGGTCGCCAATCCGAGTTACAAAGACGTCTGTACGGGCGACACCGGTCACGCCGAAGCGGTGCAGATCGTTTTCGATCCGAAGAAAGTACAGTTTGGAGAATTGCTCGAGATTTTCTTCTCGACACATGATCCGACGACTTTGAACAGACAGGGAAATGACGTCGGAACCCAATATCGCAGCGAAGTTTTCTACCACAATGCGGCCCAGAAAGAACTTACCGAAGCTTACATCAAAGAGCTCGAAAAAGAGGCGACTTACGGCTTTGGCAAGAAAGTTGTTACCAAGGTTTCCAAAGCGCCAACTTTCTATCCGGCCGAAGATTACCATCAGAATTACTACGCACAGAACAAGGAAAACCCCTATTGTTACTTTGTGATCACGCCAAAGGTGGAAAAGGTCAAGCAGAAATACAAAGCGCAGTTAAAACATCAATAATGCCTTTATTCGTAAATAACATGGTGAAAGACAAATTAGGATTGATTGCCGATCAGGCTGTCGATGCGAACAAATCGCGCGATCTGGCCTTGAGCATCTTGTTCGACTGTATTGGGATGCTTTCGTTCGCGATTCCGTTCGTCGGGGAATTCGGGGACGTCATTTGGGCACCGATTTCGGGTCTTTTGATGGCCTGGATGTACAAAGGAACGTCAGGAAAAGTCGCGGGTGTTTTCTCGTTTTTTGAGGAAATCATCCCGTTTACAGACATCATTCCAAGCTTCACGCTGATGTGGTGCTACACTTATCTCATCAAAAGGAAATGATCTTGAGACATCATTTGTTTGGGAAACGCCCGGGATTCAGTCCTGGGCGTTTTTTTTATCGTGGAACAGGAATCCGAGGCCGAGGCTTTTCAGCATTCTTTTCTCGAACGCCCAAAAAAATCTGAATTGTCCGAATAACGTTCCGAAAGCAATCAGCAAAACCTGATAGACCGGAAAAATAAGCACGATGTAAAGCGGATAATAAATCCAACCCGAAGTTTCTCCCTTGACGATTCCAAACCAGGCCAGGATCGGCTTTGAAAGATAAGCCGCCGATGATCCGGTGATCGCGAAAACGACAAAGATTAGGACGAGCTGGAAACCGGAAGTGATTCCCCAACGCTCCTTGAGTTTTTTCATCAGGAATGGGATTGTCCCAAAAATACGGAATTGTTCGCGAAAGCAAAAGCTAGATTCTCGGAATCGGGCCGCCCAGACGCACTTTGTTCGAAAGCTGGAAATAATTGAGGTAATTGAACAGCAGATAATTCACTTCATACCCATAATTGATAGAGCCGCGGTAGTCGATTTCCAACTGATACAAATCGGCATTCCGGTTGCCCAATGGCGATCGCGTATTGATATTGAATTGCGTCACCCAAGGAATATTGTGCTGTTCCAAATACGATTGCGAATAGTAACCGCGCGGCCTGGCGTTCATGTTCATCCAGTTGTTGAATCCGGGATCGATGATTATCACCTCATACTCGAGGGAATCGTTCACAATTCGAATCGTGTCGCCTTTGGAAACGACGGTTTTTGCACCTGACTTTTGTTCGGAAGAAGCAATGGAATTTTGTTGCGTACTACACGCGAGAAGGCTTGCGAAAAGCACAACTGAGCTGATGATGGTTTTCATTGTGTGTGATTTTCTACTTAAAGATACGCAATCGCCTGGTGAGGTTGGGACGACTTAACGTTTCTTTATCCGGATGCTTCACAGTCCGAGTTTGGCCACGATATCCTCGACCTTTTTTTCGGTGTTGTTCAGCTTTTCCTTGCAGAAAGCGATCAGCTTCGAGGCGCGTTCCACCTTTTCGGCCAATTGGTCGATCGAAACCTGGTCGTTCCGGAGTTCGTTCAGGATAACATCTAGCTCTTTTGCAGCACTTTCGTAAGTGATTCCTTCCATTTTTCTTGTTGTTCTTTGGTTACTACGGCTGTTATTTTTCGGCTGTACATTTCAATTTCGATTTCGTCCCCGACGGCGATCTCGTTGGCATCCGAAATCACTTTCCCGTTCATTTTCACAAGTGCGTATCCTTTTTTGAGGATTTGGCCCGGATGGAAAAGATCGGGGATTTCCTCCAGCATTTCCATTTTGCTTTTCTCGCGGTTGATGGCGTTCCGACTCAGCAATGCCAATAGTTCGGACGTATTTTGCAAAACGGCTCTTTGTTCGTCTGTCGCTTGTTTGGCCAACAGGGAAATCGTGTCCTTGGCTTCAGTCAATTTTCTGGTTTCCGATTCTGTCCGCGATTTCGGCTTGACCGATAAAAGCTGGATGCCCGAATTCAGGAAAAGTTCTTCGCCCGACAATCTTTGCTTTACCAATGCCGCAATCCTGTTTGACAAATTGTGAAGCTCGCCGCGTTTTTGCCGTGTCATGCTCACGGCTTTGGCGGCCAGAAACTGTGTTGCCAAATCGATTTTGTTTGTTTCCGATGCCATTTGCCGCTTGTAAAATTCCATCACATAAGCATAACCCGATTCGACCTTGACCATGAACCGATAAGCCTTGTCGACGATAAAAGCCCCGACGGCACTTGGCGTCTTGAAATGTCGGTTGGCCGTAAAATCGACGATCGAGCTGTCGGTTTCGTGCCCGATTCCCGTGAAAACCGGAATCTCGAATTCGGCCACGACTTTGGCGATCGAATAGGCGTTGAAAACCTCGAGGTCGAGTTTGGAGCCGCCGCCGCGAATCAGCACGACGACATCAAATTCGTGCTGTGGCAAACTTTTGAGCGTGTTCACGATGTCCTGTTCGGCTCTTTCGCCTTGCACCTGACAAGGAAATTCGGTGATCGAAAAGTCGAATTTATGTTCGTTCGCCTTGATCTGTCTTACGAAATCTGTGTGTCCGGAGGAATTCGGGGCGCCGACCAAAGCGATTTTCTGCAAGACGATCCCAGGTTGGATCTTGGCGTTTTTTCCGATGAGCCCTTCCTCGAACAACCTGTTGTAAGTCGCTTGTTTCCGACGTTCAAGCTCGCCTACATTGAACGATTTGTCGATCGACATCACGTTGAGCTGCAAGCCGTAAAGTTCAGAGTAAGTCAACTCGGCGAAAGCCAAAATTTCCGACCCGTTCCTGAGCACATTCGGGAAATCCTGACCCAAGTCGAGTTTGATCTGATCGAGATTCGAGTTCCAGATCATCGCGCGGCATTTGGCCAGTACGACGCCATTTTCAGATTCCATGAGCTCGAGGTAATAATGTCCTGAGCGGTGATAAGTCACGCTGGCGATCTCGGCGCGGAGCCAAAACTGCCTGCCTTTGATCTGTTCCTCGAAAACCTCGCGTACGCGCCCAAGAATTCTCGAAAGCCTGTATGTTTTCCTTTCGCCCACGATTCAAATTTACCAAAAAGCGCCGGAGTGCCTCAAGGCAAAGGGAACGAGTTTTGAACGCCCGACCGAAACTTTTGCACAGGTTTTCAACGGTTGGTTTCCAACAACCTGATGGATTGGTAGCTTGCTTTCGATGCGGGTTTTTGTTCCGCAATCCGGATGCGAATCAACATTTGAATGACTTCGGTCTTCCCTAGATTCTCGCGCTGCCAAGAAAATGAACCATTAAGAGCGTTAAGGACATTAAGGCTGCGTCTACAAATTGATGTGAAAGTTGCCCGATTATTTGAAGAACACTTTCCGCTCAAGATTTAACTTTTTTTACGGTTTTTCTATAATTGAAAGTCGTCGAAATCTTCGAACTTCGCCAGACCTAACAAATCTTCGAGATTTGTTAGGTTTTGGGAAATCCCTGTAAAATCTTTATAAAATCCCGCTAAAGTCGCAATTTACCTTTCCTAAAAAGTAAAAAAAAGCCGTCTCAGTAGAAACGGCTTGATAGCATATTTTGGCAGTTTTATCAGTTGCCTTCGGGTTTCAAAAGGCCGATAATCTGCTCGGCCAATTCCGTTCCTATCCTGTCCTGTGCTTCGTTTGTCGCCGCTCCGATGTGTGGCGTCAAGGAAACTTTCGGATGCATCAAAACCTGGATTGCCGGAGTCGGTTCGTTCTCGAAAACGTCGAGTCCGGCGAACGAGATCTTGTTCGTGTCCAAAGCTTCGAGCAACGCGACCTCGTCGATTACGCCGCCGCGCGATGCGTTCACGATTCCTGCACCGTCTTTCATGGTCGCGAATTCCGTCGCTCCAATCACATAGCCGTCCTGAGCCGGAACGTGAAGCGAAATAAAGTCCGAATGTTTTAGGATGTCTTCCATCGGTTCGGTCACGATGTCGACGTTGATGAACTGTCCGTTGTAAAAATCAACCTTGATTTCTGCGTTTCCGACGAATTTATCCGAAGCGATCACGCGCATTCCAAGTCCCAGGCCAATTTTGGCTACTGCGCGACCAATCCGTCCAAAACCGATGATTCCCAATGTTTTACCGCGCAATTCCGTTCCGGCCGCGTAAGCTTTTTTCAATCCGTCGAAATTGGAATCGCCTTCGAGCGGCATGTTTCGGTTCGAATCCTGAAGGAAACGCACGCCCGTAAACAAGTGCGCGAAAACCAATTCGGCTACGGATTCAGAGGATGAAGCCGGCGTGTTGATCACGTGCAATCCCTTTGAACGCGCATAGTCGACGTCGATATTGTCCATCCCGACGCCGCCGCGACCGATGATTTTCAAGCTCGGGCAATTGTCGATGATATCTTTTCGCACTTTCGTCGCCGAACGCACCAAAATCACCTCGACCTTGTGGGCGTTGATGAAATTCTCGACCTGTTCCTGGGCGACTTTGCTCGTGATGACTTCAAATCCGGCTTTCTCGAGAGCGGTTTGTCCGGCCTGTGAAATGCCGTCGTTGGCTAGTATTTTCATTATCTGAAATTCAATTTCTGTTCGTTATTTTTATTTGGGCGGCAAATTCGCGCTGTCCACTGTATCTTTTTTGCTGTAAAATTTGGGATAAGGGCAAATCCTGGCCAGCAAAAAAGGATGCCGCTGCCATCACGGCCGCGCTTCGGTGTCAGGCAGTTCGTTCGAGTTCTTTCATCACGTCAACCAGAACCTGCACGCTTTCGATTGGCATTGCGTTGTAGATTGACGCGCGGTATCCGCCGACAGACCTGTGTCCGGCCAATCCCGAAATTCCGGCAGCTTTCCACGCCGAATCGAACTTTTCGGTCAGTCCTTCGTTTTCCAACAGGAAAGTCACGTTCATTTTCGATCGGTCTTCGACAACCGCCGTTCCTTTGAACAAAGGATTTCGGTCGATTTCTGCGTAGATCAATTCGGCTTTTGCGTTGTTGCGTTTTTCGATCTCGGAAACGCCGCCAAGGTTTTTGAGCCATTGCAACGTCAAAAGCGAAGTGTAAGTGGCGAAAACCGGAGGCGTGTTGTACATGCTTTCCTTTTCGATGTGTTGTTGCAGATTGAGCATGTTCGGGATCGTTCTTCCCGTCCTGCCCAGAATTTCTTCCTTGACGATTACCAGAGTGACGCCCGCCGGCCCCATATTTTTCTGTGCTCCGGCATAAATCATCCCGAACTTCGAGAAGTCGAGTTCGCGAGAGAAAATATCCGAACTCATATCGCAGACCATCGGGATTTCCAGGTTCGGGAAGTCGTGCATCTGGGTTCCGAAAATCGTGTTGTTCGATGTGCAGTGGAAGTAATCGGCATCTGTCGGAACAGCATAACCTTTTGGAATGTGGTTGTAATTCTCGGGTTTCGACGAAGCCACGACAACCGTTTCCCCAAAAGATTTCGCTTCCTTGATCGCGCCGCTTGCCCAAGTTCCCGTGTCGAGATAGGCCGCTTTTCCGGCTTTCGTCATCAAGTTGTAAGGAACCATAAGGAATTCAAGGCTCGCGCCACCGTGCAAAAACAAGGCTTGGTAACCTTTGCCCTGAAGTCCCAGAAGCTCAAGTGCCAAGGCGCGCGCTTCGTCCATCACGGCCACGAAATCCTTGCTGCGGTGCGAGATCTCGATGAGCGACAATCCGGAATTGTTGAAATCGAGCACGGCCGCCGCCGCCTTTTCCAAAACTTCCTGCGGAAGAATAGACGGGCCGGCGCTATAGTTGTGTTTTTTCATCTGATTGGAAAAATTTCCCGCAAATTTCGGAAACAGAACAGTAAACGGATAGCATTTTTATGAATAATTAACCGATGTTATCAACAGAAATCGTTGTAGTTGAAGTCGCTGCCTCGCAAATCGGAAACATTTTCGCCAAAAAAAATCCCGATTGCCAAGTTGAAATCGGCCTCAAAGCGAGAGCAGAAATGCCATCGTATCTACATTGTCGGCGTAATCCCAAAGCTGCGGTTTCTGGGTTTGACCGAAAGGGATGCTTTGCGGAGTCAGTCCGGACGAGACGACGCACTGAATCTGATCGGCATCGGCTAAAATACGCGATTTCATGTCTTGAAGATCGTCGTAGAATTCATAGAAAACGCTTGAAATAGGCGAGGCGTAGCTTGAATCTTGCTTGATGGTCAAAAATCCGTTGTCGCGCAGCTTGAAGTTGCTCATCAGGAAAACGGCTTTATTGTAGTCGTAATTGTTGGCGTATTTCTCGTAATGGATCACGTCCTGCTGGGCGAAGATTCCTTCGAAAAATTTCGTGAAATCGTAACCGTTCGGCACAAACAATTTGGAAACGTTCCTGCATCCGAGTCCGAAATAGCGAAAAATGTCCTCGCCCAAAGCCTCGAGTTCGTCTTCCGATTCATTTCCGGTAAGAATAGCCACCGAATTTCGGTTTTTGCGGATGATACTCGGTTTGTCCTTGAAATAATACTCGAAATAACGCGCGGTGTTGTTGCTTCCCGTGGCGATAACGGCGTCGAAACCTTCGAATTTTCCTACGACGAAAGCGATCGAACCTGAAATTTTCGGGGCAACCGCAATCAGGTAATTTGCGAGGAACGGCAGCAATTTCTGGTCGTTGGAAGAAAGTTTGACCAAAGCTTTGTTGCCCGAAAGCACAACCGTGAGAAAATCGTGAAAGCCTACGAGCGGAATGTTTCCGGCCAAAATGAGCGCGATCGTTTTGGGATCGCTTTCGCCGATTTCATAGCGCGAGAGCCATTCGGTCAGGTTGGCATCGGTCAAAGCATCGGCCCAGGCACCAACCGCAAAACGCACTTGATCTGGCGTGTACCATCCGTTGTGCGACTGGGAAAGCAGGATCAAATCGGCGAAAGCGTCGAAAAATTCGTCGTTCATCAAGACCGAATTGTTCCTAACGGGTTCATCCGAAGTGAATTGTCTCAAAAAATTTCCGAGTGCAACGAAAGCGTCCTTTTTCTCTAAAGCTGTCATAATTGATTTGCGTATACCGAGTTTTGGCGTAATTTTGCACAAAAGTACAGCTTTCTATCGCAGGTTGAAAGGATTTGCGGACTGACGGAATTTTCGGATCATCTGAAAATGTGGAAATCCGATAATCCGAATATCAGCAACGATTTGGAAATCTGAAAATCATACAGAAAATGGCCATCATTATAACAGACGAATGTATAAACTGCGGCGCTTGTGAGCCCGAATGCCCAAATACCGCGATTTACGAAGGCGCCGACGACTGGCGTTACAAAGACGGAACTGCGTTGCGCGGGAAAGTCGTTCTCCCAAATGGGGAAGAAGTAGACTCGGAAGACGCCCAAACGCCTATTTCGGACGACATCTACTACATCGTGCCCGGAAAATGCACCGAGTGCAAAGGCTTTCACGAAGAACCGCAATGCGCGGCGGTTTGTCCCGTCGATTGTTGCGTCCCTGATCCTGATTATGTGGAAAGCGAGGAAACTTTGCTGAATCGGCAGGCGTTTTTGCATAATGAGTGATGGAGTGACGCAGTGAAAAAGTGCCTGAGTATCGATACTTATAGAAAAACCATCCCTTGTCGGATGGTTTTTTGCTTCTGTGAATCCTGTTTTCTGTGCCGTTTATATGATATAGATTGTCGTGACACAGCGTATCAGCACTCCAAAACTCAGGCACTCCAAAAAAAAATCCCGAAGGCGTGAACCCTCGGGATTTTTGTGGTATATATGGAGTGTTAAGAAAATTAATTCTTGGTATAGGTTTCTGTGGTCACCTTATCTGTTTTTGCGTCGTATGTGCTAATTACCATGTTTCCGCTTTTGTCGAAATAGGCGTGGGCCGTTTTGCCTTTGGTCGAGTAGATGTAGCTGTTTGGGCCCACATTTCTCAAAACTCCCGTTTTTTTGTTGTCGGTCACCATGGTGTAACCCACGTTGTCGAGTTTCATCTGATATTTCGATCCGCCGGCGGAGTAATAAGCCGAACGGTCTACGTCTACGACTCTTGTACTTCCGTCAGGTGCGGTTACTGTCGTTGTCGAGGTGACTTCGGTTGGAGTTGTTGCCAAATCTTTGTTCAGCGCTTTTGAATCCGGATTTTGGAATTCGAGTTTTTGCGTTGCGGTTTGCTCGTTGGTTTTGACGAGTTTCCTTTCGCCGTCAGAATCTTTTACGGTCGTTACCGTAGTTGTCGACTCTTTTTGAACTTGTTGTTGTGCCTGGGCCGAAAAGGCGAAAAACGCGGCCGTTATTGTTAAGATTGTTGTCTTCATGATGTTTTATGTTGTTTACTTTTACAAAGATAGCCCCGATGCTTCGCGCGCCCTTATACAATTAAAGGGGCGTTTTATATAATTGTGATTTGCCCCGATTATATGCTTATATTTGCGCACTTTTTGAAATAAAAAAACCATGAAAGCAGGAATCGTCGGATTGCCGAATGTAGGAAAATCAACCCTTTTCAATTGTCTCTCGAACGCCAAGGCGCAAAGTGCTAACTTTCCGTTCTGCACGATCGAACCCAATATTGGCGTCGTGAATGTTCCCGATCCGCGTTTGGAGAAATTGGAGGAATTGGTCAATCCCGAAAAAGTCGTTCCTGCAACGGTAGACATCGTAGACATTGCCGGATTGGTCAAAGGCGCCAGTAAAGGTGAAGGCCTCGGAAACCAATTCCTTGGAAACATTCGCGAGTGCAACGCCATCATTCACGTTTTGAGATGTTTCGACAATGACAACATCGTGCACGTCGACGGAAACGTGAATCCCATCCGCGATAAGGAAACCATTGATATAGAACTTCAGCTGAAAGATTTGGAAACGGTCGAGAAAAGACTTGAGAAAGTGAACCGCGCCGCCAAAACCGGAAACAAGGAAGCCCAAACCGAGCAAGGACTTCTGAACAGGATCCGCGAGGCTTTGCTTCAGGCGAAATCAGCCCGTACTGTCGTTCCGGCAAACGAGGAAGAATCTGTCTTGATGGAAGATTTCCAACTGATCACGACAAAGCCCGTACTTTACGTTTGTAATGTGGACGAAGGTTCGGCCGTTTCAGGAAACCAATACGTGGACAAAGTTCGCGAAATGGTCAAGGAAGAACAGGCCGAAGTCATCGTGCTCGCCGTTGGAACCGAAGCCGATATCACCGAACTCGAAACTTACGAAGAGCGCAAAATGTTCCTGGAAGATGTAGGTTTGGCCGAACCAGGCGCATCGGTTTTGATCCGTGCCGCTTACAAACTTCTGAACCAACAGACGTATTTTACCGCCGGAGTCAAAGAAGTGCGCGCCTGGACGATCAACGTCGGAGACACGGCTCCAAAAGCTGCGAGCGTGATCCACACTGACTTTGAAAAAGGTTTTATCCGTGCAGAAGTCATCGCTTATAACGACTACGTCCAATTCGGATCGGAATCGAAAGTGAAGGAAGCCGGCAAATTGCGCGTAGAAGGAAAAGAATATATCGTGAAAGATGGCGATGTAATGCATTTCCGATTCAACGTTTAATTTCAGGAATCAACTTATAGGGATTAGCTCGTCTTTTGGCGGGCTTTTTTGTTTCCGGTTTTTTCCGAATCGATCGTGAGGCGAAAAGTTCGTGCTTGCTTGCGCCAAAAGTTAGGGTCGGCATCGGGTTTCGATTTGATTTTTGCGATCTGGAAACGCCGCGGAAATATGTGTTATCCGTTTAAATCCGTGGCTAAGAAAAATTTAACCGCGAATTCGCGAATTCCATTCGGCTTGAAATAAAATTCGCGAATTCGCGGTTGAAATAAATCCGTAAAACGCATTAAACCATTTAGCGTTAAGGTCGGCATCGGGTTTCGATTTGATTTTTGCGATATGGAAATGCAAAAATTTTGAACCATTTAGGACATTAAGAGCATTAAGACACTTGGCTTGTTGCAAAACCCTAAATTCTTCGTGGAAAATTTTGCATAAGCAAGTTCGTTTAAGAAGTAGGTTGCCGGGATGCGCGAATTGCCTTATTCGTGTAGATCATGGTGGTTTGGTTTTTTGAAAGTTACCGAAATTTGATGTTTTTCCGAAAAATACCAATGAGAGCGCCACGATCGGACATTCCCCACAAAGATGTTTTCCCGACCGATTCCATTGCGTAACTTCGGCCGACAAAACTAAAACAACCATGAAAATCTTCGCCTTCTCGGGATCGAATTCCTCCACTTCGATAAACAAACAGCTCGTCACTTATGCCGCGGGACTTTTCGGCGAAAGCCAAACCGAAATTTACAGCATGCGCGACTTCGAGATGCCGCTTTTTGGAGTCGATCTGGAACACGAGACAGGAAAGCATCCGAAAGCACAGGATTTTCTTGACAAGATTGACGCATCCGATCTGCTAGTGATCTCGCTGCCCGAAAACAACGGAACATATTCGTCGGCGTTCAAGAACACTTTCGACTGGGCATCGCGCATCCGAAAGGACGTTTTCGCCCAAAAACCGACGTTGCTCATGGCGGCTTCCCCGGGACAAAGAGGCGGAAAGAGCGTGCTTGAACTCGCCACGGGAAATCTCTCGAGATTCGGTTTGGACATCAAGGAAACCTTTTCGCTGCCGTTGTTCTACGAAAATTTTGACACCGAATCGCACAAAATCAAAAACGTGGCACTCGATTTGGAATTGGCGCAAAAGGTAAAATCGATCCAAAACCTTTTTCAATGAAAAACACGACCAAAAAAATCTGGCGCATCGTCAAAAAAACACTGTTGTTTCTAGTCATTTTTGTCTTTGTTTACGCACTTGCTATGTTTACGCTTTCGCGGATAACCGTCAATTCCAAAGACGAAGATCCGGCTCAGGACGTGACGATCTACATCAAATCGAACGGCGTGCACACAGATGTCGTATTCCCGATAAAAAGCCCGTACAAAGATTGGTCGGCACTTACGCATCCTACCGAAACCTTGTCAAAGGACACGACTTTCCAATATGTCGCGCTTGGTTGGGGCGACCATGATTTCTACCTGAACACGCCCGAATGGAGCGACCTCAAAGCCAGCACAGCGTTCAAAGCCGCGTTTTGGATGGGAACGGGCTTGATGCACGCGACTTTTTACCGCGACCTGAAAGAATCCGACCACTGCGTGAAAATAATGGTCAGCAAGGCTGAGTACGAGAAAATGGTCGCTTTCGCGGAATCGTCTTTCGTGATCGAAAATGGCCAGTCGGTCAAAATCCCGGATGCGTCTTATGCGGATCACGACCTGTTTTTCGAGGCGCACGGCAAGTACAACCTGTTTTACACTTGCAATGCCTGGGCGAACAATTGCCTAAAATCTGGCGGACAAAAGGCCGCTGCCTGGTCGCTTACCGATACCGGGATTTTTTGTCACTACCGATAATAGCTTCGTACTCGTGACATGTAACGGTAAGAGCTGTCGATCGAATCGGTTTGGTCTGACCGGAAACAGCAGCGACTACTTTCCAGATCGCGATCGTTAAAAAAGTTCTCAAGGACGGATTGGGGCCAAATCAAAAAACTGTTCTGAAGCGATGAATTCCAAGCAAAAGCTGTCCAAACGGATGGCTTTTTTTGTTTTTGACGAAATGTCCGCCTCCGAAATCGCTCGGTTCGCATCTGAAATCCAATCAAACATCGACATCTTTTTCCCAGTAAAGGATATCGCTTTTCCTTTGGTGTAAAATTCAGCATCATGAAAGCGACAACCACTATTTTACTGCTCTTTCTCACGGCCTTTTTGGGTTTTTCGCAACAAAAGGAAACTCCGAAAAACTGGTCGCTGGCCGATTGCATCCAATATGCGCTCGAGAACAACATTACCATAAAGGAAGCCGCACTTACCAAGAAGAGTGCAGATGTGAACCTCAGGCAGTCCGAATATGCGAGGTATCCGAGTCTTTCCGCATCGGTTTCCCAAAATGCCACCAACGGAACGAGCATCGACCCGATTACGAGCAATTACGTGAGTCAGCTGATCCACTCGACAAACGCCGGCGTCGGTACGCAAGTGACTTTGTTCAGGGGCAATTACCTGAACAACACGATCAGACAGAACGAGCTTTTGGTCACGCAGAACGAGCTTTTCGTATCGGAAGCCAAAAACAACATTTTGCTGAGTGTGACCGAAGCTTATCTGCAAGCGCTTTACTACAAAGAGGCGATTGCCGTTGCCCAGAATACGGTGAATTCTTCCAAAGAACAGATTTCGCAGGCCGAAACCAAATTCAAGGCGGGATCGATCGCCAAGTTGGATGTAGCCGATTTGCAGACGCAGTTCAGCAACGATCAGGTGACTTTGATCACGGCGCAGAACAATTACCGCCAACAGCTGATTTCGTTGAAGCAATTGCTGGAACTCGATCCGCTTTCTGAATTCGACATCGCCACGCCAGATTTGCCCGAAGCCCAATTGATCGCGCCAGACCTGAAATCGATCTATGAAACTGCGGTTGCCAACATGCCCGAAATCGCAAGTGCCAAGACGCAGATCGACATCTCGAATGTGTTGCTCAAGAAAGCCAAGTCAGGTTATTTGCCGACACTTTCGCTCAACGCCGGACTTTATTCGGGTTACACGAGCACGCAAAATCTCGATTTCGTCACGCAATTCGATGGCAACTTCTATCAAACTGTCGGTTTGAACCTGAGCATCCCGATTTTTTCGAACTATTCCAACAAAGCTGCCGTCCAGAATGCCAAGATCGACATTGAAAAGGCCAAAATCGCATCGGTTTCGGAAATCAAGCAACTGTATCTCAAGATCGAGAGCGCGTGGCAAAATGCGCAATCCGCACAAGGTCAGCTGGAAGCCGCGACGGCGCTGAAATCCTCGTCACAGCTTGCTTATGAAATGGCGCAGAAAAAGTCTGATGCGGGCGCTTTGAGTTCGCCGGATCTCATCGTTAGCAAAAACACGTATCTAAGCGCGCAACAGCAATTCCTGCAAGCGAAATATTCCATGGCTTTGTACTACCAATTGCTGCAGTTTTACCAAGGAAACCAAATCGCCATCTAAACACAACGACATGAAAAACAAGAAGCAGATCATCATGATAACGGCCGTTTCGGTCGTATTGGTCGCCGTGGCCGCATTCCTGGCTTTCGGCAAAAAAGAACAGCCGCTCAAGGTCGAATTCACCGAAGCCAAAACCGGAAACGTGAGTACGGTGATCACGGCTACCGGAACGATCGAAGCCGTCAAACAGGTCGAGGTGGGAACGCAGGTTTCGGGCGTGGTCGAGAAGATCTACGTCGACTACAATTCGACGGTAAAAGCCGGACAACTCATCGCGGAACTCGACAAGGAAAACCTGAGTGAGGCGTTCTCACAGGCGCAATCGGCTTATCAGGTTGCGTTGAACGAACAGCAGTATCTGCAGACTGTGTTCAATCGGCAAAAGTCGCTTTACGGTTCGGGCGTGATCTCGCAGTCTGATTATCAGCAAGCCGAATACAACCTCAAAACGGCAAAAGGCACGTCGGCACAAAAAATGTCCGATCTCAAAAAAGCGCAGACAAACCTCGGTTATGCCAATATCTACTCGCCAATCGATGGGGTCGTGCTCTCCAAAGATGTCGATGAAGGACAGACCGTCGCGGCGAGTTATTCGACTCCGACATTGTTCACGATCGCCCAGGATTTGAAGCAGATGCAGGTCGAGGCCGATGTGGATGAAGCCGATATCGGAAACGTCAAAACCGGACAGCGCGTGGACTTTACGGTAGATGCGTTCCCAGGCCAGACGTTCTCCGGAAAAGTGAGCCAGGTGCGCCTGAATGCGACGGTAACATCGAATGTGGTGACTTACACGGTCATCATCAAAGCCGACAATCCGGACGAAAAGCTCAAACCGGGCTTGACCGCGACCGTCTCGATCTACACGATGGAAGTCAAGGACGTACTCACTGTCGAGGCCAAGGCGCTCAATTTCACGCCAGACAAGACTTTGTTGACAAAATACAATTCCGAGAACGCGGCCAATTATCTGGGCGATGCGCTGGACAAACCACAATTGCCGGACGAAGCCGACCAGAAAACGGTCTGGGTAAGCGACACTGACGGAATCCATCCGGTTGCGGTGACGGTGGGAGTGAACGACGGCATCAATTACGAAATCGTCGATGGACTTAATCCCGGCCAAAAGGTCGTGACGGCTTTGGCGCAATCCGATTCGGATTCCGCAAAACCCACGCAAGGCGAATCGGCTTCCAGTCCTTTTATGCCGAAACCGCCTGGAAGGAAGTGATTCGGACGGTTCGATTCAAGAAATCCCAAAACTTAAAAAAATGAAACCCATCATAAAAATCAAAGAGCTGACGCGCCAATTCACCATGGGAGAAGAAGTCGTCAAAGCGATCAAAGGCATTTCGTTCTCGATCTACGAAAAAGAATTCGTGACAATCATGGGATCAAGCGGATCGGGAAAATCGACCTTGCTCAATATTCTGGGTTGTCTCGATACGCCTTCCTCGGGAAGTTACGAGATCGATGGGATTCCCGTGAAAGACCTGGACAAGAACGACCTGGCCAAGGTCAGGAATCAAAAAATCGGCTTTATTTTCCAGTCGTACAACTTGTTGCCGCGCACCACATCGATAGAAAATGTGGAACTTCCGTTGCTCTACAACAGCGCTATCCCGGCTAAGGAAAGACGCGAGCGCGCGGTGCATGCGCTGGAACTGGTTGGGCTCTCGGAGCGTTTGTACCACACTCCGAGCCAGCTCTCCGGCGGCCAGCAGCAAAGAGTCGCCATCGCGAGATCGCTGGTCAACGATCCGGTTTTGATTTTAGCCGATGAAGCCACGGGAAACCTCGACACGAAAACGTCCTATGAGATCATGGCGTTGTTCCAGAAACTCAATTCGGAAGGAAAAACGATAGCGTTCGTAACCCATGAACCTGACATCGCAACTTTCAGTTCAAGAACGATCGTACTCAAAGACGGAATCATCACCAAAGATTCGATTGTCGAAAAACCGGCCGACGCAGCTTCCGCATTGAAGAATTTGATCGTCGAGGTCGAGTGAGGAACAACGTCTATTATCTATCTTCTATCATCTATTATCCAAAAAAATGAATCTTAACAACCTCATAAAAATAGCCTTCAAAGCGCTAAAGCTCAATAAAACGCGGGCGTTTCTGACGATGCTTGGCGTGATTATCGGCGTGGCTTCGGTCATTGCGATGCTTGCCATTGGAGAAGGATCGAAGGAAAGCATCAAAAGCCAGATTTCGGCCATGGGCTCGAACATGATCACGATCCGTCCCGGCGCCGGCATGATGGGCGGCGTGCGGCAAGATCCGGGCACGATGCAATCGCTTACGCTGAACGACCTGTCCGAAATCGAAAAACAAGGCACTTTCATAGCACACACTTCGCCTTTGGTCAATTCGAGCGGACAATCCATAAACGGATCCAAGAACTGGCCAACCACGATTTACGGCGTCGCGCCCGACTATCTCAAAGTGCGCGTACTCGAGGTCAAGGACGGGGCGATGTTCTCCGAACAAGACGTGAAAACCTCGGCCAAAGTCGCGGTCATCGGGCAAACCGTGGTCGAGAATCTTTTCGGGAGTGAAAATCCGATAGGGAAAACCATCCGTTTCAACAGCATTCCGTTCAAGGTCATAGGCGTTTTATCCGAAAAAGGCGAAAACACTTTCGGACAGGATCAGGACGACGTGATTCTCGCACCTTACACCGCGGTCCAAAAAAGGATTCTGGCCGTGACTTATCTGCAATCGATCGTGACTTCGGCCAAAAGCGAGGCCGTCGCCGAAAAAGCCGTGACCGAAATCACAAAAATCCTGCGAAAAAATCACAAACTCGAAGGCGCGGACCAGGACAATTTCAACGTTTTTTCGCAACAGGAACTCATCTCGACGTTCAGTTCCACAAGCGAAATGCTCACGGTCTTGCTCGTGGCGATCGCCGGAATCTCGCTTTTCATAGGCGGAATCGGGATCATGAACATCATGTATGTCTCGGTCAAGGAAAGGACGCGAGAAATCGGGTTGCGAATGGCCGTCGGCGGGCGCGGGAACGACATCATGCTGCAATTTTTGGCCGAAGCCGTAATCATCAGCATCACAGGTGGAATAATTGGTGTAGTTTTGGGATTGGGTCTCACGGTCGTGGTTTCGAGTGCGCTCTCGTGGCCGGTTTCCGTCACGATTTTCTCGATAGTCGTCTCGTTCGCGGTTTGCGCCGTCACCGGAATTTTCTTCGGATGGTATCCTGCCAGAAAAGCCGCCGCACTTGACCCGATAGTTGCTTTGCGTTATGAATAAGATTTTGCGACATAAGTTTTTCGTGCCTTTGCTGCACGTCTCGATTTGGGCTTTGCTGTTCAGTTTGCCTTACGTTTTGTTGTCCGGGCAAGGGTTCGAAACCGAAAGGACGTTCGAGCATTTGTGGGCGCCGCTGGCCTTTTACGCGTTGATTTTCTACACGAATTACGCGATTTTGGTCGACCGGTTTCTGGTGCGCAGGAAAGTGTTCGTGTTCGTTTTGCTGAATCTGGCGTTGATCGCGCTTTTCATCTGGCTAAAGTTCGAAATGCGGGATTTGATGAGTGGCCATCCGGGCGGACCCAAACCCGGAGGCAATCCGCCGCCTTTGCGCTTTTTCATCTATCTGGACGGGATTTCGTTCCTGGTTCCGGTTTTGTTCGCCATCGGATTGCGGATTTTCGACCGTTGGATCAGATCTGAATCCGAAAGGAAAGAATCCGAAAATGCGCGTCTGGCAACCGAATTGCAACACTTGAAATATCAGCTTCAGCCGCATTTTTTCTTCAACTCGCTCAACAACATCTATTCGTTGGTGGACATTTCGCCCGAACAGGCCAAAGAAACGATCCACAGTTTGGGCGTTTTGATGCGCTATTTGTTGTACGACACGAATTCGGAGTTCGTCCCGCTCAGGAAAGAGGTCGATTTCATGAAGCAATATATCGCTTTGATGGATTTGAGAACTTCGAGCAAAACGGTGGTCAAAGCCGATTTTCCGCATGTGGTCGATGAGGTCAGAGTCGCGCCTTTGCTGTTTATCTCGCTCATAGAAAACGCTTTCAAGCACGGCGTTTCGGCCACCGGGAATTCCGAACTCGATTTCAGGTTGTCCGTATCGGACGGAAAAGTCATCTTCGAAAGCGCCAACGGAAACTTCCGGAAACGCGAGAACGACCGCAGCGGATCAGGCATCGGATTGCAGAATCTGCGAAAGCGACTCGAACTGCTTTATCCAAACAAACACAGTTTTGCGTTCGGTAACGACGCCGAAGTATTCCGAACCAAACTCGTAATCGATCTGAAACCATGAGCGAAAGAAAGATCAAATGTCTCGTAGTCGACGACGAACCGATGGCGTTGCGCCTCATTGAAAGTTATGCCAAAAAGACGCCTTTCCTCGAATTGCGCGCGGCTTGCTCAAATGCGTTCGAAGCTTTGGAAATCCTCGAAGACGAGAACATCGACCTGATTTTTCTCGATATCCAGATGCCCGAATTGACGGGAGTGGAATTGTCGAAAACCTTGTCAAAAAACACGCGCGTGATCTTCACCACCGCTTTCAACGAATATGCGATCGAAGGTTTCAAGGCCGATGCGCTCGATTATCTTTTGAAGCCTTTCAGTTTCGACGAATTCTATAACTCGGCCTTGCGCGCCAAGGAATGGTTCGCTTTGGTCAGAAGCCAGTCTGCGGCAAAACCTGAAACCGATTTCCTGTTCGTGAAAGCCGATTACAAGCAGGTCAAGATCAAATTCGAAGAAATCCTGTACTTTGAGGGCGTTCGCGATTACATCAAAGTGGCTTTGAGCGACAACAAGCGATCGGTATTGACGCGCATGAACCTCAAATCGCTCGAGGCAGAACTTCCCGAATCGCGGTTCATGAGAATCCATCGGTCGTTTATCGTGAATCTCGACAAGATCGAATCGATTGAACGGAGCCAGGTCATCATCGCAAACCAGCGGATCACCGTTGCCGATCAATACAAGGAACGGTTTCAGGAGTTTGTTCGCGGGAATTCGATTGAGTAGTGCCGGAGCGCCTGAAATAAAAAGTGCCAAGTTCCTGAGATAAAAAATTCCTAAGATCTTGCCGAGATTCAACCAGTAAGGACCTTAAGTTCATCAAGAGTTTTATTCTGAAAAATAGCGGTCATAAAGTGCGATCGGCACGACCTTGACTTTTCTAACCATTCTTGATGGTTCAGAAAATCCGCGAAAAATTTCGGTTTTGCAACAAGCGAAGTGTCTTAATGCTCTTAATGCTCTTAATGGTTTAAATTTTTTTGCCACGACTGCACGAAAAACTTAACTAACCTTAACTATCTTAATTGTTCAAAAATCTCAAGGTTTCTGTTTTTGCAATGAGCGACGCGCCTTAATGCTCTTAACGCTCTTAATGTTCTTAATGGTTTATTTTTTTGCCACGACCCCACGGATTTTCACGGATAACACTGATTTCCGCTGCGCTTTCGGATTACACGGATCAAACCGAAAATCGACACCAGCCTCAACTTCCTTAAGATTTTACTGGTTCAGAGAAATCCGCGAAGAATTACGGTTTTGAAACAAGCGAAACGCCATAATGCTCCTAATGTTCTTAATGGTTTAAATTTTTTTGCCACGACCCGAGCAAAGCGAATTGGCCAAAGGCAATGCACGAATTTTGCCGCTGATTTTTTTGCCACGAGTGCACGGATTTTCACGGATAATACTGATTTCCGCTGCGCTTTCTGATAACACGGATCAAACCGAAAATCGACGCCAGCCTCAACTTCCTTAAGATCTTAATGGTTCAGAAAATCCGCGAAGAATTTCGGTTTTGCAACAAGCGAAGCGCCTTAATGTTCTTAATGTTCTTAATGGTTTAAATTTTTTTTCCACGACCCGAGCAAAGCGAATTGGCCGAAGGCACTGCACGAATGGCTATCGGTAAAAACTTAACTAACCTGAACTATCTTAATTGTTCAAAAATCTAAAGGCTTTCTATTGTTACGACAAGCGAAGCGCCTTAACGCTCTTAAAGGTTCAAAATTCAGCCAACGAATTTCCGGCTTGAAAAAAGCAAAGCGTCCTAATGAACTTAAAGTTCTTAATGGTAAAAAAAATCAGCTTTCAGAAAACCTAAGGTGTACAAGAAAAAAGTAAAAAGCGCCAATAAGAACGCCCGCAACAGTAGCGACAATATCGTTAACGTCATAATACAAACCCGTGCCTTTCTGAAAAATCTCGTGTAAAATCAATCCGGTTAAGGCGATTGCGGATGAAGCCAAAAGCAACAGAATCCTATGGTTTCGGGAAACGGTTTTTGAAACGGCGTCCTGATAAAGCTGAAGACCCGAGACCGCCAGCGCCATAATGGCAAATCCGGCGAGCAAGTTCGGGAGCCAGCCTAAAGTTTCGGCGAGCAGTCCGTATTTGGCTTTTCCGTATTCCGGGCGCACGAAAGTCCGGATGATTTCCGATCCAATAAAAACCAATGGCGCCAGAAAGTAAATGAATCGGGTAGTGGTTTTGCTCATGTTTTTGCTGAAATCGAATGACCTAATATCGGTTTTAAAATTCCAAATTCCAAATTCCAAATTCCAAACCCGACAGCTATCAGGACGAATTTAAAAGTCGAGATCGAATTCTATTTCTAATTTAGAGCGTTTTCCAGTACAACTTCGGTTCAGCAATCTCAGGCACTTTCGCACTTTGCACTCAGGCACTCAACTAAATCCTGATCTTCTCAAAAAACGCCTTCTTGTAAGTATCGCTGATCGGAATGCGGTTGTTGTCAATGAGAATGCGGTTGCGCTGGATCGAATTCACGAAACTGATGTTCACGACATACGAATTGTGCACGCGCATGAACGTCTTGTCGGGCAATTTTTCGAGCAGGTTCTTGAAATTCGACAGCGTGAGCACGAATTTTCCGTTCGACAGATGGATTTTGAGATAATCGCGCAAACTCTCCACGTACTTTATCTCATCGGCAAAAACCTTGAGGCTTTCGTATTCCGATTTGATGAAGATGAACGGTTTTTCGGCTTCGGGCAAAGGTTTTGCTTCGGATGCGTTTTCGGCCGGAAGCAACTTTCGCGCCTTGTTGATCGCCTTGAGAAAGCGCTTGTACGATACGGGTTTGATCAGATAATCGCACGCATCCAACTCAAAACCTTCGAGCGCGAATTGCGGATAAGCCGTCGTAAAGACGATCTGCGGTTTGGAACTCAGCGTTTCCACGAGCTCGATTCCGGAAAGCAATGGCATTTCGATGTCGAGAAAAACCAGGTCGACGGCGTTCGAGTTGATGAACGTCATGGCTTCGATAGGACTTGAGAATTCGGCCAAAACTTCCACATCTGACAAAGAATCACAATAAGCGCGGATGACTTCTATGGCAAGCGGCTCGTCGTCGAGAATCACGGTTTTCAAACTCATAGCGAAATGATTAGGTTTACGATATAGCGGCCGTCGCGTTCGAAAGCGCTGAAAAAATTGCGGTTCGGGAAATACAGGTTGATGCGCGACAAAGTATTCTCAAGCCCGACACCCGAATATTTTCCGGCGGTTCTTTCCTTGTGGATCGTGTTGGCCACGCGAAATTCGATCTGTTTGGGCGTGATCCCGAAACTGATGTCGATTCCTGTGTCGTCTACCGGCGCGGCTCCGTGCTTGAAAGCGTTCTCTACGAAAGAAATGAACAGTAAAGGCGGAATAAGCATGTTTCCCGCATCGCCGTTGACCGAGAAATTCACTTTATTGTTTGCCGTCAAGCGGAGTTTGGACAGCTCGATATAATCGGTCAAGTATTGCAGATCGTCCTCGAGTCGCACGATGTCCTTGTCGGTTTCATACAAGACATAGCGCATCAGATTCGACAGACTGATGATGGCTTCCGGACCTTCGGACGCCTTTTTGATCGAAAGCGAGTAAATCGTATTGAGCGAATTGAAAAAGAAATGCGGATTCAACTGCGCTTTGAGGAACATGAGTTCGGCGGCGCGTTTCTCGGTCGCCGTTTCCAGCTGTTTCTTACTCGTGTCGCTCCATTCGATGTAAAGCCGCGACATCGTGCTGGCCAAGGCGTGCAAGGTAAAAGTCACCAAAGACGGAATGTAGCGCATGGCGAAATCGGGTGGCGCCGGATTAGGGCTTTGCAAAAAGCGCCTCGGCGGATGAAATTCCCCGTAAACGGCCGTGAGATAAGACAATCCGAAGACCAAAGGCACGATCACGAGCAAATATTGGTTGAGTTTCCTCGCGACAAGAAACTTTGGGACAAGGATGAAATAGTTGAAATAGAAAAGTCCGAGCGCGACGATAAGTCTTAGCAAAAGCCAGATGTCGAATTCGCCTCCGCGCGTGACCATATCCATGAACGGAATCGAAAGCAGCAAAACCCACAACATCAGGTGAAGCAGGAAATTCCTCGTATTTCCGGTAACGTGCGGATAAAGCCTTTTCAGCATTTGGTCCTTATTTTGAGCGAGTCGATTTCGCGCTTGCTCACCGATGGATTTTCGCGCCTGGAGAGTTTGCGTTTCACCAAATCTGAAACCTTTACGGCGTCAAGGCTGTCGCAAAACGCAGCGTTTCCGGCAATTGCGGGAATAGTTATTTGGCGGATGGCCGTCTTGCCGCGAATCTCAAGGTCGTAGCCGAAGCCGTTTTGCGTAGCGTAAACTTTTGTCGAAATGTCGTCTGTTTGTCTGTTGCACGAAAGGTAGCAAAGCGCAAGTGTCAGGAATGTCAAGGTTCTCATAAAATTCTCACGAAAAAAAGGGCCGGATCCTAAAATCCGACCCAAAAACAAAAAACAATTAATCTTCGTCCTCATAAGCCTCGTCCGGCTTGAACTCGTACATGTCGTCATAATAGTAATTCCCGTTCTTGCCGAGTAACACAAAACCTCGCGTGCCGTTGTCGATCACCGACGCGTCCTGGCGGAAAGCGCCTTCGAAGTTGGTTTTCTTGGTCCATTTGTCGGTTGCGGTTTCGTATTCCCAAGTGCTGTTGTGGCCGTTTCCTCCGCAAATGTAACCGCGGTTTCCAATCGTGAATCCGGTGGCGTTCGCGCGTTCGATCTCATAGGAGCTTTTGTCGTCGATGTCTTTGAGCCGCGTCCAGGTTTCGCTGCTCAAGTCGAACGACCAGAAATCGGTTTGGTTGATGTTGTTCGAGGCGCCGGTTCCCATATAGACCACGTTCCCGATCGTGAAGTTCGTGGCTTCGCGTCTCTTGTTTCCGCCGAATCCGAAAAGTTCTTCCCAAGTGTTCGTTTCGGGATTGAATTTCCAGAAATCCTTTTTGTCGTTCGTGCCGTCAAAACCGGTTCCCACATAGCCGTAAGCATCTGAATTGAAAGCGACCGCCGCGCGTCTTGCCGTTCCGCCAAAATCAGGAATCGCCTGCCACGAATTGGAATTTGTGTCATATTTATAGAAGTCGCCCAATTGGTTCGTGCCGTCATAACCCGTGCCCACATAACCGTTTGTTCCGATAGCGAATGCCACGGCCGAACTTCTCGGCGTGCCCGGAAAATTCGAGACCTGCGTCCAATAGCCGCCGTTTATGTCGTATTTCCAGAAATCGTTGAGGTAATCGTCTCCGTCGTAACCCGTTCCCATGAAAGCGAAATCGCCAATGGTGAAACTCACGGCGCTGCCACGCGGCGATCCGTCGAAAACGGTAGAGACGAGCCAGTTTCCTTTTATCGATTCGTCGTCGTCCGAACATCCGGCAAGGCACAAAGCCAAAAAGGCGAAAGCGGACAACAGTTGTTTTTTGTAGAGCATAGTTGAAAAGTTTTGAATGCAGACCAAACTTATGGCTTGCGTTCGGCAGTTCGAAGCATAATATACCAATCGGCAGTTTTTGTCTGCAAATGCCGATTTTTGGCTGTCGGATGCATTTCGGGCACACTTGTCGCCGATTTTGGCCTTTCCGTCGATACAAAAAAACGCATTGCCGATAGTGTTTCCGGCCGTCGAAGCGCGCCCCTACATTTGGCGGCATGATTCACTCCATTCGACTTTTTGCCCTTTGCCTGATTGGCATTTTCGCGACTTCGTGCAGCGATACCGATATCTGGCTCGATTCCGACCAACTCACGGGAACTAATCTTCGCCTTATCCGGATCGACACTTTCCAGGTCGACATGTCCACGTTCAAATTCGACAGCATCGTCAACGATTCGGGGACGAGGATTTTGGTCGGACAATATGAAGATCCGGTTTTCGGAAAGGTGCGTGCCGACGCTTTCGCCGAATTGATTCCGGCCACATATTACATTCCCGAGGAAACGGTTTTTGATTCGATCGTGCTCAATTTGCCTTACGACGATTATTTCTACGCCGACACTTTGGCGCATCAGCGCATTCAGGTGCGCCAATTGACCGAGACGATCAAACTCCCGAACGGCGTCACCGATTATTACAACACGGCAAATTTTAATGCCTCGGATGCGCTTTTGGGAGAAACCTACTTTTTGCCCAGAACGAGCAAGGATTCGGTTACGGTAAAACTTTCGGATGCGCTCGGACAGCTGCTTTATACGAACATCCGCTCCGGGCAGATCGCAAGCGCCGAGACCTTGCGGGATTATTTCAAGGGCGTAAAACTCAGTCCGTCCGATGCTGACAACGCGGCGATCATGGGCTATAACGTCCAACAAATGTACATTCGGCTTTACTATTCGTATCCGGGAAGCGAAGACAGCGAAGGCCATCTCGACTTCAAGCTCAACGGAATCGACGAGGTCAGGAAATACGCGACCAGAATTACGAGCGATCGCTCCGGAACGGCATTTTCGGGTTTGGCGAATCAGGAAATGGAACTGGCCTCGGGTTCGGTTGGCAACTTGACTTATCTGCAAAGTGGCATCGGCTTGACCGCGAAAATCAAATTTCCGACGATCCGTTCAATCAGCCAGATCAACGAGGACAACGGCAAGATTTTCAAGGCGAACCTCAAGCTCAGGATCGATCCGAATTATTACAACGACAACTTGTATGCCGTCGATTCGATGTATGTGCTTATCGTCGACCAGAACAACGACATTTTCCAAGTGCTCGCTGACGAAGCAGGAAACGAGGCCAAAGCCTACATCAAGCGAGAGAACACGGAATACAACGAGGTTTACGTGATCGCGCCCGTGACGACTTTCCTACAAAAGATGCTTGAGAATCCCGAATATCTCAATTATGGGATCGCGCTTATGCCGGTCGGATACAATGCTGCCGTAAGCCGGCTGGTGATCACCGCGCCAACCTTCCAAAACAACCAATCCAAACTTGAACTCATTTATGCGATATACGATTAGCGCCGTCTTCCTTATGTTGATAGGCGTCAAAAGCCACGCCCAGACCAACAACCAAACCGGTTCGCCTTACTCGCTTTTCGGGCTCGGACGTTTCAACGACGCGGCTCCGGGCAAGACCAATGCGATGGGCGAATCCGGGATCGCTTTGCCGATGACTTCCGAGATCAACAACCTCAATCCGGCGGCTTACGCGACAATTCCCGAGAAATTTTTCATGTTCGACCTTGGCGGAAAAGGCGAGAGGAACGAGTATTCGAATGCCGATTCGGCCGAAAAAGCCACGACTTTCTCGTTCTCGAACATCGCTTTTGCATTCGCTTTGTCGAAAAAGGACGGAATCGGCATGAGTTTGCTGCCTTATTCGGACGTCGGCTACAACATTACCGGCGTGCGCGGACAAATCGAAGGTTCGGACGACATTTACAACAGCGACGTTTCGGGTTCCGGCGGATTAAGTGCTTTCGCGATCAATTACGGCCGAAAGATAAGTTCGCGCTTCAACGTAGGCTTGGGCGTGAATTACCTTTTCGGGAAAATCGAGGAAGACGAATTCGCCACTGTTGGAAGCGATTTGCTCGTGACGCAGGAATCGAGTTTCTACCGTGGTTTCCGGTTTACGGTCGGCACTCAGGCAAAAGTGTCGGACAACTTTACTTTGGCCTCGACACTCAAACTTCCTGCTTCGATCAAAGGCACGAGAGATCTCACGGCTTTCAAGGTCGTCGATCTGATCCAGACAAGCCTCGAGGTCGCCGTGGACGAACCCATCGAAAGTTTTAGACTTCCGGCCGAACTCACTTTTGGCGGCTATTACAAAATCGGCGAAAGCCTTGGAATCACAGCCGATTACAGGCGATCGTTTTGGTCGGCGACAGGAATGGAAGACAACATCGGCAAGTTCGTCGAACAGGATTTCTTCGGATTCGGATTCGAGTTCCTGCGAAACAAGAACAATTATCGCTATCTCGACAAGGTTCGCGTGAGAGGCGGAATGAACTTCGACAACGGTTACCTGGCCGTGAACGACAAGCGCATCACCAATTACAAAGCCACGGTCGGACTCGGATTGCCGATTCCCGGAAAGCTCAGCTCGATGGTCAATTTGAGTTACGGCATCGGCTCGCGCGGAATGGTCTCGGAAACGCTCGTTCGCGAGAATTACCGCACTTTCAGTTTCAACATCGTGCTTCAGGACATTTGGTTCACGAGAAATAAATACGATTGATTATGGACGCTTATTACAGCACAAACGTAGAAAACGAGAAACAGGCGGTCTTGCTGGCGCGCCTGATCCGCAAAAGAATTTACCACGCAGGCGAATTGCGGTTCGACCTCACGCACCAACAAAGATTGCTGCACGCCTCGAACATCAAGAAGACCGAAACCGGGATTATTCAAGATTGCATGACCGAACTCGGTTTCAACTGCGAACTTATCATCAACGCGAACCAAGCTGTTTTTCGATGAATTGCAGCGCTTCGGGATAGCGGTTGCTTCCGCTGAAGAAATATTGGATCACCATCGAAAAGTGATTTTTGTTGTTGAACTGTCGTTTCGCGTTTGGCTGGACTTTTTTCAAGGCTTCGAGGAATCGGTCGTTGCCGAGCGCGATCATGTCAAAGGTCTTGCGTCCGGTATACATGTAGATCGCGGGCGTTTCCTTGTCGAGAAAATTTATCGGGGACGCGTCTTGCCAGCGCTTTTTGTCGTTCGACCAAGTGTTGAGGTACTTCCATTTTTCCGTCGGAGGAAAAGCCGATAAATGTTGGTCGATGTCGAGTCCGGCGGCGTCGTTCAAAATCATGCCTTTGATCGTGCCTTTTGCGATTCCATATTTCGGATTCATCACGGCCAAAGCGGCGAGATGTCCGCCCGCGGAATGTCCGGAAATAAAGATCTTGTCAGGATCGCCGTTGTATTTGGACGCGTTCTGTCTTGTCCATTCGATAGCTGCCGCGACTTGTTTCGTCATTTGCTCGAAATCGGCATCCGGACTCAAAGTGTAATCCGGAATTACCGTAACGACGCCTTTTTTGGCGAAATTCCTTCCCATCAAGACGTAAGTGTCCTTATCGCCTCGGTTCCAGTTTCCGCCGTGGATGAAAATCAAAACCGGCAATTTTTCGGTAGCGTTCTTTGGCGTGAACACGTTGAGTTTGGGCTCGTCCTTTTTGGGTTTGAGGTTTTCGGGCAGGAAAGAAATTTCCCTGTATTTGTGGGAAGCGCATCCGAAGAGCAAAAAGAGAGGCAACAGGAGAAACAGGCGTTTTGGCATGAGAGCTGAGGTTTTACCCGAATTTACGTTTTTTGTGCGAAGTGAGTTTTAGCCGAGTTCGGTTAAACCGAAATAACCTTCGACGGACGAATCTGCAATCGATCCAATTCGCTGGATCACAACAAAAACTTTAGTTTTCCGTTAACTAAAAGTGGCAAAAATGTTGCTTGAAGGTGCGTATGAAAATCTCGTTTCTCCCTAAAATTTTAGTTTTTTTGCTGTTTGTCGGACAATCTGTTTTGGCCCAGGATTATGCCGCGGTCGACCAGAAGGTCTTTGCTTATCCGACAAGTTTTGCATCGCCCGAAAAATTGGCCGATAAGGTCAATCTGGATTTTTCCTCGGAAACCCAGAAAGCGCGTGCCATTTATGCGTGGATTGCCAAAAATGTGAGTTACGACCTCGCCGAATTTAGATCGAACCAAGGCGGACGCGTGGCTTTCTCGTATCGAACGCCCGAAGAAAAAGAACAAAAGCTCCAAAAGTACAATCTCGATCTGGCCAACAAGACGATGCGTTCCAGGAAAGGCGTCTGTCGCGGTTATACGGCTTTGTACGATCGCGTTGCGACGCTTTGCGGACTTGAGGCGATCACGATTCCGGGCACGTCCAAATCGCATCCGACGCACATCGGGAAACTTCCGACTTCGGCCGATCACATCTGGAATGCGGTCAAAATTGGCGGGAAGTGGCAACTTATAGACGTGACGTGGGCTTCCGGGTCGGTCGATTCCCAAAGCGGAAAATTCGTTAACAAGTTCAACGCGGGCTATTTTTTCACGAATCCCGACGTGTTTTTCCTGAACCATTTTCCGGATGAGCAAAAATGGCTTCCGGTAAACAAAACCGCTGAGGAATTTGCCGGATTGCCTTTGTATTCGGGCGAATACATCGACGCTGATTACAAGATCACTTTTCCTAAATCTGGCATTTTGCCGAATGGTTACGTGATTCCGTTCAAGATCGAAAATCTCGACACAGATCGCGTGGCCTACGCGTTGAGCAGCGACGGGAAAATCCATGTCGCCGACGTGCGCAAAAACGGGAAAATAAGTGAGTTTGACGTGCCTTTGGCCAAGAATGCCTCGGGTT
This sequence comes from Flavobacterium sp., assembly GCF_004295795.1. GTDB lineage: Bacteria > Bacteroidota > Bacteroidia > Flavobacteriales > Flavobacteriaceae > Flavobacterium. The sequence goes on along the minus strand of NZ_SEBR01000006.1, from coordinate 172,077 downwards.
TTCTTACGATTTTCGTCAACCACGAATCGGTGGCGACTTATCGCATCAAGAAGTCGTAATTACAGGATTTCTTCGGCTTCGCCAAAAACTTCGGCGGCGTCGGGGAACGCGAAATCGCTGTCGGAAAAATCCAATGTTTCGCCTTTCGACGCATATTTGAGGATTTCGTCTATGCCTTTCTGGACGCGCAATTCAGTCGTGTATTTTCGGGAATTCGCCAGCACGAGTCCGCCTTTCGACAATCGGAACGAAAATTTGCCCGAGGCGCTCTTGATCTTCGTGAACGCGAACTGTGAAGGGTTTTCGCGTATCGCATCGATCATCAGCTCGCAATCGACCTTTTGCTTGGTTCCGATCGAGGTGAAAATGGTCTTGCCCTTGCGCGAGGCGAATACGAACTTGTAGTCGCCGTTGAAGCGCTTGCTGATTACGAATGTGCCCATTGTTTTTGTTGTGGGTCAAAAATAGAAACTTGGGGCTAGGTTGGCGGCTTCTTTCGCGAGAAGAAATTCACAAGTTATCAAGAGTCGAATGCTGCACGCAGCTTACAAATTGAATTCGACCTAGGATTTTTTTGGACCATTAAGGTCATTAAGTTCATGGAGAAAATGCTGCTCAAATCGATTTTGGCTTTCGCGTCGCTCATTATTTGCCATATATAAGCGGATTTTCACGGATTTTGGCGCCGCTTTCATCTCAGATTTACTTCTGATGTTTTGGCCACGAATGCACGAATGCTTGTAATTCGTGCATTCGTGGCCAATTATTCATCATGTTACAATCTCACTGATATACAATGTAAGACTTGCCCATTTTTTGCCACGACCTAAGCAGCGCGAATTGGTTGAAGGCAATGCATGGATTTTCACGGATCGCACGGTTCTAGCCATTTGACGGCGGGATCAAGTCGGTACAATCTTAACTACCTAACTTCTTAACGGCTAAAAATGGCTTCAAACCAGCCTTTCGGTAAACAAAAGCAAAGCGCCTTACTGAACTTAATGTACTTAATGGTTCAAATTTTTACCGCTGATTTTTTGCCGCGAATTCATGGCCATTCGCTGCAGATTTGGACTATCGAAAATGTTGCTTTTTGCCGACGATTGAACAAAAGCGCAATTTTTCTGGTTAACCGGTTCGCAGCCCGGATGGACACGGAAAGCCCGCAGTTTGCAAGCCTGTATTTTTTTGCGGCTTCGCAGCGACCGGAGGAAGCTCGCGAAGCCGCCTTAAAAATAGGGCTTGAAAACGAGGACTTGCAGTTACAGCCGGAATTTGCTGCCCAAATTATTAATTATTAATTGAACCCAGCTGTCAATATCATTCTTGATAACTTTAAAGCCTGCGACTAGCCTCGCGCGTGTATTAAATTTATATTAGCACAAAACTGATTCCCCCGAAATGACTGAGCTAACCAATTACGACGAAGGCAATATACGATCCCTCGACTGGAAAGAACACATCCGAATGCGTCCCGGCATGTACATCGGGAAGCTCGGCGACGGTTCTTCTCCGGACGACGGCATCTACATTTTGCTCAAAGAAGTCATGGACAACTGCATCGACGAGTTCGTCATGGGCGCGGGCAAAACCATCGAGGTCTCGATTCGCGACAAGCAGGTCACGGTTCGCGATTACGGACGCGGCATTCCTTTGGGGAAAGTCATCGACGTGGTCTCGAAGATGAATACAGGCGGAAAGTACGACTCACTTGCGTTCAAGAAATCTGTGGGTTTGAACGGCGTCGGGACAAAGGCCGTGAACGCTTTGTCGAATTATTTTCGTGTGGAATCGGTGCGGGACGACAAACAAAAAGCCGCCGAATTCTCTGCCGGAGAACTCACGCTTGAAGAAGACTTGATCGAAACCACGAAACGCCGCGGCACCAAAGTGGTTTTCGTGCCGGACGAAGCGATTTTCAAGAATTTCAAGTTCCGGAACGAATACGTTATCCGAATGTTGAAGAATTACTGTTATCTCAACACAGGACTTTCGATTTATTACAACGGAGAGAAATATTCGTCAGAAAACGGGCTCAAGGACTTGCTCGAGGAAGAAATCCAGATCGAGGAAATGGTCTATCCAGTAATCCATTTGAAAGGTGAGGACATCGAGATTGCGATGACGCACTCGAAAACCCAATATTCCGAAGAATACCATTCCTTCGTAAACGGACAGAACACAACCCAAGGCGGAACCCACCTGAACGCATTCCGCGAAGCGATGGTCAAAACCGTGCGCGAATTCTACAACAAAGGCTTTGAACCGAGCGACATCAGAAAATCGATCGTAGGCGCAATTTCGGTAAAAGTCATGGAGCCGGTTTTCGAATCGCAGACCAAGACCAAATTAGGCTCGACCGAGATGGGGCCTGAATTGCCGAGTGTGAGAACTTTCATCAACGATTTCATCAAGACGAACTTCGACAATTTCCTGCACAAGAATCCGGAAACCGCCGATGCCTTGTTGCGAAAAATCCTTCAGGCCGAACGCGAGCGCAAAGAACTTTCGGGAATCCGTAAACTGGCGAGAGACCGCGCCAAGAAAGCGAGTCTTCACAACAAAAAACTGCGCGATTGCCGCGTGCATCTGCCCGATATCAAAAATCCGCTGAGTCTTGAAAGCACGCTTTTCATTACCGAGGGAGATTCCGCTTCGGGATCGATCACAAAATCGAGGAATGTCAACACGCAAGCTGTCTTTTCATTGAGAGGAAAGCCGTTGAACTCGTACGGAATGTCAAAAAAAATCGTGTACGAAAACGAAGAATTCAACTTGCTTCAAGCGGCCCTGAACATCGAGGAAAGCATGGAAGACCTGCGTTACAACAACATCGTGATCGCCACGGACGCCGACGTCGACGGAATGCACATACGCCTGCTGCTGATCACGTTTTTCCTGCAATTCTTCCCCGAGATGATCAAGAAAAACCACCTGTATATTTTGCAGACGCCTTTGTTCCGCGTGAGAAACCGCAAGGAAACTATCTATTGTTATTCTGAGGAAGAACGCGTCGCAGCCATAGAAAAGCTCAAACCGAAACCCGAAATCACGCGATTCAAGGGATTGGGAGAAATTTCGCCTGACGAATTCGTGCATTTCATCGGAGCCGACATCCGCCTCGATCCCGTCATGCTCGACGAAGCCACGACGATCGAGTCGCTTTTGGAATTTTACATGGGCAAGAATACGCCCGATCGACAGGAATTCATTATCAGGAACTTGAAGGTGGAACTCGATGTGGTGGAAAAGAATTAATAATTATTAATTAGTAATTAATAATTGGTTTTCGGCAGCGAATTCCGGCCATTCGCTCATAGTCCTCGTTTTTTGTCTGGTTTTTGTAGCCTTTGCACTGGCTTCCTGCGGTCGCCGCGCAAAGCCTCAAAAACCAAAGCCAAAAAGCCTGCGGGCTAACCGCGATGTCCGGGCTGCAAACTGGAAAATACAACCTGCAAGGTTTTCAAAACCTTGTAGGTTTCAGGACGAAACAACATCCGTAAGTTGCGGAAAATCGATATGAACTAAAACGTTCAGAACTAAAAATAAAAACCTGAAAGGTTGAAAAAACCATGCAGGTCAGGACTAAAAAATGCAAGAAGACGACCAAAACAACATCCCCGAAGACGAGAATTTCGACGACCTCGAGCCTACGTCCGAAGACCAATCAGTAGACGAAACCGCTTCGGAGAGTTTGTCGCACGACGCATCCTCGGCAGAAAGCGCACATTTTTTCGAAAACCAGGAAACGAATCCCGAAGACACGATCACCAAAGTCACCGGCATGTACAAGGACTGGTTTCTCGATTACGCGTCTTACGTAATCCTAGAGCGCGCTGTTCCTGCGATTGAAGACGGTTTCAAGCCGGTTCAAAGACGTATCATGCATTCGATGCGCGAACTCGACGACGGCCGCTACAACAAGGTGGCCAATATCGTCGGGCACACGATGCAGTATCACCCGCACGGCGACGCTTCGATCGGTGACGCGATCGTGCAGATTGGGCAAAAAGACTTGCTTATCGATACTCAGGGAAACTGGGGAAATATCCTTACGGGCGACGGAGCGGCGGCTTCGCGTTACATCGAGGCGCGTCTCACGAAATTCGCCCACGATGTTTTGTACAGTCCGAAAATCACGCAATGGCAAGCCTCATACGACGGACGTAGAAACGAGCCGGTAAACCTTCCGGTGAAATTTCCGCTGCTTTTGGCGCAAGGCGCTGAAGGAATCGCCGTGGGTTTGTCGACGAAAGTCTTGCCTCACAACTTCAATGAGTTGATCGACGCCTCCATCAAAATCCTAAAGAACAAGCCCTTCACGATCTATCCCGATTTCCCGACGCAGGGAATCGCCGATGTTTCCAATTACAACGACGGGATGCGAGGCGGTCGCGTTCGCGTGCGCGCCAAGATTTCGCAGCTTGACAAGAATACGCTCGTCATCACGCAAATCCCGTTTTCGACCAACACATCGTCTTTGATCGACTCGATTCTGAAAGCCAACGACAAAGGCAAGATCAAGATCAAGAAAATCGAGGACAACACCGCGGCCGAAGTCGAGATCCTGATCCATTTGTTTCCGGGCGTTTCCCCGGATAAAACCATTGACGCCTTGTTCGCGTTCACGGCTTGCGAGACGTCGGTTGCGCCTTTGGGTTGCGTTATCGAAAACCACAGTCCGCGGTTTGTGGGCGTTTCCGAAATGCTTCGGGTTTCTACGCATCGCACCGTTGATCTGCTAAAAGCCGAACTCGAGATCCAGCTCAACGAACTCGAGGAACAATGGCACTTTTTGTCGCTTGAAAGAATCTTTATCGAAAACAGGATTTATCGCCTTATCGAGGAAGAAGAAACCTGGGAAGGCGTGATCCGCGCGATCGACGAAGGTTTGAAGCCTTTCACGAAACATCTGAAACGCGCAGTCACCGACGAAGATATCGTCCGCTTGACGGAAATCCGAATCAAACGCATCTCGAAATTCGACATCGACAAAGCCCAGGAAAAACTCGAAGCTTTGGAAGGCGACATCGAACAGGTCAAACACCATCTCGAACACATCATTGATTTTGCGATCGCTTTTTTCACGACGCTCAAGGAGAAATACGGAAAAGGACGCGAGCGCCAAACCGAATTGCGTTCGTTCGACAATATCGAGGCCACGAAAGTCGTGCTTCGCAACACCAAATTGTATGTGAACCGCGAAGAAGGTTTCATAGGAACCGGACTCAAAAAGGACGAATACATCGGCGATTGCAGCGACATTGACGACGTGATCGTGTTCCTGAGAAACGGAAACATGATGATCGCCAAGGTCGACGACAAGAAATTCGTAGGGAAAGACATCATCCACGCGGCGGTTTTCGACAAGAACGACAAGCGCACGATCTACAACATGGTGTATCGCGACGGAAAATCGGGATCGAGTTACATCAAGCGCTTCAACGTTTCGGGCGTGACGCGCGATAAAATGTACGATCTGACGCAGGAAAAGCCGGGTTCGATGGTGCTGTATTTTTCGGCCAATCCGAATGGGGAAGCCGAAGTAATCACGATTTTGCTGAGACAGATCGGAACCATCAAAAAACTCAAATTCGACCTCGATTTCGCCGACATGGCCATCAAAGGAAGGGCTTCGCGAGGCAATACGGTTTCCAAATATCCGATCAAGAAAATCGAACTCAAGGAAAAAGGCATTTCGACGCTTTTGCCAAGGAAAATCTGGTTTGACGATACCGTTCAGCGTTTGAACACCGATGCGCGGGGCGAACTTTTGGGCGAATTCCGTCCAACCGACAAATTGCTCGTGATTTCCTCGACGGGAAAACTCAAGGTCATTATACCGGATCTGTCCACGCATTTCGAACAGGATATGATCATTCTCGAGAAATGGATTCCGAAAAAACCGGTTTCGGCAATTTATTACGACGGAGAAAAAGAACGGTATTTCGTGAAGCGCTTTTTGGTCGACAATGAGAACAAGGAAGACGTTTTTATCACCGAACACGAGAAGTCGCAGCTGGAAATCGTTTCCACGGATTATCGTCCGGTGGCCGAAATCATCTTTGCCAAAGTGAAAGGCGTGCAAAAGGAAAACCAGACGATAGACATCGAAAGTTTTATTGCCGTGAAAGGTTTCAAGGCCTTGGGAAATCAACTGACATCGGATAAAATCAAGCAAGTCAATATGTTGGAATCGCTGCCTTATGACGAACCTGTCGAGGAAATTCCCGAAATGCCTGTCGATATCGGGGAAGCTCCCGATTCTGAAATTGACGACGAAGGACAGATAACTTTGTCTCTGGAATGATGACTAATTTGCTCCTAAATTGCAAATTTCCTTTTTAACCAGTAGCTGTGAAGGCCAATCGTTGACTCAACTTCTCGATTGTATACTTGGTTCAATGACAATTGATTAAGCCACGAATACACGAATCCCGGAACTTGTGTAGTCGTGGCTTTTTATTTTGCGTTGTTGTCCAAGCCGCAAGAAACGTACTTACAAGCTGTAATTGACATTGATGCCAACACGGTATTTTGCATTGACTCGGCCGCCGGTCAAATCCTGGTTCAAAGGCAATAGAAACTGCGCTCCAGCCGACCAACGTTTGATTCCGCCTTCAATCCCAAGCTTTCCGAAGAGAATGTTGCCCGAAGTTCTCGAAACCAATTGGCGGTATTGCTTGTTGCCTTGGGAAACTTCTCCGGCCACGCCAACTTGAGGCGAAAGTGAGAATGCGTCCCGTTCCTGCAACCAAAAAAACGTTCCCGAATAGTTGAATTGGTTCCCGAATCGGTAATGTTTTTGGTTTTCGGTTTTCACCACGTAATTCAGCATGGTCTGGAATCCGAATTTTTTTCTTCTGATCGTGTTTTCGGCCAAAAACAAATAATCCCAACTTCCCGTTCCAAGCTGAAAACCCGGATTGATACTGCCGTTGTTGGCCTCGTCATATTTTCCTGTCGGAGCTTTTAAGCCGGCACCAAGTTGGATCGTATGCGCAAAAAATGTGGAATCGGTCATGGTTTGGTAGACGCGATAAAGTCCGATGACGGTCAAATCGCCCAATCCGGAAATCGTATGCGAACCCGTTTCGGTCTCACGCGTGTTGTTGTGGTAAGGCAAAAGCACGCTCACTTGCGCATTTTTGAAAACCGGAATTCTTCCCCAAACTTGTACCGAATTGAATTGCTCGGTGAACCAGGGCGAATTCGCGTAAAGGCCGTCGGTGCTGGAATAGCGTTGGTAAATGTAGCGCAGCCCGACGAAATTCGTGTTGAGCAACGATGCAAAACCCATGCTTCCGCCAGTAGCCGAACATCCGCACGCGTCGCAATCGTCCAGCATTTTGGCGAACTGTCGTTTGTAATTTGTCGAAAGCGTGTCGGTTTCCGAAGCAAAAGCCAAGATCGGAAACAGCAAAATCAGTATAAATCTTTTCATTGGAATTCTGAAAATTTAGGATTGGTCAGGAAATCATCGTCCGTCAAAGTCTTGAGAAACGCGATAAGCTTGGATTTTTCGTCTAGTGTCAATGGAATTCCAGGCGTTCCGTTCTGGTTCAAAATCGGATCCAAAGTCGCCGAAGGTTGCACGCCCGCCGCATAATGGTCGAGTACGGCATCCAAAGTATAAAATCGGCCGTCGTGCATATATGGCGCGGTTTTCTCGACATTTCGCAAACTCGGAACCTTGAATTTGTACTTGTCCGAAACCAGGTGCGTGACGCGAAAACGTCCTTCGTCGTTCAATTGCATGTTTACTGCAAGTCCGTTGTTTCGGAACGAATTGTCGGTTTGCAAGTCTGTTGCGTGACAGGATGCACATTTGTTCTGGAAAATCTGGTAACCCGAATTTTCGTCGGGAGTCATGCTGCCACCGCTTTCGTTGCGACGGAACTTGTCGAAACGCGAGTTCGAGCTTTGCAGCATGGCCATGAATTGTCCAAGGGCTTTGAGCAGGTGTTCCGTATCGATTTCGGCGTTTGGAAAAGCGCGTTTGAACAACTTCCGATAGTCGGGATCGGACTGTAAAACAGTGACGATATTCGCCAGATTGCCATGCATTTCGACTTCGCTCGTAATCGGGATTACCGGTTGCAGGTCGAGATTGTCGGTCGATCCGTCGTACATGAAAAACGGTTGGAAAGCCATGTTTTGGATGGCCGGTGTATTTCGCATCCCGACGGCGTTGTCGATTCCGTGGCTCAAACTGTGGCCGTGGTGCGTAAAGGCGTGTTGCTGGATGTGACAAAACCCGCACGAGATCGTTCCGTCAGCTGAAAGCCGTCCTTCGTAAAAAAGCTTGCGTCCGAGCTCGAATCCGGCCTGAGTCGGTTGGTTCGCTTCGAAATTGTAAGCGAGATCGGGGAAATTCGACGGTTTTTCGATCGCAAGCGGCACATCGACATAAGAAGTTTCATCGGACGAGCAAGAAGCCAATCCGATGAAAACCAAAATAAAAATCCGCTTCATTACTCGTTGTGTACGTGGTTGACCGTAAACATTTGCGACAGGTTGGCCGTGATCAAAGGCAAATTCGCTCCGCCCATGATCATCGCGCCCATTCCGCCTTCGTTGTTTTGGGACAGGATCACCTTGTTCGTTCCGTCGATGATTTTCGAGGCATCGGCAAAAATGTGCACCTGAGGCGTGATGTTCGTGCGCACCAAAGCGGCGTTCGTGAACGGAATCGTGACCGAAGTGTAATTGTAATCGGTTCCGGTTTTGCCCGTATGAACCATGAATACGGTTTCCGACGAAACGCCCGGAGCAGTGAAAGTGCCTTCGAACGCCAGAAATTTATAGCCCGCGCTCCATGACCAAAGCATGTCCTGCGATTGCGCCAAAGCCAAAAAGTCGCCTTGTCCGTCGGCGCCCAACTGCCATTGTTGTTCGTCCACGCCAATCCCGAAACTGATCGAAACGTAATCGCCGGACGGAATGCCTTGGAGGTTGATGATTTGGGATGCCATATCGGTTTCATCGACGATAAAATAACTTTGTGATTTCGGGTAGGTGAACGTGGTGCCGTCGGCTTTGTTCAATTTGATGTTGCTGACGATGTACTTGAGTTGGGAAACCTTGAGTATCTCACTTTGGGAAGTCGTGTTCGGTTGCGTGTTCAAAATCAGGTTGTTCGATCCGTAGACGTTGTCGAATTCTATGTTGATACTGCCGTCGCCTGCCAAATTCGCATTTGAGTCGTCGCTGCTGCATGAGGCCAAAAGGCATGCGCTTGCCATTGCGGCAAAAAGTGTTTTTACTGTCATTTCCAAAATTTTGAGAATAGTTGATTGTTGCCGAAAAGGCGTGAAAATGCAGAACCCGTAAAGGTTCGCAAACGAGAAAATCAACTAGGCCAAAATAGGCGGATGGAAAACGCTGCCGTCAAAACCGACGGCTTTCGAGGTATGAAAAGCGTAAAAAGGGGTACGTGCGGAAATCTCAAAAACGGGCTCAAGCACGATTTCAGTCGCCGTGTTGCAGAACAATTCGATAGGTGAGAAGGCTTTCTTGTCGTTTTGGGAAGCCGGTTTTTCGGTTTCGGACGACTTGGCCAATTCCTGCATCAGGTGACATTTACCATTACATTGCATTTCTGGTTTGGCCTTGTTCTCACAAAGCACTTTTGAGATGTAATCATAATTCACGACGTAATCCAACACCGGGAAAACCGGTTTGAAAAGCAGGAAAAACGCCGTTATGATGACTAGAAATTTCAAGGTTTAGGCCGATTCGTCAGGTGAATTGCTTTTATTGTTCCGGTCCATTTTCATGTTGAGGAATTCCACCAACAGGGAGAACGCGATCGCAAAATAGAGATAGCCTTTCGGAACCGACGTAACGGTATTTCCAAAGAACGAAGCGTGAGCCACGTGGGCGGCCTCGATGACCAGCATGAATCCGATAAGGATTAAAAAAGTCAACGCCAGTATCTGGATAGAAGGATGTTTGTTTACGAAAGTTCCCACCGGAACGGCGAATTGCATCATGATAAGAACCGAGATCACAACCGCGGTAATCATTATGTAAAGCGCTCCTTCGACGCCACTTGTCATTCCGACGGCCGTCAAAATACTGTCAAAAGAGAAGACGATGTCGATAAGGATGATCTGGAAAATCACGTTCGTGAACGACTTGGTCGCCGATTTCTTGATTTCCTTTTCTTCTTCCCCGTGATATTCTACCTTTTCGCGAATCTCGACCGTACTTTTGTAAAGCAGGAAAAGTCCGCCAAGGAACAAAATCATCGCCTGACCTGAAACGTGAATCTCGAACCATGAGATGTTCACCTCGAACCAAGGCGCTTTCATGGCAATCAAAAGGCTGATTCCGAACAACATCGCGATGCGCATGAACATAGCCAGAAACATCCCGATTTTGGTCGCTTTCTTTCTGAGTTCCTGCGGAAGTTTTCCGGTAGTGATCGAAATGAAAATAATGTTGTCGATACCGAGCACGATTTCGAGAAAAGTCAATGTCAACAAGGCGACCCAGGCATTCGGATTCAGGAAAACTTCCATTTATTCAGGCTGTTATTTTATTTTGGTAACGGTACCTTTTTGGGTCGCGGCGCTGCCTACATTCCCGTATTCAAAGGTATACGAATTTTTCGACGTGGTCAAGATTTTCATGGCGATAGCCTTGCGTTCCGCCATGTTTTTTGGATGTAATTTCTGCACGATATACTCGCAGTCGTTCACCCAACGAATACTCGAAGTGTCTGATTTCCCTTGGTAAAAATCAATCTCGAGCGTATCGTTCCTCACGAACTTCGTGGTTCGCATTACGCCGTCCACTTTGGTCTTGAATTCGAATTCCCCGGTCTTGAAATCCTTGCATTCGCGTTGAGTTTCGTAGCAAGAAGTTGTCGAAAGTAGGAGTTGCAGCAGCAAAAGCAGTGCGAAACCTTTTTTTACGTTGGAAGGAATTCTCATGTTGCAGTTGTTTTTTTGGGCAGCAAAATCCCGCTGTTTGCTGCTAGTCCTCGGTTGCAGGCCAAATTTTTAGCCGTCTGGCACGAGCTTCCTTCGGTCGCTGCGCCAGGCGGTAAAAATAAAGGCCTGCAACCTGTGGGCTATCCGCGGCCATCGGGGCTGCATTCCGGTGGCAAAAGTACGACTCGGCTTTCAAACCACACAAGCAAATCCCGCTATTTTATTCTTTTGAGTTCCTCTTCGGTAAAATGCCGCATCGCCTTGTCTGCCGAGAATTTCGCGTCATTGTAATTTCGCGAGGCATTGCGCGGAATCGACAAGCTTTCCCAAGCGCTCGATTTCAGCATCTTGGCACAGAACACGATCTGCCCGATGTGATAAGGATAATGTGCCATCTGCCGGTTTATAGCTTCCATCACGGTATGGCCTTCGTTCCTTATATATATGATTTGCGCAAGATCGCTTTCAGCCAGATTTTCGAGCGCTTCGAACAGGCACTTCCAGCCTTTTTCCCAAGCGTCAGAAACTTCCTTTTTGGTTTTCAGTACATCTTCAAACTCCGAGTCGCGGTCGCGCCAGTCTTTTTCTCCGTCCGAAGTCAGGAAATCAGTCCAGCGCGAAAGCATATTGCCGCACAAGTGGTTCACGATCATCGCGATGCTGTTCGAATCTTCATCCTGTCTCTCAAAAAGTTGTTCTTCGTTCAATTGCGCTATTGCTTTTTCTCCAAGAGTCTTGTAATAAAGAAACTGCCTTTTGGCGCTCGTAATGTAATTCGGCTGTTGGTTTTCCATGGCTGGCTACGGTTTTTGACTCCTAAAATTACGGCCTTTTTTTCGTACTTTTCCCAATGGTAAACGACAGTAAACGTTTACAAACGACAGTAAACGTTTATAAACGACAGTAAATGCTTAACAACCGACTATCCCGAATTCTTTTTTGCAGCTTTGCATCGTTAGCCGCGATTTTATCCGCGGAAGCGCAATCCAAAAAGGCGAAATCTCCTGATGCAAAAGGCAATACATACAGAATGTTCTATTTGGGCGGACAATCGAACATGGAAGGATTCGGATATACAAAAGATTTGCCCACTGAATTGAATACGGCGCTAAAAGACGTCTATATTTTCGACGGCAATAGAGGCGGAGACGGAGAGCCAAACCTTGGACTCGGGAAGTGGGAACAGCTAAAACCCGGCCACGGAACAGGATTTTCATCAGATGGAAAGCAGAACAAATTGTCAGATCGGTTCGGAATCGAGCTCACATTTGCCAAAACGTTGCAGGAATTGTTTCCGGGCGAAAAAATCGCCATAATAAAGTATGCCAGAAACGGCTCAGGACTCGACAGCCTGGCGACCGGTCCATTCGGCTGTTGGGAACCCGAATACAAAGCAAAACCCAACCAATACGACTTTTTCCTGAAAACAGTAGAAGGCGCGATGGAGGCGAAAGACATCGATGGAGACGGAAAACCAGATAAGCTCGTGCCGTCGGGGATTTTGTGGATGCAAGGCGAAGGCGACGGCTCGTTCACCGAAGAAATCGCTTTTGAGTATTACGCCAACCTCAAACATCTGATGGAGAAAATGAGAGGCGTTTTCGGCACTAAGGATTTGCCCGTAGTTATCGGTAAAATCAGCGATTCTGGCAATAGCGATTCGGGAATCGTATTCAAGTTTGGCGACATCGTCCGCGCGATGCAGGAAAAGTATGTTCGGGAAGATGCTCACGCGGGAATCGTCAGGACAACCTCGAAATATTCGTATTCGGATGCTTATCACTACGACACCGCGGGCTATATAGATTTCGGGAAACAATTCGCGAATGAGATGTTTAAGGTAATTAACAAAAAATGAGAAAGTTTTCAGTACTGGTAGTTTTATTGTTTTCGGCATTCGTCGGATTTGCGCAGCAAGACCTTCGCAATCTGGCGTATGGAAAAGAAAGACAACAGAATCTCGACCTTTTCCTTCCGAAGAAAATCGACGCGAAAACGCCTGTGTTGCTACTGCTTCACGGTGGCGCATGGAGTCTCGGCGGCAAAGAATTCACCGATAAAACGGCGCGCGACCTAAGAGACCGCGGGTTCGTCGTGGCAAATGTCGATTATCGCTACGTGAGTGAGAACGTGCATGCGAAAGATTTGCTGGACGACATAGGCAACGCAGAGAAATACATGCGCGAAGTTGCGTCGAAATATGGATTTGCGTCCAAAGGCTATCATTTCTCGGGAATCAGTGCCGGAGCGCATTTGGCCATGCTGTATTCCTACACGCGGAATTCCGGCGTGAAATCAATTGCGGTTTTATGTGGCCCGACGCAATTCGATACAGAAGAAAACAAGGCGCACATCGCCAAATTTCAGTTATCCGATGTCGTCGAAAAACTCGCCGATTCGAAATATGGAGACGGAAAGCCTGGAAGGAAATTCACCGAAATCAGTCCTTATGCCCAAATCAAAAATATCCCGACATTGTTGTTTCATGGTGACAAGGACGATTTGGTCTTGTATTCACAGGCGACATTGATGCGCGACAAACTCAAGCAAGCAAAAGTTCCAAGCCAACTGATAACCATGCAAGGCAAAGGTCACGACTGCGGAATGAACCAAGCCGATTCCGAAAAAGTCGTTTTGGACAACATCGAGAACTGGATTGTGAAGTACAATTGAATTGACTGAATTTTTTCCTGACAAACTTGAGACTTGTCTTTAAAAGTCGGGCTATACTCGGTAAGTCGTTTGGATTACATTGCGAATTCAGGACAAAAAATAGATCCGGAAGCAGATGAAAGTTGCAGGCAGGAAACGCGGCAATAATTCAATCTGTCATGCTTTTGACGATCGTCGAAAGACCTCGAAACGAAAAATAGACCGCACCGAAACACATCGTGATCCCGACGGCCAAAACCAAATAATGCCATGCGTTTTCCTTATTCTGGAAAGCGTTGTAAATGACCGATGGTCCGATAAAAAACAAAGGAAGCGCATAAGCCATAAATTTGATTCCTTTGTTCAGCAAGATTTTATCTGTAGGCATTTTGTGGATTTTTGGATTGGAAATAAGCGAATTGCGCCAAGGCGATTGTTTATAGCTCGAGCCTTTTGGGATCGTAATTTTCAACGGCTTTTCGAACGCTTCCGTATTTGTGTAGCATAGCTGAAGCTTCTTCGTACGAAACCGGGATTTCGCCCATGATCATTTTCGTGCCTCGGTCCACGAGTTTGTCGTTCGAGAGTTGCATGTCGACCATTTTGTTGCCTTTTACGCGTCCGAGTTGGATCATTGTCGTGGTCGAGATCATGTTCAATACGAGTTTTTGCGCGGTTCCGGCTTTCATTCTCGAACTTCCCGTGACGAACTCCGGGCCAACGACAACGTCTACCGGGAATTGGGCCGTTTGTGACAAAGGACTTCCGGCATTGCAACTGATCGAACCGGTAAGAATGTTGTGCTCGTTGGCCTTCTTGAGTCCGCCGATTACGTATGGTGTCGTGCCAGAAGCCGCGATCCCGACGACGCTATCATTGCTCGAAATTCCCGCTTCCAACAGATCTTTCCACGCTTGTTCCGCGTTGTCCTCGGCATTTTCGACAGCACGACGGATCGCTTTGTCACCGCCGGCAATGATGCCGTTGACCAGATTGAAAGGAACACCGAACGTTGGCGGGCATTCCGAGGCGTCGACGATCCCGAGCCTGCCCGAAGTTCCGGCTCCGATGTAGAACAAACGTCCGCCGTTTTTCATTCTCGGAACGATTTGCGAGATAAGTGCCTCGATTTGCGGCAGCGCTTTTTCGACGGCGAGCGGAACGGTTTTGTCTTCGTTGTTGATGTTTGCCAACAGCTCGTTTAGCGGCATATTCTCGAGGGAATCGTAATGCGAGGCTTGTTCGGTCGTTTTGGTGAAGTCTGACATTTTGTTGTTTTTGGCCAAAAAAAGAGCGCGGGTCTCCACACTTGGAATGTGTGATCTCGCAGGTTTTGTGGCGTGGATGTTTTACAAAGATAAGTAATGTGGCGAGCGTAATGGCCTAAAATGTTCGGTTGGAATACCGTCATCACGCACTTTCTTGTAAACACGATTTTTGCTGAATTTGGACAGGATTTACTGCGGCCGAAACGGCATTACGCGTTTTGAATGCGTGTCAATTGGCGAGTTTGAACGGCTTCCATTTGTCGTTGACGCTTTTGCGTTCGGCACCGACATTTGCGGGCATTTCGTAAAGTTCGTTCAACGTCTCGTCAAGCTCGACCGCTTGTCTTAATGAGATGATTTTGGCATTTTCGTCGGTGTGGTCGTCCTGTCCGCACAAAAATTGCCAGTCGCCTTCTGAATCGTGGGCGGCATAAAGGATTTTTCTCGATTTGTCGAGCACGTGATCGCAAATTAAAACGGCCGTCGTTTCGGGTTGTTTGAACCTGAATTCTGTTTTTGATTTCTTTTGGCCGAAAACACTCGTTAGGGAAGCCAAAAGCGATAAAGTAAAAAGTATGGATTTTGTCATTTGGTAAGTTCGTTGATTGCTTTATTTGTGGTCACAAATCGGAACGATAAGTGGTGTTCCAAATTGTGTTGATTGGTAGCGAAAAGCCTATTATCGTGAAAAGAAAAATTCGTTAGCCGTGCGAATGCGGGTGTAAAACATAGACTTT
This sequence comes from Flavobacterium sp., assembly GCF_004295795.1. Taxonomy (GTDB): domain Bacteria; phylum Bacteroidota; class Bacteroidia; order Flavobacteriales; family Flavobacteriaceae; genus Flavobacterium. The sequence continues at coordinate 156,480 of NZ_SEBR01000006.1, read as the reverse complement.
TCCAGTCGAAAGATTCATTTTCATCTCGAAGTAAGAGTTCCGCCGTCACTAACAAGTACGATTTCCGATTTCCACTTTTGTTTCGAAATGCCCGATTCTTTGGCTTCACCATAAACAAAAACGTCAATTTCGCCGTTCGCCTTTCTCGTGAAAACACATTGTTTATAGTAATCGGATTGTTTTTTGCCAGTGAAGTTGTGAGTGTCCGATGTGAATGCCGAGTCGATCGCTGCCTTGATTTTGTCGAAATCTCGTGATGTTGCATAGAAAGGCTCGTCTGTCGGGTCGAAGTTGCGTTTTTGGAATTCACTCAAAGAAAATATCGCGAAGTCACCTGGTTCTTTTATTTGGTCGACTGATTTTACGTCAAGCCGATTTGTGCGGATTTTGACGCGGAAAAGCCCCAAAAGTTCGATATAATTACCATGTAGCACGCCTTTGGAAAAAAGTTTACTGTCTTCGAAAAAAATAATGTCCCTGAATATCTTATATCGGCCACTTGCGGATTTAGGTTTGAAATAGCGCTTGTTCTCAGGAATTTCCTTGACGTTATAAGTGCCATCATTTCTCAGGATCAGATTCACTGTTTTGCCAAAATCAGGGTCATTAACGAGGTGTTTTGCGACGAAAACCTCTTTAGGTAAAAAAAGAAGCGATAGGCAAACCAGCGCGAGTATTTTCAGGGTCATCGAAAAATGTGATTTGTTCAAATGTAGGAGTTTTTCGAAGCCGTACAAAGTTGTTTTTGGACCGAACTTCAATTGAAAATCGTGTCTGCGTTAGGGATGGCGGCATTTGTCTGAGCTCTTTTTGCGCACCTGAATTTTCGTTCAACGATGCATTTTCCGCGCAAAAAAGCGAGTGACGCCAGCCCGGCGGCGGCGAACTAGGAGGCAGTGGCAGTGACCGAATGCGGTGGCCGCCGCAACGCCCAAATCAAAAAATCAAAGAAAACAGGCGAACAGAATCCCGAGAATGATCACCGAAATCTTGGCCACGTTGAACTTGTGGTCTTCGCTGGCCTCGAAAATGATCGTGGATGAAATGTGAAAAAGGATTCCGATGACGACTGCCGTGATTTGGGCATAATAAGCGGAAAGTCCGGGAACGGCGACCGATACGTAAGTGCCAAGTGGCGTCATGAGCGCAAAAGTCAGCATGAACGCGAAAACTTTCCATTTGCCAAGACCCGAATTGAGGAAAAAAAGCGTCAGGATGATGGCAATAGGCAAGTGATGGATCGCGATTCCCCAGGCCAGATCGTGGTGATGTCCTACGGGAAATCCTTCGAGAAGTGCGTGGAAACAAAGGCTGATGAAAAGCGACCACGGGATTTGGTGCATGTGGCCGTGTCCGTGGACGTGTCCGTGTTCGGCTCCTTTCGAGAAAAACTCGAGCACGATCTGGAGCAAAATGCCACACATGATAAAAATCCCGACCGAAACCGAATGGGAATGTTCGCCTTCGTGAGCGTGCAAAGTCGCTTCGTAAACCTCGGGCAACAGGTGCAGAACGGTGAGCGACAGCAGGAAAGATCCGCTGAAGGCGAGCAACAACTTAAGGCTGTTTTTCTTTTGCGGACGCAGTAACAGCGCCACTCCGTATCCGATCAAAACCGAAAGCAAAGGCAACAGATAGTTCATTACTTGAAAATCATGATTAGACGTTCGCTCTCGCTTTTGAAGAACTTGCGCAGTTTGTAATCGCCGAAAGTGTCGAGCAGATAGATTCCGGCTTCGTCCATCATCTGCTGGAAATCCTGCAGTGTCAGGGCTTTGACCTTTTCGTAGAAGCAGAAATCCTCTCCCTTGTCGTGAAACCTGATTTCTTTTACGATGTGGTTGTCCTCGAGGTAGCGCTTGATGTGGAAATCGATGCCGTCGACGGTTTTTATTTCGGATGGCACCAGATTTTCGAGCACTTTGGCAACGTTCATGAAGTCGATCACCGCGAATCCGTATTCGGATAGACTGTCGTGGATCGCTTTCAAAGTCGTGAAATTGTCCTCATCGGACTCAAAATATCCGAAACTAGTAAAGAGATTAAAGATCGCATCGAACTTTTGTTCCCAAGGTTGACGCATGTCGTGCACCTGGAAATGCAGCGTCGCGTTTGCCGATTTCGAGGCTTCGGCAATGCTGTTTTCAGACAGATCGCCTCCGGTAACGTCATATCCGAGCTTGTTCAGATATACCGAATGTCGGCCTTTACCGCACGCCAAGTCCAGTATTTTCGCGTCTTCGGGAAGATTCAGGTAGGCCGTTATATTGTCCATGAACAACTGGGCTTCGGCATAATCGCGGTCTTTGTAAAGAATATGGTAGTAAGGTGTGTCGAACCACGAAGCGTACCAGTTTTGCGGTTTGTAGCCTTGCGTTGTCGTACTGCGGGAATTTGGCATTTCGTCTTGAAGATTCTTGCAAATTTAGACTATTTTTGCAGGGTTTAAGCGATTCCTGAATGGAAAATAATTATGCGATGGTCGCCAAGACCTTCTTCGGATTCGAGGAAATCCTGGCAAGAGAATTACAGCAACTCGGTGCCCAAAAGGTGGAAGCGGGCGTGCGGATGGTCAGTTTTATGGGCGATCTGGGATTCATGTACAAAGCCAATCTGGCCTTGCGTACGGCACTCAAGATCCTCAAACCGATCCATAACTTCCGGGCGTTCAACGAAGCTACGCTTTACCGCGGCATCCAAATGGTCGATTGGTCGCAATATCTCGATGCGAGCCAGACGTTCGTGATCGATGCCACGGTGCATTCGGATGTTTTTACGCATTCGGAATTCGTGGCCCAAAAGTGCAAGGACGCGATCGTCGATCAGTTCCGAAATAAGACCGGCCAACGTCCTTCGGTTGACAAAACGCATCCGGATTTGCGCATCAACATCCACATCGCCAAAGAAAGCTGCAATGTTTCGCTTGACACTTCTGGCGCGTCGCTTCACCATCGCGGTTATAGGACAGCGACGAATATCGCGCCTATCAACGAGGTTCTGGCCGCGGGAATGCTGTTGCTTTCGGGTTGGGACGGAACGAGCGATTTTCTTGATCCGATGTGCGGTTCGGGAACGATCCTGGCCGAAGCCGCGATGATCGCCTGCAACATTCCGGCAAACATCAACCGACGCGAATTTGCTTTCGAGAAATGGAGGGATTGGGACAACGAACTCTTCGATATGATCACTAACTCGCTTTTGAAAAAGACACGTGAATTCCATTATTCGATTGTTGGGTATGACAAAGCGCCGTCGGCTGTACAAAAAGCAAAAGACAATTTGAAAAACGCGAATCTCGACGATTATGTCAAGGTTTACGACCGCAATTTTTTCGATACGCAAAAGGAGAACAAAGGTCCGTTGCACGTGGTTTTCAATCCGCCTTATGGGGAACGCCTTGACATTCACCTCGAAAGATTTTACAGAGAGATCGGCGATACTCTGAAAACGAATTATCCGAATACCAACGCATGGTTCATCACCGGAAATCTCGAAGCTTTGAAGTTCGTCGGACTCAAACCTTCGCGCAAGATCAAATTGTTCAACGGAAGCCTCGAAGCCCGATTCGTCAAATACGAGATGTACGAAGGCAGCCGAAAAGCCAAATTCCAGCAATGACGCCACAAACCAAAGCCCTTATCTACAATTTTGTAGGATTCGCGATACTTTATATTCCGCTTTATTTTCTGATTCAGCACTTCACGAATCTCACCGGTTGGTTGCGACCGATTACGGCGGCCGTGGCAACGACCATCCTTTCACCGAAATTCCAGGCCACGCGGACCAAAGACGGCGTGAAGATTTTTATGTCTTGGATGTTTGTCAAAGGACTTCGAGAGGTGAAGTAGTTGCAGTAGCAGTTGCAGTGGCAGTGGCAGTGGCAGTAGCAGTAGCAGTAGCAGTGGCAGTGGCAGGTTGTACCCGACAAAATTGCCGTGAAATTTGATGTCGTCATGTCCAATTGATTGTATGATTCTCTGTTGGATTGCAAGTGCCTCCGTTGTTGTGATTTTTTAACATTTTTTACAGAAAATCTGTAATCGGGTTTTCCGGATTGCGTTTATTTTCGCATTGAGTATTAGCCAAATAATCAATCTTAAAATCAGCGCCATGAACGAACAACTTTACTCCCAGAGCTTTTCAAAACGCGACAAGAGCTATGTTTTCGACATTTATAAAGACGAGCACGACAGTGTATTACTGAGAATTTCCGAAACCCTGAACACAGAATCGGGAATAGAAAAACGCCAAATAGGGATTTCCGAAGAAGATCTTGACCTATTCGTCGAATCGCTGCAGATTTCGTGCAAGGAATTCCGCAAAATCAAACCCTCACAACCCAAAGCGAATACGCGAGCCGAATTCCTGGAGAAACTCAGGGAGAAACACGGACAGGCTTTTATGCCGTGGTCGAAAGAAGACGACGGACAACTCGAAGTGCTGTATTGCGAAGGAAAATCCGTACCCGAACTTGCCAGATTTTTCGGAAGGCAAAACGGCGCCATTCGCGCGCGCATCAAAAAATTGGAATTGGAGGAGAAGTATGCGAAATAACGATCAAAAGCAGCGAAAGGTGAAATCGGTGGATTTTTGTACCTATATTTGTACAAATTCCGTCGATATGATAGTCACATCCATCTCCGATTTCCGCAAAGACATAAAATCCTATCTGGATCGCGTCTCGAAAAATTTCGACACGTTGATCGTCAATCGTGGAAAAGACTCCGGCATTGTGGTGATTTCGCTTGAGGAATACAATTCCTTGATGGCCACGAACTACGAATTATCGTCCAGAGTCAACGAAAAGCGGCTCGATTCGGCAATCGAAAGATTCCGAAAAGGAGAATCTTTCGGCAAAGATCTGACTGAGGAGTAATGCGGTATATTTTCGTCGACGAATCCTGGGAGGATTATCTTTATTGGCAAAAAGTCGATAAGGTCAAGGTCAGGAAAATAAATGAATTGCTCAAGGACATTTCGAGAACGCCTTATGAAGGATTGGGAAAACCCGAACCGCTGAAGCACAAATATTCTGGATTCTGGTCGAGACGAATCGACGAGGAACATCGGTTGATCTACCGTTTTCAAGAGGAGGCGATATACGTCCTCAAGTGCCGGCATCACTACGATTGAAGCAAAAAAACCGTAGACAAGCGCTACGGTCAAAGGTTCGGGAAACTTATTTTTTCCTGGCTTTTTCTTTTTCCTTCACTTTGGATTTGTAGATCGGGATAAAGTAACTCACAGTGTAATTGAATCCGACGCCAAATTTACCGTCATAAGTGCGGTTGAATCCGGGAATATACAAATTGGCGAAATTGTTCGGCTCTTTCTCCGAGACCATATAATTGATTCTGGCGCTAAAGCCAACGAAGATGTTTTTGAAAACCTCGGCCTTCATCCCGAGTACGATCTCTATCCAACTTGCGCTCAATCCGTCGAATTCCTCACCCGAAACCACTACAACTTCTTCTCCGTAATCGTTGTGTGAGTTGTAGATCTTGTATCGGTTCAACTTTTGGCTGAAAGAACTCAGTCCGTAGCGCATCCCGATCGAGACGACGTTTTCCATGTCGAGCCAGTTGTCGAAGAAATTGTAGTCGAAGCCAACCTTGAAATACGTTCCTTTCGTTGTGAAATTCAGGCGGTCGTCGTCGGTAGTTTTGTCTTCGTTGCCAATTTCGGCTGCGAGGAAGTAACTGCGCGTCAGTCGGTAATCGCCCGTAATTTCGAGTCCGCGGTAGTCTTTGTCCCAAAAGCCTCTCGAGAGTCGGAACAAATCAACCCCGACGCGAAGTCCGTGGCGCGTGAATTTGGGTTTGATCGTGTCGGTTTTAGTGGAATCGGCGACCGCGTTCCCATTTACCTTGAGGCCGACGATATCCGTAGCCGTCGAATCTGTCTGTCCGAAAGACGAAAAACAGAAAACAAGGCTAGTAATAAATCCTAATATGTGTCTCATCTTCAGCTTCAATGGTGTGGGTGTCGATTATGATGTTCCTGATCCAGGTTCCGGGATTGCCGTTGTTGAGCAAAACCGCCGGAACGCCAACTTCCCGGCTCAGGTCGAAAACCGTTTTGTATCCGCAGGCTCTGGAAACGTAGATTTCGCGCGTTCCGTAAGTGAAAGTGATTTGGTCCGAAAAAGTTGCAGTGGCCGGATTCTCGTCATCGTTGATCGTGAAGGTATAAGTCGTGCTTGTATCGAAAGTCTTGAGCGGCACGTAAAGTTTGCTCGTGTTGGTAAAGGTTGTCACCGAATCGGTTTCGGTGGAACGCAGCGTCATGTTCGGCACCGTGCGGAGCAAGCTGTTGTTTGTGTAATCGTAGACGTCGATCACGATTCTGGGCGTCGTCGGATCGGTTTCGGCACAAATGTCGTCGCGCTCACAATTCACCTGCGAGGCCGCAAGCAAAAGAATGAGAAAACACGAAAAAAATCTTTTCATAGCAAAATCAGCGTTTTTCCAAAAGTACGACATTTTCTACGTGGTGCGTTTGCGGAAACATGTCCACGGGGCGCACTCTCACGACTTTGTAAGCTTCATCCATGAGTTGCAAATCACGCGCTTGCGTCGCCGAATTGCAGCTCACGTAAACCACTTTTTCAGGAGCGATCTTAAGGATTTGGGCCACGACGTCCTTGTGCATCCCATCGCGAGGCGGATCTGTTATCAAGACATCGGGCTGCCCGTGTTGTGCGATGAAAGCGTCATTGAAAACCTCTTTCATGTCGCCCACGAAAAACTCGCAGTTGTCGATATTGTTGCGTTTGGCGTTTTCCTTGGCCTCGATGATCGCCTCGGGAACGCTTTCTACACCGACGACTTTTTTGGCTTTTTTGGAAACGAATTGCGCGATCGTTCCGGTTCCTGTGTACAAATCGTAGACGAGTTCGTTTCCGGTCAAGCCCGCGAAATCGCGCGTGATTTTATAGAGTTCGTAGGCTTGGGAAGGATTCGTCTGATAAAAAGATTTGGCATTTATCGAAAATTTGAGGCCTTCCATTTCCTCGAAAATATGGTCGCGACCTTTGTAGACAACCACATTCTGGTCGTAAATGGTATCGTTCTGCTTTTGGTTGACCACGTAAAGCAATGAGGTGATTTGAGGGAATCGTTCCGAAAGGAAATCGAGAATAAGCTCGCGTTCCTTTTTGTTGTCGTCGAAAAATTGGATCAGGACCATGGTCTCTCCGGTCGAAGAAGTCCTGATCATAAGCGTGCGCAACAAACCTTCGTGGTTTCTCGGATCGAAAAACGCAAGATTGTTCTCTATGGCGAATCTTCTCACTTCGTTCCTGATGTCGTTCGACGGATCTTCCTGAAGCCAGCATTTGTCGATGTTCAGGATCTTGTCCCACATTTTCGGAATGTAGAAACCGAGCGCGTTTCTATCGTCGAGCGCTGTGGTCGATGCGATTTCGTGAGGCGTCAACCAACGCGAATTCGAGAATCCGAACTCCATTTTGTTGCGGTAGAAAAATTGTTTTTCAGAACCAAGGATCGGTTCGAACTCAGGCAATTCGACTTTCCCGATGCGCTGTAAATGGTTTAGGACTTCGTTCTGTTTGTAGAACAACTGTCGGTTGTAGTCCATGTTTTGCCATTTGCATCCGCCACAAACGCCAAAATGCTCGCAAATCGGTTCGATGCGATGCTGTGAAAGTTCGTGGAATTTGACTGCTTTTCCCTCATAATACGACTTGCGTTTCTTGAAAGTCTGCACGTCGATGATGTCGCCAGGCACGACATTCGGGATAAAAATTACTTTTCCGTCAGGAGCTTTTGCCACCGAAACGCCTTTTGCGCCCGCGTCGAGCACCTCGATCTGTTCAAAAACGATTTTGTCCTTGCTTTTTCTTGCCATGGCGCAAAAGTAATTATTTGGAAGCGCAGATTTGAAAATTGACACTTTTTTATGAGGTGTATTGGCGTCGGATGCCGTTATTTGTTTAACATTTAAACAAGAAAAATCAGACTGACTTCGATCAGTCAAGCAAAAGCAGCGCCATGACGTTATACAAAAACTTATCCTCGATAGGATTTTTGAGGAAAAATTACGCCTTTAAATTCCTGTTCGTCGCCTTTTTGGGAATCCACATTCCTTTGATTGGACTTATTTTCTTTGTGCTTTTCGGCAATGCCAACGAATCTCCTGCGTTGATTCTCGTTTTTACGCTAGTACTGACTTTGGTCGCCACGGCCGCAACTTTGATCCTCTTGCGAAAGTTGACCTGGCCGGTCCATTTGGCCGCGAATCAACTTGAAGACTACCGACTCAAAGGTATTTTGCCGAATTTGCCGCGAGGTTTTCAGGACGAAGCCGGAATTCTGATGGCCAATGTGCAAAGGACAATCGAGGAAAATCACTCACTCGGAGCCGAAAAACTCGACCTGATCTACCTTTTGTCGCACGACTTGCGGAATTTCGCGAGCAACGCCCAGGCTTTGGCCAAGTTGATTCCCGATGAAACAGACCGCAACGCTATAAACGAATATGCCGGATTGATCGTGGAATCGACGCACCAGCAATTCAGTTTTCTCGAGAATTTCATCAAGTTGATCCGGGACGAGGAAGAGATCTCGAAACGCCTGCCGGTTTACCGACACGTATCCATAAACGAGATCATCACGGAGCTGAACAAGGAAAAAGGAGGCGATCTTTCGAAAAAAGCGCTGGCTTTGGTCGTGGACAACAATGTTCCGGAGATGCTTTTGCCGATCGATTTCGATCTGCTTATCCGCGTTTTGGTCAACCTGCTCGACAATGCCATCAAATTTTCCGAAAGAGGCACTTGCATCCGCATGAATTTCCACCAGGACAAAGTAAGGTCCGTGATTTCGGTCAGCGATGAAGGATTTGGATTTCCCTCGGACAAAGCCGACGAACTTTTCCGTAAATTTACTCCAATGGCCAGACGCGGAACCGAAAATGAACCGACGACGGGAATCGGGCTTTACCTGTGCCGAAAGATAGTCGAGAAATACGACGGTCGCCTGATTGCCGAAAGTGCAGGAAGCCATAAGGGCGCTAAGTTTACGGTGACTTTTGGTTTGGAAGTTTAGTGGCGGAAGCAGTTTGCAGTAGCAGTTGCAGTTGCAGTTGCAGTAGCGGAGGCAGTAACGGCGATAGAAGCAGTGCGATGGCAGAAAAGTGGCTGTCGAAAAATTAGTTGCCATACCGCGAATCCGTTCAAAAAATAAAGAAACATTCAACAACTCAATATCATGAAAAGAAATGCAACTGCCGTTTGGCAAGGTTCGCTTAAAGAAGGAGCCGGAAAATTGACTACACAAAGCAAGACGCTCGACAACACGCAATATTCGTTCAAGACGCGTTTTGAGGAAGGTGTCGGGACAAATCCTGAAGAACTGGTCGCCGCGGCTCACGCAGGTTGCTTTACGATGCAGCTTTCGGCATTCATTACAGAAGAAGGCCACAGGATCGAGTTCATAGAGACGCGTTGCGACATCGATCTGCAAGAAGGCACGATCGTAAGTTCGGAGCTGAATCTATCAGCCAAAATCGAAGGCATCACCGAGGAAAAGTTTCAGGAACTCGTGACCAAAGCCGAAAAAAATTGTCCGATCTCGAAGCTCTTCAACGCCAAGATCACTTCGAACGCCAAATTGGTATAAAAAACGAAAGCTCCAAATTGGGGCTTTTTTTATGCATGATGTTTCTTGTTGGGATTCGTCTCGAAGACTGCGTTGGTGATTTTAACACCGTTCGTCGATTTGGTTGAAAACATAGAAAAAAGGAGGCTGGTTTTTTGTCGATTATTCAGTATTTTTGGCCGAATCAGGATGATTTCTCTCCACAAGCAGGAATTGTAGACGATAATTTAAATTTGAATGCAATGTCAGTTTTGCAAACTACGAAGTCAGAAGCGTTGATGGCGCTCGAAAATGAATACGGAGCGCACAATTATCACCCGTTGCCGGTGGTTTTGACAAAAGGGGAAGGCGTTTTCGTATGGGATGTGGAAGGGAAAAAATACTACGATTTCCTCTCGGCTTATTCTGCCGTGAATCAAGGACATTGCCACCCAAAAATCATCAATGCGCTGATTGAGCAGGCCAAGCAGTTGACGCTTACTTCGAGAGCTTTTTACAACGACAAACTCGGACCGTACGAACAGTTCCTGACTGATTATTTCGGATTCGACAAAGTACTTCCGATGAACACCGGAGCAGAAGCTGTGGAAACGGCGCTCAAGATCACGAGAAAATGGGCATACGAAGTCAAGGGAATTGCCGAAAAACAAGCTGAAATCATCGTCTGTGAAGGAAATTTCCACGGACGCACGACCACGATAATCTCTTTCTCGAACGACGAAGGTGCGCGCAAGAATTTCGGGCCTTATACGCCGGGATTCCTGAAAATAGAATACGACAATCTCGAAGCTTTGGAAAAAGCGTTGAAATCGTCGCCCAACATCGCCGGATTTCTGGTCGAGCCGATTCAGGGCGAAGCCGGAGTTTACGTGCCAGCCGAAGGTTATCTGTCGAAAGCGAAAGCCTTGTGTGAACAATACAATGTTTTGTTTATAGCCGATGAAGTGCAGACAGGCGTGGCGCGAACAGGGAAACGCCTCGCGGTCGATCACGAAAACGTGAAGCCGGACGTCCTTATTTTGGGCAAGGCACTTTCGGGCGGCGTTTATCCGGTTTCGGCGGTTTTGGCCAACGACGCGATAATGAATGTGATCAAACCCGGACAACACGGATCGACCTTTGGCGGAAACCCGATAGCTGCGGCCGTTGCCGTAGCGGCTTTGGAAGTCGTATCCGATGAAAAACTGTCCGAGAATGCCGACAGGCTGGGGAAGTTGTTCCGCGAGAAAATCGGTGAGTATATCAAAACATCCAACATTGCCACTCTGGTTCGCGGAAAAGGCTTGCTGAACGCCATTCTGATCAACGATTCCGAGGAAAGTTCGACGGCTTGGGACATTTGTCTGGCCTTGAGAGACAACGGACTATTGGCAAAACCTACGCACGGAAACATCATCCGTTTCGCACCTCCTTTGGTCATGAACGAAGCGCAATTGCTTGACTGCGTTTCGATCATCGTCAGGACTTTGAAGCAATTCGAGCGATAAATGCGAATTACATCCATAAAAAAAGTCCGCCATTACAGCGGACTTTTTATTTTTCAATACTCGATGATCAACCTTTTTGCCATTGGCGCATCATTTCCTCGTTCATCTGCATCATGCCGTCAAGCCCGATGGTCGTAAGCAGATAGATGTAGAAAATCAAAGTGATAAGGCTTACTGCCAATCCGATGTAAGCGATGATCCTGCCTGCGTTCAGCGTTGAATAATTGAGGTAGATTTCGGGTTCGGCACGGTAGAGTTTCATGTCTTTGGCCGCGAGTACCAAGGCGATGGGAGCCAAGATGACGCCCAAAATGCCGTAGCAGCAACAGCCGAAAATCGACACGATGCCAAGTATCAATACCGCCGTTGCGTTCGGTAAATTGCGAGGTTGTTTTTCCTGAAGTAAATCCATAAGTATAGTTAAATGATGGTTGCGATTTTGTAGAAATAGACGCCCAAAACGATCGAAGTGTTCAAAATGGCCGAATAGATGATCAATTTGTGGTAACTGCGCGATTTGTCGATGAAGTGAAGTGCCACGAAAACGAACATGAGAATAGTCGTGTAAATGGCCGGAAACATGTGGAAAGCCGCTACGAAATCACCGTGAATCAGGAAATTCAGGGAGCGCTGGGTTCCGCATCCGGGGCAATCGAATCCGAAAATCCTTTTGTTCAAACACGGGATCATATAGTCTTCCATGGCGAGAATTTATACAATGTTACGAAAAAATAAGCGTAAGGCATCGGGCGATAGGTCTCGTAATTGTTATTTTTGGCAGATGAAAAAATGGTTATACCTAATGACTTTGGCCGGAATCGCATTGGCGTTTTACGAACAATCCAAACCCAAATCGAATCCTTATCTGCTTGCTTTGGGCGTAATTTTGATGATGTTCGGAATTCTCAAACTAAGCTCGATCCTGCCTTCCAAAAACCAAAATCAAAACGACGGGAACGATGCAGAAAGGTGATAAGGTTGCAGTACTTGACGACGACTTCGAAGGTACCGTCACAAAGGTCGAAGGAAACAAAATCACGATAGAAACTACAGACGGTTTTCAGATGACATATTTTGTCAATGAACTGATTAAGCTAGACAATTCCAATGACTTACATAAGGAAATCGGAAGTTTCAATCCACGTAAAATCCAATCGGAAAAGGAAGAGCCTACAAAGCGTTCTTTTGCCGCTCCAAAGAAATCCAAAGGGGAAATTCCGCCTCCGGAATTCGATCTCCACATCGAAAAACTCGTCAAGAACCACAAGTTTCTTTCGAACTTCGACATCCTCACGATACAACTTGACACGGCCAAAAGGCACCTCGATTTTGCCGTGAGAAATCGCATCCCGAAGATCGTTTTGATTCACGGCGTCGGTGAAGGCATCCTAAAATCGGAACTGGATTTTTTGCTCGCGCGTTACGACGGGATCGACTTCCGCGAGGCAAGTTTCCAAAAGTACGGCCAAGGTGCGACCGAGGTTTATTTCCGTCAGAATTATTGAGGAACGGTCAATTCGCCAAATAGGTAATCGTCGGCGAGCTTGAAGGAAAATGCTCCGTCGGCACGAATGAAAGTCATGTTCTTGAGGCGGATCGAATGCACAACGCTCGTTCCTACAGTCGTGCTGGTTACCTCGATGATGCCCGTGGTCGTTCCGTCGCCGGCAGCTCCGACCCATCGATCAGTCGGTGGCAGGGAAGCCGTGTTGTACTGCGTGCAGAAATCAGGGGACAAAAGTGGCAAATCCGTTCCGACCGCGTAGCGTTTGTATTCAACCGAATTGACTCCATCGATCGTTATCGCGCCAGTTTTGGGTGTGTTCAGAATGGTCGGATCGAGCAAAGCCGGATTGATGTTTATCGCAAGAGCGTTATTCGACGAAATCCTGTAAACCAGATTCGGATTGTTTGCCGTGTCGCATTTGAAAACATCCGAACCAATGGCGTTCAAAGCCGGAGCTGTCGTAAAGGTCTCGTCGGTATAACCAAGTTCGATATCGTCGGTAATCGAATTGTTCGGCGTCTGCCAGATCACATCGCGGATCACGATAGCGTGGCGCAAGGCCGTAATCGTTTCGCCTCCAAGGAAAGCTTCGGCAGTATTGGCTGTTTTCAATGCGGATGTCCGGATTTGTATCGTTCCTGAAGTCGCATTCCATTCCTCGATCACAGTTGGCGTCGGAGGTTGGATGCTTGCGCAGATATTGTCAGCGACCGGTTCACCGTTGTAAACCCGATAAAGCAATTTTACGGTACTTCCGTTTATCGCCACAGACGTAAAAGTGTCCGGAGCCGACGGAACATCGGGCAAAACGAGGTCAAGGTTCGTGATCTGAAGAATCAAGGCGTCGCGATCGGTCAACTTATAAAGGACGTTCGCATTTGTCGTTCCGCATCTTTGCAGCGCGATATTCGAGAAATCGATGTCTTGCGAAATGAGGTCGCCGTCGTCGCATCCGTTCAAAACGAGGACAAAAGCCAAAAGCGCGAATATTCTTTTCATAGCGGGAATTTTGAGCAAAAATAAACGTTTTTCGAGATTGGCCTCAGAGAAGCCCGACTATTACGACAATTTTAACCGATATTCCTATCTTTGTAGGACTTCGTAACTTTCGAAAAATCCAATGAAAAAACTACTGATTCTGTCGCTTCTCTTCGGAAGTGGCGCGGCATCTGCCCAAACGGCGTTTTCCCCGTCAAAGGAAATCAAGCTCGAATTCAAACTTGTTGACAACGGAAGACCGTCGTACACACTCGAGTACAAAGGCCGTCCCGTGATCGAGCAAAGCCTTATGGGATTCCGATTTGAGGAACCTCAGGTTTTTGATTCCGATTTCAAGATAGTGAAAACCGAATCTGCCACGGGAGACGAAACCTGGAAACCGGTTCTGGGCGAGCAATCGTCTATCCGGAATCACTATAATGAGCTCAGGGTTGAGCTTTTACAGACCACGACAGAGCGCAAACTCAACATCGTTTTCCGCCTGTATGACGAAGGTTTGGCGTTCCGATACGAACTTCCGAACCAATACCGATGGAAATACTTCAAGGTAACACGCGAAATCACCGAATTCAATTTGACAGGCGATCACAAAGCGTTTTGGATTCCGGGCGATTTCGACAGCCAGGAATATGAGTACACCGAATCTCCGCTCTCGAAAATAAACGGCGACCAGTCGCAAATCTCGAACGGCATCGGTTTCAAAGGGCCGATGGAAACCACCCGCGTGCAATCGCCATTGATGATGAAGACCAGCGACGGACTTTACATCAACATTTTCGAGGCTGCCGTAGTGAATTATCCGGTGATGCATCTGAACCTGAACCCGAAGACTTTCACTTTTCGTGCCGATCTGGCACCGAATGCGATCGGCGACCTGGCTTATCTCGAAACGCCCTGCAAATTGCCTTGGCGCACCGTTATGGTTTCGGACGATGCAAGAAAAATCGTGGGTTCACGGTTGATCCTGAACTTGAACGATCCGTCGAAAATCGATGATACGAGTTGGATCAAACCGATGAAATACGTCGGGATTTGGTGGGAAATGCACGTCAACAAAAGCACTTGGGATTACGCCGGAGCGCAATCGGCATCCACGCAAGGCGTCGACGGGCTAAAACCGACCGGAAAACATGGAGCGACGACTGAAAACGCTAAGAAATACATCGACTTCGCGGCCAAAAACGGCTTCGACGGCGTGCTTATCGAAGGTTGGAACGTGGGTTGGGAAGATTGGTTCGGGAACTGGAAAGAGGAAGTTTTCGACTTCGTGACGCCCTATCCGGATTTTGACGTGAAAGCAGTTTCCGAGTACGCCAAATCCAAAAACGTCCAATTGATCATGCACCACGAGACATCGGGTTCGGTCGCAAACTATGAAAGAAGACTTGACCGCGCTTACGATTTCATGCAGAAATACGGATACAAAGCCGTGAAAACGGGCTATGTCGGACGCATCATTCCAAGAGGCGAATGGCACGACGGACAAACCATGGTGAACCATTTCAATTGGGTCGTGCAACGCGCCGCAGAGCGCAAGATCATGGTGAATTCGCACGAGTCTTCACGTCCGACCGGCGTTCACAGAACCTGGCCCAATTACGTTTCGGCCGAAGCCGCGAGAGGAAACGAGTTCAACGCCTGGGCAAACGGGAATCCGCCTTCGCACGAGACGATTTTGCCGTTCACGCGGCTTCTCGGTGGTCCGATGGATTACACGCCCGGAATTTTCGAGATCAAGATGTCAGCTTACGATCCGGGCAAAAAAGAGCAGGTCCACACGACTTTGGCCAAACAACTCGCGCTTTATGTGACGATGTATTCGCCAATCCAGATGGCCGCCGATTTGCCAGAGAATTACGAAAAACACACTGACGCTTTCCAGTTCATCAAAGACGTCGCCATCGATTGGGACGACACGAAAATCCTTGAGGCCGAACCCGGGGATTTCCTTACGATCGCCAGAAAAGCCAAAGGAAAAGACGCGTGGTTCATCGGTTCGATCACAGATGAAAATGCCAGAAAGACTACGATCTCACTCGATTTTCTCGCGGCCGGAAAGAAATACAAAGCCACGATTTACGAGGACGGAAAAGACGCCGATTGGGAAAAGAATCCGAAATCATACGCGATAAAAACGATCGACGTCGATTCGAAGTCAAAAATCAACCTGGTTTTGGCGCCAGGCGGAGGAACGGCGATTTCGATTGTTCCGAAAAAGTGACGTTCGGTTGTCAGATTTTCGGATCATCAGACATAGACAATCCGCAAATTCGGCATTCAGACAATCCGCCAATCAACAAATCAAAAATCAAATCCTTTGAAAACAGTTTATCTAGATAACGCCGCGACAACGCAATTGCGATCTGAAGTCGTGGCTGAAATGGCAAAAGTTTTGGCCGAAGATTACGGAAATCCATCGTCCACGCACAGTATCGGCCGTCATGCCAAAAGTGTGATCGAGAGCGCGAGGAAGTCGATTGCGGCCAATCTGGGTGCCTCGGCTCAGGAAATCATTTTCACTTCGGGCGCGACCGAGGCCAACAATTGGATCATCAAAAGCGCGATCTCCGATTTCAAGGTTGAGCGCATCATCACGACCAAGATCGAGCATCACGCCGTTCTTGAAACCGTCGAGCATCTGGGAAGCGAATTTTCGATCGACGTACAATTTTTGAATGTGTTCCCGAACGGGGAAGTCGATTTGATCCAACTTGGGAAATTGCTGTCTGACAATATCCCGACTTTGGTTTCGTTGATGCATGTGAACAATGAGGTCGGAACGGTTCTCGATTTGGTTCGCGTCGGAAATCTTTGCAAACAATATGGCGCTTATTTTCATTCGGACACGGTGCAATCCATCGGGAAAACGGAGTTCAGTCTCAAGGAGATCCCGATAGATTTCGCGGTCGCATCGGCACATAAATTCCACGGTCCGAAAGGCATCGGATTCGTTTACATCCGCAAGGGTTTGGTGGTCAATCCTATCCTTTTCGGAGGCGAACAGGAGAAAGGGATCAGGCCCGGAACCGAAAGCGTGCACAACATCGCCGGTATGTCAAAAGCGCTCGAACTCTCTTACAGCAATCTGGAAGGTGAAAGAAGTTATATCGCTGGTTTAAAGCAATATGCGACTGATGAATTGACAAAAGCTTTTGCAGATGTCAAGGTAAATGGCAGTCAAGAAAACGGATTCTACAACATCCTGAATGTATGCCTTCCGATGGACGAACAAAAGACGCTTATGATCCTTTTCAACCTCGACATGAAAGGCATTGCGTTGAGCCGCGGAAGTGCGTGCCAATCGGGTAGTGCCAAGCCGTCTCACGTACTTGCCGAAATGCTGGCCGAAACCGATATCAGGAAACCGTCTTTGCGGATTTCTTTCAGTCATTACAATACGCAGGCAGACATCGATTTTTTGGTGGAAGCGCTTAAAGGAATTTGATTTTTTTGATGTAAGGATTGTCGGATTTTCAGATTATCGGAAGTCCGACAACCCGAAGATCCGACAATTTGAAGATCAACCTCAGTCGATATGGTGAATGAATTCCGATTCTGGCGTTCTCACTTTTTTCATGTTCACGAGCCAATCCTGTTCAGCATCCCGGTAACCGATCGGCAAAATGACCGCGCTTTTGAGCCCGAGCTCGCCAAGGTTGAGGATTTTGTCGAGTTCTTCGTTCAGGAAACCTTCCATCGGAGTCGCGTCCACGCCTTGTTCCGCCGCGGCGGCGATCGCCATGGAAAACGAAATGTAGGCTTGTCGGGCTGCGTGATTGGCCTGCCATTCTTTTCCGCGAGGTTCGTACATGCTCCACAACATATTTTTGTAATCGTCCATCTGCGTAGGCGGCAAACCTCTTTCGGCTGCGGTTCTTTTGAAGACGTGGTCGATTTTTTCGAGTGAGTATCCGTCCCAAGCTGCAAAAACGAGCACGTGGGAAGCGTCCGTGATCTGGCTTTGGTCGAAAGAAATCGGTCGGATTTTCTCCAGGATCGCCTTGTCGGAAATCACGAAAATCTCATAAGGTTGCAATCCGGAAGACGATGGCGCAAGGCGAGCCGCTTCGAGAATGTAGTGTAATTTGTCGTCCGGAACTTTGTTTCCGTTCATTTTTTTGGTCGCGTAACGCCATTTAAGGCTGTCGTGTAAAGTCATTTGGATAAATATTTTATTTCGTAAGGCGAAAGTAGCTACCTTCTGTGTTTATGTAACTTTGTGACAAAAAGTAACCGTGACAAAATTGTCACCAACTGACAACTAATGGAACTACTCGAACCGCTTCAGCTTACCGGATGCACCAAATCGATACGCGCGATCCACGATGTGATGGACTTGATCGGTGGAAAATGGAAAATCTCGATCATCGCCAGTTTGTGTTTTCACCCGAGCCGATTCAGCGATTTACTGCGCCAGATCGACGGCATTTCGGGAAAAGTACTGAGCCGCGACTTGAAAGAACTCGAGGTGAATGGATTGATTTCTAGAAAAGTACTCGATACGCAACCCATTTCGGTGGAATATACGATTACCGAATATGGCGCGACATTGAAAGAACTGACTGCGGTGATTTCAGATTGGGGTTTGGCGCATCGTCGGCGGATTATTGATGGATTGAAGTGATTTTTGGGTTGGTGCTGCTTTTGCTGCCGGGAAATCGTAATGTGGGCTTCTTTTTGTGGGGAGCGAAGTCTTTGACTTTGCGATAGGCGTGACGGAGTCTGCGACTCCGACGTTAAAGTTGTTGAAAACACAAATCTGTTTTATCAAAGTGGAAGTATGAAAAAGATTGGACTTTTAGTGCTGCTTACGGTTTTTGTTTCCTGCCAATACAATCCGTTTGCGCATTTGTATCTGATGGAGAAACCAACGTCGGCCGGGGTTGTCGGCACATACATTCTGAAACGCCAAACGATGGATCGCGACCTGAAATTCGAAAACAAACCAAGAATCGTATTTCGTAAAGACGGCAGCTACAGGGCTTACAATTTCCCGGTTTTCAAATCGGACAACCTTTTGGACTACAAATTTTCACGCCAGCTTTCGTTCTCGGGAAAGTGGTCGATCGATTCTTTCGGCGTAGTGGATTCGGGCTTTTCACGAGATCCCAATTATGGCATTTATCTCGAAAATGCACCCGAAAGCGCCAAATATCTCGAACTTACAGGTGAAGAAAAACCCGATGGATTCGCAATCGTCTACGGCGATCCGGATTCTGGAAACGGTGTCGTTTTTACCAAAATTTGATTTCGTCGCGAAACTGTTTGAGACAAGAAAGGGTAAGAAAGTCCTTTTCTCCGACCTGATCATTCATTATTCATTATTAATTACTAATTGATTCCATTTTTCCGGTCAAAACCAAATATCCCCAAGCGTCCAATTCAAAAATATCATCGCCTTTGAGTTCGATTTCCTTACCCGAAAAAGCGTCCTTGTATTTGCCTTTCTGATATTTCGAATCGAGTTTTACCGTTGTTTTTTGATCGGAATAATTCACGACTGCGATGACGCGATTGTCATCTTTGGTGCGTGAGAACGAGATAACGTTGTCGAGTTTGTCGTTGTATATGCGAATCATGTGGCCGCCTTCGTTTCCGTTCCAAAGCGCTTTGTTATTGTGTTTCAGGTCGAAAATTGTCTTGAACATAGGTGCATAAGGCAGCTTTGACCAATCGATTTCATCTTTGTCGAAAAACTTGAGCGAACGGTCGAGCCCGGCTTCCTGACCGCCGTAGCACAAGGGCATTCCGTTTATCATTCCGCACAAGACCATCGAGGCCTTGAGTCCGTCCCCGAAATTCGCTACCATATTTTTGTTCCAGGAATTCATGTCGTGGTTGTCGGTAAAAAGCATGCGATAGCCGCCTTTCGGGAATGTGCTTTCGTCGTGGGCCAGATATTCCACCAATCCGGCGGTGCTTTTGTGGTCGCGCGTCACGGCCGTCATCTTGTCGAAAAGCGTCCACGAGTAAGTCATGTCGAAAGCATACTCGTGCAGGTCACGCGATTCCCATTCGGCGAGCATGAATACGGGTTTTACGGCATCGAGTTCGGTTCTGGCGTTGTCCCAAAAATCGGTTGGGATAAAACCCGCGGTATCGCATCTATAACCGTCGATGTCAAAATCTTTGACCCAATAGACGAGCGCTTCGGTCATGTATTTGCGCAAACCAGGTTGTTCGTAGTCGAAGTCGATCACATCATCCCAATCGTACCATGGCGTTGGCTGGAAATTGCCTTCGGGCGTTTTGGAATACCAATCCGGATGTTGCTTGGCCAGCGGATTGTCCCAAGAAGAATGGTTCGCGACCCAGTCGATGATGATGTGCATGCCCATAGAATGCACTTTGTCGACCAAATGTCTGAAATCTTCCTTGGTTCCGAATTCGGGATTCACGCCCAAATAATCCTTGATTGAATATTCGCTTCCGAGCGTGCCTTTGCGTTTTTCGACGCCTATCGGATGGATCGGCATAAGCCACAAAATGTCGACGCCCATTTCCTTGAGTCGCGGCAAGTGTTCCTCAAACGCTTTGAAAGTGCCTTCTTTCGTGTATTGGCGAATATTGACTTCGTATATCGTAGCCGATTTCGACCATTCCGGATGCTTGACTTTTACGTATTCCGAAGGTTGATAAGGATCGGATTTTTTGTCGGATGTATCGGTTTTGCCCGATTTGTCACAAGAGAAAAACGTCAGTAGGACAGACAAGATCGAGATTGGAAGTATTCTTTTCATCGGATTCAAAATTTATTAAATGTAAGCAAATGTCAAGAATGTCCATCGGTTTGCGAGATTATCTGATAGAATTGCCAATCGCACAAATTCGAATCTTTTTGTTTTTGTTGAGAAAATCCTCGAACCTAAAAGTGTAACTTTAGAAAAAGACCACCATGGAAAAATATTGGTATTTCGCGGCACGGCTTCCGCTGGCCTTCTCTTTTTTCGGCCACGGACTCGTTCGTTTGCCCAAACTCGACAAATTCAGCGACTGGATGTTGACTTCAATGGAAAAATCGATTTTGCCCGCAGAACTCGTGCGCCCGTTCAGTTACGCGCTTCCGATTCTCGAATTCGCGATCGGCTTGCTGTTGCTTCTGGGACTTTTCACGCGTCAGTCGCTTTTCGCCGGACTGTTTGTGATGGCCATTTTGGTCTTCGGATCGACCACGGTAGAGAATTGGGACGCGATCACAAGCCAGTTGGTCCACGCGGGCTATTTCGCGGTTTTGCTTTATTTCGTCTCGAGCAATACGCTTGCGGTCGACAACTTTTTCGTAAAAAAGGTTTACGCTTGATATTTGGGCGTGCCGGCGGCCGTTTTTCAAATGGCAGTTTGCGGTAAGCCTCACAAGTTGGTTTCAATTTAAAGTCTGGAAGCCGCCGTCGCGCTGGACGGCACTCGCTTTTTTGCACGAAGTTCCCGTTTCGGAACAAAAAACCGGCAGGCAAAAAGAGCTCAGACAAAGCCGCCATCGCTCACGCGAATTCCATCGATCGAAACCATCGGAAATAGTTCCAACAATCGCCGTCAAGCCTTAAATTTGGAAAACGACAAAACCAATTTCTAATGACGAAGTTTTTGTTCTGCGAATCGAGGCACTCAACAACTTCGCACCAAGCAAGAAAAAAATGAACTACAGAAAACTCGGAAACACGGACCTAAATCTTTCAACAATAACTTTCGGAGCGTGGGCTGCCGGTGGCTGGATGTGGGGCGGAAACGAATCCAACGACGCGATACGCGCCATCGAAGCCGCGATCGATCACGGTGTAAACGCAATCGACACGGCGCCAATCTACGGGCAAGGGGCGAGTGAGCAAATTGTCGGTGAAACGCTTATGGTGATTCCTCGTGACAAAGTCCACATTTTAACAAAATTCGGAATGCGTTGGGATTTGGCCAAAGGCGATTTTGCGATGCATTCCCAAAACAATCTCGGAAAAGACATCGACGTCTACAAATACGCCGGAGCCGAAAGCATCGTCAAGGAATGCGAGGAAAGCTTGCGCCGCCTGAGAACGGATTACATCGATCTTTACCAAATCCACTGGCCTGATTCGACAACGCCAATCGAGGAAAGTTTCACGGCTGTAGAAAAGCTGATCAAAGATGGGAAAGTGCGTTATGCGGGCGTTTGCAACTACAATGTCGGCCAAATGCAAGAAGCCGAGAAGTATGTGAATCTGGCGTCGAATCAAGTTCCGTATTCGATGACGAGACGCGAAATCGAGAAAGACATGATTGCCTATTGTCTCGAAAACAACAAAGGAATTCTCGCTTACAGCCCGATGGACCGCGGCCTTTTGACCGGAAAAATGAAACCGGGACAAAATTTCAACGAAGGCGATCATCGCAAAAACCTTTGGCAGTTCAAAGACGAGAATATCGCAAGCATAAACGACTTTCTCCAAAAAATCAAACCAATTGCCGACGGGAAAGATTTGTCGATCGGTCAGCTCGTACTGCTCTGGACGCTGGAACAACCCGGAATAACGATCGCCCTTGCAGGTGCGAGAAATGAGGAACAAGCCGTCCAGAATGCGAAAGCCGTCGAAAAATCACTGACTAAAGAAGAAATCGAAAAAATCACAGCAGCGCTCAACCAGGTAAAACTTGTCAGATGATTGCCGGGCTGAGTTCGTTTTTTCTTATTGTTCCGCTTGTTTTACAGCTGTATTTCGGGAGATTGGATATTTCGGGGAAACGGTTTTTGCTATTGTCTTTGGGCAATTTCCTATTGAGCTGGATCTTGATCGGGCTCGCCGTTCAAATCGTGAATTGGGCGACACCGGCAAACTATACTTCGGGAGAAGTTCCGTCATTGAACGTCGCGGTTTTTGGGGTGACAATGGGTTGTCTTTTTTTGATTGTCGCATCCGTTCAAGGGATTATTCGGTGGACGAGGCGGTAACTCACATCGGGAAAATCACTTTTTACAGTACGACAGCGACCAAAGTCCGAATCTTTGAATTTCAACTGACAAGATTTTGTGATAATAAAAAAAATCCGCTCTCTCAAGCGGATTTTTATTTGAATCTATATCGAGTCGAAACCGACTTTCAAGTACTGATTTACAAGTGGATCACCTCGCCGTAAGCGTCGGCGGCGGCTTCCATCACAGCTTCGCTCATCGTTGGGTGAGGGTGAACCGATTTGATGATTTCGTGCCCGGTCGTCTCCAGTTTTCTGGCAACGACTGCCTCGGCGATCATGTCTGTAACGCCGGCGCCAATCATGTGACAACCCAACCATTCACCATATTTGGCGTCGAAGATCACTTTTACGAAACCGTCAGGCGTTCCGGCAGCTTTCGCTTTTCCTGAAGCCGAAAACGGAAACTTACCGATCTTGAGTTCATATCCTTTTTCTCTGGCCTGTTTTTCGGTCATTCCTACAGATGCGATTTCCGGAGTTGCATACGTACAACCAGGAATATTTCCATAGTCGATCTTGTCTACGTGCAAACCTTTGATTTTCTCGACACAAGTGATTCCTTCGGCAGAAGCCACGTGAGCCAAAGCCTGACCCGGAACTACATCGCCGATCGCATAATAACCCGGAATGTTGGTTTGGTACCAATCGTTCACGAGAATTTTGTCGCGATCGGTGGCAATGCCAACATCTTCAAGCCCGATGTTTTCAATGTTGGTCTTGATTCCGACAGCCGAAAGCAAAACATCGGCCTCGATAACTTCTTCGCCTTTCGCCGTCTTCACGTAAGCTTTCACACCATTACCGGAAGTGTCGATACGCTCAACGGAAGAGCTCGTCATCACCTTGATTCCGGCTTTCTTTATGGAACGCTCGAATTGTTTCGAGATATCTTCGTCTTCCAAAGGCACGATGTTCGGAAGGAATTCCACGATTGTGACTTCTGTTCCCATCGAATGGTAGAAGTGAGCGAACTCGACTCCAATCGCTCCCGAACCGACTACGATCAACGATTTCGGTTGCTCCGGCAAGGTCATTGCCTGGCGATAACCGATCACTTTTTTTCCGTCTTGCGGAATGTTCGGCAATTCGCGCGAACGTGCTCCGGTCGCAATGATGATGTGGTCGGCGGAATATTCTGTCTTATTGCCGTCTTTTGATGTTACGTCGAGCTTTTTCCCGGGTTTCAATTTCCCCGTACCTTCGATGACGTCGATCTTGTTTTTCTTCATAAGGAACTGGATTCCCTTGCTCATTCCGTCAGCGACACCGCGCGAACGTTGGATCACTGCCGGGAAATCCTTATCGTAAGCCGTTACGGTCAGTCCGTAATCGGAAGCGTGTTTCAGGTAATCGAAAACCTGGGCCGATTTCAAAAGCGCCTTTGTTGGGATACAACCCCAATTCAAGCAGATTCCACCCAAACTCTCGCGTTCCACAACCGCGGTCTTAAAACCCAGTTGAGCCGCGCGGATAGCGGCTACATAACCGCCTGGCCCGCTTCCTAAAACTATAACGTCGTATTTCATGATTGACTATTTTTTGCTGTGCGAAAGTAGTGAATATGTGCGAAAATGCCAAGTCCATAAGTTTGTGTTTTGGTGTTCGATACCGCTTTGAATGTCGCTTGTCGGGAAACGTTTCGGTGTTTGGGAATCGAGACGTATGCCGATCGACGTTGCGAAGTTGGGAAATAGCAACCGAATTAGTCGGTTGTTAAACGTTTACTGTCGTTTATAATCGTTTGTAAGCGTTTACTGTCGGATAAGTCGTTGTTATTCAGTGTTTTTTGTGTCGTTGGGAATTCTAGCCCGGATATCGCGGCTAGCCTTTCGCGAAAAACGGCGTGGTGCTGTTCGCGCCCCAAAGCGACCGGAGGAAGCTCTTGGGGCGCGTTACAGCACCCGACGTTTTTTAGGAAGCTACTAGCGAATAGCCGGAATAGCTCCAAAAAAAAACGCCCGAAATCACTTCGGACGTTGTTGATGAAATAAGGTTTTGCCAGCAGTTTTTCGTGATTTGGCTTTGTTGATCCGTTATTGTTTCAGGACTGATTTTCTTCTTCGGTGACGAATTGGGAAAAGTAAAGATTCCTGTAATAGCCTTCGCTTTTGCCCAACAATTCCTGGTGCGTGCCTTCTTCGACGATAAGGCCTTTGTCCATCACGACGATCTTGTCGGCTTTTACGACTGTCGCCAAACGGTGCGCGATCACTATGGATGTTCGTCCGGCGGTGATTGTTTCGGTAGCGTGCTGGATCAATTCTTCTGTGTAAGTGTCAACCGAGGACGTGGCTTCATCGAGGATCAGAATCGCGGGATTGCTCACGAAAGCGCGCAGAAACGCAATGAGCTGTCGTTGTCCGGACGAAAGCATGACGCCTCTTTCCTTGACGTTGTAATCGTATCCGCCGGGCAAATTCATGATGAAATCGTGTACGCCAATGCGCTTGGCTGCCGCGATGACCTCTTCTTTTGGGATGGTGTCGTTGTTGAGCGTGATGTTGTTGTAGATCGTATCGGCAAACAAAAACACATCTTGTAAGACGACGGCGATCTGTTTGCGAAGCGATTCGAGTCTGTAGTTTCTCACGTCTTGTCCGTCCACGTAAATACTGCCTTCGCTTATTTCGTAAAAACGGTTCAAAAGATTGATTATGGTCGATTTTCCGGCTCCCGTCGAACCGACGATCGCGATAGTTTCGCCAGCATTCACCTTGAGGTCGATGCCTTTTATGACTTCTTCGTTGCCGGTGTAACTGAAACGGACGCCCGTAAATTTGATGTCGCCTTTGAAACTCGGGGCTTCAATCGTTCCGGTTTGCTGGACTTCTTCTGTGATGTCAAGAATTTCGAAGACGCGGTTGGCCGAAATCATTCCCATTTGCATCTCGTTGAACTTGTCGGCGATTTGACGCAATGGATTGAACAGCATTCCGATACACATGGTGTAAGTGGTCAAATCTCCAAGCGATGTCGTCAAATCTTTGTCGAGAATCAGGTTCGCGCCATACCAGATCACGGCTCCGAGCGTGAAAGCCGAAATGATGTCGGCAATAGGAAAGAAGATGGAGTTGTACAAAATTGTCTTGACCCAGGCTTTTCGGTGTTTGTCGTTGATGTCACGAAATTTTTCGTACTCGATGCGTTCCCTGTTGAAAAGTTGCACGATTTTCATTCCCGTGACGCGTTCCTGCACAAAAGTGTTCATGGCTGCGACCTGCGTTCTCACTTCCTCGAAAGCGAGTTGCATCTTGCGTTGGAAAATTCTCGTGATGTAGAACAAGACCGGCATTGCCAAAACTGCAATCCACGCGAGTTTCCAGTTCATGTAGAACATGAAAACCAGTACGGCGACCATTTTGAGAAAGTCAGAAATGATCATGAAAAGGCCTTGGCTGAAAATTCTCGCAATTTGTTCTATGTCAGACACCGCGCGGGTTACGAGTTGTCCTACCGGAGCATTGTCGAAATATTTCATTCGGAAACTCAACAAGTGGGCGAACATCTTGTTTCTAATGTCCTTGATGATATCCTGACCGAGCCAGTTTGCCCAGAACACGAAGTAGAATTGCGACAAAACCTCGAATACGAGTACGATTCCCATGAGAACGACATAGAACAAAAGTCCTTTGGCGTCGCGTTGCTGGATATAGGAATCGACGGTGTTTTTTAGCAGATACGGGCGCAAAGCCGCGAATATCGACAGTAGAATTGCCGATGCGACAACGCCGTAAAACATTGTTCGATAGGGCTTCGTGTAAGTGAGAATCCGCGAGAATAAACGTGTGTCGAACGCTTTTGCTTTCATGTTGTCTGTCCGTTTTGGGGCGGTTTTATGTATTCATATTTTACGTCCACAAGATACAATCCTTTGGCGGGAACCGAAAATCCGGCGTTTGAACGGTTCTTGCTTTCGATGATTTTGGTGAACTCCTCGAGACTTTTCTTGCCAAGGCCGACCTGAATCAAAGTTCCGACGATGGCGCGCACCATGTTTCTCAAAAACCGGTCGGCGGAAATCGTGAAAACGAGTTTGTCACCTGTTTTTTCCCAATGTGCATGCGTGATTTTGCAGAGGAAAGTCTTTACGTCAGTATTCACTTTTGAAAAACATTCGAAGTCGTCGTGCAACAACAGTTGACGCGCCGCGAGATTCATCGCTTCTACGTCGAGATCGCGAAAATGATGGAAACTCAGGTTTTCAAGAAAGACGTTTTTGTGCTGGTGGACGTGGTACTCGTAAGTGCGCTGTGTGGCATCGAATCTCGCGTGGGCATCGTCGTGCGTAGGAATGATATCGAAAACGGCGATGTCCTGCGGCAAAAACGAATTCAACCGATTTACCAGAAAAGGGATTTCGAAATAGGTTTCAGTGTCGAAATGGGCGTACATGAGTTTTGCGTGCACGCCTGTGTCGGTTCTTCCTGCGCCCATAATTTCCAAGGTTTCACCCAATAAAACGGAAAGCGCTTTTTGCAAAGTTTCCTGTACGGACAAGGCGTCGGGTTGGATTTGCCAGCCTTTGTAAAGTGTGCCGTTATAGGAAAATTGGAGGAAGTAACGCATTTTTCGAGGTGTCCGGATACTGCGTTCTGGTCTTTGGACGAGTTCCAAAACGGATCACAAAAGTAAGCATAAAAGCGGCAAGGTCGTCCGTCGGAAATCTAATGGAATGTTAATTTGCGCTTTTGCCACAAGTAGTCGCGATTGGTCTGTACTTGAATCTACTTCTGCCACGGCCACTGCTTTCTGCTACTGCCACTGCTTTTTGCTACTGCCACTGCTACTGCCACTGCCACTGCCACTGCTACTGCCACTGCCACTGCTACTGCCACTGCCACTGCCACTGCAACCGCTTTCCAAACATCCAAAAGCAATTCCCTACCTTTGAGCCTAGCCCCGATGCAAGCGGCTAGCCTTTTGAAAAAGCGGCCCGCGTTTGCCCCAAAAACAAAGCGACCGGAGGAAGCTCTTGGTTTTGGGTTGCAAACGCAGGCCGGTTTGAGAAAGCTAACAGCGGGCAGCGGGAATTTGCTTCAGATGAAAAAAATCCTTCTATTATCGGATACGCACGGTCATATCGATGACGTGATCCTTAACTATGTTTTACAGGCCGACGAGGTTTGGCATGCGGGCGACATCGGAAACCTCGCTGTCACGGACGCGATCAAGGCGGTAAAACCGTTGCGCGCCGTTTTCGGCAATATCGACGGAGCGACGGCCCGACTGGAATTTCCGCTCAACGACCGTTTTATGTGTGAGGACGTCGAGGTGTGGATAACGCATATTGGCGGTTATCCCGACAAATACAACCCCGAGATTCGGGACGAGCTCAGGAGAAATCCTCCTAAAATCTTTATCTGTGGACATTCGCATATTCTGAAAGTTATGTTTGACAAAAAGTTAGGTTTGTTGCACATGAACCCCGGTGCCGCCGGGAAAAGCGGTTTCCATCAGGTCAGGACGATGTTGCGTTTCGTCATTGATGGAAAAGATATTCGCGATATGGAGATTGTGGAGTTGGGGCGAAAGTAATTTCAAAATCCAAATCCCAAAATCCAAATTCCAATCCTGAGCTGTCGGGACAAATCCCAAATTCCAAATCCCAATGCTTGGGCGTCAGGACAAAATCCAATTCGAAATTCCAATCCTTGACTGTCGGGACAATTCCGTCCGTTTTGCTATTGAAAAAAATTCTGATTCAATATCAATTCGACTGACTTTCTGTTCCAGATGCTTTTACTATTGATTGGGTTGTATTACAATTTTATTTTTTTGGTGTTTTCATATCAACGGTTACTGTGTTGCAGTTGGAATTTGGAATTTGGAATTTGGAATTTGTTTTTTTTGGTTTTCACACCGGTATCGTGATTTCGATCGATGTTCCGCTTCCTATTTTACTCGACACGTTCACTTTTCCGTTCATCGAGGCGACCCTTGCCCTGATTTGCGTGAGTCCGAAACCGTCCGGTTTTGAGGTGTCGAAGCCTTTTCCGTTATCTGCTACTTTTATCGAAAGTTCTTTTTCTGACTTGAGCGAAAGTTCGGCTTTGGTCGCTCCCGAATGTTTGATCGCGTTGTTGAGCAATTCGCTTGTGATGAAATAAATTCTCGTTTCAAGATCTTCGTCGTATCGTTTTGCCGATGCGTCGTGGCTGAACCTAAACTCGAGTTCGGGTGTCGAAAATTTCTCGCACAGATCTTCCAAAGCGTACGCAAGTCCGAATTTTACGAGCAAAGTCGGAACGAGCTCGTGCGAGAGATCGCGAACTTTGTCATGCGCTTCCCGAAGTATTTTTCGCGTCTTGGCAATTTCCTCGTTGTCGCCTTGTTGGGCAGAGAAGGCCGTTAGCTGCAATCCCGCTGACGAAAGCAATGCACTGACATTGTCGTGTAACACGGCCGCGATTTCCTTTCTTTCGATTTCGCGTGCGTCGAGTGTCGTAGAGAGCAATTTTTGGCTGGTTTCGGTTTCTATCTCGATCAACTTGTTCTTTTGCTTGAGCTTGCTGTTCTGGTAAAAGAAATAGAGCAAGATAAGTGTGAGGGCAAATACGGCCCCGACGATGTAGAAAACCTGCAGGTCGCGCTGTCTTTTTTCGGTTTCCTTTTCTACCAGGTAAAGCGTTTCGACGTCGCGGATCGAACTGTTGACTTCCTCTCCGTAAGTGTCGCCCATCAAATCGATGGATTTTTCTGCGTAGTCGTAAGCTTCTTTGTATCGGCCCAATCCGTAAAGAATTCCGGAGTAGGTGTAATAGAATTCGCCCATTTCGGTAGAGATCGTGTCTTTTTGAAGCAAAAACATCTCGTCGTACAGCTTTTTGGCACTCGCGAAATCCTTTTGGTCGTAATAGACGCCGGCGCGATTGCCAAGAGCGCCAGTAAGACCAAGTTTGGAATTCAGTTTTTTTGCCTCTGCGACCATACTGTCCGCATCTTTGGCGGCCGTTTTGAGATCGCCTTTCTGGTAATGATAGATGAACGAGTTATTGTAAGCCGAATAATTTCCGGCGTGGGTTTTAAGCGCAAACTTGAAAGCGTTGGCACGGGAAAGGAAATATTCGGTGCTGTCCGTCAGTTTGTCTGCGTGCACATTGAACAATCCTTGCATGAAGTCGCCTTCGAGGCTGTCGTTTTTGATCTTTCGCGCGATCTTGAGTCCGGCGTGGTAGCGTTTCATCGCCGTTTTATAATCGACTCGTCTGTAGAGCAGGTCGCCCATTTCCCGGAGCACGATCGCCTGGCTTTTCTCATCGTTTTCGCGCTCTGTCAATTTCAGGGCGTCATAAAGGATTTCGGTGGCCTTTTCGCTGTCTCCAAGTTTGAAATAGATAAGCGATTGTCGTTTGGCGACCAGGATTAATTTCGGAACGTTGTTCTCTCGCTTGTACTTTAAATAAGCCTCGTTGGAATATTTCAAGGCCTTCCTGAAATCGTTCTGATTGATGTAAATATCAGCGGAATCTCTGCTCCCGTTTTTGACTTGGGCGCAGAGACTCGCTGAATAAAAGCAAAAAGCCATTAGTAAAAAACGCGTCACCTTATTCTTCTTCTTCCTCGGTTCCGACGTTACTTACTGCCGAGATTTTGGGTTTTTTGACACCTTTTTGGTCAGGCATCAGGAAATCGGCTTCAAAAAAGCCTCTGTTGGACAACAAACTTGCGGTTTGCGGAACGAAATTCGTGCTCGGTAACGACGCGCCGGAGTTCAATGCGATGGCGATACAATACGTGCCGTTCGCTCCCGAAGTCTGGAATCCGCAATTGTCAGGAATCGTAAAAGTTACCGAAAAGGTGATGTTGTCTGCTGTAGAAACGGCGTAAGAGCCCAGATAAGTAAATAATGACATAAGTTAGGTTTTAAAGGTTGATAAGATTTTGCTTGATGGCGTATTTCACGAGTCCGACCGACGAATTCACCTCGAGTTTTTTCATGAGATTTTTGCGGTGCGTCTCGACCGTGTGCTGGCTTATGAAAAGTTCCTCGCCGATTTCCTTTCCGCTGTATTCTAGCGAGATCAGGATAAGCACTTCGGTTTCCCGATCGGTCAGGGCAGAGGCGAAACTGTTTCCGTAAGTGTTTACTTTGGGATTTCCTTTGGCGAAACTGTTGAAGATCTTGTCGCTTATCGTCGGACAGAAATATTCCTCTCCTTTGTTGACCAGTTCGATAGCCTCGACGATATTCTCGCCTGCACTTTGCTTGGTGATGTAACCCAAGGCGCCGAGTTTCATGACTTCGCGAACCAATTTCAAATCGTCATAGCTGGAAAGCACGATCACCTTGAACGGAAATTCATGACCCGAGTGTTCCTTCAAAACCGAAAGTCCGTCTTTTATGGGCATGTTGATGTCCATTACGAGTACGTCGGTATTTTTTTCAGAAGCGTTTTCGAATAGCTTTTCGCCATTACTCGAGAATCCGACGACCTCAAAATTTGGTCGCGTTTTGAGAACAGCCTGCATGCCATCTATCAATAACTGATGGTCATCAGCCAGGTACACTTTGATCTTCGGGTTCATTTGTTTGGGTATTTCGGCCAAATCTAACATAAATACGAACGCGTTCCAATCCCTATTTTTAGGGATATTTCGCAAATACCGGATTTTGTCACTGCGGTTTTTCCTACAAATCTGACAGTGAGGGCCAGGCGACTTACGGCCATAAAAAAACCCGGAGAGTTCCGGGTCTTTCTTCGCACTAAAATAAACTAAGTTTCGTGAGATTATCGCAACCTGTCAACAGATTTTACGAGATCTTCGTCCTTCTTTATGGCCTTGTTCGCGAGAACAAGCAAAACGATAGAAACGATAGGAAGAAGCATCCCAATACCTTTCTCCGGTGAAGTTTCACCTCCAGATACAGTTAGTGACCGATAAAGGAATAATCCCAACAAAATTAAATTTAATATCATGTTCAGCCTGTTTATCACAAACTGCTGTTGTCTTTTTTGGAACGTGAGGATGGAAAGCAACGCAAATGTAGTGCTCAATCCGAAAAAAACCGAATACAATGCCGACTGCATGAAATAAACCGCTTTTCCGCCTTCGCTCCACAAAGGGAAGACAAATGGCAAAACACCACTGACGATAAGGGCCAGGGCGAGGTAAACGGTTTGTATTCTTTGAAACATCTGACGGTTTTGACTTCCGCAAAAATAATTTTTCTTTTTGATAATTGCTATTGGAAAAAACATTTTTATTCGTAATATTGCATGACACAACCGTAAGTACTTCAACCGCGGTTCTTTAAACCACCACCCATTTTTTCCATTACAATTCCATTTCACTTAATACACATCTTTCATTCATGTTAGATATTTCTTCGTTAAAAGAAATGAAGCTTCCTGAGCTTCAGGACCTTGCCAAAGCCCGTAAAATAAAGTCTGCAGGCGTTAAAAAGGATGCTCTCATTTACCAGATATTAGATCACGACGCCGCAAATCCCGCCAATAACGCGGTTGCTGAAAATCCGGATACAAAACCGGACAAGCAAAAACGCGCAAGGATAGGGCACGAAAAGTCGACTGAAACCGCCGAGCCTCAAGCCGAATTCACGTTTGAAGCCGCAGCGGTCGAAGCAGAACAGCCTCAAGCGCCGTCGCCTCAACAAATTCAGCCAATAAGCGATTTCCAGAAAGGCAAAAGAGGCCGCAAACCCGGAAGTTTCAATAAAGTAAAGGAAGATTCAGCCGATTTGCCGCAAGCCGTTTCCGAATATAAAGTCGAGGAAAAGGCCGAAGTTTCGATAGCCGCCGAGCCTGTACAGGAAAAGCCGCAACCGAAGCAGCAAAACCCGCAACAGAAGCCTTTCCACAAGAATCAAGGGCAAAATCAGAATCCGAATTCCGGTCAGAATCCGACCCAAAGTCCGAATCCGAACCAAAATCCGAATTCCAATCAGAATCCGAACCAAAATTCGAATCCAAACCAAAATTCGAATCCAAACCAAAACCAGAATCCGAACCAAAACAACGGAAACGCCCAGCACTCCCAAAACAACCAGAACGGGAATTCGCAACAGAACCAAAACCAAAACCAAAACAAGAACTTCAAGGACAAGAAAACCCAAAACTACCGCGATGCCGACTACGAATTCGACGGTATCATCGAAAGTGAAGGCGTTCTCGAAATGATGCCAGACGGATACGGTTTTTTACGTTCATCCGACTATAATTACCTGGCGTCACCTGACGATATTTACCTGTCGACTTCGCAAATCCGCCTGTTCGGACTTAAAACGGGAGACACTGTCAAAGGTGTGGTGCGTCCGCCAAAAGAAGGCGAAAAATTCTTTCCATTGGTGCGCGTCCTCAAAATAAACGGGCACGATCCGCAAATTGTGCGTGACCGAATTTCTTTCGAACACCTAACGCCGGTTTTCCCTACCGAAAAATTCAAATTGGCCGAGAAACAGAGCACGATTTCTACGAGAATCATCGATTTGTTCTCTCCGATAGGAAAAGGACAGCGCGGTATGATCGTCGCCCAGCCAAAAACGGGTAAGACGATGTTGCTCAAAGACGTGGCAAATGCAATTGCGGCGAATCATCCCGAAGTTTATCTTTTGGTACTTCTTATCGACGAACGTCCCGAAGAAGTTACCGATATGCAAAGAAGCGTGCGTGGTGAAGTCATCGCCTCGACCTTTGACCGCGAGCCTCAGGAACACGTGAAAATCGCGAATATCGTTCTTGAAAAAGCCAAGCGTTTGGTTGAATGCGGACACGATGTCGTCATTCTCCTTGACTCGATTACGCGTCTGGCACGAGCCTACAACACGGTTCAGCCGGCGTCGGGAAAAGTACTTTCGGGTGGTGTCGATGCCAATGCGTTGCAAAAACCGAAGCGTTTCTTCGGAGCCGCGCGCAACGTCGAAAACGGAGGTTCCTTGAGTATTATCGCCACGGCCTTGACCGAAACCGGTTCAAAAATGGACGAGGTCATCTTCGAGGAATTCAAGGGAACGGGCAATATGGAATTGCAGCTCGACCGCAAAATCGCAAACAAACGCATCTTCCCGGCTATCGATCTGATGTCTTCAAGTACGAGAAGAGACGATCTTTTGCTCGACGAGACAACGCTCCAAAGAATGTGGATCATGCGTAAATATCTCAGCGACATGAATCCGGTAGAAGCCATGGATTTCATCAACGACCGTTTCAAGAAAACGAGAAACAATGAGGAATTTTTGGTCTCGATGAACAACTGATTAATTAATAATTATTAATTAATAATTAATAATGGTCCCGGTCTTTTGATCGGGATTTTTTTTGCGCTTTTTTAAGGTTTGGAAAACTGCCACTGCCACTGCCCACTGCCACCTTTTTATTTGGGCGTGCCGGCGGCCGTTTTTCAGCGGGCAATTACAGAGGCAAGTGGAGGTCGGGTTTTCATAGCAACGCCTGAAGACCGCCGTCGGGCTAAGCGGCGCTCGCTTTTGCCCAGCTTTTGGGGCTGGGTAAAGAGCTCAGACAACGCCGTTATCCCTCACGCGAAATTGGAGTCCGTAGGTTTTTTTTGGTATGATTTCTTTTTGGGGTGCGTTGTTTTTGCTGGGTCGCGAAGTTTGTAACTTCGCGAGACGCGTGACCGAGTCTGTGACTCGGAAAAAAACGCAGGTACTTTCCCGTTCGGGCACTTTTCAAAAAAAAGCCTCCGTTTCGGGAGGCCAAATAGTGTATTAGACAGGTTTTTGATCAATTCACGATCACTTTTTTCACCAAAGACTGGTTTCCTGAAGAGAGCTTGATCATATAAAAACCTTGCGGCAAATTGTCGATGCTGAAAGTCTGATCCACAAAAACCGGATGCTCGATCTTGCGAACAACTTGTCCGTTAACCGAGATGACTTCGATTTCCTCCAAATCGCGATCGCTCGAAATATTCACTTTGTCATGAGTAGGATTCGGGTAAACCGAAACGGTGCTATACCAAGTGTAATCTGCGGTTGCGAGGTTTGGCCAGCGGTTTTGGGCAACAGGTCCGCCCCAAATTACAGTCGCCAGATAAGGATTGTCGATAAATGGGTTGCGGTTTCCCTGAGCGTAGGTGTTCGAGGTCGACCCCATATAAGTATTTCGGTTGTCCTCATATTGAGAAACTGGATCTTCGGCATTCCACTGAAGGAAAATCTGAGGCATATTGGCGTCTGAGGCTGCGACGGCGCCCGCTCCAACGAAAGTCGGCAAACATTGGCTTCCGTAGTGCAGGTACATGTACATTATCATCCTTGCTATATCGCCTTTCCACTCATCGCCAGGAAACCATCCGCCGTTGACGGTTGAAGACTGCACGCCTGAACCAGCGGCATATTTCAGGTTTCCACGGGAGTTGTTGCGTTGCACGTCGCTTGCTCTCAAGTGATGCGCATCCGAACCCGGACCTTCCTGACCCAAAGCCGGATTGCCCAAGGCCTGTGCGAACGTGTGTTCGCGATTCCATTGTCCGTTGCTTCCTCCGTTGTTGAAACGGTCGCGGGAACGATCATTCGTAACATCGGAATCAGCGCCATTTTCCCATCCGTAAACCAGGAAAACATTGCTCAAGTTGGACGGGTCGCGATCTACAAGTTGCAGCGCATCCCAAACCTGTGCGTAAGTAAGTTGATGCGTGTGCTTATTTTGGGTAAGCGTGGCTAAAGCGTTCTTAAGCGCCGTTCCGGTCAAATTGAAATTGAAACCGTTGTAGTAAGGAGATGCCGGCGCACCGTTCTGGGCGAACGAAATCGAAAAAACGGCAAGAGCTAATAAAGCGTAGATTTTTCTCATTGGGGTAATCTTATTGTTTTCTTTCTAATAAAGCCATATAAAATCCGTCAAATCCTGATTCTGAGGCCAGAATTTTTTCATCTTTCACAAAGGTAAAATTTTTGCCCGCCTCGGTTGTTAAAAAACGGTCAATTTGTTCCTGGTTTTCAGACGGTAACACAGAACAAGTCGCATAGACCAATTTTCCTCCGGGTTTGACCATTCTCGAATAACTTTCCAGAACCTCCGACTGCACTTTTCTGATGTTGTCGATGAATTCAGGTTGCAGTTTCCACTTGGCGTCGGGATTTCTCTTGAGTACGCCAAGTCCGCTGCAAGGTGCGTCAATCAGGACGCGGTCGGCTTTCTCCTGAAGTTTTTTTATGACTTTCGTCGAGTCGATTATTCTGTATTCGATGTTGAACGCTCCATTTCTTTTGGCGCGCAACTTGAGTTGTTTGAGCTTGCTTTCGTACAGGTCCATCGCGATCAATTGGCCTTTGTTTTCCATCAACGACGCCATGTGAAGCGTTTTTCCGCCCGCTCCGGCACAAGCGTCGACGACTCTCATTCCAGGTTTTACGTCGAGAAAAGGCGCTACCAATTGCGAACTGGCATCCTGAACTTCGAAAAGTCCTTGCTTGAATGCATCCGTAAGGAAAACATTGGCGCGTTCTTTCAACACCAAAGCGTCGGCCTGGTCGGGAAGAAATTCGGTCTCAATGTTGAGATCCATTAAAATGGCGCGCAGTTTTTCTTTTGTCGTATTCAACGTGTTGACACGCAGAATCACTTTAGCAGGTTGGTTTTGGGCATGGATTTCCTTCGCCCATTTCTCTTCCCCAAGTTCTTTCACGCCAAGTTCGTCCATCCAATCGGGAATCGATTCCTTGAGTTTTCTGGTTTTGGTCAGTTCGTCGAAACGGCCTTTGATCTTGCGTTCAGGCGTACCTTGCAACTGGTTCCAGTCCGGAATCGGGTAACCGCGCATGACAGCCCAAACGGCGAACATTCTCCAGATGTTGTCGCGATCAAAAGGTTCGCGTACTTCGGCAATTTCGGCGTAAAGTCGCTTCCATCGCACGATTTCATATATGGTCTCGGCTACGAACTTGCGGTCGGCGCTGCCCCAACGCTTGTCTTTCTTGAGTGCGCGGGCGACGACTTTATCGGCATATTCGCCTTCGTTGAAAATCGCGTTAAGCGAGTCGATCGTCGTATAAACGAGGTTTCGGTGTAATCTCATTTTTGGAAATTGAGGCGCAAAGGTAGCACAATTCGGAACACAAACGCGCGGTTAAACAAATGTTTGTCAGAAGTTAACATATGGCCATTATTTGATTATTAACTGTAAATTAGATTGTTACAAAAAATAGATCCATGAAAACAATTTTACTTTCTTTGCTGATTCTGGTATGCGTTCCGATGTCGGCGCAAAATTTTGCGATCGGACACCTTTCGACCACTTATACAGACGTTTCCCGAAACAATCGTACTATCGATGTGGAGATTTATTATCCGGCGGTAACTTCGGGAGAAAATGCCGCGCCAGCCGATGCGACGTTTCCGCCAATCGCGTTCGGACACGGTTTCGTGATGACGTGGTCTGCCTATTCCAACATTTGGGAATCGCTCGTGCCTCAGGGTTTTCTTTTGATATTTCCGAAAACGGAAACCGGACTTGCGCCATCTCACGACGCCTTCGCAAAAGATTTGGCGTTCTGTCTGACGCAACTTCATGCGCAGCACCTCGACGGAAACGCATTTTTTTTCGGCAAAATCGCTCAGGCAGACTGCGTCATGGGGCACAGTATGGGTGGCGGCGCAGCTGTTCTTGCCGCGAGTCAGCATCCTGAAATAGCTGCTTTGGCGGTTTTGGCCGCAGCAGAGACAAGCCCGTCGGCAGTCGCGGCGGCTTCCTCGATCTCGGTACCCGCGTTGATTTTTGCGGGTTCCAATGATTGTATCACGCCGGCTTCTACGAACCAACTTCCTGTGTACCAAAACTTGCAAAGCGACTGCAAGACTTTCGTTTCGATCACTGGCGCGAGTCATTGCCAGATGTCCGATTTCAATGCGCTTTGCCAGTTTGGCGAGATTACGTGCAGCCCGAGTCCTGATATCACGCGAGCGGAACAACATGCCGTGATTGAAACTTACTTGGGAAAGTGGCTCAAGGCCAGTTTGTTGCAAGATTGTGAATCTGGTGAGGCTTTCAATATTTCGATAGAAGCTGATGCTGCTATCACTTTTATGCGCAATTGCGAACAGTGCCAAAGTCTTGGTTTTACCGGGATTGCAAAATCGAATACTGTCGTTTTTCCGAATCCGGCCGATACGCAGCTCACTTTCAGTATCGAAAATCCGTCCGAATTCAGGCTTCACGATGCTTCCGGGCGCTTGTTATTGACGAAAAACGTCCAAGACAAACAAATCTTGGACGTTTCCGGTTTTCCCAGTGGGATTTATTTTTATTCGATTTCGGATCCGGGGCAGATACTGAAAGGTAAACTTGTCAAAAAATGACTATTCCTTTCTTCTGTAAACTCGCGTAAGCTCCATCTTTTCAGGTGGATGCAGCAAAAGCGGGAATTTTTCGACCTTGACCGAACTGCTGTCGAGTCCGAAGGCTTTTTCTTCGGATAAACTGAACTTCTTCATCGCGAAATAAGTGTTCATGATGACTTTTTCGTCGAAGCCCAGGTCGCTGTCGTATGAAAGGATTTTTTCCGAAAGGACGAATTTGAAATCGCCCACGATGTTGTTTCGGTTCAACGATTCGTAACGAGACGTGACGTCGACTTCGCCTTTTTGAACCATGTCTTTCAGTACTTCCTTGAACATCATCGAGATACGTGTCGGCTCGCGGAAACCGAGGTTGAAATCGATCCGGAACAAGTCGTCCTTGATGATTTCGGTCACTTTGTACTCGCGTTTATAAGGCTCGTTAAGGATATTCACGTGGACGAACCAGTAAAGATCGGCCCGCTTCGGACGTTTCTGCAAAATCGAGATCATCACTTTTTCCTCGATTTCGTCGGTGCGGTTCGCATTTGTCATATAAACGAGGTGCGTCGCATATTTCGGAATCGACAAATCGACGCTCAAATCGGCTAAAACCTTTTTGTAATCTTCGATCTTGACGAATTTCGTATAAGCTTTGGAGATTTTCTTGGCCTTGAACCAAGTCGCCATCACACCGATCAAAACGCAGGTAATGAAAAGGGAAACGTAGCCTCCATGAGGGAATTTGTCGAGATTCGCCCAAAGGAAGGAGCACTCGATAATAAGGTAAACCGTGACGATAGGAGAGAAAATGTACCACGGGATGCGCTTCATGATCATGTAATAATTGAGCAAGATCGTAGTCATGATCATACACAGGACGATCGCCAATCCGTAAGCGGCTTCCATGTGTTTCGACTCGCGGAAGTGCAGCACGACGCCTATACATCCGGCAAGCAAAAACCAGTTTATCGATGGAATATAAAGTTGTCCTTTGAGTTCCGTAGGATATTTGATCTTGACTTTTGGCCAGAAACTGAGTCGCATCGCCTCGTTGATCAGCGTGAACGATCCCGAAATCATGGCTTGTGAAGCGATTACCGCAGCGATTGTCGCAATCACGATTCCGAAAGGCTTGAACCAGTCCGGCATCATGAGATAGAACGGGTTTCCGAAATCACCGCCGAGCGCCTGCAAAGTCTGTCCTTCGTGCTGAATGAGATATGCGGCTTGTCCGAAGTAATTCAAAACCAAAACCGTTTTCACGAAAATCCAGCTGACGCGGATGTTCTTTCGGCCGCAATGTCCCATATCAGAATACAAAGCTTCGGCTCCGGTCGTACAAAGGAAAACGAATCCCAGCACATAAAATCCTTCAGGGTGAATCTTCAAAAGTTCGTATCCGTAGTAAGGATTGAGCGCTTTCAGAACTTCGGCATGGCCCATAACCTGGATAAATCCGAGCACTCCGAGCATCACGAACCAGATCATCATCATAGGCGAGAAGAACTTGCCCACGAGTTTGGTTCCGAATTGTTGTATGGTAAACAGGAAAACGAGAATTCCGATTACGATTGGAACTGTGTTAAGCTCAGGATAAAATGTCCTGACGCCTTCAACCGCGGACGATACCGAAATTGGCGGCGTGATCATTCCATCTGCCAGCAAAGCCGCGCCACCAATGATTGCGGGCACGATAAGCCATTTGATCTTGGTTTTTTTGACGAGCGCGTAAAGTGCAAAAGTCCCGCCTTCACCGTGGTTGTCCGCGCTAAGGGTTATGAGGACATATTTGATCGTGGTTTGTAGTGTCAGCGTCCAGAAAATGCAGGAAATTCCGCCCAGGACGATGTCTTTGTTGATGGCGTGCTCACCAATTATGGCCTTCATTACATAGAGCGGGGAAGTACCGATGTCGCCGTAGATGATCCCGAGGGTAATCAAAAGGCCCGCAAAAGTAAGCTTGTTGTGGAGGCCGTGATGTTGTGAACTCATGATTCCAATAAAGAATAAAGGTGCAAAGTTATGATTATTAACCGTATTAATGATAAGCGCGCCCTTTTTTTTGGAACGCAAAAAAGCACCGTGTCATACGATGCTTTTTGGGAATATGTAGGGTCGTGATTTTAATTTCTTCGGCCGCCGCCGCCGCCATTTCCACCTCTGTTGCTGCCACCGCCACCGGGTGATTGCATTTGCGGAGCCGACTGTCTCGGTTGTTGTTGCATTTGCGGAGCCGCTTGTCTCGGTTGTTGCATTTGTGGAGCCGATTGTCTCGGTTGCTGCATTTGCGGAGCCGATTGTCTTGGCTGCTGCATTTGTGGAGCCGATTGTCTTGGCTGTTGCATTTGCGGAGCCGATTGTCTCGGTTGCTGCATCTGCGGTGCCGATTGTCTCGGTTGCGCTTGCGGAGCTTCGGAACGAGTGGCGCGATTCGGCTGATTCACTGCTCTCGGCGTTGATTCGTTTCTGGGAGAAGTTTGGGTTCTTGGCGTGGCTTCGCTTCTCGTAGCGCGTATTTCCCGGGTTTCGTTTGCGCGTCCTTCGCCTCTTGTATTGGCGTTTTTGATCGTTCCGTTGTCGCGGGTCGCGTTCTTGATCGTACCGTTTTCACGTCCGCCTCTCGGGTTGGAACGCGTTGGATAATCGCGTGTTCCCGAATTTTTGATCGTGGCTTTCTCGTTGTTGCGCGTCGCGTTCTTGATCGTTTCGCGGTTGCTTCTTGTGCCTTCGGCTCTTGTGCCGTTGTTGGCTCTTGTGCCATTCGCTCTTGTGGCGCGGGTTCCGTCCGATGTTCTTGTCGGTCTGGCATCACCACGTCTTTTCTCGAGTTCGTGACGGTTGGAGACGTTGGCGTGGCGTTGGGCGAACGATTGGTTCGGATTGCGTCGGGCATAACCGTCGTTGCGTCGGCCGTTGTACATCGTAGCTGCCGTGCGGCTTCTTCTCACATTCACGTAGTTATAGTGGTTGTGGACGTTGACGTGAACGTGCACGTGATTTCTGTATCGGTAAACCGGCATCGGATTCCAAACATGCCAGTAAGACGGGTAATATCCCCAATACCAAGATGAAACGTAAGGTTGGTAACCGATTCCCCACCAAGCGTCATAAAAAACCGGACGCGTTACGTAGACCGGCTCGTAAATGTAATTCGGGCCGTACATGTAGACGTCACCGACAACCTGCAGCTGAACATTGTTTCCACTTTTCTCAACTTCGATCGTGGCGACATCCTGGTAAACATCCCTATCCAAAACGGCCTGGAGCACGACAAGTCTAGTGTTTCCCTGAGTCGATTCTATCACGCGGATGTAATCGACCTCGTTGTCCTGGTTAAGGTCAAGGTTGGAGATTTGATTGTCAGGATCGTTCAATCGCTGCTCAAAATCCTGAAGATTGCGCGAGTCGCCAAAAATCGAGGCGACGGCTTTCAGGTCGAGGTTATCACTCACGTCATAATTGGTCGCCGTGACAGTTGTCCGGTCCTGGGCAAAAGCAGCCGTTGCGAGGAACAGGCTGAAAATCGAGTAAAATATCCTGGTTTTCATAATCTTGGTTTTTTTGGTTGCTGAATTTCTTGAAAGCCAAAATTCAAACACTGTGCCAAAAAAATCGCATTGGCTTCCAAGCCTTGATTTTATTGACTATCTTTAATCGAAAGTTACCATTAAGCATATGAAATACATTACACCATTACTGCTAATTTTCACGTTTTTGTCCTTTCGGTCAAGCCGATTCACCTCTGACAATTTCACCAAGGTCGAAGTCGACACTTTGCTAGCCGGAGGCTTTTCATCGCGGGCGATAACAATCGATGGGAACAAAATCTGGTACGCCGCCGACAAATCGCGTTACGGCTACTACGACGTGGCAACCAAAAAGACGTTGTCGGAAACTTTTTCTCCCGACACACTTGAATTCCGAAGCATCGCCCAAACTTCAAAATCGATTTTTTTGCTGAACGTGGCCAGCCCGGCATTTTTGGTCAAGGTCGATAAAGCATCGGGAAAGCGGGAAATCGTGCAC
This sequence comes from Flavobacterium sp., assembly GCF_004295795.1. GTDB lineage: Bacteria > Bacteroidota > Bacteroidia > Flavobacteriales > Flavobacteriaceae > Flavobacterium. Next base: position 114,641 of record NZ_SEBR01000006.1, on the reverse strand, counting down.
AAGGACGACAACAAAAAGATATTTTACGACAGTATGCAATTCTGGAACGACAAGGAAGGCATTGCGATGGGCGATCCGATAGAAAACTGCCTGAGCGTGCTCGTGACCAGAAACGGCGGAAATTCGTGGACGAAAATCGACTGCGCCAAACTTCCGAAGACGTCCGAAGGTGAAGCCGCGTTCGCCGCATCGAACACAAACATCGTAGTAAAGGGAAACAACACCTGGATAGTAACCGGCGGGAAACACGCGCGCGTCCTTTTTTCATCCGATAAGGCAAAAACCTGGAAAATCTACGACACGCCGATCGTTTCGGGAAAGTCGATGACGGGCATTTTTACCGCAGATTTCTACGATGCCAAAATTGGGATGGTGGCCGGAGGCGATTACGAAAGGCAAAACCGCAACCAGGAAAACAAGGCGATCACTTACGACGGCGGAAAAACCTGGAAATTGATAGCGGAAAATGAAGGATTCGGCTATGCTTCGTGCATTCAGTTCGTTCCGAAATCGAAAGGTCTGGGATTGGCAAGCGTCGGAGCGTCGGGACTTCACTATTCCTGCGACGGCGGAAAATCCTGGAAGCAATTGCTCAACGACTATTCGCTTTACACGATAAGATTCGCCAACGACAGCACGGCTTATGCGGCCGGAAAAGACAAATTGGTCAGAATCCGTTTCAAAAAATAAGGAGCCGTTAAAGCTCCTTTTTGGTTTGTCGGTTTTAGTCTCGTTTGCGTCTGTATTGCTGCAACAACTTTTTATTGAAATCTTCTTCGGCTTTCTTTAGCCTTACGATTTTTACCGCTCCAATCACGGGTCTCAAATCGGCGACCAATTTCTTTTTGAGCTGATAGAGTTCGGTTTCGGTACTTTCCATCTGCGAAAGCAACGAAGACGCTTCTTTCTCTGTCATGTTTGTCAAATCGCCGTCGTTGATCTTCTTTCTCAAGGCATCGAGTTTTTCCTTCCGGAGTTCGAACTGCTTGTCGTCAAAGGCGTTGTAAATAGGCCAGAATTTTTCGGCTTCATCGGAGCTCAACTGCAATTGTTCGGTCAAAAAAGCGACCTTGAGCGACTTGATCTGTTCTTTCTTCTCCTTGAGCATGCGTCCGTCCTGAGCGAAAATTCCCATAGAAAGCAAAAGCAGCAAAAGCGTTAAAAGGTTTTTCGTTTTCATCGTTTATTCTGTTATGATGTGTTCAATGTTGTTGTCCGAAAGCACGGCCTCGATGGCTTCATCCGAAACGGGAAGTTCGGTTTGTTGTTGCAGATGCTCGATATCTTCTGTCCCGAGTTCGTTTACAAGATCGAATTGGTTCAAGCCCGATTCGTAGGCGAGATAATTTTCGAGTGTCGCCTGATCGATGTTTTCGGACGGTTTTTCCAGCAACTGGTAAACAGGAATCATCAAAGCAAGCACCAAGATGGCGGCCGCGGCATAAAATGTGGTTCTGTGACGCGCGAAAAGCGAAACGACTTTTGGTTCGTTTACTGGTAATTTTGCGAGGATTGCGTCTTCGAGATTGTCGAAATAACCGTCCGGCGACTTGAAGCCGCTTTTGAATTTTGGTTCGTTCCCGAGGTTGAATGCGTTCATATCCTTTTGACTTACAATTTTATCGAGGGTTTAATTTCCCTTTACGTATTCTTCGATTTTTTTGACGGCGTGGTGGTACGAAGCCTTTAGCGCGCCGACTGAAGTGCCCAAAATTTCTGACATTTCTTCGTATTTGATTTCCTGGAAGTATTTCATCTTGAAAACCAATTGCTGTTTTTCGGGCAGGAGCGAGACGGCTTTCTGCAATTTGAGTTCCATTTCCGATCCGTCATAATGCACATCGGCTTCAAGATTCTCTACCAATTTCGATTGCAGTTCTTCATTGCTGATGCCGCTTTTCCGGGCTTTTTGGTTCAGGAAAGTGATGGATTCGTTAGTCGCGATGCGGTACATCCACGAATAAAGTTTGCTCTCGCCCTTGAATCCGGAAAGGAATTGGAAAACTTTCACGAAAGTGTTCTGGAGTACGTCGTCGGCATCGTCGTGGTCGTAAACGATCGAACGGATATGAGTGTACAACGGCCGTTTATAGTCGTGCACAAGCTTCCGGAACGCCTCGTTTTGCGTCTTCGGATCTAGCAATCGCTTTATGAACTCCTGTTCTTCCAAATCGCGGATTTGTAGGTTGGACTATTCGGAAGCCAAAGGGTTTAATGGCTATTGGATCGAAAATTCGGCTGTGTTTTGGGTAGCGGGTTTTGGTTTGGGAACCGTCGGACGAACGATTGCGGCAGGGTTCGGAACCGGAGCCGAATAAGCCTTCAAAGGGAAATACAGTTGCGTCACCCATTTCGAAGGACTTTTGGAATCGTCGATGTTCTTGGCCAAAACCTCGATTACGCGAATGTTGGGATCGCGCTCAAGTTTCGATTTGATGATGTAATCTCCGGCGCGTTTCCAGGCTTCGGCTCTATGCGAATAATCTCCGTTTAGCGTGACTTTCACAGACTTCATCGTCTCGAATTCGCCATAAGTCACGTCGCTGTGTTCTGATGTGCGGACTTCCTCTTTTATCGGAATGCAGACCGAAAAACGCGTGCGGTTGTTGGCCGAATCGTAAGAGTGGTAAAGCACGAAAGGTTTTCCGTTGGATGCGATGTCGTTCTTGCGGAAGAAATATTGCATTTTCGACAACATCACGCGCATGTTCTTCGGAGCGTTTTCTATCGTACTCAAAATCGTCATCTGCAGGAATTTCGCGCCGCTTTTGTAGACCGTTCCGTTTTCGGCAATCGAGAAAGTGTTGATTTCGTAAACCAAAGTCTTGTCGAGATTGGCCAGACTTTGCTCGTTTTGCGCGCCAAGCAGTTTTTCGAGTCCGCCTTTGGCCACAGCTTGCACTTTATACCAGAATCCGACTTTTCCTTTTGTGCGCCAAGTGACTTTAGTTCCGCCTTTTACTTGTTCGAACTTCCATGACATCTGCGAAGGCAAGCCGTTGAACTCCATTTTTTGGGCGAGGCTGTCGCTGTCTTTGGAATAGGTGTTGACGATTTTTCCTTGTCCGTCAGCTGATTTCCACGAAACAGATCCGCCTTGGCCCGAACTCACCGCCGGATAAGTAAACTTGGTCGACGCGTCGCCTTTCGTCCAAGAACTGAAGTTTTCCCAGTTGCGGAAGTCGTTCACATAATTGAAAACCACGGCTTTTGGGGTTTTTATCACGGCCGAACGCACCACGTCGTATTCGCCCTTTTGTGTGGCGACAAAAACCACGATGCCCACAAGCGCGAGAATCAGAAGCAGGAAAATGTATTTGAGTATGCGCATTTGCAGAAAAAGCGTTGGTTTGGGCTAAAGTTATGAAACCGATTCCACAATGGGAACCGACTTAGTGTTTCATATAGAATTTGATGGCGAACAAGGCGGCGATGAACAGCAAAAACACGATCAGAACGCGGTAACTTCCTTTGTATTCGCGCTTGTGCAAGCCGGAATCCTTGCGATACATCACGATTGCCGCGACGATGAAACAAACCAGGAAAACGCCCGCGAAAATGAGTTGGCCTTGTGAAAACATTGTGTATAAATTTCGTGCAAATGTAGCCAATACAAAGCAGTTCGTCACTACTTTTCGGACGTAGAAAATTGGTCAGACCATGCAAAAACAACTCGACTCCGTAAAGGAATTCCACACGGCTTTTGGCCTTGGATATGCCGAATCCCCAAGAGGTGATTTGGGAGAAAGCAAAAACATCCTGCGTTTCAATTTGATGAAAGAAGAAAACGAGGAATATCTCGAAGCCGTCCAAAACAATGACGTCGTGGAAATTGCCGACGCTTTGGGCGACATGCTCTATATTTTATGCGGAACGATAATCGAACACGGGCTGCAACACAAGATCGAGGAAGTTTTCGACGAAATCCAGCGCAGCAACATGAGCAAGCTCGACCACGAAGGAAAACCGATTTACCGCGAAGACGGAAAAGTCATGAAAGGCCCGAACTACTTCAAGCCTGATTTTTCGAAAATATTGGGTCAAGTATCTTTATAAAATCCCAGGTCCAAATCCCATCCCGAAAGCTGTCGGAACTAAATTGCAATCGTTGTATTGAAATAGTAACGTTTGTAGCTGAAAAGTATACGAAGGCCGAATACGTCCAGGGAACTAATCCGTGCATTCATGGCTTATTTTCCGAGCGAACGTATTTGTGTTTTTTGTTTTTCGCCGCTTGCCAATGTCGATTTGGTAGCGAAAGTTTAAAAGGAAGACTTCTTTTAACAAAAAGTACAGATTTTCTGTAAACGATATATTTCTAAAATCGCGATCTTACCTTCAGGGAAGGGGCAAATGTTTATCCCTACAAAATCCCTGTGATATTGCTTTACAGAAAATCTGTAAAAAATGTTAAATTTTTTTTAGCCCTTTGCAATAATCTTCGAAACAACTAGAAGTAAAAAGAAATCCCGTTCGCGCCAAAGCAAACGGGATTTTTATTTTAGTTTCGGAATAACGAACAATGAATAGCCGAGTCTAGACTTTCACCATCCAACCAAAATCGTCCGCGGCAAGTCCGTATTGGATGTTCGTGAGTTTTTCCTTGAGTTGGGAAGCGTAAGAATTCTCGACTTTCGGCAATTCGTAGTAGACATCGTCATAGCTGAAACCGACGATCGGGTTTACGACGGCCGCGGTTCCGGCGCCGAAGACTTCCTTGAGTTGGCCATTTTTGGCCGCTTCAACCAATTCCGATACCAAGACCGACCGCACTTCGACTTCAATTCCTTCGCGCTTGGCGATGTCGATAAGGCTTTTTCGCGTCACGCCGTCAAGGATTCGCTCGCTGGTTGGCGCGGTCAACAAAGTGTCTCCGATGCGGAAAAACACGTTCATAGTCCCGGCTTCCTCGAGTTTGGTGTGCGTTGCGTCGTCTGTCCAGATGATTTGCTGGAATCCTTTTTCGTTTGCGAGTTTGGTCGGATAGAATTGTGCCGAATAGTTTCCGGCGGCTTTCGCGGCTCCGATCCCGCCGTTTGCCGCGCGGCTGTAGTGTTCGGCGATGATGACTTTCACTTCTCCCGAATAATAGGATTTTGCCGGAGAAAGGATCACCATAAATCTGTACTGCGTAGAAGGAGCGGCCACGACGCCAGAACCGATCGCGATCATGAACGGACGTATATATAAGGTGTTGCCTTTTCCTTTTTTGACCCATTCGCGTTCGAGATCGATGAGTTGTTTGAGGCCTTCGATAAAAATCCATTCCGGGACTTCGGGCATGGCCAGACGCGTTGCAGATTTGTTGAAGCGCTCGTAATTCTGGTCAGGGCGGAACAACCAAACGCTGTCGTCATCGTGCTTGTAGGCTTTCATGCCTTCGAAAATCGCCTGTCCGTAGTGAAAAACCTTGGCCGATGGATCAAGCGTGAACGGCTCGTACGGTTTTATAAGCGGTTTTTCCCATGCGCCGTTGCGGAAATCGCACGTGAGCAAGTGATCGGAAAAAATGTTCCCGAAGACGAGGTTTTCGAAATCTACAGCATCGATTTTTGTCCCCGATGCGCGAACTATATCGATTTCGTTTGTTGCATTGACATTCATTATCGTTTGGGTTTTTACGGACTGAACGGTTCAATTATCTGATTTGCAGATATTTGACCGAAAAGTTAGGTTTGTGTTGGCGACTTTTTTGTCACTGCCGCTAAAATACTAAAAATCGAGGGCTGAAAAAAATTTAGAAGTGCCGGAGTGCAAAGTTCCTTGGTTCCTGAGTTGGAAGTCCCTGAGTTCTTGGCGTTTTTGACGTCTCTATTTTTTTGGGATTTTGATTTGGAACCGATTCTTGATTTTGGGAGGATTTTTGAATCGGAATCCGGACTGCGTGAGCGATGCCGCCATTGTCTAAGCTCTTTGGCCAGCCCTTTAAGCTGGACAAAAGCGAGTGGCTGCAGCGCGACGGCGGCTTTTTGTTTTAGTTGCTGCGAACAGTTGCAGTCGCAGAAGTGAACGTTGTAAAATGCCCGCCGCCGGCACGCCCTGATCTTTATAGCTATGCTATTTATGGGTGTAAAATTCTAAATTTGACAACAAGTGCCAGAAATGTTGGCTGCGAAGCAAAAAAGACATCGGTTCAATAACGGCACAAACCACTAACCCGTTAAAATATAGCGGCATTGTAAAAAAACCGCTATTTTTGCGCGACAGACAAAAAACACATACGACATATGAAAAAAGTTCTCCTACTTTCGGCTGCGGTTTTGGCGCTTGCCTCTTGCAAACAAGAAAGCAAACCGGCTCCGGATCAACCTGTTGAAACAACAACCGACACGATCAAGAAAGATACAGTAGCGCAAATCGGAAGCCACGAAAGCAAACTTTTGGCCGCGAATTATGTTTCCAAAAACGACGATCCGCGTTTTCCGCAAGTGCTTTCGACCGAGCAGCAAGAGCCTAAATACGCGTCTTTCGGAAAGAAAATCACGTCTGAAAAAGCGTTGAGCGATGCGGCGATGCTAAAGAAATACGAAGGGTTGAAAACGGGCGATACGATTGCCGTGAAGTTCAAGTCGAAAGTGAATAGCGTCTGCAAGAAAAAAGGGTGTTGGATGAAAATGGACATGCCGAAAGACAAAAAGGCGTTCGTGAAATTCAAGGATTACGAGTTTTTCGTGCCTTTGAACGCTGACAATTCTACGGCAATCGTTTCCGGGAAAGCTTATCTGGATGTGATTTCAGTAGCCGAATTGAAGCATTACGCCAAAGACGGAGGGAAATCCCAAGCCGATATCGACAAGATCAAGGAACCGCAAATCACTTACGCTTTCATGGCCGACGGCGTGCTTATCTCTGAATAAATGCGATACCCGATTGCGATTTTAGTCTCGGTTTTACTGATTTCCTGCGGTTCGAAAGAGACGAAGGAGAATGTTGGCGCGAAAGATTCTGTGGCGGTTGCCAAAGATTCGGCCGGCGGCAAGAAATTCGAGATGTATGAAATGACCGAAATGGCGATGCTCATGGAGCAGATGTACGTCGACAACCAGCGCTTGAAAGAACGCATCACGAAAGGCGACACGATTGGGAAATTCCCGAGCCATTTCCTCAAAATACACAGTGCGGTGATGACAGATCCGGCCGAGAACGACGCTTTTTTCAAGGAAAAGGCCGCCGCTTTCATCAAAGCGCAGGAATTGATTTACCAAGATACGAAGAACGCCCAAAAGCATTTCAACGACGGTGTAGATGCGTGCATCCAATGCCATGAGGTAAAATGCGCCGGACCGATCGCGAGGATAAAAAAACTCTACATCAAATCGTGAAACGCGAAATTTTGCGCACGGCAGACGGCTCGACCACGATCCATTTGCCCGATTGGGACGAGTCCTATCATTCCAGACACGGCGCGATCCAGGAAGCTTACCACGTATTCATAAAGAACGGGCTTTCCCTTTTCGAGGGCAAGCCTGTTTCTGTTTTGGAAATCGGGTTCGGGACGGGATTGAACGCTTTCATCACTTTTCTGCAAGCCCAAAAAGACGGCTTTGAGGTCGACTACGTTGGCGTTGAAGCTTATCCGGTCGCGGCCGACGAAGTTTTACAGCTCAACTATGTATCCGAACTCAAGGCGGATGATTTTGTTGGCGCTTTCGCGGATATGCACCAGTCGAAATGGGGAACTCCGATTGATTTGTCAGCCCATTTCCAGCTGACCAAACGCGAGCAATTTTTCCACGACATCGCCGACGAGAACCGATTCGACCTGATTTATTTCGACGCCTTCGGATTTCGCGTGCAACCCGAATTGTGGAGCTCGGAAATTTTCGCGAAAATGTTCAGGGCGCTCAAACGGAATGGCGTTTTGGTGACTTATGCCGCAAGAAGTCCGATAAAACGCGCGATGATCGAATCTGGTTTTCGGGTCGAGAAGTTGGCCGGTCCGCCCGGGAAACGCGAGATGTTTCGGGCTTGGAAAGAAAGTTGATTCTTAAATTTCGAATTCTCGGATTCTCGTAGTCGATTGCTTCCATAATTTTCACATTCCGACAAACTCAAAATCTGCCAAACAATTTTATGATTTTTTTGGCATTTCCGATTCTTTACCTCGATGAAATTCAAGACTCGGCATTGATCTTTAAAAATTCCATTGTTAATTAACAAAGTGTGATGGACGCTCTAACGCTAATTTTTCGTTACATTTGAGAGAACCAACAATCAATCCCAAATAGTTAAAACGTTCAAACAAATTATGAAGAGAACCATGTTTTCCTACACGAAGGAGATTCTGGAAAGAGTCAGCTTTGATCCTTCGCTGTTCGTAAAGGAATTGCAAAAAGCATTGAAGGTCTTACTTCCCTATGAGGTCGAACAATTGAAAGACTGGCTGGTAGGCTTCACGGTCGAAAAGCCAGAACTGAAACCCTGTCTTATGTATGTCAACAAATAAAACTAAAGGAGCTTAAACGGCTCCTTTTTTTATTCGCACGATTGAAATTATTGTAAGAAAATTATCTATATAATTATGTAAAATGCGTATTTAGTCGATAGTAATTACACTTTATCGGCTTTTTTCGAAAGAATCGCTTTGTGGAAATGATTTAGTTCTTTAGTTTTACTCCGATGATTTTCCTGATTTTCAGAATCTTTTGATATCCGATACCTGAAAAATCCGGGAGTAATTCGAAAGTAAAAACCCTAAATCTTAAGTTATGCCGCGTATGATCTACGATTACACCAAAAACGTTCTCGAGCGCGTAAGTTTCGATCCCAAACTTTTCGTCAAGGAGCTCAGGAAAGCACTCAAAGTGTTGCTCCCGTATGAACTCGAGATGCTAAGGCGCTGGCTGGATTTCTACACCAACCAAAAACCGGAATTGAGACCCTGTCTTTGCGTGATCCCGTAAAATGAGAAAGAGCCCGTTCAAGGCTCTTTTTTGTTGTCGTTATTGGCACTTCTCTTTTTCTCCCAATCCTCGATTTTTCGCCTGGCTTTTCTTGAATAATAGAGTACAAACAAAAAACCGATGCCTACCGCGATGAAAACACTCGTCATTTCTTTGGTAACGGACTGATGATTTCTACATTCTGGAACACGATCGCACCTTTGATGACGCCAGCGATCGTCGAACGCAGTGCTTCGATTATGTGCAGTTTTAGTTCGGTTTTGGGATACACCAGACTTACCTCACGAGAAGGTTTCGGATCTTCGAAATGATGCAATTTTCCCTTGTCGGATTCTTTTAGGTCGAGCGTGTGCAAATAGGGCAGAAGCGTCGTGCCCAAACCTTCGTCGGCGAGTTTGATCAGCGTTTCGAAACTGCCGCTGGCTATCGTGAAATGTCCGTTTTCCTGCAAATCCTGTCTTTTGCAAAGGTTCAGGATGCCGTCGCGGAAACAATGTCCGTCCTGCAAAAGCAAAATCTCGTCGACATTCAGATCGTTGATCGACAGTTCTTTTTTGTCCGCGGAAGCGTGACCTTTCGGAATATAAGCCACAAAAGGTTCGTAATACAAAGGCGATTCCTTGAGTTTTTCCTCCTGAAGCGGCGTTGCGGCTATCGCGGCGTCCAGATGTCCGTTTTTGAGGCGGGTGATGATGTCATCGGTGTTCAGCTCCTCGATCACAAGTTTCACCTTTGGGTATTTCTTGATGAAGTTGTTGAGGAACATCGGAAGCAACGTCGGCATGATCGTCGGGATGATTCCCAGTCTGAATTCGCCTCCAACGTAGCCTTTTTGCTGATCGACGATGTCCTTGATACGCGTCGACTCGTTCACGATATTCTTGGCCTGCGTGACGATTTTTTGGCCGATGTCAGTGAGTTGGATGGGTTTTTTGCTCCGGTCGAAGATCAGCACGCCGAGTTCGTCCTCGACTTTTTGGATCTGCATGGAAAGTGTCGGTTGCGTCACGAAACACTTTTCGGCGGCAAGCGTGAAATTTTTGTGTTCGGCCACCGCGAGCACATATGTGAGTTGCGTAATTGTCATCGATTGAATTTTGTGATAAAAATATGAATTCTATCATTTTTTCTTATCGGAAATCGGATTAATTTTAGGGCAACAAACACAAAATTCACCAAGACATGAAAACCAATATTTTAGGTTTGCCCATCAAGGAATCCGAAGAAATCGTAACGCATCTGAACACGCTTTTGTCCAATTTTCAAGTGTATTACCAGAATTTGCGAGGCATACATTGGAACATCCGCGGCAAGCGATTCTTCGACCTTCACGTGAAATTCGAGGAATTGTACAACGACGCTCAGCTCAAGATCGACTTGATAGCCGAACGCGTCCTTACGATCGGTGGAACGCCATTGCATACTTTCGAGGATTACGTTAAACTCAATAAACTCGAGGTCGGAAAGAACATTTCCAAAGACGAGAAAGCGGTGCATCTGATTGTTTCCTCGTTGACCGAACTTTTGAAAATCGAGAGGGAAATCCTCAACAGAACCGATGAGATAGGAGACGAGGGCACGAATTCGATGATGTCAGACTTTATTTCGGAACAGGAAAAAACCATTTGGATGATGAACGCCTGGCTCGAGGAAGACATCTGAAGAAATAGCCAACATTAGAAAAAATCATTTCCACATTAAAAAACCTGAGGTCGTATTTATTTCGATTTCAGGTTTTTGTGTTTCTCAGGTTAAAATAATTCTAAATAATCTAATCTTAGATTTGGAAAACCGCGCCAAGCGTCTATTTTTGTGACATGAGACTTTTGGCAAGACTTGTTTTGTTGCTTTTCGTTTTCTTTTTGGCGACGCCTTCCATCGTGAGCGTGATCAAAAAGTCTACGAATACGTCCTGCTTTTTCAGTATGTCTGAAGAAGAACTGGCGCACAAGGAAGTCAAGGCGGAACTCAAATTCCACTTGCCGCATCATCCACCACTTGTCATTGAGGAAATCGCGCGCCCTATTGCCGCGCGCCAAACGCCAATGGTCGATTCTTTCTCGGCCCGCATCCTGATTCCGCCGCCCGAAACGGTTTAATGCAAATTTCCAACGACAACGCAAAGCGCGCTTGTCCCATTTTGTATTAAATCTAAGGTCATGACAAAAAAAACAAACATTTTTGCCAACCTCAAGTCTGATTTTGCGTCAGGTTTGGTTGTATTTCTCGTAGCGCTCCCGCTTTGTCTGGGCATTGCGCTCGCTTCCGGCGCTCCGCCATTGTCGGGGATTTTGGCTGGTATCATCGGTGGAATCATAATCGGTTCACTGAGTAATTCAAATATCAGCGTTTCCGGTCCGGCGGCCGGTTTGATCGCGATTGTGCTTACGGCGATCAACAAATTCGGGGCTTTCGAGATTTTCCTGCTTTCGGTTCTGCTCGCGGGCGTTTTCCAATTGATTCTCGGTTTTATCAGAGCCGGTGCAATCTCGAACTATTTTCCGTCGAACGTGATTGAGGGCATGCTCGCGGGAATTGGGATCATCATCATAACCAATCAGATGGAACACGCTTTCGGATACGACAAAAGCGGAGAAACGGGTGAAGAATCGTTGTTCAGGCTTGACGGAGGAAACCCGTTTTCGGACATTCCCGACATTATCGCCAGAGTCGAGCCCGGCGCGATCGTCATTGCGTTGGTTTCACTGGCCATTTTGATCGCTTGGGACAAAATCGGATTCTTGAAACGACTTAGATTGCTGCCAGGCGCGCTTTTCGCGGTCGCGGTTTCCATCATTTTAAATCAGATTTTTATCGCGACGGGAAGTTCACTGGCTTTGGGAAGCACGCATTTGGTCGCTTTGCCGCCTTTGAATTCTTTCGACGATTTCATCGGATTTTTCACTTTGCCCGATTTTACCGCGATCTCGAATCCTCAGGTTTGGATCACGGCGGCGACGATCACGGTCGTGGCGTCGGTAGAAACTTTACTCTGTATCGAGGCTTCGGATAGGATGGACGTACAAAAACGTTACACCGATACGAATCGGGAACTGAAAGCCCAGGGAATCGGGAACATCATCAGCGGGCTTATCGGCGGATTGCCTATCACGTCTGTAATCGTGCGGTCTTCTGCCAATGCGAATGCGGGCGCGAAATCGAAAATGTCGGCGATCATACACGGCTTGCTTCTGTTGGTGTGCATTTTGGCCATCCCGATGGTTTTGAGCAAGATTCCTTATGCGACGCTGGCTGCGGTTTTGATCCTTGTCGGATACAAACTGGCCAAACCCTCGACATTCCTGCACTTTTGGCACCAGGGAAAATACCAGTTCGTGCCGTTCATCGCGACTTTGGTTGGCGTTTTTGCCACAGATCTGCTCAAAGGCGTCGGCATCGGACTGGCGATCTCGATTATTTTCATCATCCGCGGAAATCTCAAACGCGCGTATAATTTCCGCAAGGAAGAATACGCCGACGGTGACGTGATTCACATCGACCTTGCCCAGGAAGTTTCATTCCTCAACAAAGCAGCGATCAAGGCTACGCTGAACGAGATTCCGGACAATTCCAAAGTGATGATCGATGCCTCGGATACGGTTTATATCGCCCACGACATTCTCGATCTGATCAACGAATTCAAGAACGTGCGAGCCGTAGACAGCAACATCAGGGTCAGGCTGAAAGGCTTCAAGGAAGCGTACAATCTCGTAAACTCGGACGATGGCGTGAACAAGGTTTCGGTACATCATCGATCTGAAGCCGTAAAACGCCACGCCGACCAATTGAAACGGAAAAGTGAATTTGCCGCTTCATCTAACGACCAAAATGATTAATTTTGAAACTTTGAAAAAACACGACAACAGAAATGGACAATTTTTATAAGAAACTGCTCGACAACAACAAGAAGTTCGTTGAGGAAACTTTGAAACTCGATCCTCAATTTTTCAACGATCTGGCTAAAGAACAGCATCCGCCGTTGCTATGGATCGGTTGTTCAGATAGCCGCGTGCCTGCCAACCAAATTACGGGAACGCGTCCGGGCGAAGTTTTCGTACACAGAAATATCGCCAACATGGTGATTCACACGGACATGAATATGCTTAGCGTTCTCGACTATTCGGTGAACGTGCTGAAAGTGAAGCACATCATCGTTTGCGGACACTACGGCTGCGGCGGAATCAAGGCGGCGATGGGCAATCAGTCGATCGGGATCATTGACAACTGGATTCGCCATATAAAAGACGTTTATCGCCAGCACAAAGCCGAGCTCGACGCAATACAGGACGAAGATGAGCGTTTCAATAAATTCGTGGAGACGAACGTGAAAGAAAACGTATTCGACCTTGCCAAGACCTCGATCGTGCAGAATGCCTGGAATAATGACCAGGATCTTACGATTCACGGATGGGTTTACGGCTTGAATTCCGGATATGTGACAGATCTTGAAGTGGACATGAATTCACAGACGGATCTCGATGAAGTTTACCAGTTGCAGTTCAACAAGTAACTTGGTAGTTTTTAAAAGTGACCTTTGGGCCGGACAGAAGTGTTCGGCTCTTTTTTTGCTCGTTTTTTTGCTTCGGATTTTCTTCGCCTGGGCTGTTTTTTGACCACGACATGGCGTGGAAATTCGCGAATTTGAATGCGTTCAGGTTTTACTTCGCCGCTTATGATTTTGGCCACTAATGCACGAATTTGCTGCGACTGCGAAACGGTCTAAACAATCGGTGGCGACAATGGAAATATATTTGGCGGTGGTTTTTTACTCAATCTCGCTGTTCTCGTTGAAGGCCGAAGGCAACAGCTGCGGAATGAACTTGATAAGAATAGGAAGCAGCAAACTTCCGCCGGGAACGAGGAAAATAGTGAGCGACGGAATCGATTTGCACACGTCGAGAATTTGCTTGCGGACCTTTTTCTTCTCTTTTTCGTCCAGATCGCGCGTTGTTGAAAGCGCCAGCAATTTCACGAGTTCGCCGCTTTGCATAATTTCCTTGACGAGGCGATTCTTGTTCCGCTTGATGAGCACGATCACGCTTTCGGTCATGTGATCGTAAAAGTGTTTGACCGGATTCGAGTAATTGAAGTAGGCGATTTCTTTTTTATGTGTTCCGATGAAAGCGTTCAGTTCCGAAATGCCATCGTCCACCAAATTCGAAGGCAACTCCATGAATTCGCCGAGTTTGTACAAAAAGTACTTTTCCTCGTTCTCCATCACGCCGTCGCTCCACATAGCGAGTCCGGCCATGTCGAGCAGATAGTATTTCTCGAGCGGATTCGTGAAAAAACTCAAATCGAGTGCCTCGAGATTGCTTACCGCGATCGTCGAGAACTTTCCGTAGCGCAACGAAGCTTCGAACAATTTGATCAAAAGCGTGTCGTAATTGGATTTTTTGGATTTCGTCTGTAAAGCCATCGATACGACCGAAATGATAAGTTCTTCGGCTCGTTTGATGTATTTGTCCGGAATACTGCCGTTTTCGAGGAATTTCTGGTAAGCCAGCACGTCGATGAACAGCAAAGCGTTGGTGACGATGTGCGAAAAATTCTTCGAGATGATGTTGTCGTTCGTCTGGACGCGTTCGTCTATGATTTCCTCGAGGTTCAGCGAAGGCGGTTGGCCAGGAAGCACTTTCTTGAGTAAATTGAATCCCTTTGGATTCATTTCGTTGTAGAAAGCGATCGTTTCGGACACGAATTTTTCGCGATCGTCAACTTCGCGTATCTCGACGTAAATCCTGTGCAAGATGACCAGCAGAGCCAGTTTCGAGACTTCTTCGTCAAGCCAGCCGCGGTTTTCTATGGTTTCTTTGGTGTAGAACGAGATGATGTGGCCGTAGATGAATCCGGTTTTGCGGATCTCGCGGTAAAAGATCGCCGCGGCGCCCGTCGGGGCGTCGGTTCCGGGTTGGAGCCCGTGGAAGTATTTGTCTATCCAGCCGTGTGCCGATGGGTTGATCATGGCGCAAAGCTAACTTAGAAAATCCGAATCTCAAATTCCAAATTCCAAATTCCAAATTCCAATCCCGATAGCTATCGGGACAAATTCCAAATTCCAAATTCCAAATCCCAATCCTGATGATAACGGGACAAATCCCAAATTCTCATCTTAGCAAATTCCAAACCTTGCCGGTTTAAGTTGCCTTGTCCCAATTTTTCAGATTTCTTTTTGGTCGCAAGTTGACGAATGGAAGACAGTAATGATTTTGAGCCGATTCAATAAAAGTTGTCGCGAATTGATGCATTGGTTTTGAAAGCGGATTTTGCTATTCGCCTTTGCGTGAGGGATTTTAGCGGATATCCTTTTTGCCCGATGGATTTTTGTTCTTTACTTCAGATTCCAATGGCAAAAAGATAGCAGCGGAAGCCCGACGGCGGCTTCCACGGAATTTTTTGGGAGCCAATCTGCAAATGTCACTGCTTGCTGCCATTTTGAAGCTGGCCGCCGGCACGCCCGAAAAGTTGCAGAAGCAGTAGCAGTAGCAGAAGCAGAAAATCCAGCAAAAAAAATCCGGTGACATTACGCCTCCGGATTTTGATCACACTCCAAATGTTCTTTTGAAACCAATTGGAATTTGTCCCGATAGCTATCGGGATTGGATATTGGATTTTATTTGATTAGTCCTGCGCAAGCCACACGTCCGCCCGCATCGCCCGTTGGCTGCGTGACGAAATCGTCTGCTTTTTCGTGTACGATGAGGCCTTTTTCGATGATGTCTTTGGCCGGATCACCGCATCCTATGCACCATTCTGACGTCGTGACGGTGATCGTTCCGTTTCCGTCCTGGTCAGCCGGGAAGTTGCCGATGTCACCTTTGTGGTATTCTCCAACGCCCCATTTTCCGTGTTTTTTCTTGAGTGGATTCCAGTGTCCGCCGGCCGATGATGCGTCTGCTGCGGAACAATCTGCTTTTTCGTGGATGTGGATCGCGTGAACGCCCGGTTTAAGGCCGCTCATCGTTGCCGTGAACGTGACTTTTCCGTCTTTTTCGGTGAACGTCGCTTTTCCGGATACGCCGCTGTCGCTTTTCTGCGCCAATCCGACCTCGATCGTTTTGGACGGTGAAACGCCTGAATCTGATTTGCCGCTTGACTTACAGGCGACTAACGCCGCAAGTACGAATGCTGAAAGGAATATTTTTTTCATTGTTGTTGTTTTTAGGTCTTTCTCAAAGTTAGGCATTAGACTATCGGGATTTTTCGCGCTTAACAAGTGTTTAACGCATCGGGCGAATGCGATTGGCTATCTTTAGGTAAATTGCGCGCCGTGGCCTGAAATCTGTAGATCAAAATTTTAAAACCATTAAGTTCATTAAGAGCATTAAGATGCTTTGCCGATTCTTGGAAAATTTTAGCAGAAATAGAGTTGTTGCAATCTAAATCCGAAATTCAAAATTTTAAAACCATTAAGTTCATTAAGAGCATTAAGACGCTTTGCTGTTTGTTGATTCTTGGAAAATTTCAGCAGGAATAGAGTTGTTGCAATCTGAATCCGAAAATGAAGTTTTTAAACCACTAAGTTAATTAAGGGCATTAAGAAGCTTTGCTGTTTGCTGATTCTTGGAAAATTTCAGCAGAAATAGAGTTGTTGCAATCTGAATCCGAAATTCAAAATCTTAAAACCATTAAGTTCAGTAAGGGCATTAAGATGCTTTGCTCTTTGCTAAAACTTGATTTGTTAGTGGAATTTTTTGAACCATTTGGAAGTTAAGGTTTTGCGACGTATTCTGGAATCGAGGTATCGTCTTTCCCAAACATTTTTTTGCCGCGAATTCGCGAATTTGATCCGATTTTGGGTGAAAATTCGCGAATTCGCGGTTTAATCAGATAAGGCGATTTATTTGCTACGACGCAGAGCGGAAATCCGTGGGACATAAACCATTTCTTTCGTGTCGGGAAAATCACGAAATACGCTTCCAGTCGATGGCGATTACCCACTCATTTTTGTGGCATTCGGGGCAAATGTGGTTGTCGGTTGGTTTTATCTCGTCCGTGAATCCGCAAAAGCTGCAGGAGTAAGTGTTTCCCGACAGAATCTGGTAATGTTTTTCGGCGTAAAGTTCGGGAATGATCGGAAGGCCGAATTTGACCATGTCGTCCGGATAATAAAAGAGACTGACCTCGCCCGAAACCTCGATGATAGCTTTGCGGACCTGTCCCAGATGGGCGACGCTCTGCACGCGCATTTCCGCAAAAAATTCGTCGTATCCGAGCGGTTCTTTGTTGAAATTGTCGATGGAGAATTTTCCGTGGTCGATGAGACAAATGGGTTTACCTTCGATCATTTGTTCGATTTTCTTGCTTTTGAAGACTATGTAAGTCGTGATTTTGTACAGGATTACGATGCTTCCCAACACGACGAATGCGTTGAAAAGGCCAACGTCTTTGTAGAACATCGGGTCGCCTGCAGCCGATCCGAAACCGATTATGATCACGAGTTCGAAAACCGAAAGTTGTTTTACGCCACGTTTTCCCAACACGCTCAAAGCTGTCAGGATCAACACGTACATAATGGCGGTGCGGAAGACGATTTCCCAATGGAAACTCCAGTCTTCGCTTCCCTTGAAGATCGATTCCCAGTCGATTGGGACAGTTAGTGCGACAAGTTCCTGCATTTCATTTTGTTAAAAATTCAGACCAAAAGTCGGAAATTATATGACAAAGCGTTTTGCAGAGTTCGCGGTTTTTGCTATATATTTACAAAAAACTAACCTCGATGAAGCTTTACGTCAAGTATGATATAAACCTCGCCTGCAAGGTGATTCTGCAGGAAAAACTGGAAGAATTCGGAATCGATTACGAACTCAAGGAATTGGGAGAAGTGGAGATTCGCGGCACGATTTCGCCGGACACGCAAAAACAGCTTGAAGCGGCTTTGGAGCGCTACGGAATCAGGATCGTGAGCAACCACAAGAATACGCTTATAGAAAAGACGAAAGACATCATCATCGAGATGATCTATGAGAAAGAGAAACTTCCGAATACGAACATCTCGACTTATCTCGCCGATCGCCTCAACCACAGTTACGGTTATATCTCCAATTTGTTTTCGGAAGTGACTTATTCGTCCATCGAGAACTTCATCATCATCCAGAAAATCGAGCGCGCCAAGCAGCTAATCATCGAAGGAGAATTGACACTTACCGAAATTTCCTACCAACTCAATTATTCGAGCGTCGCCCACTTGTCGAACCAGTTCAAGAAGACCACGGGACTCACGCCGACGGCCTTCCAGCGCATCATCAAAAAGCGCGCGGGCGCCAGATAGATTTTAGGAATTGTTTTCGGAATGACGTAATTTTATCCCGCCAACAAACATACATCATGAAACCTGGAAAAAGCCTCGTTTTATTAGCAGACGACGATGAGGACGATCGCCTGTTCTTTAAAGACGCTTTAGAATCCCTGAAGATGGACACCGAAGTCGTGACCGCGAGCGACGGGGAAAAACTAATGCAGTATCTCGAAGACGAAGACAACGAATTGCCCCATATTTTGTTTCTCGACCTGAACATGCCGTGTAAAAACGGTTTTGAGTGCCTCGATGCGATCCGGCTCAGTGCCAGATTGAAAAACCTGACTGTCGCGATCTATTCGACATCGGGTGACGACCGTGACATCGAGACCGCTTTCGTGAAAGGCGCCAACGTTTACGTGAAAAAACCGAACGATTTCGATGCGTTGAAAAAAACGCTTACGGAAGTGCTCAATGTAAACTGGCAATTCAGGACGGGAGGTTTGAACAAGGACACGTTCTTGTTCAGCATCTAAAAAAAGCCTACTAGTATGAATTTACGGAAATACTTATCGCCGTCATTGTTGTTGACTGTGGTCTTCGTGATTTCCGTTTTCCTGCTGTTTTTCATCGCCAGCATTTCTTTCAAGCAGATCGATACGCTTTCGCGGACACAGAAATCGATCAGGCATTCGCTTGAGGTCAGAGTCGATCTGGAACGCCTTTTTTCGGAGTTGAAGGATGCCGAATCGGCCAATCGCGCCTTTTTGATGACCGGCGATGAACGCTACATCGCGCCTTACGACTACAGTCACGTCTCCATAAACAAGTCTTTGCTCGAGATCAAACAGAAAATCGGGATTTACAAGGCGCGCGAAAAGGAATTTGACGAATTGTATTCGCTCATCAACGAACGTTTCCAGACTTTGCGCGACAATCGCATCCAAGGTAAAAAGTACAAGGCGCAAGACCCGGAATTCCAGAAGTCGATGTGGGATGGAAAGTTGGTGATGGACAAAATCAGGACCAAGATCAATTCCATCACCAAAAACGAGGAACGCATTCTGGCAAACCAGCAGCGTGAGCACGAGAACGAGATTACGTTCACGCCTTTCACGTCGTCGTTTCTTGTCATTTTCTCGATTTTGGTTTTCTTGCTGACGTTTTTCACGCTCAAGAGAAACCTCAAACACCTTGGCCATCTCAACCAAAAACTGCGTTTGACCAACAAGACTTTCGAGAATGCCGAGCGCATCGGACAAATCGGGCATTGGCAATACGATCTCGATAGGAAGGAGTTGTTTTTTTCGGACAATCGCTTCCGGCTTTTGGGAGGCGAACCCGGCGATTTCGACCAGGACATAAAGACTTTCCTCAAATTCGTACATCCGGCCGACCGCAAAAAAGTCGAAGGTTGTTTCGAGCGTTCCAAAAACCAAAGTGCGTTTACGGTCAACTATAAAGTGTTGAGAACCGATCGCAAGGCGAGATATTTCCGAACGACAAGCCAGATGATCACGACAAAGGACGGACGCGAGATCATCATCGGGATCGATCAGGACATCACGAGTCAGCATCGAAATACGGTAAAACTCGAGCAAAAGAACAACGAACTTCGAAGTACGAATTCGGAACTTTCTTCTTTCAACCATATCGTCAGTCACGATCTGCAAGAACCTTTGCGCAAGATCCAGATGTTCATTTCGAGGATTGACCAGAGCGATTTCGAGAAAGTTTCAGACAGTTCGCGTACTTATCTATATCGGATTCAATCTTCGGCCAATCGCGCCCAAAAACTCATCGACGATTTGCTGACGTACACGCGTCTCAACAGAAGCGACAAAAAACAGGAACTCACAGATTTGAACGAACTGTTGGAAAACGCCAAAACCGATATGGCTCAGGCAATCGAGGAAAAGCGTGCATTGCTCGTATCTGACAAACTTCCCACAATCAAAGTGACGCCTTACCAAATCCAGCAGCTTTTCGTCAACCTGATAAGCAACTCGATCAAATATGCCAAAGACGATTTGCGTCCGGAAATAAACGTGACTTATTCGATTGTCGATGGCGCGCGGATTCCCGAGGCGAAAAAACTCAACGGCAAGAAATTCCACAAAATCGTTTTCAGCGACAACGGCATCGGTTTCGAGCCGCAATACAACAATAAGGTATTTGTACTTTTCAACAGACTTCACGACAAGGAACACTACTCCGGAACGGGCATCGGACTTGCAATCTGCAAAAAAATGAGCGAAAGCCATGGCGGCTACATTTTCGCCGATGGAAACCCGGGCGAAGGCGCCGTTTTTACGCTGTTTCTGCCAGTTTAAATGTTCAGTTTCGCATCCGCAAAGGAAATATTGCAAGAATCGGCCAATATCCTGTAACGGCTGATGGCGCTATTTTTGGGAATTTTGTAAATAACAATAACAACTAAATTTCCAAGCCATGAAGAATTCATTTTTTTACAAGTTGTGCGCAATGTCGATGCTGCTTTTGGGAGCGATGACATTTACCGTACAATCGTGCGACACAAAAGACAAGTCAACCGATACGGAGAAAGTAGCCGAAAAGGCAAATGAAGAGAAATTCGACAACGCCACTACAGGAGTCGAAAGCGAAGTCAAAAAAGAAGATTCAGATTTTTTGATGTCTATTGCCGAAACCGACATGAAAGAGGTTGAACTCGGGAAATTGGCTCAAAAGAGTACAAGATCAGATGTTCAGGCGGTCGCGACCATGATGGTCGAAACGCACTCGCAAACTGCACGTGACATCAAGGCGATCGCGGTAAACAAAGGGATTTCGATCCCGAAAACAGCTACTGAAGACATTAAAGAAGAAGTAGCTGATTTCAACGAAAAACCTGCTACCGATTTCGATAAGGCGTATGCCGACAATCTCGTTGCCGAGCACGAGGAAGTCATCAAGAAATTCGAGGATTATGTGAAAGAAGGAACTGACGCCGACATCAAAAGTTGGGCCGAGAAAATGCTTCCGACCTTGAAAAACCACCTCGAGCACGCCAAGGTGATCCAAGCCAGAGTAAGTTAAAATGAAAATAGAACCTAAATAACAAATACAAGTCTAACTAAAAAACACAAATTATGGGAAATTTACTTTATACCATCGCGGTGATTCTAGTCATCATCTGGGCAATCGGATTCTTTGGAGGAATCGTAACTGGTAACCTGATCCACATCCTGCTCGTAATCGCCATCATCGTGGTTCTCTTGAGAATCATCCAAGGCAGACGACCACTTTAAATTGAACTGAAACAATAATCGATAAAATTAGAAATCATGAACAAGAATGTATTGGTAGGTCTTTTCGCCGGAGTTGCGATTGGTGCCACACTAGGAATTTTGTTCGCTCCTGATAAAGGAAGCGAGACACGCAAGAAAATCAAGGATAAAGGAACTGACCTGAAAGATCAGGCAGTTGACAAATACGGAAACATCGTCGATGCTGCTAACCAGAAATTCGACGCCGTTAAGTCCAAATTCAACGAATTGACCGGACGTGCTGAACAAGCCGTCAACGGAGCCGTCGAAAAAGCAAATTCGGCAGTATAACGTAAATTATCTGTTTACGCAAAAAGAGGATCGTAGGAATACGGTCCTTTTTTTATACGGAGAAGTTCAGCGCAAACTTGATTTCAGATGCGTTTTGGGTGATGTTTCTGCCTGTGAGCACAATTTCGAGTTTGACTTCGGAGGCGAGTTTCTGCATGAAATTTTCCTGGTGGATTTTTGCTTGGAATCGGATGGATCCGGAAGTCACCTCGAAGCTTCTTATCAAGATTTTGCAACCGATGATTCGCTCGTCTATTTTGGGAAAAGGAAGTCCGGAAAGGATTAGGAACGGAAAAGTTTCGTCCGTATCGAAAAGTGATATCGCGTTCGACAAGCAGTCAATTACGAGTTGGTCGTCCAAAACAAAGAGGGAACATTGGTGAGTAAAAATGGTGTCTTCCGATTCCATGTTGCAGATTATGTCATCGAGGCGAACAATGGCGTTCTGCGCGAGTTTGACTCTGTAATTTGAGTACCTGTTCAAGTTGCGTTTCGTAACGAAATAGTTCCCGACACCCAATATCAGAAAGCCGACCGCCAGAAACAAACCGGTCTCGAAATAGCTATTTCCCACTCAATATTAAATTCTGTAACAAATGAAAAAAATCCTGTAACAAACCGCTACCCGAATCGCTGCATCTTTGCCATGTAGATCATCATAAAGATTCAAGGGACTACAATAAATGTTTGTTTGGTTTTTGCAGGATGTATACTATTACTCTCTAAATAATATACTCATGCAAGTTAAAAGCGGCCGCTTCCTCAAAGGCCGCTTTTTTATTTTAGTAAGTTCTTGAGTACGGAGTTCGGAGCGCCCTAGATTTCTCTCGAGACGTTTTTTTTGACCGATTTACTATCCAAACAATAGCAGCATTTTTGCTGACTCACGCACTTTCCACTCATGCACTACTTAGACTTTTCCCCGACGAAGTAGTCGCTCTGCAACTTGAACAAAACGTTAAATGTCGTCAACGATCCGTAAATCCTTGTGATGTATTGCTGCAATTCAACTTTTTCGGAGTTTTCGAGATTGCTCGCATTGATCTTCTGTTCCATGACGCGCAAGCGGTCGCGCACCATGACGATCTTATTGAAGAACGTATCGATCGGAACATCTTTTCCCTGAACGCCACTTTGGCCGGGTTCGAGTTTTAGGTTTCCGCCTTTCCATTTGTCGGCGATCGGAACGGTTTCGGTCACGTCGCTCCACTTTCTCAGGATCGTTTTCAGCGATTTTTCGATGTCGAAGAAGCTCACGGTGTCGACTTCGTTGTCCGACGCCTCGATGACCTCAAAAGTATCGTTCAGCGCGATGGTTTCCAATCCGCCTTCGATAAATGTCACCCAATAATCTTTCGATGAAACGTTCGTCACGACGCCTTTTCCAAATTCCGGATGGTCGATGCGCGACCCAATTCCAAGTAATTTCATAGTTATGGTTTTTATCGGCCTAAAAATAAGCAACGAGGTTGTGAAAACCCAAATTTCAAATCCTTAATCTCATCCCGATAGCTATCGGGACAAAAAACAAATTTCAAAATCGGGGATCGGCTGAATAATTCCGTAAATTTAAATACGACACAAAAACAACTACAATGAAAAAATTGATTGTCTTATTCATCCTTGTCCTGATTTCGTCTTGCAAATCAGGCAAACCTGCCGAACCACAATTCACGAAAACCGGAGCGCTCGACGGAAATTGGGTGCTTGAATTCGTCTCCGGAGGCGACATGCAGACACTCT
This sequence comes from Flavobacterium sp., assembly GCF_004295795.1. GTDB lineage: Bacteria > Bacteroidota > Bacteroidia > Flavobacteriales > Flavobacteriaceae > Flavobacterium. The sequence continues at coordinate 91,179 of NZ_SEBR01000006.1, read as the reverse complement.
ATCCCGGAAATGCGCCGACTCTTTTTGTCGATCTCAAGCAAAATCGAGCATCTGGAAAAAACGGCTGCAACAATTATTCGGGTCCGATCACGGTCGTCGGGAACAGGCTCAATTTCAGCGAAAACATGATTTCGACCAAGATGTTTTGTCCTGGAGAAGGCGAGAAGACGTACATGAACGCCATCCAAAAGGTGAATGCGTTCGACATCGGAACTGATGGAAAACTCGTGCTGATCTCGGGCGATATTGTCGTTATGAGATTTGTGAAAAATTAGAAGCAGTTGTAGTTGCAGTAGCAGAAGCAGTAGCAGAAGCAGAAGCCGTAATAGTTGCAGAAGGCAGAAGCCGTTGCAGTTGCGAAGACACACGAAGGTCGCGATTGATACAAAACAAAAAGCGTCCAAACCCGGACGCTTTTCGCTTGACTTAACTAATTATTATTTAATAACCTTAATTTATTGGTAACCGCAGTAGCGATAAGCGTTAACATCTGCTGCTAAATCGCGTACTGCTACTGCAACTGCAACTGCCATTTTTTTTTAAAAAGGATATCCGTTTGCCGAAACCACTTTCTGGGCGACAGTTTCTCTCAAAGCGACAACGTTCGGCATATTCGTGTACTTGGTGAAACGGCGCAATCCCATCATCATGACTCTTTGCTCGTCACCTTCTGCGAACGATGCTATTCCTTCTTTGCCTTTTGACGTTACGATGTCGACCGCTTTGTACAAGTAAAGTTTGGCAGCTGCGATTTGTCCTTCGGCAGCTTGTTCGCCGATTGACTTTACGAGTTTTTCGGTTCTCAGGATCGTCGATTCGGCGAGATAGATTTCGATCAGGATATCGGCGGCGGCCATCAGTAACTGTTGATGCGAGTCTAGTTCCGGACCGTATTTTTGGACCGCTCCGCCAGCGACCATGAGGAATGTTTTCTTGAGTTTGGCGATGATGTCTTTTTCTTCCGAAAACAATTCCGAGAAATCTGGCGTGTTGAAATCCGGGATTCCCATCAGATCTTCCTGGACTTTCATCGCCGGACCAAGCAGGTCGACATGGCCTTTCATCGCCTTTTTGATCAGCATTCCAACAGAAAGCATCCGGTTGATCTCGTTCGTGCCTTCGTAAATTCTCGAGATGCGCGCGTCTCTCCAGGCTGATTCCATCGGAGTGTCTTCGGAGAAGCCCATTCCACCAAAAATCTGGATGCCTTCGTCGGCACAATTCTGCACGTCTTCCGAAACCGCGACCTTGATGATCGAACACTCGATAGCGTATTCCTCGACGCCTTTCAATTCAGCTTCCTGATGTCCGGCTCCGGCCGCTTCACGCGCTTCGATTCTGGTTTGGATGTCGTGTGCCGCGCGGTAAGTCGCACTTTCTCCGGCGTAACAATTCGTCGCCATTTCAGCCAACTTCGAGCGGATTGCCCCAAAAGATGCGATCGGTGTGTTGAATTGCACTCTGTCGTTGGCGTATTTCGCTGCTTCGGTCGTAATTCTGCGTTGTGCGTCCAAGCAAGCTGCACCCAATTTGATGCGTCCGACATTAAGCGCGTTCATCGCGATTTTAAAGCCGTTTCCGCGTTCCGAAAGCATGTTCTCTGCCGGAACTTTCGTTTCGTTGAAGAAAACCTGTCTCGTCGAAGAGGCGCGAATTCCCAATTTGTGTTCTTCCTCGCCCAAAGTGATTCCGTTCGACGGATCGTTTTCCACGATAAAACCCGTGATGTTCTTGTCGTCCCCGATTCTGGCGAAAACAATGAAAACCGAACAGAAACCTGCATTCGAGATCCACATTTTTTGTCCCGTGATCGAGTAGTGTTTCCCGTCTTCGGAAAGAACTGCTTTCGTTTTGCCTGAATTCGCATCCGAACCCGCGCCAGGTTCTGTCAAGCAGTAAGCGCCGAACCATTCGCCGGACGCTAGTTTCGGGACATATTTTTGCTTTTGTTCTTCGGTTCCGTACAACGTGATCGGCATTGTCCCGATTCCCGTGTGCGCTCCGAAAGCTGTCGAAAAAGATCCCGTCGCGCCCGAAATGTAGTCGCAAACCAATACTGTATCGACGAATCCCATTCCGAGTCCGCCGTATTCTTCGGGAACCGACACGCTCAAAAAGCCCATTTCGCCGGCTTTGCGCATGGTTTCTTCGGTATACTTGTAATCTTTTTTCTCGAACTTTTCCTTGTTCGCCCAAAGTTCCTTGTCGGTAAACTCTTTTACCGAATCGCGCATCATACGCTGTTCTTCGGTAAAATCTTCGGGTGTGAAAATGTCTTGGGCTTGCGTTTGCTTGACCAGGAATTGGCCGCCGCGGGTTACGTCTTTTTCGATAGAGGTTTCCATATCTTTTGTGTTTTTTTGCCAGAAGAACTGATGTCGTTATGGCTTGTTTTTAGTCACGGATGTCAACAAATGACACCGATGATTTGATTATTTTCACTCGCAGTTTAGCAATCACGCGGATTCGGTCGATACTACTCGCTTATTTGCGCCATTAAAGCACTTCGTAAACGCCCGCCGAACCCTGCCCAGTCCCAACACACATGGTAACAATCCCATATTTGTTGCCGCGGCGTTTCATCTCGTCGAACAATTGCACCGATAGTTTCGCGCCGGTACAACCTAGCGGATGACCAAGTGCGATCGCGCCACCGTTTACGTTCACGATGTCAGGATTGATTCCGAGTTCGCGGATAACAGCCAGCGATTGTGAGGCAAAAGCTTCGTTCAACTCGAACAAATCGATGTCTTTTAACTCGAGATTCGCCTGTTTCAAAGCTTTCGGAATGGCCTTCACAGGACCGATTCCCATAATTCGCGGTTCGACTCCGGCCGAGGCGAAACTCACCAGACGCGCTATCGGTTCGAGATTGAGTTCCTTGACCATTTCCTCGCTCATGACCATCACGAAAGCCGCTCCGTCGCTCATTTGGGACGATGTTCCGGCTGTGACCGAACCGTCTGCGGCGAAAACCGGTCTCAGTTTTCCCAATGCTTCTAGAGAAGTGTCGGCTCTTGGACCTTCGTCTTTGGCGACCGTATATGTTCTCGAGGCTTTCTTGCCATTTTCGTCCACGTAATTTTCCTCGATCGTGATCGGGACAATCTGTTTGTCGAATTTTCCTTCGGCTTGTGCTTTCAACGCTTTTTGGTGCGATTGGAATCCGAATTCATCCTGATCTTCGCGCGAAACGTTGAACTGTTTGGCGACCGCCTCGGCAGTCAATCCCATTCCCCAATAATAATCTTCGTGTCCTTTTTGGGCGAGGGCGTAATCTGGAACGGGTTTATAGCCGCCCATTGGGATAAAACTCATGCTTTCGGCTCCGCCCGCGATGATGCAATCGGCCATTCCGGACTGGATTTTTGCCGTTGCCATTCCGATCGTTTCGAGTCCCGAAGCGCAATATCGGTTGACCGTCACGCCCGGCACGTCGTCCACTTTCAGTCCCATGAGCGAGATCAATCGGGCAAAGTTCAAACCTTGTTCGGCTTCCGGCATCGCGTTTCCGACCATTACGTCGTCAATCCTTTTTTTGTCGAGTTGCGGCAACTCGTCCATCATGTGCTGGATGGTTTCGGCTGCCAATTCGTCGGGACGCTTGAATCGGAACACACCTTTCGGGGCTTTTCCGACAGCTGTTCTGTATGCTTTTACTATGTATGCTGTTTTCATATTTTTTTGTAATGAGTTGTGAGCTATGAGTGGTGAGACTAAACGAGACGTTTTTGAAATGAAAAATTCATTTTCTGGAGTTCGATAACCTTTTCTACCACTTTATTACATCTTTGTTCGTTAAGCATTTTTAATTCGTATGAAAGTATGAGTTGCGTTTGTAATTCGAATAGTGAGCCATTCGCGATCCCTATAAAATGGAAAAATTCTTTTTTCGAGTTTCTTCCTGCACCTTCTGCGATGTTAGATGGCACCGACACCGCGCAGCGTTTCATTTGAGATTCGAGTCCGTACTTTTCGTCTTGAGGAAGTTCTGAAATGACTTCGTAAACTTCTTTGGCTAATTCGATGGATTTCTGCCAAATTTTTAATTCGTGTAATTTATTCATTTGTATGGCTTTTAAAGGTTGATGTACAATCTCAATACTAATATCTCAACAATACTGATATCTCAATACTAATATCTCAACAATACTCATATCTCAATACTTATATCTCAATACTTATATCTCATAACTCAAATCTAATTCCTCAATGGTTTCCCTTTCGTCAACATAAACTGGATGCGTTCCAACGTTTTGCGTTCGGTGCAAAGCGACAAAAAGGCCTCGCGTTCCAAATCGAGCAGATATTGTTCCGATACCAAAGTCGCTTCGGATAGATCGCCTCCCGCCATGACATAAGCCAGTTTGTTGGCGATTTTCTTGTCGTGTTCCGAAATGTAATGTCCGGCTTCCATACTGTCGGTTCCGACCATGAACATTCCCAGGGCTTGCTTTCCTAATACTTTTACGTCTTTTCTTCGGATAGGTTGTGTATAACCCGCCTCGGCCAAAAGCAAGGCGTGTTTCCTGGCTTCGGCGATTTGTCTGTCGCGGTTCACTACAATAACGTCTTTTCCTTTCTGCAAAATTCCGGTGTCGAACGCTTCGTAAGCCGATGTCGAGACTTTGGCCATCGCAACAGCGAGGAAATATTCCTGAAGCACGTTGAGTTCCACGTCGTTTTTGTGGAATTGGTCCGATGCGCGCAACGCCATTTCTTTCGATCCGCCGCCACCCGGAATCACACCGACTCCGAATTCGACCAATCCGATATAAGTTTCCGAGGCAGCGACGACTTTATCCGAGTGCATGCTGAGTTCGCAACCACCGCCAAGCGTCATTCCATGAGGTGCGGCAACGACCGGGATCGACGAGTAACGCAGACGCATCATCGTATCCTGGAATTGTTTTATGGCAAAATTGAGTTCGTCGTATTCCTGCTCGACGGCCATCATGAAAATCATCCCGATGTTCGCTCCTACAGAGAAATTCGCGCCCTGGTTTCCGATCACGAGTCCTTGGAAATCTTTTTCGGCCAAATCGATGGCTTTCACAATGCCTTGGATGACTTCGCCTCCAATCGTGTTCATTTTGGAGTGGAATTCCAGATTCAGGATTCCATCGCCCAAATCTTGTATCGTCGCGCCCGAATTGCTCCAGACTTTCTTGTTTTCGCGAATGTTATTGAGGATGATGAACGCGTCTTGCCCCGGAATTTTCTTCTGTGATTTCGTTGGAATGTCGTAAGCGTAAGTTGCGCCATCCTTGACAGAATAGAACGATTTGTTTCCAGATGCGAGCATTTCGTCAACCCACGAAGCGTACTTCAAATTGTCGGCTTTGATCAGTTCGATGCCTTTTTCGATCCCAATCGCGTCCCAAATCTCGAACGGACCGTTTTCCCATCCGAAACCGGCTTTCATGGCATCGTCGATTTTATAGAGATCGTCGGTGATTTCAGGGATTCTGTTGGAGACATAAGCGAACATTCCCGCGAAATTCTTGCGGTAGAATTCACCGGCTTTGTCTTTCCCGGTAATCAGGACCTTGAAACGGTCGATCGGTTTTTCAATCGTTTTGGTGAGTTCCAGGGTCGCGAACGACGCTTTTTTGTTCGGACGATATTCCAAGGTATCCAAATCCAAAGTCAGGATATCCTTGTCGACTTTTTTGTAAAAACCTTGTCCGGTCTTGCTTCCGAGCCATTTGTTTTCCATCATTTTGGTGATGAAATCCGGAAGTTTGAACAAATCGTGTGCTTCATCGGACGGAACGCCTTCATACAAACCGTTTGCAACGTGCACCAAAGTATCGAGTCCGACGACATCGACCGTTCTGAAAGTCGCCGATTTTGGGCGTCCGATAACCGGTCCGGTCAATTTGTCGACCTCTTCGACGGTCAATCCCATTTCCTTGACAAGGTGGAACAGCGATTGGATGCCGTAAATCCCGATTCTGTTTCCGATGAACGCGGGCGTGTCCTTTGCGACAACCGAAGTTTTTCCGAGGAATTTTTCACCGTATCCATTGAGGAAAGAAAGCACTTCCGACGAAGTTTTCGGACCCGGAATGATCTCGAACAATTTCAGGTAGCGCGGCGGATTGAAAAAGTGGGTTCCGCAGAAATGTTGCTGGAAATCCTCGCTTCGGCCTTCGCTCATGAAATGGATCGGGATTCCGGAAGTGTTCGAGGTGACCAGAGTTCCCGGCTTGCGGTACTTTTCGATCTGCTCGAATACGAGTTTCTTGATGTCCAGACGTTCGACCACGACTTCGATGATCCAATCGGCATCAGCCAATTTCGGCATGTCGTCCGTCGTATTTCCGGTGGCAATCCTGCTTGCGAATTTTTGGTGGTAAATAGGCGAGGGCTTCGATTTGAGTGCGTGCTGCAAGTGTTCGTTCACGACGCGGTTTCTCACGACCTTGCTCTCTAAAGTCAGGCCTTTCTTGGTTTCGGCTTCGGTCAATTCCTTGGGAACGATGTCCAAAAGCAATACTTCAACGCCAATGTTGGCGAAATGGCAGGCGATTCCCGAACCCATGATGCCCGAGCCGACGACGGCCACTTTTTTGATAGTGCGTTTCATTTGATTTGTTCAGTTGTATTGAAAATGTTTTTTTCTGAGATGAGTTCGTTTATGGCTTCGGCAACCTCGGCGAAATGGCGCAGTTTTTCATCGCCCACTTTTTCGCGTATCGTATTGTTGAACTGAAGCACGGTGTTTTTGGAGAGTTCGCGTTTTTCGCGTCCGAAATCTGTGAGGTAAATGAGAACGCCTCGTCCGTCTTCGGGATTCGGGCGTCTTTCGATCAGGCCTTTTTCCTCCATCGACTTTAGGGTTCGGGTGAGGCTAGTGGCTTCCATTCCCATTTTCGGACCCAATGCCGTCGACGGCGTTCCATCTTCGCGATCCATGCTCAAAAGCGCGAATCCCGTGGCCATTGTCGCCCCGTATTTGTTGGCTTCCTCGTTATACATGCGGGCCACGGCTTGCCAGGTTGCACGAAGAATGTAATCTATGGTTTTGTCTTTCATGTTTTACGCAATCGATTTCCTTGCGGCTGTTAGGATGTTCGTCCCAAAGTCAAATATAGCAAAAAGTAGTATGCATGCATAATAAATTTGTGTAAATTTTCGATTTTGATGTAGTGTTGATGTGGACGATGCGTTTTCGTTTCCGATGAATCTTTGGTAGTTTTATGTTTCGAACCAACAACTTCACAAATGATCAAAAGCCTTGTAAAAGCGCTAGTTTTTTGTCTGCCGATGCTCGGCATTTCACAACAGCAGACATATTGCAATCCGATAAACATCGACTACGGCTACACGCCTCACGAGAATTTCACGACTTGGGGAAAACACCGCGCGACTGCCGATCCCGTAATCGCTAACTACAAAAACGACCTTTATCTCTTTTCGACGAACCAAGGCGGTTATTGGCAAAGTTCTGACATGCTCAACTGGAAATTCCACAAGCAAAGTTTCCTGCGTCCGTGGAATGATACGAAAGACGATCTGTGCGCGCCCGGAATTGGCGTCGTGGGCGACACTTTGGTGGTTTTCGGAAGTACTTACACCAAGACTTTCTCGCTTTGGGGAAGCACAGATCCGGCCAATGGGAAATGGTTCGTGATAAAAGATTCGCTCGCGATTGGCGGTTGGGATCCCGGATTTTTCACTGACGACGATGGAAAATTCTATATGTACAACGGTTCGAGCAACAAGCATCCGGTAATGGGCGTGGAGCTGAACCGTAAGACTTTCGAACCCATAGGAAGCCGACGCCCGATGTATTTTCTCGAAGATTGGCGCTACGGCTGGCAGCGTTTCGGCGAACACATGGACAACACTTTCCTCGATCCGTTCATCGAAGGTGCCGATATGGTCAAGCACAACGGCAAATATTACTTTTCATATGGAGCGCCGGGCACGGAATTCAGCGGTTATGCCGATGGGGTAGTGGTCGGGAAAACGCCTTTGTTCGATCTGGAGCCGGATATCGTTCCGCAATCGGATCCGTTGAGTTTCAAACCCGGCGGATTCAACAGAGGCGCGGGTCACGGCGGAACTTTCAAGGACAAATACGGACAATATTGGCATACGGCGACAACGGTCGTCTGCGTCAAGAATACCTGGGAAAGACGCATCGGGATTTGGCCGACAGGTTTTGATAAGGACGACATGATGTGGTGCAACACGGCTTTTGGCGACTATCCGCAATATGCGCCGGAAGCGAGAAAGAACGGCAAAACTTTTCCGGGTTGGATGCTTCTGAACTACAAAAAACCAATCACCGTTTCCTCTACGCTTGGAAGTTTTTTCGCCAACAACGCCAACGACGAAAGCATCAAGACGTATTGGTCGGCCAAGACCGCGAACAAAGGCGAATGGATCGCGACAGATTTGGGTCAGAAATCGACCGTGAACGCCATCCAGATCAATTATGCCGATCAGGACGCGGAATTTCTCGGGAAACCGACCGGAATTTTCCATCAGTACAAAATCTATTCGTCCGATGACGGCAAAAACTGGAAAGTGTTGGTCGACAAAAGCAAGAATAAAACCGATGTGCCTCACGATTACATCGAGCTCGAAAAACCCGTGCAGACGCGTTTCATCAAACTCGAGAACATCCACATGCCGACCGGAAAATTCGCGATTTCGGGCTTGCGGATCTTCGGAAACGGAAACGGCGCCAAACCGGAGAAAGTCAAGCAACTGATTGTGCTCCGAACGGAAAAAGACAAGAGAAGCGCGTACATAAAATGGGAACCTGTCGACAACGCGTTCGCCTACAATCTATACTACGGAACCGCGCCAGACAAGCTTTACAGCTGCATCATGATCCACGATTTCAACGAATATTGGTTCAAGGCGATGGATTTGAAGAAGACTTACTACTTTTCGATCGAGGCCATCAATGAGAATGGGGTTTCCGCTAAGACCGATGTTAAGAAAGCTGAGTGACAACTACGACTTTTTTCCGCTACTTTTTAAACAATTAACATAGTTTAGAGTAGTTAAGTCGCGTTTTTTCGTTGAATAATTTTAACCATTAAGGGCATTAAGGGCATTAAGTTCATTAAGCTAGGACGACAAAGGCGAAATCCACAAATTCGTTTTCGATATTGACTTTCACATCCGCGGCGATACCTTTATATTGTAGCAAAGTTTTCAACCGCGGATTCGCGAATTTAGTTTCGGACCGAGGCATAAATTCTCGAATTCGCGGCTTTTACAGCTGTCGGCCAATATGCGTCAGTTGCGATTTGGAAGTTGCAGAATAATCTCGCTAATTCGAAACTTTTGGAGAAAATCGATTCTAAATGTCCTTAATGAACTTAATGGTTCAAAAAAAGCCTCCAAAATCGTTAAATCTGTAACATTGGCCACGAACACAAAAATGTAGCGTCGGAAAAATCAATCTAAATGTCCTTCATGAACTTAATGAACTTAATGGTTCAAAAAAAAGCCTCCAAAATTCGTTACATCTGTTCATTGGCTACGAATACACAAATGTAGCGTCGGAAAAATCAATCTAAATGTCCTTAATGAACTTAATGAACTTAATGGTTTAAAAAAAAGCCTCCAAAATTCGTTACATCTGTTCACTGGCCACGAATACACAAATGTAGCGTTAGAAAAATCAATCTAAGTGTCCTTAATGAACTTAATGAACTTAATGAACTTAATGAACTTTAATGGTTCAAAAAAAAGCCTCCAAATTCGTCCTGAAAGCTTTCTTTCCAAGTGTAAATCAGCGGCTACTCACCACGAGAACCATAAATTTTCTGATAAAGATCTTTGTATTTTTCGAGAATATTCTTGCGTTTAAGCTTCAAGGTAGGAGTGAGCTCGCCTCCGTCGATTGACCAGATTTGAGGCGTGAGCTCGATTTTCTTGACTTTTTCCCAATTTCCGAACTTGGTGTTCATTTTCTCCACTTCTTCCCAAATGCGCTGTTTCACGGCTTCGTTGCAGACAATATCGTCGTTGTTGTCTCCGATTTCGAGTTTGTGGATGCGCGCCCAATCTTTCACGAAAGCAAAATTCGGTTGAATGAACGCAGCCGGCATTTTCTCTCCGTCGCCAATGACCATTATCTGTTCGATGAAACGCGACTGTTTCATGGCGTTTTCGAGCAATTGAGGTGCGATGTACTTTCCGCCAGATGTCTTGAACATTTCCTTCTTGCGGTCGGTAATCTTGAGGAAACCTTCGCTGTCGATCTCGCCTATATCGCCCGTGTGGAAATACCCGTCGGTAATGACTTCGGCTGTTTTTGCGTCGTCTTTGTAGTAACCCATCATGATGTTTGGGCCTTTGCACAGGATTTCTCCGTCCTGGGCGATTTTCACTTCGACGTTCGGGATCGGTTTTCCTACGGTTCCGATCTTGAATTGCTTGTTGCGGATGCAGTTCACGGCAATGACGGGAGAAGTTTCCGTAAGTCCGTAGCCTTCCATGACGGGAATATCCGCAGCAGCGAACATTTTGGCAAGTCGCGGTTGCAACGCGGCACTTCCCGAAACCATGAGTTTGAGTTGTCCGCCCAAAGCGTCGCTCCATTTGCTGAAAATGAGTTTTCGCGCCCATTTGAGCTGGGTTTCATACCACCAACCGTTGGCGCCGTAAGGTTTGTAACGTTCGCCCAATCCGATTGCCCAGAAGAACAACTTGTATTTGATGCCAGTCAGTTCAGAACCTTTGGCGTGGATTTTCTCGTAAACTTTCTCGAGAAGTCGCGGCACGACGGTCATTACGTTGGGTTTGACTTCCTGGATGTTCTCGCTGATCTTGTCGATCGATTCGGCGAAATAAATCGCGACCCCATAATATTGGTAGAGGTAAACGACCATTCTTTCGAAGATGTGGCAAATGGGCAAAAAGCTCATGGAACGCGATTTTCCGGCCTCGAACGGGATTCTTTTTTCGCTTCCAAGCACGTTCGACACAATGTTCTCGTGAGATAACATCACGCCTTTTGGTTTTCCCGTCGTTCCGGATGTATAGATGATCGTAGCCAGATCTTCGGGTTTGATCGAATCTTTCCTGGCTTCGACTTCAGGCTGGTTCGATTCGTCCTTTCCCAATTCGAGCAATTCGTCCCAACTCTTGCAATTGGGTTTGTCACCGAATCCGTAAACGTCTTTGAGATTTGTCAGATTCGACTTGATCTTGTTGACTTTCCCGAGAATCTCGTCGTCGGAAACAAAAATGTATTTGGCCTCGCAATGGTTCAGGATGTATTCGTATTCTTCTTCGGTAATCGTCGGATAAACCGGAACATTCTGGGCGCCGGTCTGCAAAATCCCAATGTCGAGAATGTGCCACTCGGGTAAATTCCGGCTTGAAATTACCGCGATCTTGTCGTTTTTCCCGACTCCGAGTTTTAGCAATGCACGAGAAATCGTGTTGGCTTTGGCCAGATAGTCGTCCGTAGAAAATTTGACCCATTTGCCGTCGTATTTGGCTGCGAGCGAGTCCTGTATGTTGTAGTGCTTTTGCTGGTGATAGGGAAAGTCGAAAAGTCGTTTGATATCTGACATTAGATGGAATTTTCTGCAAATTATTAAAAAAAGGCGTGCGGATTTGCCAAGAATATTTAAAATAAGTCCCGAATCTTCAAATCACGAAATTCGCGTCCTGACCGTTCCTGGAAAGCAGTAAGACTATCGCGCCCAGAATGATTGTCATTTCAATGAAAATCAGCAGATAAAACACCAAAATACGCCAAATCAATCCACCGATCGTATACTTCGACCAAAATGCGTTCGAGTAAGTCCAGATCGGGACAAGCGGAACACTGAAGAAGCAAACCATCGTGAGGAATCCGAAAATGTTCCAGTCGGTGACTTCCGATAAAATGTTGAAAACGAAATAACAGGCGGTCATCAACAAGATTCCGAGCAACGCCATTCCCGCGACGATGAAATGTTCGGCCAGGTTGAGTTTCCATCGCCTGAAAACCGACAAAGCATTCAAGGCCAGCAAAGGCACGATGCTAAACAGGAAAAATTTGGAGTACGAGGCAATCAATTCGTTGATGCCGTATTTTTCCTTCGTCTGGATCACGCCCGCGGCATCGTGAGACCAATGCATCAATATGGCATTGAGTGCCAACAACAAAAGCGCGAGGTAAAAGACGTTGTAATATTTGATGCGTTTTCCCTCGATGTACCACAGGGCCGCTTTTCCGGGGCGCACGATCGCTTCCTTCAGCGTAAAGAACAAGCCTTTTTCAACGTGCCAGACGCCGTGCAACAAATCGTGCGCGATGAAGTGTTTGATCGTGATGCGATGTGTGTCGGTTTTTTGGCCGCAGTTTGGGCAGAATTTCTTTTCGACAGGTTCCGAACAGTTGAGGCAATCGGTAGCTTTCGTCATTTTTGTGCGAGTTGGGACAAGCCGCCGCTGCACAAAACCACAAGCAGCAAAAACGCAATGAATTCGGCAAACAATATCGTGTAAAACACCATAAATCGCCAGAGATATTCCCACCATTTGTAAAATTTGCCGGCCGCGTTCACGTAAGTCCAAACCGGATAAAACAATACGGCAAGCGCCACTGCGGCCTGTAAGAGTTTCATGGCGCGGAAATCATATCCGTAGTCGATGAGGAAATCGATAAAAAACCAAGGGATGCAAAACAGCAGCGTTCCCAAGAGACTGATTCCGCATACGATAAAATGTTCTATCATGTTCAGGCGCATCCTATCCATGATCAGATACCCGTTGAAAGCAAGAAACGGAACCCAACCAATCAGGATATACTTGATGTTGTTTTGGATAAATTGGGCAAAGGGCGGAATTTCCTCTGTATCGACGGGTAAAAATTTGTCGTAAAAGTGGATCAAGGCCGCGTTCGCCGCGATCACCAAAAGGATCAGATAGAAAACATTATAATATCGGATGCGTTTGCCTGAGAGATATTCAAGCGCCGCCTGACCGGGACGTCTCAAAGTTTCCAGCAGCGTAAAGACGATGCCGCGCTCCAGGTGCCACACGCCGTGTACGAGATCGTGCAGGAAAAAATGTTTCAGGGTCATGCGATGCGTATGCGTGCGTTGTCCACAGTGGGAACAAAAGTTATTCTCCACGGGTTTTTCGCAGTTGAGGCAATTGGAATGTTTCATGTTTGGTGAATTGGCGCTAAAATAACAAAGTCGAAGTTTATAAGAAAGGATTTTTCCTACTTAAATCAACCCTTGCATCACGCACATCTTGATGAGTTGGGCGACGTTTTTGCAACCCGATTTCTGCAGGATGTTTCGCCTGTGCGTTTTTACCGTGTGCGGACTGATGAAAAGTTTGTCGGCAATCTCGCTGCTGTCAAGGCCTTCGGACAAATTCCGGATCACCTCGATCTCTTTGTTGGAAAACTGCAGATGGTTTTTGTCCGCGTCAAGCGAAATGTTCAGAAACGAAGGTTCGCCGTCAAGACCGATGGCCGAAAAACGATTGTTGTTGGTCTCGGTCAGGTGATCGATCCTCGTATGGATGTTGATCGCTGTGCCGTAACCGCCGTCGTCGCTAAGGGAAAGCATCAAAGCCTGATGGTTGAAAAGCGCGTATTCGCCTGATTTGAGCCGCATCCGAAAGTTGAAACTCGACTTGTAGCGCATGAGTTTTTCGGGCGCGATGTGTCGGAAGAAAAATTCGCCGCAAGCCGCCTCGAGTTTCCCGACAAGTTCAAAATCGTCCGGATGGATCGCCTCGAGAATGTCGCCGAATTTGGAGTTTTGCGGATCGAGCCCGAGAATCTGCGCGAAAGAATCGCTGTGGTTTTTGAGCGAACCATCCGAGAAATCGATCACGTAATAGTAAAACGGACCAAGGCTCACGATCGAACTCGCCAATTCGTTGAACGTGACCGAGCGCTCGGTGCCGTGAATGCCTCGGTTCGGGTCAATTGCCCAGATCTCGTTGATTTTCTGTAGTCTGTTCTCCTTCATTTCCGCGGCAAAAATAAAAAGGCTTCCGGAATTCGAAAGCCTTTTTTGTTAGTTGATGGCACTTATTTCTTTTCCTCAATCCAATTTCTCGCGTTCACGAAAGCTTCTACCCAAGGCGAAACCTCGTCTTTGCGTCCTTGCGGATAATTGGCCCAGTTCCACTGGAAAATCGAGCGTTCGATATGAGGCATCGTCACCAAATGGCGTCCGGTGACATCGCAAAGCATTGCCACGTCATAATGGGAACCGTTCGGATTCGCCGGATAGCCTTCGTATCCGTATTTGGCCACGACACCGTAGTTTTCTTCTGACATCGGAAGCTCGAATTTGCCTTCTCCGTGCGAAATCCAGACGCCAAGCGTGCTGCCTTCCAAAGTCGACAACATCACCGAATTGTTCTTTTGGATCTTGACCGATGTGAACGAACTTTCGTGCTTGGCCGAATCGTTGTGCAACATGCGCGGTTTGATCTCGTGTCCCGGATTGATCAATCCCAATTCGACGAACAATTGACAGCCGTTGCAGATCCCGACCGACAGAGTATCGTCGCGCCTGAAGAAATTCTCAAGTGCGGATTTCGCTTTTTCGTTGTAAAGGAACGCGCCGGCCCAACCTTTTGCCGAGCCAAGAACGTCAGAATTCGAAAATCCGCCAACGGCTCCAATGAATTGGATGTCTTCCAAAGTCTCGCGACCCGAAATCAAGTCAGTCATGTGCACGTCTTTCACGTCAAAACCTGCCAGATACATCGCGTTGGCCATTTCTCGTTCGGAGTTCGATCCTTTTTCGCGGATAATCGCTGCTTTCGGACGTGGTTTCGACAAATCGATTGCGGGTTTTTTGCCCGTGAAATGCGTCGGAAGCTCGAATTTGAGCGGTTGGTTCTTATAATTGTCGAAACGCTCCTTGGCTTTTTTCTCGCCCGATTGCTTGCTGTCAAGCAGATACGAAGTCTTGTACCAAACATCTCTCAACTCCGGAACATTCAGGTTGAACATGAACAATCCGTTTTTGATCAGCATGACCTGGCTCTCGGTGGCTTGTCCGATCCTGAAAAATTCGATCCCGTTCGATTTGAAGGTTTTTTCAACCGATGCATCGGCCTGGAAAACGATCCCGATATTCTCCGAAAACAACAATTTCACCGAATCGCCTTCGTTCAACGCCGACAAATCGATCGTTGCACCCAGATTCACGTCGGCAAAACACATTTCCAAAAGTGTGGTGATCAGGCCGCCGCTTCCTATGTCGTGTCCGGCGACGATTTTTCCTTCCGAAACCAACTGCTGCAAAATGTTGAACGTCTTTTTGAACTTGGCCGCGTCTTTCACGTCAGGCGCATCGCTTCCGATCACGTTCAGGATCTGGGCAAAAGACGATCCGCCGAGTTTGTGCGCATCGTTCGAAAGATTGATGTAGTAGATGTCGCCACCGTTTCTTTGCAGAACAGGTTCGACGACTTTGTTGATGTCGGTACAGTTTCCGGCCGCCGAAATGATCACCGTTCCCGGAGAAATCACGTCACCATCGGCATATTTCTGTTTCATCGAAAGCGAATCCTTTCCTGTCGGAATGTTGATTCCGAGTTGAATCGCGAAATCGGAACAGGCTTCGACGGCTTCATACAAACGCGCATCTTCACCTTCGTTCTTGCAAGGCCACATCCAGTTCGCTGATAACGAAACACCCGAAAGTCCGTTTTTTATAGGCGCCCAAACGAGGTTCGAAAGTGATTCGGCAATCGCGGTTCGGCTTCCTTTCGCGGCATCGATGATCGCGGCGACAGGCGAGTGGCCAATCGAGGTCGCGATGCCTTCTTTCCCGTTGAAATCCAAGGCCATCACACCGACGTTGTTCAACGGCAGTTGGAGCGGTCCGGCGGTTTGCTGTTTGGCCACGCGTCCGCCAACACAACGGTCGACTTTGTTCGTAAGCCAATCTTTACAGGCAACGGCCTCGAGTTGCAACACGGCTTCGAGATATGTCTTGAATTCAGATGCCGAATAAGGCGCGGTTTTGTAGTCGCGATTTACGGTAACGTCGTTCAAAACGGTTTTTGGAGATGCGCCGAACATGTCCGCGATAGCGAAATCCATTGGCTTGGCACCCGTTTTTTCAGACTCGAACGTAAATCTGTTATTGTTGATGATATCTCCGACTTCGTACATTGGGGAACGTTCGCGGTCAGCGACTTTCTGTAGGAATTCCACATCTTTTTCGCCAATGACCAAGCCCATTCTTTCCTGGGATTCGTTTCCGATGATTTCCTTGGCAGATAATGTCGGATCGCCCACAGGCAAAGCGTCGAGGTTGATTTTTCCGCCGGTTTCCTCGACGAGTTCCGAGAGACAGTTCAAGTGTCCGCCGGCGCCGTGATCGTGGATGGAGACGATTGGATTGTGGTCGCTTTCGACCAACCCGCGGATTGCGTTTGCCGCCCGTTTTTGCATTTCCGGGTTCGAGCGTTGGATCGCGTTGAGTTCGATTCCCGAACCGAAAGCGCCTGTATCTGCAGACGAAACCGCGGCTCCGCCCATCCCGATCCTATAATTTTCGCCTCCAAGAACGACGACTTTATCGCCTTCTTTGGGTTTTTGCTTTATCGATTGATCGGCTTTTCCGTAACCGATTCCGCCAGCCAGCATGATGACTTTGTCGAAACCGAGCTTGCGGTCGTGTTCCTCGTGCTCGAAAGTCAAAAGCGAGCCCGTAATTAGCGGTTGCCCGAATTTGTTCCCGAAATCGGATGCGCCATTCGAGGCTTTTATGAGAATGTCCATTGGCGTTTGGTACAACCAGTTGCGCTCGGCCATTCCGTTTTCCCAATTCCTGTCTTTTTCGAGACGCGAATACGAGGTCATGTAAACCGCGGTTCCGGCCAATGGCAACGAACCTTGTCCGCCGGCCAGCCTGTCGCGGATTTCCCCTCCCGAACCTGTCGCGGCTCCGTTGAAAGGCTCGACCGTAGTTGGAAAATTATGGGTTTCGGCTTTCAATGAAATGACCGATTCGAAATCTTTTTCGGAGTAAAAATCAGGTTTGTCGGCCGAATTTGGCGCGAACTGCGTGACTTTCGGACCTTTGATGAACGCCACGTTGTCCTTGTAGGCCGAAACGATATCGCCCGGATTTTCAGCCGAGGTTTTCTTGATGAGCTTGAAAAGTGACGTCGGTTTTTCTTCTCCGTCGATCACGAACGTTCCATTGAATATCTTGTGTCGACAATGTTCCGAGTTGACTTGGGAGAATCCGAAGACTTCCGAGTCGGTCAGCTTTCGTCCGAGTTTGGTCGACAAATCCTCGAGGTATTCCACTTCTTCCTCGCTCAAGGCCAAACCTTCCTGCTTGTTGTAAGCGGCGATGTCGTCGATTTCGAGAATCGGTTCCGGTTTGATGTCGATCGTGAAGATTTCCTGGTTGAGTTCGGGGTATTTCTGCGAAAGCATCGGATCGAATCCCGAGAAACTCGCGTCGACTTTGAGGAATTCCTCGATTCTTACGATGCCTTCGATGCCCATATTCTGGGTAATCTCGACGGCGTTCGTGCTCCAGGGTGTGATCATGGCGGCGCGTGGTCCAACAAAAAAATCCGCGAGAACGGATTTTTCAATTTTATGCGCGTTTGCAAAAAGCCAGTTTAATTTTGAGATGGTTTCGCTCGGGAGCTCGTTTTGCGTTTGGACGGCAAAGACAGTATCGCTCGCGTTTCCGAAGAAATGGATCATGGTAAGTGAGTTGTGTTTACGCGTGCAAATTTAGTTAAAAAAAGAAGTTTTTTTATGGTGTTTTGGAAGTTTTTAACCGTGGGATTTTTGGGTTTGTTTTTGGCTACGCACACCCGGATTTTTCTTACAGTTAGGATTATTTATTAAAGTTAAGGCACCTTACTTTTTTGAACCATTAAGAGAGTTAAGAACATTAAGGTTATTCGCTTATTTTTTCGAACATGATAGTTTGGCGCTTCGCTTTTTTAAACCATTAAGGGCATTAAGAGCATTAAGAGCATTAAGGTTGTTCGCTGATTTTTTCGAACAATTAATATAGTTTAAGAAAGTTATGGCGTCTCGCTTTTTTGAACCATTAATGCCCTTAATGTTCTTAATGTTCTTAATGTTCTTAATGTTCTTAATGTTATTAATGGTTTTTAAAATTAGGGCAGTTGAGTTGCTGGTTTTTTTTTGAACCATTAAGGGCATTAAGAACATTAGGGTTGTTCGCTGATTTTTTCGAACAATTAATATAGTTTAGGAAAGTTATGGCGTCTCGCTTTTTTGAACCATTAATGCCCTTTATGTTCTTAATGTTTTTAATGTTTTAATGGTTTTTAAAATTAGGGCAGTTGAGTTGCTGGCTTTTTTTGAACCATTAAGTTTATCGGGAAAATATGCCACTGCTTCAGCAACCGTGCTTTCTTTGGGCGCTCCGGCGGCGAGATTAAGAGGTTGTTTTGGTGACAATATGTAGTGTTGGCTCCGAGCGCAGTCGAGGAGCCGCCGTCGGGCTATCCGCTGTATCTTTTGCCAAAATCTTCAAATGTCGGAAAACCTCGCAAGTTGGCAAAAGGATGCCGCTGCTATCCCTAGCGCAAGCCTGTTTCCAAAATGCCCGAAAAGCAAAAAGCCGAATCTGGGTTCCAAATTCGGCTTTTGTACCGTGTTCCAAAAATCAGTTCTCGTCCGGAATTTCGGCGGCGCGATAAGCTCCCGATTCGTTCGTTCGGGGATTTCCGTCAAGGTCATTGGCGATCAGGTTCACCGGAGTCGCGAGTCCGACGGCTCCTGATTCCGGCGTGATTCTCAAATTGTTCGAGTTAAGGTTCCAAAACCTCGGGTTCTCGTTGAATCTCATGTTCGAATATGCCGGATTCGTGTCGAATTTGTAAACTTCCTCGTTCTGCAAAGTCATATTGTTGAAGCGCACGAGACATCCGTCAAAACTGTAGTTGAACACTGTCGAATTCGTCGCTTTCTGGATTGTCATTTCTACTTGGTTCGAGCCGTAGATGATGCAGTTCTTGAAATCGGCTTTCACCAGATCGAAAGGAACCTGGGCGTTGGCCTCGTTCAAAAAGTAATTGTTTACCGTCACCGCGGTCTGTCGCGAACTCTGGAAATTGTTGTTGAATGTGCAATGCGTGAAATCGTAGCTTCCACCTAGCGAGCACAAAAGCGTCGATTCTCCCGCGGAGTTTACCGCGAGATTCGTTCCTGTAATCGCGGCCGTCTGACCCAAAATCCCATAATTCGAGTGGTCGTAAATCTGGCAATTGTTGATGTTCAAGGTCGCGTTCTGCACATAAAGTCCGATTACAGCGTTCTTGATCGTCGCGTGGTCAAAATTCCCGACGCTTCCCGGCAACATCCAGATCGTTCCCCATTGTCCGGGCGTTTCGGCGAATCCCGGTTCGAGTCTGTCGCCTTCAAATACGACTTGTCCGTCTTGCGTTCCAGGCGAAGATTGCGTGCCCTGGACGTTTATCGTAGCGCCGTTCTCGACCAGAATTCCCGAGGCATCGTGAAAATGAATGCGCGCTCCGGGTTGTATCGTGAGCGTTTCCCCAGCTTGCACTCCGGCGTAACCGTAAATCACATAAGGTTTCGTACTCGTGAAAATGTATTCGTCGTTGTGGTCGGCGTGGTCGAGGTAAAAGCCGTAAATCTGGTCTTCTCCCAAAGTGAGCGACTCGGTCGTTCCGTCCTGAAACCTTTGCGGATAAAGGAAAACGGCATCCTGTATCAAAGTCACGAGCTCGACGTTCTGGAAATTTCCGAGTTCTCCGAACTGGATTTGGTCGGTGTAAAGAAACGTTGTAGGATCGGCTTCAGCCACGTCGGCGGTCGTCTCGATAAAAATGTACATGCTGTCTTTGGCCAACATCTCGACATTGTGGAAAATGCGATTGTTTTCACCTGTCATTCCGTCGACGGTAATCCTGTATTTCGACGAAAGTCCTTTTCCCAACTGAACCGTCGGGATCTTGATATCCTTGTCGCTTCGGTTGTAGACTTTAAGCGTATAAGTGCTCGACCCGATGTTTGTAAAAACCGTGTCGAGGTAGACTGTGTCGCGTGAAAACCGGAGTCCGCCGACGCTTTTCTGGAATTCAAAATCGCTTCGGCAAGAAGACAGGAAGGTCAAAAACAGGACACAGCCTAAAATGATAAAATTGCGCATTTGGTGAGGTTTGTCGTAAACTAACGTGTTTTGTGGCGTAAAAGTATGCTATTTTATGATTTTGACCGATTGGGTCGCGCCCGAAATCGCATCGGTAAATTTCAGGATGTAATGGCCTGATACGAAAGGAAATGCGACGCTGTTTTGGGTTTCCGATACTTGGTGTTCGGATAATTTCTGTCCCAAAGCGTTGAAAATCTCGGCTTTTCCGTTGGCGTTCGAAATGTTCAGGGTTTCTTTTGCGGGAATCGGACTCACGACTATTTTCTTGGTTTCGACGTTTTTAGTGTCCAACGCTTCCGGTTCGAAACGCGCGATCCAATAGTCGAATTGTCCGTACCCGAACTCTGATTTGTCGGCAGAAATTCCTTCGAACGCCGCCGAAGCACAAACCAACGAACCGTTCGCGTCAATTTTGAGTCCGCCCATTCTGGATCCCGAGTTCGTATTTGCGGTGATTGTCATAGGACGTTCCCAAACAATCTGGTTCTGCGAATCCCTGCGGATGTATCGGAAACCTTGAATGTGGTTGTAACTGCAATGGATAAAACCGCCATCGGGCAAACCGACGACATCGCTGTCCATCGGAGCGCCTTCGGTAAGCAAAGCTCCTTCAAGCTGCCAGATATTGACAGCCGAGGAAGATATCCTGAAGATTTTTTGTTGCTGGTAGAAAATTCCCGAAAATTGGCGTCCGGCCACGACGATATCGCCATTCTGTAGTTCGGCCAGGCTCATAATGTTGTTCAACGCCACGGAATGCTGCCAGACAATGTTGTCGAAAGCGTCAAATTTGATGATCCACGTATCGCCGGAAGCCGCAGAAAGCGTCGGAACGGTTCTGTCACCCGAGAGGCCCGAACGCGACGGTCCGGCCATGATCCAGCCGCCGTCGGCACTTTCGCAAAAGAAAGGTTGGCTTTCTTGTCCAAAACCGCCAAAGGTGTCCTGCCATTCCAAAATCCCATCGGGCGAGAGCCGCAACAGCCAAAAGTCGCCAAGGCCGGAAGTTCCGTTGTTCGCCACGGTTTTGTCACCCGAAATTCCGGAATCGGATGCGCCCAGGAGCAAAAGCTTTCCGTCGGGTCTGATCCGGACATCTTGCAGGAAATCGTGCATGTCGCCTCCGAATGTCTTTTCCCATAAAAGCGCGCCCGAGCTGCTGAGTTTCACGATCCAATAATCGTATCCGCCGCGGTTGGCCTGCGTTTTCTCTCCGGAAATTCCTGAGTTAGAGCTGCCGCTGCAATAAATGCTTCCGTCAGGAGCGACCCTGATTTTGGACGGCCAGTCCAGTCCGCTTCCGCCAAGAGTGCGCTGCCAGATGATGTTGCCGGAAAAATCGATCTTTATGACCCAATAATCTTCGCCTCCGCGCGAATTTTCGGTTTTCAGGCCTGAAATAGACGAGACCGAAGAGCCGAAACAGATATAACCGTCAGCAACGGGCGCGAAATCGTAAAGGTAGTCGTCAAAACTTCCGCCGATAGTCTTGGTAAAGGACAGCGTCGGAAACTGGGCGAATCCGAAAAGGCAACAAAAAAGAAAAACAAGAGTGTACAGTTTTTTCACAGTCAGGTGTTTGTCGCTAATGTAATGGAATTTGTGGATTGCCGAAACGTCGACCGCCAACAAGTTTTCGTAATTTTACCCAAAATAGACAACTATGTTCGACAAGGAAAAAGTGCTTGCGTTCTGCAATGCCTTTTCAAAAGAAAACACATTGATGGCCACGCTCGAGATCGAGTTCGTAGACGCCGGCCCCGATTTTCTTCAAGCAACGATGCCCGTAACGCCAAAAGTACACCAGCC
Source organism: Flavobacterium sp. (assembly GCF_004295795.1). Lineage (GTDB taxonomy): Bacteria > Bacteroidota > Bacteroidia > Flavobacteriales > Flavobacteriaceae > Flavobacterium. The sequence goes on along the minus strand of NZ_SEBR01000006.1, from coordinate 69,232 downwards.
GATGGGATTGCTTCACGGTGGTGCGACGGTCGCTTTGGCGGAATCTGTGGGAAGTGCGGCTTCGCTGATGTTGGTCGACGCTTCTGAAAGGGAAGTGCGCGGCATCGAGATTTCGGCCAATCACGTGAAAGCCAAGCGAAACGGTATCGTGACCGGCACGGCGCGCATCATTCACAAAGGCGGCACGATCCATTTGTGGGAAATTCGCGTGACCGACGAAAGCGACAACCTGATCTCGCTTTGCAAACTGACAAACATGGTGTTGCCAAGAAAGAAAGCATGAAAATATTCGAAAAAGCTGCCGAAAGCCTGAGTCTGGGAAAACCTTTCGTCATTTTCAGGAAGCCCGACCAAACGAACATTACCGGAATTTTTCAAAGAGGGAAAGTCTCCCACGGCTGCAACAAATGGACGGAATCCGGGTTTGTTTTCGCGCCTTTCGATTCGGCTTTGTGCTGGATTTTGCCTGAAAATGACAGTGATGTCGTGAAAGAGAATTTTATTGTATCGACGGCAAATTCCGTGACGCCCGAACTCGAGATCGATGCCAAGGCCAAATTGAATTTTGAAATCCTTGTTGCCAAAGGCGTTTCGGCGATCAGGAATGGCGATTTCGAGAAAGTCGTGCTGTCGCGATTGGAGGAAATCCCGATCGGGGATTTCGATGCTTTGGACGCTTTTGGAAAACTGGCCGCGAATTATCCATCGGCTTTCGTTTACTTGTGGTTTCATCCGGAAACCGATATCTGGATGGCCGCGACTCCAGAAAAACTGCTCGAGGCCAATGGAAAGGATTTTGCGACGATGGCGCTGGCCGGAACCCAGAAATTTCAAGGTGAAACCGAAGTTTCGTGGCCAAAGAAGGAAAAGGAAGAACAGCGTTTTGTGACCGATTTCATTTGGAACGGATTGGAAGGCCTTGTGTCGGACATCGAAATCGGGGCGCCTTATACGACCAAAGCCGGAAATCTGCTACACATTAGAACCGACATTTCGGGAACGCTCAACGACGCTGCCGATTTGGGAGAAGTGATTTCGATCCTGCATCCGACGCCGGCGGTTTGCGGATTGCCAAAAGCCGAGTCGAAACAGTTCATCTTGGACAACGAAGGTTACGGGCGCGACTATTATGCAGGATTTTTGGGCGAACTCAATTTGCAGGACGGAACTGATTTGTACGTGAATCTGCGGTGCATGAAGGTCAAAGACGGTGTGGCGCAATTGTTCATCGGTTGCGGGATCACGAAGGACAGTGAGCCTGAAAAGGAGTTTTTCGAGACCGTGAATAAGTCGCTTACGATTCGGAAGGCGCTGTCGTGACAATTAATAATGAATAATGAATAATGAATAATGAATAATAAATAATGAACGATGAATGATGAGGGCGAATTTTGAATAAAGAATTTTGAACAACGAACAACGAACAACGAACAACGAACAACGAACAACGAGTAACGAACATTGAAGTGATGAAATTAGATATACTGGCCTTCGGGGCGCATCCGGACGATGTGGAATTGGGCTGCGGAGGCACGATAGCGAAGGAAATCTCGCTTGGAAAAAAAATTGGGATTGTCGATTTGACTCGAGGTGAACTCGGTACGCGCGGTTCGGCTGAAATTCGCGATATCGAGGCGGCGAATGCGGCTAAAATCCTTGGTGTTTCGATTCGCGAAAACCTGAATATGAGAGATGGTTTTTTCGTCAATGATGAAGAACATCAGTTGGCGGTTATAAGAATGATCCGCAAGTATCGACCGGAAATCGTTTTGGCCAACGCGATCGAAGACCGACATATCGATCATGGAAAGGGAAGCAAGTTGGTTTCGGATGCTTGTTTTTTGTCTGGTCTGCGCAAGATCGAGACGGAGTATGACGGAGAGAAACAGGCAGAATGGCGTCCGAAGGTGGTTTATCATTACATTCAGTGGAAAGATATCAAGCCCGACTTCGTGGTCGACATTTCTGGTTTCAATGCCAAAAGGGTAGAGGCGATCATGGCCTATTCTTCTCAGTTTTACGACCCGGACAGCAAAGATCCCGTGACTCCCATTGCCACGAAGAACTTTTTTGAAAGCCTTGATTACCGCCTTCAGGACTTTGGACGGCTCGTGGGCGTCGACATGGGCGAAGGTTTTACGACCGAACGTTATTTGGCAGTCAATAGTTTAGGAGATTTGCTGTAATTTTTTGAAAAAAATATTTGGGAAATACAGTATTTGCGCTATCTTTGCCCTCGCAAAAACATGGTGGTTGTAGCTCAGTTGGTTAGAGCGTCGGTTTGTGGTGCCGAAGGTCGCGGGTTCGACCCCCGTCATCCACCCTAGATTTGGAAGCTCTCGAGAAATCGGGAGTTTTTTTTTTGGAGCTACTGAGTGCTAAGTTCCTGAGTTTTTTTCCGAGTCACAGACTCGGGCACGCGTTTCGCGAAGTTGCAAACTTCGCTCCCAAACCCCATTCAAACAGCAAAAGTCCTCGAAACACCTCCGCGTGAGGGATGGCAGCGGCATCCTTTTTGGTTCGCGCGCCAGCAGCGAACCAAAAAGATACAGCGGACAGCCCGACGGCGGCCTTTTTGCCAATAGCGGCGCACAATTGCAGTAGCAGAAAAAATAGTCGTTGGAAGCTTTGCCGCCGGCACGCCCAAACAAAATGTATCAGTTGCAGAAATCAATTGCGGTACCTCCGAATAACTTCGTTTACACTTAAAATCGCCACCCGTACAACATTCCCACATTGCTTGCCAGTGTTAAAATCGCTGCGTAATTTCGCCTCATAACCTAAAACAAATCACATGAAACGACTTCTGATTTTAACCGGACTTTTCGCTTTTTCGGCGGGATTCGCTCAGACGACGACCACGACTACAACCACAACGATCGACGGAAAAACGACAACCGCGAGCGAGACGACCGTTTACGACAAAAAAGTTACCGTGTCGGCTTTTGGCTCTTTTCCGGAATTGAACCAAGTTGGTTTGAGCGTGGAATTTCTGGGCAACAAAAAGACGAAGGCGATGAACGACAAAAGCTTTAGTTTTTATTCCTCGAAGATCGTGAACGTGGCTTACGGAATGATGGAATACGACATTCCCGGAGGAGAAATTGACGGAAAAGGTTTCGTAGTCGAAATAGGGCAACGCACTTATTTCCTTGGAAAAAACAGCGGACCGTATTTGGGCAATTACCTTTCTTACGGACGTATTTCGTTCGACGATGATTTCGGTCCTGGCGCCGACGACGGGACATATTCCTACTTCTCGCTTTTCAGTCCTGAACTTGGATACAAAATCAAGGCCGGTCCGGTCGCCATTGATCCTTTCATTGGCGTAATGTGGAAGCTTGAGATCAAGGGCGAAGGTTACATCGACAACAAAAACGTGGACGAATGGGTTCCGAGAATCGGGCTCAAGATCGGATACGAATTCTGATACAACTACAACAACTATTTCCTTAAACAACAACGCAACCTAAAGAAGTCCCGGATTTGTCTGGGGCTTTTTTTATTTTTGTACAAATTGGAACCCATGAAAAACTTGTTTTTGCTTGTGCTGCTTTGTTTGAATCTTGGATTTTCCCAGAACAACGATGCCAGAATCTCCAAATCGATCGAGGCCAAGGTCATGATGATGCAAACTTTCGTGCACAAGGCCGAAAAAGGCGAGGAGTCGTTTTGGCAGACCAAAGGGAAAGTCACGTACCAGATCGTGAATTACACCGAGCAACAGAATCCGAAGTTCAAGCAACTTTTCATCGATCAATACCAGGAGTTGCTGCCTATTTACAACAAAATGATCGCGAGCTACGACGAAAAGGACACAAACCAATTCGTGCACGTGCTGATTCGGCAGGAAGAAGATTACCGCAAGCTGCTCACGCCCGAACAACTGGCGAAGTACCGTGAGAAACTGGATTTTTTCGAGAAAAACGACGAGAAGAATCGGGATGCTTACAATTCGCTTTTCTTTTCGGATTGGTTGTTGGCCGAGTATAAGCGAAGATTCTGAAATAAATCACAAATCCCAAATTCCATCCCGATAGCTGTCGGGATGGAATTTGAAACTTTACATGTTTTCTCTCCCAACAAAACCCTAAATATCCCGAGTTTTCACCATCGATTGGTTATCTTTAAGTAAAACAACATAACCATGTCAACATTCAATGTCATACACCAGATGTCGGTTGCGGGAATTCGCGATTACATCATCACGCATCGCATCGATCACGGCGATTCTCTCGTCCTGAACGCTCACGATTTCGACCATCTAGTCCAGGATATGCGGGAATCTGCAGATGAAGTTCCTGATTTTCCGATTAAGATTCTCAACGTGATAATCACCAAAGATACGACCGACGCCGTTCCGGCCGGGAAAGTACAGATCGTCAAGAACGAAAAGTTCTAGAACACACCACATATCAGGCCATCGCGACTTTAGCGCATCGAAACCCAATCCTGTTTTGATTCTCTTTTGTTGGCGATGGCTTTTTTATTTGCTCCAATTTCCAACCGATTCAATGAAGATTTCCTGTTGATCGATAAACACGGAATGTGAGCAATCTTCCAAATACACGAGATGCTGTTTTCTGATGATTTCGCCGACTTTTTCCACTTGTCCTGACGTATATAAACCGTCGTCTTTTCCGTAAAGCGCGAAGACTTTCGCCTTTTTCGCTACCAGATTCTTGAGGTTTTGGGTCAAATCGAGCGTCGTGTAGTTTTCGTTTTTCGAGAATCCGGCCGGCGGTTCGACAGTCATTTTTGAGGCGTATCCGAATGCTGGTTTTTCCTTGGCTTCGGAGTAGATTTTTTTCGATGCCTCCGATGGATTTTTTGGCGAATAAAACCCGTTGTACATCGCATGTCCGAAGCAATAGGACGCATATTCCATCGTCGTTTTGTCCATTTTTTCCATTATTCCGATGTAATTCAGATTGCCGGAATCGTTCTTGTCCTCGTAGATTTTTCGGCATCTGGCCACGATTTGGTCGAAACTTTCCTGAAGATTCAAAGGTGCGCCGACGAGCACGAGTGAATTCACTTTTTCGGGGAATTTTTCGGCAAACTTTATGGCGACCATTCCGCCAAAACTATGCCCGATCAACGTCGCTTTTTTGAGTTGGAATCTGGAAAATAACCCAATAAGGTCTTCGTCGGTCTGTGCAAAGTCGAATTTGGCGTTTGCGTCGGTAGATCGGCCTTCACCGCGTCTGTCGTAGACGATCACGAAAAATCCTTTGTCAGACAACGGTTTAGCCGTCGTGACTTCGAACGATGCACTGTTGTAACCCGGTCCGCCGTGCAGGAAAATGACGGCTTTGTCTTCTGGATTTCCGAAAGTTCTCACATACAATTCTTGTCCGAAACAAACATTCAGGACGAATAGAAACGAAACTAGCACTGCTTTTTTCATGGTAATTTTGTGTTTGGATAAAATTTTACCGAAATGTTACGACTCGAATTGCCCTTGGATTTGCTCAAGTGATGCGATAACGGCCTCGATTTTTTCGCGTTGTTTCCGAATCGTTTTCGGTCGGATAACAAACCAGTTGAAAACAAACCAAGTCGCTGTCAGTACGTACACCAGAATCGCCATGGCAAGCGGCATTTTCATCGCATATTCGATCATGTAAAGCAAGATTCCCGCCGATAGGAAAAGGAAATACAGGTTCATGACCGTGGTTTGCAACAGCGCTTGGTCTTTTTGGAGTTTCCGAAGCGAACTGATCGCTTTTTTTGCGTCTTGGGATTCGTCAAGCGGTTTTGGCACCCACAGCATTTTTGTTGAAAATCCGATGAAAATTACTAGCGACAAAACGGTGAGAACGGCACCGACTGTCGTCGTCCACATTTGCGGTTGATAATACCAGATTACCCAAATCACGAAAGCGGTCGTGGCTAAAAGCAATAGGTTCGCGCCAATGGTTTTGCGTTTGAAGTTGTTCTGGAATTGGGTCGCTTTTGCCAAAACTTCCTTGATGTTCGGCATTTCAGGTTGGCTTTTTTGCCAGATGTCTTTAAGATCGATCGTGTCCATGAGTTTGGAATTTTTTGAGGAGTTGTTCTTTGATGCGATGGATTTTTACGCGCACGTTTGCTTCGGAAAGCCCCGTGATTTGCGCGATTTCCGCTTGACGGATGTCTTCGAGTTCGAGAGAGATCACGATGCGGTCGAGTTCCTTGAGTTCTGAAATGAACTTGTAAAGCAGGTCGATTTGCGGTTGGTTGTCGATTTCGGGCGGCTCGGGAATATTTTCGGGCACGCCGGATTTTTGGAGCTTTTTGTCCTTTTCGATCTGACGCAGGCAGTTGTTCACGGCAATCTTGTAAATCCAGGTGCCGACACTTGCCTCGCCGCGAAATTTCCCGAGGTTGTTGTAAACCGATACGAAGCTGTCCTGAGCCACGTCTTTCGCCCAATCGTCATCGCCGAGATAGCCGCGGCAAAGCCGAAAGATTTTGTTCCAATACGTTTGGTAGATGGTTTCGAATACCATTTTGTTGTCGTTTTTGTTTTGGATACGACTGTTGTTCGAATGTTACAAATCTGGAGTGATTTTTTTTGAACTGACGGCAATTTGAAGAGAAACCGATTCGTTTTCGGACTACTAAAGTGGTTTATGGAAGCCTGGCTATCTCCATATTCCTCAAATCTTGATCTTGACGCCCGAATTCGCCGATTTGTAAATCGCTTCGATAATTCTCACGTCCTTGATTCCTTCTTCGCCTGTTATGTGGCTTGGCAGCGGTTTTGCTTCCAACAAGGCTTTGCAAATCGCATCCATTTGCGTTTGTTGTTGATTTACGATGGGGAATTCGATGATTTTTCCATCGGATGTCTTTCCGACGAAAGGGCCGTAGCTCAAGGCCGGACTCAACTCGAAACTTCCTTCGTCTGCGGAAGCGTAGAAACGGTCGATGTGGAAACCGCAAGACGTGTTGCAACTTGCCATGGCACCACTCGGGAATTCCATTTGCCACGAGATCGATTCTTCCACTTCTGAAAATCTGATTTTGTCGTGTACAACGCCAAATTGCGCCGTGACTGAAATTGGTTCTTCACCCAAAACGTAACGCGCGGCCTGTATGCAATAGATTCCAAGATCCATCAGCGCGCCTCCGCCTGATAATTTTTTCTTGAGATGCCAGTCTGTTGCTTCCGATGCAGATTGCGTTTGAGCCAACGTATCGTAAATTTTGTATCCGAGACCGGCTTCGATGTAGCGGACTTGCCCGTAAACCTTTTGCTGTCCGAGTCGCATCAATTCGAGATGCGTGGGTTCAAAGTGCAGGCGATATCCGATTGCGAGTTGCACGCCCGCGTCTTTGCAGGCTTTGATCATCGCTTCGCAATCTTTTATCGAGGTCGCCATTGGCTTTTCGGTAATGACGTGTTTGCCAGCCTTTGCTGCGCGCACGACAAAATCTTTGTGCAAACCGTTTGGCGTGACGACGTAAATCAGGTCGATGTCTTTGTTTTTGGCGATTTGGTCGAAGTTTTCGTAGTTATAAACATTTTGATCGGCGATCTTGTATTGGTCTTGCCATTTCTTGATTTTGGATGGCGTGCCCGTCACGATTCCGGTGAGTTGGCAGAACTGTGATTTTGCGATGCCCTCTGCGAGATAGCCCGCATAACGGCCAAGTCCTACAAGTGCGACATTTATCTTTTTGCCTTTGTAGTCGATTTTCCCAATCTCCGATTCGGTGATGAACGATGGTAGGGTTGAGAGAACTGCGGTTGCGCCGAGTCCAAAGCCAAATGTATTTACGAACGAGCGTCTGGTGATTTTTGTCATGTGATTCGCTTTTAAGTCATTAGTGTCTTTTTTTTGGATTTGTTACGGATTTAGGTTTACCAAGGTTTTACCGTCTTTGGAAATAAGCAGGATTTCGAAGTTTTTCGAACCATTAAGACCATTAAGAACATTAAGTTCATAAAGGCTGGAGAAAGTATTGGGGTCTTCTATTTGGTCGCTGGGAACTTTCCAGGTTTTTCCGTATTTGACACAGGTTCTTTGATTTTATAAAGCTAGGTTTTCGACAACTTTTTTCGTCGGAGTCGCAGACTCCGTCACGCCCATCGCAAAGTCAAAGACTTCGCTCCAAACCCAACCGTAATCGCAACCCAAAACCGACTCCAAAGCCCAAGCGTTAGGGATAGCAGCGGCATCCTTTTGGGCGGCGCGCCAGCAGCCGCCCAAAAGATACAGCGGATAGCCCGGCGGCGGCATTCCAGAAAGGCAGTCGCAGAAGCAGTTCGCACTTGCCGCCGCAACGCCAAAAAAAAAAAAATCCGGAAGAAACCCTCCGGACTATTTTTTTGCCTCCAAAACTCGGGCACTTTGCACTCAAATCATTTTCCGTCCTTGTCGACAACCAAACGATCCGGGCGATTCGCGATTTCCCAAGCCGTCACGAAAGCGAGGTGTGTTCTTCTGGTCAGGGCATCGAATTCGATTTTCTCGACTTCGTCTCCCGGTTTGTGGTAATCGGCGTGGACGCCACTGAAGAAAAACACCGACGGAATGCCGTGTTTGGCGAAATTATAATGATCAGAACGGCTGTAGAAACGGTTCGGGTCGTTGCGGTCGTTGAACTTGAAATCGAGATCCATCTTGATGAATTTGTCGTTTTGTTCTCGCACGATCTTGTCGAGGTCGGTCGACAATCTGTCAGCGCCGATCACGTAGATGTAATTGTTGGTCGAGGCATGCGGATCGTCGCGGCGGCCAATCATATCGATGTTGATGTCAGCGACGGTTTTCGAGATTGGGAACAAAGGATTTTCGGAGTAATAACGCGAACCGTGAAGGCCGTGTTCTTCGCCCGTAACGTGCAAGATCAGGATCGAACGCTTTGGTCCGTAACCGTCTTTCTTGGCTTTCTGGAAGGCTTGGGCGATTTCCATCAGCGCGACAGTTCCTGACCCGTCGTCGTCCGCGCCGTTGTAGACTTCGCCTTTTTTGGTTCCGACGTGATCGTAATGCGCCGATACGACTACGATTTCATCGGGTTTTTCGGTGCCTTCGATAAACGCCCATATGTTTTCTGAATCGGGCAGGTTCTCGTTGTATTTGGCATTCAGGAAAGCGGCCGGCACTTTTTGGTAGTAATCGGAAGCGCCTTTCGGGAACGGGATTTTGTCGGCTTCGTATTGCGAAATCATGTAGCGACCCGCTTTTTTCTGGCCTTGCGAGCCGGTTTCGCGTCCTTCCATTTCGTCAGAGGCGACTATCGTGAGGTGTTTCTTGAGTTCTTCGGACGTGATCGTGTTCATGTATTTGTTCACCGTCGCCTCCGAATTCAGGTCGGCTTTGGTCGATTTACACGACAGCACGAGCAATGCCGCGCTTATTATCAGGATTTTTTTCATATCAAAAAGTTAGTTTTCCGTAAGTAGCAATTTAAGACAATTTGTTACATCAGTGCATGTTCAGTGCCGTATACATGAGCAATCCCAAAACAAAGAAGCTGATGAGCCACATGTTGATGACATACAATGCGAGACTTTTCAGTCGTGAGATCGCTTTCGATTCCCCGTAAAATCGGCTGTGCGAGCGGAAGAAATAGAAAAACCACCAACACATCGTAATGAACCAAAGGAATCCGACGATGCTCTGCAGAATATCAGAATTTGTCCAATCCGCGAAAGCGCCAAGACAGAAAATGACACACAAAGTGAGCAACATGAACGAAAAGTAGTGCAGCGTGAAAATGCCGTGATCGAAGTAATACCAACGTTTCTTTCCGTGGAAAACCCACAGCCAGAACGCGAAAATCGGCATGTACAAAAACAGCGCCTTGGGAATGTTGTGTACGAAAGCCTCGAGGAAATTCCTGAAGAAATCCTTTTCCTTGCTGCGGTCGTTGATCTTGATGATACTGCGATGCATGAAGTGGCTGAAGCCCGCGTCGCGCTTGCTTTCCGGGAGTAAAGCCTGAGCGGAATCGTACGCCTTCACATTGTCATACTCCGAAATGTCGAAAAAGCCATTTTTTTTTGAATCGTATTTTTCGTCCTCGGCTTCCTCTTCCTTTTCGTTTTCGTTTTCGACCCGAAATTTCGCATTCGTGCGTTTGGCCGAATCCACATCCATAAAAACGAACTTCCCGTCCTTTATCGCCAAGACTTGTCCTTGTTCGATCAACGAATCCTCGGCTGTTTTCACGCGTTCTTTGTTGGCTGTCGTCGGAATCAGCGCCATTCCCGTCTTGGTCTGGTCTTCGTGCGATTCTTCCTCGTCGTGCCCGGAATTGTTGAGCATTCCGATGAGCAGGAAAGTCACGAAACTGATGAAGATGTAAAGTCGGACAGGCGCGAGATACGAAAGCCGTTTTCCCGAAAGATATTCCATGGTCAGTCGACCCGGCTTGAAAAGCAAGTGCCTGATCGTTTTCCAGAACGCGTTTTCATAATGCGTCAAGTCTTCGAAAAAATGGATGAAAAGATGGTGGAAAGTCTTTCGTGAATCGGTGTTTTCCTGACCACAATTTGGGCAATAGCGCTCGGCTACGACGTGGCGGCAGTTCAAACACGTCTTGTCTTGGCGAAGTGGGCTGTGTCCGGACATTTGTTTGGTGTTGGTTGGTTGTCCAAAAATAGGCTTAGAAATCCCAAAAAGCAAATCCCAAAAAGCAAATTCCAAATCCCAAATCCCAAATCCTATCCCGATAGCTATCGGGACAAAATCCCAAAACGTTACCTACGACTTTCACAAAGCTTCGCTTTGCTCAGTTGGCTCGAATCGCAAACCGACGTGTTATTCCGAAACAAAAAACTCCAAACATTGCTTGCCTGGAGTTATCACACATTTTATTATATACGTTTTGTTTTTTTCGAACCCGAAGCAAACCGAAGGTTTAATCCGAGCTCTTCATATGCCAACTTGGTTCCGATAGCTATCGGGATGGGATTTGTCCCGATAGCTATCGGGATTGGAATTTGAGATTTCCCTCTTACAAAGTTTGCTCCAAAAAATCCTCAAAAGCCTTCCAGGAACGTTTATCGGCGTTTTCGTTGTAAGCCACGCCTTTCGATTTGTCGTTTCCGGCCGATTTTTCGGTGAAAGCATGGACGGCGTCGGCATAATAATTCATCTGCCAATCGGCTTTTCCGTCCCGCATCTCGTTTTGGAAATCGTCTATGTTTCCTACGAATTTATCGTCGGCTCCGTGAAGTACGAGCACTTTGGTCGAAATAAGTTCGTTCTTGCGCGATTTGTCTTTTGCGAGTCCGCCGTGGAAAGATACGACGCCTTTGACTTTCATGTTGGAACGCGCCATTTCGAGCACGCCCGTTCCGCCAAAGCAATAACCGATTGCGACGATATTGTCAGCACTCGCACCTTGTTTCACCAATTGGTCGAGCGCGAGCTGGATGCGTTTTTGGTACAAAGCGTAATCGGTCTTGAATTTGCCTGACATCTTTCCCGCCTCATCGGGGGTTTTCGGATAATTTCCTTCTCCGTAAATGTCCGCGATAAGAACCGAATAGCCCATTTTGGACAATTTTTCGGCCACTTCTTTTTCGTGCGCCTGAATTCCCATCCAAGCCGGTAGGATCAAAATCCCGGGTTTCTTGGCCGATTGTTTTGCAGGCGCAATGGCCATTCCGTTGAGTTTTTGCGAACCATCGGAGTAAGCCACAGTTTTGAGTTGGGCAAAAGTTGCCGTCGTAAGCACGAGCGCAACTGCCAAGGCGATTTTTTTCATGTTATTTCTTTCCTGAAATGGTGTCGGATGCGATCCGGCCTTTTACGTTTTTCTTGGTTTCTTCCATCTTGGCACGTTTTTCGGCACGAGCCTTTCTCATTTCCTCTTCGGCTTTCTGGCGGTTGGCCTGGCCTTCGGGAGTAGGTTCTGATTTTACGGACGGCTGCGGTTTTTCGGCTTCCGTCTTTTTCTTCGGCCTGTCTTGGGCTTGTACGGTGACGTAAGCGCCCAAAAGCAAAGCAGCTAAAAACAGCATCTTTTTCATATTGAGGATTTTAGGTTTTAAAAATAGCATTTTCAAAAGCACATAGTCAATTTCGATGCCAAATATTTTTGGTCCTGTCTTTGTCCCAAATATACCACATGCAGGCTAAAGTTTCCACGATAAAAGATTTATGTCGCGACTTTGATTCCGTATGGGTTTATAACGCAATTGGTCGACAATGACGCCTCGGTTCAATCTATTGCTGCCAATTCGTTTTGCAGCGAAGCGACTATTTGTGGCGACCCGTTTGGCTTTTTTCGGCATCCCAATCTTTGGTGCTGTCGCCTTGGTCGCGCACGTCGTCTTCGTTGATTTCTTCGACGAATCCGGCAGCATCGCGTTCTTTTCCGCCTTTTTTGTCTTCTTCTTCCGAACCTGTTTCTTTTTCGGGCGTTTTGTCGGCCAATGAAGCCGATTTTTCATCGATCTGCGGAAGCGGATCGGTCACATCGTCAAATGGTTTCTGGTGGAAATTGCGGTCTTGCTTTCCGTCGAAGGCGTGTTTGTGGTCAATATCGTTCATGATTTCTGGATTTTTATGGTTTTTCGGTTATTTGGATTGTCGGACTGTCGGTTTGTCGGATTTCAGTTTTTCAGATTTCGGATATACTGCAGATCAAATTTTATCGGCAGGCATTTCCGCTTCGGATTGCCTTGGCGGAATGACGTCAATTTTTTTTTCAACCTCATGTTCTTCCACGTAGACTGCATATTCCGCCGGACGGATTTTCGCTCCCGTGAATTCGCAGTAAACGCGCGTGAATTCGGCTCCGAAATAAAGGATCGCCGCCGTGTAGTAGACCCAAACGAGAATCACGATCATCGATCCGGCAGCGCCGTAAGCAGTTCCAGTGCTCGTCGTCTGAATGTAAAGTCCGATAAGGTAACGTCCTATCATGAACAGACAGGCCGTAAAAAACGCTCCCATTCTTACATGTTTCCAGTCGATGTAGGCATCGGGCAAAACCTTGAAAATGATTCCGAACAACACCATTATGACAAAAAACGTGATCCCGACGTTCAAAACCTGGAAGATCACCAAAGTGATTTCAGGGAAGAAACTTTTGAGCCAGTCGTTGAAAGCCATCAGCGCGCCGTTCACGACCAGCGAAACGACCATCAGAAACCCGAGTCCGATAATCAAAGAGGAAGACAAAAGCCTGTCCTTGAGCAGTTTTACCCAACCGCGTTTCGGTTTGGCCTTGACTTTCCAGATGATGTTGATCGAGTCCTGGATTTCTCCAAAAACCGTCGTCGCACCAACGATCAAAGTCACGATACCGATGATGAGCGCGACGTTGGTCTTGCCCGAAAGTTCCATATTGGTGATGATTTGCTGGATTTGTATCGCGGCCTGGTTCCCGATCAATCCGTTGATTTCCTTGAATACGTGGCCTTGCACGGCTTCGCGTCCGAAGAAAAATCCGAAAAGGGAAATCATGAGCAACAGCAAAGGCGCCATCGAAAAAACGGTATAATAGGATAGGGAAGCGCTCAGTTTCAGCGCTCTGTCGGCTATAAAATTCTGGAAAGTGCGTTTGAACATTTTCCAGATTTCGATCAAACCCTGTTTTTTTGTGATAAGCATATCGGTCAGATTAAATGAAAAACACCGAATGAATGACTCGATCCGGTGTTCCTTTTTGGTGTTTTATCGGCTTAATTCAACGCCGCTTTGGTCGTGTCGATGTTGTGTTTGAAGTCTGTCACGTCTTGGCTGATCATATTTTCGAACAAAGGATTCAGCAGTTTTGCGGCGGCTTCCCCGGCGATTCCGAGCGGTGCGTGATAAGAGATCGTGACCTCGATTTCGGTTTGTCCGTTTCCTATGTCGTTGAACGTGACTTTTCCGGCGTTGTCGATCGTCGAATCAGGAAGCGAGTGCCAACTCAGGACTTTTCCCGGTTCCTGCATCAGGATTTCGGCTTTCCAGCTGATCTGTCCGATTCCCGCCGGACCTTTCGCCGTCCATTGCGAGCGCAGGTGATCGATCTCTTCGACCTTTGACAGATGTTTCATGAATTTCGGAAGGTTACTCAGATCTCTCCACTCGTTATAAGCTTGGTCGGGCGTTTTGTCGACTGTCACTTTGGTGTTGATGTTCACGTTTTTTCCGGACAGTTTCGGGTTGCTTCCCACTACGTCATAGACCGGACAATAGCCACTGATGCCGCGCGCCAGCATCGTTCCGCCGGCGATCCCTTGTGGAATGCTTTTCTTTTTGCCCGATAAGGCCTTGTACAAAAGATACGAACCTGCCGCGATCATCGCGATTCTTTCTACGGTCGAGACGTTTGGCTTGTATCCGAAATTATTTTTGATTTCCCCGAGGTAAGTCCTGGCTTCGTCAGAATTGGAAACACTTGCATATCGGTTTGGATCGGTTCCTGAAGAATCGATTTTCGAGAAGTTTCTCTTGGTGTCGGTTGCGGTTTTCATAATGGTCTGATTTGTTGTTGTTACAAATTTAGACCTGACCCCGTGCGATTGCCTTACAGGATAATATGGTTTTGTTGTAGGTTTTTTTCGGATAACCCTTTCATTTTTCGCCCTTTTTCCTAAAAAAAACCAAAATAACATAGGGGTAATGTTGCCAATTCGACCCTAATGCTAACTTTGTTATTCCAAAAACCAATTATTTTCCACTAAACCTAAAACGACTATGCTGCGCCTCTTTGCTGCCGAAACGTTTGAGGAAATCGTTATTGACGCGCCACTACGCAAGCGTTATGCGGTTTCCAATTATGGACGTTTGCTGAGCTTTACCGAAAAATTCGACGACGGTACGATACTGAAAGGTAGTTCTACCGAAGGATACCGAGTCCTTGCCTACAAAATCAACAACGGTGAAAAAATCACCAACAAGATCATTTTCCTCTACAAGCTCGTCGGACAATTTTTCGTCGACAAACCGTCAGAAGAACATGTTCACCTGATTCACCTTGACAGACAAAGGGCGAACGATCACCACAAGAACCTGAAATGGGTTACCAAAGAGGAATTCCTCGATTTCTACAAGAAAAGTCCTTACGTTCAGGCCGCCAAGAAGAAGCAGCTTGAAGACCGAAAGAAGTCAGACGGCCACAAGCTGACTATCACTCAGGTCATCCGCCTCAAAAAACAAATCATGGATCCGAACCGCAAGACGCGCCTCAAGATTCTCGCCAAACAGTTCGGCGTGAGCGAGATGCAATTGTATCGCATCAAGAGAGGCGAGAATTGGGGACACATCGAAGTATAAGATTTTTTGCAATACAATGGAAAGCAGGTTTTTAGCCTGCTTTTTTTATTTGACATAGTCGGTAAACGGTAGCTTGATTTGCGTAACTTGTGGCTTCCGAAAACACGGTTGGCAGGCGGAGCGTTCCTCCTCAAATCCAAGTCAGTCAAAAATCTCCAGATATGAAACCATTCCGAATCGGTCTCTGCATGGCCGGAGCCGTATCAGCGGGCGCATACACGGCGGGCGTCATGGATTATTTGCTCGAAGCGCTCGAAGATTGGGAGAAAAGGCGCGGTCAAGCCGATGTGCCTTCGCACCAGGTCACGATCCCGATAATGGGCGGAGCGTCGGCCGGCGGAATGACCGCGATGCTTGCGGCAAGTACGATCAACCGCGAAATCAAGCCTGTTACGGTTCCCGAACCTTCGAAACTTTTCGACGAACATCCAGAGAACAAACTCTACAACAGTTGGGTCGATCTGACGCACCGCGACATGTTCCCGAAAATGCTCGAGAATTCCGACATTTCCGAAGGCAATATCGTATCGCTGCTCAATTCGAGGTTCATCGATGAAGTCGCCGAAAAAATGCTGTCGGCCAACAAGGGCAATCTGCGTGCCACTCCCAACTATTTCGAATTGCCCGTTAAGGTTTTCACGACGCTGTCGAACCTTGGCGGATTTCACTACAATGTCGATTTCGTATCGGGAAGGCACAAGGAAAAATACAATATGTCGGTACACAACGATTATGCGTGTTTTGAGGTAACCGATGCCGGAAAACCCACGAGTCCAGGTTGGATTCCGCTCGATTTCTCGAAGGACAATCCGAGCCTGAAAACGGCGAAAGATGCGGCAATGGCAACGGGCGCGTTTCCCGTCGGACTCCAATCGAGAATCGTTGAACGCGAGACCAAATATGTGCAGGAAATTCCGTGGCTTCGCGACATCTTCAAAAACAGTCCGCTCGTTGGGCAAACCGTGAAAACGCTCAACGTCGACGGCGGAATGATCAACAACGAACCCTACGAAAAAGTGCGCGATTTGCTCGACGACTTCACGATCGAGACGCGATCGCTGCAAAATGCCACGATGGAACAAAGGCAGGAAACGCTCACGACGGTCAATTCGATGTACGAATCGTTTGAAAACACTGTGTTGATGATCGATCCGTTTCCAAGCAAAGATCCCGAGGAATTCAAGTTCAGCCAGGGACTTTTTTCGGTGATTGGAAAAACGTTGTCGGCCATGACCTCGCAAATGCGCGCCAAACCAATCGACTATCGCGCGGTGATGCTTATGTCGGACGCAAGTCGTTTCATCGTTTCGCCCGCAAGGGAAATCCGCGACAAGAACGGCAACGTGACCAACGAACTCTTTGGCGAAAAAGCGATCGCTTGCGGCACTTTGTCGGGTTTTGGAGGCTTTCTTTCGAAGGAATTCCGAATCCACGATTATTATTTGGGACGCTACAATTGCGAGATTTTCCTGAGAGACTATTTTACGATTCCAGAAACCGCTCTCGAACAGAACCCGATTTTCGCCCAAGGTTATGCCAACGTCGACAAATCGCGATTCGCCTCGAACGCCACCGGGGAAATGCGGTATCAGATCATCCCGATTTTCACCGCGAGTCCGGCGCCGGGAACGATCAAAATGCCAGTGTTTTCCAGTGGATCGACCTGGCCAAAAATCAAGGAATCCGAAATTGACAAATTGTTGGGTCCGATAAAGGACAGAATCCAGAAAATCCTCATGAATGCGACGGAACTCAATTGGTTCACCTCGAGTTTGCTGTGGATTGGCGCCAAAGTCGTGCTTAACAAATTACTCGGCAAAAAAGTCCTCGAGGCCATAAAATCGAGTCTCAAAGATTGGGAACTTTTGAGATAGGCTGTTAAGTTTCTGGGCATTTCCGATCGTGAAGTTTACCTTTGCAACAATGGATTCCAAAACGCAACTTCGCTTGAAACTGCAAAGCATCAAATGGGCAAAATTGCTCGGAGTGGCTTTGCTCATCGGATTTTTGTCAGGCTTCGTGGCAATCGCCCTAAAATGGATTACCGAACATTTCGAGGAAATCCTGTTCGAAAAGGCTTTTCACCACCAAATCCTGTTTTTCTTATTCCCGATAATCGGGCTAGGACTGATTTATCTCTTGAGACGAAATTTGTTCCGAAACAAGAAAAACAAAGGAATTTCGGAAGTTTTCGACAGTCTGGAATCGGGCAAAGGTTTGCCATTGTACAAAATCCCTTCGCATTTCGTGAATGGTTTCCTGACCGTGATTTTTGGCGGACCGACCGGAATCGAGGTTTCGACTGTTGTCGCCTCGGCCGCTGTAGGATCGGTCACGCACGACAGGCAGCATTTCTTCCGAAAGTACAAGACCGAGATGATCTGCGCGGGCATCGCATCCGGCTTGACCGCACTTTTCAACAGTCCGTTGGCCGGAATCTTGTTTTCGATCGAGGTCGTTTCCAAAAAGAAAACCTTCAAATCATTGCTGATCATGGCCTTTGCGTGTCTGTCGGCTTTGATTTTGAGCCATTTTTTGTCGCCCGCAAATTTGTTCGACGTAAAGGTGACGCGTTGGAACCTTTCCGCATTGCCATACTTCGCAGTCTTCGGATTGTTTGCCGCGCTGAATTCGGTTTACATGACCAAAAGCGTTTTGTGGTTCAAATCGAGATCGGAGATTTTTTCGCGTGCCGAATATAAGATTTTGCCCGCGGCTTTTCTCATCGGACTCGGACTTTTGGCGTTGCCGCAACTTTACGGAGACGGTTACCACGGACTCGAACAGTTGTTTGTTGCGAGTTCGGGCGCATTTTCTGTCGGATTCGTCGTTTTGCTCATCGCACTTTTGCTGGCGAAACCACTTTTGACCGCAATCGCGCTTTGGGCAGGCGGAGACGGAGGCGTTTTTGCACCAAGTCTCGTCACTGGCGCGGTTTCAGGACTTTTGTTCGCCTTGGTCTGCAACCACTTTTTTCACGCCGACCTGATTGTCGTGAATTTTATGTTGGTTGGAATGGCGGCCGTTTTGAGCGCGACGATACAAGCGCCGTTGACCGCGGTTTTCCTCGTTTGCGGCATCACCGGAAATTACGTTTTGCTTTTGCCGTTGCTGCTCGTTTGTACCCTGAGCGAATTTTCGGCCCGAAAACTTTATCCGTTTACGGTTTACACTTATAAGACGAACTGATGCCGATCGAAAGACTAAAACGCACTTTCCGAAAGACGAAATATGTGTTGTATCGCGAAACTTTGGTCGATTTCCGCGAGCATTTCTGGGCGTTTTTGGGCGCGTTTGTAGGAATGGGAATCATTTCCTATTTGCAGTATCGCGCATTTCCGAATGAAGATTATGTATTTCTCATCGGGTCGTTCGGAGCTTCCTGTGTGTTGGTTTATGGTGTGATTCAAAGTCCTCTGGCGCAGCCTCGCAATTTAGTCGGCGGACATCTGGTTTCGGCAATCGTGGGCGTCACAGTCACGAAACTGATTCCCGAAGTCTGGATCGCCGCACCGCTCGCGGTTGCCTTGTCAATCGTTTTGATGCAGATTACCAAGACGTTGCATCCGCCCGGAGGCGCGACAGCCTTGATTGCCGCAACGGGTTCGCCTCAAATCAAGGCGCTTGGATTTTACTATGTTTTGTCGCCCGTTTTGAGCGGTGCGCTGCTTCTGCTTTTGGTGGCTTTGGTTTTTAACAATGCTACGAATCGTCGGCACTATCCAAATCATCACAAGGTTTTGCTTTTGAAACGGAAATACCTTTTCCGATCGAGACGTAGTTCTGCTTCGAATTGATTTTTACCGCGGATCGGCGATTTACGTGAATCTTTACCACAGATTTTTTCGCCACGAATTTTTCGATGTTTTGGCCACGAATGCACGAATGATAGCGATAAACGATAACTCGTTGCTTTAGTAAATTAGGGAGACGTTTTTAGCGCTTATGTTTAAGCCGCGAATTCGCGAATTTTATAGGCGATCCGAAGCCAATTTGGCGGGAAATTCTACGAAAAAGTGGGCTTACATCTTTCCCATAAACTGTTACAACGCCTTGTTTGCGGCAAACCGCATCTGTAATTTAGCCCAAAAAGATTACAGATATGAAAACCCAATTCCCCAAAATCCTATTTGCGCTTTGTGCCTTTCTTGTCCTTTCGTGTAAGAAAAATGACGGACAACTTTCGCAAGATCCAAAAGACAGATACGAACTCGACTCTCAAAAAGTTACCGAATTCTATTCCAAACATCCTGAATTCAAGAACAGCGAACCAAAAATCGGGCAGCTTTACAAAGCCAGCGCCAACAAAATGCTTTGGTATGACAAAGACGGGCGTATCGACTTCTCTGAAGTTTTGTACGACAAAGCACTTCAGGTTGAAAAAGAAGGCGTCGTGGTCGATTTGCCTTATAAATCAGAATATGCCGATCTGTTCGACACCCGCGATACCAAAAAACCTACAACCGAAGACGACCTGTTGATTTCGGCACTTTATATTTTTTATGTGGACAAGGTTTACGCCGGAGTTCCACCTGCCGAAAGCCGCAAAATGGGTTGGTTTTTGCCGCGCCAAAAAGTCTCTTACGTGGCTTATCTGGATACTCTGATGAAAGATCCGGGTTTGCTCAAGGACGACAAACGCGAGACTTTTTCGCAATATGACAATCTGCGAAAAGCGCTCGGAAAATATCGCGAGATCGAGAAAAAAGGCGGTTGGGCAAAAATCGAGCTGCCAGCGAAAAAGACTTTCAAAAAAGGCGATTCCGATGCGATCGTGGCCCAAGTTCGCAAGCGTTTGGTGGCTTCGGGCGATCTGAAATCAGATTCCCAAAACCAGACTTTTGACGAGGAACTGGAAACGGCGATCATCGGCTATAACAACAGACGCTTTATCGACAACAAAACTATCGACGCCGATCTTGTCAAGAATCTAAATGTTCCGGTGGCCGAAAGAATCAAGACGTTGGTCGTGAACATGGAGCGTTGCCGCTGGATTTCACCCGATTTCGAGAAAGCTCCTGAATATGTGGCGGTGAACATTCCGTCTTATCATTTGAGTTATGTCAAAGGTGGAAAATCGGCTTTGGAATCGAATGTCGTAGTGGGCAAAGCGCTCAACAAAACCGTGGTTTTCAGTGGGAAAATGAGCTATCTGGTTTTTAGCCCATATTGGAATATCCCGAAATCCATCGTCAAAAAAGAGATCGAACCGAATATCGCCAAAAACGGAAATTACCTCGAAAAGGAAAACATCGAGAAAGTGGGAGCGAACTATCGCCAGAAACCTGGCCCCAAAAATTCGCTCGGCCTGGTCAAATTCATGTTTCCGAACCAAAACAACATCTATCTGCACGATTCGCCTGCGAAAAGTCTGTTCAACAGGGATGAACGAGCCTTCAGCCACGGTTGTGTGCGGGTGCAGAAAGCCAAAGAACTTGCCTACCTCATTTTGGATGACGACAAGAAAATGTCGCGTTCGAAAATCGACGAGTACATGAATTCCGGAGAAGAAAAGCAATATCCGTTGAACCGAAAAATTCCGGTCTACATCGCATATTTCACAGCGACTGCCGATGCCAACGGAAACGTTGCGTTCTTTGACGACATTTACAATCGCGACGGACGACTGGCAAGTTTGCTCTACCAATAAAAGTATTGACATATTAAAAAGCCGAAACGAATCTGGATGGATTGGTTTCGGCTTTTTCGTTTTCACGGATTTGCGGATGCGGAAATTATTTTGGTTGATTCCCAGAATTCCGGGCGTACGCGCGAGGGATGCCGCCTTTGTTTAAGCTCTTTGGCCAGCCCTTGAAGCTGGACAAAAGCGAGTGGCTGCAGCCCGACGGCAGCTTTTTGAACTTGCTTCAAAGCCAATGTGAAACTGCAACTGCCACTGAAAAACCGCTGCCGGCGCGCCCTAAAAATTCTTCAAAACTTCCTTCAGATCAATCGCATCTTCGAAAAAATTCGCCCACAAATCACCTTTTTGCTCGAGTCTTTTTGGCAACGTGTTGATGTTGAAAGCCTTTAAATCGAGTTTGTCGTTGATTTCGTCCCAATCGAGAGGCGTGCTCACACCGGCGCCTTCGCGTGGACGAAGCGAGTAGATGCTTGCCATGGTCTTTCCTTTTCCGTTTTGTAGAAAATCGAGGTAAACCTTGCCCTGACGTTTTGATGGCATGCGTTCCAGACTCGTGATTTCGGGTAAATCGCGGTGCACGATCTGACTGACCAAATGCGAGAATTCGCGCGTTTGCTCGTAAGTGTATTTCGGCTTGACCGGAATGAAAACGTGCAGTCCGTTTCCGCCCGATGTTTTTATGTAGGCCGGAACGCTCAGTTTATCAAGCACTTCCTTGACTTTTTTGGCTGTTTTGACGATATTTTCTGGAGGCGCACCTTTCGGGTCGAGGTCGAAAATGATGTAATCGGGATTGTTGAGCGAACCCACGCGCGAACTCCAGGGATTGATCTCGATGCAACCCATGTTGGCCATGTAGAGCAGCGTGTCCTTGTCGTTGCAGATCAGCCAAGTCACCGATTCGCTTTTGGAGTCTGATTTTATCTTGCGCGTCTTGGCCCATTTCGGAGCCGAACCTTCGACATTTTTCTGGAAAAAACCTTCCGATTTTATGCCATCGGGCGTTCGCCGCATCGATTGCGGACGGTCTTTGAGATAAGGCAGGATGACGTCTGAAATCGAATTGTAGTACGCGATTACGTCGCCTTTCGTGATTTTTTCGGTCGGCCAAAAGATTTTGTCCAAGTTCGTGAACTCGACTTTATCGGACAAAGATTTGAGGTCGGAAACTTTGGTTTTTTCGATTTTCACGGCAGTTGATTTAGCGAATTTTTTTGAGACCGATTTGGGCTTCGGTTCGTGCTCGATTTCTGATTTTGCTTTCGAATTTGGAATTTTGGTATTGGAATTTGCAACCTGTGGCAATTCCAGTTGTACGTCCGAAGCTTTTTTATCCACACGCAAACCCTGGTAAACCGGATGGCGCATCGAATTCGTCTCGGTAAATTCCGAAAACTTGATATTGGCGACGAGTTTCGGCGTAACCCAATGCACGTTTTTTTCCTCCGGCGGATTTTTGAAAGCCGGCGTCTTTCGTTCGAGTTTGTCGAGTTTTTCCCGCAAATCACGAAGGATGTCTTCAGTATATCCACTTCCGACTTTTCCCGAGTACATAAAATCGTCTCCGTCGTAATAACCGCAAAGCAAAGCACCAATTCCCACGCGGCTTCCCGAAGGTTCGGTGAATCCGCCAATGACCATTTCCTGTTGTTTTTCGGTCTTGATCTTGAGCCAGTCTTTGGTGCGTTTTCCGGTTGCGTACCTTGAGGCGATCCGCTTGGCGATAATACCTTCACCTTGGGCTTTTTCGGCTTTTTGGAACGCTTTTTTTCCGTCGCCGATGGTATGATCGGAGAAGACGATATTTTTCTTTTTCGGAAGGACAGCGTTTAGGATTTTCTTTCTCTGAAGCAAATCGAGTGCGCGCAGATCGTAATTTCCGAAGTACAAAATGTCGAAAACATAGAACTTCATCACGCCGCGATCTGGGTTTTCATCGCGATTCTGCAGCCATTGGAAGTGACTTTTTCCCTTAGAATCCTCGATCACGATCTCGCCGTCGAGAATCATATCGGTTGGGACATCGGAAAGCAAATCGACGATTTCGGGATACTTTTTGTTGAACGAAATCCCGTTTCTCGAGACGAGCTCGCATTTGCCGTCGTTGATTTGTGCCAGGGCGCGATAGCCGTCAAATTTCGTTTCGAACAACCAGTCGTTGTCGTCGAAAGGTTCGTCGGCCAACGTCGCCAATTGCGGACTCCAACTTGTCGGGAACTTGTCGATTTTTTCGGCAGACGCGAGATCTTGTGCAGAAAACGCTTCTTTTTTGACCGATTTTTTTTCGGAAACCGCTTTAGGCAATGCCGCTTTTTGTTCCGCCGCCGATTTTTTCGTACCGTCTTTTTTTCGGTCGGACGTCCAGATTTCGTCTCCTTTCGCAATTTCGTCGAAGTCGCGTCCGCTAATGATCGAATAAGGATTATACTCGATTTTCGCGCCCGAGAATTCGTCTTTGTGCTTGATCAGCAACCACTGGTTTTCACCTCGTCCATGCATTTGGACAAGCGCCCAACTGCCCTTGAGTTTTTCGCCATGAAGTACGATCTTTATGGAACCCGATTCGTGCATTTTCTTCATCTCGGACATTTGCTTCGCAGCCGGAAAATCGCCTTCAGGTTCGTACGTTCCTATGTCCCAAACCATGACAGTTCCTCCTCCGTATTCGCCTTTCGGGATTGTGCCTTCGAAGTCCATATAGTTCATCGGATGGTCTTCGACGTGCATTGCCAGACGCTTGTCGGCAGGATTCGCAGACGGCCCTTTCGGAACGGCCCAACTCACGAGGACGCCGTCGATTTCCAACCTGAAATCATAATGCAGATGCGAAGCCGCGTGTTTTTGGACCACGAATCGCAGTTTTCCGTTCGAAGGCTTTTTGACGCCTTTGGGTTCGGCGGTTTTCTTGAAATCGCGCTTTTGGTTGTACTTTGACAGTGTCATTTTTGGGAGTTTTAAAAATGCTATCTAACTTATAGGAACACGTAGCGGAAGATTTTAAACTTTAACAATTTTTACGGATTTTCTGTAATCGGGCTATTTTTTTATTTTGTAGGGATATGCATTCGCCCCTTCCCTGAAGGTAATTTCGGGATTTCCCAAATACCGTCATTACAGAAAAAATGTACATTTTGTTAAATTTTATTTCATACCAAAAAGTATCCTGATTGCCGCATTGTGCTAATTTTTGATCGCCTCAAGACTCGCTCTCAATTGATCGAGCAAATCATCCGCCGGATGCCGTTCTTTCTTGGCTTTGGGTTCGGCAACGGCGACTTTTTTGCCCTTTGCGGCCGACTTCTTTTTGATAAGCTTGATCAATTCGGCTTTGTACGTGTCTTTGTATTTCTCGGGCTCGAATTTGTCGGTGAGCTGGTCGATTATCGTCATGGCCATATCGAGTTCTTTTTTGGTGACCGATATTTTGGCTGTCGGAAGTTTGAGCTCGTTGGGATCGCGCAAGTCTTCCTCGAACCTGATTTGCACCAGGACGATAGCGTCGTCTTGCGGCGTAAGGATTCCCAGGTGTTCCGACGATCTGATGATGAACTTGCACAATCCGACCTTTCCCGACTTTTTCAAAGCGTCCCGCAACAAAGCGTAGGTTTTCATCGCGATTTTGTCCGGCTCGATAAAATACGGTTTCTCGAGATAGCGAGACGGGATTTCGTCTTCTTTCACGAACTCGAAAATGTCGATCGTCTGGGTTTTTTCGGGCATGGCGCTCGCGATATCGGCTTTGTCCAGAATTACGTAATCGCCGTTCTCCTTTTTGTAGCCTTTCGCAATTTCATCCCAAGGCACTTCCTTTCCGTCTTTTTTGCAGACTCTCACGTATTCGATTTGGCATTGGTCCTTCTTTCTGATCATGTCCAAATCGACGCGATGCGACTGCGATCCGCTGTATAATTTTACGGGAATGTTTACCAGCCCAAAGCTGATTCCGCCTTTCCAAAGTGCTCTCATCTGTCAAAATTTTTCCAGACAAAGTTCTGACTCTGAACAAAATTCGGCTTATATCGTTCGCATCAAAGCTTGCACCTTTAGCGGTTGATGCCGTAATCATGCAACGTGCGACAAGAATCCTGTAAGAAGTTTCAAAATTCGAAGCCTCAACTTTGCATTCAACCAAAAACAAAGGTCATGAATGCCAACAATCCACTCAAGGTCATCGGTTCGAAACTATGGTTGCAAACGAGAATCAGTTTGCTCAAAGTAAGATTTGCCGCTTCCGGAATGATGCGAAGTTAGCGTTCGGCCTATCCTAAAAAAACGTATTTTAGTACTACTCAATTTAATCCCCACCAAGCAAAATGGCTTCCCCAAGGCGATGTTTGTTTATCGATGACGATGTGGACGACCAGGAATTCTTTTGCGATGCGGCAACGACCATCGATCCTGAAATCCTGTGCACGTTCGCCTCAAACGGAGTAGAAGCGATCGCCAAGCTCAAGGACGATTCTTTTACGCCCGATTTCATCTTCATCGACATGAACATGCCAAAAATGAACGGGAAAGAAACCTTAGAGGAAATAAGAAAAATGGAGCGACTCAACGAGGTCGCCGTTTTCATTTACTCGACGGCTGCCGCTCCAAGAACGACAGAGGAAATGATGGCCTTAGGCGCCACGGATTTTCTCATAAAACCGTCGTCTGTGCAAGGTTTACAGGATTTATTGGGAAAAATACTAAAATAACCTATGACTTCACATCCTGGCGCATCTTTCCTTCAAAGCGGAGGAGAACTTGGCGAATTGATCCGCAACAAAGATTGGGGAAAAACGCCTTTGGGAGAACCATCTTCTTGGCCACAGCCGCTTAAAACCGCCGTCCGGATCATCCTGACATCCCGTCAGCCGATGTTCGTTTGGTGGGGAAAAGAACTGATCAACATCTATAACGACGCTTACAGATCAATTGCAGGAGGAAAACATCCGGAGTCGCTCGGGCAGCCCGCGTTCGAGGTCTGGAAAGAGATCTGGCACGAAGTCGAGCCGCGCGCCAAGCAGTGTATCGAGGAAAATATCGGTACGTATGACGAAGCTTTGTTGCTGATCATGGAGCGAAACGGTTATGCCGAGGAAACCTATTACACTTTTTCATACAGTCCGATCGCAGACGAAGACGGAAAGCCTCAAGGCATCATTTGCGCCAATACGGACGATACGGCCAAAATCATCGGGGCACGCCAAATGCGGACATTGCGCGATTTGGCCAAAAATCTCAACCACCAGAACAACCACGACATTTATCGGTCGACGCTTGAGATCTTATCCGAAAACCCAAAAGATTTCCCATTTGTTACTTTATACGAAGTGAGCGAGGACGGAAGCGAATTGCGCCTCAAAGGCAAGTTGCCGCAAAATTTGCCTGACAGTCTTTCGCAATCGTTCGTGCCTTTCGGAAAAGAACGGCAACGTTTCCCGGAACTTACGCGTGCCATTCGCGAAAGTTCAATCGAATCGGTTGGCGATTTGCGCAACAGGTTCGGAAATATTCCAACGGATATTTGGACGGAATCGCCAAACGAGGCGTTATTGGTTCCGATTTTACAGACAAACCACGAATTTCCTTTTGCCCTGCTTTCCATCGGACTCAATCCATATCGATTGCTCGACGAGGAATACAAGGATTTTTTCAGGCTCGTGGGCGACCAGATCGCGGGCGCACTGACGAACGCTTACGCCTTGAAACGCGAGCGGAAAAGGGCAGAGGCGCTGGCCGAAATAGACAAGGCAAAGACGATTTTCTTCAGCAACATCAGCCACGAATTCCGCACGCCGCTCACTTTGATGCTCGGTCCGCTCGAGGAAATGCTGAACAATCCGAATTCAAAGCAATCACAGGACGATCTCAAAAATATCGAAATCACGCACCGGAATGCGATGCGACTTTTGAGGCTCGTGAATTCGCTCCTGGATTTCAGCCGGATCGAGTCCGGGCGCGTGCAGGCCAAATTCCGTGCGGTTTGCCTGGGACAATTCACCAAAGATCTCGCGAGTTCTTTCCAATCGCTTTTCGAAAAAGCCGAACTGGAATTCGAGGTTTTCACAAATGTCAGGTCAGCGGCTTATGTCGATTCCGAAATGTGGGAAAAAATCGTGTTGAATTTACTCTCGAATGCTTACAAATACACGCTTTCGGGCAAAGTTTCCATAGCTGTCACAGAGAGAAGCAACATCGTCGAAATGAAGATTTCAGACACCGGAATCGGAATTTCGCAAGAAGAGATGTCGCGGCTTTTCGAGCGTTTCCACCGCGTCAGGAATTCGGGCGGACGCAGTTTCGAAGGCACGGGCATCGGACTTTCGCTCGTAAAAGAACTCGTCAAACTGAATCACGGAGCGATTTCCGCCCAAAGCGAATTGGGAAAAGGCACGACTTTTACGGTGACGATCCCAACGGGAAAAGCACATCTGGACGAATCGGACATCATCGATTCAGACATTGCGGCTACCGAAATCAGTCCGAACAGGTATGACGACGACGTGATCCGGTCGATCGCAACCGAATCCGAATCAGAACAAAATCCAGGAGATTCCAACCAATTCCTCAAAATCCTCGTGGTCGACGACAACGCCGACATGCGCGATTATGTATCCAAACTGCTTTCGAGCCAATACATCGTGGCCAACGCGACCAACGGAATCGACGGTTTGCAAAAAGTGCGCGAATTTAATCCGCATCTCATCATAAGCGACATCATGATGCCCGAAATGGACGGCATCGACATGATGCGCCAACTCAAGTCTGACAAGGCATTTTCGCAGATTCCCGTCGTGCTTTTGTCGGCAAGGGCCGGAGAAGAAGCCAAGATCGAAGGCTATGAACTCGGTGCAGACGATTATCTCGTCAAGCCTTTTTCGGCAAAGGAATTGCTCGCCAGGGTAAAATCGCAGTTGCAGCTTTCAAGTTCGCGCGAGCACGTGAATTCGCAACTTCGCAACGTTTTTCTTCACGCTCCCGTGGCGATATGCTTGCTCAAAGGACGCGACTTTGTGGTAGAAATAGCAAACGATCGCATTCTCGAGATTTGGGGAAAACCCCGAGAGAAAGTGCAGGACAAGCCGCTTTTGCAAGGTTTGCCCGAAGTGGAAAATCAGGGTTTCCGCGACTTGCTGGAATCGGTTTTCGACACGGGAATTCCGTTCGTAGCCGACGAAATGGCTTTGGAAATCATCGAAAACGACGCCTCGAACAAGATTTACGTCAAATTCGTCTACGAACCTTATCGCGATGAAAACGGCAATGTGGAAGGAATCATGGTCGTGGCCGACGAGATTACCGAAAGCGTCATGGCACGCAAAAAAATCGAGGCCGGCGCCAAGCGATTCCAGCTCGCGATAGAAGGCGCGAACATGGGGAATTTCGAATGGGATTTCACGTTGGACGATTTCAGTTATTCGGGTCGTTTGGCCGAGATTTTCGGCTATCCGGATTCGAACGATTTCCATCATACCGATTTCATCGGGAAAATCCATCCCGAAGATTTGCCATTGCGCAATGTCGCGATAGCCGAGGCGATAAAATCGGGCAAATTGTTCTATGAGGCGCGCATCATTTGGCAAGACGGAAGTTTGCACTGGATTCGCCTGAACGGCAATGTGGAAACCGATGCCGATGGAAAACCCCTGAAAATGTTCGGAACCGTACTCGACATCACCGACGAGCGACTCCAAACAGCGATTCTCGAAGAAAAAGTGCAGCATCGCACAAGCATTCTGGCCGAAAGGAACCGCGAACTCAAACAAAGCGAGGAACGCTACCAGCGCATGACCGAGGAAGTCCAGGATTACGCGATATTGTTGCTTGATACCGACGGGACAATCCTGAACTGGAACAAAGGAGCCGAAAAGATTAAAGGCTATTCGGACAAGGAAATCGTCGGGAAGAACTTCACGATTTTCTATTCGCCAGAAGATCAGGCAAGCAAATTGCCGCAATCGCTTATAGAAGAAGCCCAGAAAACCGGACGCGCGACCCACGAAGGTTTCAGGATTCGCAAGGACGGCACCGTTTTTTGGGCGCTTGTCGCAATCACGGCCTTGCACGACGACCAAAACAACGTCATCGGATTCTCGAAAGTGACGCGCGATCTCACCGAACGAAAGCTGGCCGAGGACAGAATGCAGAGATACAACGCCGAGCTCGAGTTCCAGAACCGGGAACTGGAACAATTCGCCTATGTCGCTTCTCACGACTTGCAGGAACCTTTGCGCAAGATCCAGATGTTTTCGGGCATGCTCGAGCGCAACCTGCACGATGCCGAGGTTGCCGCGAGATATTTCGACAAGATCAATTCGTCGGCGGAAAGGATGAGCGAACTGATTCGCGCGGTGTTAAATTACAGCCGATTATCGCGCATCGACGAGCATTTCGTAAATGTCGACCTGAATGAGGTTTTAAAGAACGTCTTGGTCGATTTTGAGTTACTCGCGGAAGAAAAAGGCGCGGAAATCAAAGCCGATCTTTTGCCGACGATCACCGCGATCCCGTTGCAGATCAACCAACTTTTTTCGAACCTGATAGGAAATGCGCTCAAGTTCACCGAAGTCGCGCCTGTGATTACGATGAAGGCGCGAAAAGTTTTGGGAGCCGATCTCAATTTCGAGAACGTGCATTATCCCGAAAAAACTTATGTGGAACTTGTTTTTTCGGATAATGGAATTGGGTTCGAGCAAAAGTACGCCGATCAGATTTTCACGATTTTCCAGCGACTCAACCAACGCACTTCGTTCTCCGGAACGGGAATCGGGTTGGCTTTGTGCAAGAAGATCGTCGAGAACCACCAAGGTTTCATCAAAGCCGAAAGCCAGACCGGGAAAGGCGCCTCCTTCTATATTTATCTTCCAGCTCAGGATTTTTGACGTTGGGAACTGATTTGCGTGTACCGTTATTTTCTTACGAAGAAGTTTTGGTTTTTTGAGACCTATCCAGCCCCGATGCTGTGGATAGCCTTTTGAAGGAAACGCCCTGTTTTTGCCTTTTGGCCAAAGCGACCAACGGAAGCTCTTGGGCAAAAGTCTGCAAAAACCGGCGGTTTCGAGAAAGCTAGGAGCAGGCAGCGGGATTGGCTTCAAAAAAAATCAGATTCAGTTCGAGATCCTGTTGAAAACATTTCGGTCATTTTAAAATGTTTCTTGGATTCGAATCCCCAAATTTGCATAAAACACGAAAGATGGATTGGATCGTTTTGATTGTCGCAGGCTTGTTTGAAGTCGCTTTTGCGTCTTGTCTTGGAAAAGCCAAAACCGCCTCGGGAACGGAAATGTATTTGTGGTACGCGGGATTTCTGGTGTCGCTAACCGTTAGCATGTTGCTCTTGATGAAAGCCACCGAAACCTTGCCGATTGGCACTGCTTATGCGGTT
Organism: Flavobacterium sp.; assembly: GCF_004295795.1. Taxonomy (GTDB): domain Bacteria; phylum Bacteroidota; class Bacteroidia; order Flavobacteriales; family Flavobacteriaceae; genus Flavobacterium. The sequence continues at coordinate 39,000 of NZ_SEBR01000006.1, read as the reverse complement.
TGGACCGGAATCGGAGCGGTCGGGACCGTTTTGGTCGGGATTTTCGTGTTCAAGGAACCGGCCACTTTTTGGCGTATGTTTTTTATCGCGACTTTGGTTGGATCGATCGTTGGATTAAAGGTTGTTTCGCATTGATAAGCACTTGCTGAATCTCAGAAAGGATAGCCGATGGCGAGGTTGAAAACTAGATTTTCCTTGCGCCAGCCCGCGTTCCCGAATTCGATCTGGTCGATTACCCAACGTTCGTTTTGCGGAAGCCACGGTTTTCTGAGCGGAAAGGCCAGATCTGTCCGGAGCACCAGAAAAGAAAGGTCGAATCTCAAGCCAAGTCCGGTTCCGACGGCCATTTCGCTAAGGAATTTGCTTGTGAATTTTGCACCCGGAAGCGGATCGTCTCCCGTGCCGTTGTTTCTCAGCCAGATATTTCCCGCGTCGACAAAAACCGCTCCGTGCACGATACTGAAAAGTTTCTGACGGATCTCTGTGTTCATCTCGATCTTGATGTCGCCCGATTGATCGGGCAGGAATTCGTTGGTGTCGGTCTCCGCGCGATACGTTCCCGGCCCGAGCGATCTGGCGCGGAATGCCCTGATGCTGTTTGTTCCTCCGATAAAAAATTGCTTGATGAAAGGAAGTGAGGTCGAGTTGCCGTAAGCGTAGCCAAAACCTCCAAAAATGCGGCTGGCGAGCTGTGTGTTTTCGCTGAATTTCCAGTAATGACGGAAATCGGCTTCGACTTTTACATATTGGCTGAACGGCACTCCGAAGACTTTTGTGGTATCGCCTTTTTGCACGTTTGCGCCTGTCGCGACTCCGGCAATGGTTCCGGCCACGTCCAAAATGCCTTTGAAATAGATTTGGTGTTTCAGGCGTTGGCGCATTGTATTGGTGTAGGTGTAACTGTACGAAGGCCCGAAAATGAGTTGTTTTTCAATGACTTTTTCAAGCGTTCCCGTATTGTCTTCGCGAATCCTTTCCATGTATAACTCCGTTACGTTTCCGGGATTTACGTAGGTGATTTCGGTGAGCTTGAGTTCGTGGTCGCGTCGCGGATTGTCTTTCCACAGGTAACTGAACGAGCCCTTGAACGAATTGAGTGAGTACAATTGCTGGCGCATCTGGTATTCGTAACCCAGCGTGGCTTTGGTTCTCGGCATGAATCCGCTTGGCGTATCGAGTTTGAAAGGCGCGACAAAACGCGGCCAGACGAGATTCGTTTCGCCACCGACGCGATAGACGTTGAAGCCTTTGTTCTGTCCCGAAACCTGTACTTCGAGTCCGCCGAAGGCCGTTATCTGAAGTAATTCGGCACCTTTGAACGTGTTTCGGTTGCTCCAGTTCACGTTGAGTTCCGTTCCTGTGTAATTGGCCGAATTCGTTTTGGCGAGTATTTCCACGCGGATCGATTTCTTCGGAAGCGGCGTGAGGTAGTAGAACGCATCGAGTTTGTCGCCGGCCTCGTCGTCCACGACCTTGAAATCGTTCTTCACGAACTTGAAAACGCCAAGGTTCGTGAGTCGGCTCAACGTCAGATTGTGGTTGTTGCGGCTGTAAGTGTCGCCTTTCTTGAAATACATCGTCCGGTCGAAAATGCGCGGCCTGAACATGTTTTGTTTGTCGATTATGACAAAATCGTGGTAATAAGTCACGTCAGTCGAGTCGATTCCGACCGTGTCCCGTCTCACTGAAAAACTCGGATAGATGAAAATGTCGTTGATCTTGTAGACTTTCTTGGCGGCGTCGGGCGTTTCGTCCTTGACCTTGACGAAAAGGTCGACTTTGTGTTCGCCAATCGTGCTGTCAACCTGGACTTTGAGGAAATCGGGACTGAAAAAGAAATAGCCTTTGTTCTTCAATCGCGTGTCGATGCGGTCGCGCTCGTCCTTGATCACGTCGAGGTCGAATCCGTCACCGACTTTGAGCAAACTGCGGCGTTGCGTCCTGGCGATCGTGCTGTCGAGATCGGAGTCGATCGAATCTTCAGGGAACGTCACGCTTTTGATCGTATATCTTGGACCGGGCGTAATCGTATACCTGGCCTTGGCTTTTTTGCCGCGACGCGTGGAATCGGCCGATACGACAGCTTTAAAATAGCCTTTGTTCTGGGCGTAACTCTGTAGAACTTCGGCGTTGTAATCGAGGTCGACCTGATGGAAAAGTACAGGCTCTTCGCCTACTTTGTTGCGAAGCCAGTTACGGAAACCTTTGTCTTTCTTGGGTTCGCCGGCCAAATTCCAGATGTAGAGCTTCGGGCGCAATCCCAAAATGGCTTTGTTTGGCCGCGGACGCGTCAGTCCTTCGAGGTCTTTCTTGAGTTGCTTGCGGTTCTTTTTGGGCATGGAGTCGGACTTGATTTCGACATCGGCTCCCAAATACAGCAATTCGCCTTCTTTGAGATATTTGGTGTTGGAACACGATGCGACAACGAGCAAGGCCAGTGTCGCCGCGATGTTTTTTAGGGTCGGACGTAAATTCACGGTCGGGATTTTAGTCGGTTTTGCTGGCGGATTTTGTTTCGCCTCGGAATTCTTGCGCCACGCATGTGGATTTAAAGTGGATACAAATTCGTGCATTGTTTGCGCCAATTGGCGTCGCACGGGTCGCAACTCAATGGGTTTTGGCCACAAATACACGAATATTCTGTTCGTGAGGCTATCTGACGGATTTCTTTTGCCGGATTCTTTTAACCGCGAATTTGCGAATTTATGCTCGTTACGGTTATCGGACGAATTTTCCGCCTCGCTTCCGGATCTATGCGAATATTGTTCCGCGAAAGCTAAACCGTCGCTACAACTGTTACTGCAACTGCAACTGCTTCCTCCACTGCAACTGCAACTGCAACTGCGTCCGCCACTGCCACTGCAACTGCCACTGCCACTGCAACTGCGTCCGCCACTGCCACTGCAACTGCCACTGCCACTGCAACTGCAACTTCTCCTGAACAGACTAATCCTTATCCTCATCCGGCTCGGTGTTTTGGATTTCCTGAAGCTTGGCATCGTTCGCGGCTTTTTTGCGTCTTTCAGCTTCCTTCAATTCCTGTTTCTTGCGTTTTTCGTCTCTCAGCATGCGTTTTTCTTCGGCGCTTTTGTGGAAAAGTTCACGGAATTTGTTGTAATCCATCGTGATCGTGAAGGCAACTCCGGTTTCGATGACCTGGCCTTGCAACGCCATTTGGTACTCGTTTTTGCGGTAAGCCCGAACGGCGTAGCGCCCGTCTCTCGTGAGTTGGTATTCGGCCGACAAATCTCCGGCGATGTTGTTGGCTTCCTCGTTTACCTGTTGCGGGCCTTCGAGTCCGAAGTTGCTTCCGACGGTGACCTTGAGCCTGTCGTTCAAAAGCGTTTTGGAAACCGCGACGTTCAGGTCAGTTCGGTTTTCTCTAGCGCCTGTCGTGTAATCGTCGGTTGATTCCAGATCGAAATTCACCTCGATTCCACCAATCAGTTCGGCGGCGAGATTGTTCAATTGCTGCGACAGAATCTTGCTGACCGATTGTCTGGCGAAAGTTTCACCCGAAAGTCCGCCGGCTTGGCTGGAGAAAGGATTTTCCCCGATGAATCTGTTCAAAAGCAGCAAAGCAAAAACCTGTTTGTTCAACTCGGCCGGATCTTGCCGCAACTCGGCCAATTTGGTTCGGGCCGCGTCGACAATGTCCGATGAAACGCCGTAGTTCTTGTCCGGAAGGTCAATGTCAAATGAGATTTCGGGTTTCAGAAATTGTCCCTTCATCATCAGTTTGGCCTGAAACGGAAGTCGTTGTTTGTATGTATTTCGCATAGAAGCCGATGTTTCTCCGCCCAATTGGTTTCCGACCAAATCGATAGGAGCGGTGTTCGCCGTGTAAATCGCGGTGATGTTGATGTCTGCAGATGTCGGATCGCCCGTCCAAAGCAGATAACTTCCGTCGGCGATCTCAAATCTGCGTCTGATCAGATTGAACGACATCTCATACGCACCTTCGGACAATTCGTAACGTCCGGTAAGCGTCGTTTTCCCCGACGGATCGATGCCACCGTTGAGTCGCGCTTCGCCTTTGAGCTCGAGATAGTCGCCGTTTCCTTTGTCGATCACAAGCGACAATTTGGCTTCTTTGTTGACTTCGATATTCACGTCGACGTCCATTCCCTTAAAGCGCGATGTTTTTAACGAATCGGCTTCCGTCATGAGTTTTTCGGTCAATTCGGGATTGTCGACGTCGATGAATTCCACGATGCCTTCGCGGTCGGCGATTCCCGGATCAGGTTGCGGCAGGACGACGGTAAAATCGGTTTTTTCGTTGATCTTGAGTGAACCTGTCACCACCGGCTGGTTCAAATCTCCGGCGACTTTTAGGTTGGTGTCGAAATACAGTTTCCCGTAAAACAGGTCGTTGTCCTTTTCGGTGGAATTCACCGCACGGAAATCGTCGGCGCGAATCGTCATGTCGAATCCGAAATCGCGATAATTCGAGGTCAGGATTTTCCCGTTCAGGTTGAGCGTGTTCTTTTCCTCGTCGGTAAACGAGAATCTGTTGAAGACGATGCCTTCGTCGGTAAACGAGATTTTCTCGTCATTCACTGCCAGCGCCGAACCCAATTCGGTAACGGTAAATTTGGTGTCGTTGAAGACCAGATCGCCGTTTACGTCTGGATTGTCAGCCGTTCCCGTGATCTTGAGTTTGCCCGACAAAAAGCCGCTCGATTTGGCAATCTGTCCGAAAGAAAAAGCCTGCACGCTTTGCATCTGCAGTTTGTTCAAATTCAGGTTCAGATCGAAAGTCTTGGCGGCGCTGTTGTAATTCCCGTCGAGTTTCACGTCGTTTTCGTTGCCCGAAATCGTCACGTCGGCGCGATAGGTGTTGGCGAGTGTGTTGTCGACCTTGATGTTCACGTTTCCAACCGTGTCCTTGCTGATCTTGAGGTTTTCGATAGTCAGATCTGAAGTGAAAACCGGATTCGTCTGCAAGTCCTTGAGATTGGCTTTGCCGTTGAGATTTCCGCCGAGCGAAAAACCGTCTTTCGTTTCCTTGGAAATCATCTTGGTGATCGTCTCGATCTTGAAATCGGTGAAAGTAACGTCGACCGGAGCGTTCATGTCCTGGCTCGCCGATTGCAGTTTGATGCTGCTTCCGTCTTTGGAAAGCTCGAAATTCTGCGCATTCACGCCGCCGTTGGCAAGTTTGATCTTGTTTTCCGGACTCAGATTCCAAGGATCGTAATTCAAAGTCAATCCGTCAGGATTCAGATGGATTTCGTTGATCTGGTCAATCGATTTCAGGTCGCCCGCAATCTTGTAGTGTTCTTTTCCTTCGAGATCGCGCACCACAAGGTTGTAGGCGATCGTATTGTCTTTGAGGCTTCCGCTCAAATTGGTGTCGGGAAGCTGGAAGGTCTTGTTCTCGATATTGTCGATATTGATGTTGTAGACGATCGAATCGTTTTGGGTCTTGATGTCGATTGCGCCTCCGGAAATCGTGTTTTCGCCGTAAGTCAAACGCGGAATCGTGCCTTTTACCGAAATACTGTCGTTGGCCGATGCGTATCCGCCTTCGATGTGGATCGGTTCGAGGCGTTTGAGCTCGGGAACCAACTTCTGCAAAACCGGATCGTTGTGGACGTCGGCCCGGAATTCAAACGATTGGTCGCCCACGTCTTCCTTGCGCGCCTCGGCATTCGGTTTGGTGTTGTAATATTTTGCCACCGATTGGTTCAAAGCTGTCCCAACCTTGGTCAACTTGAATTTCCCGTTCATTTCGGCTTTCACAAATTGGGAATTTACCGCAAGTTTCGTGGAATCGGCAGTGGATTCGGCCGTCGCGTGGATGGAATCGAGCTGAAACTGGTCTTTCTCGGTCGCGATCACGAAATGGTAAGCCGAGACTTTTCCGTTAAGCATGTCGGGATTGGCATCGGCCACATCGGCTACGACTTTTCCTTTGAGTTTCATCGGGCCGGCGTGAAGATTGAGTTTCTCGAGATCGGCCATGTCGACGTTGAGTTTGAGTTTTACGTTCGACGGATATTTGTCCTTGAAATTCCCGCTCGAAACCAGATCGAACGTCAAATTCGGATCGCTCATATCAGCAATGGCGTTGAACTGGCCATTTTTGATGTCGCCTTTGAGGTTGAGATTGCGATAGGTGTAACCGTTGAATTCGGCTTTTTGAAGTTTGCCGTTGAGTTTTGCGATGGCGGTTTTGGGATCGAATCCGGTTCCGATGACTTTCGCTTTGAGGCTGATTTTCCCGATCGAATCGTTCTTGATGAGCTTTCCGACATCGAAATTGTCAAAAGTCACATCGGCGTCGTATTTCTCGCGATTTTTGATGCGACCGTCGAAAAAGCCTTTGACTTTGGCATTTCCGAACGAAGTTTTTACATCGAGATTGGCCACGAGGTTTTCGGCCGAACCTTTGAAAGTCCCGGCAAGATTGATCTTTGACGGCAATTGGATGTTTGCCGGAATCGTGCCTTTCGGAACAAAGCCGTAAATGTCTTTCGCGGTTGTCTGGACTTGTTTGATGTTCAGGTCGAAACGCGCCGTCTTGGCATCGGGCAAACCGACAATCCGTCCGCTGGCCGCGATTTTTGTGCTTCCGATTCCGCTAACTTCCAAATTCGGAATCTGTAAATCCTTGAGTTTTCCGTTGATTTTCCCGTTGATGAAAACCACGGCTTTTGGATTGTCCTTGAACGGATTCGTGTCTTCCAGAGTCGGGACGAAAAGCAAAATGTCTTCAAAAGCGATTTTGGAGTTTTTGAGATCGGCGTCCAAAGTCAGTTCGCCCGGATTGGTTTTGAGCGATTCCAAAGACGGATAACCCGCGATGAGTTTGTCGCGAACCTCGGTTTTTGGCGTTTTCAGATACAGATTTTTGGCGTAAGCCTGTTTTGGACCGTAATAGAAGTCGGTTTTGAGTTCCTCGATCGCAACACCGCTTTTGTCGCGCATTCTGAGCGTTTGGACATTGCCCGAAATGACTTCCGGATTGTAACTCAGATTAGTCGCCTTGAGATTGAATCCGGTCAGGTCGAGATGTTTGTAGTCGATTCCTTTGGTAACTTTGGGCGCGTTTTCGTCGTCGAACCTAAAGTCGATGTCAGACAAATCGGCTTGTTTCAGCTTCACGTTCCAGCCTGTCGTGGCCGCCTCCGACTTGAGTTCGATTTCGCGATTGACCTTGGCGACCTTGACTTTCCCGAGCGTAAATCCGCCTTTGAGCCCGTTCATTTCCATAGCCGAAATTTCGAGCGTCTGGCCTTGGATGTCGGTCTTGTCGAACTTCATCCTGAGTTTTTGGAGCGTCAGACCCGAGTTCAGGTTCGTTCCGGCATTGTCGTATCCGATGGCGATTCTGGTAAGGTCGACTTCGCCAAGTTTGATCCGGAAGTTTTGCTTCTGAGCAAGCGAATCGGCGACTTCGGCTGTTTTTTGTCCGATCTCGCGTATCAATTCGCCTTGTTTCAGCTTTAGTCGAAGTCCGTCCAAGACCACTTTCGGAACCTCGAAATCGAGTTTGTCCAAGTCGAATTTCTTGATTTTGGTGTCAAAATGGAAAAGTGAAACTTCGAGATCGTTTTTGGAAATCGCATCGGCGAACCGTACTTTGACGCGATCCAGATTTACGTTCCTGACCGAAATTTTCATGGGTTTGGAATTGGGATCGGACGGTTTTCCCGAATCGAAAGCCTTGATGATATAGTCGAAATTGAAAATGGAATCCTTGGAACGCGAGACATTGGCGTTGATGCCTCTCAAATCTACCGAGTTGATCTCGACCTCGCTCGACAACAACTTGAACAGGCTGATGTCGACCGAAATTTTTTCGCCGTGAAGCAAGGTATCGCCTTTTTGATCCTGCAGATAAATGCCTTCGACGATGACTTTTTTGGGAAGTCCGATCTCGATCCTGTCAATCCTGACGGGCGTTTTGATCTTGTCCTGGAGGTAATTTACGGCTTTGTCCTTTATGTAGTTCTGAACCGCCGGAACCTGGATCAGCAAAACCAAAAGCAAAAATAACCCAACGATCGAACCGACCGTCCAGGCGGAGATTTTCAGGGTTTTGCGTACATATTTATTCAACTCGTGTGTGTTTGCTTAAAGGTAAAACAAGCTTGGGCGATTTCAATGTTTGCTTGGAAAACTTTACGATGAAATCACTTACAAAAGTCTGTTTTAAATATGAATTCGGCTTGTAAAAATGGAAAGGAATATTACACGATTCGCATTTGGCCACTATTCGTATAACATCAAATTTTGTCTGGGATTTCGCCGCGAATTCGCGAATTTTGATTTGATGAAGATGTCGGAAGATGAGCCCGAGCTAGGAAATTCATTTTGTTTTCGCTGCTAAATTAGATTCGTGCATTCGTGGCCAAATAGTCACACGCGAAAAAGTCGCTATAAAATGTGCTCGGGTGAACTGAAATGAAAACCACGACTGAAAGTAACACGACGGCGTAAAATGCGCGAAATTTTTCAGCATTGTAAAGGTAAAATTCGCGAATTCGCGGTGAACAAAAAATACGGTTACAAGAAAATTTATACGTCCGCGGTTAACTAGCCAACAAAAAAAAACCTCCCGAAAACGAGAGGTTGCTATAAAAACGGAAAAGTTTTATCAGATGTTCAAAAGGAAAGTCTCCTTGTTCAAAGCCGATGTGTGGAACTGCCAGTTGATCGACAAAACCTCGGTGAGGACTTTCTTGAGTTGCGTGAAATCGTTCGGTTTGCGGATGTAGATGTTCGCTCCATTGATGAACGTATCTTCCATATCCTTTTCGGAATTCGAAGTTGAGTAGATCGCTACTGACAAATCGCGGAATTTCTCGATCTGGCGGATGTCTTTCAAACATTCCACACCTGATTTATAAGGCATGTTCAAATCGAGGAACAGAATATCCGGCCTTTTATTGTTGCGGTCTTCCAGATAATTTACCAGTTCGCGTCCGTCTTCGAGCAAATTGAGGTTCGTCTCGATCTTGAGCTCGCTTAGCGCATCACTGAAAATACTTCTGTCGTCCTGGTCATCGTCTACCAGCAAAATTTCTACGATGTTTTTGTCGTGGATCATAAAAGGCCTTTAAGCGGTAAAAGTAATAATTTATGGGTCGGTTGTAACTTAATTAAAACTTAATTTTAACAGGAATATAAACGTTGAACGTCGAACCGATTCCCGTTTCGCTCTCGGCTGTGATGAAACCGTGATGGATCGTGGCAATCTTTCGACAAATCGCGAGTCCGATTCCCGTGCCTTCATATTCCATCTTTCCGTGCAGACGCTGGAAAAGTTCAAAAATCTTGTTCTTGTATTCCATGTCGAAGCCAATGCCGTTATCGCTAACCGAGATTTTCCAGAATTCCTGATTGTTTCGTTCCGGAACGTCGACTTTTTCAGCAGAAATAGTCACGATAGGAGCGACGTCTTTCTTCGAATACTTGAGCGCATTGGAAATAAGGTTGTGCAAAAGCTGCTGGAATTGTACCGAAACGACCTGAATCGAAGGCAATTCCTCGTTGGTGATCGTTGCGTTTTTCTCTGAAATCACTTCCTCGAGACTCGATTTGACTTCCTTGACGAGCTTGTTCAGGTTGGTTTTCGTGAATTTGATTTCTTCGGAATTCATGCGAGAATATTCCAAAAGTGCCTGGATCAGGTTTTGCATCCGCGTCGTGGCCGAAACCAATCGGTCAAAATAATCCTTGGAATGTTCGGACAGGTTTTTGGCATCGCGGTCGAGAATGCGCCCGGCGAACATCGCCACTTTTCGCAAAGGTTCCTGTAAATCGTGCGATGCGATATAGTTGAAAGACTCCAGATCTTCGTTGCTCGTTTGCAGATCGATGTTCTGGTTTGTGAGTTTTTGGTTCAGATTTTTGAGTTCGGATTCGATTTTCACCCTTGCGGAAATGTCGCGTCCAACGACCAAAACCGCATAAACCTGATCGTTTTTTTTCAATGGGATCAGGAAATTCTCGTAATAGATATCGGTCACCGCCGATTTGTATTCGAGGTTGTGGATGGTTTCGCCCTCGAGCGCTCGGTCGAGATCCTTCAACCCATCGGAATTTTGTGCCGACGGAAAAATCTCCAAAACACCTTTCCCGATGACTTCGTCCCCGAAGCTATAATTTTTCTTGGCGGCCTGATTCACGAAAAGGAATTCGCGATTTGTTCCGTAGACGACCAAAACATCGATCGTCGCATTGAAAATCGTGTCGTAGAATTCGGTCTGTTCGACGATTCTTTGGTTTTGGGACGAAATTTCAGATGTTCCGGCCGCGATCCTTTCTTCGAGAATGGCGTTATTGGTCTTGGCTTCGTGAACGTCCGTGCAACTTCCTATATAACCTTGAAAATGGCCGGATTCATCGAACACGGGATTGCCTTTGTCGAGAATCCATCGGTAGAGACCGTCGTGGCGCAAAAGCCTGTATTCCATTTCGAAAGGCTTACGTACATCGAAATTGCTGTTGTAAATGTCGAGGCAACGGTCTGAATCTTCGGGATGAATACCTTTTGTCCAACCTTGGCCAAGTTCTTCCTCAATGGATTTTCCGCTGAATTCGAGCCAGCCTTTGTTGAAAAAAGTACAGCCTTTGTCTTGTCCGGACGCCCAAATCATGGCCGGGACCAAATTGGCCATTTCGCGGAAACGGACGTCTGTTGCGGGATTTTTTTGTCTTTCGGAATCAGACATGTGAAGTTCAGTGAATCGAGGTTCACCGACAAATATAAGTATAGAAACTGTTTAACGTCTTAAAAAAATTATAAAACAAGGTCGGACAAAAGACGTTGCAGGGTCGCTTCCGGATCTTGCGTAAAACCGGGATGCGGACGCGAAGTCTGGATCACTGTACTTCTCACGGCCGTAAGCCATCGGAACCTTTCGGCGATTTCCATCTGGCCTATCGGACCCGAATTTTTATCCGCGCAAGCGATCTTTTCCAAAGACGAAAGGTTCGCCAGGACTTGCTCTGCATCGGTTTCCGAACAAAAAGCACGCAGTTTCGATTCGCTCAAACGGCAAACTGCCTTGAGGAATTTCCGGCGTTTGCAATACAGGATGATTCCGGCGTTGACGAATTCCTCACGCTCGACTTTGGGAACGACGCGAATCACGGCAAATTCATAGAGCTGCTCTTGCATCGTTGGCTTTTTTGATGAATACTTCGGAATTGTCTCTTCGGATTTTAAGGAATTTCAGGTAAACCGAGCGGATCTCGTCCGGCAGCAAATCTGATTCTTCCCAATGCAACCAATCGTCAGGCAGCAAATTCACGATGTTCGACAAAACTTCATCGGTCAAAATCGCCTTGAATTCCTTGTCGACAGTTTCCAATTCGGACGCATCCTTGAGCAGCACGTGATCCTTTATCATCGTAAAAGGACTTTTCGCATGGCCTTCGGGATCGTCGAACGAATGGTGAAAATACAGCGATGCGCCGTGATCTATCAACCACAATTCCTTGTGCCAGATCAACATGTTCGTGTTTCGGAAAGTGCGGTCGACATTGGTCAGGAATGCGTCGAGCCAAACGATTTGGGAAGCCGATTTCGGGTCGACATCGGTCACGACAGGATCGAAAGTGATCGCACCTGACAGATAATGCATCGCCAGATTCAATCCTTGGGAAAACTTGAGCAAGTCCTGGATTTCCTCGTCAGGTTCGGTTTGCCCGAACGCTTCGTCGAGAAAGGCGAAAACCAGTTCTGGCGTCCGCAAACCCAGCACACGCGCCACTTCGCCTCCTATCAATTCGCCGATCAGCATTTTAACGCCATGGCCCGCGCCCCGAAATTTGAGCACGTACTTGAAATCGTCGTCGCCTTCTGCCAAGGCCGGAAGTGATCCGCCTTCCCGCAACGGCAGGATATATCGGGTAACCGTAATCGTTCTTAGACTCATAAGACAAAAATAAGGATTGGAGATTTAGTTTGGAGCCGTTGATCGTGTAAATCGGGAAGTTTTTTGTTTTGATGCGGTGATTTGTCTACAGGTTTTAGACCTGTCAGGTCTTAAGAGGTGACAGGTCTGTAATTTCAAAAACCTTTTTCGCCACTGCAGAATTCCAAAGTATCGTCGCAATAAATCATACCAAGCAAAAAATCCTCAAAACAGAATTCCACAAAACGTTCCTGCGCTTTCTTGAAGTAGTTCAAGTTTTTTGGGCTATAGCTCAAATAGCTTTGTATCAACAAATTGATCAACCAAAAAATCTTATCATGAAAACAGTTATTATCGGCGCCACCGGACTTATCGGAAGCCAAGTGAAAGCAAATCTCGAAAAGGAAAACCAAGTGATCGCGGCCTCGCCAAGTACGGGCGTCAACACCTTGACAGGCGAAGGATTGGACGCAGCGTTGCAAAATGCCGATGTCGTGATCGACGTATCCAATTCGCCATCGTTCGAGGACAAACCCGTCATGGACTTTTTCTCGACTTCGACCGGCAACATAATCGCTTCGGCAAAAAAAGCCGGAGTGAAACACTATATCATTCTGTCGGTCGTCGGCACGAAAGGACTTCAGGGCAGCGGTTATATGCGTGCCAAATTGGTTCAGGAAGATTTGGTGAAGGCTTCTGGAATTCCGTTTACGATCGTCGAGGCGACACAATTTTTCGAGTTCGCTTCCGGAATCGTCTATATGAGTACGACGTCTGACGGAAAAATCGTGTTGCCAAAAACGAATATCCAACCAATCGCGAGTGCCGACGTAGCGCGATTCATTTCGGAGCGCGCGGTTTCCAAGCCGATAAATGCGACGATCGAGATCGCAGGTCCGCAAAAATGGCCAATGCACGAATGGATTTCGGAGTTTGCGAAACGCACGGGACATACCGCGGAGGTTACTTCCAGCGATGACGCCAAATATTCCGGAGCGACGGTTACCGAGAATTCTCTTGGTCCGAATGGTGATTTTCAAGCCGGAAAGGTGTCCTTCGAGGATTGGTTCGCGAAGTTTACTGGAATCGCGAAATAACTTTTGGAGTTATAAAGTGATGATCGGAGTTGGATTTTTCAGCTCCGATTTTTTGTAGGTATTTGCAGAAGCTTAAAATTTTATTAATTGCTTGTAGGTATTTAGGTAATTACCTAAATTTGTGCCATGGAATTATTGGAAGTCATCAAATCCCTGTCAAATGAAACGCGTCTGAACATCCTAAAATGGTTGAAAGAGCCATTTGCGCATTTTCCAGCCGAAGAACTCAGCGAGGAAACGCCGGAATTGGGTGTATGCGTATCGGACATCGCCAAAAAAGCGGGAATGTCGGTGCCAACCGTTTCCGACTATCTAAAAACAATGTCGGTCGCCAATGTGTTGATTGCCACAAGAAAAGGGCAATGGACCTATTATAAGAGAAACGAACAACTACTCCAGGAATTGGCGACACATATAAAAGAAGTATTGTAAAATTTTTTTATTCATAATTTAGGTATTTTCCTAATTAACTAAATACAAGATGAAAGCAGCAATAATTAAAGAATTCGGTTCAGTCGATACTTTCGAAATAGTGGAGCTACCAATTCCAAAGCCCGGTTTTAGGGAAGTTTTGGTCAGAGTATTTGCAACCTCCGTAAACCCCTTGGACATCCAGGTGCGCCGCGGCGATTACAAAAATGAACTACAACTTCCTGTCGTCACGGGTCACGATATTTCCGGTGAGATCGTGGAAGTCGGAGCGGGCGTCGAAAATTTCAAGGTCGGGGACGAAGTCTACTACACGCCGGAAATTTTTAACGGGCAAGGAAGTTATGCGCAATATCATTGTGCCCACGAGTCGATCATCGGACTAAAACCAAAAAACATCAGCCATCTGGAGGCGGCGACACTTCCTTTGGCGGCGGGAACGGCTTGGGAAATGCTGGTAACGAGAGCGCAACTCAAGATCAACCAATCCATTTTGATTCACGGCGGTGCCGGAGGCGTAGGGATTCCTACTATCCAAATCGCGAAAGCCATGGGAGCGACCGTTTTCACGACGGCACGAAAAGTCCACCACCAATTTCTTACGGAACTTGGCGCCGACTACGTGATCGACTACGAAAATGAAAATTACATCGACGCCGTCCTGAAATTGAGAAACAACGGGGGAGTCGATGTGATAATAGATACCATAGGAGGAGATACGCTTTCCCAAAGCGGGAAAATCCTAAGCCAAATGGGACAAGTCGTCACCTTGGTCGATATTGAAAAACCACAGAATCTCATCGAAGCCTGGGGAAAAAATGCCACCTATCATTTTGTATTCACGCGACAGAACCGAAACAAACTCGACGAATTGACGAAATTGGTGGAAAACGGGAAGCTCAAGCCGATCTTGAACAAAGTTTTCCCATTGTCCGAAATAGGCAAGGCGCACAGTTTATTGGAGACGAAAGCCGGGAATAAGGATTTTTATGGCAAGATCGGAATCGACACTAAATAACTATTCGTCCGGAGCAACAAAATCAAGAATTGCGCGCGACCAAAGCGACTTTGATGACCTCATTTGCGGCAATCGCATAAACCACATCATTCTCGGTCGGATCCAAAGTCCATTTTCCGGTAAATTCGCCAAACGCCGGTAAAATCAGCTGGTTTTTTGATTGGAAAAAACACGGCAGGTTGAGTGATTGGCGTCCGGAACCGCGCAGGTTGACTCCCGGATGAATGTGTCCGCAAAACGTGAAGTAGCCGTCGCGTTCCTCGGGTTCGTGCGTGAAAAGGAAGTTTCCGACTTTGAGTTCCGATGCGATCGCCATTCCGACCGAAGCATATTTTTCGGGTTTCAAAATGTCGTGGTTTCCGATGATCAGCAGGAAATTTTCAGGCCTGTCGTTGATCCAATCGGCAAAAACATCCCATTCCTTATTGAGTTTGGAGTGGAAGAGATCGCCCAGAAAACAAATGATTTCCGCTTCGAAATAATCGGCGACAGCGGTCAATCGATCGAAATTTCCCGAAAAAGCCGTTTTGGGCAACGCAATGCCGTGTTTGCGAAAATGCGAGACTTTCCCCAAATGCACATCGGAGATCAAAAGCATGTTCTTTTCCTTCCAGAAAATCGCGCCCGAAGCGTGCAAAACAAAGTGGTTGCCGTGAATTTCAATCTCCAGAATCATGTTATCCCTTTCATGTATGAGGCCGTCATTTTGGCGATGCGCTCAGCCAAAGTTTCGCTTGAAAGCTTTTCGCGCAATCGGTCGGTGATGATCGGGAAACTGAATGGTGTCGGCCTTTCGCACTGTTTCCAGACGATAGTTTGCGACTCGATTCTTTCCAGGGATTGAATCAGTCGGCCTTCTTCCAACTGGTGTTCGAACGTTTCCCGATACGCCTGTTGCAAAAGTAAGTTATCGGGTTCGTAATCCCGAAAGACTTCGAACAAAAGTTGCGTCGAACTCTGCAAGTGTTTGGCCTTGACGATCTTGCCCGGATAACCGCTGAAAACCATTCCGGCAATGACCGAAATATCCCGGAATTTGCGCCTGGCCATTTCGGTCGCATTCAAGCTCGTCTGTAAATCCTGATGCACCAGACGCGTCGTGAAAAGGTCGTTGTCGATCACCGATTGCATGTCGATTTCCTTGTCGGATAAAAGCTCGAAACCGTAGTCGTTGTAAGCGAGCGAAAACGTGATCGGTTCCAGAAGCGAGATGCGATAGGCGAGAAGCGAGGCCAAAGCTTCATGGACGAATCTGCCTTCGAACGGGTAGAAGATCGCGTGATAGCCTTCGCGCGTCTTGAAAGTCTCGATGAGAAATTGGTCGGATTCGGGCACGATCGATTCCTTGCGCTGCCGTTTGAAAACGGGTTCCATCGCATGCAGTTCCGGCGATTTTTTGCCGTGGTTGGCCGAATACAATTCCTGTCGCAGCAATTCTGACATTTGGGCCGACAAAGCCAATCGTCCGCCCATCCAGGAAGCGAATTTGGAAGGTTTTCTCGTGGTGGATTTTACCAGAACCTGCATGTTTTTTATCCGATACAACTCGAGTTGGCGACCCGCGAACTGAAAAACGTCTCCGGGTTTGAGTTTGGAAATGAACCATTCCTCGATCGATCCGATAAAACCGCCCGAGAAGAATTTCACCTGCATCACAGCGTCGCTCACGATCGTTCCGATGGACATTCTGTGCTGCGTCGCCGTTGTCCTTTTGTTGATTTTGTACCTGCCGTCAGCCTCGATCTCGACTTTCTTGTATTCGTCGTAGGCGTGCAGGCTTTGGCTTCCGTGCACGATAAAATTGAGACACCATTGGAAATCTTCGCGGCTCATCGCCTGATAACAGAAGGTGGATTTGACTTCGCCGAAAATCTCATCGGGGAAAAATCCGTCAGAAACCGCCAGCGTATTCAGATATTGGATCAGGACGTCCCAGGAATTCAGATACGGGATCCGATCTTCGACTACGTTGTTCTCGACCGCTTTTTTGAGTGCCGATGCTTCGACCAACTCGATGGCGTGCGTCGCCAGAAAGTAGATCAGCGATTCTTTTCCAGGCCTGTGATTCGAGCGGCCGGCGCGTTGCATGAAACGAGCGACGCCTTTTGGGCCGCCAATTTGGATAATCGTCTCCACAGGCGCAAAATCGACGCCCAGATCGAGACTCGAGGTGCAAACTACCGCTTTGAGTTTTTCTTCCCGGATGGCGTTCTCGACCCAGATCCTGACATCGCGATCGATACTACCGTGGTGCATCGCGATCTCGCCCGCAAACTCCGGATATTTGTCGAGCAGCCTTTGGTACCAAAGCTCGCAAGCCGATCTCACATTCGTGAAAATCAACGTCGTGCGGCTTTCCTTGACGATTCTTGCCACGTCGTCGATCAAATGGAAACCCATGTGACCGCGCCACGGATAACTTTCCATCTTGGTCGGAATGATAGAAATCACGTTGATTTTCTTGTGCAGCACCGCCTTGACCAATACCGAGTTTTCGTAAGCCTCGGAATCTGGACCAAGCAACACCTGGCGTGCTTGTTCGAGATTTCCGATCGTGGCCGAAATGCCCCAAATGCGCAGGTTCGGGGCGACCGTTTTGAGTCGGGACAAGCCCAATTCCATTTGGACGCCGCGTTTTGTGCCGAGCAATTCGTGCCATTCGTCTACTACGATCGCCGAGCAGTTTTTGAACGTATTCGGATAGTCTTTGGAAGCGAGCAAAAGTTGCAGGCTTTCTGGTGTCGTGATGAGCAGATCCGGCATTTTTTTGGCCTGTTTCGCCCTTTCGGCCGCTGATGTATCACCTGAACGGATCGCGACTTCGAACGGAACGCTCAAACCTTCGACCAATCGTTCGGCCGCTTGCTTGATCTCGACCGACAAAGCGCGCAAAGGCGTGATCCAGACGGCTTTTAAACCGGGTTTATGTTTTTTTGGATCGGGATTTTTTTTGAGGTAATCGAGAAGGATCGGAACCCATAGCGCGTAGGTTTTTCCACTTCCCGTCGGAGCGTTCAGCAGGCCGTGCTTTCCTTGCAGAAAGGCCGTCCATGTCTCTTTTTGGAATGGGAACGGCTGCCAGTCTTGGGATTCGAACCAGTTTTCGGCAATTTGGAAAAGCTCTTTTCTGTTGGACATTTTTGTTTTTTTTGAACGCGGATTTTCGCGGATTTTTTTTCGGCCAGGAGATAATTCGCGAATTCGCGGTCAATCTTTTTAGTCTTCGTCAAAACACAGGTCAGATTTTATTTGTGAATTGTCTGCGCCTGTTCGCGCTGCTAAAGTCTGAGCCAATCGAAATTGTTGTTATACGCATTGGTTATTTTTTAAGCCGCGAATTCGCGAATTTTCTTTGTGCCCGAATATAAATTCGCGAATTCGCGGTTGATCTTGTTAGGTAATTTTGACTTTTCGTCGCATCCTATCTTAATCGCTTTTATTCTTGTATTTCCTGTGCCAGTTGCGTTGCTCGCGTCGCGGCCAATTCAACTATTTTTCGGACGCGTCGGTAATTTTTTAAGTCGCGAATTCGCGAATTTTCTTTGTGCCCGAATATAAATTCGCGAATTCGCGGTTAATCTCGTTAGGTAATTTGACTTTTTGGCGCATCCTATCTTAATCGCTTTATTCTTGTATTGCCTGTGCCAGTTGCATTGCTCGCGTCGCGGCCAATTCAACTATTTTTTGGACGCGTCGGTAATTTTTTAAGCCGCGAATTCGCGAATTTTCTTTGTGCCCGAATATAAATTCGCGAATTCGCGGTTAATTTTTGAGCCAAGACTCAAGCAACGCGAATTCTCGCAAGCATTGCACAAGTTTTTTGCGGCTGTATTTAGATTTGTGAATGCGCAGTTTCTTTTATTCGGATACGCGACAAACTCAGCAAATCAGCGCCTTGAGATCGTCGATGGAATTCGCGTCGTCGATCTTTTTGTCGTGCCGCCAACGCAAAATCCTTGGGAAACGCGTCGCGACTCCGCTTTTGTGGCGTTTGGAAAAGGCGATTCCTTCGAAGCCAATCTCGAAAACGAGTTCCGGTGTTACGCTGCGAACCGGGCCAAAACGCTCGATCGTATGGCGTTGGATCCAATTGTCGACCTGGCGGAATTCGGCGTCGGTCAAACCAGAATAGGCCTTGGCGAAAGTCACGAGCTCTTTTTCTCCGTCCTCCTTGTCCTGCCAAAGCGCGAACGTGTAATCGGTGAACAGGTTCGAACGGCGTCCGTGGCCTCGCATGGCGTATGTCAGAACGGCGTCGATTGCCAACGGCTCGATCTTCCACTTCCACCAATCGCCTTTTTTGCGCCCAACCTGATAAGGCGAATCGTTCTTTTTGATCATCAGGCCTTCGGAATGGATTTCGCGCGAACGTTCCCTTTCGGCCGAGACCGCTTCCCACGAATCCAGGCGAATCCGCTCGGACAGTTGCAGCGGAATCGTCTCTGGTGCAATTTCCGAAAACAGGGTTTCGAGCAATTTGCGCCTGTCGTCGTATGATTTTTGTCGGATGTCTTCGCCTTTCCACTCGAGCAAATCGTAGGCTTTGATGATGCAAGGCGTCGATTTCAGGAGCGCTGCCGAAACGGTTTTGCGTCCGATGCGCGTCTGGAGATCGTTGAAAGTCCCGATCTGTCCGTTGGGAAAAGGCAGGATTTCCCCGTCGATCACCGTTCCGTCCGGAATCGCATCCGCGAAAGCGTGAAACTCCGGATATTTATCGGTCACCAATTCCTCGCCACGCGACCAGATGAACAGGTTTCCGTCGCGAATTATCGACTGCGAGCGGATGCCGTCCCATTTGTGCTCGATGCTCCAATCTTCGACATTTCCCAAATTTGAGACATCGCCTTCAATGGCATAGGCAAGGTAAAACGGATAAGGTTTCGAAAGGAAATCAGCGCTTTTTTCCTCGAGGATCAACTCCTGGAACGACACCGAATCAGGATTCCATTCGCCCATGAGTTTGTGCGCAATCAGATCTTCGTCGACCTCGACGGCTTTCGACAAGGCGCGCGTCATAAGTTTCTGGCTCACGCCGATGCGGAAACTTCCCGTAATCAATTTGGTGAAAACCAGGCGTTCGTAATAGTTGAGCGACAGCCAATTCTCGTGCAGATAGTCGCGTTTTTCCTCGTCCGATTTCTTTTTCAAGGCGATCATTTCCCGCATGTACTCCGTTAGCGATTTGTCGGAATGTTCTTTCGTGGCGGGAATCACAAGTGCGATCGTTTCGGCCAGATCGCCCACGATATGGTAACTTTCCTCGAAAAGCCAAAGCGGGATGTTCGCCAACTCGTTCGCCCAAAGTCGCAGAAGTGTCGTGTTCACAGGCCTTGGAGGACGTCGGTGCGACAGGATCGCGATCGTCCATACCTTGTCCTGATCGGACGCATTCCTGAAGTAATTCGTGAGCGCATCGACCTTCACCGACGTTTTGTTCGATGAATCCAGAGCTTTTATTAGGTTGGCGAAATTTTTCAATTCAATTAATTCAATTAAAAATTAATAGTTAATAATTGGCCGAGCGTTTGGCAACTCTCGCGTCACTACCTTCATTATTCATTATTCATTATTCATTATTTCAGAAGCGTGCGAATGCTTCTCTCCGATTTCAGGTTTTCGTCGACCGTGATTTCAGAAGCGTCTTCCAATTCCTTTTCGCTGTTTTCGTCACCTTCGTGGCTCGTGCCCATTTCTGCCGATTCGCCTTCGTATTGTGTTTTGGCAGTTCTCGCATCATAACCCAATTCCTCGCGTAAATACCGAGAGAAAATGTCCGAGTAGCCGTGGGTTGCGATCACTTTCTCGCATCCTGTGGCTTTTATCGAATCTAGTAATCCGTACCAATCACAGTGATCTGACAGCACGAAACCTTTGTCGATCGCGCGTCTTGCCCTCGCTCCGCGAAACGCCATCCAGCCCGAAGCTGTAGCGGTTACGAAAGGAGACATTTTTCGCAGCCATATCGAGCCGTGGGCGCTTGGTGGCGCGACTACGACATTGCCCAGCAAGTCTTCTTTTTTGGTGTCCCGGGTAATCAATTCGGTCGGCGGTAAATCGACGATCCGGCGAATCACCTGCGTCATGTTCTCGACCGCGCCGTGCGTGTAGATCTTGCCTATCGAAGTGTCGAGGTGTTTTATGATGTTCTGGGCTTTTCCCAAGGTGTATCCGAAGATTACCGATGTTTTCTTTTCGGCTTGGTTCTCGGCCCACCACGCGTTCACGTCGTCGAAAACTTCCTGTTGCGGCAGCCAGTTGAACGCAGGCAACCCGAAAGTGCATTCGGTGATGAAAGTGTTGCATTTCACGACTTCATAGGGTTGGGAAATCCCGTCGTCCTGCGTTTTGTAATCGCCCGTGAAAACCCAGACTTCGCCTTTGTGTTCCACCCTGACTTGTGAGCTTCCTATAATATGTCCGGCAGGAAAAAGCGAAAAGATCACGTTGTTTACTACAAAAGTCTCGCCCCATTCGACTCCGGCCACGTTTATATCGCCCAAGCGGTGCTTGATTATGGGAACATTTTGATGGTGCGTGATATAGTTTTTATGTCCCCAACGCGAGTGGTCAGAATGGCCGTGCGTTATTATGGCATTTTCCACAGGACGCCAAGGGTCAAGATAGACGTTGGCGACCTCGCAGTAAATTCCCCGGTCGTTGAAACATAGAAGTGGCTTTTTTCGAGTCTTGCTCACGGGTGTCGATTTTGATTAAAATTAGGCCATTGCCGCAATGCCGTGTCTTGCACAGTTTCAACTTTAACTTTACTTTATCAGATAATTCTGCGGTTTTCTGGATGTGTGGGGTAAATTTGGGTTTCAACACTATTTAAATCAGAAAACGAATTTGATATGAAAACTACTTTTACGTTAAGGAAGTTCTTTCTTCCCGCTTTTATCGCCATTTCTAGTATTGGCTACAGTCAGTATTGTACGCCGGATCCGCTCAATTGCTCAGTGGATGACGAGATCCAGAACGTAACCTTTGCGGGCATCAACAACAACAGCGGTTGCGGCAACGATGACGGTTATTCCGATTTTACTGCCACAGCTGCAGGAAATGTCGTGACAGGACAAACTTACACGCTTACTGTAACTGTAGGCGAGGGTCAAGGTGAAGTCGTAGCTGCTTACATCGATTTCAATGCCAACAACAGTTTTGAGGAATCAGAACTTATTTATGTAGGAGCGACTCCAGGTGGAACTGTTTCGACCACAGTACTTATCCCTGAAAGTGCAGTAACGGGTGCAACTCGAATGAGAGTCCGTAATGCCTTCAACGGATTCGAGGATCCGGAAGAAACACTTTACACCGATTGGGGCGACGGCGCTTGTATCGACGTAAGTATCGGTTTTGGTGAAACTGAAGACTATACGCTGAACATCACTGCGGGAACGCAATGTTCGGGAACTCCGGATATAGGGGCGGCTACGGCTAGCGTCACATCGGTTTGCGGCGGAACGGACTTTACGGTTTCGGCCGTGGTGTCTGGAACGGCAATCGGATTCTCTTACCAGCTTCAAGCTTCCACCGATGGAGGAACGACCTGGACAAACACAGGAACTGCCAATTCAACTGGAACTTTCACGGTGAGCCAGTCGGTTGCGACTTCTTACCAGGTAATCGCGACTTGTGTTGCAAGTAACCAAACGGACACTTCTGCTTCCGTTGCCGTTGCCCAAAACGGGATTGCAGATTGCTATTGTACGCCAACAGCGACGAATCCTTTGAATTGTGAGGATGGCGACATCATGACAAACGTTACTTTCGGCGCTTTGAACAACACTACGACATGCGGAGAGAACGGTTACACGAATTATTCGGCTGCGTTTGACGCGGTCGAGCTTACAGCTGGCCAAACTTACCCGATCTCTGTTGCAGTCGGACCTTCTGGAGACGGTTGGTTGGATGAATCAGTAGGAGTTTGGATCGACTACAACCAAGATGGTTCTTTCGATGCAGATGAATTTACTTACGTAGGAACAGGATTGGCTGAAACGCTTACGGGAAATATCGTGATTCCTGAAACTGCTTTGGACGGAAACACTCGTATGCGTGTGCTTGTATCTGCTACTACGGCAGCAGCTTTCAACACGACTTATGCTTGTAGCCCGCTTACACCAACCAACAACTACGGTGAAATCGAGGATTATGTGGTGAACATCACAAATGATCTGGCGACTGGCCAATTCAACAACGGTTTGGTTGGAATGTACCCGAATCCGGCTCAGGATGTGGTGAATTTCACGGTCAAAAACGGTGTTTCGCTTCAGTCTGCCGAAATCTACAACATCACCGGACAAGTCGTTGGAAAAGCGTCTTTCACTTCTGCTGCAGAAGGGAAAATGAACATCAGCGCTTTGTCTGCAGGAGTTTATATTGTTAAACTTACTACTGATCAAGGTTCGGTGAGCCAGCGACTGGTCAAAAAATAAATTTCTTTTTAGTTTTTTGGAGAAAACCGCTTCTGGATACAGGAGCGGTTTTTTTTTGGCTTTATCTGGGAGCGAAGTTTGCAACTTCGCGATTGGCGTTCCCGAGTCTGTGACTCGCAAAAAACTCAGGCACTCAGGCATTTGCACTCACGCACTCAAAAAAATGTTAACGTTATGTCAGAAAGTTCGTTATGCACTACTTAAAATCCTAACTTTAAGTAAACAACAACAAGTCTATTATGAGAAAATTTCTGCTTATCGCAATGTTGTCGGCCAGTGGCCTTGCACATTGCCAAACCGAAGAAGAACTGTGCCGCCAAGCCCAAACGGCAATGACCGACAACAATTATCCAGAAGCCATAAAAGCGGCCGGTAGGGCATTGACCAAAAATCCTGAGGCGCCTTGCAGAAGGACGCGTATCGATGCCGCCTTAAAAGCGGAACCTTCGTCGGCTTATTACCTGATGGCGATTTCAGACATCGACCATCTGATGGATAAAGGGGACAAATCTGAAAACACCGTGAGAATGTGGGCCGAGGCAGAAACCGGATTGGCAAAACTACATTTCGAGAACAAAAATTTCCCCGAGGCGGCCAAGCATTACCAAAAAGCAAAAGATGCTTACACCAAAGCGAAAGGCATGTCGAACAGCTCGAGTTACGACAGTCAGATCGCCAATGCTGACAACCAGATCAAGCAGGCCAATGCTCAAAAGAAGTAAGAAGCAGTCTTGATAATTTCTTTAAAATGAGCCATTTGTTTTGAAGGTACTTTTTTTCTGCCTATATTGAGACAAGTTTTTTCCAAAAGACAAGTTTGATCCTAACTATTTCGTGAATTATTCACCTCGATAGTTAATTAATCTAATCTTGTTTTTATGAAAAAACTTTTCTTGTTTTTGTCGGCTTCGGCCCTTTTCTTCGGATGTTCCCAAGATTCCGATCAGAACTCGGTTTCCAAAAAATCCGAAACCAAAGATTCTGACAGTACGAGCCGCGGGCCGGGTAACCCTTGCGTTCAATTCTACACTTATGCGATGAATTATGCGGGTCCTGGAGCGGCAGCCTTCACATGGGATACGAGCGATGCCGTTTATTGCGCTACTACGACGGTTACTTTGGAAGTCATTCCGTTCCACAATTGCACGGTTTCTCCTCCAACGATGCCTCAAACGCAGGTCAACTATGCGATCCCTAATTTTTTCAGCTCTGCTACTGGAAGTGTCAGCATCACGTCACTGGGATTGAACGCCAAAAAATGTTTCAAGTGGCGATTGGTAATCACCGGGAATTGTGAAAATAACGCAAGCTGCAATACGACTACGGCTTGGGCATATTACACCTTTTGATTTTTTCGCATACCGAATTACACAACCGGCTCCGGCCGGTTTTTTATTGTTAACAAACTGCCATTCCCGTTGCCGGCTCACGCAAAAGCGCCTAACTTTAAGTAAACACCAAAATATGCGATTAGTTGACAAAGCGGCTTTCATAACCGGAGCCGATTCGGGAATAGGACAGGCGATAGCGATAGCATTTGCGTCAGAAGGCGCTGATGTGGCAATCTGCTATCGGTCGGATAAAAAAGGAGCCGATGAAACTGCATCGATCGTGAAAAAGCTCGGTCGGAAGTGTCTCGTGCTCAAAGTCGATGTCACCAAAGAAAAGCTTGTCGAATCTGCTTTGGACAAAACCCTCAAACACTTCGGGAAACTTGACATCCTCGTGAACAACGCGGCCGTCAACGGATCGAACATTCCACTGCACGAAATGCCGACAAAGGTTTTCAAAACGACGATAGAAACGAATCTGTACGGTGTTTTTTATGCCTGCCGATGGTTTTCGAAAAACGTCGCCGAACTTGGAAATCGCGGTAAAATCATCAACATCTCGTCAATCCACGAAGACATTGCAGTTGCCGGCAATTCAGACTACAACGCTTCGAAAGGCGCGGTCAGGATGCTCATGCGCACGCTGGCTCTGGAACTCGCTCCAAAAGGCGTGACGGTAAACAACATCGGGCCTGGAATGATCCTAACGCCGATGAACCAGCAGGCGATGGACAACAAATCCATTCGGGACGAAATGGCGCAAAACATTCCGATGCACCGTCCGGGCGAACCTCAGGAAGTGGCCAAACTCGCGGTTTTCCTGGCTTCGGTCGAGGGCGATTACGTTACCGGAAGCACGTATTTCATCGATGGCGGTTTGATGATCAATTCGGGTCAGGGCGCTTGAGTTTGGTGGCGGTTGCAGGAGTAGTTGCAGTTGCAGTTGCAGTTGCAGCTGCAGTTGCAGAAGCAGTTGCAGAAGCAGTTGCAGTTGCAGAAGCAGAGCCCAAGGGCAAAAACTAGTATTGTGGCAGTCATTCACACAAGGAAATTGCTGCTAAAATTGGAAACGTATCATCGCAAATCTTGAATAATGAATAATGAATAATGAGTAAGGAATAAGGAATAACGAATGACGAACAACAAATAACGAATATTGAAGTTTTATGCCAGAAGGTCCAACTTTGAAAATAGTACACGAAGAAACCGCGCATTTCGAAGGCCATAAGGTTTTGGAAGCCACGGGAAATACCAAAATCGACATCGATCGCACGGTAGGGAAAAAGGTGATTTCGCTAAAGACCTGGGGAAAACATTTCCTCATTTCATTCGACGATTTCTACATTCGCGTACATTTTTTGATGTTCGGAAGTTACTCGGTAGACGAAACGCGAAAGGCCAAAATCAGACTCGGTTTCCGGTTTTCGAACGGCACTTTGAACTTTTACGCCTCGAACATCAAGCTCGTCGAGGGAAAAGTTGCCGACGACTACGATTTCACGTCAGACGTGATGAATCCGAAATGGAGCGAACCCAAAGCCAGAAAGAAACTGCTTGAGATTCCGCACGAGCTCATTTGCGACACCTTACTTGAGCAGGACATTTTCGCGGGCGTCGGAAACATCATCAAAACCGAAGTCCTGTATCGCGCAAGAATCCATCCGGAATCGGAAACTGGCAAGATCCCATCGGCCAAAAAAAAGAAAATGTTCGAGGAAGTCGTGGGTTATCCGAAGGAATTCCTAAAGTACAAAAAAGAGGGAAATCGTGCGTTGAATAAGCATTGGCAGGCCTATTCCCAGAAGACATGCGAGCGTTGCGACTTGCCGATGCACAAAAAGGAAACGGGTAAAAAACATCGGCGCAGTTTCTTTTGTACGAATTGCCAGATTAAGTATTGATTTCCGGATTCGGTTTTTTTGAACCATTAAGTTCATTAAGGGCATTAAGGTTTTTCTGCAATAGTTTCCGATAGTTTTTTGAACCATTAAGTTCATTTAGGACATTGAGGTTTTTCTGAAATAATTTCCGATAGTTTTTTGAACCATTAAGTTTATTAAGGACATTGAGGTTTTTCTGAGATGAATTTCGGATAGTTTTTTGAACCATTAAGTTCATTTAGGACATTGAGGTTTTTCTGAAATAATTTTGGATAGTTTTTTGAACCATTAAGTTCATTTAGGACATTGAGGTTTTTCTGCAATAGTTTCCGATAGTTTTTTGAACCATTAAGTTCATTAAGGGCAGTAAGGTTTTTCTGAGATGAATTTTGGATAGTTTTTTGAACCATTAAGTTCGTTAAGGGCATTAAGGTTTTTCTGCAATAGTTTCCGATAGTTTTTTGAACCATTAAGTTCATTAAGGGCATTAAGGTTTTTCTGAAAAATAATTTCCGATAGTTTTTTGAACCATTACGTTCATTAAGGGCATTAAGGTTTTTCTGAGATGAATTTCCGATAGTTTTTTGAACCATTAAGTTTATTAAGGACATTGAGGTTTTTCTGAGATGAATTTCGGATAGTTTTTTTGAACCATTAAGTTCATTAAGGGCATTAAGGTTTTTCTGGGATGAATTTCGGATAGTTTTTTGAACCATTTAGTTCATTTAGGACATTGAGGTTTTTCCGGGATGAATTTCCAGTGGTCTTTTGAAGCATGAAGTTTACTAAGGACAGTAAAGTTTTGCAGTAGGGATTTCCGTGAAAAAGACTAAAATAGTCAACATCGCCCTTGAACGTACCGCTTGACTTCCTTAACGTTTTTTAGCGGTTCAAAACTTCCACAAACGACTTTCGGTTCAGCGTCTTAATGTCCTTAATGCTCTTAATGGTTCATTTTTTTATATGAATGTGTCAGAAGTGAACAGGAATTTGGTTCCGATTGCTATCGGGATGGGATTTGAGTTTTGGAATTTGAGATCAACGGTTTGGAATTTGACATCCGAGCCATTACATTTACGCCATGAAACGTCCAAAAAACCTCAAAAAAGGAGATACGGTCTATCTTGTCAACATTGCGCGAAAAGGCGTTTACGACACGGCGTTCGTCACTAAAACTTTCGCCGATTGGGGTTTGGAAACAATAATAGGAGAAACGATTTCAGAAGGAAGTTTTTGCCAATTTTCGGCCAGTTCACAAGTGCGGCTGCGCGATTTCCAGACGGCTTTGGACGACGATGAAGTAAAGGCGATCTTCTTTCTTCGCGGCGGTTACGGAACGGTCCAGATTCTCGACAAACTCGATTTTTCCAAATTTGTCCAAAACCCGAAATGGCTCGTCGGATTCAGCGATATCACTTATCTGCATTCACACATAAACCGAAATTTCGGCATTGAGACGATTCATGCGACAATGCTTTTCGGATTCGCGACGGCCGGACAAAAAGATCTCGAAAGTTTGCGGAATATCTTGTTCGACGCAACCCGCGATTTTGAATTCGAACAACTTGAAAACCACAAATTGTCTGAAGTGGAAGGCGAGTTGATCGGAGGAAACCTATCGATCCTGCACACGGTAATCGGAACGGAATCCGACATAAAAACAGACGGAAAAATCCTGTTCATCGAGGACGTTTTCGAAAATCTGATGAGTATCGAACGCATGCTTTACGCGATGAAACGCTCGGGAAAATTCGACAGGCTCAAAGCCCTTTTGGTGGGCGATTTCATCATTCCGATAAAAGACAACGAAACAAGCAACTGCATGGTCGCCGAATTTCCGCAACCGGACGAAAACACGATCCAGTCCGCGTTTCGATCAATGGTGCTCAACTTCTTTTCCGAATATGATTTCCCGATCGTCTTCGGCCTACCCATCGGACACAAACCCGATCGCAATATCGCATTGCATTTCGGACGCCAAGCCAGACTCGAGATGTCAAAAACAGCACTTCGAATCACATATACCTGATTTTCAGGCGTAAAAAAAGCCGCCCACAAAGGCAGCCTTTAACAATTACAGGTACTTGGATATCTTAGATAACGGTAACGTTTACTGCGCTTGGTCCTCTTTTTCCCTGTTGTACTTCGTAAGTAACTTTGTCGTTCTCACGAACACGGCCATTCAATCCTGTAACGTGTACGAACAGGTCAGCACCGCCATCTCTTGGGGTGATGAATCCGAAACCTTTGGTCTCGTTGAAAAATTTGATGGTTCCTTCGTTCATTTTAAATGAAAATAAAGTGATTAAAGTTCAAAGATAAAATTTAATACAAAGTTTCCTAAATTTTTTTTTCGGATTTATTCCATTATTTTATTGGGTCGGAAATGACTGCAATCATGACCCCGAAATTGCCGTCGCCATCAACGCGATCTCCTGATGGAATGTAGGCGCGCGATACAAAGCCATCGAGATACAAAGCGTTCGCGCAACCCGCATCTTTGAAGAATCTGGCGAAGTCGTAGAAGTTTATCGGTTCCTCCGAAATCGCGAAAAGCACATTTCCGTTGGCCAAAATCCCGACGCCGTTCCGGATGTTGACATTTTTGGAACCTTCGCTGAATGCCGGATGGATTTTTCCGTCAACCACAAGCATCGGACCCGATTGCGTGGCATAGTTGACCTTGTCGGATGCGACAAATTTAGAGGTTTCGCGAACGTGGGCTTTTGCGTCGGAAGTGATGTAAAAAACGCCATTCGGTTTCAGGTAAAAATTCCCGGAAGCGTTTGAGACATCGAGTTTGGCCAGCGTTTTTCCGTTTTCGATATACAATCCCTGAGGCGAAAAATCCTTTTGGAACATGCCGCCGTTCATGATGCAAAGCGGCGTTTTACCTCTGGACTCGAGCTGTTTTTTGACCTTTGAAATCGAGTTGAAACGGTTGCCTTTCGCGTCTTTCCAAAAAAGCTGGATTTTTGTTTTGGACAGGTTTGCGGTGAAGGATGAGATCTTGGTTTGCGGCTTTTCGGAACTACAAAGCACAAACGCGGCAATGGCGGCAATCAGGAATTTGTTCATCAGTCGGGAATTAGCGAGAAAGATACGGGAGTTTGGAATGATTTCGAAACCAAACCTTTTTCTTCGAGAAAATGGCGCCAATCGCCCGACCTTTCGCGAATCGAACAGCCGTAAATACCACTGGAATTGCAAAGTTTTTTCGGATATCCCAAAGTAGTGGCGAACTTGATTTCCAAAAGTTTGACAATCATATAAACTGCTGACGTTTTGGTAGCGCCGCCCACAAATTCAGTCTGTGAATCGTACTTCAGGATGTCGTACATTTTTGCGAAGTCGAGTTCGCCATCCGTTTTACGGGAAATCCCGATTTCGTCGAGATAGTACTCGTACAACTCGTTTTGAGACATCGACCTGTAATTTTCCAAAAACCGTTTAGCGACGCCAGGTTGAGAAAAATCGATTGGATCGAACCCGAAATCGCGGTCCAGAAACTCATATCGGTCTTGTTCCCGGTCGAATTTGTAATTGGTCGCAATTTCAAACAGTTGTTCCATTTGATCGTAATTCCCGAGACTTAGCACTTTCTGAACATCAGATTCCAGATAGCGATTTCCAACCGAATCCTTGATTACTTTGCGATACAGTCCGACAAGATCGACTACAATCGTATCGCGGTTGTCCTCGCCCCATTTTTTTTCGACTTCAAAATAGATCGGGAGTCGCATTTCCAAAAGCGCTTTTTTGCGCGATTCCTCGATTTGTACATCCTGCGTCTTCAACTCTTTCAGCGTTTTGGCAATATTTCCATCGGCATGACGAAACTTCAGCAAGTAATTGCGACAGCTTCCGCTTATCTGAAATCTTTTGAACAACTCGGCTTTTTTGAGATACAATGCCAATTCCTGCTGGTTTTCCACCACTTCGTTCCAGTGTCGCGAATAAAATTTGTCGAGAATCCGTGAAACCGAAACCATCGAATCGAACGAATATAGACGAATCAGGAAATGGTATTCAAAAGCAGAAATTTCCGCCAAAGTCAACGAATTGATGAGATCGTCTTCAAGTTGCCGAGTCTGCCTTGCGTCCATTTTCGTCTCCAGTTTTCGACAAGACAGCAAATGCGATCGCGAAAGGTTGAGCGAGATTTGGTTCGCTTGACAATACGAAGTCAAAATGGACAATTGCTTCAAAAATCGGAACGGAAACAGCGGCAAAACATAATTCGCACGACTTACGCTGCTTATGGCCTCAAATTCGTTGCACAACGCGGCCACTTTCGCGGTATCGGATTGTGTTAAGATTGTAAAGGCTTCGAGCGCGTCTTTGTCGTTTCCCGAAAACAATTGATCAAAAAGTTCCCGTTCGCGATCGTTCTTTTCCATCGGTAAATCTTTCGTGGCGAATCTGTTTTCGGACGCGTTCCAGTAGAATTTTCGATAATTCCGGACGAAGAAAATATACAGGTTCAATTTCGATTCCGTGTAGAAATCCTCGTCGCTGTGAAAGTTGAGTTTGCCGACGTGATCCTTGACGCCAACGATCGTTCCGGCAAGATGTTGCAGGCGTTGCACGATCTCTTTTTCATCGTAGGAGCTGTTGCGTCTATACCGTTTTCGCAACAATTCGCTAGCGATTTCCGTGAGCAGTTTCGGATCTTTCGCGTCCCAAAGTTTTCGCTGACGCGGATTTTCGAGCCATTCGGAATTTTGGGCAAAAAGCGAATCCAAAAGCTTCCTACGCGCTTTCGTGAGTTCGCGCAATCCAAAAACGACCTCGCGCTTTTCGAAAGGCGTGATGTAAAATGCCTGAATTTCTGGGTCGTATTTTATCGATTTGGCGTTGGCTTTGAGAAAATCCTCAAATTTTTTGGAAGTCAACGAAGTGTCAAGTTTGATTTCTGCCTCGGTAAAAAAAGAACTTTCGGCAATCTTTCGCCTGGCTACGACATCTTGTCGCGTCTGAAGTAAGTGATAGCCAAGATTGTCCTCGATTTCCATTTTGCTGTCGAGATAATCGGAAATCTCGTGCAAAGCCTTGAAATCGCCCGCGATTAGGCGTTCGTCAAGTTTATCCATCGGACTTTCCCATTGTCCAAATGCGTACGAGGCCAAAACAAAAAACAGTGCAGTGTAAAAGTATTTCACATTTGTCGGGATTTAATCTTTTAAATTCGCTGGTGACAAAACAGTCTAATGGAAAACGGTTTAATCGCGAGTGTATTGTGTCTTTTCGCGACGTTCGGATACACACAAACCATCGGAAAATAATCCAAAACGACCCATATTTCTCCCCAAAATAGAGGTTTTGGCGGAAAACTTTATTTGGACAGAAGGTCCGGTTTGGGTTAGCGGCGGACATTTTTTGCTGTTTTCAGATCCTCGGCAGAACGCGATTTTCCTGTGGAAGAAAAGCAAAGGGCTCAAGCCATCGGGTTACACGGGCCACGGATTCTATTCGGACGAACCCGGTTCGAATGGATTGCTTATCAACCAAAACGGCGAACTCGTGACCTGACCTTGGGAAAGTGATCCCTTTCAGTTCTTGCTGTATTTGTTGCGATATTCGACAGGCGTCAAACCCGTAATTTTCTTGAAAACGTCGCGAAAAGACTTGGTATCGGTGTATCCGACATCATACATGACCTCATTTACATTCTTCATTGAAGCTTCGAAATTGCGTTTTGCCGACTCGATGCGAACGCGTTGGACGTACTCGTTCACGGTATTGTTCGTCGCGCTTTTGAACCTTCGCTCGAAACTGCGTCGGCTCACGTTTACGTTGTCGGCCAAGACATCGATCGTGATCTTTTCGACAAAATTGTCCTCGATGAATTGCTGCGCTTTGAGGATTTCCGGATCGCGATGGTCTTTTTGGGCGCGGAAAATCGTGAAAGCATTCTGGTTGTCGCGGTCAATGTCGATCGCGAAATATTTGGCGGACAAAATCGCGATGTCGCGGCCGGTGTGCTTTTCGAGCAGATACAAAAGCATGTTCCAGATAGAATTCGCGCCTCCGCTTGAGTAGATTCGTCCTTCGTCTGTGATGATCGCGCCGTCGACTATTTCCACTTTCGGGAACCGCTTTCGGAATTCGTCGTAATAAGCCCAATGTGTCGAACAACGTTTGCCGTCGATCAGTCCGGTTTCAGCCAACAGGAATGCGCCAAGGCAAAGCGAAACGACTTCGGCTCCGTTTTCGTGCATCCCGACAATCCAGGGAATGGCGCTTCTGTTTTGGTCGATGGCATTCGGCAAATCTCCGTAAAGCGCCGGAATGACGACCATATCGGTTTTTTTCACGTCGCTGAGCAACTTCGAAGTCGTAATCAGATATTCGCCATCCTGCGCCTTGATGTGGCGTTCCAGCCCGACGAATTCCACCTCGAACGCACGGTCTTTTCCCATGGCTTCGAGAAATTGGTTGGCCGTGTTGAACAATCTGTAAGCCGGCGTCACGGCTTCCATGACGGCGCTTTGGGGAACATAAACCGAGATTTTTTTCATCGCAGGCAAAGTTGGTTTTGCACAAATGTAGACAAAGAACTGTCACGAATGCCCCGCGACTTAGCCGTTATTCCATATCGCAACGCATTTCGTGATTTCGGAAATTTGTATCCTAAGCGAATTGGCATGAAGTTGTATCCGATGGTCTCGTTTCATGGAAATTGCCGCCAGGCGTTCGAATTCTATCGCGACTGTTTTGGCGGAAGCACGCATTTCGAGGGATTGCCGAATGCGGTCGGATTGGGTTTGCCGTGCAGCTTGCGAAAACTCGTCGTGCGCGCCAGACTCGATTGCGAACACTTCACGCTTTACGGATCCGATTTGGGCGCGAACACGATAAACGGGCGGATTTCGCTTGTAATCGAAGATTTGTCTGAGGCTCCTTTTTTGCAAATTTTCGCAAAGTTGTCGGCCGAAGCCAAATCGGCATCAAATCCAGACAATCTTAAAATCGGACAATTTGCATCGGTAACCGACAAATTCGGCGTCGAATGGCTGTTTCATCCGAACGCATAAAAAAAGCGCCCAATCGCGGACGCTTTCTGTATTTTGAAACTGGTTTTTACCAAACGTAACTTCCAACCGCACCTCCGGGAAGCGTCGTGGCTACCCATTTGCTGTTGTATTTGATGTTGAAAGTGATCGCATTGCCCGAATCGTTTTCCACGACAAGCACTTTTTTTCCGGCCGGCGTCCGGAAAGCGACAGTGTTGAGCCCGGCAGAGTTCGTGCTCGTGATGCGTTGCGAGCCCGTCGGAACAAACTTGGAAACGTGTCCGATGATGTAAAATGCGACGTTTTTCGAGTAATTCGAGGATGAACCGACCGTTATCGCGCCTTTGCAACTTGTACAGCCGCCATTTGTGTGCGGTCCATAAGCCGAATTTGTAGCGAGATTCCATTCCAGCGCATTCTTACTCCAGTTGCGCATGGAACCTATGATTACGTTCTTGAGGTGCCATTTGAGATCGCCTCCGAAATTTCCGTCAGATGCCGTGTATTGCTCCGTAAAATAAATATTGCGGTCGGGATGCGCATTGTGGACGTTGCTGATGGCACTGATGTCGCCCGCGTAAAGGTGAAACGCCGATCCGTCGACGAAAGACTTGGTCGTGGCATCGTTCAAAATCGTCAGCGGATAAGCTGTATTGTCGCAGTTGTGGTCGTAAACGATGATTTTGGAAATGATTCCGGCCGTTTGGAATTTCGGGCCGAGGTGACTTTTTATGAAAGTGTTCTGTTCGGCGGCAGACATCTCCATACTCGGATTGTTTCCACCGTGAAGCGGTTCGTTTTGAGGCGTGACGGCATCGATCGTGATTCCCGCGGCTTGCATCTGTTGGATATATTTCACGAAATAATCGGCGTAGACACTGTAATATTCGGGCGCCAGATGCGATCCAACGAAAGTCGGTTGGGCTTTCATCCATACTGGTGCAGACCAAGGTGTGGCCAAAATCTTGATGTTCGGATTGATCGCGAGGATTTCCGTGAGAAGCGAAATTACGGCATTGTCAGGAGCAAGGCTGAATTCCGACAAGTCCGGATCTGTCTGTCCGCTCGGCAAATCGTTGTAGGTGTAAGGCGCGGCACTCAAATCTGTGGCTCCGATCCCGATTCGTAGATAACTCACGCCAATTCCGGTTTCGGACGAAAAAAGTTCCTGTAAAAGTTGTTGTTTGACCGATGCCGACAGCGAATTGATCACTTGCGCGCTTCCGCTGGTCAATGTGTATCCGAAACCATCGATCGACTGGAAACCGGTGTCGCCAACATCGATGTTCGGATTCGAATTGGTCACTGTCCCAAAGCCCAAAACCGTATTTTGTTTGGTCAGTAAAACCGTTTGGTCGCCTTTGGTAAGCCAAAAATCGACCTCGTTCACGCCGGGTTCGGTTGGGTTCGTGGGTTCGGTCGGATTCGTCGGGTTCGGATCGGGATCGCTGTCCGAACTGCTCGAACAAGCCGTCGACATCGACAACGCAATTGCCAATGCGCCCAAAATAAAGTGTTTTTTCATAGTTTTTTTGAGGTTGTAACTGACTAATGTAGCGCTTTTGGAAGGTTCCGCCTGTCAGGTTTCGTTACTTTAACGAATGTTTACGTGAAGTTGGCTCAGGTTTATTTGGCGGAATTTGCTTGTTTCGTATTTCATGTTTCGCGATATGGTCTGAACCTTCATTTAACTTTTTTTGCGGAAAATCTGTAATCGCGGTGTGTTCGACTTCCTTACTTTTCTAAGCCTGTCAGGGTTATAAACCCTGTCACCGTTTTAAACAGTGACAGGGTAATTTGTGGTGAGAAAATACAATTTTGGTTTAAGTAAATCGCGTAAACACCTGTGAATCAATTAAAAAAAAACAAGATCTCAGTCAGCACTCAAAAATTCATCCTCCAGTTGAACAATAGCCCGTTTTTTACCACTCAGATAAGCCAAAGCCTGCGAATTTCCAAGCCCTTTGTAGTAATAAAAAAGGTAATATCCATAGACCGTGTCGATTTTTCTTTCGTCAGATTCATTGTTGTCAGCGACTTCTCCCGGCTGTTTCGGAAGTGCGACATCATTGGTATTCAGCACGAAATTGATGCGTTTTTTGAAATTTTGAGATTCGGCCAACAGTTCGACGGCGGCTTGATAGTCGTCGGTTCGCTTCAGAAATTCTTTGCCAATTTTTGACATTTTGTCGTTTTCAAAAAATATACCGGAAGACTTCTGAGCAATCTGTTTCTCGATCGTTTCCAGATATGAGACGTAATATTTCGTCAAACTATCGTATTTCCTGGCTTTTTCCGATAGATTTTTACCCGCAAGTTTCGTCTCGATATTCTGGTCCAGATACGCGATATAACGCTCATTATCCTTTATCAGGACTTCATAAGTCACCTCGACCTCATATTTGGATTTGGCCTTGTCGGAGTTGCACGAAAGCAACAGCAGCGAAAAAATGAAAACTAAGAATTTCATGGAAAGTTCTATTTAGCTTCCAATTATATAGTTTTCTCTTCAGGCCGATTTCAGAAATACGGGACAAAGGTGAATCAACCACGGACAAGGCTTGCGTGCAAGAAAGCTTTCGCTCCCGAATCGGTTTGAACGTGCAACCAATCTTTCGTCTGACCTAAAAGCGTCACGGTCTGGCCCGAAACGAGTTCGCCCACTTTTTCGAATTCCTTCGACGGCCCTTGCCTTAGTATCGCTTTCTGCATTTTTACGACGGCGACGTTTTTGGAGAAATTCCGCGGAAATGACTTTTGCGAAACAGATGCCGTGCGATAAATGAAAGGCAAAGGATTCACGGCTCCGTAACCGCTGTAAATCCCGAAATGCAAGTGATGCGCGCCGCCTTTCGCGTTTCCGGTATTGCCGACAAAACCCAAGGTGTCGCCGGCCTTGACAGAATTCCCGCTTTCGACCGCAATTTCGTCCAAATGCGCGTAATAGACCGATTTTCCGAAAATCCCGGTGCGCAGCCAAACCTGTTTTCCGCCAATTCCGTGATCTCCGGTGCGCGAGACGAATCCGTCCGAGACCGCTACGACAGGCGTTCCTTTTTTGGCGAAGATATCGACGCCTTCGTGGCTGCGTTTTCCGCCGTCGCGATCTTGTCCCCAAAAACTTTGGATGGCCGAATTTCCTTTTCCGGCCACGGGAAATCCGTAAAGCGGTTTTTTGTTCAGACTCAGGAAAAAGTTGCCGCTCACGCCAGTTTCGGGTTGCACGATAACTTTGAAGATGCCCGAATTCTCGCCCGCGGCCTCAAGTTTGTTTTGGCCCATTTCGCTTTTCCCGACAGAATGATATCCGCCCGAATCAAGTTCAAGAATCTCAATGAACACGCGTTGATTCGGATTTTCCTGAACGACTTCGACCGACAGCATTTCGCCTTCCTGAAGTCCGACGTTGTAGGTGTAGACGAGATTTTCCAAAGGATTGAAGGTCCCTTTTTCGCCATAAGGCAAAGTCACGGACAAATTTTCGGTCAACGCCGAATCATAGGCCAATTCCCAGTCTGACTTGACGTGCTTGCTCTCTATTTCACGCGAATATTGTTTCCTCGCATCAGGTTTCACGATGTTTTCGGCAAATTTTGGAATTCCCGAACAGGCATAAATGGCGATCACGACAAATGCTGCGATCGCGATGTAGTTGAGTTGGTTCTTTTTCACGACGCGTCAATTTGCAGGAATTGTGCCACTTTTGATCCATATAGTGGAACGAAAACAGATTAACGGATTTTTGTGAGTTGTTGTATTTTTGGATTTTATATCCGAAAATGGAAAAGATCAAAGTCGTAAAAGGCGACATCACAAAAGTCGAAACGGACGCTATCGTGAATGCGGCTAATTCGTCGCTGCTTGGCGGAGGCGGCGTCGACGGAGCGATCCACAGCGCCGGCGGCCCGCAAATTCTCGAAGACTGCAGAAAGATCGTCTCGCGCCAAGGCGGATGCAAAACGGGTGAAGCAGTAATTACGACAGCCGGGAATTTGCCCGCGAAATTCGTGATCCACACTGTCGGACCGGTCTGGAATGGCGGCAAGGGAAATCCGTCAGAAAAACTCGCAAACTGCTACCGCAATTCATTGGCGTTGGCGGTAGAAAACGACTGCAAATCGATCGCTTTTCCCAACATCAGCACGGGAATTTATGGTTATCCAAAACCCGATGCGGCAAAAGTCGCCGTGCAAGCCGTGCGCGAATTCCTATCCAAAAACCGAAGTGAAATCGAGGTGACTTTCGTTTGTTTTGACGACGGGAATAAGGCTGTGGTCGAACGGGAACTGAGTTTAGGAAATAGAGATTAAGATGCCGATATGGTCGCTCCATAGGAAATCTTCGTTCCAAATTTCAACGCCGATATTTTTGCCTAAAACCATTTTGCGGCTGATGAAAATATGGTCGACGTTTCTCGGAATTTCTTTCGTGGGAATTTCAAGATCGAGCTTTTCGCAAATGTCGAGGAAATCATTTCTGGCCATTTTACTCGGATAGGCGTGCCCCGAAAGCATGGTGTTGAAATCGCCTGCGATGCAAATGTTCGCGCCCGGAGCGAATTTTTTCCAATCTGATGACTGGTTTTCGAAATCAGACTTGAATCGCTGGCCAATTCCTCCAAAAATGCCCGTGATGCAACCGTAAACGATCAATTCACCCACAGGCGTTTTGAGTTTTGCGCAAACGGTAGTGAAGTTGTCGCAGGTTTCGATTTTTTCCGCAATCTCGAATTTCGTCCAGATCGTCGTTCGGTTTTCGCCTTCCGAATAGTCGATTCCGTCTGTTTTTTCGCCAAGTTTTTCAGAAGTGATACTGTTGAAGTCGCTTCCCGGATTTATTGCGGAATTGGTTTCCGTCAGAATCAGGATGTCGGCGTCAAGCGAACGGAGTTTTTCCAAAATCGGACGGATTCTTTTTTGGTTCAACTTTGGGCGCTCGAGATTCCAGACGGCTATTTTCATTGATGTACGGTTTTTGCCATAAATCTCCGCAATCTTGACTCAAAATTAAAGTTTATTTACAGTGACTACAACAACTCTCACGCATCGCAAAAAATTACTGAACTTCCTTAACTATCTCAATGGTTTAAAAATTTCCCGCGAAGGATTTCCAGTTCAGCGAAAGATGAAGCATCTTAATGTTCTTAATGTTCTTAATGTCCTTAATGGTTCAAAAAAATGAAGGTCTGTCGATTTCTGCAAATCTGACAATCTGTAAATCCGTAAATCTGAAATTTCAACAATCAAAAATACTTCGCAAAAAAATAAACCATTAATGACATTAAGTTCATTAAGCGTTGCGTTTTTGGCCCGATTACACAAACCTGGTTAATTTGGCTGCTCAATTTTTTCAGCCGCGAATTGGCGAATTTCTTTTGTGGTCCGCCCCATGATTTTTCGCCACGGAAACACGGATTCATAAACCGAAACGCGCCACCAGCTAAACTTCCTTAACTATCTCAATGGTTTAAAAATTTCCCGCGAAGGATTTCCAGTTCAGCGAAAGATGAAGCATCTTAATGTTCTTAATGTTCTTAATGTTCTTAATGTCCTTAATGGTTCAAAAAATGAAGGTCTGTCGATTTCTGCAAATCTGACAATCTGTAAATCCGTAAACCTGAAATTTTACCAATTAAAAATACTTCGCAAAAAAATAAACCATTAAGGGCATTAAGTTCATTAAGCGTTGCGTTTTTAGACCGATTATACGAACCTGGTTAATTTGGTTGCTCACTTTTTCAGCCGCGAGTTGACGAATTCCTTCTTGCGGTCGCCCGATGATTTTTCGCCACGGAAACAGGGATTCATAAACCGAAACGCGCCTCCAGCTGAACTTCCTTAACTATCTCAATGGTTTAAAAATTTCCCGCGAAGGATTTCCAGTTCAGCGAAAGATGAAGCATCTTAATGTTCTTAATG
>NZ_SEBR01000027.1 GCF_004295795.1 Flavobacterium sp. | reverse complement strand
GAATTAAAGGAACTCGCGGAGACTTTTTTGGTACGAGAAACTTTTTGGGTTGCTCAAACAGCCTTTAATTCCGCGAATTTCCAAGACGTCAGGTGCCCGCCAAAACGCTCAAATGCCGGACTGATCGGAAAGTATCTATTGACATTTTTCCGCCGCTGTCGCTTTGGAAAAATGCGTCTCCGAAACACCAAAATTCCTCAATCGCAAGAATCGTTTCCATAACGTCGTCACCGGAAACTTCTGGCGTTGAAATTCCGTGCTCCAACACGTCCAAAGAACCCGTCGAAAATCCGTGAAAGCCGCATTTTCCTAAGACCTAACAAATCTCGGAGATTTGTTAGGTCTGGCCGAAGTTCGGGGAAAAATCCGGGATTCGGTTACAGATTTTCTGTAGAAAATGTTAAGGTTTTTTACTCGAATGGTTGTTTAGGGCAAAAACGTAAAACCCAAGATTCTCGATCAAGGCCAACCGATTGTTTCCGTCAAAGACACACCTGTTTTTTGCTACGGAGCAGTTTTTAGCGCAGCGAAGCAAGCTAAAAAGCAAATAAACACTTCCGATTAGTCCGCGGCCTAAGCACAAAACGCGGGCACCTGACGTCTTGAAAATTCGCAGAAATGGAAACTGTTTGAGCGACCTAAAAGGTGAGTCGTTTCGAAAAACTTTCCCGCGAGTTTTTTCATTTCCGAATTTTTGGGGCTGTCAGGTCGCGTTTTTGGTTCAGCCGCAAGGCCTTTTTGCTACTTTTGCGGCCAGGCAAAAGTAGTCCCGCGGAAGGCGACGAATTACAGCATCCGGCAGCGCAGCTGCCGCAAACACAAAATGAGCGAAGCTCATTTATTTAGGTCTCGAGAGTGAGAGAATTTCCGTAAATACAGAAACAAAAAAGGAAAAAAAAGAATCGTCTTACGACAATCCATAGCCCGGATGACGGCAACTAGCCTTTTGCAGAAAAAACCGCATTTTTCTTGGCTTGGCACAGCGACCATTGGAAGCTCGTGCCAAACTAAAGAAAAACCGGTTTTTGCAAAAAAGCTAGTGCCCGGCAGCCGGAATCAGCTTCAAAAAATTGTAATTAAAATCCCCTCGACTTCGTGTCTTTGTAATCGGTCAAAAACCAAACCAACAAGAGCATGATAGCAAAACTCGAATAAAAATACTGCGGCAATTTACCTTCGATATCGCCAAGCCAATAAGCGACTCCGAACAAGCCGAGCGAAACGACAAGTTCGATAAGTCCGTGCACGCGAAACGGAATCAGTTTGAAAAGGCCGAGTCTGAAATTCGTCAAAATCGTCAGTAGCAAATGGATCGCGCCCAAAACGTAGGTGAACGTCGCAGTGGTTTCGGGCAGGTGAAAATATGTCGGTGAGAGAAAAAGGAAGGCGACGACGGCATAATCCATGGCGCCGTGCATGTGGGAATTGATGATTTTCATAGCTCGAAGTTTCCTTCAAGATACGAAAACAAAACCAGTCCGGATTGCGATTTAGATAACGTTAACCTCGGCTTCGATCGCGATTCCGAATTTCTCGAGAACCGCCTCCTGAACCATTTTCGAGACAGACATGATTTCGGCTCCCGTCGCATTTCCGTAATTGACCAGAACGAGCGCCTGATTTTTGTGCACGCCCGCGTCTCCAAATCTTTTTCCCTTGAATCCGGCTTGTTCGATAAGCCAACCTGCTGGCACTTTTACCTCGGTTTCCGATACGACATAATGCGGCATTTCGGGATAGTTGGCTTTCGCTTTCTCGTAAATCGCTTTCGGAACGATCGGATTTTTGAAAAAACTGCCCGAATTTCCTAGTTCGTTTGGATCTGGCAATTTGCTTTTCCTGATAGCGATCACGGCATCGCTGACGTCTTTGATCGTCGGATTATCGATCGAATTTGCGGCCAATTGATTGATGATATCGCCGTAGCCCGTGTTGATTTTGTGGTGTGTTTTCGTCAATCGGAAAACCACCGACGTGATAATATATCTTTCTTTTTCGGAATTCTTGAAAATGCTTTCGCGATAGCCAAACTCGCATTCGTCCTTTGAGAACGTCCTCATTTGCTGGGTTTCGATGTTCATCGCGTCACAACTCACGAACGTATCCTTGATTTCGGCTCCGTAAGCGCCAATGTTCTGGATTGGCGTAGTGCCGACATTTCCGGGAATGAGCGACATATTCTCGAGTCCGCCGAAGTTTTGGGAAATCGTCCAAAGCACGAATTCATGCCAGTTTTCACCTGCTTGTGATTCGACGAGAACGTGATTTTCATCTTCGGACAAAATCGTTTTGCCTTTCAGATCGACGTGGATGACCAGAGCATCGACGTCTTTCGTAAGCAACATGTTCGAGCCGCCGCCCAAAATGAACTTGTTTTCAAGGCGATGCATTTCCAGAACAGCC
This sequence comes from Flavobacterium sp., assembly GCF_004295795.1. GTDB lineage: Bacteria > Bacteroidota > Bacteroidia > Flavobacteriales > Flavobacteriaceae > Flavobacterium. Next base: position 70,724 of record NZ_SEBR01000027.1, on the reverse strand, counting down.
TTGAGCTCATCCAGAGAATGCACGGCCACGAATTGGCGCGCTTTGGCGTCGATGCCGAAAGTGTTGAATTTTTTAAGCGAAAAATCGGGGAGAAGCTGCATTATTCTTCGGTGGTTAAAGCGCGGTTCAAAAAATTGTTCAACGGTTTCAAAAGCGCGAGTTTGGCCGATGCGTTTTGCACGAAATCTTTGTCGAGAACAAATTTGTCGTCAATACATTTTGCCGCGATGAAAGATTTGAGTTTGAGGTGGTCGATGGCTACGTGATCTTTTTCATAACCTTTTGGAGCTGTTTTCAAAGAGTCTTCGCGATCGAATCCGCCGAATTCGTTGCGGAATTCCTGGCCGGACAAAATCTCCCCGAGTTCATCGTGGAAAAACTCGATTTCCTTTCGGATTTTCTTAAGATCGGCATTCTCGGGCTGCCATTTTCCGCCTGCAATAAAACTTTTTTCCTTTTCTATGTGGATGTAATATCCGGCGAGATTCGTGTTTTTCTGACCTGTCGATAGCCAGATTCCCATATGCGTTTTGTAAGGCGATTTGTCCTTCGAGAATCTTATGTCGCGGTTGATTCGGAAAGTGCAATCTTTCACGTTCAGTGATTCGAGCGATTCGTCATAAGTCGACATGACCTTGATGAAATCAGAGACCAACGCGTGGTAGTTTTCTTTATAGGTTTCATATCGCTTTTTCTGGCTTTGGAACCAGTCGCGATTGTTGTTTTTACGCAAATCCTCGAGGAATTGCAGGCTATCTTTGGTAAGCATCACAGTTGTTTTTTGAGGTCTTCTTCAGAGATGAACCCGTCGTGTCTCCAGGTTTCTTTTCCTTCTACGTACAAAATCATTCGCGGCAAGGCATCCACTTTCATGTCCTTGACCAAAGTTTTGTGCTCGTCGGCGTTGAGGCGCACGATTTTCACGTCTTTTTGCTCTTTCTCCAATTTGGTGAGATAAGGCGCCATTTTCTTGCAAGGTTCGCACCAAGGTGCATAAAAATCGACCAGTACTTTTTTGTCCGATTTGATAAGGTCGGCGTATTCCTGCGAACACATTCCAACGATTTTTTCGGGTTCTGATGTTTTCGGACCGAAACCGTCGGCTGACCATTTCACGTATCCGCCTTTCATATCGTAAACCGTCGTAAAACCGAGCGAATTAAGCTTGTCGGCAGCTTTCTTGGAACGCGCTCCGGCCGCGCAATACACGAAAACCGGTTTTGATTTGTCCATTTTCGCGACTTGGGCATCGAAATTTTGTTGTTCGTACCAATCGATGTTCTTGGCATTTTCGAGATGTCCGCCCGAAAATTCTTCGAGAGTGCGCACGTCCAAAACCTGCGCATCCTTATTTTCGGATAATTTCTGGGCAAAATCCTTTGGAGCAACGGTTTCGGCCTTTGTCTGTTTTTGCTGGCCTTGGCAAGAGCAAAGTAAAGTGCTCCAGGCCAAAATCACTAAAATGTACGTCTTCATAAATTAGGATAAGTGATACAAAATTACGGTTTTTGAGCTTGCGGCGATTTCAAGATTTTCGCATTGAAGGCAAAGTTGCAAAATTTGGAATCAAGTAGTCGGTTGTTAAACGTTTACTGTCGTTTATAAACGTTTACTGTCGTTTACTGTCGGATAAAATGGCGTATAAATCCTTGGTGCGCAACGGTTTTGGTCGCATTTTATGAAAATTGAAATTTGAAGGAAGGCGTTAAAGCTCGAAAATCTTGTAGGATTGATGCGTTTGCTTCACGATAGCTTCGGTGCGTTCCGGATGCGTATCGGAAATAAACAATTGCCCAAATGCGTCGTTGTTGACCATTTCGACGATTTTCCCTACCCGGGTTTCGTCCAATTTGTCGAAAATGTCATCGAAAAGCAAGATCGGTTTTTGTCCGGATTGTTTCTTGACGAACTCGAATTGCGCGAGCTTCAATGCGATCAGGAACGATTTCTGTTGGCCTTGGCTTCCGAATTTCTTGATCGGATGACCGTCGATCTCAAATGACAGGTCGTCTTTGTGGATTCCGACCGATGTGTATTGCAAGGTGCGGTCACGCTGGATGTGATCTCGAAGAAGCGCCAGCATTCCGTTTTGGGTCAGGTGGCTTTGGTAAACGATCTGCACGCTTTCGGAAGAATCTGTGATCGTTTTGTGATACTCGTTGAAAATCGGCACGAACTCGCTTAGAAATTCCTGTCTTTTCTCGAAAATAGGATGCGCCAAAACCTCGAGCTGCTCGTCGTAAATCACCAAAGTTTCGTTGTCGAACGTTCGGTTGGCCGCGAAGTATTTGAGCAAGGCGTTGCGTTGTGTAAGTATTTTCTGATAGTGAATCAGATTCTGCAGGTAAGTCGCGTCGAGTTGCGAAATCACGCTGTCGATGAAACTGCGGCGAATCTCGCTTCCTTCGGCGATAAGGTCGCGGTCAGTAGGGGAAATGATCACAAGTGGAATGAATCCGATGTGATCGGAAAATTTGTCGTAGATCTTGCCATTGCGTTTCAGGGTTTTCTTCTGGCCTTTCTTGAGGCTGCACACGATGAGTTCCGAGCGGTCGTCTTTCTCGAATTCGCCTTCCACGACGAAAAACTCGGCTCCATGCTGGATGTTCTGCATCGCCAGCGGATTGAAATAACTTCGGCCGTAAGCCAAATGATAGACGGCGTCGAGCACATTGGTCTTGCCCACGCCGTTCTTTCCTACGAAGCAATTGATCTTGTCGTCGAAGTCGAAAGAGGCGTCGGTCAAATTCTTGTAATGGAGAAGGGAAATCTTCCTGAGATGCATATTTGAAGCGGCTTTTGCTCAGGTTTTTCGGCAGCCTGAAAAGCGGGCGTAAATTTCCGAAAAAATACACATTTTCGCTTTCGGTTCTGAATAAAAATTTTATTTTTGCCCCGCATTAATTTAAAGTTAAATGGCAACATATAATAAGAGAGGTTTCAAGGCTCCGAAAGAGAAAGAAGAAAAAGATCCTGCGCAGGAAGGCGGATATATCGAAGACGTGAACGTTGACGACAAAGACAGTACGACTGCCGGCGTTTTCAATACACTTGACGAGACAGCCAACAAAACCGAGGCTTGGGTAGAGAAAAACCAGAAAGCGATTTTTGGTGTCGTCGGTGCTATCGCAGTGGTGGCTATCGGATGGCTTTGCTACCAGAAGTTCGTTGCCGATCCAAAACAGGAAGACGGTGCCGAGGCTTTGTACGTGGCCCAGCAAAACTTCCAGAAAGCGGTTGACGGCGTGAAACCGGACTCGCTTTTCGTTTTGGCTTTGAAAGGTTCTGAAGGACAATACGGCTTTGTTGATATCGCCGACAAATTCTCAGGAACGGATGCGGGAAATCTTGCAAATTACTACGCTGGTGTCTCTTACCTAAATACCGGAAAATACAACGAGGCTATTCAGCATTTGGAGAAATTCAAAAGCGATGACGCAGTACTTTCTGTAATGGCGATCGGTCTTCAGGGCGACGCGTTCTCCCAGAAAAACCAGCCGAAAGAAGCTTTGGAATTCTACGTGAAAGCTGCCGAAAAGAACAAAAACGAGTTTACGGCTCCGTTGTACTTGCTGAAAGCCGGGAAAACAGCGTTGGCCTTGAATCAAAAAGCCGATGCGTTGAAATATTTCCAGGATATCAAAGACAATTACGATGCATCGCCCGAAGCGCAACAAGTGGACGGACTCATCGGATTGGCCCAATAAAATATGGCGACAGCTAATAAGAATTTATCTCAATACGATAAAAACCAACTCCCGGATGCGAAAGACTTCACATTCGGGATTGTTGTTTCTGATTGGAACAAGACTATTACCGAAGGCTTGTTCAAAGGTTGCGAAACGGCACTTTTGGACTGCGGTGTCAAACCTGAAAACATCACGCGTTGGAATGTTCCGGGGAGTTTCGAACTGATTTACGGAGCCGCGAGAATGCGTCAGGCGTTGACGGTAGACGCGATCATCACGATCGGATGCGTGATCAAAGGTGAAACCATGCACTTTGAATTCGTGTGCGAAGGCGTCACGCAAGGCATCAAAGATCTCAACGCAAAAGGCGATGTGCCTGTGATTTTTTGCGTGTTGACTGATAATAACGAAGAGCAATCGCTGGCACGTTCGGGCGGCGCTCATGGAAACAAAGGCACCGAAGCGGCGATCACGGCAATCAAGATGGCTGATTTACGCAAGCGAACTTCTGGTCAGAATGCCAAGATGGGATTTAGATAGGATATTTTCTTTAAGATAGGAAGCTCGTTTTTGGACGGGCTTTTTTTTTGCTTCGGATTTTTGGGTCTCAACTCAGATAAACTGACTGTTAAGGGGGTTATTTTGATTGTTCGATGGACGCCAATTGACGAATGCAACTTGTTGTTTTTACGGTTGTTGATCAGGTTTTGCTGTGTTTGTTCTACCTGATTTTTTTGAACCATTAAGAAAGTTAAGAAAAGTAAGGCGCTTTGCTTTTTTTCGGAGTCACAGACTCCGTCACACACTTCGAGAAGTCACAGACTTCTCGAATAAACAACCAACGGCGACGCGTAGCGAGCCAAGAAAAGCCAATGCAATGAAAGCGGCGCAGCGAAGCGGAGCCGCCAAACCGCCCCGCGAAGAAACACGTAAAACCGGTTTTTGTAGTTTGAAGATAGGCTTTAAGCGAGCCGTTTGCGTGAGGGATGCCGGCATTGTTTGAGCTCTTTTGCGTTTCAGGATTTGTCTCGTAAAAAGACTTGCTGCAAAAAGCGAGTGCCTGCAGCCCGACGGCGGCTTCCATCGATCGTTGTGACGAGGAACTTTTGTAACTGCGACTGCTTTCCGCTGTTGAAAAACCCGCCGCCGGCACGCCCAAAAAAAACAAAAATGTCCGATTTTAAACAACAGCTTGACAACTCACGCTCCCCGCGTTCAGGTGCTCAAAATGTGTAAAACTTTAACCCGCCTTTCACCTTTGTATTCCTGAATTTTGCGTTAATTGTGGTACATTTGACGTCCACTCAAACAGACTTATGTCAAGCATAATCCAACTCCTTCCGGATCACGTAGCGAACCAGATTGCCGCGGGCGAAGTCGTACAGCGACCGGCCTCAGTGGTCAAGGAACTCATGGAAAATGCAGTCGACGCGAAAGCCGATGACATCAAATTGATCGTCAAGGATGCCGGCAAATCGCTGGTTCAGGTCATCGACAACGGAGTCGGTATGAATCCCGAAGATGCCAAGCTGTGTTTTGCGCGCCATGCGACCTCGAAAATCCGTCAGGCGGAAGATTTGTTCGCGCTTCACACCAAGGGTTTCCGTGGAGAAGCCTTGGCCTCGATTGCGGCAATCGCGCACGTCGAGATGAAAACGTGCCAGCCGCATCAGGAATTGGGCACGCAACTCGTGATCGAAGGCAGTAAATTCGTGTCCCAGGATGTGGCGGTTTTACCTCAGGGAACGTCTTTCGCGATCAAGAATCTGTTTTTCAACATTCCGGCGCGTCGCAATTTCCTGAAATCCGATACGGTCGAGTTCCGACACATTCTCGACGAATTCCAGCGCGTGGCCATGGCGCATCCGAAAATCCATTTCACGATGTACCACAATGGCAGCGAGATGTTCAACCTGCCGGCCTCGAACCTGCGTCAGCGCATCGTTAACATTTTTGGCGGACGCACCAACGAGAAATTGGTCCCGATCGCTGAATCGACTGAGATCGTCTCGTTCGAAGGCTTCGTCGGAAAACCCGAATTCGCCAAGAAAAACAAGGGAGAGCAGTTTTTTTTCGTCAACGACAGATTCATCAAAAGCGGCTATTTGCACCATGCGGTCATGGCGGCTTACGAAGGTTTGCTCAAAGACGGCTGCCAGCCTTCGTATTTCATTTACCTGAACGTTCCGCCTCACACGATAGATATCAACATCCATCCGACCAAGACAGAGATCAAATTCGACGACGAGCACGCGCTTTATGCGATTTTGCGGGCTTCGGTCAAGCATAGTCTTGGGCAATTCAGTGTTGCTCCGGTGCTGGATTTCGAACGCGATTCGGCTCTGGATACGCCTTATGAGTATCGTCAGAAAGACGCGGTCTTGCCCACGATCGAGGTCGATGGCGGATTCAATCCGTTCGCATCCGAAGTTTCTTCTGAAAGAAAGGTCGCGGCGCCGTCAAGCGGGAATTCTTACGCGTCAAGCGGAAATTACCATCGGAAAACCGAACACGCGAGTTGGGAAAGCCTTTACGTCGGACTCAAATCAGACTTTGGGACTTCGTACGAGCTCGAGCCTCAAACGCTGTCGGAACCAGAAGAAATGCAGTTCGAAAGCGAGGAAGTCACGGCTTCGTTGTTTGACGAGTCGGAAATCGCAAAGGAAAACCGCATGTACCAACTGCATCGGAAATATATCGTGAACCCGATCAAATCGGGCATGGTAATTGTCGATCAGCAGCGCGCGCACCAAAGGGTTTTGTACGAGCAATTCCTCACGAACATGACCGTGAAACAAGCCTCGAGCCAGCAATTGCTTTTCCCGCTGAATTTGTATTTTTCCACTTTGGAAATGCGTCTGATAAAAGAACTCGAGCCTTCGCTGGAAAATACGGGATTCGTGTTCAGCGAGATTAATCACGACCACGTTGTCGTGTCGGGTTTGCCCATAAATGTGGCCGAAAGCGAGGCATCTATCGTGATGGAGGAACTTTTGAGCGACCTTCAGGACGGAATTCCAGAGACGAGTTTCAGCCAAAACGATTCCATAGCCAAGTCAATGGCCAAAAGTCTTGCAGTAAAAACGGGCACGATTTTGAGTGAACGCGAGCAGGAAAACCTTGTGAACGGATTGTTCGCATGCAAAGAACCAGATGTTTCACCTTTCGGGAAACCGACTTTCATCACATTCCGTGTGGAAGATATAGATAAGAGATTCGCTATATGATGCCAATTACGCCAGTTGTCAAGCAACTGTTGATTTTAAATGTCCTGTTTTACATCGGTGCCCAACTTGTGGCTCCGGCTTATCCGTTGCTATCGCTGTATTATTTCCAGAACGACTTGTTCCATTTTTGGCAACCGCTTACGCACATGTTCATGCATGCGCCATTTCCGCGAATCGAGCATATTGTTTTCAATATGTTGGGCTTGTACATGTTCGGATCGACTCTGGAGCATTTCTGGGGCGCGAAAAGATTCCTCGCTTTTTATATCACTTGCGGACTTGGCGCGGCTTTGGTGAACATGGGCGTGACGTATCTCGAAGTGCATCACTTTCTTTCCCAAGTGACCGATGTCGGTTTGAGCACAGAAGATGTACACAGGATTTTGAACCTTCAATTCGAGGATGGAGACGTTTTTAGCAAGGAATTGTTCCTCAAAGGATTACAGCCGATTTTGTTGCAGAACGGACAAATGGCGTCGCTTTCCCAGTCCAGTTTTGACGCCTTATACCAAGCTGCGTGCCAGAGCCAGATTTCTGTGGTTGGCGCCTCGGGTGCGATTTACGGACTTTTGGTCGCCTATGCTTTCATGTTCCCGAATTCGGAAATGATGATGATTTTCCTTCCGATCCCAATCAAGGCCAAATACTTTGTTCCCGGAATTATCCTGTTTGACTTTGTCGGAGGAATTTCCTCGAGTTCGATCATTGGCGGACCAAGCACAGGCGTCGCGCACTTTGCCCACATAGGCGGAGCGCTTTTCGGATTCCTGATGATGTGGAACTGGAGAAACAGGAAGTTCACCCATAACCGCTGGAACTGACATGTCGCGTATTTGGAATGACATAAAGAGCGAATATGCTTTGGGCGGACCGGAAACGCGTCTGATCATCGTAAACGTGGCGATTTACATCATGTCGGCTTTGTACTTTGCGTTCTCGCATTACAAGCAATTTCCGGCTTGGCTGGCGTTGCGTGCCGATGTCGTACAATACTATCCGTGGACGATCGTCACCTATTCGTTCCTGCACGCCAACTTCATGCACATTTTGAGCAATATGTTGGTGCTGAACTTTGCCGCTCGTCTTTTTCGTACCTATTTCAATATTAAGCAATTTATCGGTGTTTACTTTTTGGGCGCGATTTTCGCCGCTTTGGTCTTCATCGCCAATTTCTACATTTTCAAATCCGGAACGGGACTTGTGGGCGCTTCGGCGGCCGTGATGGCGGTTTTGGTAGCGATCACGACTTACGATCCGACGATGCAGGTTCGGTTATTGCTCATCGGAAACGTCAAACTTTGGATTATCACGGGCGTGTTGCTGTTTTTCGACATTATCGCGATTCCGTCGGGCGATACCGTGAGCCATTTGTCGCACCTGTCGGCGGCACTTTTCGGGTTCATTTACATGAAACTGCTGCAAAATGGAACCGATTTGAGTACGATAGTGACTTCGGTAGTCGATTTTTTCGCGAATCTGTTCAAGAAAGGCGAGAAGAAGACGAAATTCAAGACGGTTCACAAAAATTACCAGAAACAGGAAAGACAACCGTCCAAGGTGGTAACGAAAGACAAGACACAACAACAGATAGACGAAATACTCGACAAGATTTCCCGTTCAGGTTATGACAGCCTGACGAAGGAGGAAAAGGATTTCCTGTTCCGCGCCGGAAAATGATATGAAAAAACTCTCTTGGTTCAACAAGTTCATGTGGTTGCTCAATATCCTGGTTACGATATTGACGGTGATCGCTTATGTCTTGCCGTTCCTGGCGCCAAAGCTGTTTCCGTTTCTTTCGGTGCTGACGTTGTTTATGCCGATGTTCCTGATTCTGAACGCCTGTTTTTTCGTGTATTGGGCGATTTTGCTCAAAAAGCACATCATTTTGCCGGCATTGTTGCTTTTGGCCGGAATCACTTTCATCTCCAAATTCTATAAATTTTCACCGATCGATTTGCCCGATTCCGAGAAAGATTTCACGGTAATGAGTTACAACGTGCGGCTTTTCAACCTTTTCGAATGGCTTCCGAAAGACGACGTCGGGGCGACGATCGAGCATTTCATCAATGAACAGAATCCCGATATCGTGTGTTTGCAGGAATATTCGGAACGCGCCAATGTCGATCTCAAAGTGTATCCGCACAAATACGTGATGATGCAAGGCAATCAGGTCAAAACCGGACAGGCGATTTTCTCGAAATTTCCAATCATCGAAGAAGGCAAACTCGAACTCCCGAATTCGAACAACAATGTCGTTTATGCCGATATCCGAAAAGGGAAAGACACGATTCGCGTTTACAGTATGCACTTGCAGTCGGTCAAGATCACGCCGGATGTGGACGAAATCAACAACGATCACCTGAACCAGATCGATGAAAAGAAACGCCAGGCGATCCTCAAGCGTATTTCCGAAGCTTTCAAACGTCAGCAACAACAAGCCGAAATCATCCAAAAACACAGGCGCGCGTGCAAATATCCCGTGATAATTTGCGGCGACATGAACAACAGCGCGTTTTCTTATGTGTATCGCGTCATCAAAGGCAAGCTAAACGACACTTTCGAGGAAGCCGGAAAAGGATTTGGGCAGACGTACAAATTCAAGTATTATCCTGCGAGAATCGACTATATTTTTGCCGATCCGAAGTTTCATGTCAAGGCTTTCGCGAATTTCTCAGAGTTCGAGAATTCGGACCATTATCCAATTTTGACGCGTTTGGAAGTCAGGCAATAAGCAATTGGATACCAACAGCCAAATAACAAGCGAAAAGGCCGCTCTTTATCTGAAACTCGGAAGAAAACTCGCGGTTTTTGTCAAGGCCGATGTTTTCTTTGAATCGGAAACTTTCGATTGGGTTTTACTCGAAAAGCACAAAAATGGATTTCGCGCAAAATTAATCCGATCGCTCAATCAAGGCGATGAAGTTTTCACTGACGTTTTGTCGTTTGAAACCGTTAATGATCTCGATCCGGAAAGTGACGCATCTTCAGACAGTTTTTTATCCGACGATCTAAACAAATGTCTCGATTGGATAAAATCGGCTTATAGATTGGATAAAATCGAAATAACGACGCCTGAAAAACTCAGTGAGATTTACGCCGAACTTTTGAAAAATGGCACTTTTGGCAACTGAAATTATGGAACGATCAAGGTTTGTCGCTTCAAATAATCCAGCGCATATCGGCCTTCGTTAAACAACAAATCGAGAATGCTCAAGTTGTTCAGAAACCCAGCCTTATCACCAAAAACCTGAGTGTATTGCTCAAATTGGTTTTCGTCCTTTTTGCCGTTTGCCAACGAACGCAAATCGTTTACATTGGCAACTTCGTGAAAATATTCCTCGGTTTTTTTGTGGTCGAAAGGCAAGCCCAGACATTTGTGCACGACTTCCAGCGCCTGAAAGTTCAAATCGAGCAAAAACGGTTGTTTCCTGAAAAAAATAGGAGCGATCTCGTCTTCGTAATATTCGAAAAACGGGGAACTTCTGTATGCGGCCTCAAGTGATTTGAAGTGCAATTTCTGCCAATCGAAATTCTTTTCGATGCGGATGTCTTTTGTTTTCTGATGTCCGGCCGCGCTCGTGTGTTTCACCGGAACGTTCAGCAATTGCCGACCGTTCGGGCTGTAAATGTACATGCGGTTTCGGTTGGTCTGTTTCTGGAAATTGTCCTCGACTTCCAAAACGAACGAATCGGTTTGGGCAACACCTACAAAGTGACTGATTGACGGGAAATACGTCGGATAGAGCAAAACATCCATTACGATTCGGCTGGCTTTTTCTTTTTGACGAAGAACGAAGCCACGACATAAAGTCCTAGCGCGATCAGGAAAAATTTGAAATAGGAAATTGGTTCCCCGTCGCCACCAACTGTCGTAAACATGCGATTCCAGCGAATTTTGTTCAATCCGCTACCATCGGCGTTAACGCTTAGCCAAATGAAAACCGGTTTCCCAACGATGTGATTTTCGGGCACAAAACCCCAATAACGGCTGTCTTCCGACTTATGTCGGTTGTCGCCCATCATATAATAGTAATCCTGTTTGAACGTGTAGGTTTTGGCTGGCGCGCCGTTTATCAGGATCTCGTCTCCGTTCACTTTGAGGTCGTTTCCTTCATAAGTCGTGATGACTTTTTTGTAGAACGGAAGCGTCTCACGCGTCAAGGCAACGGTTTTTCCGGCCTCGGGAATGTAAAGCGGACCGTAATTGTCGATGCTCCAATTCGTGTAACCTTTCGGAAAAACGTCGCTCAATTCGGCTTGAGATTTCGGAAGGACGATTCTTACAACAGAGTCGATTTCGGTCTTGTTGGCGCGCAGTTTCTCGGCTCCGGGCAAAGTCAGGTTCACATCGACTTCATAATTGTAGACCTCATTTGCGGTCAAGCCGATTTCCTTCAGGACATTGGACGGAAATCCGTGTTGATCTGTCGTGAGTCTCAGCGAAGTCGCCGAAAGTTCCTGAACACCTTTCAAGTAAGGGCGCAAAGCCTCGGCCTGTTGCGGATTCGGACGCGGAATCTCGAAAAAACGATCGAATTCGGTGGAACCTGCAGCGATGATCAAAGGCGTCGGAACACCTCTTTTCGAATAAACTTTGTGCACATACTGAGGTTTTGCGCGATCTGACAACTTAAGCTCCTTTCCGTTGATGTAAACGAAACCGTCGCGGATCGATAAACTGTCGCCAGGTGCTCCCACGCAGCGTTTTACGTAATTTGACTTTTTGTCTATGGGTTTGTCTACGCCAGGCGTCGAAGCATCAAAGAATTTGGTTACCGTATCGGCTGGCCAGTTGAACACCACGATGTCGTTTTTCTCTGGTTTTTCGAAACCCGGAAAACGGAAACTCGGCAATTGCGGCCATCTCGAATACGACTTTTTATTGACGATCGGAATGGTGTCGTGAACCATCGGAAAAGCCACGGTCGTAGAAGGCGTGCGCGCTCCATAGTTGTATTTGCTCACGAAAAGAAAATCGCCGACCAACAGCGTTTTTTCCAGTGAAGGCGAAGGAATCGTGAACGGCTGCATCACATAAGTATGTACCAAAGTCGCAACGACAACCGCGAAAAGCAAAGAGGAAACCGTTTCCCCAACTTTAGACTTCGAGCGCAATTCGCGATCCGGAATGTGGTTGAGCGGTTGTGTGTAGTTGATGTAATAAATGTAAAGTCCGAAGGTGAAAATGCCCAGGAAAGTGTCTGTCGTCGAACTTCTTCCGAAGGCGCGAAGTGTTTCCACCCAAACCACGGGAAACATGATCAGATTCACCACAGGCACGAAAAGCAAGATCGTCCAGTAGGCAGGGCGATTGATGATTTTCATAAGCACGATGGCGTTGTAAACCGGAATCGCGGCTTCCCAGCGCTTTCTGCCGGCAGCTTCATACAATTTCCACGTTCCTGCGAAATGTACGATCTGCACGATCAGGAAAAGGATCAACCAATGAGTAAGGGTCATATTCGTTCAGATTTTATGCGTAAGTCGGCTTTGTCTCCGACGCGTTACCAATTTAAGATAATTTTAAAGTTCGAGTACGTCCTTCATTGAAAAGACGCCGGTTTTCCCGACGAGCCATTCCGAGGCGATTACCGCGCCGTAAGCAAAACCCTCGCGGCTGTGGGCGATGTGCGTGATCTCGATTTTGTCCACTTGTGATTCATAGGAAACCGTATGCGTTCCGGGGACGTTTTCGATCCGTTTGGCATCGATCAGGATTTCGTCCTGTTTCGCATCGGCCAAAGCCCAACTCGAATAATCGGAATTCTCGATGATGTCTTTTGCCAGTGAAATCGCGGTCCCGCTTGGTGCGTCTAGTTTTTGCGTATGGTGTATTTCTTCCATCTGAACTTTGTATTCAGGGAATTTCGCCATCATTTTCGCGAGATATTCGTTCAGGTTGAAAAACAGGTTCACGCCAAGGCTGAAGTTCGATCCGTAAAGGAAAGCGCCGTTTTTGCTTTCGCACAATTCGACGACTTTACGAAAGTGGTCAAGCCAACCTGTCGTACCGGAAATCACTGGAATTCCGCGTTCGAGACAAGCCGAGATATTGTCCACAGCCGAATCGGGAACGCTGAAATCAATGGCGACATCGGCGTTTTCAAGACCGTCGTAAATATCTTGACTGCGTTTTTTCAACACGATTTCGTGACCGCGTTCCAAAGCGATACGCTCGATTATCTGGCCCATTTTGCCATATCCCAAAAGCGCTATTTTCATCTAGAATCTGTAGTTTATGGTAACGCCGACCGATGGTTTCGAATACACGTCCGACTGGATCAGATCAGGCTGAAAAGTCAGGTCGTCACTCACATTGAATTGTTTCAAGTGCGCATCAATGTTGGCATCGACAATGTTCAGGACATAAAATCCGACGACGAACAACATCGAATATTCGCGATTTTTTTTGTAACCTCTTTGGGCCGAAATCAGACGTTGGTTGTCGAGAAATTCGTATTCGTCATCGTAATAACCCGCCAAACGCCTTTTGTAGGCATCGCGCACTTTCTTGTACTTGGTATTTTGGTCGGAGTAGAAGTAAAGGCTCGTTCCGATGGCCGCGTAGACCAAAGGCACTTTCCAGTATTTTTTGTTGTAGACCTGACCCAATCCCGGAACGAGAGCCGAATAGAACGAAGCTTTCGTCGGCCGCAGCGGATCGATCGGTTCCGATTTTGTCGTATCGGCGACAGCCAATTTGCCTTCCTGGACTTTCTGGGCCGAAACCGAAAAAGCCGAAAACAACAAAATCGCTATGAAAACCGAGAATCTCAAGAGCCTTGCATTAGTTTGACGATGCGGTTGAAATCTTCTTCCGAATGGAAAGGGATCGTGATCTTGCCTTTTCCGTTGGCCGCGACTTTCACGTCGACTTTGGCTCCGAAGTAAGCAGCAATCGCCTTTTTATCGTCGACATCCACAGAAAAACCGGTCGATTTCGACTTTGCAGATTTCGGCTTCTGGCTTTCGTGGTAATTCCGAACCAATTCCTCAGTTTCGCGAACCGAAAGATTTTGGCTGATGATCTTGTGATAAATGTCGGTCTGGGCGTCGTGATCCTCGATATTGATGATCGCGCGTCCGTGTCCCATCGAAATGAAACCGTCGCGGATTCCCGTCTGGATAATCGGATCGAGTTTGAGCAAACGCAGATAATTCGCGATCGTAGAACGTTTTTTTCCGACGCGATCGCTCATTTGCTCTTGCGTCAATTGGATTTCATCGATCAAACGCTGATACGAAAGCGCGATTTCTATCGGATCCAAATCGTGGCGCTGGATGTTTTCCACCAAAGCCATCGTAAGGGAATCGTTGTCGTTCGCGATTCTGATATAGGCCGGAATTGACGTCAAACCTGACAATTTCGAGGCGCGCAAACGGCGTTCACCCGAAATGAGCTGGTATTTGTTGAAGTCTGTTTTTCTGACGGTAATAGGTTGGATAACACCAAGTTCGCGAATCGATGTCGCCAATTCCTGAAGCGCTTCTTCATTGAAATTCGAGCGCGGCTGGAACGGATTGATCTCGATCAGGTCGAGTTCGAGTTCGATGATGTTCCCGATTACCTTGTCGGCATTCTTGTCGTCAACCGATTGTATATTGTTCTCCGGATCTTTGAGCAAGGCCGATAAACCCCGTCCCAACGCCTGTTTTTTGATAGCCTGTGCCATTGAATCTTAACTGTTTTTCTTGATGATTTCTTGTGCAAGATGCAGGTAATTCGTTGCACCTTTACTCGTCGCGTCATAGTTGATGATACTTTCGCCATAACTCGGCGCCTCGCTCAGCTTGACGTTTCTCTGGATTATCGTGTCGAAAACCATGTCCCCAAAATGTTTCTGCACTTCTTCCACGACCTGATTGCTCAAACGCAGACGTGAATCGTACATCGTAAGCAACAAACCTTCGATGTCAAGCTCCGGATTGTGTATTTTCTGCACACTTTTGATCGTGTTGAGCAATTTGCCCAAACCTTCGAGCGCGAAATATTCACACTGTATCGGAATTACCACAGAATCGGCGGCCGTCAATGCGTTCAAAGTGAGCAGACCCAGCGATGGCGCGCAATCGATCAGGATGTAATCGTACTTTTCCTTAGTTTCCACAAGCGCTTGTTTGAGCATATACTCGCGGTTTTCCTTGTCGACAAGCTCGATTTCGATCGCGACAAGGTCAATATGGGCCGGAATCATCGACACGTTTGGCGAACTGGTAGCGACCGTCGCCTCGTCAGCCGTGACGCTGTGTTCCAGAAGTTGGTAAGTACCTTTGGTCACGTTCTCGATGTCAAGCCCGAGACCCGAACCGGCATTTGCCTGCGGATCGGCGTCGATAAGCAATACTTTCTTTTCGAGAACACCAAGCGCGGCGGCCAAGTTGACCGAAGTCGTCGTCTTTCCAACACCGCCTTTCTGGTTGGCGATGGCTATGATTTTACCCATGAATCAGTTTCAAAATTTGAGCCGTAAAAATACAATTATTTGCGGGTTATTCAAGGGTTAGTTGTTAACAGAAAAGTAAAGTTTTGAGACAGGCGTAACTGCTTCTATCGTTGGTTCTGCCAGTGCTTCTGCCACTGCCACTGCTTCTTCAACTGCTACTGCTTCTGCCACTGCTACTGCAACTGCAACTGCAACTGCTTCTGCCACTGCAACTGCAACTGCTTCTGCGTCTACCACTACTTCCGCGGCGTTTCCGAATATAAGGAGCAATCTCCCGCTTCCGCTGCAAGTTTGCCGGCAAAACCGCTTTTTTGCAAGGCCGCCCAAGAGCTTCCTTCGGTCGCTTTGGCCGTCCGGCAAAAAATGCGGTTTCGCCCGTCAAAGCTTTCCGCTCAAATCGGGGCTAGGGTTTGGTAAAAGCGACAAATTCCGATTTTCGAACCAAACTTTATACTTTCCTTAAAACCCGCTTTTGGTTCCAATCCTTAAATTTACGCCCAAACACAAAGTCATGTTGCTCAAGAGAAACCGCGCCAAAGAGGAATTCTGGAACGTCCTTACCCACGGATTGGGCGCGATGCTAGCTATTGTCGCGGCGGTTTTCATGATCGTGTTTTCGGCAAAAGGCGGCAAGACCATCGATGTCGTGGCTTCTTCCGTTTTTGGACTGAGCTTGATTTTGCTCTATTCGGCCTCGACGATTTATCACGCCATGACCAAATTGCGCTGGAAAAGGATTTTTCAAAGAATCGACCACTTGTGCATTTACCTGCTAATCGCCGGAACTTACACGCCGGTCGCACTTTTAGGACTTCGCGGCACTTGGGGCTGGATTTTATTCGGGTTGAGTTGGGCTTTCGTGATTGCGGGTTTTATCTTCAAGTTTTCGCCTTTGCGCCACTCCGAAAAACTTTCGCTTGTCCTTTACGGCTTGATGGGCTGGATGGCGATCGTCGCGATCAAGCCACTTCTCGAAACCGTGAATCCAGGCGCGTTATGGCTGATTCTCGCCGGCGGTATAAGTTATACTTTGGGAATTTATTTTTACGCCAAAGGCAATCGTCCGTATTATCACGCGATTTGGCACCTGTTCGTTTTGGGCGGCAGCGCTTTCCACTTTTTCGGGGTTTTCCTGTATTTGGTTCCGTGAGTTTTCCCAAAGTCAACAATGATCATCAGATTTTTGGGAGCTTTCTTCTTGAGAGCACCAACTGATTTTCGTCGGTTATTTCGAACGGGAGTTGCAGTTCGGTCCACAGCGACTTTATGAAAGCTAGAAAATCTTTGTTCGACGACCCGAGATTTGTGAAATTCCTGAAATCGAATCCTTTGTAATAAGTTAGATTCATATCCGGATCGCCAAATTTGTCTTCCCAATAGCTTTGCAGATCGAAAATGTCACCGTCGTTTACGAACTTGTGCCGAATAATTTTCTCTTTTATTTCTTCGAGAGACGGCAAAACGACAACTGGACATTCCTGTTCTGGCTGCAAATAATCCATAGATTCGAGTGCTCCCAAAAGCCGGTATTCGCCGGTTTCCTTAATGAAAATCACAGGTCCGACGCCAACCAAACGACCTCGCTGGTCGTCCATATCGCAATCGCGATGCTTGTAATGGGCGAAACCGTATTTTTCGGAATCCTCGATTTTGTAGACGACAAATTGACTGCCAACGGTTTCGTCGATCACTTTTTGAGCTTTTTCAATGTCCATGTTAAACGACAATTATTGTTCGAATTGGCACGGGCTTTAAATCAACGCGCTCCGCGCTATATTCCACGAGGTCGCTCGCTGCGCTTCGCGACCCAAAACCGCCTAGCTTCCACAATTCCCAATCCTAAAAACCCACCACAAAAACTGGCTAGAATATCCATGACGTCAGCTGTTTGGGTCGACATGAATGTTTGTACGAATTCGCCCAATGACAAAATGAGGATTACGCAAACAAAACTCACCAAGGATTTCGCGCTAGTGGCATAAGTTACCCAAAGCACCAAAGCAGTGGCCGCGAAAAAATTCGGAGCGACGCCAAGCAAATGATCGACATTTTCGAATTTCCCACTCAGGAACCACCGCGCCGGACCTTTGAAAAAAAGCCATCCGGCAAAGAACAGCAATGTCAATCGCAAATACATTTTATCCGGATTGACTTTCAGGTATTTGGCAATTTCGTTCATCTAAAATATCCATTTTTCCCAGATTATCGTGGAAACCAAAATGCTTCCTTCGCTTCTCAACTATTTCCCAATAAAGACCGCAAACTCACGAAACCTTCGCGCATTTCACGCGTGAGATCGTCTAAAGTAGAAGCGGGTTCTTCGAGATTGGTGGTAATCTTGGCGGTCACTTTCCAGACTTCCCTGATTTCTTTCGGATTCACATCGATTGGCGGATAAAGCGAATTCAAAGAAATCAACCGCAATCGCGAAGCGTACATCCTGACTTTTTTGACCACAACGGTATCGGCGAGCACGACGACATAAATTTGTTTTTCGGACAGATCCGAAAGTGATTCCTGAGACTTCCCGATGATCCATTCGCCCTGACTCAAAACCGGAAGCATGCTGTCACCCTGAACCTGAAAGGCTCGGAAGCTCGCGTTTTTGTATTCTGGCAAAGGCAACTGAAAAGCCGGAAGCGTATCGTAATAATCGACGTCCATCAAATTGTGGGCGTAGCCGGCCGAAGCTTTCACGTTCACCATCGCGATGTTCTCGTTGTCGTTGGCATCGAGCGTAACGACCTTGGGCAAGATCGAGGTCTTGATTTCCAGCATCTGGTCGTCGCTATCGCCATAAATCCAAAGCGGATTGATTCCAAAAACCTGTAAGAGTTTGGCCACGGCGGCTCCGGGCAATCTAACTTTTCCTCTTTCGATATCGGCGACACTTCCTTTGAGTTGGATAGCGTCGGCAAAAGCCTGTTGCGTCAAGTTGAGCTGTTGTCGCAGTTGCTTGATTTTGAGGGATTCTATCGGCAGTTTTTCGTCCATTTGCCAAAAATAACAATTTGTGGAAATATTCCAAATTTAAAATGGAAAATTTCCTCTATAATTTTATCGGGAGATTCGTGCATTCGTGGCAAAATTTTTAAACCACGTGCGCGAATCTCACGAAACCGTAAATTTTTAGTGTTTCAAGCGGCTCAAACTCCAAGTGAGATTTTCGAGCATCGCGGTTTTGTCCAAAAGCCAATTTTGGTCGGGATCCGATGTGAAATCTGATGAAGAATCGAATCTGGAATCGCGGCAAGTCAGATATTTCACGAAAATTCCCTTGCGTCCGAAAGTCATCCGAAAGCCGGAAACGTATTCATCCGAGATATCGAAAGCCAATAAGATACTTTGGTTCAAATCGAGTTCGGCGATTTTTTCGATCCAGGACGAGATGAGATTTTTTGCTTTTTCCGACACCGAAGAAATTTCTGGATCAGTACCCAAATAATAGCTGTCGGCGATTTGGGAAAATGTCGGAAATGCGTCGACTTTGAGCCATAAATCGCTGTGTCCGTCGCCCATCGGGTCAATCAAAATACGAATCATGTTGTCGGATCAATTCGGAACATAACCGCTTGTGTCTTTCTTTTCGCCTTCGTATTCGATGATGTAAATGTCCTCGCTGTCGCGTTTCATGTAGTATTTTTCGCGTGCGTAGCGTTCGATCTGGTCAGGATTCTTGAGCAATTTGATGTTTTGGGAATCGCGCTTGATCTCGGTTTCGTAGTATGTTTTATTTTCCTCGAGCTCGTCGATTTCGCTGTCGAGCATTTTGTGGTTCAGCCACGAATAATTGTCGAGAAACAAGATCCAGGCAAGGAAAAACAATAATACGAGCACATAGCGGTTGCCCACGAAGCGCATCCATTTGCGTTTCTTTTTCTGTTTTTTCTCCGGTTTGACTTCCTCTGACATGGGTTTGGTTTTTATCCGAAAATCGAAATCCCCAAAAAGGCGAACGTTCCCGAAAAGCTCCTAAATGTAGAAAATAAATGGCAGGATTACAGAATCCTTTGATGGATTACCGCGCGAACCACATCGATGGCGACCGTATTGTATTTGTCGTTCGGAATGATGATATCGGCGTAAGCTTTGGTAGGTTCGATGAACTGCTCGTGCATCGGCTTCAACGTCTTTTGGTAGCGTTGCAAGACTTCTTCCATGTCACGGCCGCGTTCGGCAATGTCTCTTTTGAGTCGTCTTATCAAACGTTCGTCGGAATCGGCGTGTACGAAAATCTTGATGTCGAAAAGTTCGCGCAACTCCGGATTGGCCAAAATCAGGATGCCTTCAACGATCATTACCTTTCTCGGATGCGTCGAAATCGTGTCGTCAGTGCGGTTGTGCGTCACGAACGAATAAATCGGCTGATCTATCGTTTCGCCTGCTTTCAAGGCCTTCAGATGTTTGGTCAGCAACTCGAAATCGATCGCCCGCGGATGGTCGAAATTGATCAGGGCGCGCTCGTCAAAATTCAAGTGCGTGGTTTCGCGATAGTAATGATCTTGGGAAATCACGCCCACTTCCTCTTCGGGAATCTCGTTCATGATCTGGCGAACCACGGTCGTTTTGCCGCTTCCCGTTCCGCCTGCTATACCAATAATCAACATAAGGAGGTTTTTTCGGGCGCAAAGATAATCAAACCCCGCCGCCTTTTTTAGACCGACGAAAATCCCCAAAAACTGCGATTTTGATATGGGATGAAAGGCATCTGAAAATAACGATTACTTTTCCCGTAAAAAATTTGTTAAATCGATGGATATCCATTACTCTTGCACCGAACCTTAACAAAAAATAAAACAAAACAAAACATGAAAAAATTATTTATGGTCGCCTCAATGGCATTGGCAATCGTTTCGTTGAACTCTTGTGGTAGCGATGACGGTGGAAACGGCGGTGTTTCGTCTGCAAAATTGATCGGAAAATGGGAGCACGACACCGAGAAAGTCACGGCTGCTGGACAAGTGCTTCAACCAGAACAGGCTTACTCTGAAAACGAGCCAGGCTGTTCAAAAGACTACATCCAATTCGCAGAAAACGGAACTTTCACGCTAGGTGATTACTGGAGCAGCGATTGCGACCTTGACACGACTGCCGCAAGCTGGACAATCGACGGAAAAGACGTTACTGTTTCCGGGACAAACGTAGATACTGAAACATTTACGGTTGTCAGCGTTTCGGCTACAAAACTGAAAGTGAAATATGTTGAGGCAATCAACGGAGTCAACTTTACTGAAGAATACACTTTTACAAAAGCGGCTCAATAAGTAAACGCGATATTTTTTGAAAGAAAGACCGGCTAAACAGTCGGTTTTTTTTATGCTCGGAATTTTTTGGAAGTGTGCCGGATTTATCTGAAAACCGAAACCGAAAAACCGTAAGCGGGCAAAACAACAGCGACACGTCCGTTTTCGACCGAAGCGTTTTCTCCGGCCAGATTTTGTACCGAACGCGTATCGACCGAAGCCAAAGTCGCCTGTTTTTTATCGGACAGATTCACGAAGACCAGGACTTTCTGGCCTTCGAAACTTCTGGCAAAACTCAGTATTTCTGGATTTCCGTTCGTGACTTTCGAATAGCTTCCGTAAGTCAATGCTTTGTTTTCGGCTCGCAGTTTGAGTAATTTCCGATAATGGTTCCACAGCGAATTCGCGTCAGTTTTTTGTTCTTCGAGCGAAATTCCGTCGTTCGACCGATTGAAGCGGTTTTCCCACCACGGACCCGAATTTTTGTACCAATTCGCCGTGCCTTTTCCGCTTTCTTCCTTATACCAATCGAAGGCTTCGCGAATCCCGATGTCGTTTCCGTCCGAACTTCCCAATTCCCGTTGCTCGCCTTTCATTCCGATTTCCTGTCCGTAATACAAGGACGGAATGCCGCCAATCAAAAGTTGGATAGCGATCGCGGCCTTTGTTTTTTCCGATGTCATTCCGGGCTCGGAAGCGAATCTTTTCGTGTCGTGATTTTCGAGGAACACGATCTGGTTTTTTGCTGTCGGATTGTACAGAAACGTACTGTCGGCGGCTTTTTCGATTTCCGATTTGTCGAATTTTGTGATCGCGAACTTGAGTCGGAACGCAAACACGAAATCGACGTTTCCTTTCTCGAAATAATCGTGTCCGAAAGACGCCCATTTTGCCTGTTCGGCCAACAATTTCAACTTCGGATTTTTCGCCTTGAGGTTCGCGAACAAAGGCGTCCAGAAGGTCTCGAACAGATTCGGGAGCTTTTTGGCATTGTCGAGATCGTCCATCATGTGATCGAGGCGGAAGCCGTCCACGCCGTCGTCGAACTTTCCGTCCTTGTTCGGATCCATCCAGAATTCGAGCACTTTTTGGGTGTAGGCCTTGACGTTTTTGCTCGCCATGTTTACCGTGATTATCTTTTCCTTTCGACCGTCATAAGTCGCGAATTCCTCGATTCCCCAGAAATACCAAGGCTTTTTGTTCGCCAAATCTTCATAGACGAGATAATCTGAAAATTTCGACTTCGGATTGCCGAAACCTTGCGAAAACCATGGATGCGTACCCGCCACATATTGCATTTCCACGTCCTGATAGATTTTCATGCCCCGTTTGTGCACTTGTTTGACGAGCTCGATGTAATCGTCCATTCTTCCGTATTCGGGATCGATTTTCTCAAAGTCAGAGGCGAAGTAATTGTGGTAAAAATCCGACTGATACAAAGGCGTCAGCAAAATCGTGTTCACGCCCAGGTCCTGAAGATAATCGAGTTTTTGTTCGATGCCTTTCAAATCGCCGTGCGAGTCGCCATCGGAATCGAAAAAACTGCGCTGGAAGACGTGGTAGAAGACTTCGTTTTGCGCTCTTGCGTTTTCAGTAAAAAATAGTAACAGCAGCGGCAGCAGCAGCAGCAGCAGTTGCAGTCGAAGTAGCGATAGCAGTTTCGGTTTTTGCATCGGATTGATTTTGGACAAAGTTCGGATTTTGGATCTGTCCCGACATCCATTAGGGCTGGAATTTGGAATTTGGGATTTTCAAAAAGTATCCGCATTAGACTGCACCACGCTCAAAGGCGCAGTCCCGCGGACAAAAAAGTGGTATTTAGTTGTTTGTATCCAATTTCAAAAACCCGGACTGCGCGATCGATTTCGGCCCCTGAAAAAACGCGCTGAACGTCTCTCAAAAAATCGACCGGCTATTTTTTAGAACCCCAACGTACATGTGTCAATTACAATTCAGGGAAATAAAACCGGGTTTAAAGGTGTGTCAATCTGTTTTCCGATCTCGGCTCCGGGACACCATTTTTTCCAATCGTGTTCCTGGCTTTCATTCTCGGGCGCTTTCAATTTCATGTCGATGTCCATGTAAATGATGGTCATCACTTTTCGGGTCTGAGCCGTTTTGTTGACGCCGGCGCGGTGAAAAATCCAGCCCGAATGGAACGAGATTTCGCCTGCATCGAACGGTTCTATCACGTGCTCGAAATCGGTGACGCGCAATTTTTTCGAGATCTCGTTTTCCGATTTATCACCAATTCCAAGCTCACGGCCTTCGACGATGACGTGGCTTCCGGCACTGAATTCAAGCGGCCCCATTTCGAGCGGAGTCGCCTGGAGCGGAATCCACGCGGTAATGGTCTTGTCGGAATCGAGCGGCCAATAGTATTGATCTGCGTGCCAAGGTGTTATGCCGCCGCTCGCTTCTTTGAAAAGCGCCTGATCGTGGTAAATTCGCACCCCGCGAACTTTTAAAAGCTCCGAAACAATGCCAGAGATACGTTTGCTGAAAACCAAAGGTTTAACAAGGCTGTCTTCAAGCCATAGGTTAAACAATTGGAGAAAAGCTTTTCCGTAAGTGTCGCGATTTTCCATCGGGATTTCCTGCGTGTTCAATCGGTTTACGCAGTCAGAAATCGCCTTATTGAAATGCTCGAGTATCGGTTGGTCAAGAACGTGTTTTAGTTTGATGAAACGGTTTTTGTCGTAAAATTCTATTTGCTCCTTTGCAAGTGCAAACGGTTCGTCGAGTAAACCGAAATCGCAATCCATGTCCAGTTTTTTTGAGTTTTATAAAGCTATCGTAAACAAAACGCACTTCCCGACACGAAATAGCCAAAATATGACACCATATTGACTAAATTTGAGGTTAGAAGAAACCCTTGAATCCACATAGTATGAAAGCGACCTTAGAAAACGTTGAAACGATTAAAGGAAAGGACGCATTTGTGGCCTACGCGTTCGAGTTGCCAAACTTCGAATTCAAGTGGCATTACCATCCGGAATACGAACTCACGTTGATCACCGAAGGTTCGGGAAAGCGCATCATCGGCGACAGCCACGAAAGTTTTGAAACAGGCGATCTGGTTTTGATCGGGCCGGAATTGCCCCACACTTGGTCGAACGAAACCAGAAATGCCAGGAAATCGTCTGCTGTCGTGATCCAGTTTTCGTCCGAATTCATCAAAAGATTTTCAGGCCTGTACGAATGCCGTAACATTTTGGACTTGCTCGAACATTGCGCGCGCGGCAGTTTCTTTCCGAATCCGACAACCCAAATTACGAAATCGCTGCTCGAATTATCGCAAAAAACGGGACTCGAAAAGATCACCTCATTGTTGGAAATTCTCGAGAAATTGAGTCAGGTAGGAAGCGTGGCTTTGTCCTCGACGGTTTATTCGGGAAGTAGAAATCCCGAAAACGCAGGCCGAATCAACAAAGTTTGCCGTTACGTCCACGAAAATGCATCCGAGCACATCGAACTCCAAAAAGCCGCGAATCTCGTTTCGCTTTCCAAAAGCGCTTTCTGCAAGTTTTTCGCCAGGAATATGAAGACGAGTTTTTCAGACTACGTGAACGAAATCAGGATCGCCAACGCCTGTCTTTTGTTGACCGACACAGATTTGACGGTGCGCGAGATCGCCTCCGAAGCTGGTTTTGAAAGTCTTACGTATTTTAACCGCGTTTTTCTCAAAAAGAAAGGACTTTCGCCGATGCGATTCCGAAATACCGACAACGCCCGTCTTTCGGCTTGACCGCAATTGCCTATATTTGCGACTCAAGAATTTACCGTGAGTACAACTTCAAACCCTTTATTTGGCGCGTTCGGCGGCATTTCCTCGAAGCAGTGGAAACAGCAGATCCAATATGAGCTCAAAGGCGCCGATTTCAACGAAACCCTCGTTTGGGAATCGCCCGAAGGCATCAAAGTGCGTCCGTTTTACCATCGCGACGACGCCCAGATTTCGCATTCCGCTTTTGCCGAAAACCCGTTTTTGGTGTGTCAGGAAATCTTCGTTTTCGATGTCGAAAAGTCGGCCAGACGCGCCAACGATTCGGTAAACCGCGGAGCCGAAAGTTTGAGATTCGCGATTTCGGACGAGAAGATCGACGTGGCAAAACTCATTTCTGGACTTACTTTCGAAAATCTCACGCTTTACTTCGATTTGAAATTTCTCTCAATCGATTTCGTCCGGCATTTGGACAAAGCACTTGACGGCCGGAATTTCACGGTTTTCGCGTCAATCGATCCCGTAGGACATTTGGTTCAGGACGGAAATTGGTTCTCGAAAACCGACGATTACGAATTCCTGAAAAGTTTGGCATCCGAAGTAAAAAATCTGTCGGTTTTTTCGGTCGATGCGCGAATCTACCAAAACGCCGGAGCGAATATCGTGCAGCAATTGGCCTACGCTTTGTGCCACGTAACGGAATATTTCAACCGATTCGCTATCGATAAACCGACGCTTTTCCAGGTTTCGGTCGGGCCGAATTACTTCTTCGAGATTGCCAAATTGCGAGCTTTGAGAATCTTGTTTCGAACTGTCGCCGACGCATTCGGAAGCGATTCGAAAGTCCACATTCTGGCAACTCCGACAAAACGCAACAAAACACTTTACGACTACAACGTGAACATGTTGCGCACCACGACCGAATGCATGAGCGCGATTTTGGGCTCGGCCGACGCGGTTTGCAATTTGCCTTATGACGCGCTTTACCACAAAAGCAACGAATTCGGTGAAAGAATCTCGAGAAACCAATTGCTGATCCTGAAATCTGAAAGTTATTTCGACAAAGTCGCCAATGCGTCAGACGGCGCGTATTACATAGAAAATCTCACGCAACAACTCGCCAACCAGACTTTGATCCTGTTCAAGGAATTGGAAGCGGAAGGCGGATTCGTCGCGAAACTGAAAGATGGATCGATCCAGCGAAAAGTGAAAGAATCGGACCAAAAAGAGCAGGCTTTGTTCGATTCCGGAAACGAAATCCTCATCGGAACCAACAAATATCCGAACAAGAACGACCGAATGAAAGACGATCTGGAGTTGTATCCGTTCGTCAAGCAAAAGGCCAAAAAGACGTTGTTCGCGCCTTTGGTCGAGAAGCGTTTGGCCGAGAAATCCGAACAAGAAAGACTAGCATCTGAAAACGATCCAAAACAATGAAAACAAATACTATTCTCACGATAATCGTACTGTTTCTGGTAGCGTCAAATTCGAACGCCCAAACCAAGGAAAAAATCTACGATTCGGAAAAAGTCCAGGTCGCGCCCCAATTTCCGGGAGGCGAATACAAGTTTATCGACGCGCTTCAAGCCGCTTTCGAGGCCAAAAAGAAAAACGCACCTTCCATAATCGACGCCTGGCTCGTGATCGAAAAAAACGGAAGTGTCTCCAAAGTCGTGGCCAGCGGTGACAACGGAGCGTTTTCCAAGTCTGACAACGCCTTTTTGGCCAAAATCGCACCAAAGTGGAAACCGGCGAAAGTCGACGGGAAGGCAGTTCGTTGCCGCACGTTCGCCTCGTTGCTTGTCGTCAAGGAAATCGTTTCGGGCCAAGGCAGTGCAAAAGAGGAAATCGACACAGATACGAGTGTCTATTTTGCAAGAGAACTTGAAAAAAACACCGAATTTCCGGGCGGTATCTCTCAATTCGAAAACTATTTGGCGGCTCAGGCGAACATTCCTGACAAAGCCAACTTCACCGGAAGCATGCGCGTGATGTGCATCGTCGAAAAGGACGGCGCGATCACAAACATAAAAACTTCCGGAAATCTAGGCATGCCGATGTCGCAGGAAATCACCCGCGTACTTGCGGAATCCCCAAAATGGACAGCCGGAAAACGCAACGGCAAAATCGTGCGAAGCCACTTTATCTGCGTGATTTCCTTTTCGGAAGGGAAGACTCGCATCGAAATCCAAAAATCATGAAACGCAAAGATCTCAGCCATATTTCGCTAACGGAAATTCCGGTCGCCGCCGATGAAAAAGCGGTTTCGGAATTCGTCACCGCCGAAGGAATCACGGTCAAGCCGACGTACTCCAAAGCCGATATTTCCGATCTCGAACATCTCGATTTCGCGGCCGGATTCGCCCCGAACCTGCGCGGACCGTATGCCACGATGTACGTCCGCCGTCCGTGGACGATTCGCCAATATGCCGGATTCTCCACAGCCGAGGAAAGCAACGCCTTCTACCGACGCAATCTTGCCGCGGGACAAAAAGGGTTGTCGGTCGCATTCGATCTGGCCACGCACCGCGGTTATGATTCCGATCACGAAAGAGTGGTTGGAGACGTTGGGAAAGCCGGAGTCGCGATCGATTCCGTCGAGGACATGAAAGTGCTTTTCGACCAGATTCCGCTGAATGAGATGTCGGTTTCGATGACGATGAACGGAGCGGTTTTGCCAATTATGGCCTTTTACATTGTCGCTGCCGAAGAACAGGGCGTGAAGCCGGAATTGCTTTCGGGAACGATTCAAAACGACATTCTCAAGGAATTCATGGTGCGCAACACCTACATTTATCCGCCGGCGCCTTCCATGAAAATCATTGCCGACATTTTTGCGTTCACGAGCGAAAAAATGCCGAAGTTCAACTCGATCTCGATCTCGGGTTATCACATGCAAGAAGCTGGAGCTACCGCCGATATCGAACTTGCCTACACGTTGGCCGACGGTCTCGAATACATCAAAACCGGATTGGCCGCCGGAATGAAAATCGACGAATTCGCTCCGAGACTTTCGTTTTTCTGGGCAATCGGGATGAACCATTTCATGGAAATCGCCAAGATGCGCGCCGGAAGAATGTTGTGGGCAAAATTGCTGAAACAGTTCCATCCAACAGATGAAAAATCGCTGGCTTTGCGAACACATTGCCAAACCTCGGGTTGGAGCCTGACCGAACAAGATCCCTTCAACAACGTGGCCAGAACTGCGATCGAGGCCGCCGCGGCAGCTTTCGGAGGAACACAATCCCTGCACACGAACGCACTTGATGAAGCAATCGCACTTCCAACCGATTTCTCTGCCAGAATCGCGCGAAATACACAGCTTTTCCTTCAGGAAGAAACCAAGATCACGAAAACCGTCGATCCTTGGGCCGGCAGTTTTTATGTCGAGAAACTCACAGCTGAAATAGCTGAAAAAGCCTGGGCATTGATCGAGGAAGTCGAAGAGCTTGGCGGAATGACCAAAGCGATCGAAGCCGGAATCCCGAAACTCAGGATCGAGGAAGCAGCAGCGAGAAAACAAGCGAGAATCGACAGCGGGCAAGACATCATCGTAGGTGTGAACAAATACCGTTTGGCCAAAGAAGATCCGTTGCATATTCTGGATGTAGACAATCAGCTTGTCCGGAAACAACAAATCGAGCGTCTCGACAAAATCAAGTCGGCAAGAGATTCCGATAAAGTTGCCAAATGTCTGTCGGCTTTGACCGAATCGGCGAAGACCGGAAAAGGCAATTTGCTCGAACTTGCAGTCGAAGCGGCCAGAAATCGCGCGACACTAGGTGAAATCAGCGACGCACTCGAGTTAATTTTCGGACGATACAAAGCACAAATCAAATCTTTCAGCGGCGTGTACAGCAAAGAAATCAAGAACGACGAGAGTTTCGCCAAAGCGCGCGAACTCGCCGACGAATTCGCCAAATCAGAAGGCCGACGTCCAAGGATCATGATCGCAAAAATGGGACAGGACGGACACGATCGCGGCGCGAAAGTCGTAGCCACAGGTTATGCCGACGTAGGTTTCGACGTCGACATCGGCCCGCTTTTCCAAACGCCCGCCGAAGCCGCAAAACAAGCGGTAGAAAACGACGTTCACATCTTGGGCGTTTCCTCACTCGCCGCGGGACACAAAACTTTGGTGCCGCAAGTGATCGAGGAACTGCACAAATACGGTCGGGACGATATCATGGTGATTGTGGGAGGCGTTATTCCGGCTCAGGATTATCAGTTTTTATTCGATTCCGGCGCGACTGCCGTTTTTGGTCCCGGTACGAAAATCAGTGAAGCCGCGATCAAGATTTTGGAGATCTTGTTGGAAAGGTAAATTTGCGACGAATTTTGTCCGTCCACCAACATGATGTAACACTTTCACAAAAATTTTTGGGCCACGAATATACGAATCCGGTCATTCGTGCATTTGTGGCCTAATTTTTTGAAGACTAATGATAGCCTGCAGTCTACGGAAATCTGCGGCAAGAAAATAGTGGAATCAACCTATGGCCAAAGCAACGCGGACTGGTCGACGGGCATCGGCAGCGAAAAAAAATCGGAAACCAATCCTTGATTCTGACATTTCAGGTCACATTTAACAAAAAGTACAGATTTTCTGTAATGATCGTGTTTTCGAGATCGCGAACTTTGCCGGTATGGGGAGGGGCTGATACATCCCTATCCAAAAAAAGGAGAACCTGGATACAGAAAATCTGTAAAAAATGTTAAATCTTTAAACAGTCGTATTCGATGTCAGTTGCGTCAAAAAAGCCACTGACCAATTCTGGAGTGTTATTTCGCTTTCGCCGCGATTTTAGAAATTTGTCTTCGAACAATCAGATACACGACAAGATACAATGCGCATTCAAATCAGTACTATGAGCTGGTTCAAATTAATTTGTTAACTATAAAAATTGAATAAGCCTTGTCAGAAAAAGAAAGTCACGAATGAATGAAACCGATTATTCGTGCATTCGCTGCTAATTTTTTAAGACGAAAAGAAGAGGTTGGAAAAAATTGCAGGAACTGCGAAACCAATGCGTGAAGTATGGAAAGCTATAAGAATCGATAAAATCCAGGCAGAAAAATAAACCGCGAATTCGCGAATTTGTATTTCAGCCAGCGTAAAATTCGCGAATTCGCGGTTGAAAATGCAATTAATAAAGATGGTTGAACCGAAATATGAAGCGTTGTTAATCCGAGTAAAAGGGCCAAATGAAACCTACAAGGTTGAAAAAACCTTGCAGGTTTAGCTAATAAAAATGTTAAGTTTTATTGAACATCGAATTTGGACAATCTGCAAAATCCTTGTATTCGTGGCAAAAAGTAAACCGCGAATTCGCGAATTTGTATTTCAGCCAGCGTAAAATTCGCGAATTCGCGGTTAAAAATGCAATAAGAAACTCAATCCGGATTGGCCAAAGTCTGGAACAAAGCCGCATTCGCCATATAAAACTGGTTTTCCATCCCAATTTGTGACAAACGCGCATTCACGAGATTGTTCTCGCGCGAATTGATCAGGAAAATCGAACTTTCGCCATAAGAAAAAAGTCGTTCTTCCGAAGAAAGCATCGTCGTGTAATCGCTTACCAAATTGTCAATCAGCATTTTCTGCTTGCGAAGCGACTCGATCTCGATTTGCTGGGAAGCGATTTTGTTGCGCAGTTCGAGCCTTTGCTGGGAAAGGTCGAATTGGGCGTCCTGGATTTTCAGTTTGGCCAATCGCAGCGATCCGCGTTCCTTTCGGAGGAAAATCGGCAGGCTGAAATTGACGTTGAATTTGTAATCCTCGACCTCAACCTGATCGAAGTACCGAGGTTCGGAAATATAGTTGTAGCCGACATTGAGTTTCGGAAGCAACGCATTGGCCTTCAATTGTCGGTTGACTTCAAGAATCGAAACCTTAGTGCGCAAAGTCTGGATTTTCGGATGCGCATCAAGCTGATTGAGATCGACCGACATTTGGTTCGTGCGCAAGGTTTCGTCCAATGTCGACAACATGTCCTTTTCGGGTTTCACGACCTCGCCAAGTTCAACCGGAACGTCTTCAATCCACATATAATTCGACAATTCCAGACGCGCTTTTGCCAATTTGAGGTTGGCGTTTTCGAGATTCAGTTCGCGATTCCTGACCGTGATTCTCGCCTCGACGCTATCGATCGCCGGAGAATCGCCGAGTTCGATCAACGTTTTGATGCCTTTGAATCGCGTGCTTGCAAAACCGAGGTAGTTTTGATACAAGTCGGCTTCGGCGAAACTTTGCTTCCACGAAAAATAGGCTTGGCTGGCTTTGTATAAAACCTCGATGGCTCGCAATTTTCGCTGTGCGTCGCTCATCTGGACGAACAATTTTCCTTCGCGCACGTCGGCCATTCTTTGGTTGATGAACAAACCCTGACCAAGCGGAACCGTGATTCCAAGCGAGGTCAATCCGGCTTCGGGCGTGCGGTTCTGTGGGTTGAAATATTGGCCTGACGTATCGTCGAATCCTGCCTTGATCTCGATGCCGTACCAAGTCGGAATCTTGAAACTGCTGTTCAGGAGCGAGTAATATTCGGTATTCGAAAATTCCTTTTTGTCATAATCGACCTCGATTTTAGGGTCGAATCCGCCTCGAGCGGTAAGCAAATTCGCCTGTGCGTTGCTCAGTTCGAGGTTTGCCTGGCGCACCAACGGATGGTATTTTTTGACGTAACCCAGGAATTCGTTGAAACTGAGTTCGTCTTTGTTGAATTCCTGTGCGTTGGCCGAAAACGAGATCAGCCAAAACAGCAGGAAAAAAGTTCTCATCTGCATCATATCATTTCTTTTCCTTGCTTGTGTCTTTCGCTTCAGGTTTGTAATAATTTGGCGGGAAACCGTTCAGGTTACGCCAGATTTCGTATCCGACTGAAACCGTTTCGAGCAGTGCGATACTTTGTGCGCCCGCGCCAATGCTGAGTTCTTTGGGCCATTTCTCGGCTTGGTTGTCGGGAGCGATCAGGATTCTATATTTTCCGTTCGAACTAATGAAATTCTCTACCGCGACGATGCGTCCGCCAAAAGTTCCGTAAGACAAGCCCGGCCAGCCGCTGAACACGATTCTCGGCCAACCGTCGAACCAGACGCGCACTTTCGCACCTCTATGGACAAGCGGCAAATCGATCGGATCAACATAAGTTTCCACGGCAATGTCGTAAGTCGCCGGCATGATGCTCACAATTGGCGTACCTTCCTTGATGGTTTCTCCAAGTCCGGCGAGCAATGCGCGGTTCACGTAACCGCTTTGAGGCGCCGTGATGTAGTACAAACCGTTTCGCACCGAGTAATTCACATATTGGTTGTGCAGTTTGTTGACTTGTGCTTCAGTGTCGTATTGCGAGCTCAAGGCCGTGAACTTGTCGCTTTGGGATTTTGATATTTTCTCGGCATATTCGGCCGTGATGCGGTTGATCTCGACTCTCGCGTTGATGAATTCGTTCTTGCTGCTCAGCAATTTGTTTTCCTGTGTGATGATGTACGCTTCGGCTTCCTGCAATTTCAGGCGTTTCTGCTCGACATCCGTCATAGGCTTGAGGCCTTCTTTTTGTAGTGCGGTCGATCGGTCAAATTGGGTTTTGGCGATGCGAAGTTGCGTTTTCACGGCTTCCAGGTCCATCGAATCGCTCTTGATTTTTAATTCCGCCTGACGGATTTTATTGCGAGCCTGTTCCAGTTTGAGTCCGCGTTCGGTGCCCAGCGATTGCGCCTGGACTTCGAGCGAGCTCACTTTGTCGCCGTACGATTCGAGCGCCATTTTCTTCGCATCGACTTGCTGTTTGGTATTTCCGACGAGATTCGGGTCGAAATAATCTTCCTTGATCTCCGAAATGAACAGGATCGTATCGCCTCTTTTGACGTAGTCGCCTTCTTTTACGAACCATTTCTCGATGCGTCCGGCGATGGCGTTGTGCACCGTTTGCGGACGTTGGTCGGGTTTCAGTGTCGTCACCGCGCCGCTTCCGGAAATGTTCTGCGTCCACGGCAAAAACAGGCACAAAACCATGAAAATCAGGAATCCGAAGATGATCCTGTTGAGCATTTTGTAATGCGGACGCTTGGCCACACTGGTTATCGAGGTGTAATCGCCCGGCGTGATCAAAATCGTTTGGTCTTTGGATATGTTGAGCATCTTACAGTTTTATATCGTTGATGATTTCGCCGTGACCAACCGTTATCATGCGGTCACAGCCGTTTTTCCAGGTTTCGCTTTTGGATGCGACGATCACCGTCCAGTCGTTTTGTTCCGACAAAAGGAATTCCACGATCGATTTGGACGTCGCCTTGTCCATTTTGTCGGTAGGTTCCTCAAGCAACAGGATTTTTGGTTTGTGGGCGATGCAACGCGCCAGCAGGATTTTCTGCACGTCCGATGCCGACAGTTGGCGTCCGCCCGGATGGATTCTCGTCTCGAGTCCGTCGGGGAAAGTTTTCACGAAAGGCGCCAGGCAAACGCTGTCCAAAGCCCATTTCAGGTCTTGGTTGTCGATGTCGTTTTTCCCGAAAAGGATGTTCTCGCGAATCGTGCCCTCGAACAAAGTTTCGCCAAACAGCAAAGTTCCGGCCTGAGAGCGATAAGCGTGTTCGTCGAGGCGGTTCATGTAATTGTCCGTGAAGTAAACTGCGCCGCTGACGGGTTCAAGCACTCCGGCTAAAATCCGCAAAAGCGTACTTTTCCCGGCTCCGTTTTTTCCCGTGAGCAAAATTTTCTCGCCTTGGGAAACTTTGAGGCTCACGTCCTTGATCGATTTTTTCTCGAGTCCGGGATAATTGTAGCAGGCCGATTCGGTCTCGATCGTGATTCCGACCGAATTTTTCTCGATCGCGCCCGGAACCGAACAGATTTCCATGTCAGTGACTTGCCCGATTTTTTCGATGGAAGTCAGCACGTCGTAAAAGCCTTCGAGTCCGAAGATTATTTTTTCGATGGAGTTGATCAGCAACACGATCACGATTTCGGATGCCACGAATTGTCCGATATTCATTTGTTCGGTGATGACCAAAAATCCACCAACCGACAAAAGCGCCGCGGTGGCCAAAACCTTGAAAAGTACCAACCTGATGTATTGGTTTTTCATCACGCCAAAGTGTTTCTCGCGATAATTCACGTAATCGGCCACGTAAATGTCGTTGCGTTTCAGGGCATATTCCAGTTCGGTATTCTTGCGGAAACTGTCGCGATTCCTTGCGATTTCCTGAAGCCAGGCCGCGACTTTGTATTTATACGTCGACTCCTTGATGCTTGTTTCGAGTCCTTCGTTGTAATAGATTTTGAAGATGAAATAAAGCACGGCGACCAACGCGAGCCCGATGATAAGGAAAAACGGATGGTAAAGTGCAAGCAGGATAATCCCGAATCCGACTTGAAGGAAAGCCGCCGAAAAGTCGAGCAGCAATTTGGCGCCGCCTTTTTGAACAGTCAAGGTATCGAAAAACCGATTGGCTTGTTCGGGTGCATATTTGGCGTACAACTCCTTGAATTTGATGAGCGGCATGCGATAGGCGAACTCGAATGAAAACCGAACGAAAATGCGCTGTTGCAGATTCTCGACGATACGCAATTGCATGATCGTGAGCACGCCCGCGAAAGCCACGCCCAAAGTCACGACGATGACCAGCACGATCCATGAAACCGAAACCTGTCCGCTTTGGATAAAGTTGATGATCGCCTGTACGCCAAGCGGAAGCGATAGGTTGATCAATCCGGCGAAAGCCGCGTAAAATATGATTTGGTAGACGTCGCGCTTGTCGAGTCTGAGCAGGTTTACAAAACGTTTGTATGGCGTCATAAGTAGTTCAGTATGAGTGAGAATTGGTTGCAGGCAAAAGCCGCGAAGGCCAGACGTAAACACGCAGGCGCTGGAAATTGCCAGAAATGGCGCTAAAGAAAGCGTTCGGGAGGCGGAAGGTGGATTTTGGAATAAAGGCCGCCTTTTTGGTCGAGGTTTGACCTTTGTGCGAAGGCTTTGTCAGAAGTGAGCGACTTTTTCGGAACGCCCCAATAGTAATTTGGAAGCAGATATTCGAGCACTACCAAACCTTTTTTGACGCTTTTGGTCTGTTGCTTCTCGAATTCGTACTCCTCAACCGATTCCTCGCAGTCGAAGAAAAACTTTAGCATTTGGCACACCATTCCCGTTTGTCTGTAAACGTCGGCGTTTTGGTCTTTAAGGATTCGGTCAACGCTCGACGCAAGATTCAGGCTGCTCAACAGGAAATAGCCAATCAGCAGGACTTTCAAGCCTTTGCCGAGGAAACTGTTTCGGATTGTTGACATTATAGCGTTCATGGTATTTGCGATCCTGTGGTTGGAATTTGGCAAAAATAGGTCGCAGACTTAAAAAAATGGTGTTAATTAGAAAGTTCTAATGTTGAAAATGCGGGAATTTAATACTGTGCGTGAGTTTTGTTGCGGATACTTTAACGGGAATCGATTACTCAAACTCCAAATTCCAATTCCGATAGCTATCGGTACAAATTCCAAGTCCCAAATCCCAATCTGGTTGCCATTTCATTGGCATTTCACTCCACCTACGTTTAACAAAAAGTACAGATTTTCTGTACTGCTCGTATTTCCAGAACTCCGAACTTCGCGTTCATGGGGAAGGGGCGCGTTTAACCCGTACGAAAAACGCAATTTATCCGATTACAGAAAACCTGTAAGTTTTGTTAAATCTTTTTGCGCGACTTTTTGATTGCTACACTGAAATGAAAAACGGATATGAAAGTAGTTTCGGTTTCCCGAAGATTTGGCCATCTGTACTCGGAGCAACTGAGCAGATAGAAAATTTAGTGAAAGTTTTGGACTGTTTTCTCGGAATTGGACTTGGAGAGTGAAATTTCACTCCACCTACGTTTAACAAAAAGTACAGATTTTCTGTAATGCTTGTATTTCCACAACTCCGAACTTTGCGCTAATGGGGAAGGGGCGCGTTTTACCCGTACGAAAAACGCAATTCATGCCAGTACAGAAAACCTGTAAATTTTGTTAAATCTTTTAAGAGATTTTTAGGTTGTTGTGCCAAAATGAAAAACGGATATGAAAGTAGTTTCGGCTTCCCGAAGATTTGGCCATGCGTATTCCGAGCAACCGAGCAGCTAGAAAATTTGTGAAAGTTTTGGACTGCTTTCTGGAAGTTAAATTTAGAGAGTGGCATTTCACTCCACCCACGTTTAACAAAAAGTACAGATTTTCTGTACTGCTTGTATTTCCAGAACTCCGAACTTTGCGTTCATGGGGAAGGGGCGCGTTTAACCCGTACGAAAAACGCAATTCATGCCATTACAGAAAACCTGTAAATTTTGTTAAATCTTTTTGCGCGACTTTTAGGTTGCTACACTGAAACGGAAATACTAATCGGAGATAGTTTCGGCTTCCCGAAGATTTGGCTATGCGTATTCCGAACAACTGAGCAGCTAGAAAATTTGTGAAAGTTTTGGACTATTTTCTGGAAGTTAAATTTAGAGAGTGGCATTTCACTCCACCTACGTTTAACAAAAAGTACAGATTTTCTGTACTGCTCGTATTTCCAGAACTCCGAACTTTGCTTTCATGGGGAAGGGGCGCGTTTTACCCGTACGAAAAACGCAAACTTATCCCATTACAGAAAACCTGTAAATTTTGTTAAATCTTTTTTGGGACTGAAGTTGCTACACTGAAATGGAAAAACGAATCCGAAGCATTTGGCTTCCTGAAGATTTGGCGACACGCATTCCAAGCAACTGAGCAAAGCGAAGCTTTGTAAAAGTCCTTGACTGCAATTTGGGATTTGGAGTTTGGGATTTGTGATTTGTCTCCGATAGCTATCGGGATTGGCACTAGAACTTGAATTGTCCGTGAACACACGCGACAAACGTTAGTACTGCCAAGATGTTTCCAAAGTTTGACGAAAACCTTCCGGCAAATCGCGTCCAGCCCGGGTGAAGCGGTTAGCCTTTGGCCGCAAAACACGACATTTGGCCCGTTTGGCACAGCGACCGAAGGAAGCTCGTGCCAAATGGAATGCCGAATGCGCGTTTTGGGTCAAAGCTAATAGCGGAGACCGGATTTGCTGGCCAAATAAAAACCCTAACTATTTGAGTATTTGAATCATATTTTTATCTTTGGCGAACTCCACCACAGTTTTCGATAATTGGATCAACCCGAAATTTTGGGGTCGGTTCGCGTTTTTTACATCCAAAAAAATAAACAAAATGACAAAAAAGTACGTTTTTCTGGCCTTTTGGCTATCGGTTGCAGCATTTGCCCAAGACGGGCCTTTTGGTGGCGAGTACGAATTCAATCCAGACCATGTCGAATGCCTTTCACCGGCCAAGCGCGACGAGATCAAAGCACAGCTTGCAACTTCGCGACAGGTTTTAGTGGCTCAGGGAAAATTGCCTGCGCAAAATCTGGGCGCTCACGTGATGTTCGATTGGCCTGTGGTCAAGAATCCGACGGCGAATTACAACAATGTGTGGAGCATCAGCAATTATGTCGATCACAACGCGGCTTTTCCGAATCAGGTTCAGGATTGGAACTGCGGATCGCGCACGTATGACACTTCGGGTGGCTATAACCACCAGGGCGTCGACATTTTCACTTGGCCTTTCACGTGGTATCAGATGGCGAACAACCAATCTTGGGCTGTCGCTGCGGCATCTGGCGTGATCTTGTACAAGTCGAACGGAAATCCCGACACTAGTTGTGCAATGGGCGGAGGAAACTGGAACGCGGTCTATGTTGCGCATTCTGACGGAACGACCACTTGGTACGGCCACCTGAAAAACAATTCGTTGACGACCAAAGCCGTGGGCGAATTTGTCGCGGCCGGAGAGTTTTTGGGCGTCATAGGAAGTTCGGGCAATTCGACCGGTCCGCACTTGCACTTCGAGGTTTACGATACGGCCGATGCTTTGGTCGATACTTATTCGGGAACGTGCAACAATTGGAACGGTGGCGATTCCTGGTGGAATCAGCAAAAACCGTATATCGAGCCAAAAGTCAACGCAGCTTTCACGCACAGCGCGGCTCCAATTTTTCCGAATTGTCCGCAAATCGAGACACCCAATTTCAAGAATGAATTTTTGGTCGGGCAAAATGTGGTTTGCGCCGGCTATTTCGCCGATCAGAACATTGGCGCGCAAGCAACGATAAGTCTTTACAGACCAAACGGAACCTTGGCTTACACGAGTTTTGCGATAACATCAGAGTTGTATTACGCCTCGTGGTGGTTCTGGACTTTCAACCCGAGCACGTTAAACCAAACCGGGATCTGGACGGTTACTTTTTCGTTGGGCGGCAGTTCGCTTTCGCACCAGTTCGCTTACGGAACGACTTTGGCAACAAACGATCTACAGAAAAACGCTGCGATTTCGTTCTATCCGAATCCGGCAAACGACCAGATCACGTTCAGCAAAACAGTCGATGAAGTCGAGGCGATTTCGGTCGATGGAAAGAGCATTCCATTGACAATCCAAGGCGAATCGGCCCAAATCTCGCATCTGCCTTGCGGCGTTTATATTCTTAGGGGAAAATCCGAAAACAAAGATTTCCGCCTGAAACTTGTCAAATCGTAAAGTAAATCCGTTGCGGATTTTTCAGGCATTTGAATTCCGACGTTCAACAATCCGATAATAAAAAAAAGCGCTCTCCATAAAAAGAGAGCGCTTTCCAGCTACAGTAACGCCAATTACTGCTTCATTATCTTGAGGCGGCGGCTGCCTTCGTCCGTGGTGACATCGACGAAATACAAACCTCTTGAAAGCGGCGACATATTGATTTCGGACGTCGGTGACTCATTGTTCGAAACCATGACCGTTTGTCCCAATTCGTTGTAGATTTTAACCGATTTTATAGTGCTGTCGTTTCTCAGATTCAAAATAGATGTGACAGGATTCGGATAGTACGTGAGACTATTGGAATTAAACTCAGGATTTACAAGCGAAGTATTGAAAACCGACAAAAGGAAGGCGCCATTGAGGATATTGCCCAGCAGTCCGTTTTGCGAAACTGAAATGTAAACGGTTTGTCCCGGTGTAAGTCCGTTGACGTTTACGCTCGAAAAAAGATTGAGCAGCGAAGCATTGTCGTTACAGGCGACTTGCGTGAGATTGCCGCAAGTTCCGGTGTAAACCGCGACCACAGTGTCGAGATTTAGCGATCCCAAAGCCAATCCTGTCTGAATTGTCAAGCTTCCGTTGGTCGGAACTACGGCCGTAAACCAAACGTCGTTGCTCACGTTGGTGCCACAAGTTGGCGTATTGGTTCCCGAAGTCGTCGCTCCAATGCTGGTCGACAAGATCGCGCCCGAGTTGAAATCGACCCCGACTTCAAGGGCAAGCGCTCCGGAACAAGCATCGTTGGTCGTTCCGGCAGCTACGTTTAGGTCAATTTGCACCCAATCGCTGAAATTTCCATCGCCGCAATCTGTCCTGATGTAGACGTCAAGATCGGCATTCGCGGTCAGTCCGGTGAGGTTGTAAAGCAAAGTGTTTGTCAGATTCACCACAGTTCCCGTGCCAAGTGCAAACCCGGACGGACCGTATTCAATCTGGACATTGTTGCTGATTCCGGCGGTAAGCCAGCTCAACAAGGCCGCATTTCCTGTGATATCTGTCGCGACAAAACCACTTGGCGGTTCGCATTCGGGTAAAACGGTGCTCACAATATCGTCGATGTCTACGGTAACCGAAGCTGCGGCCGTGGCGTGAAGCGCAACATGGATCGTCTGTCCTACGTAGGCACTCAAATCGACTCCATACCTAAAGAAAGTAAGTCCACCCGGCGGATTGACTTCGCCTTCCAGCGTCACGGTAAAATCGGCGACTGCTGTTCCCGTTGTGGAAACCAGGACATCGATGTTCGCGGCCGCGGCCAAACTGCGATTTCTTGCGTAGAAATAAAGGTAATCGTTGACGCCTGCCGTTACGGTAATCGCGGGAGAAACGAGATAGTCGCTTTCTGCACTGACCGATGCGTCGAGGGTGACGACGTGTGTTCCGGAATTCGCAAGAAACCCGGTGGCGTTCAAATCGAGCAAAGTCCACGTATTCGAACTTCCTTGATTGATGTTGATCCAACCGGAAAGTCCGGCTTCAAAATCTTGGTTGAATTGCGCTTTGCCGACAAACGACAACAGTAAAAATAGAAGCGCCAAAGTATTTTTTTTCATGGGATTGGGGTTTTAAATTTTACTTGAAGTTAGTTTGATATTCGCAAATTGTCAACTATTTGAAGTTAATTTTAGGAAAATATTGGGCGATAAGCGAATATTTCACAAGGTTTGAGTCTAAGTCATTAACTTTTTTGTAACAGTTGACGCTGATTGGCGAGTTTTAAATGCGGATAATTCGCGAATTCGCGGCAAAATCCAAGTAAAAAGGTTTCAATTCGAATTGACGAATTTGTAACGGGAGGCGCGGAGCGAAGCCGAAGAGTCCGAAAATTTCCGGTGTCAAATTTCGTTGTGAAAATGCCTGGACGTTCGGTAAACCGATCCAGCCCGGTTAAAGTGGTTAGCCTTTGGCCGCAAAATGCGACATTTGGCCCGTTTGGCACAGCGACCAAAGGAAGCTCGTGCCAGGCGGTCGCCAAATGCGTGTTTTGGGCCAAAGCTAAAAGCGGCGACCGGAATCGCTGGCCAAAAACCAAACAAAATCCCTACTTTTAACCAAAACATTTTCTATGGATTTTACGGCAAAAATGCTGCGCGACGACGCGTTGAAAGGCAAAACAATCGTAGTGACGGGCGGCGGAAGCGGACTCGGGAAATCGATGACCAGATATTTTCTCGAACTCGGAGCCAACGTGGCGATCACTTCGCGCGATCTCGAAAAATTGCAAACCACGGCTGCCGAACTCGAGTTGGAAACGGGCGGAAAATGCCTTGCGGTCGCGTGCGATGTGCGCCATTACGATCAAGTCGAAACGATGCTGAAATCGGTGCTTGACGCGTTTGGCCAAGTCGACGTTTTGCTCAACAACGCCGCCGGAAACTTCATTTCTCCAACCGAAAGATTGTCGGCCAACGCGTTCGACACTATTATAGATATCGTCTTGAAAGGCACGAAAAATTGCACTTTGGCCTTTGGAAAACATTGGATCGACACCAAACAAAAGTCGTCCGTTGTGCTCAATATCGTCACGACTTACGCGTGGACGGGTTCGGCTTACGTCGTTCCGAGCGCGACTGCCAAAGCCGGCGTTCTGGCCATGACGCGCAGTCTCGCGGTCGAGTGGGCGAAATACGGCATCCGTACCAACGCGATCGCGCCAGGTCCTTTTCCTACAAAAGGCGCTTGGGACAGATTGCTTCCGGGCGATCTCAAGGAAAAGTTCGACCTGGCCAAGAAAGTGCCGTTGAAAAGAGTCGGCGACCATCAGGAATTGTCCAATCTCGCGGCTTATCTCGTCTCTGATTTTTCGGCTTACGTCAACGGAGAAGTCATCACCATCGACGGTGGCGAATGGCTAAAAGGCGCCGGCCAGTTCAACATTCTCGAGGCGATTCCGGAAGAAATGTGGGACATGCTCGAGGCAATGATCAAGGCTAAAAAGGGCTGATTTTTTATTATTTGGGCGCGACCCGGAACCTGTTTTTTGCTTCGGCACGAAAAATTTGCCGGGTCGGGCTGAGCGGCACTCGCTTTTGGCCAGCTTTAAAGGCTGGCCAAAGAGCTTAGACAAAGCCGTCATCCCTCGCGCAGTCCAGGTTCCAAAACAAATACTTATGGAAAAAGAGAATAGGGTTTCGATCTGGCTCGGGAATTTTGACGACCAGACCGCCTTCGAAGATTATTTACAGGAAACCTACAATGAGGAAGACGATATGTCATCCCACTTCACCGACGATTTCGGCATTCCGTTTTATGACGTTGATTTTTCTGAAGCCTATTTTGACCAAAAGGGTTTGCAGTCAAAAATCCTCAATGAATTCTCTTACGCGGATACTTTCAAGGGCGATGTTAACGAGGCTTTGTTTGCTGGCAAGAATGCTATTGTCGTTATTTACGACTTTGATTATAAGGGAGTTGGTGAAGTTGGGGCGATGCGGTTTTTGGGTAGGTTTTCTTTTGAGCGGTGATTTTCGGGATTCGGGGCGCGCTTCGCTTGCCCGGATTTGATGGTTAGGTCGCGCTTCGCTCGACCTGATTTTTTTTGGATTAGGTTCGGGGCGCGCTTCGAAACAAAAAATCCTTCTGCATTTGCAGAAGGATTTCCTTCGTCGGGGTGGCAGGATTCGAACCTGCGACCTCCTGGTCCCAAACCAGGCGCGATGACCGGGCTACGCTACACCCCGAATTCTTTCGAATCAGGGTGCAAATATAGCACTAATTTCATTGCTTGCAAGTAATTTTTTGAATCGGTGGGAAATAAATTTGGACGGCCTTGATTTTCAATCGGAATAGGGCAAAAAAAATAACGGGACAAATTGCCCCGTTACCTTACTAACCCAAAATAAATGCATGAAATTTTATGGTTTCGGCACGAATCTTACAGCGGTTCCGCCGCCTGGCGCGAGATTCAGCTCTAAAGTGTCGTCTTTTGTGAACGCTTTTTTCGAGATTTTTACGGGATAAGGATTCGACTTGTAATCGGCTCCGGTTCCGTCTTCGTAGATCTCTGCGGCGTAGGTTTTGTCCTTGTCGAGAAAATCAAGTTTGAGCGTCGTTTTTCTGGCTTCGGAATTTGTGATCGAACCCAAATACCAATTTTCGCTGTTCCAGTCCTTGCGCGCGATATTCACATATTCACCAATCTTCGAATCGAGATATTTTGTGTGCGACCAAACCTCGGGAACGTCTTTGATGAACTGGAATTCGGGTTTGCCCACGTAATTTTCGGGCAAGTCGGAAGCCATCTGCAAAGGGCTGAAAAGCACCACGTACAACGCCAATTGTTTGGCCAACGTCGTCTGCACTTTTGCTCCGGCCGGCGTTTTGTAGTCGAAGTTGAACGTGCCAGGAGTAAAATCCATTGGCGCGGACAACATTCGGGTAAACGGCAGGATTGTCGTGTGCTCAGGATTGTTTCCGCCATCAGACGACCAGGCGTCATATTCTTGTCCGCGACCGCCTTCCTGAGTCATCAGATTTGGATAAGTGCGGCTGATTCCAGTGCCTTTCACAGGTTCGTGATTGTCGATCATGATGTGGAACTTGGCCGCGGTTTCTACGACTTTGCGGTAATGGCGCACGCCGAATTGTCCGTCGTGCCATTCCTTTTTGTCGAGATATTTGTTCACGTAGCCCGTTTTTACCGAATTCACGCCAACTTTATTGTACAACCTGAAAGCGTCCTCGAGCTGGCTTTCGTAATGGCTCGCGGCTCCGGCAGTTTCGTGGTGTCCGATGAGTCGCACGTTTTTCATCGCCGCATATTTCGTGATCGCTTCCAGATCGAAATCAGCGTAAGCTTTTACGAAACTGAAGGCTTTTCCGTCGGCAGTCCAATCGCCGTCCCAACCTTGGTTCCAACCTTCGACCAACACGCCGTTGAAGCCGTTTTCCGAAGCAAAGTCGATATGTCGTTTTACGTTTTCTGTAGTAGCGCCATGCTTTTCGCCTTGACCCCAAGTGTATTTTTCCAGGTGCATTCCCCACCAGATCCCGATGTATTTCGAAGGCGTGATCCACGAAAGGTCCTCGATTTTGGAAGGCTCGTTCAAATTCAGCATGAGTGGAGACGTCGCGAGATCGCCGGGATTTTGAGCGACGATAACCGTCCGCCAAGGCGTTTTGAACGGCGTTTGGGCATAAACTTTCACGCCGTCGGCCCAAGGGACCAAATCGCTTTTGTAGGTATTGTTGCCCGAATTCAGTAACGTCATCGATGCGAAATCGGTCAAATTGGCCTCGTGAACCGCGACGAACAACTTGCTTTTGGTCTCGAAAGTAGCCGGCGTGTTGATCGTGTCGGTTTTGCTCATCGGCGTTTTTCGGTAGTAACTTTCGAGGTACGAATTCTCGCGGTGCACCGGAATCCACCAAACATCTTCATTCGCTGGGAAAACAAATTGCGTGACTTCGTTCGAGATCTTGACCTTGTCCAGTTTGGGTTGTTTCGGGAATTCGTATCGGAAACCCATTCCATCGTCAAAAACCCGGAAAACAACGTCGACCAAACGCTGATCGCCACTTTTTTCCTTGAGATGGATCGTGAGTTCGTTGTGGTTGTCGCGCACTTTTTTCGTCTCGCCCCAAGGTTGCTCCCATGTCGTATCGGAATGTCTTTTGTCGGTGGCAACCACTTCGAAATTTTCGGTCATTTTGGCCAGACCCTGAAATTCGAATCCCAGCAAAGACGGTTTCAGCACCACTTTTCCGTCCGAAGAAAAACGGTACATCGGCTCGCCTTTTTCGCTGAGCTCGAACACCAGTTCGTTGTTTTTTCCGGGTGAAGTCACTTTGTACAGCGTCGTCGATCCGCAAGACCAGAGCACGGCAAAGGCCAGGGCGCAACCTATCAGTCGTAAATGTCTCATGCTTGTTATTGGATTTCGTTGAGTTTTGCGATGGCTTTGTCGGTTTGAAGCGATACGAAATAGTAGAAAGCCTGATCGAGTTTTCGTTGGATGCCCGAATTTGAGGCATATTGTTCGCGCAAATTGAACAATCGGCCAATCTCCGAAAAAGCGACCGGAGCATTCTGCACTCCGGCAAAACTGCGGATTTTCTCCACATAAGCATAACCGAATTCATCCGTGGGTTCGATCATCGTGCCTTCGCCGAAGTCGTTCCAAGTGATCAACTGGATCGCGTCGATATTGGCCGAAGCCGACATTTGCAAAGTTTGGTCGAAAGTCGCTCCGTTGTTGTGGGGAATCGTCCAGCCGATGATGTTTCCGGCGCCGCCTTCCTCATAGAAATCGTGAAAACCCGGATACGCACTTCCAAACGCAACGTCTAGATTCTGGACATTGTTCGTGTAGAAGTTCTGCAGGTTCGCGTTGTTTTCGTAAACCCACGAATATTCGCCCGAAGCATTGTTTCCGGCATCGCCAGATTCGTTCCAAAGCGTGAGGAAAGTTGGTTTTGGGCTCAGGTTCTGGAAAGCGTCCGTCCAACCGGATTCGGTTTGAATTGTGATCGGCCCGAAGTTCAGCAACAAAGGTTTTCCGTTGACCTTGATGTAATTCGCATCTGAAAAGCAATTCGCCTGCAAGTACGAAAAATCGTTCCGAGCCGCGGCAGTAACAGATGGCGCCAGTCCGGCGTTGACGATATCTGGCAAAAATCGGTCTTCATAGACGATCGCATATTCGAGTCCGACTTTGTCCAGCATTTCGATCAGTTGTTCGGTGTTTTCCTTGATCAGACGGAAATCGTTCAGGTTGTAAGTGCCGTACCAATCGATGAGGATCCCGTCGACTCCGGCATATTTCATCAGCAACAAATGGTTTTCGATAACCTGTTTGTCGCCCGAGTGATAAGGCCCGATCATCGGATAATAATGCGAAGCGATCTGGCGCTTTCCGTTGGTGATGATGTCGGGATTCTTGTTGGACATCGTCCAGTGATAACCCCAC
Source organism: Flavobacterium sp. (assembly GCF_004295795.1). GTDB lineage: Bacteria > Bacteroidota > Bacteroidia > Flavobacteriales > Flavobacteriaceae > Flavobacterium. Next base: position 25,881 of record NZ_SEBR01000027.1, on the reverse strand, counting down.
GAACCGTTGCTGGCCTTGGTCTCGAACCACGGCATGTAGTGCACGTAAATCTTTTTGTTGTTGGTTTTGGAAACGGCCACGGGCGCGAGCGTCTCGAAATCATCGGACGGTTTTTCCGAATCCGGATCACTGCATCCGAAAGCGAACATAGCGGCTAAAAGCGTCAGGGCAAATAAATTTTTCTTCATGTCATTTGGGCTTAAAAAATGGCCTCCCGCAACTAACCGGGCGGGAGGCCGAAAAATCAATTTCAGTAACCCGGATTTTGTTCCAGATTGGTATTTGTGCTCAAAACGTTGGCCGGAATCGGGAAGATCGCCCGGAAAGGTTCGGTCGCTCCTTTTTCCCACCAAGGCTGGAAGAACGTCCCGAAACGGATGTTGTCAGTGCGGCGGCGGCCTTCAAACGTGAATTCGCGCAGCAATTCCTTGTCGATGAAATCGAGATCGATCGTCGCCGGCATGTCGAGTCCGGCGCGTGTCCTGATTTGCTGTACGAAAGGCGAGGCGAGATCTGGCGAACCCAGACGCACGTAACATTCGGCTTGCATCATGAGGATTTCGGCATATCGGATAACGACCAGATCGTGATCGCGTTCCCAGGTTTCACCGGCTTTGTCTTCGTATTTGTCAAGTCTCACGCCTTCGTTTTGTTTGGCATCCGTAAAGTTGACGATTTCTTCGGTGTAATTCAAAGGCAATCCCGAATCCATCACGATTACGGAATTGGTGGCCAAACTGATCTGCTCACCTGAAAGCATGCATTTCTTGCGTCTGTCCGAATCGTCGAAACTCGAGAAAACGCCCGGTTGCGCGCACATTCCGTTGCCCGACCAAGGATAATCGCCGGTTGCCGAAAGCGTGAACCTGTGCAAATAGTGCTTGCTCATCGACGACATATAGTTTCCGACGGTTCCGGCCGTATGATCGTATGGAATCGCGAAAATGAGTTCGGGCGAATTCTGGTTTTCGGTGATGAAGTTTCCGAAGAAATCAGCGTTCAGGGAATATCCGGACACATTCTGGCACATGTCAAGACAATCCTGCCAACGCGCAACGCCGACGAAAGCTTCCGAATTCAGGTAAAGACGCGCCAACAAAGAATAGACGACATTCTTGGTGAATTTGGAGTAAACCACGCCAGATTGTAGATAAGGCAAAGCATTCGTCCATTCCGATTCCACAAAATCATAGACTTGCTGGCGTGTGGAATTCGTCGGCAATCCCGTATCCTCAAAGTTTGTCACGATCGGGACATTTCCGAACCAATCGAGCAAACTGTAGTAATAATAAGCACGGATGGCTTTCAGTTCGGCATAAATCGGAAGTTTGGCCTCGTCGCTCAAACTCGATTTGTCGACTTGGTAAATGATCGAATTTACCTTGGCGATTCCCGTGTAAGCGTAACGCCATGCCGAAAGGATCAAACTGTTTTGGGGCGTCCATTCGTGGCGTTGCAGCTGCTGGTATTGTCCGCCGTCGAACCAATCTGTTCCGCGGGTTGGAATCGTGGCTTCGTCCGAGGTGCATTCCGTGAGGAAAAATACGTATTCACAAGTTGGGTACGAGATCGAGATGCCGTCGTTGAATCCGCGAAGCGAAGAATACGCACCACCGACCAAAGCCTGTATCTCGGCCGGCGTCTGACCGAAATTCCCGTCCTCGACGCGGTCGTAAAGATCTTCGTCAAGGTCGGTGCAAGAGTAGTTGAAAAGCAGGCAAACCAATAGCGCTGCCGTGATCCTTATTTTCATGAGTTCTCTTTTTTAGCAATTAGTTGTTGAGTGAAAAATTCACGCCGAAAGAAATCGTGCGCGGTCGCGGATAGTTGTTGAAACGGTCGATGCCGGGAGCCGACAAGCCGGTGTTGTCGATTTCGGGATCGGTGCCTTTGTAGCCCGTCAGGACGAAAAGGTTTTCTCCCATCACGTAAAGTCGCAGGCGATAATCGTTGGTCTTGAACGGAACATTGTAGCCCAAAGTCGCATTTTGCAGACGGAAGAAACTCGCATCCTGAACCCAATAACTTGAAAAAGTCGGGGCAGAACTGATGTCGCTTCCTACAAATTCGTCGGGAATGTTATAATTCGGCATGCGATTCGGATCGTGCAACATCATGTTGGTCGCGTTCAGGACTTTTTGTCCGAACATTCCGTAACCCGAAACCGACAGGTCGAAGTTCTTGTACGAAGCGTTGAATCCGACACCTAGCGTGAAATCAGGTTGTACGTCGCCGATCGCTTTTTTATCGGCAGACAAAATAAACTGTCCGTTGTCGTCAAAACCCTGGAACTCGTAACCCCAGAATTGTCCCACCGGATAACCTTCGGCCACGATTTGCGAAAACTGGTTCGACATGCCCGAAAGTCCGTGGAGCGAGCCGCTGTTGATCACATCGGTTTCATAGATGTCGTTTGACAATCTCTCGATTTTCTGCTTGTTTTTGGCGAAGACGACATTGGCATCGAACGTAAAATCTCCGTCTTTATCAGCCTTTACGATATTCGCGTTCAAAGTCACCTCGATTCCCTTGTTCGACAAAGTTCCCACGTTGGCAAGCATCGTCCCGACCAGATAAGGCGGTTGCGGCACTTCGTAAGTGTAGAGCAGATCTTCGGTTTTCTTGTCGTAATATTCGATCGATCCCGTGATTCTTCGGAACAATGAAAAATCGAGTCCGAGGTTGATTGTCTTGGTCTGTTCCCATTTGAGATCGGGATTCGGATTCTGCGTAGGCGAGTAGGCCAAACTCCAGTTTCCGGTCGCCGGATCGTAGTAACTGTCGTTGCCGACGCCCAAAATCGAAAGCGAGCGGTATTCGCCGATTCCGTCCTGATTTCCGGTAACGCCATAACCGACGCGCAGTTTCAGGTCGCTCAACACGTCTTTTGCGCCAAACATGAATTCCTCGTTGGAAACTTTCCAGGCCGCCGAAGCCGACGGAAACCAACCCCATTTGTGGTTCGCCCCGAATCGGCTTGAACCGTCGCGACGCATCGTTCCCGTGACGAAATACTTGTCGTTGAACGAGTAGTTCGCACGTCCGAAGAAAGAGACGAGGCGCGATTTTCCTTTGTAGGAATAAACGTCGCCAAGCCTGTAATCCTGGCCTGCGCCAAGGTTGTTGTACAGGAACAGATCTGTAGTGAAACCGCTTCTTTGAGCGCCCAAACCTTCGTATTGGTTCTCGAGAAACGAGTATCCGACAGTCGCGTTTACCGAATGTTTCCCGAGCAATTTGTTGTAGGTGAAGAAAGTCTCGAGTTGGGAATTCGTGTAATCGCCGTAGGTTTTTTGCGCGTATCCGCCTTCTGTCATGCCTTCGAGAACTGCATAAGACGGCTTGTAAGTGTTGCCTTTCAAAGCGTTGTGTTCCAACGAAAGGTTCGTCGCCCAAAGCAAATCCTTCATGAGGTAAGCCTCGGTTTTGAAATAGCCCAAAATGCGGTGGCGTTCGCTGTCGACTCTTCTGTTGGTAAGGATTTCCACCGGATTTTCATACAAAGTCCCACCGACTTGCGAGAAATTCCCGTTGGCATCGCGCACCGGAATCGTCGGGTTGAGGTTGAAAGCGCGCTCGAAAATGCGATAGTCGAGCGGATGCCATTTGTCGATGTTGGCAAAAACGCCCACGTCGAACTTCAAACGCTTGTCGGCCATATACTGGTACATGCTCACATTGGCCGCCAAACGCTCCATTTTACTGGTTTTGACGATGCCTTCGTTCTCGAAATACGAAAGCGAGGCGCGAGATCCGGCCATTTCCTTTCCGTTCGTGATGCTGATCGTATGCGATTGGGAGAACGCTTCCTGTTCCAATTCTTTTTGCCAGTTCGTGTTTCCACCATAATCGACCGCGTCAGTGATACCGTTGTCGCGCACGTATTTTCTCCACTGATTTGCCGAAAGCATATCGATGTGGTTCGCCGCCCAACCGATTCCCGTCATTCCGGTGTAAGTCACGCTCGAACCTTTTATTCCGTTTTTGGTCGTGATGATGATCACGCCGTTGGCGCCTCTCGATCCGTAAATGGCTGTCGCCGATGCGTCTTTGAGGATGTCGATCGATTTGATGTCAGATGCTTGCACCGCGTTGATGTCGACGCCCGCAATGCCGTCCACGACGATAAGCGGATTGTTGCTTGCCGTCAAAGAAGTTCCGCCGCGAAGGCGAAGTGACGAACCGCTGCTTGGGTCGCCCGTTCCTCGCACTACCGACAGTCCGGCAACTTTTCCTTGCAGGACTTGTTCGGTGGAAACGATTGTTCCGCGGTTGAGCTGTTTTTCGTCCAGCGAAGTGATCGCGCCCGTCAAATCGGACTTTCTTACTTTCCCGTATCCGACCGAAACCAATTCTACGGCGTCGAGCATGTAAGCGTCTTCGGCCAAAGTGAAATTGAGTTCAGACGACGTCGCGGCTTCGATAAGGCGCGTTTGCGTGACGAATCCCATAAAGCTGACTTCGATCGTGTTTCCTACCGATGTCTCGATCGCGAATTTTCCATCGGCATCTGAAACCGCACTTTTCTTGGTGGTTTTGTCGAGTACGGTCGCTCCGGGCAAACTTGCTCCCGAGGCGTCCAGCACGACGCCCGTTATGATTTTAGACTGCTGCGCCTGCATTCCCGAAGTCAGGAAAAACGTCAGGAAAAGCAGCAGCGATGCGACCCTGAAGCGAATCAGGGCACTTTTTTGTGGTTTGTTCATTGGTTTTGTTTTTCGGTTTGGCTTAGTCTAAGATCTTGAGTGGAATGTCTACATCAGACAAAGTCCTGTCAGTATTGTCCTTCACGTTAACGTGGATCGTCGTCACATTGGCGTTCAGCAAAGCAGCCGGAAGATTCACGAATCCTTTGATCTCGGCCGTTCCGCCGGTGAAATTTCCGGTCAATGTGATTGATCCGGCCGTGATTGTGTAAACCAAAGTGTTGACGCCTGGCTCGTTGTTGTTTCGAATGATTCCCAGGAAATCGCGCTTGGAAATCTGTTGCGGGAAATACTTGAAAACCGGCGGTGGCGGCGGCGTGACATCGCCTGCATACAAAACCTGCTCGGGAATCGTGCCCGCCCAATCGTCTTTCACGAAGAAATACGTGATGTTCTCGAAAACGAATCCGCTTGGGATGTTGTTGTAATATTGGGACGGAATCAGATCCATTTTCCAAAACCCGTTGCCGAGGTTTTTCAAAGCGGTTTTTGCCACGATATCGGGCAACCAGGCCTGATATTCCTGAAGCACTGACCAGGAATTCATTCCGCTGTGCATGTGTACCGAAGTAGCGTTCTCGAATCCCGGAGCCAGGTTCGCGTTGAACAAAATGCTAAGTCCGCCGTCCAGGGTTGGATGTTCGGGATAAGCGCGGATGAGTTCGTTCGATGTGTAGAACGACTCGAAACTTTGGTAAGGCATGTTGGCCACTTCGCTCTGAACCGTTCCGTCGTCGTTTTTGAGTCTGAACCAGAAACCGGCGCTGGCCGCGATGGCCGATGGCGTCATGTTGAAATAAGTCGTCGGCGTAAGCGTGAAACTCCAGACGAAATCGTGTTCCCAAGTGAGTTTGGCGAAGTCTGACGAATTGTTGAAGTTGCCCGCGTCGGGCTCGGACGGCGACCAGATCCACAAATAAATGTCGTCGCCTTGGTTCCAGGTCGTGCCCGTCAAATCGAAATACCATTTTACCTGTTCGTCATATTTGTAAACCACGGGATAAGACCACATTTGGTTGACCGATCCGGCCGAGGTTTGCGCTTTGGCGAAATTCGGCAGAACGAAAATCACCAGGAGAAGAAAGAGTAGTTTTTTCATCAGTTTACCGAATTAAGTCTGAAAGTATAGCTCGCGAAAGGCACGCCTCCGGAAGTGCGCACCAATTGCAGTTCCATTTCGCCATTGCTTCCCGGAACCGAAGTGAGTCGCAGCTCGTCGGTTTTGGTGGTGAGCCCGGCGTCGCTGTACAAATAGATGCGAACTGCCGCACCGCTCGTGGTTTGGAAGTCGCTGCTCAATTTGTAATAGCCGCTTGGGGCGAAAAGCGGCGGAACATCTCCCGAAACTTCATAGGTCGTGGGACGGTTTTTGTCGTCTACGTTGAACCGGATTGCGAAATCTTCGTAGTTGAATTGCGTGCTCAGGTTTTGGTCGAAAGGTTGCACGCCATTTGCTTTGGCGACCTCGTCGGTCATCTTGAGGCTCATAAGTGCCCAATTGCCGTCGATTTTTTCGTAGAGCGTGATCGGAGCTACGCGTTCACCATCGTCTTCCTCGTTGCAACTCATGGCGAGCGCGGCGACAATGGCAAACCAGAACATAGGTTTGATTCTCATAATTTTGGTTGGTTTTAGTTCTATTTTTTGGTTTGTCCCGAAGAACAGGGCGAAACTAAATCTTAAAAAAACCTTAAAAAAAAAGTTGGCGAAAAATCAAGATAAATCAAACGATTTCGAGAAGTCAAATGATTGGTTTGTAGGTTTTTGTGGAATTCCGGATTCGAGAAAAATCAAGTAGTTGTTAAGACCGATTCTGGTCATTTCAATCGTTTGCGATGCGGATGTGAAAATTTATTCGCTAGATTTTTCGGAATGCCATATATTGGTCATGGGTTTTTTGAGGAATGCGGAATTTTGAGCCGATTTCGCGTATTGAAACCTATTGCGTCAGGGATGGAAGCGGCATCCTTTTGACAACCTGTGAGGTTTCGAAGACCTTGTAGTTTTTGTCAAAAGATACAGCGGACAGCCCGGCGGCGGCGAACCAAAAGATCAATTTCCGCAATAGATTTTCCCGCCGACGCGACGCCCAAAAAATAAATCCACAAACACGAAATGCGCTTTTTTTACGCCTTTATTTTTTCGTTTTCCTGCTTTTTGGTTTCGGCCAAGGACATAAAACCTGTTCTGGAACGCCTCGACAAAGCGCTGCAGCAAAAGGACGTTTATGTGGCCAGGAAATATGCGAGAATCAAGGAACTCAAGCGCAATGTGGCCAAGTTCACGCTGAGCAAAAACGACCGCGAGCTTTACAAATATTACAGTGAGTTGTTCGATGAATACCGGTCTTTCAAGTACGATTCGGCTTATTACTATCTGGAATCGGCCAAGTCCCGGGCAAAGGCTTTGAACGACGAGAAATTATTGTCGCGCGCCAGGATCCGCGAGGGTTTTGTGTTGCTTTCGTCCGGTTTGTTCAAGGAAGCGCTCGACACTTTGAACAGCATTCCGGTTGATCGATTGCCCAATCGCGAACAATTTGAGTATTATTCCGTAAAGGCTCGTGCTTACTACGATTTAGCCGACTACAACCAAGACGCGCGTTTCAACATCGCGTATGTCCAAAAAGGAAATGAGTTCATTGAGAAAGCGCTGAAACTCGTGAGTCCGAATACCAACGAATTTTGGGCGACCGAAAGCCTCAAGCGCATGAAACAGCAGGATTTTAGAGGAGCGGAATTTGCGTTTTCCTATTGGATCAACAATTTTGAGTTGCCCGAGGAATATTACGGAATCGCAACGTCGAGTCTCGGCTATATTTATTCCGAAAGAGGATTCACTGAAAAAGCGATCGAATATCTGGCCTTGGCAGCGATCGCGGACGTCAAAAGTGCCACCAAGGAAACTGTCGCGTTGCGAAATCTCGCGAACGAGTTGTTCAAACTCGGACATCTCGAAAAAGCCAACAGTTACATCAGTCTGGCGATGGACGACGCGACTTTTTACAACGCGCGCCATCGGAAGATCGAGATCTCGACAATTCTTCCGATCATCGAAAAAGCCCAGCTGACCAAAATCCAGGGCCAAAACCAAACCTTGGAACGCATCGTGATTTTGCTCACGGTTCTAGCGGTGATCATCATCGTTTTTCTGGTCATCATTTTCATCCAGCTCAAACACAAGAACGCCGCGAGAAAAGAGATGGCCGAATCGTATCAAAAGCTTCAGGAAATGAACACTTCGCTGAGTGAAGCCAATGCGATCAAGCAGGAATACATTGCTTATTTTATCAAGGCGACGTCTGATTTTGTCAATAAGATCGACCATTTCCAGAAGTCGGCAATCCAAAAAGTCATTGCCAAAAAGACCGACGATTTGCTGCAATCGCTAAAAAAGTACGACGTCAAGCACGAACGCGAGAACCTTTTCCATCAGTTCGACGAGATTTTCCTGCGTTTGTTTCCGACGTACATCACAGATTTTACGGCCATGTTTCCCGAAGAACACAAACCTACGATCAAGAAAGGTGAACTTCTGAACACGGAAATGCGCCTTTTCGCCTTGTACCGATTGGGAATTCAGGACGCCAACCAAATCGCCGAATTTCTCGAGCTTTCGGTGGCGACGGTTTACACTTACAAGACGCGTATCAAGGGAAAATCGTTCCATAAGGATTGCTTTGAGCGCAAGATCATGGCCATCAAAACGATTTGATCACTTGTTGCGATTCACGAGAATTCGCTCGATTTCTTCCAGTTTGGTGTTTTTCGCCTTGAGCAAAATCAGAAAATGGAAAAGGAGATCGGCGGCTTCGTTTTGGAACAGGTCGAGGTTGTCGTCTTTGGCCTCGATCACGACTTCTACGGCTTCTTCGCCTACTTTTTGGGCAATTTTGTTGATGCCTTTTTCGGATAATTTCCGCACGTAAGAATTCTCGTCCCCGTTTTCGATCCTGTGCGAAATCAAATTTTCGAGTTTGTACAGAAAGCCTTTGGAATCGTCCGTTCCGAAACAATTCTCGCGTCCTGTATGACAAACGTTCCCAGCCGGAAGCACTTGAATCAAAAGCGAATCGTTGTCGCAATCGACGGCAATCGAGACCACATTGAGGAAATTGCCCGACGTTTCGCCTTTTGTCCACAAACGGTTTTTGGTTCTCGAGAAGAACGTGACTTTACCAGATTTTTGGGTGGCCCGATAAGCATCATCATTCATGAATCCTACCATCAGGACCGTTTTGGTCTCGGCATTTTGTATCACGGCAGGAACGAGTCCGCCCATTTTTTGGAAATCGATCATCGCATTGGGATTTTTTTGGTTTTCAGATAGGTTTTGAGTTCGGGAATAGCGATTTCTCCAAAGTGGAAAATGCTCGCGGCTAAAGCGCCGGTTGCGTTCGTTCTCGAAAAAACGTCCACGAAATCGTCCATTTTTCCTGCGCCGCCCGAAGCGATTACCGGCAAGTTCGTATGCTCGCAAACCGCTTTCGTGATGTCGATCGCAAAACCTTGTTTTGCGCCATCATTGGCCATCGAAGTCAGCAAAATTTCGCCGGCGCCGAGTTTTTCGACGGTTTTCGCCCAATCGATCGTTTCGAGATTCGTCGCGAAAGAGCCGCCTCTCGAGAAAACTCGCCAGATGTCGTTCACGGGTTTTGTGTCGATCGCCACGACAATTGCCTGGTTTCCGAATTTGGATGCGAGTTCAGCTACCAAGTCCGGATTTCCTATTGCCGACGAATTCACCGAAACCTTGTCGGCGCCGGCTTCGAGCAAGATTTCGGCATCTGGAATACTAGAGATTCCACCACCAACCGTAAACGGAATATCGATCGCGCGCGCCACTTCCCGAACCAAACCGACCAACGTCTTCCGATTCTCGAGCGTTGCCGTAATGTCGAGAAACACGAGTTCGTCCGCACCTTGATCGGCGTAAACCGATGCGAGTTCGACGGCGTTTCCGGCATCGCGCAGCTTCTCGAAATTCACGCCTTTGACGACGCGTCCGTTTTTGATGTCCAGACAGGGAATGATCCGTTTTTTAAGCATAATCCGATAGTTGTTTCAGGGAAATCCTGTTTTCATAAATCGCTTTTCCGACGATTACTCCAGCACAACCGATGTTTTTCACATCCTCGATGTCGGACAGCTTAGAAATGCCGCCACTCGCGATCAATTCAATGTCAACCTGGGACAGAATCTCGCGGTACAATTCGACGGCCGGGCCTTGTAACATGCCGTCTTTGGCGATGTCGGTACAGATGGTTTGCGTCAGTCCGGCGGTTTTGAAAAACTGGAGAAAGTCGATTATGTCGGTTCCAGATTGTTGTTGCCAGCCTTGGATCGCGATTTTGCGGTCGCGGCAATCGGCTCCGACGATGATTTTGTGCGCTCCGAATTCACGAATCCATTCGATTGCGATTTCGGGCGAAGTCACGGCCAAACTTCCGATCGTGATTTTTTTCGCTCCGGAGCTGAACGCGGTTTCCAGGTCGTTTCTCGATTTGATTCCGCCACCGAAGTCAATTTCGAGAGTCGTGCTTTTGGCAATCGCTTCCAAGGTTTTGTGATTCACGATCGATTTTGCTTTCGCTCCGTCCAAATCGACCAGATGCAGATAACGCAAACCCGCGTCTTCAAACGATTTGGCCATGTCGACGGGATTTTCGGAATACGTTTTCGACTTGCCGTAATCGCCTTGTGAAAGTCGCACGCATTTGCCGTCCAAAATATCTATTGCTGGAATGATTTTCATGATTCGAGGAAGTTTTTGAGTAATTTCGCTCCTGTTTTACCCGATTTTTCGGGATGAAACTGAAATGCGTGAAAGTTGTCCTTTTTGAGACCGGCGCTAAATCGGATGCCGTAGTCGCAAACGGCCGTCGTGTAAGCATTTATCGGCACGAAATAACTGTGGACAAAGTAAAGATCGGGCTGTTTTTCAAGGTTTTCAAATGCCGACAAATTCTCAAATGCGACGTCGTTCCAACCCGTATGCGGCACTCGCAGCTTGTCTGGGAATCGCTTCACGTCCACGTCAAAAATCCCGAGTCCGAAAGTGTCGTCTTCTTGAGAATGCCTGCACATAAGCTGCATTCCGAGGCAAATGCCAAGCACGGGTTGCGTGAGTTTCGGAAGGATTTCGTCCAAACCCGAATCGCGAAGCCGTTGCATAGCCTCTCCCGCCGATCCGACGCCCGGAAAAATCACCTTGTCGGCCTCGAGCAATTCCCCATGATCCGAAGTTATCCTGAAATCAAAGCCCAAACGCTCGAGCGCAAACCCGACCGAGCCCGTATTTCCTGCCTTGTAATCGATTATCGCTATCATAAAATGCCTTTTGTGCTTGGAATTCCGTTCGACTCGTTTCTCGCGACGGCCATTTTTACCGACTTGGCAAATGCCTTGAAAATCGCCTCGATCTTGTGGTGTTCGTTCTCGCCCGAAGCCGAAATGTTGAGGTTGCAAGAAGCCGCGTCGGCAAACGATTTGAAGAAGTGGAAGAACATTTCGGTAGGAAATTCCCCAATTTTTTCGCGTTTAAAGGTCACGTCCCAAACCAGCCATGGCCGTCCACCGAAATCGAGCGCGACTTGAGCCAGACAATCGTCCATCGGCAGTAAAAAACCGTAGCGTTCGATGCCTTTTTTGGAAGCGAGCGCTTTTGAGAACGCGGCTCCAAGTGCCAAAGCCGTGTCTTCGATCGTATGGTGTCCGTCGATTTCGAGATCGCCATTTACGCGAATTTCGAGGTCGAGATTGCCGTGTTTGGCGAGTTGTTCGAGCATGTGATCGAAAAATCCGATGCCGGTCGCGATCGCGCTTTTGCCGTTTCCGTCGAGATTGAGTTTGACCGAAATGTCGGTTTCATTGGTTTTCCGAACGACTTCTGACGTTCTCGGACGCGCTTTCAAAAACCGGAAAATAGCGTTCCAATCGCTTGTCGCCAAAACGGCATCTGAATTTTCTCTTCCGATGAAAATCGCCTGACAACCGAGATTTTTCGCCAATTGCACATCGGTCAAACGATCGCCGATTACAAACGAATTCACCAGATCGAAATTGCCGTGAACATATTTTTGCAACAAACCAAGTCGCGGTTTTCGCGTGTCTTTTTGATCCAGTTCAAAACTTTTGTCGATCAAAATGTCTGAAAACACGATGCCTTCGCCCGCAAAAGTTGCCAGCATTTTGTTTTGTGCGGGCCAAAAATCGGCTTCAGGAAACGAATTCGTGCCCAAACCGTCCTGGTTCGTGACAATCACGAGTTCGTAATCGAGTTCCGAAGCGATCCGCGACAAACCCGAAAATACCGTCGGGAAAAATTCGAGCTTTTCAAGGCTGTCGACCTGTTGGCTCGGTTGCGGCTCGACGATCAACGTGCCGTCGCGGTCTATGAACAATGCTTTTTTCATGGTTTGAGTTGTTGGAGTTTGGCGATCAGAAGTTGGTTTTCGGTTGGCGTTCCGACAGAAATCCGAAGGCAATTTTTTACTACGGAATTGCGGTTCCTCACGATTATTCCGTCAGCTAGAAGATTTTCGTACACCAAATCCGCATCGGTAAATTCGGCCAGCACAAAATTGGCTTGCGTCGGATAAACCTTCTTTACGATCTGGAGTTTTTCGAGTTCGGAAATCAGCCAAAACCTTTGCACGATCAAGGTCTTGAGCCGATTCTCGAAAGTCGCGACATCGTCCAAAGCCGAAATGGCCGCGTCTTGATTGAGTTGGCTTACGTTGTATGGCGGTTTGACGCGATCCAGGACTTGCACGATTTCGGCACTCGCAAACCCGATCCCGATTCGCGCCGCGGCCAATCCCCAAGCTTTGCTCAAGGTTTGCAAAATGACGAGATTCGGATATTTTTCGAGTTTCGCGAGTAAGGATTCGCTGTCGGAAAAGTCGATGTAAGCTTCGTCCACGACCACGATTCCGTTGAAATTTTCGAGGATTTTGTCGATTCTGTCCAAAGTGTTTCCCGTCGGATTGTTTGGCGAACACAGGAAAATCGCTTTCAGGTTTTCATCGGATAAAATCGAATTGAGCCGTTTTTCGTCAATCTGGAAATTTTCGTCCAAAGCGACTTCCAAAAGAGTGACGTCGTTCAAGGCCGCGCAAACCGAATACATGCCGTAAGTTGGCATGAACGTTAGGATTTTGTCTTTTTTAGGTTCGCAGAAAACGCGTAGAAGCAAGTCTATGATTTCGTCGCTTCCGTTTCCGATAAAGATATTTTCCATTGGAATTTTCTTGACTTCGGACAGTTTCTTTTTGAGCGAAAACTGCGTCGGATCAGGATAGCGGTTCCATTGCCCAAACGGATTTTCGTTGGCGTCGAGATAGATTTCAGCCTTTCCCGAAAATTCGTCCCGGGCACTCGAATAGGGTTGCAAAGCCGCGATATTCGGACGGATAAGTGTTGTCAGATCAAACATTTTCAAGTGTTTTTAGTCGTATGGAAACCGCGTTTTTGTGGGCGAGCAATTGTTCGGCTTCGGCCATGATCTCGATCGCGCGTCCGATATTTCGAAGTCCGGTTTCGGAGATTTTCTGAAACGTGATTTTTTTGACGAAACTGTCCCGCGAAACGCCGCTGTAGCTTTTGGCATAACCGTTCGTTGGCAAGGTGTGATTGGTGCCGCTGGCATAATCTCCGGCCGATTCACAGCTCAGATTCCCAAGAAAAACCGAGCCCGCGCATTCGATTTTTTCGACATAAGCATCGGCGTTTTCAGAAGCGATAATCAAGTGTTCGGGCGCATAAAAATTGCTGAAATCGATACATTCGTCAAGGCTTTCAAGTAAAATCGCGCGACTGTTTTCCAAAGCTGACCTCGCAATTTCGAGCCTTGGCAAAACTTCCAACTGCTTGTCGATTTCGGCCATCGTTCTTTCAAGTACCGACATGTCGTCCGAAAGCAAGATCACCTGGCTGTCGCTTCCGTGTTCGGCTTGTGACAGCAAATCGGCTGCGACAAATTCAGGATTCGATGTCGCATCTGCAATCACCAAAACCTCACTTGGCCCGGCCGGCAAATCGATTGCGGTTCCGTTGAGGAAAGCGAATTGTTTGGCCGCGGTCACGTACTGGTTTCCGGGGCCAAAAATCTTGTCGACTTTTTCGATCGCTTTTGTTCCGACGGAAAGTGCCGCGATTGCCTGGATTCCGCCGACAGCGAAGACTTTCGTGACACCCGTGACTTTGGCCGCGTACAGAATTTCGGGTGCGATTTCGCCGTTTTTGTTCGGTGGCGAGCACAGCACAATTTCTTTGCAACCCGCCAATTTCGCCGGAATCGCGAGCATCAGAACCGTTGAGAACAAAGGAGCCGAACCGCCAGGAATATAAATCCCGATGCGTCCGATCGCGCGATTTTCCCGCCAACATTGCACGCCTGCAACCGTTTCTAGAACCTGAACCGATTCTTTCTGGGAAGCGTGGAATTTGGTGATGTTCGACTTGGCCAGTTTGAGGGCAGCTTTGAGTTCGTCCGACAGAAAATCGCCGCTTTCGGCCACTTTTTCCATCGAAATTTCCAAATCGGAATTGCTTCCATCGAACAACGAACTGTATTTCAAAACCGCATCGTCACCGTTTCGGGCAACGTCTTCGAAGATTTGGGCAACGAGCGAGTCGAGGTCGGCTTTGGCCAGTTTCGGACGCTCGCAAAGCGCTGCCCAATCTCGTTTTTCCGGATATTTTGTCGTCTTCATAACACCATTTTTTCGATGTTCGTAATCAGGATTCCCTCGGCTCCGAGGGCTTTGAGTTTGGCCACGATGTCCCAAAAATCGTCTTCGCGCACGACCGAATGCATCGAGCTCCAACCGGCTTCGGCCAACGGCAAAATGGTCGGGCTTTTCATTCCGGGCAATAGATTCGAGATCGCATCAAGAGAGGAATTCGGGGCGTTCAACAGGATGTATTTGTTGGCGGCGGCATTTTGCACAGACTGGATACGGAACAAAAGCTGTTGCAGGATTTGCTGTTTTTCATTCGATAAATTCGCATTCGAAATCAGCACGGCTTCACTGTTCATCACGGTTTCGACCTCTTTGAGTCCGTTTATCTGGAGTGTGCTTCCCGTGCTTACGATGTCGAAAATCCCGTCGGCCAAACCGATCGCCGGAGCGATTTCCACACTTCCGCCAATAGGCTCAATTTCGGCTGAAATTCCTTTGTTTGAGAGGAAATCCTCAAGGATTTTGGGATAACTCGTAGCGATTTTCCTGCCTTTGAAAAAAGAAAGTCCAAGGTAATTTTCATCTTTTGGAATGGCGAGCGAAAGTCTGCAGTTGGCGAAACCCAACTTTTTGACGCATTGCACTTTACGCGATTTTTCGACGACTTCGTTCTCACCAAGGATTCCGATGTCGGCCACGCCTTGCTCCACATATTGCGGAATGTCGTCGTCCCTCAAAAACAAGATCTCGATAGGGAAATTCGACGAGACCGTCTTGAGTTTTCTATCGCCATTGGATAGCCGAATGCCGCACTGGTCGAGCAACGCCAGGCTTTTCTCACTCAATCGGCCGTTTTTTTGGATGGCCAGTTTCAATTTACTCATGTCAATTTTTGGATGTGCTTGAGCAAAATGAGAAGGCAACAAAAAACCCGTCTGATTTTACTCAAACGGGTTCTGGAAATTATGGAAATGCACAAATCACTCAGTCCTCGGTCGAGTCAGGAAAGAAATGATGATGATGCAAATTGTTGAAAAGCATAAATTTTTTGTTGTGTATCGAGGCAAATGTAACGGAATTTCTTTTGGAATATCGAAATCTCGTGAAATTTTTAGATTTTTTTCAGTTCTGATTTGGGCAGCAAATCCGGCTGACCCGCTTTTAGCTTTCGCCAAAACGCCGGGTTTTGTAGCGCCAGATAAGAGCTTCCGCTGGTCGCTTTGTCTGGCGAACAAAACCAAAGTCGTTTCTAGCGAAAGGCTAACCGCTTGCATCCGGGCTGCAATCGGGTTTCGACGGAAGTATCTTGATTTTTGGAGAGTTCGGTTCCAAATTTAGCTTCTGATTTTCCCAATCCGGAAATCCTTATTTTTCGGACGAAAAACCCGTACAAAATGTTCCGCAAAGATTACATCGTCGCTCAAATCGAGGAAATGGCCAAATTCATGACAAAATTGCTCGCGACGCTTTCGGGTCTGGCTTACGACGATGCTGTCGAAACCGTACTATCCGTATTGGCGGAAAAAGGACTGAAAATCGACGATATTCTCGAAATGAACGAATCCGACTTGATCGAAACCATCGAGCAAAACCAAGCTTTTGACTCAGGAAACATCGAGGCGCTGGCAAGGATTTTCGAGGTTTTGGGCGATAAATCGGGTGAAAGGAAATGGTATTCCAAAAGTCTTTTTCTGCTCGATCACATCAACACGTCCGAAAGGATTTTTTCATCCGACAGAAACACGAATATCAACCGACTCAAATCGCGGCTCTAAACTTATTCACATATAGGCAAAAGTAATCTACAATGCCATTTTCAAATGCGATGAATCGGTTACATTTGCAGACGAAAAACCAACGACTTATAACATGTCAGATACAATCGAAAAAATCAAGTGTTTGATCATCGGATCGGGTCCGGCAGGCTACACGGCCGCCATTTACGCAGCCCGCGCCGACATGCATCCCGTAATTTATACTGGCCTTGAGCCGGGCGGACAATTGACCACGACCACAGAAGTCGACAACTTTCCGGGCTATCCGGAAGGCATCGACGGACCGGGAATGATGGCGCAATTGCAACAACAAGCCGAGCGTTTCGGGACACAAGTGCGCTTCGGAATGGTCACGATGGTGCAATTCCACAAGGAATTCGGCGGATGGCACAAAGTCATCGTCGACGGAACGACCGAAATCCACGCTCAAACAGTTATCATTTCGACAGGCGCGACAGCGAAATACCTAGGATTGCCAAGCGAGCAAAAATTGCGCGGAGGCGGCGTTTCGGCTTGTGCGGTCTGCGACGGATTTTTCTTCAAAGGACAAGACGTGGCGATTGTTGGAGCAGGCGATACGGCGGCAGAAGAAGCGACTTATCTGGCAAACATCTGCCGAAATGTGACGATGCTCGTAAGAAAAGGCTACATGAAAGCTTCGAAAGCGATGCAACACCGCGTGAACAACACGCCAAATCTCAAGGTTTTGTACAACTCCGAGATCGATGAAGTTTTGGGCGATACTGTCGTGGAAGGGATTCGCGTTTTTGACAATGTGACTTCTGAAAAAACCGAAATTCCTGTGACAGGTTTGTTTATCGCGATCGGACACAAACCGAACACCGACATCTTCAAAGGCCAACTCGAAATGGACGACATCGGGTATTTGATCACGCACGGAAAATCTACGAAAACCAATCTTCCCGGCGTTTTTGCTTGTGGAGACGTTCAGGACAACATTTACCGCCAAGCTGTTACGGCCGCGGGAACGGGTTGTATGGCAGCGCTTGACGCCGAACGTTATTTGGTTTCTCTCGAAGAGCCGATTACCGCTTAAGACAATTCTTCTTTTATATCAATCCTGGTTTCGGCCGGGATTTTTTTTGGAATTTTTTCACGAATCCAGTTTTACCGCTGATTCTAGCCTCAAATTATTTGCAGTTTTTGCTTATCGGCCGTTCGCTTTATGTTTCCAAAATTTTATTCAAAGCCGCGGATATTTTGGGCACGAATGCACGAATCGTGTTACTCGTGTAATCGTGTATTCGTGGCTAAAAATTAATTACCGCAATGAAAATTTATCTTGAATTCGCGGCTGAAAATCTTGATGGAATATTGTTTTCGTGAGCCGGAAAAGGGCGACGCGTAGCGAGCCAAGAAAAGCCAATGCAATGTTGTGGCGGAGCGGAGCGGAGCTGACGATTCACAATTGTTGTAGCACTGGGAAATTTAACCGCGAATTCGCGAATTTAGTTTTGGTGCCGAGATAAATTCGTGCATTCGTGGCCAAAAATCACATCGTTTTTGCTGAGCTAGAAAGCGGCGACGCGTAGCGAGCCAGGAAAGCAAATGCAATGTTAGTGGCGGAGCGAAGCGGAGCCACCAATTTAGGGTGGTTATGGCCATGAAAATTTAACCGCGAATTCGCGAATTACTTTCTTGCTGAGTAGAATTCGCGAATTTGCGGTTGAAAATCTTGGTGAGATAGTTGTTGTTTTCGAGCTGGAAAAGCGGCGACGCGTAGCGAGCCAAAGAAAGCCAATGCAATGTAAGTGGCGGAGCGGAGCGGAGCCGCCAATTTAGGGTGGTTATGGCGATGAAAAATTTAACCGCGAATTCGCGAATTTACTTTCTTGGTGAGTAGAATTCGCGCATTCGCGGTTGAAAATCTTGGTGAACCATTTGTTGTTTTGAGCCAGAAAAGCGGCGACGCGTAGCGAGCCAAAGAAAGCCAATGCAATGTAAGTGGCGGAGCGAAGCGGAGCCGCCAAACAAACTTAGGCACTTCGCACTCAGGCACTAAGCCACTCACTTCACCTTATTGTTCTTCTTCGAAATCAAAGCATTGTCACTAAACTTGTTGATCTCGATTTTCTGTTCGCCGTGCAGGTTGATTTCAGACTTGCCCGAAGCCGCGATCACGACCTTTTCAGTGACTTCGACGCTGCAATTGCTCGAGCCTTCGGTGGTCAGATCGGCGGTTTTGCACGTGAGGTTTTTGCCGACGAAGTTCGCGTTGTTGTCAATTCGGAGTTTAAAGGCGTTGATGTCGCCTTCTATCGCCGCAGCAGCTTTCTGGTACATATCAACCGTGAGTTTGTCCGATGCGATCAGCGCTTTCACGTTCGAGTTGTTGTTGAGTTCGAGAATGCTTTCGGCAGCCGAAACATTTAGCTCGCACTTCGATTTGTCGTTGGCCATCAGCGTGAATTTCTTGCCTTTTACCGTCGCGAAAACCTTGGCGCTCTCGAAAGTCTTTATCGTAAAATCGCCGAGTTGCAGATCTGTCAGAGCCGTCACATTCGATGTTCCTTTGACTGTCAGCAGTTTCAGATCATCGGTGTAAGTGATTTTTACCGACATCTTCTTGAAACTTCCCACAGGTTGCGAACCCGAAATCCTCAGAATTCCTGTGCTTTCAGTGACCGAAATCGCCTCGTGTAAATTGTCGTCGGCTTCGATTTCAGCTTCCGACTTATCGCCTTTGGACAAAAAAATCTCTATGTTGTCGCCAACTTCGATCGCCTCGAAATTCCCAATCTCGACCGCGGCCGAAGTCACGTTTTTCGAACCTTTGAGTTTTTGTGCCGAAACCGCGGCGGCGCTCAGGAAAAGGAGCAGGAGTAAATGTTTTTTCATGTTGTTTGGATGTAGCGCAAATATAGAGAATCGGGCGAAAGTTCGCACAAAAACAAAACGGCAGAAAAATCGATTTCTGCCGTTTGGAATTTTAGCGCAATGACTTCAGATTGTCTTCGGGAACGCGGTCGATCAGGTAATTGTAAGGATCGATTCCGGCGTTGAAAGGTTCTTCTTTCGTGTTGAATTGGAACACGTTGTCTTTTTTGGAAATCTTGACGCGTCGTCTCGAAAGCACTTTCCCGAATTGCTCGTTCTCTTTGGGTTTGGCAAAAACGGCGATGTCGATGTAGTCCGAAATAGGAATCGGTTTTTCGTTTCCGATGGAATCTGCCCGGAATTTTTCTGAACGCGTTTCTAAAGTCACCACATAGTCATTCCCTTTTTTCTCGTAAGACGCTTTCATGGTGCGATTGCTGAACAAAGTGATGTTCTCGAACAAATCCGAAATCAGGTATTGGAGCGAATCGGGTGTGACTTTCCGGAACTCGCGCACGGCAAAATTCGAGGTCGCATAAGGCGCGTCCTTGTAGCCAAATTGCGTCAAAAGGTTGCGCAAAGCCTGATTCGTCTGGTTTTCTCCGACCATTTCCTTGAGGTAATACATCACGATACTCGCTTTTTGGTAATGGATGTATTGCTGGTTTTCACACTTCATGATGGGTTGTTCGCCTTCCGATTCATAACTTCTGCCAGACAAATAGTTGTCCATTTCATATTGCAGGAATTTCTTCATCCGATCTTTGCCATACTCTTTTTCCATGACCATCAATGCCGAATATTGCGCAAAACTTTCGCTGAGCATTTCGGCGCCTTGCATGTTTGCTCCACAAATTTGGTGCGCCCACCATTGATGTCCCATTTCGTGGGCAACGACGTAGAAAACCATGTCGATGTCGGTTTGCTTCACGTTTGTTAGATCGGTGATGAAACCGACAGATTCGCTGTAAGGCATCGTGCCCGGAAAAGCCTGGGCAAAACTCGAATAGCCCGGAAACTCAATGATGCGACATTGTTTTTGGTAGTAAGGCCCGAAATTTTTGGTGTAATATTCGAGCGATTTTTGCATGGCTTTCAACATATTCGGAACGTTGTAAGCGTGCTTTTTGTCGTAATAAACTTCGAGGTCGATGCCGTTCCATTTCTTGCGTGCAACTTCGTAGTCGGCCGAGATGAACGAGTAGAAATTGAGCGCTTTGTGGTCGAGTTGGTACTTGAAATAGCGTTTTCCATTCGCTTTCCATTCTTTTTTCAGCGAGCCTGGCGCAACGGCGATCTGATTTTCACTTGTGCTGATCGTCGTGGTGACGTTTACCCAATCGGAATCGTTGCCGATGTAAGTGTTGTCGCGTGCTTTGAGGTCGTTGTCATCGAGTTTGGCGCGTCTTTGCCTTTTCGGAAGCTTGAGTTTCGCCCTTTCGTTTTTGTCCGAAATCTCGTATTCTCTTTGGTATCCGAATTTGGGCAGAATGTCTTCGGAATTGAAGAAAGTGCCGTTTTGCGTAAGCTTCGTAAAAGTCACTTGATTCTCGAATCCCGGACTGGTTTTGTTTATCGAAACCTTGATCTGGATCGAATCTCCGGGTTGCATCGGCTTGGCCAGATCGTAAATCCTGTAGTGCGATTTCCTGTCGTCTGTGTTGATTTTCGAGTTCGGAACCGCGATTTGGTAGTCGTCCGAAATATCGGGCAAAGTAAAATGCAATTGCGGAATCGGCTCGCCTGACTTGTTCTTGACCCAAGCCGAAATGGCCACTTGCATCTCGCGTTTTTCGGGCGTCAAATCGATGTTATAGTCAAAACTGACGTAACGCGGCTGGATTTTGCCCTCGAACTTTTTGTAGTTTTTCTCGTAAGCGACATACTTGTTTTCCTGTTCCTTTTCAGAATCGTACGTGTTCAGGACTTGTGTATTGTAATACACGAATCCGCCGCAAAGCGCAAAAATCAAAAGACTGGCCGCGATCGCGATCCTGTTCTGTCTGAAACGGAATCGCGCGTTTTTCCATCGGTTTTTGAAATGTTCCTCTTTTCCTCTGATGTAGAACATGGAAATCACGAGCAAGAGCAGCGCACAGAAAGCGAACCAATACGCGCTGAACCAACTCAATCCTGGCACGAACGGACCGTATCCGTTCATATCGGAATATCTCGTCACCGGACGCGCGCCGAACCTGACCATATTGGTCGAAATCTCGAAAGCGCCCCAAATGAAATTGTTCATGATCGTGAATGCGATGAACGAAACCCAAGCGATGTAGCGGTTGTTGATCAGATAATGCAGCAAAAGCGACAACACGATAAGAAAGAAAATCCCCGACATCTTGATCAGGATGAGTTCCTTAAAGTACAATCCGATTTCGAAATTCGTGTAGCCGTAAATGGCTTGCGTGCAGATTCCGAGGAAAATCGAGACGACCATCACGAGCAAAATCGACGTGAAAATCGCGATGAGCTTCGAGGTGAAAAGCATTCCGGAAATTACGGGCGTCGCATCCTGTATCTCGTTGAATTTGGCGTCGCGTTCCTTCCAGACCAGAACGCCTGTATAAAACGCGATGAATCCGTAGAAGAAAATTTCGTAAGAATCCATTATGCTGTTGGCAACCATGGCCGTCGTGGCGTATTTTTTGGTTCCGAAACTTGAGGTCAAAGTACAGAATCCGACGATCAAAATGATGAATCCGATGGCCATCACGGTAATGTAAACCGGATTTTTGATCACGGCTTTCGTCTCGAATCGGATAAGATGCAACCACGACCTGAACGTGAAAACGCCCGCGCTTTTGGGTGTGAAAACTGCGTTGGAAAGCATCGGGATCTTGACATCCTTGTCTTTTTTGATCTTTGTTTTCCTTGTCTTGATGTCGAACGAGAATTTCCAATAGATCGCGAAGAGCATGACTATCGCCAAGCTTACCCAAAGCAATCTGTTCCAAAGCAAATCGCCCTCAAGCGCAATGACGCTCAGGTTTTTTTCCTGTATCGTCAGATATTTCGTGGCCAGAGCGAACGGTCGCGTGCCGAA
Organism: Flavobacterium sp.; assembly: GCF_004295795.1. Taxonomy (GTDB): domain Bacteria; phylum Bacteroidota; class Bacteroidia; order Flavobacteriales; family Flavobacteriaceae; genus Flavobacterium. Next base: position 3,828 of record NZ_SEBR01000027.1, on the reverse strand, counting down.
AGGATCGGTGATATTCGAGATCCATTCGGTGTCGAGATCGCCCAGAAAACTTCCGGAAACGAGATAGAAAACGATCATCAGAACCGTTCCCACGAATGAGACGACGGTGTTTCTGAAAATGATCGCCAACCCGAAAATCAACGTACCCGAAATAAGCACGTTCGGGATTCCGAAAGCCAGAAAACCTTGCAGGAATGCCGTCCAGTAAATGGGTCCGAATCTTTCTGCCGGCGTCCAATCGAAAGCGACTGCGATCGGCGGTGCAAGCAGCGTTCCAATGACGATTCCCAACATCGGAATCAAGGAAACGATATAAGCGCCAAGGAACTTTCCGAAGAAATAATCGCGTTTTTTGATAGGCGAGGAGAACACGAATTGGTACATTCCGGTCTCGAAATCGCGGTTTGCCGTAGCGTTCATGAAAGCCGTCGTGAGCACCAAAAAAATGATGGACATGATGGCAAAATAGTTCTGGATCTGGAACGGGGCGTTCTTGAAGATATTCGCCGGATTTCCGCCAATGATGATGTTTTCGGAAGCAGTCGCTCCAAAGGCAAACAACGCGTAAATCAACGTAAAGATCCAAACCATGGGAGTGCGAAGCCAGTAGCGCAGCTCGTATCTGAGAAATTTCCACATACTTTCTTGGAATTAAACGAGTTCGTGGATTTTGGCGAAAAAGACGTCCTCGAGATTTTCCTCGGCCTTGACGAATCCGCTTGACGGCGCATTTTCAGAGAACACGTGAATCAGCGGCGTTCCGCCAACGAGTTTGTTCGAAATCACCTTGAAATCCTGCTGATATTGCGAAAGTTCGTGTTTGTCGATCTTGCGTTCCCAAACCTTGTCCTTGATCTGTAGCAAGGCTTCGTCGGTATTTCCGCTGAAAAGTACGCGCCCTTTGTCCATAATGGCCATTTGCGTGCAAAGTTCGCGCACGTCCTGAACGATGTGCGTCGACAAAATCACGATCACGTTTTCACCGATTTCACTCAAGATGTTGTAAAAACGGTTCCGCTCGCCGGGATCGAGACCTGCAGTCGGTTCGTCGACAATCACCAATTTCGGATTTCCGATAAGGCATTGCGCGATCCCGAAACGCTGGCGCATTCCGCCCGAATAACTGCTCACGGCATTTTTGCGATGTTCCCACAAATTGACTTTCACGAGCAATTCGTCTATCATCTGACGTCTTTCGGTCTTGTTGTCGAAACCTTTGAGAAGCGCCAGATGGTCTAGCAGATCGACAGCCGAAGTGCGCGGATAAACGCCGAATTCCTGCGGCAGATAACCCAAGACTTTCCTTACGGATTCCTTGTCGTGCAAAACGTCGATGTCGCCCAGAAAAGCTGAGCCGGAATCGACTTCCTGAAGCGTGGCGAGTGTTCGCATAAGTGAGGATTTTCCGGCGCCGTTCGGACCCAAAAGCCCGAACATGCCTTTTTCGATACTGACAGAAACGCCGTTCAGCGCATGCACGCCATTGGGATATTTCTTGTCGATGTTGTCGATGACAAGTTTCATAGATTGATGATTTTTCGCTTTAGGCTTTGAGCGACAAGCTTTGCCCCAGGCGTGGTTGTTGTTTGGTAATTGGTTTAAAAATAGTGATTTAAGGATTCGATACCGAACGGATTGGTTCTTTCAGGTAAATTGACCCAAGCGAATTTCGAAATCAGGATTGCCTCCGTTGAGCAAGACGGTTTTTGGAGCAAAAAGGTTGCACGCGTCTATTACGGCTTTTTTGCGTTGTTGTAATTCTCGATGACCAATTTCGCGATCAGCTTCGGATCTTGGTAATACAAACCGTGGCTGTATTTCGGAAGAAGCACGATCGAGCTGCGGTCGTTGTCCTTGATCAAGTCGCAGTAATGGCTGATTCTCAAGTCGTCGTATTGTTTCCACCAAGGTTTGAAATCGATTCCCAACTTCAGTTTTTTGTTCATTTCTTCATCTGGCGCTTCGATATATTTGTTGTAGGAAATAACGACGGTAACGGCAATGTTTTCCAGACGCGGCAAATTCGCATACTCCGGGAAATAGCCATCGCCGTTCGATGCCATTGCTCTTTTGGCGTCGTTGTGCGCTCCGGAACCGAAATTACTGTTTTGCGACATGGCTTTGAGGACTGCCGCGAACGTTTTCCGATAACCTGTGCCGCTTCCGGACTGGATTCTCGCCTTTTCGTCTTCGTCCGCGGTCAGCATGAAATCGGTCGGATCCAGAAAGACAAGGCCGGAAACTTCTGTAGGATATTTTGAGGCGAACAACCGGATGTAAGGTCCGCCGATGGAATGTCCGACCAACAGATACGGCGGCTTTATCTTCAAAGCGACCAACAGTCCGTGAAGGCGATCGACGAGTTGCGCATCCGAGGTCAATCCCAAATCCAACTCCGATTTTCCCAATCCGCTTCTTTCATACTGAATGCCCGAAATCGTGTCGGGAAGAAGCGCCAGGATAGGATCGAAAGTCCCGCCACCCAAACCCGGCTCGAAAACCAGAACGGGATCGCCTTCCTTTCGATGTTGTAAGTTGAAAGTCTTGTATCCGACTTTTTTCGAATCGACGGTCGCGACGCCTTCGCTTGTGTTTTGGGCGCGCAATCCGATGAGGCTTCCCACGAGAAACGCCCCTATAAAGAGTGTTTTTTTCATTGTTTCAGTTTGTTTTTGAAGCTTTTTCGACCACCGAGCCGCGTTCCTTGATGATCAATTCAGAGACTTTCGCCCCGACTTTCACGAACTCGAAAGTGAGATCGCGCTCCTTCGTGAAATAAACGGTTTCGGACTCGGGCCAAAGCTCGTACCGATTTTCTCCCAAGGTCAACAGCAGCTTGCCATCACCCGGCGCGACTGTGATTACGCCTTGACCGCTGCCGTATTTTCCCTGGAATTGCTTTAGTTTTTTGTTTTGGACGGAGACGATTTTTCGCTCGTTCGCATAATGCGCCGGCTGATGGTCGAAACTCAAAATGCGTTTCATTTTCCACTGGCCGTTCTCGAGCAGCCACAAATGTGTGAATCGCGCCGCTCCGGTTTCATATTCGGGTTTTCCGTTTTCGGAGACGAAGAATTTGTGTTCGCCCGAAAGGATCGCGCCATAAACCTCGTTGTTCTTTTCCATCACATAGAATTTCACCGAACCGCGCACGGCCTCGCGTCTCAAATGCCAATCTTTTTTGCCGCAGATGTTCTCGGACATCGCTTTTTTGAACTCCAGCCAGGAATTTTGCAGGCCGCCTTTGTCGTGGTAGAATTCGAGATCTTCTGCGACGAAAGCGTGCATTTTTTCGATTTCGCAAGCGTTATAGGCGTTCCAAAACAAACTATCGTTTTGCCGGATCGTGTTTTCTATGCTTTGTGCAGCGGTTTGTTGCGTTGCTAGCAGCAACAGGAATGCCGTTGTTATTTTTTGAATTAGTTTCATTTTAGTGTGGGATTTTTTTGTTTTTTGGAGCTTTTTCCGGCTTACTGGCACCAGCTTTTTTGCAAAAACCGGTTTTTCTATGTCTTAAAACGAGCTTCCTTTGGTCGCTGTTTTAAGTCAAGAAAAATTCGGTTTTTTCTGCAAAAGGCTAGTTGCCGTCATCCGGGCTAGGATTGTCGTAAGACGATCCTTTTTCTTTTAAGAAATTCTATTTTTCCGGAGCTTTCTCTCACTCTCGAAGCGTGGATAAATGAGCTTCGCTCATTTTGCTTCTTTCGGTAGCTGCGCTGCCGCAGGCTTTGATTTTGATTCGTCGCCTGCCAGCGGGGCTTACTTTTGCCTCGCCGCAAAAGTAACAAAAGGGCGCGCGGCACGACCGATTTTGGCGACCTGACAGCC